>OY970179.1:0-2089781 GCA_963707995.1 uncultured Verrucomicrobiae bacterium
CCGCCACTTCACTTAAATTCAACGATTGTAGAGCGAACGGGATGATGTTGAGTTGGGTAAAAGCTCCGACGAGCAGAAAATAAGCTGAACCAAAAATCGCAGGGAGAAGATGGGCGATGGAGCGGGTGTATTTCAGCGTCTGAAAAATATTCTGAACGAAAAATAGATTCATTTTTTTATCTGATCCTTGACCCAGAGTCTTTTTGACTCCAAGCGCACTGAAAAAGCCACCGATTGCGACGGCCAGGCAAAAGAGGGCGATCCATGTGAAACGCCGATTGGTGATCTCTGTCAAAAAAGAGGCTAAAAAGGTCCCGATGATCATGGCGAGATAGGTGAACGACGTGATCAAGCCGTTTGCCCTGGAGATTGTGTCTTTTGGGACAAGTTCTGGGATAATCCCATATTTGGAAGGGCCAAACATCGCACTATGGGTCGATAAAAAAAAGAGGAGAGTAAAGCATCCCCAGACGCTTTTAGCTCCGAAGGCAAATATGGCGAGCACCATCAAAATCATTTCAACGACTTTCATGACGACAAGAAGCTTTTGTTTGCTGAAACGATCTGCTAAAATTCCAGCCCAAGAGGAAAAAAGTAAAAATGGGATGACGTAGATGGCTCCCGTTGCCGATAAGATGCTGCTCGCTTTGGAAAAGCCTAAGGTATCGATGAGGAGGAAGGCCATCACAAACTTAAAGACATTATCATTGATCACCCCTAAAAATTGGGTGATGTTGAGACAGCCCAGTGAGTGGCGTCCCGATTTAGAAAATGAGGGGATCTTGCTATAAATTCTTTTTACTGAAGATAGTAGGCGCATAGTAAACTTTTTTATTTTTAGCGTAACACTTATGACAAAGAATCACACGCATAATTTCACTCAAAAGTGCCCGCTTCGTGTCGTCTTTGGCAATGATATGAACGGGTTGGCCCACCAGCTGGGAGAAGATTTTTTTTCCTCTCCTTCCCATCCCTTTGAAAACCGTCTTATCGTCGTTCCCGATCGTTCGATGAAAGAATTTTTGCTTCACAGTTTTGTCGCCCATCCACGGTTAAAAATAGCGGCTGGGATTCAGATCGTTCCACTGAATCAAGCGATGGTGGAGACCATCGACTTTAAGAAAAAAATCCCCTCATTTTTAGAACTTTCGCTCACCATTGAAGAGAAACTTCACGCTATCGTCGCAAAGAAAAATGGAGGAGACTCTCTTCTCAAATATCTCAATGAGGACTCAGAAGAAAAAAAGTGTCGACGGATCTCCTCGCTTAGCGATGAGCTCGCGAAGCTATTTGGACGCTATGGACTTTATGGAGCTACCTTTTTGCCCAAGTGGCTGAGTGAGGAAAGCCAGGGGTGGCAACAATTCTTATGGCGAGAGCTTTTCTCTGATCATTCTCCTTGGACCTATCCGCTAGAAGCGCTCGATCGGGTCCAACCGAAAGATTTTTTAGGAAAAATTGCTCTCTTTGGATTCTCTTATATCCCACCTATTCACCTCTCTTTCTTTTCCTCTCTTGGAGCTTCTCTTTATCAGCTTTCCCCCTGTTCTCTGTTTTGGGAAGATATGGCCTCTGATAAGCAGCGTCTATACATCAGTAAGATTTTAGCGAAAAAAGGGGTGAAAGAGAATCTTCGGGAAGAGATCGATCGGTACATGCAAAATAGCCATCCCCTTCTTGGCAACTGGGGAAAACTGGGAAGAGAGATGCTCAAATCTTTAGATGGCTTCGAGCTCATCGAAGAAGAAGTTTATCGAGAACCTAAAGAAGAGAGTTTGCTCGCTACTTTAAAAAAGTCACTGCTGACACTCGATGAGAGTTGTCCGATCTCTCGCGACGACTCGATTCAGCTGCATAGTGCCACTTCCCGCCTTAGAGAAGTTGAAATTTTGAGAGATTTGCTCGAAACTTTGGTTCAAACCCATTTGCAGAAAGGGGATTCGATCTCGCCAGGGGAGATCCTCGTCGTCAGTGCCGATATCGCCCTTTATATCCCCTACATCCAAATGGCCTTTGCGAAAAGCCCTTTCTCTTATGCGATTGAATCGGTTCCTATTTCTTATATCAGTCAAACTGTGCAAGGATTTCTTCAATTGCTCAACCTTAAAAAAGAACAGTTTGCCTTATCTGCCGTCATCAGACTCTTGCAATGTGTCCCCTTTATGGAGAAAAGTGGGTTTGCCTTTGATGAGATCACTCAATTATCCAAATGGTTCAAGCAAGCAGAAATTCGGCGCGGATTATACCGCGCGCAGGAAGGTTTGGTGAATTCTGGGCTCTGCGAGACAAAGCCAAATCGAAGCGAAGCGGTCCGAATGAGAAGCCCTTCCCTAAACGGGAAGGGCGACGAAGAGGATCGATTTGGCAAAGTCGCAGCCAGCCCAAATTCTCCAAACCTGACGGAGCGCAGTATATCCTCTCATCTCAATAGTTGGGAAGCAGGGATCGATCGTCTTCTTTTGGGGATGGCCCTCATTCCAAGTGAAGAAGATGATTTCGAATCTTGGCCCGTTGCTGCCATCCCACAATCTGAAATCGATCTATTCAATCGATTTCTCGAATTATTTGAAAAAATTAAAAACGATCTTTCCCAGCTTACAGGAGAAAAAGGGGCAGTGGAATGGATCGAGATTTTTTTACGGATGGCGGACCACTATTTTCTTCTGAAGTGGGAAAATGAACCGTTTTTTCAAGAGCTAAAAAAGCTCTCCCTCTCTTGCCGTGGTTTTAAGGGGGAGATTTGGAATTTCGAAACCATCGAACGTGTTCTTCTCCATCTCGCTCAAAGGCCAACCTCTGAGATTTCTTCTTCGCAGCTCCAAAAAGTGACTTTCACATCGCTTAAGTCAGGATCTGCAGGACCTGCGAGGATCGTGTGGTGTTTAGGGATGGATGAAGAGGCTTTTCCTCGAGTCGATTCTCGTAGTTCTCTATGTGAAATGACCCGATTGAAAGCCTCCGATTACTATCCGAGTAAAAGCGATGAAGATCGAACGCTCTTTCTCGATCTACTCCTCAAAGCAGAGGATCATTTGATTTTCAGCTATCTCCGGATCCATCATGAAGATGCAAAACAGCAAGGCCCTTCGATCTTGATCGAAGAGCTGAACCAATATCTCATCAAACGGGGAGATTTTGATGGGATTCCCTGTTTCGATCATCCCGCTTTTCCTTTCGACCAGATCTATTTTTCTGCAGAAGGGAGAGTAAAAAAATGGTCGGAGAGCGATTTCAAGGCGGCTAAGGCCCATTATTCCCCTCCTATCCCATTGAGTCCTTTTTTTAATATAAAATCCCATTCATGCCGTTCTGATGTGGCTGAGGAGTTTGTGATCGATATACGTCAACTTAAGAAATTAGCGCGCCACCCCCTCCAATTTTATTTTAACGAAACATTGAAGATTTATCTCCATGAGGAAAAAGATGAAGAGGAAAAGGAATTTCTAATCTCCCATTTGCGCAAATCGATCTTTCGTAAACAAGCGATGAAGAGATCTTTGCCTCAAATGATGCAGCAGTGGCGAGGAAAAGGGAAATTGCCTAGCGGATTATTCCAAGATGCAGCTCTACACGATATCGAAGGGGAAATGGAAGATCTTTTAAGTCATTTAAATGGTTTTGGAGTCGATCCCCGTGCGATCCGTTCGATCCATTTATCCCCTTCTTGTCTTGCGCACGAGCAGACCGAGACGATATTGCCTCCGCTTTCGATCCCTTTAAATGGCTCCAGGATCGCTCATATCATCGGCGAGCTTGAAGATCTCACCCCTCAGGGGTTGCTCTTTCATGGGGAGAGCGATTTAAAAAGTTTGGTCAAGGCGTGGCCTCTTTATCTCATTTCCTTATGTTTGAATCCCGAGAGAGCGCAGCTCCTTTTGACCAAAAAAGGAGAAGTATTTGAAGCTCCTATCGTCGATCCAAGAGCTGCTTTGTCCTCCTATATCGAATATTTTCTCCTCGCCAAAAGTTCACCCTCACCCTTAATGCCCGACTGGGCGGCTCCTCTGCTTCAAAAAACAGAAACCGATTTTGCAAAAGCGATCTCCAAGGAATTGACCTATGACGATGCTTATTTGAGCTATTTGGATCGACGGCAAGGGGTGTTCGATCCAAAAGAGGTTTTTGCCTTGTGGAAAGAGCCTCTTCGAAAGGTATTCGCTCTCCTTCTGCAGGGAGGTGACGATGGCTTTTGATGTGTTAAGCCGAGACCTCAATGTCTTTGCTCCTTATTTTTTAGAGGCTTCAGCGGGGACTGGCAAAACGTTTGCTATTGAGCATTTTGTCACTCGGCTGCTCATCGAAGGAAACTCCCCTTTTTCTATCGAACAGATCCTCGTTGTCACCTTTACTCGCGCGGCGACTCGAGAGCTCAAAAAACGGATCCGACATCATCTATGGCGGACGCAAAAGGAGCTCGCCTGCAATCACCCCTCTACAGATTATCTGAAAGCGATTTGTGAAAAGGGGGAACTGGCGATCAAGGAAGCTGCCCGAAGAATCGAAGCCGCATTGATCAACTACGACATGGCGCAAATTTTCACGCTCCACGGGTTCTGTTATCGCATTTTGAACGAGTTCGCTTTCGAAGCAGGCCTTAGGTTTGAGGTTTGTGATCCAGAAAAGCACGAGCATACTATTCTTTTAAAGCAGATGGTCAAAGACCATTTGAAGGAAGGGCTTTCGGCAACTGAATACAGCTCCACTCAACTGACGGCTGTGTTGAATAAATATGGAGGAGATTTTCGCAAAATGATCGGAGCTTTTGCCGAAATCATCAACAGTAGTAAAGAGATCGTTCCCATTCCCACTTTTGGAGAATCTCTCGAGGCATTTCTTAAAGAGGTCAGAGCCCTCCAACAGATTGAAAAGATCCAATTTAAAACCGACTTCGATTGCTTAAGGCCCCACTATAAAAAAATGAATGAAAAAGAAACGTTGGCCCAAATCGATCTTTTCGGCGAGATTCTCGAGTCAAAAAATTGCACTTTTGTCCAATTTAACCGGCTTTTAAAAGGGAAGTTTTTTCTGGAGGCAATGGGCCCTGAGCAACTCAAAGTGAGGGCTAAGATTCCTGAAAATTTACACTACCCGGGCCTTTTCGAGCATCTTCGCCACCACTTGCTCCCTCACATTGAAAAGGCAAAAGACCCCTCTGCAATTTTTCTCCGTTTAGCAAAAGATCTCCAAGAGAAAAGCCGAACACTTTTAGAAAAACAGGAGAAATTCTCCCCAGATGACCTCGTACTCAAAGTTGAAAAGGCGACGACAGTTCCTGGTTTTGTCGAGAGAGTCAGACAAAAGTATCAGGCTGCGATTATCGATGAATTTCAAGATACTGATCCTGTTCAGTGGAATATTTTCCAAAGACTATTCATCTCCCACGCCAAAACGATTTGCCTTGTCGGTGATCCAAAACAGTCGATCTATGCCTTTCGCAATGCAGATGTCTACACTTATCTCGATGCTGCAAGAATCATGGGAAAATCAGCTAGAAAGCACCTCGATACCAATTATCGCTCGACAGCTCCCCTTGTCGAAGCGCTTAATCTTCTATTTTCTCAGGCTCAAGAGGGTTGGATCTCTCTCCCTCGCCATGGTGAGAAGCTGGATGTGATCCCCGTCAAATCGGGCGCCACTTGCAGGGCGGCGGAAGGGGAGATTCCACTTCAGTTTTTCGTCGCTGTTGGTAAAAGAGGGAGAGGTCAAAAATTTCCCACCTCTGAGATGCTCGAGGAAAAAATCTTTCCCTTCATCGCCTCAGAGATCTTCTCTTTGTATAGTGAAAAAAAAGTTGAGTATCACGACATCGCCATTTTGATCAAGGACCGTTACCAAGCAAAGGAAATTGTCGACTACCTTAAACGGCGCGGCATTCCTGCCAGTTCCAAGCGGGGAACTCCGATCACAGATTCAGCCGCTTACTTTGCTTTCAAAGAGCTGCTCAGCGCCGTCTGTTTTCCGGGCGACATGAGCAAGATCAAGGCGATGCTTGGCGGACCGCTGATCGGATGGGACCATCTCCAGGTTTGTGAAGAATCTCGTTTGCTTCAAGCTAAAGCGCAGGTACAGGCGCTCAATCATATTCTGTTTGAAAAAGGGTTTGCCCCTTTCTTTCAAACACTACTCAATACTCGCTTCAGCGATTATTCGTTGGTGGAAGGGCTCCTTGCACGGGGTGAACTCTCTCTTTATCTCGATTTAAGAAAGCTATCGGAACTGATCATTGAAGAGACGATGGTCCGTGATTTGAGAGGAGATGCTTTTCTTACGTTTTTAGAAGAGATCGCCACCGAATTACCCACTTCTCCTCATGAAGAAAAGGGAAGTGTCACAGTGATGACCATGCATGTGAGCAAAGGGCTCGAATTCGATACTGTCTTTGCCTTAGGAAGCGGATCGCGCCATCACCCCTCCCAGCAGATCTCGATCAAAAAAGAGGGACGGAGCATGATTGCCCTCTTCGATGGGGAAGATCCTGCATGTCAATCCTCTCTTGAAGAGTATGATGCAGAAAAAATGCGCCAGCTTTATGTCGCTCTGACGCGTGCAAAAAGGAGGCTTTACGTTCCTCTTTTTATCGATGAGGAGCAAAAGCCAATCGAGAAGGGTGGGGCTTCTCCCATTGAACTTTTCTTTGCAAAACTTAAGGGCAAAGAACAATTCATAAGCTTAGGTCGTGCAAAAGAGATCCTCGAAACCTTGGCTCCTCAGATCGATTACCGCATCCTTGAAAAAATGGCCGATATCTCTTTTGTTCAAGCCCCCGCTCCAGTTGAACTTGTCGCTCCAATTCCTTTGCATCTTCCCAACTACGATCATCACCTTTTTTCATTCACCTCACTTGCAAAAAAAGATCCTTCTTTCGACACGCCTACTTTAGAGGCGACCCACTTTCCCCATACATTGCCACTGGGGAGTGAAACGGGACAACTTCTCCATCTCCTGTTCGAGAAAATTTTTAAGCGTCGGTTACACCATCCTCTCGATGAGAATGGTATTGCCAAATTGATCGATGAAGAACTCGCTTTTTCTTCTTTAAAGGAATGGAGATCGATGATTTTCCCTTGGATCGTCGATCTCTTAAAAAAGAAGCTCACCACTTTCCCTCTTGTCGATGTGCCGGGCCATCAGTTGCAACAAGAGATGGAATTTCTTTTTTCGATATCGAGAGGGATGATGAAAGGGTTTTGCGATCTGTTTTTTGAATTCGAAGGGAAATATTACCTCCTCGATTGGAAAAGCAATTACCTCGGACCCTCTGATGCCGATTATACGCAAGAGGCGATCATTCAAGCGATGGAGAATCACGATTATTTCTTGCAAGCTTCCATCTATGCATCGGCCTTAGAGCGCTATGTAAAGCTATTTGACACTCGCCCTTTTTCTGAATGTTTCGGCGGAGCCATCTATTATTTTATCCGTGGAAAAGCTCCTTATCATTTTATCCCAAAATCTTACCAGGATAACGCATGAGTCGTTTCAAAAAATGGCAAAAGTTGAATCACTACTTTGAACAAGGGGTCCTGGCCTTTGTCGACCTCGCTTTTGCTGAAAGTCTGCTATACCGCGCGCAGGAAGGTTTTGTGAATTCTGGGCTCTGCGAGACAAAGTCAAATCGAAGCGAAGCATTTCGAATGAGAAGCCCTTCCCTAAACGGGAAGGGCTACGAAGAGAATCGATTTGGCGAAGTCGCAGCCAGCCCAAATTCAAAACGGTTGGGTAGCGACGAGCAAGGGCACGCTGCTCTCCTCGCGGTCCTCTTTGCCCTTTCCCGCCAAGGACATCTGACTCTCGATCTTTCTAAAGAGGCACTCGATTCGACGTTGCGTCTCCTCGGCGTTAACGATACCGAAAGCTTGGCAGAATTACTACACGCTGGCGCAGAGACGTTTCCATGGTGGAAGGATGGAGGGATTTGTCGCTTCGGAACCTATTATTATCTGCAAAAAAATTGGATCTACGAATCTGAAATCTTAAAACATCTCAAACGGCTGAATCAACACTCTCCAACAATTCCCCTTTCTTTTTCTACAATCGACGAGACCCGTTTGAATGAAGCTCAGCGAAAAGGGGTTGAAAATGCAATGACCCATTCCCTTTCATTGCTCACGGGGGGACCTGGGACGGGGAAAACTTTCACTGCAGCGCATCTCGTCAAAGCTTGCCTTCATTCTCTTCCAGAGGATAAACGGCGACAGATGAGGATCATCTTGACGGCGCCCACAGGAAAAGCCGTTGCTCAGCTCGAAGGGAATTTGAGAAACCTCATCAGTGGGGAAGTATCGATCCGAGCTGGGACTCTCCATGCCATTTTGGGGATTAAGCCCTACCAGGATGAAGAAGAGAAAATGACGATACTCTTTGCAGATCTGATCATCGTCGATGAATGTTCGATGATCGATGCCAAAATTTTCTCCCAACTTCTCGCCTCGGTTCCAACGGGTGCACGGCTAATACTGATCGGAGATAAAGATCAGCTTCCTCCCATTGAAGCAGGGAGTATCTTTGCCGATCTCCTCGATGCCGATGTTTTTCCTTCAGCGCATCTTACAGAATCTCTCCGTTCCGATCGGAGTGAGATTCTGAAACTTTCCCATCACATCAAGCAAGGCAATACAACCGCTGCTCTTGAGTGTCTCGAGGGGAATTCAGAGATTGTCTGGGTCGATCTTAAAGAAAACAAAAAAACACTCTTGAATCTTTGGGAGAAATATCAAGGTCATTTCATCACTTATGAAATCGAACGGCCCCAACCAGAACAAATCCTCACCAAAATGGGGCAGTTTACCCTTTTGTCTTCGATGCGCCAAGGAGCTCTTGGAGTTGACGAGGTGAATCGGTACTTTCTTTACCAGTCATTGCAACAAATCCCTCAAAATGCCTGGTGGATTGCCCCCATCATGATCACCCGCAACGATTATCCGCTCGAACTCTATAATGGCGATTTAGGGTTTCTCGTACGCAGAGTCACTTCCGATTTTTCCTTGCGACAATTTAATCTCGACGATTACGCCTTGTTTCACGACCGTAAAGGGGGCCGATTCAGGTATAAGCAGATCGCTGCCCTTAACTTGACCTCCTTCGAATATAGTTATTGCCTTTCTGTACACAAAAGTCAGGGAAGCGAATATGATGAAACGGTGATCCTGGTTCCTCCCGGATCTGAGTCGTTTGGCAGAGAAGTCCTTTATACAGCCGTGACACGAGCGCGCAATAAAATCTCTCTGATGTGCAGCAAAGATCTTTTTACTGAGGCGCTTGCCATCAGCTCCAGAAAAACATCAGGGCTCAGAATGCAGTTGTCAAGCGCTACTAAAGTAGCCTGAGAAGTAAAAATATCAAAGATATCAGCAGCATCGAGCCGAGGAAAATTTTTCCTCCTGCTACCCTATAAGAACCTTCTACTTTTTTGCTATAGCGTCCCTTCCACACAATGAATACAGGCAAGATTCCGAATAAAATAACATCGACAAATCCACCTGCAAATTCAAGAGCTTGTAAAAAGATATTCGGATAAAAAACACAAAATAACATAGGCGGTCCAACAACTAAGCCATAGATTAAAAATTCATATTGAGTTTTACCCAAAGATGAAACTTTCAATCCATCTTTGAAAAAATCTACGAAACTAATGCCTATCGCTAAAAATGAGGTTGTTAAGGCAAAAAATGAAAATAATTGCACGAAGAAAAGTACAGAGGAAGACTGTGTTGTTTTTTGCAATAACCCACTGACCATATCTTCATTACCTATTTGTAATGAGCTGCCAGTCGGTAGCATTCCTAAAATGACAAAATTCCAGATCAAATAGAAAAATAAGGGAAGAAGGTTGCCTATGATAATTGCAAAGCGCAGTATTTGTACATTTTTTTTCAAATAATAAGTCAGGCTTGGGACTAAATTTTGATAACCAAAACAGATAAACAAAATGGGCAGCGTTGCAAGCGATGCAGTCCAATTGGTATGAATGAGATGATCTAAATTAACCTTAGGTAATCCAACGATGACCACTGCCAAATAGGAAGCTATAAGGCCTATCATTAAGATTCGATTAATCTTAACAACCAATGCAGTGCTAACATAAATTACAGCGCCTACAAAAACGACACATGTTAAAATACCTACTGTTCTAGGCATCGGGTAATGAAAAACAGCCTGACTAAATGCCGAAAAGAGCTGAGCTCCTCCATCCATGTAAGCAATCAAAATAGAATAGAACAGAAAAAGAAATAATCCCCCTGCGATAACTCTTCCAGTATTCCCTAAAGCGAATTGAGCAATCGAAAGAAGATTGACTTTTTGCTCAAACCATAGAGTGGCTTCCAATAATAATAGACCAGTTCCTGTTGTAAAAAGGTACGACACGATCATTGCGAACATAAAGGGAAAAAATCCAGCCGCAGCACTCGAAACAGGCAATCCTATCATCCCCGCACCAATGCAGCATCCGGTTACAAGCAAAGTTGCGCCTAAGACATTTCCTTTTTTGGTTAATGCAATATTCATTTTTCCACCGTTTTCTTACGTTCAAATTTTAAGAACCAGCAGCATATTTCAATATGAAAATCGACCGAAATGGAAATTATAAAAAAAATATCAACGCAGAGACGCCAAGCCGCAAAGACCCAGAGAATTTCAATTTTCTCTGCGTCTTTGCGGCTTGGCGTCTCTGCGTTGATACCTGATTCTCATACCTAGAAATAATAATTCGTTATTACGTCATTTCTATTCTTCCTATACAGTTTTTATTTACATTGTTTTTAATTTAATTAATTGTTAAAAAATAATCGATTTCTTGGTCGTTCAACAAGGAGAGAAAAAATGGCTACTCAAGTTCAACAAATCGAGTTTCATACATTTCACGGGAATGTTTCTGCCCTACGTCAATCTAACTTGACCACCCCTCCACGTCTTTTACAGTTGCCTATTGACGTATTACCTATTATAGTAAAGCATCTTGCTAAGATCAGTAAACCTACTGAAGAAGATTGCATTGAAGCCGGAAAAAATATAATTAATTTTGGAATTATCTGCAAACTCTCACATCTCGTCACTCATGATCCAAATATTCAATATCAGATCGGCCTTATTAAATGCTTGCGGCATCTATATGTAACTACACGACCGAAATTCACATCTTTAGAAGAATTGCGTAATCGAATGTTTCCAATTACCCAGTTGTCAAGAGCGACTTGACAACTGCGTATAGAGATCATGTGCCAGTGGCAAGAGATGTTGGGGCATGAGGACTTAGATCGACGTCCCACTGTTGATTATTGACCCAGGCATTTTCATCCATCGGTTGAAGATTGGTTTTATTTTCGAAGATCGTTCCAAATCCCACTTTTTGAGTGCGTGGATTGAAAAATGCACAAAAATAGATATCGTTTGTTCCTTCATTCCAATTTGTAAAAGCAAACCGGATTGCTGATTGCTCGAGAACAGCTTGGTCTTTTTCTGGAAGAGATTGAAGAAGGAGTCCGTCTAGAACCAGAGCGACTTGATAAGCCTGATTCTCATCAGATTTAAGCAGGGCATTGATCCCATCTAAAAGCTTTTGAGAATATTCATGAACGCTTAAGGGAAGTATAGACAGCCTTTCCTCCAGTTGCTGATAAGACTTCTCATCTGGTAGTGCGCTTGAGATCACATCATACATTCCTTTTGTCAAAGCTTGCTGGGTATTAGCATCGATTTGACGTTTAGCGACCTGCGTTCCAGGAATGATGATAGTCTTCTGGACCCACTGTCCAGGGGTCGCTTTACTTTTGATATAGTTGACGAGGTCGGGATTGGTCGGCATGAAATTGAAAGCGTGCTGAGGACTATCCATCGGGATCATTTCAGCAGGAGCTTTTTCTGCCAAATTCAAGCACCAAAAAATCAAATCTTTTGCATTATGAGGTGTGAAAGATTTGGCATCATTGTCATAGGTTATCTCTGTATCGATGTCATCGACTTCGTAGGGGTTGTCTCCATCGCAACTTTGCATGGGAGTGCGGGAAAGGGATAGGTAGTTTTGAATCGGATCGGTTTCTTTCCGATTGGCTTGATCGTAATCCCACAGCACATTCTTTAGAAAATCATTTGACTGTATCACATTTGTCACGCGATTTGCGATCATTTTTACCCTTGATGTCGAGCCGAGCTCAGCGACAGTGGCATTCACTGCGTCGAGGATCAGCTGTCTGAATTGTTGGGGCGTTGCCAACCTTTCCCCGGGGATTGTCGGATCTGAAGGATCACGTTCATAGAGTTGGAAACCTCCATCTGTCGAACTGCCATCAGCAGAGACTTGCGCAAGAGGAATATTTAGATTGTAGAGAAGGCGATAAGAGGAATTGAATGCACTCGTAAATGTTTGCTCGAATTGAGTGACCCCGCTCATCTTCTTCAATTGTTCCCAAGTGCTTTTTAAGGCTCCAGCGACACAGCTGTTGATGTTTCCACGAGTGGAATCTGTTGCACGATCTTCTGCCATCGCAGCAATCGCAGATTCAACACCACGCATGATCGGGTTATTAGTGAGGCTGCTAAATGCATATTCACCCAAGTTGCAAAGGGTATCGACGTCTGTTTGAGGTGTCTTGTTTGCGATCGCTTGAGCTATCGCTTTGATCAGTTGAGAAGGAGTGATTTTGATTTGACCCTTTTGAGCAGTGCTGGAAAGAGATTGGAGAACATCTGCTCTCAAACTGGTGATTGAATCCCCCCCCATTAAGACTTGAGCTGCAACAAATCCCGGAGCGTCAAAAATGGAGCTATTTGTCGCGGGAAATGTCCCGTCAGTTGAAAGCACAAAGGGCTGATTTCTATCATCATCTGCCAAAATAGGGAGAAAAAAGAAATAATCAGCAGCGCCATTCACAGGGCGTTCAATATACCCTTTCATCACAATGGAGGCGCAATCTTCTGCATTATGGCGAAAATATTCATCATGATCCCGAATCAGATCGTTAACCGCAAAACAATCTCCAACGGGTCCCTGATTAAAAGGGGAGAGGATCGCTGCGAGTACGGCCACTTTGGCATGCCTGTCAGTGATCGGTTGATTGGCTCCCAAACTGAAGAGCGCGCGTATCGCACTGCAGCTCACAGAATTTGAATCCTTGGGTGCTTGCACAGTATCAAAAAAAGGTTGCCAGGAGGAGTCGAGTTGGTCGAGGAATTTGCCCATGTGGACTTCATACTCCTTAGGTTTGACTCGGATGAATGCAGATTTTGCTTCAGAGCATAAACTGATATTGAGTTTTGCTTGCGAATCGAATAAAAGATCTGCGATGACAAGAGCTTTTCGCATGCTATAGGCAAGATCGGGATTTTGAACATTCAATTGCTTTTGGATATTTGCATACTGATTGAGTTGAGTGAGCGCTTGTTGTATCGGTGAGTTATCGGTAGAAACCTTTTTTTTAGCTACAAAGCCTGCCGAAACAGTGTTGCACAGCATTAGAATAGGCAGAAGGAAAGAGAGAAGGATTTTCATGAAACCTCCGAGCATTAAAATATAATTTCTTTTTGGAATGATTCCAAAAAGCTAGCTCAGCCTTATAACTAAAAAAAATCATTGAAACAAGAAAAAAAATTTGACGTTTTTTCAAACGTCTTTAGTATATTGTGAAAATATACCCAAGTGGGTTCAAAAATCGGGTTTTGGCTGCGTTGGCATCCTTGACTTTTCATCCGTCTGCATCGGGCCTATTAGTCAATAGGCCTTGGATTCGACGCCGGCCTGCGGCCTGATGAAAATTCAAGGCGCCAACTTTGCCAAATTCCCGATTTTTGAACCCACTTGGGTATACAAGAGAAAACTTATGACCAAGATAGCGAGAAGAGTTTCATCGATTCTGATTTTTCTATCCCTTTGTTCTACTTTGATTGCCAAAGAGCCCAAACGTTCTGGAAAAGAGCAGCTGGTATCTCTTCAAACGGGGATCGAAAGAATCATCCTCAATGTCGATCCAAATGTACACATCGGTGTCGAGGTGGTGTCGCTCAAAAATGGGCAAAGGATCTATCAGAAAAGCCCTCATCATCTTTTTGTTCCAGCGAGCAGTCTTAAGATGATCACAGGCGCGGCCGCGATCTATCAACTCGGCACAGATTACCGTTTCGAAACAAAACTCTTCACCGATGGAAAAGTCGAACAGAAGACCTTGAATGGGAATCTATACTTGCAAGGATCTGGCGATCCTGAGTTTGCTGTACGCGATTTGGAGGAGCTCGTCTTTCAATTGAAACTTCAAGGGATCAGCAGAATTGAGGGGGATCTCTATATCGACAATTCCCTTTTCGATGGAATTAATCAGGGGCCTGGTTGGATGTGGGATGACAAAGGTCATGATTGGAGTGCGCCGATAGATGCGTTGATTTTGAATCATAGTTGCATCGACATTTGGGTCAAGCCTGCTGAAAAGGTTGGGGAGTCTCCTTTTGTGTATCAATATCCTAAAAGTGATTTCATCACGATCGAAAATCGGGCACTCACGACAAAGGAAGAAGATCATTTATCTGTTGCAAGGCGCTCGAAGGAGAAGCAAAACATCATCGACGTCACGGGGAAGGTTCCTGCGAGTCAGGACGCTAGACATTTTGCTGTTTCCGTTGAGGATCCCCACTTCTATACCGCTCATGTCTTTCAAAATATCTTGACGAAGGCGGGGTTTCAATTCCAGGGAAAGATCGAGATCCAATCCACACCAGAAGAGGCGACACTCCTCGCTCACCATCTTTCCAGGCCATTATCTCTGATCGTCGAGGAGATGATGAAAACATCTGATAACCTCACTGCTAACTGCTTATTTAAAAAAATAGGCGAAAATCGTTATGGAGCACCCGGGACATGGCAAAAGGGCTCACAAGCTGTCCGTGAATTTCTTGCGCGCACAGTAGGCTTGGATGTTGAAAAAATGGTGATCATGGATGGATGTGGGCAATCCCGTTACAATCTCATTTCAGCTCATCAATTTGTCGAATTCCTGAGCTGGATGCATAAACAATTTTCCTGCTACAGCGAGTTCATCTCCTCGCTGCCCATTTCAGGAACAGATGGGACCTTGAGAGATCGAATGCTTAAATCCAATGTTAAAGGAAAGGTTCGAGCAAAGACGGGCGCCATGACTGGAATCTCTTCACTTTCTGGCTACTTAACGACGAAAGATGGAGAAGTGATGGCCTTTTCGATTTTACAAAATGGATTCACCGAAAAAACCACCAAATACAAGACACAGATCGAAGATGAGATTTGCGCTTTCCTCGTCAACTTTTCAAAAGAGGAGTGACGAGTACTAGCGTTTAGTAAGCGCTTCAAGGCGAGATTTTACACGGTTTGCCTTATTCATCTTGAAAATCCCTTTTTTTACGCCTTTATCCATCAAACTATAAACATTGTTGAGCTTGGATTTAGCAGCAGCAGGGTCTTTTTGAGAGACTGTTTCATGCAAGGATCGAACTGCTGTATTCACTTTTGCTTTGAATGAGCGATTCCTGACGTTCCTTTTTTTGCTCTGCAAGTCTCTTTTTAGGGCCGATGGCTTTTTTTGCTTAGCTTTCTTTTCCCCATTTTCTTTTTTTTCATTTGCCATATCAAATTTTTCCTTAAAATTTCAGAGAGCGTCTTAATAAGTTTGAGACGTTCTCAATTTGAGATGGAAAGTAATATATCCGTCTTGACATAATTCGTCAAAACCGAAATTTGCGTAAGCAGGGTGCCGGACGTTGGAAAGATATTTTTAATCACAGAGGGGAACAGGAGGCACAGAGGAACACAGAGATTAAAAAAAACAGCCTAATTTTTTCGCGAGAGCGAAAAAATTAGAGTCTTCATTTTTTGCTCTCGCAAAAAATGAAAAACTTAAAGCTCTGTGTCTCTGTGATCTCTGTGTAAATTTAAAAAAGTCTTTCAAATCAAATTACATTAAAATTTTTACTGTCACGATGCGAAACTTCTATCGACTTTGGGTCATTCTACTGGTCATCTCTGGAGGGATCGCTTTATGGTTTTCAGGGGCCGCCATGCCGGGGATGTGGAAATTTTTCCGCTTGAATGCACAAGTTTCAGCCAAAGTCTTAAACTGGCAAATCCAAGAACTCTCTTCCTCCCGTTTTGTGCTGAAGGCCGATTACCAATTCGATGCGAATGGGACGACCTGGTTCGGTCATACAATTTTTGAAAGGCCACAATTTCTCAACCGTTTTGCAGCGGAAAATTACATGAGGGCCAATGGTTCTAAAGCATGGGAGGCTTGGTACCGAACGGGTGTCCCTAATTGCAGCAGCCTGGAGAGAGAATTCCCCAGAAAACAATGCCTCCAAGCTCTTCTTACCATCGGTGTTTTCTTCTATTTTTTCTTTGCCCGAGGCATGGTCCAACGTTTTCAGAATCAAGAGACATAGTCTCATCGAGAAGTCAGTTTTTTCAAAATATAATTGATAAATGATCGATAACTATTGGCAACCAGCTTATTTAAAGGGAGCCTCTCTACCTCCGCCTCATCTCCTTTTAAAATCCGGTTTTCAATGTTGAGCATGTTCTTTACAGATTGGGATAGGGTCCCTTCTTTCAAAAGGCGATGGAGGAGATCTCCCTCCATGTAACACTTCCAATTGGTAAAGCGGCCTGCTACGGCTTTTGGCAGGGCTAGGTCATACGGAGCGATGAGGGGTATCCGGGCGAATTTATCGAAGGATACTGTGAGAGGAGGGCCTTTGAAGAGGCGCTTGTGATCTTTAATCACCTCGAACTGGTCGTAGATGGTACCGTAACCTGTTTCGTCGACATCTGTGAAGTAGCAAGGAGTGTTGCGTAAAAAATTTTCCGCTGCCGAAAGATTTTTTTGATTGAACTGGTTTTCATGCAATATCCAGATCACCTCGTACCCGATCGATGTGTAATCGAGGATGCGGCATTGCACTTCTTCGAGAGAGATCGGAGAGCATTGGATTTCGAAGATCAGCTTCTTCGCATGCCAGGCGACATCCGCTACCCGTCGAATGGCTGGAAATGGACATTCCATTTGGCTATCTGTTGTGACGAGTTCGAGAAGTTTGAGCTGTAGCTGGATGTGCTCCTCGCTTTTTTCATGCTGGCGGCATTGCTTTGGAAGGGAGAGATGGTAAAAATGGGTTTGACGTGTGGGTCCTCCTCGAACTCTCAAAGATGAGGCGCATTCGGGACAAATGTAATCTTTCCCTTTTTCCGCTTTACTAGCTGGGATGGGCGAACCACTGTCTAGAGCATACAGCTGCATATACCACGCTCCGTTAGGTTTGATGAATTTGGGCTGGCTGCGACTTTGCCAAATCGATCCTCTTCGTCGCCCTTCCCGTTCAGAGAAGGGCTTCTCATTCGAACCGCTTCGCTTCGATTTGGCTTTGTCTCGCAGAGCCCAGAATTCACCAAACCTTCCTGCGCGCGGTAGCGTTTTTTAATTTTAAAATATTCCTCCTCATGTTAGTAAAATATAGATCAGCTTGACAATAAGAAACTTTCTCCTCAAAATTTGCAGGTTTGACTCAGAAGGTATTGTCAAGTGTAAAGCTTTGCTTTTATCTCCAGCTTTTAAACAATGCCCTCGTAATTTCGGAATCAACATGGCAAAAGGCTCCTTTAGCAATCTATTTAGTCAGCAGCATCAGCAAAAAGTTGAAGAGCTCGTCGCCATTGCCAAAGAGCAAGGGTTCATCACCTACGAGGAGATCAATGAAATTCTGCCGATGACCTTCGATTCCGCCGAGCAGATCGACCAGGTGTTGATCTTTTTGAGCGGCATGGACATTCAGGTCCTGAACCAGGCGGAAGTCGAGCGGCAAAAAGAGCGGAAAAAAGAAGCGAAAGAGCTCGAAGGGCTTGCCAAAGCGTCCCGAAGGGACATCAGACGATCCTGTGCGGATGTATCTCAAAGAAATGGGTTCTGTCCCTCTCCTCACCCGCGAAGAAGAAGTCGAGATCTCCAAGAGGATTGAAAAGGCGCAGATCCAGATCGAAAGGATCATCATGCGCTTCCGCTATTCGACGCGGGAAGCGATCTCGATTGCCAATTACTTGATCACGAGCAAAGAGCGTTTCGACAAGATCATCGCGGAAAAAGAGGTTTCCGATAAAAATCTTTACTTCAGCACTGCTGCCGAAACTTTCGCAACTTCTCCGTCAAGAAGATCGGGTATTAGAAAAGTTCCTTCTCGATCTCTACAATCCTGAGACGAAAAAGATCGACAAGGTCAAGATTTCAGAAGAGATTGAAAAGTGCCGCATCCGCACGCAAGCTTATCTGCGGCGCATGCATTGCCGCCACAACATCATCGAAGATTTTGGCGAGGTCATCTTGACCGCTTACGATCGCTTTCTTGACGCTTGAAAAAGAGATCCAGGAGCTCATTCCGCGCGCTGAGAAGAATAAATTTGCCGCCGCAAAACTCGTTGCTGTAAAGACGAAAACTCACAAAAAGAGAACTCGCTGCAGGCCGATCACTCGACGAGTTTAAAAAAGACGTCCGCATGCTTCAGCGCTGGATGGATAAGAGCCAAGAAGCCAAGCGCGAAATGGTCGAATCCAACTTGCGCCTCGTGATCTCGATTGCGAAAAAATACACCAACCGCGGCCTTTCCTTCCTGGACCTGATCCAAGAAGGGAATATGGGCCTGATGAAAGCGGTGGAAAAATTCGAATACCGCCGCGGCTATAAATTTTCCACTTATGCCACATGGTGGATCCGCCAAGCGGTCACGCGCGCCATCGCCGATCAGGCGCGCACGATCCGTATTCCTGTGCACATGATCGAGACGATCAACAAAGTGCTGCGCGGCGCCAAAAAACTGATGATGGAAACAGGCCGTGAGCCGACTCCTGAAGAGCTCGCCAATGAGCTTGGCCTCACTCCTGAGCGCGTCCGCGAGATCTACAAGATCGCGCAGCATCCGATTTCGCTGCAAGCAGAAGTGGGCGATGGCGGCGAAAGCCAATTCGGCGACTTCCTCGAAGATACAGCGATCGAATCTCCTGCAGAAGCGACAGGCTACGCGATCCTCAAAGACAAGATGAACGAAGTGCTTGTCGACGCTCACCGATCGGGAACGCACAGTGCTCATCGAGCGTTTTGGCCTCCTCGACGGCAAGCCAAAAACCTTGGAAGAGGTGGGCGTCCGATTCAAAGTCACGCGTGAACGGGTGCGTCAAATCGAAGCCAAAGCATTGCGCAAGATGCGCCATCCGACCCGCGCAAAGCAACTGCAGGCCTTCCTCGATCTTCTCGAAGAAGAATAGACCTCTTACATAACCTCGCTTTCGTGCCCGTGTGCGTGCCCGTGCCGGTGCCCGAATTAAGAGACTGTCCACAACTAAGCTTCTGTCGATTTTCGGGTTCTTTTGAATCGAAAATCGGCCAAAATAATCCCGAAAATCGACGAAGCCTTAGTTTGTGGACAGTCTTTAAGATGGTTCAGAAAAAGCATTAATCGGGCAAGGGCACGGGCACGCTCACGGGCACGAAAAAATGAAGCACAAATTTCTCGAGCAGATCTTTTCCCAGAATGGTCTTTTAAGTCAGTCGTTAAAAAATTTCGAGGAGCGCACCGGCCAAAAAGAGATGGCCCAACATATCCTCGAGGCCTATGAAGAGGACAATATTGCACTGATCGAAGCAGGGACAGGGACAGGCAAGAGCCTGGCTTATCTCGCCCCTGCTGTTTTTTGGGCATTGGAGCATCAAGAGAAAACCGTCATCACAACGCATACAATAGCCCTTCAACAACAGCTACTTCTCAAAGATATTCCGTTTTTGTTGAAAACGATGGGTGTCGAATTAAAAGCATCCCTAGTCAAAGGGATGGGCAACTATCTTTGCCTACGCAAGCTCCAGGAGCTTCAAGATCAGCCCCTCCTTTTTTCTTCCGATGATGCAAATGAGTTGCAGGCAGTTGAGCGATGGGCAGAAAAAACCGATGAAGGGTCTCGTTCCGACATCTCCTTTCCTGTTTCCCCTGCGACATGGGAGAAAATCGGTGCGGAAGGGGAATCGTGTAACCATGTCCATTGTCCCCACTACAAGCGGTGTTTCTTTTTCAAAGCACGCAAAGAGGCAGCCGAAGCTCAGATCCTGATCGTCAACCACCATTTGCTCCTCGCCGATATTGAGAAAAGACGTCGCAACCCAGCGCAGGAATCGGTCCTTCCTCCTTATCATCGTTTAATCATCGATGAAGCGCACAATTTGGAAGATATCGCTTTGGACAGTTTTGCCCAAAGATTCGATCGGATCGTTTTTTTGCGCCAGCTTGCGAAGCTCCATTCAGATGGGCATCTGAACCATTCCCGCCTAACCCTGTTAAGGCAAGAGCTCAGCTCCTTGCCGGCAATTAGGCCGAGTTTATTGCAGAAGCTCGAAATCGAGATCCCTGCGCTGAGAAGAGCTTGTCAGGTTGAACTCGAAGAGTCATTTGCTGCACTTATCCATTTTTTTGAAACCCTCTTCTCCGAAAACCCAAAGGAGACGAAGAAAAGAATTACTGATGTAGTGGTGCAACACCCCTTTTGGAAAGAAAATGTCCTTTCTGGATTGATCTCTTTCTCTAAACAGATCGAACACCTTTCCCTTTCTCTCAAAGGAGTTTTATCCGACTTGGAAGAGTTTAAAGGGATCTCTTTTTATGAGAAATTGAGCATCCATCTTTTGGAGATCCAAAGCATGGCCATCCGGTTTGAACAAGCCGCTGCCTTTTTAGTTCAGTTCACGCAAGATACGCCCAAAGAAAAAAGAGTGCGCTGGTTTGAAAATAACGGCTCCAATATCTCCCTTGTCGATGCAGCTCTCGACATCTCCAACCTTCTCAATGAACATCTCTTTGCTAAACAGCGCACGGCGATCCTTTGCAGCGCCACAATCACCGCTGCCCGCTCTTTCACTTCTCTGAAATCGCGGCTCGGCATCGTCGAAGAGAGAAAAGTCAAGGAAGGGATCTACGATTCCCCTTTCAATTATGCAGAGCGGACACTTTTCGCCGTGCCCACCGATCTTCCCCTCCCATCCAGTCCTGAATTTTTATCGGAGTGTACGAAGGCCATTTCTGGGGCGATTGAGATCAGTAAAGGGAGCGTTTTTTTATTGTTCACTTCTTACGATATGCTGCAGGGGTGTCACCATGCCTTATCAAAGACAGCCTTAGCTCAAACGTTTCCCTTTTTGAAACAAGGAGATTTGCCCCGCCATCTTTTACTCGATCAATTTAAAAAAAGGGAAGGGAGTGTCCTGTTTGCAACCGATTCTTTTTGGGAAGGTGTCGACGTGCCAGGTGAAGCCCTGCGCTGCGTGATCATCGCTAAACTCCCCTTTTCCGTTCCGAGCGATCCCCTTTACGAAGCCTATGCCCAATCTTTAGAAAAAGAGGGTTTAGATCCCTTTTCCGATTATGCTGTCCCCCAAGCAGTGATCAAATTTAAGCAAGGGTTTGGCCGCCTCATGCGCAAAAACGATGATCGTGGATGTGTGGTTTGCCTTGATCACAGGATCGTTAAAAAAAACTATGGCAAGCAGTTTTTGCGAAGTCTCCCAAACTGCCGCACCTGTTTTGCGCCTAAGGCAGATGTTTTTGCTGAGATGCGTTTGTTTTATGAAAAAACGAAAAAGAATGGAGCGTAGCGGGATCGAACCGCTGACCTCAACAATGCCATCGTTGCGCTCTACCAACTGAGCTAACGCCCCAAATACGAGGGGAGATTTTAGGGCTTGAAGTGATTTTGCTCCACTTTTAAAATCAGGAAACGGCAAAGAGGATCGAAATTCATGAGTTTCTTTGAAAGAGTGCCTTTAGCGCCTTCAGATCCGATCTTAGGATTGACAGTTGCTTTTCATCGAGATCCTCGCAAACATAAGATTAATCTCGGCGTCGGTCTTTATAGAACTGAGGATTTGACCACACCTGTCCTCAGCTGTGTAAAATCTGCTGAAGCTGCTCTATTAGAATTGGAAAAGAGCAAGGAATATCTCCCAATCGACGGTGATCACCATTATCTTGAAACAATGGGAGGTATTGTCTTTGGAAGTGGGATTTGGAAAGGGGAAAAGGAGCGGATCGCTTCCTTTCAAACAGTGGGAGGAACGGGAGCATTAAAAGTAGGGGGGACCTTTCTCAACGATGAATTGAAAAATCCCATCTGGATATCTACCCCGACTTGGCCAAATCATCGAGCAGTATTCACAAATTGTGGGCTGCATGTCGAGCAATATCCTTACTATGACATGAAGGAGCATAAGATCGATTTTGAAAAATTGATCGGTTGTTTTGAAAAACTACCTTCGGGGACAATTGTCCTCCTCCATGCCTCTTGCCATAATCCGACAGGTTGCGATCTCAATCTGGAACAATGGGAAACTCTATCCACTATTTTTAAAGAGAAAAAACTGATCCCCTTTTTTGACTTTGCCTATCAGGGATTTGGCCGGGGGATTGAAGAGGATGCAGAGGCCATTCGCTGTTTCATGAAAAATCGTTTAGAGATGCTCATCGCCGTTTCAAATGCGAAGAACTTTTCACTTTATGGAGAAAGGGCAGGCTGCTTATTTATTGTAGCGCAATCTGCAAAAATTGTTGAACACATCTTCTCTCGCGTAAAACAGATGATTCGGACAAACTATTCCAATCCTCCGATGCATGGAGCGAAGCTGGTTGGGTACATTTTAGGAGATCCTTCTCTCCGTCAAAAATGGGAAGGAGAACTTAAAGAAATGAGACAGCGGATCACTGCCTTGCGCCTTGAACTTTATGATTATCTGGCTTTAAGGAGCAAGCGGATTGATTTTAGCCATCTTAAACAGGGTCGCGGGATGTTTGCGTTTACAGGATTGACTAAGGACCAGGTCGATCGGCTCACTGCAGAATATGCGATTTATATGCCAAGTGACGGTCGCATCAATGTCTGTGGATTGAATCAAAGTAATCTCGACGATGTTGTCGATGCGATCGTAGCAGTCACTCATTAATAGGTAAGAATGCGTCGAATATCCTACCGCCCCTACCTCTTTTTGATCCTCTTTTTTTTCTCTGTGATGAGCCTACCTCAAGGGATCTCTGAACGGGTCCGTTCCTCTGTCGTCTGTTCCTTTGCCCCTTGCTGGAGGGGTTTGAGTTTCTTAAAAGAAAAAGGATCATTTCTGTTCACTTTTCCCATGACCATGGGTTCCTCAACGCATGGCCTCGAGATCGAACGTCTCTCGCAGGAAAATCAACTCCTCCGCTCTCAAATGGAGAGTGTCAGGGAATGGCTTTTATACGAAGATCGGATCGAGGGACAAGTCGAGCGTTATAAGCTTCTTTCTAAAGCAAACTTTGACGATTTGCTCTGGAAAGAGTTTTTTAAAAGGCGGAGTCAGGAGTTATGTCAGGCGCTCGAATTACAGATCAGCGCCCTTCCAGCCAAAGTGATTTTCCGGGAACCCGCCTCTTGGAGCACAACTTTGTGGATCAATTTGGGAGAAAAGGAGAATCAGAAGCTTGGGAAAAAAATCATCGGTAAAAACAGCCCTGTTCTTGTGGGGACATCGATTATCGGTGTGGTGGAGTATGTCGATACCTATCAATCCCGTGTCCGGTTGATCACAGATTCCCACTTGACCCCTTCTGTGCGAGCCTGTCGAGGGAATGAGCAAAACCGCTTCCTATTGGAGCACTTGGAAGCTTTAGTTTTTTCCTTAGAGCTACGTGAAGATCTGTTTGCTTCCTCTGAAGAAAGTGGCATGTTGACACAACATTTGCACCGCCTTAAAAAAACGCTTCTGGAACAATCGGGTGATTTTTACCTTGCTAAGGGACAGCTTCATGGCACAAGCCATCCATTGTGGAGATCGCGCAGCAAAGTATTGAAAGGGATAGGATTCAATTACGATTTTTCTGATGAGGAGGGGCCTGCTCGCGATTTGCGCTCTGGTGAACCTTATGATACCTCTCGAAAAGGGGAACAGATTTCTCTTCTAAGAGCGGGCGATCTTTTAGTGACGACAGGGTTGGATGGCGTTTTTCCGCCAGGTTTTCGCGTGGGGGTTGTCTCTGAGGTCCAAACACTCAAAGAAGGGGCTTCTTCTTATGAGATCAATGCCATTTCTACTGCTGGAAATCTCGATTTGTTGACCCACGTCTTTGTTCTTCCCCCTCTTTAAATCGATCAGGGCACCGGAAGTTAAAAAGACTTTTTTTAAATTTACACAGAGATCACAGAGACACAGAGCTTTAAGTTTTTTCATTTTTTGCGAGAGCAAAAAATGAAGACTCTAATTTTTTCGCTCTCGCGAAAAAATTAGGATGTTTTTTAATCTCTGTGTCTCCTGTTCCCCTCTGTGATTGAAAATATCTTTCCTGTGCCCAGCACACTGTTAAATGGATTAAGTTCCAGTGTCAAAAAATCTCCAGAGGTGTAAATTGAAAATTTGCTTGGCGGAAAAATGGGCATTTTCAAGTGTTTGCAAAGATTGCGGCACTCCTGCTGCAGATCCCGCTTGCTCCTACTGTTGTGTGCAGCAGGCGCAGTTATGGTCGCTCTAGCAGTGACCTTGAGCTCCAGAAAACACCTTCTAAAAGAACATGTCTTAAGATGTTGTCATGAAAACAAAGTTGTCTTGTTTTTTTCTTCGTCAGAGTCTCAAATGTCTCTGCCCCTCAATACAACGCAGGATCTCGATGTACAAGGGACAAGATGGAAAGTGGCAGCTCTCCAGACGACGAGCATCGGCGAATTGATGGCTGAGTTCTCTTTGCTAAATACTAAAAAATATCTTCTTCCATTGATCGCAGTGATTCAAGATTCATTGGGTGGAGAATATTTGGCTGTGTGTGGAGAAGATAGAAACATCTCCTTAAGTTCAATGAAACATCTCATCGAAAACTGCTCGATCGATCGAAAAAATGAAAAATGGGTCGAAGTGATCGTTCCCGATCATCTCGAGGGGAAAAAAGAGCCTTTTTCACTTTACATCGCGGTATTCTAAGACTTTAAAAATGTCGGTTTTAATTCTGTCTGGATCCTTTTTCCTTCCAAACGCATGGAGATAGGTTTTTTTTCTCTGCCTGGAGTAATTCTTTGCATTTGATGCAGATGTATCGGTTAAAAATTGAAGCAAATTTTCAGTGATCTCTAATCCGCAGGAATGGAGAAGAGAGATCGATTTTTTATTAGGATTTAAAAAGTAAAGAGGTTTGTCGAAAGCAAGAAAGTCATAACCGATGGAGGAATAGTCCCCTAAATAAATGTCGCAGTGGGACAGTAGCGGGTAGATCGGGGGAAAATCGTTGAGTGCGATTACAGAAGGATGATCCTCATAACGGGAGATCATTTGATAGACGAGGGCAGGATGGTTTTCCATCAAAAAAGGATGGAGTTTAATGAGGAGGTTAAATGAGTGGGAAAGTTGCTCAATTAAGAGATCGGTAGCGGAAAAAAATGAAGTGGGATTCTCTTTATCTCCCCATGTCGGGGCATACAAAATGATTGGTCTTTGACTCTGGAAGCGATTAAAAACCACTTCCTCTGCAAGAGAGTCGTAAAAGGGACGGTGGCGCAAGTAATAAGGGAGGCGGTAATTTCCTGTTCTCACAATATGCTTAATTTTTTGCATGGCATTTGTTTGTTTTAAGAGATTGTGCAAGTGGGTGCCATAGACGAGAGAAACGTCTTGTTCGACGTGGTCTTGCAACGAATGCCCTTTATCGGAATTGCCATGCGGACAAAAGACAAATCGCATTTTCTTTCGAAAGAGCAGCTCGATGAAAGGGCGGAGCTCTGCCGTCCAGAATTTTCCCGTCTGGAAGATCACATCGTAATTTGTCGCTAAATATTCAATCGACAATTCACTCAAGCTGAGCAATGAGACATTCAGATCGGGATAAAACCGTTTAGCAAAATGAAAGAGCTTCTCCTCGGTGACGATTAAGGGAATATCGAGGATCGAGCTCAAGACGCCTAGATGATCGAGATAAGTTTCTGGACCGGTGATGATAGCTACGCTGCGCATGTTATTTAAAAAAAATTGAGGTCACGATCGTGGAATAGGGGATAAAGATCGCATATTTCTTTTTTGATCTCTGCAAGGGGTTTGGAATGTCCAAAGGCGTAAGCGTAGACCTCTTTTCTGATTTCAGAAAAATTGCGCAGCTCAAATTGAAAATACTCGCCAATGATCTTATGAATATCTGCATATTGGTCGAAAGGGATTTCAACTCCACACCTGAATAGATAGAGCCCATCTCGCTTATTTTGATTCAGAAAAAACATCGGACGATCGAAGGTTAGAAAATCATAGCCGATCGAAGAGGTATCGCCAATGTAGGCATCGACCAGATTCAAAAGGGGATAAACGGGAGGAAAGTCGAGGAGGAAAAGGAGATTTTTACGATCTTGATATTTTTCGATCCATTCATCGATTTGAAATTCCGATTGAAGGTGTAAATTGGGGTGAAATTTGATGATGAGATTATGATTTTCTGGCAACTTCTCGATAAGCAGAGGTGTCATATCGAAAAAGGAAGAAGAACGTTCATAGTCTTGCCATGTGGGTGCATAAAGAAGGGTTTTTTCTGCTTTTGGCAATCGACGGGAAATCTTTTTTTCGGCAATCGTATCGTAAAAAGAACGGTGCTTAAGATAAAATTGATGTCTAAAATTGCCAGTGATGACATATCCCTTCAGTTGATCGAACACAAATTTACGCTTGAAAAAGTCGATCATCTGCTTTCCATAGACTAAAGCGGCCTCTTCTTTTTTAAGCGCTTCCATATAAAAAATCTCATTCCCTTTATCGGAATTGCCATGAGGGCACCAGATCGTATGGACACGTTTTTGGCAAAGTTTTTGCATCAAGAAGAAAATCTCATCGAAAAGGTCGCGTGGCGTAGAGCAAAAAATGAGATCGAAATGGGAGACGAGGTGCTGGGGAGCCGCCATGTAATCTAAATAAATGACTTTAAGTTCAGGATAGTACCTATTGGCCAGTATCGCAATCTTCTCTTCCGTGACGATCAGAGGGATCTGCATCAAAGAACAAAGGGGCGCTAAATGGTCTAAATGATGGAGGTTCGGGCCATAGATGAGCCCACCACTATTGAGAGCTTCTTTCATGAGCCCATTATCACTTTTTTATTTGCTAAGTGGCAATAGAAGCTTTTCTTTTAGGACGCGAAAAAAAATCAAGTGCCATTTTCAAGCGCCAAGGGTCTGAGGATCAATGGCCGAACAACTTCTGCTGGAACACCCGGGGCGGCGCCGCGGATGTCGTCGGTGTCAACGAGGTAGTCGTCGTCGACGTGGACGCCGGCGCCAGGGGCGAAGCCCCCAATGGCCATAGGATAAACATTGTTACCAGAATGTAGAACATCTGAGGTGCGCGAATAGGTCGACTGCTGTTCTTCTTTCCTGTCTGGGCATGTGTCCTTGGTCAGAATCTCAACGACATCAAAATAAAGCCGGGTTATTAAGGGAATGATCTCATATCCATCTTCCTTCAGACGATTTTTTTGGTCAGCATAGGTCAAATTCCGACTTTGCTCGGGAACCTCAATTCTCATGAAATGCACGTTGACCGTTTTCAATGTGTGGTTACATTGGCTTAGCACTTCAGAGTTGAAGTGGGAGAAAACGGGCCCCTCGCCTTTCTTGATGAGCGGATGTTCGGCAAGGATCTTCAGGTTTTTAAGCGAATAGGGGATCAGAAGGCGTTCCCTCTCGAGGTTGCTATTCTCAGGGGCGTTCAGATCAAAATCACCGGTTAAGGTGAGAGTGACCGACAGGGTTGCGTCATAGGCTCTATGGATATGCGTGGGTTCGACCATCACCTTGAACGTTTGGCTCATTGTTTTACCAGGTTCATAGGGGTCGATCGCGGTTTGCAATTTGTTAAAATCGTTTGCGCTAATCATCGGCACCTCACCGACAAATCGGCCCAAACAGGCAATTTTTCGGGCGCTATAGGTGATGGCGTCCATAAACTTGAAGTCTTCCTTAGCGGTGATTGTACGCCCTTCGATGCGTGGAATTTTTTCGTTCTTAAACATTTGGAGCCAAATGTCTGGGTTCTGCATGGCAGTGTTCCATACCTTGCATACTTGGGCAGCATGACAAATGTCGGCAGCTTTTAAAAACTGTGAGCCATATTGCAGCGTATCTTCGGTGGGAAAAGGCCAAGCGAGGTTATTTGTGGTTGCATTTACAGACATCATATTTTTTACTCCTTACTTGAGTCATTTGAAAAATGAGTTAAGGCTTATATTTTAACAGGCCTAAGCAATTCCCGGCAGAAGAAATTTACGCGTTGTCGGTGCATTTTTTGCCAGGGCGCGTTAGCGCTGGCGAACAAATGCGCCAGCAATGCGGAATGGAGGAGCAGGAGGCAGTGCCTCCGACAAAACTTGTGAAAATACAAACCAATTTTTTCAGGTTTGGGTATGATCACTTTTTGATTTGGTAAGTGGCAATAGAAACTTTTCTTTTAGGGCGAGTTTGTGGAGAAGGTTGCAAGGCAGGATAGCGGGAGTGGTCTGGGTGTTCTGCCAGACGTTGATTTTGAGAGTGTTGCTGATTCATCCGTTCTGTCAAGGCCATGAGCTGGTCGCTCAGAGATAATATCTCTGTGCTGATCTCTTCATTTGGCGGAAGGATTTTATCTAATGAAGGGCTTTTGTTCTCGATGGAGACGATTTTTTCAATTTTCTCTGTGATTTCTTGGCGATGCAGGCGAAGGAAGCTCAATTTTTCTAGCATCTGAGAGCGTTGCTGTAAGATCAGGTTTAAACTGCCGTTATCTTGCAGCATCAATGAAACTTCCTCTTGGTGCATATTCGTGAGTAATTCACGCGTCAAATGGATTTCCTTCTGCAGATCATCTCTTAAGGAGCTATGCAATGTTTGCCAATTCTCTGAGTTCTCCATATCACCCTCCCTATTAATATTAGCGGGTGACTATTGATATGATGCAAAAGGCGTGCCAAGGTCAGGGCACCGGCCATTAAAAAAGACTTTTTTTAATTTACACAGAGATCACAGAGGCACAGACCTTTAAGTTTTTTTTATCTCTGTGTTCCTCTGTGTCTCCTGTTCCCCTCTGTGATTGAAAACATCGTAATTGCCATTGTGCCAAGGCCCTTCAAGCTTTATACTCGGGCAATTATTTCCTAGGAGGTAATATCGATCATGAAAAAATTTCCTTTTGAGGTGGATTTCTTGAAAGATTGGTTTTTGTCGATGCAGCGGGATCTTCCTTGGCGAAAGATCTCAAACCCCTATGCAGTTTGGGTATCTGAAATCATGCTCCAACAGACCCAGGTCTCTGTTGTTAAGGAGTATTATTCCCGTTGGATGGCCCGGTTCCCAACGGTTGGTGCGCTTGCGGCTGCACCCGTGGAGGAGGCGATCAAAATGTGGGAAGGGCTTGGCTATTATACCCGAGTGCGCAACCTTCATGAAGCGGCGCGGTTTTTAATGAAGAACCATGGAGGAAACCTTCCTGATTCGAAGGAAAAACTCGCCGAGGTCAAAGGTCTTGGCCCTTATACGATAGGGGCGATACTGAGTTTTGCCTTTCATCAAAAGGCTGCAGCGGTCGATGGCAATACAGTCCGCGTCCTCGCTCGCTATTATGGGATCGATGAGGATGTCTCGAAAAGCAGTACGCTCAAAAAAATTTGGGGGATCGCTGAAGAAATTTTACCCGAACGCGAACCTTGGGTTGTTGTCGAAGGATTGATCGAACTGGGGGCGACGATTTGTAAACGGGATCCCCTCTGCCAACTTTGTCCGCTCCGAGAAAAATGTTTGGCAAATCAGCATGGATTACAAGGAATAGTGCCGAAAAATGGAAAAAAAGTAAAAATAACCTCTCTTTTGCGTCAAGTTTTCGTCATCGCTTATGGAGAGGAGCTATTAGTGAAAAAAGGGGAAACAGGAAAGGTGATGGCCGATTTGTACGAATTCCCCTATTTTGAAGAGGTCAAAGAGGATTTCCCTTTTCCTTTTGCCGCCGAAAAATTAAAAAATTTGCCCGAAGTCGAACATGCGTTTACCCGTTTTAAAGTGAAGCTGTATCCCACTTTATGGAAAGCGTTTGAAAAGGTTGAAGTTGCTGGATGTGATTGGATCTCTTGGCAAGAAATCAAGAGATATCCGTTTTCCTCTGGCCATAAAAGAATTTTGAGCCATTTAGGGTCTATCTAATCGAGGCATCATGCGTATATTACATACTGAGAGTTCACGCGGTTGGGGTGGACAGGAGATCCGTATCCTTCGAGAAGCTGAAGGGATGCGAGAGCGGGGCCATGAGATCATCTTTGCCGTCAACAGAGGAGGCGAGTTGATTTCTCGCGCCAAAAAGTCTGGTTTTCTTGTCTATGAACTCCCTTTCAAGAAAATTTCTGTGCTGAAGACGATTTATGCCTTGGTGAAGATTTGCAGGGCTCATCAGATCGATCTCATCAATACCCATTCTTCGTTGGATGCATGGATGGGGGGTATCGCTGCACGGATCGGCAAGAAAAAAGTGATCAGGACACGCCATCTCTCTACGCCGATCCGCAAAGGGCTCAACAGCCGGATTCTATATCACACTCTTGCTGATTTTGTTGTGACGACATCGACTCCAATTTTAGCAACCATTGGTAAACAGGCGAGGTTGCCCCCTTTTCGATTGCAATGCATTCCTACTGGAATCGATTCCCATGCACTGAAAGCCGATCCCTTAAAAGCCGCTGAGTTTCGCGCGTCGCTCGGGGTGGGGCCGAGCGATATATTAGTGGGAACGGCCTGTTTTGTCCGCTCTTGGAAAGGGATTCACGATTTGCTTCAAGCTGCTGCCCTTCTCAAAGAACGTAAAGAGATAAAATGGGTTGTCGTTGGCGGAGGCCACGTCGATGACTATCGCTCGAAAATTCCAGAACTCGGTTTGGAAAAAATCGTCACTTTCACGGGGCATCTCGAAACACCATTTTCAGCAATTCGGGCGATGGATATCTTTGTCATGCTCAGCACAGCACATGAAGGAGTCTCGCAAGCGAGCCTTCAGGCGGCTTATCTTGAACGGCCACTTGTGACGACCCCAATCGGGGGGCTTCCCGAGGTCTGCCTGGATGGAAAGACGGGTTTGGTCGTTCCTCCTCTCTCTCCTGAGTCTGTAGCTGAAGCCATTATCAAACTGGTCGATCATCCGAACTTGAGAGTACAATTTGGTTCAAATGGAAAACAACTCGTCGAAGAAAAATTCACATGGCAACAGACACTGGATGAAATGGAAAAGGTCTATGGAGTGATCACTGATCGAGGTAAGAATGGATCATGAACACTGCTCTCCGCTGATGCCAGGGCATAAAGACAACCGTTTAAAAATTCTCCTCATTCGGACAGCCTGCGCCTTTGCATTGACCCTCCCGTTAATTTTGCACATGTTCGGTCTTCCTCTCCCATTATGGGTGGAGATCGCCCTCGCAACAGGGGTGCAGTTTGGAGCAGGGTACCCTTTTTATTATGGAACGTGGCAGGGACTGAAACGGTTTTCAGCAAATATGGATACCCTTGTCGCTTTGGGGACAACGGCAGCTTACGGGTACAGTCTCTATTCAGCATTTACTGCCGGCCCGCATCATCTCTATTTTGAGACGAGTGCATTGTTAATCTCTTTCATTTTGCTTGGAAAAGTATTCGAAATGAAAGCGACGAGACATGCGGCCGCTGGGATGACGGCGCTCATGAAACTTCAGCCCAAAACGGCTCGCGTTCTCATCGAAAAAGAAGCAAAAGAGATCCCCATCGAACAGATCTCCAAAAATGCAATTTTTCTCGTGGGGCCAGGAGAGCGGGTTCCTGTCGATGGAATCGTCATCGAAGGTAGTACACATCTCGATGAGGCGATGTTGACTGGAGAAAGTATCCCCGTCAAAAAGGGGGAAGGAGATCCTATCTTCGCTGGAACGGTCAATCAAGAGACCCTGATCAAAGCCAAAGCGACTCGAGTCGGATCGGAAACAGCGCTTGGCCATATCATTCGCATGGTAGAGCGAGCTACAGCATCTAAAGCCCCTATTCAAAGAGTCGCTGATCGAGTGACATCTGTTTTTGTCCCCCTCGTTTTAGGAGTCGCTTTAGTGACTTTTTTGGTATGGATCGCTTTGGGATTTGAACCTGTAAGAGGACTGATCAATGCTGTCGCCGTATTGATCATTGCCTGCCCGTGTGCTTTGGGCCTTGCGACACCCACTGTGATCATGGTCGCTTGTGGCAAAGCTGCAAAAGAAGGGATTCTGATCAAAAATGCTGCTGTCCTTGAAACTGCGCAAAACATCCGCACCCTTTTGCTCGATAAAACGGGAACTGTGACAGAAGGGGAACTCACCCTATTGCAATCGACGAGGAGTGATCGGAAACCTGGTGAGGATTTTTTCAATCTCGCACTAGGTTTAGCGATTCTTTCCGATCACCCCGCTTCCAAAGCGATTGCTGCACATCTGAAGAAGCTGAAGGTCATTCCAAAAGAGATGGACCATTTTACTGCTTTTCCAGGTCAAGGGGTCAGCGGTCAACAGCATGGGAAGAGCTACTCTCTCGGCTCTGTCCCATTTCTAGAGTCGATGAAGGTCGACATTGCAGAATTTGAAAATAAATGGATAGGAGAGCAAGGGATGATTGTCGCTCTTGCAAGAGATAGGGAGTGTCTCGGCTATTTCCTCCTGGTCGATCAGATTCGCCACGGAACTCGAGAGGCGATCGAACATCTCCATCAGATGGGGATAAAGGTATATCTTTTAACTGGCGATCGAAAAGTGATCGGAGAACGGGTGGCCCAAGAGATCGGCGCCGATCGATATGAAGCGGAAATTTTACCTGAACATAAAGCAGATCAAATCGATCGGTTAAAGAAAAAAGGGGAGATCACTGCGATGGTCGGCGATGGGATCAATGACGCCCCTGCCTTGGCCAAGGCAGATATTGGCTTTGCCATTGGCGCTGGGACCGACGTCGCTCTTGAATCGGCCTCTGTCATTCTCATGAAATCTGAACTGATCGATGTCGCAAAGACCATCCTCCTCGCCAAGATCACTTACAAGAAAATTCGTCAAAATCTTTTTTTCGCTTTCGGATACAACTCGATTTGTATCCCCTTGGCAGCGATTGGCCTGCTCAGTCCCCTTATCGCCGGGATCGCGATGGCTTTGAGCTCGCTCTCTGTCGTATTAAATTCACTTTTACTCTCTAAACAGTCCATCAATGTAAAATAATTTTTCTCCTTTGTCTTTATTGCTACAGGATTTATGATTTTTGTATACCGGAACAACTTGAAAAATTGGGAATATGCCAAGGAGGCGCCCTGAATTTGAACCAGGCGAAGACGGCGCCGAAGCAGCTCAACTTGAATAAGTTGAGCGATGCAGGCGGGTTCCAAATTCAGTGGCTGCCCGACGCAGGCAGAAGCCAATTTTTCAGGTTGTTTCGGTATTAAGTTCCCAAGGGAGGCCTATGGACAATCCACCTGAAGAGCATCTTCCGATCGGCCGCGCCGCGCTCGCCAAAGTTTTTTGTGCCGATTGGATTTCCGACCATAGCAAGACGATACTCCTCTCCTTCATCACCCTCATCCTATTTTCTTTTTGTCTTTTTCAATTCACAGGGAAGTTTTCGAGTGGGAAAAAATCAGATTATCTCGAGATACAAAATGCCTTCAACGCTTGGGTGTCCCAAAAAAACCACGACCACAATTTGCTTAAAAAATTGGAAAAACCCCTGAGTCGTCACCCTGAGTTGCAGGCAAAGTTTGGAACTCAGATCGCCCAGCGACTGCTCAGCTTGGGAGATGTGGGCAGGGCCGACGTTTATGCAAAAGCGGCTTTCGTGAGATCTCAAGATTTGACCTCGCCCTATTATTCCCGTTTCTCTCGTAATTCTTTGATCATATCCCAGGGCAAATACCTTGAAGCCCTTGAAGAGGCCAAAAACCTTAAAACTGACCTCGAAAAAGATGATGCTTTTTGGGAAAGACGAGATAAATTCGCAGCTTCGGGGACTGTTTTATTTGCTTATAATCTCGTGCGGATCGCTTCCCTTGAAAGACAACTAGGCTCAAAAGAAGGAGAGCTTAAGGCTTGGGAAGAGCTCGTACAAAATGCTGGCTGGAAAGATGAGCCTGTCAATCTAAAAACCTATGACCATGAGGCCTACCATCTTTTAGCTCAGAACTTCACTACAGGGAATATCTCTCTGCTCGACTTTATCGAACAGAGAAAGAAAGAACTCAATTAAACTCAATAGCCCTCTTAACCCCGTGCCCGTGAGCGCATCCTATTACCCATAAGTCTATTGACCACTAATGCTCTTAAGGTTTAAGAAATTTTACCACCCGTTCGCTGCGCTCTCTAGAGAGCCCAGAGGCCACAGAGGAAGAATTAGGAAAATTCCTGATACAGCTATCGACATTCATCGAGTATAGGGAGCTTGAACTCCCTGGTTCCTCCTCTGTGGCCTCTGTGCTCTCTAGAGAGCGAAGCGAGCGGGTGGTAAAATTTCTTAAACCCTTAAGAGCAATAGCTACATCCCATGTCCCAATGGAAAATAGACTTATGGGTAATAGGATGCGCTCACGGGTACGGAGTTATGCAAGAAGTTCAATGAGAATTCACTTGGGTTTATTCTGGTTGTAGACCTCTGTTGCCCAATGGTTCAAGTCTTTTCCCCCGTGAAGTCCGAGGATGAGGAAGAAAAGAGGAGGAAGAAAAATCGCCAAAACGAGTCCGACAAGTCCCAGCACGAGTTGGATTGTGGGTTCTTGTTTGAAGGTGAATGAAAAAGTCATTTTCGATAGTTGAGTGATCTTTTCCACACACAAAATGCCGATGATCGCCCCGATCGTAGCACCGATGACCGACCAGCCTGGCCCCCATAATACAAACGTAAAAAGACAAGCTAAGATGAAAGCCAGGCAGAAAAAAACTTCAAAACGGTGTTTTTTAGCAAAAGCTTCAATTTCTTTCACAGATACTCCTTCTTTCGATTTGTTTCCGTCCATAAACCCTCGATATTATCTCTCTATAACTTAATCGCGATTAAAATATTAATTATATTTTTCCGCAACCCAATTCCTCAATTGAGAATTCGCCCTTTCGTTTATTTTTGAAATGACCTAGACTTTTTTACTCTGAAAGAGGGTAAGATTGTGTTAATTTTTCCTCCGACGACAATGCATGTTGATCGATGGTTGAAACAAGCTGTCCATTATGCTGCGATTTTTGCGAGCTGCTCGTGTGTCGTAATGGTTCTGTTTTTCATCTTTTACCCATTAAAATCCAAGGAGATGAGGGTGTCTGGCGGAATCACGCAGAAAACGGGGCGATCGTTTTTCCCCTACGAGGCCATTGGATCGGGTGGTCTCGCTTTGCATCCCCGCCATGCGCTAGGGTGGATCTCTCGTCTTGCAGATGAACTCGTCGTGATCGCTTACAACAGCCGCCCCGATATCGAGTCGACAAATGCGAAGATCCTCATCTCATTAAAAAATGGGAAAGAACAATTGACCATTTCCAATGGGCGTACAGTTTATCTAAAAGAGAGTGAACAAGGAAAAGGGCTCCACTCCTCAGAAGAGGCCACTCCCCTTTGGGCCAAACCGATCCTTCTCGAAAATGGGGCTGTGCTCATCGAAGCAGGACGAAAGCTTGTTTCCAAAGATGGGCAGGCAGGGGAAGAAAAAGGACAATTCATTGTGGCTGGACAAGGAGGAGTTCCTTCCCGCAACAGTGTTGCGAACAACCTTTTTGCCAAAGACCTCAAATCGGGACGGAGTTTTCCTCACGATTTATTGGTCCAGAAGTATGGAGGTCGTGAATATAGCACATGGTATGAAAAGGCGGTCCTCGAGTTCTCACGGGGCTCTTCCACATATGCATGCTTTGTTTCATCTGGAGATTATCTTCTTTACGATCAAGGGGAATGGCGAGTTTCTTCTCTAGAAGAATTAAATGTCGATCAGCCTGTGGCTTATGTTAAATCGATCTCTGGAAAATCGATCGATATCGAAGCTTGGGATGAAACGGGATTCTGTCCACTTCAAGTGAAGATTGAAATGGAAAAACAGGGTCGCTGTCAACTCAAGCCAGAGATGATGCCATCGGGGATCCGCTTGCGGAGCGGGACCCAAGTGAGTTGCGCCTTTGGAAAAAGGCGGATGATCCTCAAGCAAGGGGACTGGTTGCTTAAGACCTCATCGGGTTGGCGCAATTTACGAAGAGCAGATGAGATCCAGCAGTATTTGTACCACCGTTTGAAGGGAGAACTCCTCATTTTCGATGGGATAGAAAAGGAGCAGGGTCGCTCTGTGATGAAAGGGCATCTGTTTGATGAAACACGGACGCAGTTGCAGCCTTTAACGTTGCCCATCGAAGCTGAGAAAACGCAAAGTAAAACATCCCGTAAAAGAAAGCCCATCTTCTCTAGTTCAGATCGGAGAGCGGCATGAGGAAATTTTATTTTTTGATTGTATCCGCCTCACTTTGTTTTGTAGGACAACCCTCAGCGTCCTCGCAAACGATCGGTGAAAAAATAGCAAGCGGGACCAAGTCGACGGAAAACGCTGGTAATTTCGACGAAGTATTGAGGGAAATCAATCAACAAATGACCACCCTTCGCATCGATCTCAATGGCTGTTACAAAAAAGTTGAGCAGATGCATTTAATGGGAGCTACCGAAGAGGATTTCCAACCCATTTTAGAACAAGTCAATGCGCTTAAAGAGCAAATCCACTCTTTGGAACTCCGATGGTACGATACCGCTATTGAGGATTCTAAACGGGGAGAAGAGGGATATGCCCTTTGGGACCAGGAAGAGACGACACTGGCACAACTCGTCATGGAATACGGCGCACTCGACTATCTCTTCATTGTCCCTCCTGAGATGGCAGCTTTAAAGCTGAATATGCATTCCAATATCCCAATTCCTCGTGAATCGTGGAGCGAAATGCTTGAAATCATCCTCGCTCACAATGGCATTGGGATTAAAAAGGTCAATACCTATGTAAGGCAGCTTTACATCTTAAAACAAGACCCTTCAGCCATTCAGGCCATCGCATCTTCTCCCCAGGAATTGCAAGGGATCCCCGACCGCACTCGTCTCTTCTACGTTTTTAATCCTCCCGTTGAACAGGTCAAGAGTTCATTTCAATTTTTTGAGCGATTCGCAGACGCAAAACAGACATTCATCTATCAGATTGGACCCAAGATTGCGATTGTTGCAAGCAAGGAAGAGGTCGTTAAGCTCCTCGAGCTTTACAACACTGTTTGGCAAAATGCCCAAGGGAAGGTCTCTCGTGTTGTTACAGTCAGTAAAATGGCAGTCAAGGAGATGGAAAAAATTCTTCAGTCCTTCTTTGGGGAAGCGATCGAAAAAAATCGTCCCCCTTTTGGCAAAACGGAGCAAGAAGGGCTCAATATCTTTGCGCTCGCTCAAGGCAATGCACTGATTTTGATCGGCCAGGAAGAAGTGGTCGATCGGGGTGAAAAGATCATCAAGGAGACGGAAGAGCAACTGCAAGATCCTGCCGAAATGACGGTCTATTTATACCAATGCCGTCACTCCAACCCTGACGATCTTGCCAAAGTGCTTGAAAAGGTCTACAATTCCCTTTTATTAGCTTCCACTGAAGCGAATAAAGAACTCGATCTCACCTTCGCCTCGCAAGGCCCCCAATTTAAAACACCCCCTGATGGATTCCCTCCAACACCCCCTTTGGTCGTTGCTCCGCCGCCGCTAAAAGCAGGTAGCACCGCTTCCATTGACGTGGAACAAGGATCTGACCATTTTATCTCCGACCCCAAAACAGGAAACCTGCTCATGGTTGTCCGGCGCGACGCTCTAATCAAAATCAAGGAGCTGCTCCGTAAGCTCGATGTCCCCAAAAAAATGGTCCAGATCGAAGTGATGCTCTTTGAAAAGCGGATTAAAAATGAAAATAGTTATGGCATCAATTTGCTTAAGCTGGGCTCCAAGAAAAATGGGATAAGATATACCTCTAGTGTAGCTCCGACGGGCCGTGGCGTACTGGAATATTTGCTTCACGGGCATCACTCTAAACATTTTCCCGCTTACGATCTCGCTATGAGCTTTTTGATGTCGCAAGAAGATATCCAGCTTCATGCTGCTCCCTCTGTCATCACTGTGAATCAGACACCGGCGACCATCTCTATTGTGGAAGAGATTTCGATCAACAATGGGGCTGCCCCAGTCGATACGAATAAGGGGATCGCTTTTGAAAAGTCATTTTCCCGTGCCCAATTCGGGATCACCATCATCATGACTCCGACCGTCCATCTTCCCGATCGCGACGATGAACTTTCTGACGGTAAAGGATTTGTCACACTCCAAACAAATGTGACCTTTGATACGACAAAACATCATCACGTCGACGATCGTCCCCTCGTTGACCGGCGCCATATCGAAAACGAAGTGCGCGTTTTGGATGGACAAACAGTGATCTTAGGGGGACTTCGCCGCAAATCATCCCAGGATAATGAGGAAAAAATTCCTTTCCTCGGAGATATTCCTGGTTTAGGCAAGCTTTTCGGCTCGATGAAGCTCACAAATAATAATACGGAAATGTTCATCTTCATCACTCCGACAATTGTTTTCGATCCTGAAGAACAATTGATTCAGATTCGGAATGAGGAGGTCAAAAAGCGTCCTGGCGATATTCCTGAATATCTCGAGCGGGTCGTTGAAGCCCTGGAAAAAGAACGGAAAAAATATTTTCAAAACAGTTTTAAAGCTTTGTTCGGTAATAGCAATGTCTAATTCAGCCCCCTCCTCTAAAATCAGAGAATTGCTCGATGAACTGATCAAAGTCCTCAAACTCAAAAGAGCTCCTGCTCCCCTCTTGCAAAGTTCTCCCCTCTCTAAACCTCAGCCCCAAAAGAGTACGGGGGATGGGGAAGAGGTCGCTAAGCGGTTCAACCTCTCCTACTTCACCGACCTGTCTGAATTTCCCTATGTTAAAGAAAAGATCACACCGCTCCCCTATTCTTTTGCAAAATCTCACCTTCTCCTTCCCCTGGAAGAGAAGGAAGATGTCCTCCTCATCGCGATGACCCATCCCTTTGATCTGGAAACCCTCGAAGAGGTGCGCTGTTTGACCCATTGCGAGATCCGCGAGGTGCTTGCCTCTAAAGCTGCCCTCGAGGAGGCGATCGAACTTTGTTACCATCAAAAGGATAACGAAGCTTCTGAATACATCGCTAGCTTACAGCAGGATCCCAATGCAATGGATGCAAGCGAGGAAGAAGGGTACGATCTGCTAGAAAAAAATACAGAATCGCCTGTCATTCGGATGCTCAATGTCATGCTTACTGAAGCGATCCAGCAAGGGGCTTCAGACATCCATTTCGAGCCTCTTGAAAGTGGGCTTGGCGTTCGTTATCGGATCGATGGTGTCCTCCAACAACGGCATGCTCCTCCCAAAGAATTTCAATCCCAGCTCATCACGCGGATAAAAGTGATGGCCCGGCTCGATATCGCCGAGCACCGTTTACCACAAGATGGGAGGATCAAATTGAGTATGGGGGGACGTCAAATCGATTTCCGCGTCAGTACTGTTCCCGTTGTCTTTGGTGAACGGATCGTGCTGCGTATTCTCGATAAGGGAAATGTTTTGTTAGGTCTGAACAGGATTGGGATGCGTCCTGAGATGCTTGCGGCTTTAATCAAGCTGATCAATTTGAGCGAAGGGATCGTCCTCGTCACAGGCCCGACCGGCAGCGGTAAGACAACGACACTTTATAGCGCCCTCTCAGAGATCAATAACTCTGAGATGAATATCATGACCATCGAGGATCCTGTCGAATATAAACTGCAGGGAATGGCTCAAATTGGGGTCAATCCCAAGATCCATCTCACTTTTGCGACAGGGTTGCGCCATATTCTTCGCCAAGATCCCGATGTGATCATGATCGGGGAGATCCGCGACAGAGAGACTGCCGAGATCGCCATCCAGGCATCCCTGACTGGCCACCTCGTTTTGAGCACACTGCATACGAATGATGCTCCTTCTGCGCTCACTCGGCTCGTCGATATGGGGATTGAACCCTACCTCTTGACCTCTTCGGTCGCCGGAGTCTTAGCTCAACGGCTTGTCCGTCTCATTTGCCCTTTTTGCCGCATGAGTTATACTCCCTCCGATCAAGAGTTGAAAGAGTTAGGGATCGCCCGGGAGATGCTCACAGAAGGTCGATTGTTCAAAGGAGAAGGGTGTGCCCATTGCTTTGGTTCTGGATTTAAAGGTCGTCATGGGATTTATGAATTAATGGCGGTCTCATCCGCGATCAAACGGCAACTTTTACTCAGTCCCGACGCTCTCGAATTGCATAGAGTCGCTTTTACGGGAGGGATGACTGCCTTGCGCCAAGAAGGGGCTTTTTTAGTTATCCAAGGGCTTACGGCATCGAGCGAAGTGCTCCGTGTCACCCGTGGTTGTGATGAATGATGAGGTTATAAAATGCCCCTTTATAGGTACAGCGCTGTCGGTCTTGCAGGAAAAACGACGAAAGGAGTCATCGATGCCGATTCTCTCCTCGTCGCAAAAGATCGCCTTCGCAAACAGCAAATTCTCGTCACAATCATCGTCCCCCTTCAAACCAAACGGGATCAACTCTTCCTTCCTAAACCTCTTTTGCTTTCCTTTACGCGGGAATTGGCGCAGCTTCTCAAAGCAGGCCTCCCTCTTTATGAAAGTCTACTCACGATCGAAGAAAAATATCGTCAACACAAGGCCCATCCTCTATTTCTCGACCTTTGCGACCATCTCAAGGAAGGGGTGGCTTTTTCAACTGTTTTAAAATGTTATCCTGCGACCTTTGACCGGATTTACCTCTCCATGGTGCAAGTGGCTGAACAGAGCGGCAACCTCGTTGCTGTCTTTGATCAACTCGCCCAATTGATCTCACGTCAGCAAAAATTGAAAAAGCAACTCTCTTCTGCCCTGACCTATCCCACTTTTCTAGCCCTATTTTCCTTTTTCATCATCTGCGGACTTTTGTTCTTTGTCGTTCCCTCGATGAAGGAACTCTTGGAAGGGAGGCCCCTTCACCCGATCACAGCAATGGTGCTCTCTATCAGCAATTGGGCAAATGGCAACGTGACTTTACTAATAACCACATTACTGCTTTTTATAAGTGGGATCATCTTTTCGATCCGTAGTCGAAGGTGTCAACGGCTTCTCTATGCGCTTGCATTGAGATTCCCTTTGATCAAAACATTGCTCCTCCATTCCGCCCTTGTCCGATTTTGCCGCTCTCTTGCCATGCTCCTTTCTGGAGGCGTCCCTTTGCTGGAAGCCCTTTTTTTATCGCGAAGCGTCGTCAAGAGCCCCCTCATCGAAGAAGTGATCATCGATGCTGAAAAACGTGTTGGGCAAGGAGAGAGGATTAGCAACGCCTTTAAAGGGTCGTCGATTCTGCCACCCCTTGTCCTTCGGATGCTCGCTTTGGCAGAAGAAACGGGAAAGATGGAGGATGCCTTTTTCAATCTCGCTGAAATTTACGATGAAGAGATGGAAAAGCATCTTGCCCAGCTCACCACTTTCCTTCAACCCGCTTTATTAATCGGTTTAGGCGCTATCGTCGGTCTCGTGGTTCTCTCGATTTTGCTTCCACTTACCGACGTCAGTTCATTCATTGCAAACTAAATAGGAGGATCTTATGATCTATATATACCCAAGTAAACTGAAAAATTGGTTTTTGGCTGCCCCATCATCTTCACTTTACGGAGATCGTTTTAAACGATCTCCTTTTGATCCTCTCCATCGGCCATGTGTTTCCACATGGCCTGCTTCGATGCTCAAAAAATTGAAGCGATGGGATTGCCAAATTCCCAATTTTTCAGCTCACTTGGGTATTCGCAGAAAAAAAAGGACTTTGACTCTTCTCGAGATCATGATCGTGATCGTTCTGATCGGGATCATCGGCAGTGTGGTCGGTGTCAATATGAAGGGGAGTCTCGACGCAGGGCGCGCCTTCAAATCGCGTCAAGCCATCGAACAGATCCAGGACATTCTTATGCTTGAAGTGGCTCGTGGAACGCCGATCGAAGAGGTGATCCAGAACCGGGCAGCCTACCTCGACGAATCAGGATTAGTGAAAGATGGCACCAAATTTCTAAGAGATGGCTGGGGTCATGAATTTGAGGTTAAGCCATATGGAAAGAGCGGTGACGATATCGTTGTCACCTCCAAAAGGCTCAACGACTACGAGCGTAAAAAGAAACCAAAAGCCAGTCAGGCACTGAGCGTAGCTGAAGACCAATGAATAGGCCATCCGCAAAGAGAGTTCGCCCATTTACGCTGCTCGAGATGGTGATTGCCATCTTGATCTTGAGCCTGATCGGCACTTTCTCGGCCATCCATATCAAAGGACTCATCGATAGCCACCGTTTTGAAAGTGAAGTTTCTCATCTATTCATCGCTTTGCAAGAAGCCCAACTCCTCGCTGCAACCTACCAAACCGATATCGACTTCGATCTCTATAAAGAAAAGGAGAAGTTCTATTACCGGTTTTCAACCGATGAGCCGTTGACAACCCGACAGCTGAATCAGGAAAAAAAGAGTTTAACTCATAGCGCTGCGATCCGATTCAAAGAAAAGAAAATCACAAAGCTCCATTTCAATATTTTCTCTGGCTGTATCGAGCCCCGCGGGGTTCTCACATTTTTTCAAACGCTCGAAGAGGATAGCAAGACCCTTTGGCTCGATCTGCAATATGGTGGGCTGCTCAAATTTTCTTATCGCAAGCCACCCCTTGCAAAACAACAAATTCCAGCTATACTCAAGTAAATGATTACTACACAGCAGGTGGTCAGATGATGACATTGACAAGTCCAGCCTTTATCGAAGGGGGCAAGATCCCCCCTAAATACACATGTGAAGGTCAGAATATCAATCCTGCACTCCACATCAGTGGGGTTCCCCCTAATGCAAAAACACTTGTTTTAATCATGGATGACCCCGATGTGCCCGAATACGTTCGCAAAGAAAAAATGTATGACCATTGGATAGTCTTCAATATTCCCACTTCTACGACAGACATCGCTGAAAATTCTCAGCCCCAAGGGACGCCAGGGAGGAATACGAATGGCAGCTTGATCTATGTCGGCCCCTGCCCTCCCGATCGGGAACACAGATATTTTTTCAAGCTATACGCCTTGAACTCCGATCTACTCAACCTCCCCAAAGGCGCCACTAAAAAAGATGTAGAACAAGCGATGGAGGACCATATCATTACTAAAGCTCAACTAATGGGCCTCTATGAAAAACAGAAAAAAGATTAAATTATATACCGAAACAACCTGAAAAATCGGTTTCTGCCTGCGTCGGGCAGCCACTGAATTTGAACCCGCCTCCATCGCTCAACTTATTCAAGTTAAGCTGCTTCGGCGCCGGCTTCGCCTGGTTCAAATTCAGGGCGCCTCCTTGGCATATTCCCGATTTTTCAAGTTGTTTCGGTATACCTATCTATTGACAAATAATTTGTTTAATCTTTAATGTTAGAATAAGTGTTTTATCTAACCTTTTGGAGGCAAAATGCAAAATGCAATGTGGTTGGCCAGCATTTTCGGCCCCTTATTGATGATCTTGGGAATCTGGATGTTATTTTATCATGAAAACATGGTGAAAGTGTGTACATCCTGCAAAAATACTCCTGCGGTCCAATATTGTATGGGCGTTTTCAACATGTTGGTCGGTCTGACAATATTAAGCGAATACAACTTGTGGCTATGGGGACTCCCTATACTCGTCACGTTATTAGGATGGGTTATGTTAGTGCGCGGCATCATGGCACTCTTCCTGCCTCATATGCTGCATAAGCTCTCTATGAAAGATCCAGGCTGGGTCAAGATCAAAGGGATCATCCCACTCGTTTGGGGATTTGGCCTTTGCTGGTTGGCATTCTGGATGCAGAGGTAATCTCTAGAGATCCAATACTCGGCCTAAAGCGATCTGCTTTAGGCCCAATTTTTCTCCCCTGTTTCCCAATAAGCATTTTATCTGGCATCAAAAAATTAAGTTGTTAGTTTTGACTCAATCTATAAAATGGCTTTTAAAAAACCGCTAACCCGGAGCCATTTTGAAAGCAAACAAACAACTGTATCAAATCAAATGGATTAGCAAAGGATTATCGCTCTTTGCAGTTACCCTCTTACTGAATGAAGAACTCCACGGATCTCTTGCAGAGCCAGGTAAAAAGTTTAGTGAGTATGTAGACTTTCGGCACTCGAATGCTCCGAACGGAAACTCGCAAATAGGGACGTCTGGGTCTAATACAGAAACCACTAGAAATGAGAATGTGCGTTATGAAGAAAACACCCGAGGATCTTTTGTAGAGCCATGTAGAAAGTTTAATGCGCACGTCGACTTTCTGTACTGGAAAGCGGATGAGGATGGCTTAGAATATGGCACAAAAATGAAAGCCACTCCCATCATAGGCGAATCTTCGACGACAAAAACAAAATTGCTCGATCTTCATTTCGAATGGGATCCTGGCTTTCGTTTAGGAGTTGGGTATGCCTTTGACCACTTCGATTGTTGGGCACTCAATTTAAATTGGACACATATTCACAATCATGCTCATGGATCATCGTCAGCCAAAGGGATAGAGTCCCAGGTTGGCAACGTAGATACGATTATCTCTCCATGGGTAAATCTGTTGTTTGAATTAAGATCTGGAGCTTCCAAAGCATCGGCACATTGGCACGTCCATTATGACACTTTGGATCTAGACTTCGGAAGGAACATTTTTCTTAGCAAACGATTCATTATAAATCCTTACTTCGGCCTGCGTGCAGCATGGATAGATCAACACTATAAAGCCAAATATGACAGCGTATTCATCCTGGCAGAAAGCGCTCCCCCTTTTAAAAGAGAGGTAACTTTTAAAGGCAAAAATGATTTCAGCGGATTTGGATTAAGAGGCGGTACAGAATTCATGTGCCTTTTGAGTAAGAATTGGCATATTTTTTCCCAGATTGCCGGGAATATCCTGTATGGAAAATTTAGAGTGCACATGAAAAATCTACATGACCAAGGACTAGGAGAAGGGGACATTCCTCCTATGCCGCTTAACTTCAAAGCGTCTGAACATCTCTGGAGGGTTCGTCTCAGTTTCGAAGAAGCGATAGGATTAGGCTGGGATACATTTTTCCGACGGGAACGTTACCGTTTACGTATCCGCGCTGCTTATGAGTTAACCCAATGGCTAAGCCAAAATGAACTCTTTTATACTTTCTACTTCCGAGGTCAAGATACGATTTCTAGCGTCCCCATCCGAAGCCAGGGAAACTTAAGTTTTCATGGGATTCGCGCAGGACTTCAATTCGATTTTTAGTCTAGGTTTAGAATCAAGTTAGACTAGGCGTTAAATAGTCAAATTCAGAAATTTTGATTGTCGAAAACTCGATGAAAGAATTAAAATTTTTACCGACATGTTGATGAATAAAATAGCTAGGGTAAATGGTATGGATCAATCTAACGCTTCCTCGCTGATACCACCCGATTTATCTTTTGAGTCTCTGAAAAAATACAATCGACATGGCATAGAGTATTGGAGTGCCCGCGACCTGCAACCTTGCCTGGGGTATTCTCAATGGCGCCGATTTGAGAATGCAATCAAAAAAGCTATAGAGTCTTGCAAGCAATCTGGGAACAACCCGCAAAACCATTTTACCGGCGCCGGCAAAATGGTCGGGATCGGAAGCCAAAAGGAATAATGTTTAAAAAAAATTTAGATGGAAAACTTGGGACTATTGAAGGGGTTGTCATACCCAATATTCTTCAAATGATTGGTGTCATATTATTTTTACGCCTAGGACTTGTTACAGGCCATGTAGGGATTTTTCAAATGTCGATCATCATCACTTTGTCCGCCCTCTTGCTCCTAATTACAGGTCTTTCTTTATCTGGGATCGTCTCCAATATGAAGATGAATGGGGGCGGGGCATATTATCTCATCTCCCGATCTTTAGGAATTGAATTTGGTGGGGCGATTGGTATTGTAAACAGCCTCTCTCAATTATGTTCTATTTCCCTTTGCGTAACGGGTTTTTCTCTTTCCATTAACGAATTTTTCCCAGCTATCTCCTTGCCTGTCATCAAAGTCCTTACACTAACTACTTTATTCCTCATTTCTTATATATCGACAAACTTTGCAATAAAAACCCAAATCTTCATTTTCATCATATTAGTCACCTCCATTGTTGCAATTTTTTTTGGCGATGGAGATCAATTAGTGAACCTGCAACCTAATTTCATCGGGCCTACCCTAACATTTTGGGGCGCGTTTGCGATGTTTTTCCCTGGAATGACAGGTATTGAAAGCGGAATGTCAATGTCTGGAGATTTGCGCTCCCCTTCTCGCTCTATTCCAATAGGAACTCTGATAGCTGTGAGCGTTGTCTACTGCATATATCTTGGAATTGCCATTTTCCTATCCTCATTCGTTCCTTCTGAACTGCTGAGATCGTACCCTTTTATTCTTTACTACACATCGAAAGCAGGATTCTTAATCATCATGGGCATTTGGGCGGCGACACTTTCCAGTGCTCTGGGTGTAATTTTAGGAAGCCCTAGAGTGATACAGGCGGTGGCCAAAGATGGAATTTTACCCCGTTTCTTATCAAAGGGGCATGGAGAGACCAATCAACCGAGAATCGCCACGATTACTGTCTTTGCTCTCGGGATGATTGTCACGTTAGGAACGGAGATAGATCAAATCATTCCCATGCTTACTATGTCTTGCCTGGTTTCTTACGGACTCATCAATTTTATCGCCTGTTTTGAATCATTGATGAAAAATCCAAGCTGGCGTCCTTCAATTCAAGTGCATTGGCTCATTTCGCTGATCGGCACGATCGGATGCTTGATCGCTATGTTTATGATTGCCCCTGGAGCTGCATTTCTTGTAATTACAGCAGTTGCGGTGTTTTGCTCCTGGACAGGCAAAAGAAAAATTCAAGCGAATTGGGATGATTTGAAATATAGCATTCTCTCTTTCTTTGTTCATCAAGGAACCATTAAACTAAGCAACGTAGAAGTGAGCGCAAAAAGTTGGAGACCCCATATTCTCGCCCTATTTGAAGAATCAAAAGTGGAAAAAAATCTAGCCTATTTTACTCATGCCTTAAATCAAGGCAAAGGCTTTTTAACATTTAGCGCCCATGCACCATCCGGCCAAAAAATCAACGAAGCAAGAGATAATCTTAAAATAGATTTAAAAGGATTCAAAATCCCCTCTCACATTCACATCAACAATGCCCCTCACCCCTCCCTCTCATTTGGACAAACCATCCGAAATTATGGATTTGGATTGTTGAAACCCAATACGATTGTGATGAGACATCCAACTCAATATGAAAAAAACTTCTTTGTCCAACTTCTATTAGATATCTATTCACAACACAAAAACATCGTCATTCTCAAAGACGACTCAAATAAGGATTACTTATTTACAGATCCAAGTCGAAAAAACAAACAAATTAATCTTTGGTGGCGAGGCAAATATCCAGGTAATTTTGAGTTTGGTCTAGCCCTTGCTTACATATTGCAACAAAGCAAACTTTGGTCGAATTCCAAAATTTGTATTAAGATGATTGCTAAGGACGAATCGTATCAGACAAAGCTTTATCAGCAGTTTGATACGTATCGCTCTGAACTTCGAATTAACAATTTAGAATTCTCCCCTATTCTCGACCCGAATGAAAATTTTTTCGCTAACTTTGAAACACATTCTCAAAATGCCGACCTGACTTTTCTAGGGCTTAAAAGGCCGGAAGAAAATACGCCGGCCGAAGAGTATGAAGAATACTATCAAACTCTATTGCAAAACACCAAAGGGGTGAACAATATTGCGTTTGTTATTTGCGGTGAAAAAATTGAATTTCGCAATATTTTTAGAGACTAAGAGTCTGTCTCCGATCTGGGTTGTTTGCTTTTCGCGCCTTTTGCTTTTGGCTTTGATTCGATTCCTTGGCCTAGTTAATTTAACTATGTCCAGCGGAACCGAATCAAAGCCAAAAGCAAAATCCATCAAAAATCAAAATAACCCAGATCGCAGACAGACTCTAAAATGAATCATGAGCATACTTCAAAAATACTTCCACATTATCTATACTGTGCCCGCTTATGCGGTTCCCAAATTAGGCCGTGGGCAACGGGATCACTTCATCACTTTGTCTGCGCCGACAAACCGATCGAAGTTTACAAATAAAATTTAACAGTTTGGTTTGATACTCCTTATAGTTCTGGTGCATGGAATCTTCTTTAGATTGAAAGAGTCAAGGCCGTTGAAGAGCGGCAAGGCAACAATCTATAAAAATTTTTACCTTTCTTGTCGGATAAGAAGGGATCGGGTATGCTGGAAAAAAATCTTTCTTAAGGGGCTTTATGCGTTCGAAAATATGGATCATCATGGTCTTTTGTTTTGGCTTGTCGTTGGGGTGGGCTTCGACGGAATCGGTGAAGCCTGTCGCTCCAGGGTTAAGACAGAGGCAACCTCATTGGCGTCCTAAAGTCTTGGAAAACTATCCTGAAGGAGGACAGCCTCAACGGGTTCTCTTTTACGAGCAGATCGGCGATGCTAATGAGGCCCCGGTCAAGCAAGTCCTTTTTTATCCGAATGGGCAGATTAAAACTGAGATGGATTTGATCGTGGTTCCAGAAGATTCTCCTGGAGCTAAAGAATGGCAGTCGACGATTGTTCCCCATGGGATGAGTCTTTCTTGTTTCCCGAATGGGCAAGCAGAAAAGATCGCATTCTACGATCGAGGGGTTCCTCATGGTGAGATGAAACTCTTTTTTTCCGATGGAAAGCCGCATGGGCATTGTACGTTTAAACAAGGAGAGCGGCATGGACAGATGGTTTCCTATTTCGAAGATGGCTCCAAGGCAGAAGAGGTAACTTTTGAAAATGGAAAAATTGTCGACGAATTGATCAAATACCATCCTAAAGGCAATCGCGCAGCGCTCATTCCTTATGAAAATGGAGTCCCCCAGGGCAATGCGATGGAATGGTATCCAAGTGGAATTTTGAAAGCTAACTTACGCTATCAGAATGGTGTGCTCCATTCCGATGGGAAAAATCCTGCGCTTGTCATTTATGCAGAGGACCGTTCGATCCAGGAGGTGCAAGATTTCAATCAAGGACAGCCAATAGGCATCCATCTTCGCTACCATCCTAATGGGAAAGAAGCGTACAAAGTCCAATATAAAAATGGAAAAAAGCAAGGAAAGGAACAATTTTTTAACGCCAGCGGAAAATCGATCGGAGAAGGAGAGCATAAAGAAGGGATTCCTTTTGGCAAACATTGGCGCAATGCAGAAAATGGGACCCTGGTCTATCTGGCCAATTACGATAAAGAGGGAAGGCTCCTCTCCCCCATCCAGGAATTCACTCCAGAAGGGATTAAAGTCGCAGAGTATCTACTCATCGATAATAAGCGCCAAGGCGCTTTCCGTCAGTGGTTCCCTGACGGCACTCCTCATGTCGATTTCAATTATAGTGATGGTCATTTTGATGGGGAGCAGAAAGAATTTTATCAGAACGGTCAGTTGAAAGTGAAAGCGTATTATAGCAATAACATCAAAGACAGGCTTTTTGAAGAGTGGTATGAAGATGGACAAAAGGCAGCTCATATTGGATTGAAAGAAGGGATGAAAAACGGTCTTTGCCAAGAGTGGTATGATAATGGATCTTTGAAACTTGAAGAGGTCTATGTCGATAATGTGCTTGATGGGTCGCGTAAAGAGTGGCACGCCAATGGAATTCTACGTTTCCGTGGGGATTTTGTAGTTGGTAAAAAGGAAGGGATTCATAAACAATGGAATGAAGCCAATGAACTCGTTATGGATGTCAGCTATGAAAATGGGGTGCCCGTAGGTTCTGCTAAAGTGTGGTATGGGGCGAATCAACTCAGAGAAGTCGTCCAATTTGAAAATGGCAAGCGACATGGAAAAGATGAGGAATACTACCCCAACGGTCAGTTAAAAGCTGTCGCGCATTATAAAGAAGATCGGCTCGATGGGGAGGTGAAAACCTGGTATGAAGATGGGGCGCTTGGCTCGGTCAAAACATTTCGAGCTGGGGTTCCCATTGGTGAACAAAAGGAATACTACTCAAGGGAAGATCTTCAAAAAGAGACCTTCACAGAACCTCCTTCCAAAAAAACAATCCTTCAACTTGCCCGCCATTTCATCTATAACGCTGAAGGACAGTTACAAGGAGAACAAAAGACCTATTATCCCAGCGGAACCATTCAAACATCGATCTCTTACGATAAAGGAGAACTCCACGGTGTCAAAGCGATGTGGGATCAACAAGGCAATCTCTTGGAAGAGGCCTCTTATGAAAATGGTAAGCTAAGTGGCCGTTTCTTTGAAAGAGCTCGTGATGGAAAAGAGATCATTTACCATTACAAGGAGAATCGGCGGGAAGGTGTCCATCAGGTGTTTTATCCTGCTCATGAGTATTTTGGCAAAGTGAAAGCTCTTGAAGTGAACTTCATCAATGACATCACAGAAGGAGAAGCGGTTGAATACAACGAAGCCGGCGTCAAAATCGCGACGACTCCTTATGTCCAAGGCGTCAGGGAAGGGGTTGCAAAGATCTTATCTGCCAAAGGACAAACATTGATGTCGATCGAATTCCATGGGGATAAGCGCAATGGTCCTTCGCTCCAGTATTTTCCCGATGGCAAGCTTTTTGTCGAAGTCGACTTTGTCGATGACCAAAGAGAAGGAGAAGAGAAGACCTATTACGAAAATGGCAAACTCGCTAAGAGCATCCCTTATAAAAATGAGAATATCCATGGACTGTATCAGGAATGGAATGACCAGGGGATTTTAACTTTTGAAGGAGAGTACAAAAGAGGGCAAGCGGCACGGCAAATTCAATAAGTATTACGATGATGGCAAAACCTACCTCTTGCAAACTTTTGTCGACGATGAATTACACGGGATTAAAAAGAGCTTCGATAAGGACGGCAAAGTCACTGAATCCCGATTTGACAAAGGGAAAAAAATCGGCTCAAAATAATACCGAAAATGATTCAAAAGCTGGCCTGGGGCTGCGTGAAAGCTCCCGCGGTTCGACGATCGCAAGTCGGTCAATATTAGAAATATGAACCGACTTGCGATCGATCGAACCCCGGGGCTTTGACGCAGCCCCAGGCCAATTTTTGAATCATTTTCGGTATAATCCCGAAAAACAGGACAAAAAATTAAACAGGATGGGCAGGATGATCAGGATTTGGGAGAAGCAGCTTTGCTGCTTTTTCTTTTATCCTGTCCATCCTGCCCATCCTGTTTAATTTTTAGGACTACCTAAATTTTAAATGTCATTTATATGGATATAACAATCGATCATTGTGCATAGTTGCTCTCGATAACTGGATCCATGTAGATCATGATGATTTTTAGTGTCGTTGTGTTCCTTGAGGAATCTAGTGCTTGGGGTGTCTAGGAGGTGTCGATTAGTGGCTACCTTTACGACCGGATCTGCGGGGATCACCAGGTTAATGGCCTTGTAGGCGAGCTCGGGTGGGATGAGGGTGGCAGGTCCAATGGCGATCACGATGATTCTTTGCTGGAGTTCTTTTGGCGCCTCTACGAGCGCATTATGCACTTCAATACATCCACGGCTATAGCAAATCTGTAAAAGGTGTTGATTTTCATGTGTTTCAGCAAAATCTTGCCATTGGTCTAGCAGCTGGATAACTGCAGGAGTGATTATCCCGCCCTGTCCCAATAGAGCTGAAGAAAAGTCCCCTTTTAGGCCAAATGTGGAGCTGTAAGTAGAGTGAATGTTGTATCCTCGGGCAGAATCATTGGAGATCCGAATGGCATCTGCTTTGGCATGTTCTAAGGAGGCGTTCATTCCATTCTGGAATCCAATTTGACCCCGATCGAGCTCTTTGCGATACAAATGGAAACAGCAAGAAGGTGTGGTGTTCTTCATGTCAGGATTGGAATAGACAGAGACTTCCTTTCCAGGAATTTCCAGGCAATGGTGACGGTGAAGTGCGCGGATTAACCGCTCAGTATCGCCTGAAGCATGGTTCTCGCCCCATTTTGTGTCGAACGTCGGAGGTTGTCCTGCCATTCGGTAAATCGAGCCAAAGATCTCATTTTTTGCACCTTGGGGCCGATCATGTAAAGTTTTATCAATGACCGATTTAGTCGCATTGAGAAAGAGAGAATGATCATCTAAAGCATGATATTTTCCCCACTTGTGGCCTCCTTTACGAGGATCAGTCGACTGAAACCAGACCTCGTAGAAAATGGCATTGCGCAATTTTTTAGGAACGGCCTTTAACGTTTTTTGAAAATCGGGAATCTCCTCTCCCTGTTTTGCTACCCTAACGAGGTGATAAACCGTTTGTAAGGGATGTCGCTCGAGGGCGATTTCTTTTTTTTCAAATTCAAGAATATTCGTCGCTGCGGATGCAGTTAATTTTGCGATTCCATCTTGCAGTCCAGCTGGAAGGGATGGCATCGGTAGATTGGGCATCCAATTTAAATTTAAAGACATAAATTATTCCTTTTATATGATTGTTATATAGCTACGTCTGTCCCGATTGAATGCTACTTTGTTACGATCGAATTCTACTTGTTTTAAACGATCATGGACAAAACCAGGTGAACCTAGTTCATACTCGTAATAGTTTATCACGAGGCTATCGAACAGATTGTAAATTTTATAGGTGAGTTCTTTTACAGAACCGGTGAGTGTCGAACGGCAAAGTTCTTTGATCTCAGAGGGAGAAACGGGATTTGTCCAATCGATGAGTTTAGAGATTTTCTCTAAATCCATTTTTTCTATCAAATTTTTCAATTGTATGCAGATGTAGTCCAACTCTTTTCTATAGTCTAAAGAGTCGGGGATGGAAATCGACTGAAGAATTTTCTCCAGAGGAAGGTTCAAGATCAAGTCTTTTATAATCGCAGGGAAATGATCAAAATGTCCCTTAAGATTAGCAAGCTCTTGAACACACCCTATTTTTGAGGTGATATCAGGATCTCTTAATAGATTTGCAAGGATAGAAGATATCGCATACATTTTTACTCGAAGTATGATGGTATCAAAGACTTTAAATTTGTCTTTATCTGAAATATTGATATTAATTACAGAAGCGATCTCCTTCATTAAAGTAGCGCAATTCCATTTTGTGAAATGGTAGTTTCCTTCTATGCTTCTCCTAAGCTCTCCGATCTTATCGAAGATATTGGATATGTCAGTTTGTGTGATTTCAAACGGGATAGACCTTACACCCTCTTTGCGAAATATGGAAGGGTCGGGGCATTGCACAATCCCTCTGCCAAATAATCCAAAACTATAGCATTCACCGGTTGGCTCAACGATTTCACACCAAGTATGGTAGACGAAATTAGCAGCATCTTCTGGAGCTTCAAGTGGAGAATCGATGCAGAATTCGAATTTGATCGTGGGTTTCAGCGGTCTTTCGTGTTTTGGCAGTATCTTGTAGGGGCGAATATCTTTTTCGACATCGTTTTTGGTCAATCCATTGTCGAAGTAAGAAAATCTCTCATTCGATCCTCTTTCAACGATGAATGGGGGTAGAAAAAATCGTTCTGCAGCTGCTCGATTTTCCAACCTGAAATTTTCAATGATATCTTTGGAGCGAACATAATGACCACTGACGAGTATCAGGATCTCATCCGCTTGAGGATCATATAAAGCAAGATGGTTAAAATAACCCATGGGGATATGCAATCGACTTTCTAAGATGAAGTTGCGAAAATCTTTAAATCTCGCTTCCAAAATTTGCTGAGGAAATGAGTATTTGGAGACTAATTCTTCAGCAGCCGTATTGTCTGTGGAGAATCCTTTTTGAAGGGGCTCCACAATGTCGAGAATAGGTGCAATTAAATTCTCTACAATCGTTGAACTTCCAAAGCCGATGATCTTATCTAAAACCTCGTGCGTCCCATCGATGAGATTATTTTGGGCAACTGTGGGAATAGCCAGCTGTTTCTTACCAAATAGACTTTGGCTAAGACGCATCGTCGCGTAGCCGCTTACAAAAGAGATTTTTTCTGCGTTGGATTGGACTGTCTTTGAATTGATGATGTTAGAACCAACGGTCTTAGCATAACCTAGACAATTTTGAGTGCCATTTATAATGCTGTCTTTAGCATTTGTAATATATATCGACATGGTTTTATTCCTTATTTTTATTGTTATATGTTTTTAATATGTTCTGAAAAAAGAGTTGGATGTAACGGTTCGCTTGCTCCCCTTATCTTAGAACGATTCTCCGCAGCGAGCATCACCTTTTCATATTTTTCAACAGGAGACAAGCCGCTTGGGCTAGTCGTCCAGCTATATTGCTTCGATGTTTGGATCAATTGGAGAAACAAGGCATTTTTCTGCGCTGGATCCAATTGGTTCGAGAAATCGATTGCAGAACGGATTGTGGCTTGAATCGCTTGATCTTGCTGATCTGATTTCCAATCGTCGAAACGGGGAAACAAAAATCCATTGAACAGAGGGTCTTCCTTTTTCTCACAAATGATATCTGCGTAGCCTCCCAAGTTAGTTGCCACGGTCAATTGCCCAAATGGAAACCCTTCGAGGTGAGTTAATCCGCAAGGTTCATATTCAGAAGGACAGAAGTTGAGATTGGCCGCTGCTCTGACCAAATATCCAATCCCTGGGATCCCATCCTCAGATCCTTGTTGAAAAGGGAGCCCGCGAATGATCCATGCTCCACCCCATTTATTTGGATTTTTTAACGCAATCGCTTCTTTTTCCAGCTCGTCCAGAAGTTGTGTCGCTGAAGGATCTTCTTTGCTACCCATAGCGATAAAGGTCGCCCCTTTTTCAGCGGCAACACGCATGGCGAGTCGGAACTTGTCGATCCCTTTTTGCGAGGAATCAAAGCGGCCGACAAAGAGGATGACGTTGTCTCTTCTCACATCGAGACCATATGTCTCAACGATCTCAGGATGGTAGTGGTGCAACCAATTTTGCAATTGCTCCTTGACCCGTTTTTTGCTCTCTAAGATATCATTTCCCTCTCCAAAGTTGATCGGAGTGTGTTCACCCGTCATCGGGTCGATCCAATTGATGAGTTGCTCTGCCGTTTCAGGATTCCAATTGGTGAGATTGCACCCGTTCGTGATCCCAGAAAACACCCCTTTATGCGCTGCGCGACGCATCGATGATTGTAATTCTTTTCCTTCTCTTTCCTGCACCTCAAGAGCATAGCCTTCAGAAACTGTGCAAACATGATCGGCGATCGAGACAGATTGTTCTGTCGTATTGAAATAGTGGAGGGGCAATCTTACATCTCTGAGGATCGACTGGTGTTTTTTATCGTCTAACATTCCCTGAGCGAAATAACCATTGTTATGGAACACATAGACAAGGGGAGGAATTGAGCCGTCGATCCATTCTCTAGTGTATTCACGGGCTAGAAGCGGAATGCCTAGCGCGCCATGCCAGTCGTGAAAAAATACAATATCGATCTGCTGCCTCAATTCCCTGATGAGTTCAGCTGCAGCTTGTCCGAAATAAGCAAACCGCTCCTTCATTTTCACTTCGTCGATGTCGCCCGGGACTGTATAGAGATCACCGCCTTTTAGAGAAAAGCGATCAGGCGTATTTTGACCGTCGATTGGCGTATCTTCGATGAAGAGCAGATCGAGGTCTTTGATTTTCCCTGAAAATACCCGGTCCACTTTCTTCACATCTCCGTATGTATGTTCAACTGTATAAGGAGAAAGTTCTAACGATTTCATGACAGATCCTGCACGGTCATCATTGGGGAAAACATCGTATTTGGGCATGATGAGAGTCACTTGATGCCCTCTCGATTTTAAACCATCTGCAATCCCTCGGGCAGCTTCACCCAGCCCACCCACTTTTACAACGCTGGTGCACTCGGCACAGACCATGAAAATCTGTTTAAGAGGATTTCCATTTTCTTCTGAAATTTTTTCAATGAGCCGGTCAGGTTTGATCCCGTTTTTGGAACTGACAGGAAGATCTTTAAGCCTTTCCTGAAAACCCTTTAACTGACGACGGACGTCGTTAGTCAGAGAGAAGAAAACTTCCAGTTCTTCCACCTTTTGCAATAACTCTTCATACCCAACAGGCGCTAAAGTTCCTTTGACTCTTCTTTCGAGATCGGGGAAAAATTGCAAATGATCTTGAAAAATTGTTTTTAATTTTGCCAGGTTATCGACGGCAGTTTGCATCGCTTGCAAACACCCCATGCACTCGATCAATTGGATAAGACCCTTATTTTTTCCTTTAAAAATTTCGATCAAAAGTGTTGGTTTGACATTCAACAATGAGGAAATTTTGGAAAAATCGAGTTCTCGATTATTCAGCTGATTTTTGATGAGCAAAAGGATTGCAAAGTACAACTTGGGATATTTTTGCCAGATTTCGCTGATGAGCTCTTTTTGTTTTTGAAGGGATCCATTTTGACTTAAGCATTCATCATGTAACGCCTTGAGAAGATCGATCGACTTTCCATCGAGATGTTCTCCACTTTTGGAAAAGGTATGCAGTTGTCGTTCAAGTTCTTTTTTTGTCTCAGAAATAAAAGGGAGTGCAAGGAATTCTTGGGAGATCTGTTTTGATTTATCCGATAATCCGATGAACGATTTTTTGGCGTTTTGAATAAAGAAGAGAATATTAAAATGCTCGATTAGAGAATCGAGCAAGGGTGTGCCATTGACTTTAATCTTGCTCAGAATTGAAGGTGTCTCTAAAAGTCGATGCTCTCCGTAATGGGCATCGCCAAAATCCCTACCTTCATTGGCAAGCCAGACAATAAAGGATAAGTAATTGAAAATATTAGGGTTGTTTTCTTTTATGAAATTCAACTTCTCAGAAGACTTTTCCAGTTCGTTTTCAGTTAAAAACTTATTTAAATCGGTGAGATGTTCAAGAATTCCTCCGAGTTCATCGATAGCCTCTCTCAAATGCACTTCATCATTTGCTATGCAGAGTTCGTGTGTAAAGATGAAATCCAATCTAGTTTTGATATCATAACCCAGATACTTCATCAGACTGCCCATGAAGTAAGTATGGGTCTCGTCTTGACTTGAATAAGCAGAAGGGATCGTGAACTTCTTTCCGTATAATTTGGGTGTCTGGATCACATATTGGGCGATTTTGAAGGCTGTGTGTTCTGCGATTTTTGTCGCGTAATCCCCTTCCGCTGAAATCACAAAGACCTTGTCTTCCTGAGTGATTTTGGAGGCATTCAGTTTTTGAATTTGGGCGCGACCTAAAGGGATCGGATTAAAACAGTAGGTGATCAGTTGGTTCTTAAGTCCTGCGTATTGGGCTAAACTCCCTCCGAGTGACTGTCCGATGATAACGATTTTTTTATCTCGAAATGGTTCCAGCTTAGAGAACTCTCGGACAAAGAGCTCTGCCTTTTCATAAATATCGCATGTAGCGCCGAAGAGATTGAGCAGTGCTGTTTGCCATTGTTTTGCGGACAGCTCTTCACTTTGATCTGATGGAACTTCAGTGTCACCAGATCCCATCGCCCCAAAAGCGATAAGGACCTCTTTTTCTCCTCTCATGATCGATATTTTTAATCCTGAGTTTCTGTCGAAGAAACATTTTTCATGAGCTTTTAATGAGGAGCTGGAAATTGGGAAATGACTATTTGCAGGGGAAAGCAGATTTATTTTTAAAGGGGTTATCCATGAATCGTCATTACGGAAGGATGCGCTCGATGCTGCAGCATAATGGAGCAATCCTCTTGCTGTATTCTTTGATAACATTGTAAAATTGTGCAAGCGGCTTAAATTATTATTAATAGTGCTCATGTTTTCCTTTAATTTTAAATATAGTATTACAATTATTAGTTAAATCTATTTAATTATAGTATGTCATAATTTTATAATCAATTAAAATTGTGTTTTTGCTTATAAAAATAGAAAATGTTGTAATGAAAATTATTTATATGTTAATTTAAAAATTAAATAGATGTAAACAATCTTTCTTTATTTGTTAAATACAAATTTTATTATATTGATTGGAACTGGTGCAAGGCTGAACGGGAAAAGGATCGAGTATCGACATGGCGTAGATGGATGAGAGATAACCCCTTGGTGTTCAAGCTTGGGGGTGCCGCTTCCTCGAGGAAAAGTGTTCCGCCTCGATTCAAAAGGGGATGGGTATCAAAAAAGGTCAGAATCTCTTGAAGCAGATGGAGGCGAGAGGCTGCTGTATAAGGGGGATCAGCATAAACGATATCAAAGCGGCGGCTCTGTTTAACTAATTTTTTTAAAGCTAAGAGAGAATCGTATCCCATCAGAGTCGATTGGGACTCAACCTTAAGAGTGCGACAATTCTCTTCGATGCAGCCTAATGCTGGCCGATCTGTCTCGACAAAAGTGGCATGAGAGGCGCCCCGGCTTAAGGCTTCAAGTCCCATGGCACCAGTTCCGGCATAAAGATCGAGAAAGGCAGCTCCCTCAACCTTGGATTGTAAAATGTCGAAGACCGCTTTTCGCATGACGGCAAGTGTCGGACGTGTCTGATCCCCTTTTGGGGATTTGAGTGGGCGATTGCGGAAAGATCCTCCAATGATCCGAAAAGTCATTCAAATGCGATCTCTTGGCGCGACTTTTTAAGGATCTCTTTGGCATCTTTTAAATGGTTCGGTTTCCCTTCATTTAGAAATTTGGCATAGCAGACATTAGCATGTTGTGCCAACCACTGCATCTCAAGGGCTTTATTCCCTTTTTGCCCTTCGACAAAGGAGATATTTTTTTTAATCGCGATCCATTCATCCAAATGACGTCCCTGGATCACAAGGTCAAAGGCACACGGTTCATCGATCTGGCCGACGAGAATGAAGGGCTGATGGGAATAAAGGGAGGGTAAATGGGAGCCTGCGGGATAGAATTCGATGCGCGAATGGGGATTGTGGGGGATCGCCGTGACCATCAAATCCTTTGCAATCGGATCTTTTAAATCGAGGATGAGTTTTGCGAGTTTTCTGGGAAGGGAAGCGTGTGTATCGGAATAGAGGAGTTTCCCACCGCTGATTGAACAGAGCATGTCGAGCGTGAGAAGATCGTTATCTCGGCCGACAGCAGCAGCATAAAGGGCCAATTTGCCATGGTTTTTCTCAATCCATTTTTTCAAAGCATTTTGCTTCCGCTGGTGACTTAAGCTCGATTTCCCATCTGTCAGTAAGATGGCTGTGTGGATCTCTTCGTTGTCTGGAATAGAGGGGAGAATTTTCTCGAGAGATTGGTAGATCTCTCCAGCGGAGAATAGGCCGCCTGCTTCCTGTTTATCGAGGAATTCCTCTGCCGCCTGGATGTTTTTCATGCTCACAGGTCGATTTTGAGGGCTGAAAGTGGCGAGCTTTTTGTCGATGAGGATGATATTGAACGTGTCGCCGTATTGCATGCTTGCAAGGGCTTTGAGAACAGCTCGTTTGAAGACGGCAAAGCGGTGTTTCTGAACTGAATTAGACCTGTCGAGGATAAAATAAAGATTTTGCTTGAGACTGTGGCTGCTGAGATCGTAATTAGGTCGGACTGAAAGGGAGAAGATGTACCCTTGCCCTTCAGGATTAGGGAGGAAGCTGACATCGACATCGAAATCATTGTTCCATTCGGCTGCCATCGCCATCGCAGGAAAATTGTAGTGTTCAAGATCGGGAGCTGAATTTGGGATCGCAGCTATTTTTCTTTCTGCAAAGAGAGAGGAGGATTTAGGAATAAATAGGGTGGAACGGACCTTTTCATTTTCAAGATTTAAATCGCGCGCTGTGACTTGTGCCGCCTGCGGCTTGGTATCCGTTTTGAGCTTGAGGTCAACATCTATCTTCAAGCTATCTGGAGAGACGAGCTGTGGAGAGAGGTTGAGTGAATAATCGGTTTCAAAGGAGGCCTCGATGGAAAAATCGCTGATGGCGATGAGATCGTGATACTGATCTGATCCAAAGGGGAGGTCTAAAGGGGGAATTTCAGTGATGGCAGGCTGTGGATCGATTTGTAGTTGTGAAGCGACTGGCATTAGGGTTTCTTGTGGAAGGAAGAGAATAGGAAGGTGATTTTCCATATGCTCAGGGATTTCATAGGTAGAAGCGAGGTTGAATTCCCCTCTCTTCGACCAGGGTTCGGGCAAGGGGCGATCTCGAGCGATATCCACAACAACTTCTTCTTCATTTGGGGCGAGTGCAATCCCTTTTGGCAGTTCGATCAGGTCGTAAGGCTGTTGAAAATGGGAAGAGTGGACAAAAATTTGTTCAAAGACCTCTTCGAGCATTTGATTTTTTTTCTGCTGCCCCTCACTATTTTCTTCCTCCGTATCGAGCCACGTGGGTGTGGCTACTGTCATTCCGAATAGAGATTTAAAAGGCTCTTGTAACATCAAGGGATGGAAATGAAAAAACGTCAACAGAGCAAGGTGGACGATAAGAGAAAAGCACAGGCATTTCACTAGGAGTCGGCGCGATTTGAGGGGCATTGCCATCGTATTCATAAGACTTTTGCCTTGCTTTTGAGGATACGTTGAATGAGCGCATCTTCAGTCGTTTGTGTCAAAAGCTGATCTAATCTCTCTTGGGTTTTATGAAAGAGGTGATCATCGTGGGCCTCTTCAGCATTTAAGCGTTGGATCTCTAGATCGACAAATGTCAGGTACTGCTGGCAAAGTCGCTGTTTATCTGGAAATTGAGCCGCTGCAGAAAAGTACTGTTGGACGAGGGGGTCATCCGATGCGGAAAAGTTTTCCTTCAACTTCTCGAGCAAAAAAATCGCCCGCTTTTTTCTATCAGCCTCCTGTGCAATTCCCGATTTGCATTCGACATAGCAAAGCGCGGCTTCCAAGTGGATAGGTTCTGAATGAAGCTTCCGTTTGATCTGAAGATCTTTTAGAGTATTACAAATCGCCTGGACAGCGCTAGAGTTCTCATATTTCTCCCCCATTTTGAGCAAAGAGAAATCCAATTTGGCTTTTTCGACAGCTGCAGCAAGAGCAAAATAAGAGGAGACGTGGGAGGAAGAGGAGATCAACTCTTTAAAGCTTTTTTGCGCTTTTTCTTTCTCTCCTATCGCAAGATAGGCTTTTCCAAGCTCAAACTGAGCCATCCGTTGATATTTCCATTGAAAGTCGGAATGGGTCTTTTGCTCTTTATTCAACGCTTCGAGAAGTTGGATGCAATCTTTGAAACGGTTTGTTTTTCTGTAGAGTTCTGCGAGCTTAAGTGTTTCTCCTTCTTTTTCCAGGCCCTGCGGAGCGATTGAAAGTGTAGATAAATTTTCTTTCACATCGAGTAATTTTTCCAGCACGTAAGTGGCGCGCTGGGCCGCTCCCTCTTTTCCATTTTGATACTGCTCATAGTAATAACTTGCTAGCCAGCGTTGATTTTCACGATTTACCGGTTTGTCCAAAGCAAAAAAGAGATGTTCGGCAGCCTTTCCGATCATTTCCCTCTTTTCATCGCTAGGGGCTTTCCCAGCCAGCCCTAAGTAGGTGTTAAACAAAGTGAGGTGGAGTTCAGCTGTTCCTTGTAATTTAGGATTGAGTGCCAGGGCCTTTTCAGCGTTTAAGACGAAATGGATATCGTCCCGCTCTATCTTCTGATGAGCATAAGCCAGAAGCAGATAAGCTTCTGCACAGGTCACATCTTTGGAAAAATCTTTGACGTATTCGCTTAAATTCCCAATCGATTCGTCGAACTTGCCCAGCTCGAATTGTGTCTTGGCTAGAAGATAACGGAGCTTTTGTCTTTCCAATGAGGTGAATGATTGCTTTTCTCTCATCGAGGTATTGAGCGCAGTGAGAAGTTGCTCTTTTTTTACCTTGTCTGTCTCAAGTGAAGCCCGTTTTGCATCTTCCATTCGACAAAAGACGATTTGTCGCAAGGCGTTATGGCAGTGGGAGTATTGTGGGAATTCTTTGAGCAGCGCTTCGAAAGCAGCCGCGGCCTCTTGCCATTTTTCTTCTTGCGATAGCAATAGAGCTGTGTCGTAGAGCAATGCTTCTCGTTGCTGGTGCCCAGGATTCAAATCGAGAAGCTCGGTGATATAGGAGCGGGCCTTGGACCACTCCTTTTTATCGCGACATAATTGGGCGCACATCAGCAAAATATTCCCCGTTTCCTCGTCGTGGCCAAATTTAACTTTAAGCGTGCTGAGCGCTTTTTCAAATAGCGTGAGGTCTTGCGTCTCTTTAGCCACAGCGATGAGAGTGATGAGAGTGCTTTTCTCTTGGGTGGCATCGAGTGTTTTAGATGCCAGAGATTGTGTGAGCGGTTCGATGGCTTTGGAGTAATCGCGCGTAAGAAATAGAGATTTGCCCAGGTAATACTGGACGAGTGCCCTCTTGTCAGTTGAAACGTATTTCACAGCTTTATCATAGGCGAGGATAAAATCGGTGTAACGCTTTTCTTGAAACAGGAGATTGAGCTGGTTAAACGCAGCCTTCGACCCATTTTTTCCGTTAATCTCATAAATAGTGCCAAAAGTTTCGATCGCTTTACCTTTATCAAAGTGGAGTTGTGATGAAGCGACCTGAAAAAGATATTCCTCTTTTTTGCTTTGATCCTTTTGAGCAAGTAGCGCAAAGAGTGAGGCCGCCTTTTGATGCTCTTCTAAAAAGGTGAAGATTTGTGCCTGAGGAAGGAGTGTCTGGTCGCTGTATTTCGTCTGCATCACTTGGCTGTATTCTGCAAGAGCTGCTTTCATCAGCTCCTTCTTATTTTTCCCATTTTCAGGAGCACAGCCTTTGCAGAAATAGATCTCACCTAAGGCAAACCGGATCGCATTGATCTCTCCAGCCTTGGCAGAAGGGTCCCTCAAAAAGGACTCTGTTGCAAGGATAAATGGATCGTATTTTCCAATTTCATAAAGACTGCAGAGACGATTGAACTGTGATTTTTGACGGAACTCTTTCCCCTGGATTTTGTCGTACGCCACAGCCGCATCGGAGAAGTTTTTTTCTTGAAAGTAGAGATCCCCGAGCATGGCATAGAGCTGGTCGATATAACCACTTTCAGGATGTTTATTCAAAAATTCCCGAATCTCCACCCCAACTGTCCTGTAGTCCTTCTCTTTCCAATACTCTGCAATTTTGCGCAGTTCCAGGCTTTCCTCTAGGGAAGCACTGGGATTTTTGGCAGAGAGAGGGGAGAAGAGGGTAGCAAAGACCAACAAGATCATAGGAAGTGTTCTAAATGCATCCATAATCGAAAACACCCATTCGTGAAATTTTTTTTGATTATATACTGCTTTCACCTCAAACGTACAACTATTTTCTCAGAATCCATTAACAGTCTCTAAGTCTATGGCTGATGCAGGGATACGAAGATAAGGAAATATTTTAATAGTAGGTTCTTCGATTTGGGGTGTGCCAGGTGGGAAATCCTGATTTATGGGCTCCATAAGACAATCGCCTCTTTTTAACGGGTTAACCTCTTGATTGTTTGATGGTTAGATTCTTTATAAATAAAAATAATAATTTGTTATTATGATATTTCTATTTTGCACCTACAATCTCAATGTTTTTATTTAACTAAATTATTCCGTGTGTTATAATTAAAGACAAAAGTAATTATAAAATAATACTGAGGTTATTAACTATGTCTAGTAATTATAAAATTGCAGATAATTTAACTGCTAGTTCCGTTCTTTCTCCAGCATTTAATTTTGTAAATCCCACTTCTGTTAAAAACACCACACAAGGTGAGATCAATAAAAATACTCTATTAAACCGCGTCAAGAAATTGAATCAAGAGGATCGACAAGAATTAGTGAATGCATTGAATGAAGTATCTGAGAAGATTAATTCTACAAACCCATCAAATAATATTTACATTTGTTCAGAGAAGTTTGTGTCAATAGATGAGGATATTGTGCCTCTCCATGAAAAAGGAGTGTGTACTTTAATTCTAGCTGACGATGGTTCTCAACCAAAAGCTACTGGCTTTTTTATCGGATTTTTGAATATTTTGATGAATTTATTTAAGCTGAGGATTAGCAGCGGTTCGATAATTGATAAGATTACTGAAACTAGAGCTTTACTACTCGACTATGGATGTATAGAACTAGAGGCGAATGTTAGTCCAGAATCAATGCTTAATAGAGAAATCGGATATTTAAAAAACCAGATTTCCGATCAAGCGCCTCAGATTCAACCTTATTTTGATCAATTGGGTAGATTACGAACAGAATTAGAGAAGGTGGAAAATGAGGATTGGAATAGACTAGGAACCTTTTTTCAGTTTTTTAGAGTTCTTGAAAAATTCAATGAAGCAATAGCTAAAGAAGAAGCAACAGAGCACACCCGAAAGACAATTGACTTTGCAACAGCCGATATTCGACAAATTATTGATTTAAGGGTGGTAAATAAAACTCTTCCAGATTTGGCTAAAGCGTTAAAAAAAATTATAATTCCTTATTTTAAAGAGAATAGAATCGCTATAAAGATTTGGGAAAGCTGGCAAGGTGACCTTAATGCCCTATCTCGTGGAGAAAGCATTAAAGACGGGAATGGAAATAGAATTACAAGCAGAGAAAATGTTTTTAAGTATTTGAAAAAGGAACTGATAATTCCTTTTATTGATCATAAGTTAAATTTGATTGATACAGAATTAAAAGGAATTATTGAATCTTTTAATGCTAGTGAGACAAAGCATCAGACCGACCTTAAAGTTCTTGAAGGACGTCTTGAAGCATACCGACAGAATTCTGTTAAAAATATTCGTAAAAATCAACTCGATGCTTGCAAGTTAGAGGCAAGAGAAGTAGAAGAAAAACTTTATAATATTAGCTCAATTTGCGAATTAATCGAGCAGGTATTTAATGAAAAAAATCAAGACTTGAAGGAGATTGTACTGACCATTCGTGTGGCACTCAACCGATTGCTGTTATCAAGTGGATCTGTTAATAATATTAGGGATCATATCAATCTTTATATTGTGGATCATTTCAAGATTTTACATGATATTTCAAAGATTGATGATTTTAGTGATTTTAGTTTAAAGAAGTTGGTTAAAGATAATCCCGTATTAAACAATGCTGAGAGTATATTAGCCTTACAAAGGATGTTCTTGCCGTTTGAATTGGATGGAGTGACCGATATAGAGGAAAGGAAGAGAACCTTTATCAATAAATGGATCGATCGTTTGAAATCGGGCTTCGAAACCATGAAATTGGACGAAGAATTTAAATTAGTATCTTGCCGTACCAGGATTGCAAGGCTGGAAGAAGCCTTAAATCCAAAGCCTATTGTCACAACATCACCCGAGCAACCTCAACAACCACAAATACAACAACTATCAGTGCAAACTCCACAGACTCCACGGCTACAAGTACAACCCCAACAGTCCCAAGTAACAACACAAACACAAACATCGCCTGATCCTATTATACAAGTGCAGCCTCGTCCGTCTGTGACAAGCGCTCTTCCACCACAACTACAAATTCCAGAAACTGGACACCATTATCTTAGAACTGTAGCCAAGAGCCTACAAATTCTTAGGGAGAATGAAGTGGGAGCTCAGAATTGGTACCAAATAGTACACATGGATTCCGCTTCTATCGATTCAGAGACAGTAAAGCAGGTTTATCACAACTTTTACATGATCATGAAAGATGCTGGAAAACTGGGACCTTTGCAGACAAGTGGGCCACACGCAGGTGAGTCAACAGATGGAAATTGGGGCGGAAATGTATTTGTTAATGGGAAGTCAAATGACGTTGCTCCCTCTATTGGGCTACCTTTATTGAATCATTATCGTGTTCAAGCAATAGTCGAGGTTCTCCAAGACAGAAAACGGGAAAGGGCCAACCAAACTTTCTAATACACAGAGAGGAGCGTTATAACTCCTCTATCGTATCAATTCAGGTATTCGTCATTTAAGGCGGCGTCATAGCTCGCGATCAACGCGTCAGCTTTGGCGTCGCTGTTTTTTTTAAGCTGTTCGTAGAGCTTCAACCCTTGTGCGCTCAGCCCATGTTTAAAATAGAGGACGCCAAGCCGGAAAAGAACCTCGGGGTCGTTTGGTGAGACTTTAAGAATTGTCTCATATTCGCGCATCTCTTCATAGAAAAGGTCGAGATTGCGGTAAATCGTAGCGAGTTGAGCGTGGACCCAAGGATCATTAGGAACGTAGGCATCGAGGATTTTGTACTCTTCGATCGCTCGACGAGAGGCTCTCTTGAATTTTTCTAACATTTCCAAGGTGGCGTAATCGGGAGAAACCCATAGATGTTCCTCTTCAGGATAAAGCTTCCGCGGGTCGAGATAGAGTTTGGAAAGGGTAAGGTAAGAAGCGGCGAGATGAGCGTGGGCTTCGAGATGGGTCGGTTGTAATTTGATCCGTTCGATCTGCTCAGTGATGATCATCAGAAGAAGGAGCTCTTTCATTTGGTAGAGATCCTTCCAGTGGGTCCAAACGCTGAATTTCTGCATTAATGGGGAGAGTGTTTTGTAGGAAGGGGGCAGTGAGTAATAAGTGTATTCCTGCCGATGGAGAGTTAACAGTAGGTATTCGAGTGCAGCGGCAAGTGCAAGGTGGTATTCGGGAGTGTTTTTTTCAAAGGATAAGATCGAACATGCGTTCTCGAGGAATCGGGTTCTCACTTCTTGAAATTGGTTAGGTTTTTTGGCTTGGAGATAAAATAAAAGTACAAAATAAGCAAACCCTGTGAGAAGCACTCCTGCAAGAGAGAAGGCGAAAATGGTCGTCTTTGTGAGGAAGGAAAAAAACAGGATGAAGGCGATGAGCTCTAAAACGGCGATCGAAAAAAAAGTGATGTGGAATAAAGCGTATTGCCGAGTGACTTGTTTAAAATTTTCTAATGCGTCATTTGAGAATTGATCGATCTGCTGATCGAATACAGGCTTGCTAAAGTGGGTGTTAGATTGGCTACGCGTTTTTAAAAGAGCATCTGCTGTTGTCATAGGAAAATCTCATCAATTGTGATTCGATTTTAACGAGCGGCCTGTTTTTCTCAATGAAAAAGGAGGCTTTATCTGAAACAACCTGAAAAATCGGTTTCTGTTTGAACCTCAATCATATCCAGTTTGAAGCATGTAATCGATCACCCGTTGAGAGACACCATTGTCTTTTAACTCTTGGATATCAGAGGTATCGAGGTGATAGACGCTCCCTGTCGATTGGATGGTACCGATGATTTTATCATCGCTGATGCCCGCATTGGACATTTTTTCGATGTCTCTCATCGAAAGTTGTTCCCTTCTGTCGATCTTGTTCATCGTCTGTGGAGATTGCTGTTGAATGTTTTGACGGTCAGAGGAATCGAGGGCAGCTCCGATCACAGCCCCGCCAACGGCGCCGACAGCGCCCCCTATCAAGACACCTGCTGGAGTTGGACTGATCAACGCTCCCGCACCCGCTCCTACTCCAGCACCGACTAAAGCTCCCGTTTCAGCCTTAGTTTCACAGCTGGTCATTAGGATTGTTCCTATTGCAAAAATGAAGCTAGTCAATCTCATTGAAGGCTCCTAAATGTAAATCGGTATATAACTATTCTTTTATCTTTCGGGGATTGCATTGGCAAGATTTTTTGCTAATGGCGGCCTTTTATGCTTAAGATTAATTTTCTCATAAAAATGCGTGAAAAAAATTTAATTTCTATGTTGAATTGGGTCAGTACCATCATGAATCGAGGAAAATACCGATGAGCCATAAGAAGAGAATTTTATTGATCGAGGACGAGGAAGATATCGCCGCGTTAATTAAGCTACAAGCGGAAGCTTCCGGCTATAAAATGCACGTTGAGGTGGATGGCATTAACGGCTATCGGGCGATTGAGCGTGAAAAGCCCGATCTTGTTATCCTCGATATCATGTTACCAGGACAAAATGGATTCGACGTCTGCCGAAAAATCAAAAGCAGTCCCGAATTGAGGACAATTCCCGTGATCATCCTCACGGCAAAAGGAGAAGAGCTCGACATGGTGCTCGGCTTAGAACTCGGCGCAGATGACTACGTCGCCAAACCCTTTTCGCCTAAAGTTCTATTTTCTCGTATTAAGGCGGTGCTTCGCCGCAGCAAAGAGCCTGAAAAAGCGCCGAAGGTGATCACTTTCGGAGAATTTGTCCTGGAGATCGACCGTTATTTACTGCGTAAGGGGGATAAGATCATCACGATCACCCTTTCTGAATTCGGCATCATCCGCCGTTTGCTCACTAATCGTGGCAAAGTGCTCACGCGCAATCAACTTCTCGACGACATTCACAATGATGATGCGTTCATCGTCGATCGGAATATCGATGTTCACATCGCCTCGCTTCGGAAAAAGCTGGGTCCTAATTTTGATTGGATTGAAACAGTGCGTGGCGTCGGTTACCGTTTTAGAGAAGAGCCTACATTGCTTCCAGTAGGGAAAAAAGTTTCTGTTTAGAATCAACCGATTTGGATGGGTGGAATTTTATGTTGATCGATGAGAGAAAACGGCGGCGCTCTTTTTTTCCTATCCTGCTCACTTACTTTCTCGATAATTTTGGGCTTGCCATCATCTATCCCATTTTCACCCCTCTTATTCTTAAATCGACCCATGGGATTTTTTCGAGTACAGCCCCTTATTATGAAAGGACGGTCTTTCTGGGGATGTTGATCGCTGTCTTTCCCTTAGCGCAGTTTTTTGGAGCTCCGCTGATCGGTCAATTCTCAGACAAATTTGGGAGGAAACGGGCCTTTTACATCACGATTTTGGGAACGGCGCTCGGTTATACTTTCACCTCTGTCAGTATCATGGGGGATTCCTTTATCGGTCTTTTTATCAGCCGTTTTTGCACGGGTCTTTTTGCTGGGAACCTCACTATTTGTTTAGCGGCGATTGCCGATATGAGTCCCGATGATGTGAGCCGGGCTAAAAATTTCGGGCAGATCGGGGCCATTGGGGGATTGAGTTTTATCATAGCAATTGCTTTCGGAGGGATTTTTTCCGATCCACAGATCAGTCGCCACTTTAATCCTAGTTTCCCCTTTTGGATCACAGCCTTTCTCTCTTACATCAACCTGATATGTATGATTCTCCTCTTTCACGAAACACATCCCCCGTCAAAAAGGCCTGGATCTAATCCGTTTAAAGGAATCCATAACATCATTCTCGGACTTCAAAGCAAAGAACTCCGCGTTATCTATGCAGTTAATTTTTTGTTCATGTTCTCTTGGGTCGCTGCGATGCAATTTTTTCCTACCTTTCTTCTTTTGAGCTATAAATTTCAAACGGTTGATATCACACTTTGTCTGATGGCCATTGGCGCGCTTTGGTCGATGACGAACATGTTCATCAATCGCTGGCTTGCAAAAAGGTTTTTTCCTGGTCGAACATTGCTTTGTAGTCTATTCCTCATCTCAATCCTCCTATTGTTCACCCTTTTTTCAAGTCGACCCCTCTTATTTCTCTCCCTGTTCTTTCCCGCCGTTTGCTGTGCGTCTCTTTGCTGGACAAATGGAGTAGCCACAATCTCTTTGAAAGCTCCTGCTTCCATTCAAGGAAGCATTTTAGGGATCAATCAATCGATGAACTCATTTGCTGCGATGTTAAGTCCTATCCTCGGTGGGATTTTGATCGCACTCAATAAGCACGCGATCTATCTCGTTGGAGGAGTGCTCACCCTGTTTGCTTTTGCCCTTTTAATGTCTTATCGGGCGTACGATGAACACCATCATGCTTAATGGCAGGGCACTGGACATTAGAAAAATATTTTCAATCACAGAGAGGAACAGGAGGCACAGAGGAACACAGAGATTAAAAAAACAGCCTAATTTTTTCGCGAGAGCGAAAAAATTAGAGTCTTCATTTTTGCTCTCGCAAAAAATGAAAAACTTAAAGCTCTGTGATCTCTGTGTAAACTTAAAAAAGTCTTTTTAATGGACTTTTTGTTGAACGTGCTCGATAGGGTAATTGAGGAAAGTTTTCCCGAGAAGGCGAAATTTTTCTGGGGCGTCGGAGACAAAAAATTGATAGTGGGGAAGGTGTGTAGAGGGATTGAGGAGATTTTTCTCAGCGAGAACGGCGCGAGTTTTTTCAGCACAGGCGATCGAGGGATCGATCAAAAGGACATCGGGGCCAAGTTCATGCTGGATGGTCGACTGGAGGAGTGGATAATGGGTACAGCCGAGGAGCATCCCATTGATCCCCCGGTTTTTGAGTGGGCGCAAATATTCTTGAACGATCAGAGCGCTCATCGGATGTTCGACATACCCTTCTTCGACCAGTGGGACGAGCAAAGGACAAGAGATGGGGTAAAGCTCCAAAGCGGTGCAGCGCAAAAGAATCTGGTGTTGGTAAACCCCAGAGGTGATGGTAGCTCGAGTGCCGAGGATAGCGATTTTTCCAACGTTAAAATGCCGGGAGACCTCTTCGATCCCCTGTTCTGTGATGCCGATCACAGGGATATCGGTAGAGTGGCGGACTTGTTCTAAAGCGGCTGAGCAAGCCGTATTACAGGCGATGACGAGAACCTTAATCCCTTGTGTCATGAGAAATGAGGCGTTTTCTAAAGAATAGCGTAAAATCGTTTCTGAACTTTTGCTTCCATAAGGAAGTCGGGCTGTATCGCCAAAGTAGATGATATTTTCAAAGGGCATGAATTCGCGGATGGCGCGCATCACAGTCAGCCCGCCAAATCCTGAATCGAAAATGCCGATACTGCCAAAGCGGGGATCAAGCCGGTCCATCAGGGAGCCTCAGCTCTTGCCCGACGACAATTTTATCATGGGAAAGGTGGTTGATCTTTCGAATGATCTCGACAGAAGTATGGTGAAGGCGAGCGATCTTTTCTAGTGAATCTCCTGCTTTGACCCGATAAGTTTTTGTGGAAGGGGTCGTTTCAGGGGCGGGTCGATCTCTCATCGCATTGGAAATGGTCGTGAGTGTCCCTTTCAGTTTGGCCACTTCATCGAGACGATTTTCATGGGATAAAAGACTCTGTTCCAGCCCTTGAATTTTATTGAGCGCCTGGGTGGAGGCAGTGTTTAAGTTCCGCAAATCCTGCGCTACTTTTTCCAGGGTTTTTTCAAAATTGGAAACTTTTTTTTCCAATCCATTGACTGTTGTTGAAAGGAGGCTTAGAGTGGCCGCCTCCTTATTTTGCACTTGCCCTTTGAACGTATTTTTTAGACGTTCATCGAGAATTCCCAAGTCGACCTGGGTGGTTTTTAAGGCGTGCTTGAGGTCGTCGATCTCGATGCGGAGTTCATCCAGTTCGGGCGAGGTATAAACTCCCGTTTGCGGCCTTGCATGCAAAGGGAGCGCGAGACAAAGAACTGCAAGAAGGAGTATAAACGGCTGCATCGGATAACCTTAAACATTATTTATGATAAATGCGGAATTCTGCGCGCCGATTTTTCGTCCAGGCTTCTTGATCATGGCCAAGGTTTAGAGGTCTCTCTTTTCCGTAAGAAACAGTATGAATCCGTTCAGGATCGGCCCCTTTCTGTACGAGGAGGGAGCGGATGTAGTTAGCACGCCTTGCACCGAGCGAAAGGTTATAAGCCTCAGGGCCCCGTTCATCGCAATGGCCTGAGATGAACAGATAGACATTGTCATGGGATTTTAAGTAAGCCACGATCCGTTCGACAATGGCAGTCGATTCCTTGCCTCGCAAGATATGATCGTCTGTATTGAAATAGACATTTTTGAAAACGACTGCTTCAGAACCGCTGGGAGATCGGAAGTTGTCAAGGCTGGGGATCTCGCTCCCTGCTTCTCCTGGAGAAGTTTTTGGTTGTGGGATGGCGCCATCGGCGAATTGCAAACGGAGATCTTCATCTTTGAGACCGATGAAATCTTCATCGCTTGGCCCAAAGAAATCATCTCCAGAATTATTTTCATTCCCCCATAGAGAACGTACGCTGCCTTTGTAATTTCCCGCTGTTGAGTTGTCGTCCCAGACACCCCCCCCATTATTCCTTTGGCATCCTGTGACAAAACCTAATCCGATTGCACAGATCAAAGTGATGAGTATTTGAGTATGTTTCATGTTTTTCTCCGTATAAATAATTTTAACGAGCGCCCCACGTCGGATAGTGCTTTTTGCCGGGGCCTCTGCTGATCTTCATCGCCTCAGGTTGATTCAAATTGACGATATAAAGTTCTGAGCTCGATCCGTCTGTAGAGTTGAAGACGATGTGCTTGCTATCTGGTCCCCAATAGGGGTTTTCTTTGTTACCAGGCCCAGATGTGAGTTGCCATTCTTCTCCTGAGTCGAAGCCATATATCCATATCTGCCGTATTCCATTTGTTTTACCACTATACGCTAATTTTGTTCCATCGGGGGACCAACATGGACAGGAATTTTCCCGGTTTTGTTTGCTGATGAGCACAGCATCAGCGCGCTTGTCTGCGGGAACGGCGGGAATGGTATAGATGCGCATGCCCCCATCTTTATCGGAGACGAAGGCGATCTTCGAACCATCGGGACTGAATGTTGGGGAGGCTTGGGTGGAGCGGGGATAGGAATAAAGTTGGATCGGTTTGCCGACCTCGCCCGTTTCAGGATTGAATGATTGCATAAAGAGATCGGTCCGTCCACCGGCATCGCAGATGAAAGCGAGTTTATTGCGCTGCTGTGAAATGGTGGGGAGAAGCTGGTTGCCTCGGAGGTCGATCAATCGCTTCCCTTCGCCACCTTTCAATGAACCGAGGAAAATTTTAGGCTGTCCCATTTTATAGGAGACATACAGGAAACGGTCATTGTTAAAGTGGTCGTGATGAGGGACGATGACTGGGGTAACAGAGTAACTTTTATCATGGGTCAGCTGTTTCCCATTGGCTCCATCCCAATCACATTCCCAAATCTCTGAAACCCAGTCGGATCCATCGGAACGGGGATTTTGCACTTGGTAAGCGAATAGGATTCGGCTACTCGCGACACCCTCCTTATTAAATAAGGCTCTATGGATCCCATCGGCGAGTTTATGGATCTGTCGTCTGTCCTGGTTCAAATCTCCCGATAAGGAGATATCGGTAAACGATTTGAGTGAGCCATTTTGAGAGTTAAAAATCGAAAGGGTCAAGTGGCGCCCTGTGACTTGCCAACGAATGGCAAAAGGGATCCCGAAATTTTTCCAGGAGGCTGGGTTGAAGGCGATTGCATTATCTTTGGAAGAGAGGAGCTGTTCATTTTCAGGGTTTCGAGGGACGATCTTCGTCGAGCCATTATAGTTGAGATCGTAGGTCAAAACAACTTCGAGTTTTGTGAGGTAAGAAGGATCAAATGCAGTATTTTGTGTTTGAATTTTTCCCAAATAAATCGGTTGTAGCGGACTCGATGTCGTGAGGTGGACGCGGATATCTTGGTCCTGATCGACTTCAGCAGTAAAAACAAAAAAAGGAACAATAGAAATTAAGAATAATAATAGTCCCCTCATAAAATTTTCCTACAGTTCATTACAAAATGTTAAAGTAAAGGTGTTTTCTTTGTTCGCATGAGCCACATCAAAAGGGGGAAACCTCAGTCCTGGAAGTGTGCTTTCCAAGTAGTGTTTATTTTTCTCACTTTGCGTTTTAACGATAACTACTTTAACGACTGTCCCATCTTGACGCAAGCTCAATTGAATTTTAACTTCTCCGTAATCGGGAAGACTTAAATACTGATGAAGGTGATCGATTAAAGTGTCTGTGTAATTGTTTGGGTCGTTCTGCATGGAAGCAGTGTCGATTTGCAAAGGATATACCACAAATGATTTGTTGTTGGGAGATTCTTTTTTATGCACAACTTTTTTATCCCCTTTATTTTCAATTTTAGCAATACTTTCTTCAAGCTCTTTCAAGAGGGAATCAGAAATTTTCGCCCGATTTTGTGGGGGTGGATTTTTTTTTGCAGGGGAGGGTTTGTTTTTGCTGAGCTGCTTTTCTCCGATCGCCGGCTCTTTTTTTACCGGAGGAGTTGTTTTTTGAGGCGCCGCTTTTGCGACTGTAGCCGCCTCAGGCTTTTTAGAGGGTTGTGCCTTTTTTTGCACAGAAGGGGGATTTTTCTTTTCGATAGCCGTGTTTATCCTTGCTTGTGGCTTATTGATGATTGTTTTGACGATCAATGGCTTATGTTCTTTTTTATGGAAGATAAAAGAAGGAGAGATAAACAGGATGAGCAAAAAGAAAAAATGGATGGCGATGGTGGACAATAGGACAAAGTTTTTGAATGAAATCATCTGACAGGTTACCCCGGTTGGAGGATCACATCGAGCTGTTCGAAGCCAGCGATTTCCACGGCATTTTTGATGGTTTGATAGGTGCCGAAGTGTGCTTTTCTGTCATGAAAGAGTTGGGGGATCTTCTGCGGATAGGTTTGTTTTGCCCGCTTTAAGATTTGGATCAGCTCTTTTTCTAAGACCCTTCGATTTTCGATCCAGATCGAATTGTCTTCGCGGACGTGGATCGTCACTGGGCTATTTTCTTGCACAACTGCCATTTCCTTGGTGTCGCGCTGCGCAGCAGAGGCGAGTTGAACATGGTCGAGTTCGAGCATCGGTGCGATGATGATGAACATGATGAGCACGACGAATACGACATCGATGAGAGGGGTCAGATTGATAGGAGTCTCTTCTAAAGACCCTTCTTTGAGGGTGGATAGACGCATTTTACGCATTACATCCTCTGTACATGATAAAAATTTTTAATGAGGAGAGCATAAAGAATGCCAAGAAAATGAACAGGATATCAGGATGGACTGGATGAGAGAAAAAATATCCTGTCCATCCTGATATCCTGTTCATTTTCTTAATAGCTGCTCGAATGGAATAATTTTGTCGTGTACAGAGCATTACATGATATCCACTTTACGGTATTGTAGTTCGACGCTTGAGAGGAGATGGTAGAGAAATTCCTCCATATCTGAAGCGTAATTCCTAACGGCATTTTTGAGATAGTTGTAGGAGATCAGTGCGGGTATCGCGATGATCAACCCTAAGACTGTCGTCGAAAGGGCAGTCGATAAGCCTCCGAGCACTGCTGTGTTCGATCCAACGGTTGCGCCAGAATGCAATTCAGAGAAGGTGATGAGAATTCCCCAGACAGTGCCTAGAAGTCCGAGAAAAGGGGCTAGCGTGATAATTGTAGAGAGGATGAAGAGATTCTTTTCGAGGAGTTTGGTCTGTGCTGAGACGGTGGTCAAGACGTGGGTCTCGACGATTTCGAGATCATTCGGCGAAAGGTAGGTCTGGCCGGTCTCTTTGCCAGAATGTTTAGCAGAAAAAAAATGGTTTTTATTGAGAATCTCCACAGTTTTCACCTTTAATTCGCGGAAGATTTCAGCATAAGGGTGAAGGATTAATTTATTTTTTGGCTTGGGCAGCTCTTCCAGTTCGAGATGCAACAGACGCTCTTTATTCAGCAGATAGGCCTTAAGAAAGGCTTTAGAAATTTGTTTCACTTGGCGTGTCATCCACACCTTTTGAATTAAAATGATCCAGCAAAGGATGGACAAAGAAATCAATCCTAGGATAATAATCTTACCAAGCAGGTCAGATTGGGCATAGGCTGTGGTGAATGTGCCCATAGTGGCTAATATATTCATGAAAATGACGTCTCGAGTAGTGAAGTGTCTCTTTTAGAGTGTGTCTGCGATCTGGGTTGTTTTGCTTTTTGCGCCTTTTGCTTTTGGCTTCGATTCCTTGGCCTAGTTAATTTAACTATGTCCTGGGGAATCGAAGCCAAAAGCAAAATCCATCAAAAATCAAAATAACCGAAACCGCAGACACGCTCTAAGAAATACACGAAAGAGCACCTAATTGTCAAGGATTACTCCCATGATCATTTCGTTTTACACTTTAGGAACTCCCTATGAAAAAGAGGTGAAGAAGCTGATCGATTCCTGCGCGCAGCTGGAAATCGAAGCGGATATCGAAGGGATCGATTCAAAGGGAAGTTGGGAAAAGAATTGCGCGATGAAGCCATTTTTTATCCTGCGGAAATTAAAGCAGTGGGATCGACCCGTCCTATGGGTCGATGCCGATGCTGTTTTTAGACAAAGGCCAGATTTCAATGAATTTGACGGTTGCGATGTCGCTGTGCGGATGAATGAGTTTTTACCAAAGACCCATGAATCCCAAATTATCTCGAGTACAGTTTTTGTGCGGAACAATCCTGCTGGCATGACCCTTTTGGAAGAGTGGTGCCGGGAAGTCGATAAAGAGCTAAGTGACAAAGGGAGGGTCTTTGAATTTTGGGATCAAACGGCACTACGCGATGCATTGCACCGCAACCCAGATCTCCGTTTCCTGCCGATGCCGCTCAAGTATGCTAAAATTTTCGACTTCGATGATCTATTCATCTCAGAGCAGGAGGTGGTGATCGAACATTTTCAAGCCTCCCGTCGATTTAAAAATAAAGTGAATGCAATCGTTAGAACTTGAACATGACTGCAAATTCTCTGGGTACAATCATTAATTTTTGCAGCAACGATTACCCTTTTCTACGCCATTGCATCGATGGGATAAAACCAGTTTCAACCCAGATCATCATTCCTGTCTGCGATCATTTTTTTGATGGTAAGGAAGAAGATCGTGAAACATTAGACCAGATCTATGCGGAGAATCGGGATGTTCAGTTTGTCGAGTTCCCTTACGACAAGGAGAAGAGCTCCTATGGTTCCCACCCCACACTCTTTTGGCACAATTTAGCGCGGATGATCGGCAGTTTCTTTCTTAAAGAAGAAATTTCTTATGTTTTTTTCCTCGATTGCGATGAAATCGCCGACCCTGTCCGCCTTTCAGAGTGGCTAAAAGTGTTTCCGTATCAAGATTACGAGGCGATCCGCTTGTGTAATTATTGGTATTTCCGTGAAACCCATTTACAAGCCAAAATGCGGGAAGATTCTCCCCATTTAATAAAAAAAGAGATCTTAAATGGGGACATTTTAATGACGGAACGCGAGCGGATCGGAATCTACGATGGCGCAACAGGAAATAAAACGAGAAGGGTAGCTGGGATCGACGATAGGCCGATGTTCCACCATTATAGCTGGGTACGCACCAAAGAACAGCTGCTCCGCAAAGTGGTCAGTTGGAGCCATAATTGGGAGCGGGATTGGACAAAACAGGTCGAAGAGGAATTTTCTCGCAATTTCAATGGTACCGATTTTGTCCATGGGTATGACTTTATCGAGGTTTCCCCCTTTGTCACTATCGATATCCTGCAACGACCGAAACCATTTGCCCATGCCGATTTCTCTCACGTGCGCAAGTTATCCCTTGTAGATGTCGTCAAGATCGACCTCGCGCTCACCTATCAGATCCCTGTGTGTTTAAATCAGGTTTAAATGAAAAAAAGTGTCGAAGTCGGGAGAATATACCCTTCATAAAACCTGTTTATTTTCTTTTATAGCTGCTCGAGTGGAATAATTTTATCGTGCACAGAACCATCTGTTACTCGGAACTTATCAATCTAATGATAAGTCACTTATATTAAAATAAATTATTAATTTTAATATTTTGCTGTCTCATTGGAATATCAATGGAATTTGCCATAAAAGATACAATCATGCTATATTGAAGGGAGTTCTTCATCAGTGATGGTGGAACCTATAAAGGCTTCCGCTGAGCCAGCCTGGCGAATCAGCGGTATTTTTATTTTCTTTGATTCCCAAAGCGGACCCGACCTTATCAGATCAATAGTCGAAGGCCTGCCATTCTTTCCAATCGTGTCTGCCACATAAGCAGTGATAAAACGGGCTTCGTTTACTTTCTTTGATAAAAGAGCAATTACAACAACATAGTTGCCTGTTACCACAGTTACTCTTCGAGTATGATCATGACGCCTCTTAATATTATTCCAACCCGCAAACCGCTCACTCTTGGGATCTTGTAAAGCGGCCTTAATCCAATGTAAACGTTCAGCTCGTTTTTTGGAGAAAACATCCTTTGACGATTTTGATTTGATTGATTCATAAAAAGCATGATCAAAATCCCCCTTCTGAAACCGCACGCATATATCATCAAATGTAAAGACAGGATGCTTACAGTAGTGAATTTCCCATTGAGTCTGATACTCTACTTTAGAATCTAGCTGAAGAAATGATGAGTATGTCATTCCCATCCTCCTACAAAATCAATTTTAAAAATATTACATTTCTTTTCAGCATTAGAAGTTGGACATATAGGATGCTTGAGTAATTGTTCAAAAAAGGAGATCAATTCTTCCTTAGCACTTTCATTGCTATGGGAACGATTAAAGCTTGAGGAAACGAGCCCTGTGAGAACATCAACCAACTGAATCAATACAGACTCGTCAGATCGAGTCGATTGAACATTGGTCACTCGAGCAGATAAATTCACGCGATCCAAACATCCTTTCAAGACGTGTAAACGATCACGTCTGAAATTAGTTTTGAAGTCGCAAAAAATGTAATAATTATTAAAATCTGCAATCCAATGATGGAGAAGCTGGTAATAAAATTTATAAAACCCAAGCTCTTGATCATTTTGATGATAATACAAAAGATCAACTTTATTCTTATCGACCACAATGCATCTAAATCGAAGTCGATCTTTTTGATTCCAAAACCAGCTAATTAAGTCTTTGTAAAATGTAAGCTTGGAATAAGAAACCTTTCCCCATTTAAATTCAGGCCCAATTTTGTGTTTTTCTCGTAGCTCATGGATATTCTGTTTAAAAATCTCTCTGTCCGTTTTCAACATCCATAAACTACCGATGAGCAAGAAATTTGCTGCGGAGTTTGTAGATGCTAGAAGATCTGGGTGGCTTTCATCGCAAAAAACATCAAAATCCATTTTTCTATCTCCTAAGGGGACTAAGTTGTAGAAGCATATGCCATTTTTTTTAATTGAATCAAGTTATAATATACTGCGGTCGGCCTGAAACGTAGATTTGGACCTGCGCGAAAGCTCCCGCGATTCGACGATCGTAAACGGGTCAATATTAGAAATATGGACCCGTTTACGATCGTCGAATCCCGGGGCTTTGGCGCGGTCCAAATTCCACGTTTCAGGCCGACCGCAGTATAATTTAAACTCCTTAAAGTGTTCCTGAAAAATTCCAGTTTTTACTATCATGATACAACGATGTTTATCGATACTCATGCTCACCTTACCTCTGAACAGATCCTTCCTCATTTGGAGGGTGTATTAACGCGTGCAAAAGAGAAGGGGATCAGCAAAATCGTCAATATTTGCACCGATGAAAGCAGTTTGAAAGAGGGTCTTTTGTTGCATGAAAATTTCCCGTGGGTATTCAATGCTGCTGCGACCACACCGCATGATGTCGAAGCAGAAGGAGCCTCTTTTTTTCCCCTTGTCGAACGGTGTGCAACTGAAGGGAGGTTGATCGCTATCGGAGAAACGGGTCTCGATTATTTTTATGAGCATTCGAATCGGATCGAGCAGCAGAAATTCCTTTCTCTCTATTTTTCTTTGGCGACTCAGACCAAACTTCCTCTGATTTTTCATTGTCGGGATGCTTTTGCTGATCTTTTTTCGATGACAGATCAGGAGTACCATGGATATCCTGCTGTCTTGCATTGCTTTACAGGAAATCTCGATGAGGCAAGAGGAGTGCTAGATCGGGGTTGGTACTTGTCGCTCAGCGGTATCGTGACATTTAAAAAATCGGAAGCTCTCAGGGAGGTGGCAAAATATGTTCCGCTTGACAGGTTATTGATCGAAACTGATTCCCCTTATCTCGCTCCTCAGAGTCATCGGGGCAAATTAAATGAACCTTCCTATCTTCGAGAAACAGCTCAAGTCATCGCAGCGGCAAAGGAAATTTCTGTCGATAAGCTCGCAACAGCCACTGCAGAGAATGCAGCGCGATTTTTTTCTTTTTCAAAAGTTATGTAAGATGTAAAAACGAGTTTTACTCAGGATTTTTCATGACTGCTGTATCAGTTGCAATTCCTAAGGCATTCATTTGGCGAAGGATCCATTCCCTGATGGGGCTATGGATCGTTTTGTTTTTAATCGAGCATCTTCTGACCAATTCGCAAGCGGCCCTTTGGCTCGGCGATAATGGAAAAGGATTTGTCGATATGGTGAATGGGATTCATAATTTTCCTTACCTCGAAGTGATCGAGATCAGTCTGATCGGCGTGCCGATCCTGATCCATATGTATTGGGGCGTAAAATATCTGCTCACGAGCAAATTCAATAGCTTTGGCGAGAAGGAAAAAGCTCCCCATCTTCCACTCGGGCGCAATCGCGCTTATACCTGGCAGCGGATCACTTCCTGGATTTTGCTCATTGGGATCATTGGACATGTCACTAAATTTCGATTTTTAGAATACCCAGAAAAAATGGATGTCGGCAATCAGACGGTTTATCTGGTGAAAGTCTCGATGGATGATGGCCTTCGCTCTGTTGCCGATCGGCTCGATGTCACTCTTTACGACCCCCATAAAAAAGTTGTCATTACAGGAGCATCCGGTGATCTTGTAACAGCTTTGGAAAAGGCAAAAGCCTCTTCGGGAGATGTGCTCGCCTGCGCTAAAGATTTTGGTACAGCCTCACTTTTTGCTGTGCGAAATACGTTTAAAAATCCGATTTATATCGCCCTTTACACGATTTTCGTGATTGCAGCTTGCTTTCATGCCTGCAATGGGTTCTGGACATTTCTCATCACTTGGGGGTGGGTTTTGAAGATGGCAGCGCAAAGAGCTTGGGTAACGGTATCAATTGTGTTTATGGCCATTCTCCTTTTTCTCGGCATGATTGCAGTGTGGGGAACTTATTGGCTCAACTTAAGGACTTAAAAAATGGCGCGAAAAATGGGAAAGGAAGTGGTTGTGGTGGGTGGAGGGCTCGCTGGACTAGCTGGCGCGATGAAGCTGGCTGAAAATGGATGTCATGTCAAGATCGTCTCTGTGACAAAAGTGAAGCGGTCCCATTCTGTATGTGCCCAAGGGGGAATCAACGCGGCGATGAATCTAAAAAATGAAGAGGATTCCCCTCTCATTCATGCCTACGATACGATCAAAGGGGGGGACTTCCTCGCTGATCAGCCGCCAGTGGTCGAGATGTGCCTTGCCGCTCCAGGAATTATCCGGATGTTGGATCGATTCGGCTGCACATTCAACCGAACCCCTGAAGGAAATCTCGATTTCCGCAGGTTTGGTGGAACACTCTATCACCGCACAGCCTTTTGCGGGGCCTCGACAGGTCAGCAGCTGCTCTACTCTTTGGATGAGCAAGTGCGCCGTTATGAAGCGCAAGGTCAAGTTGAGAAGTTTGAAAATCACGAATTCATGCGTCTTGTCCTCGATGAAGAGGGGTGCGCGCGCGGCATTGTATTCATGGATCTCAATAATTTAAGGCTCCATGTTTTGAAAGCAGATGCGGTCCTCTTCGGAACGGGGGGACCTGGACTGATTTTCAAAAAATCGACCAACTCCACTTTTTGTACAGGGGCTGCTAACGGGCGCCTCTACATGCAAGGGATGAAATACGCCAATGGGGAATTCATTCAGATCCATCCGACGGCAATCCCTGGTGAAGATAAATTGCGATTGATCTCTGAGTCATCGCGTGGAGAAGGAGGAAGGATATGGGCATGGGGCGATTCTTCCAAGTCGATCACAACACCTGAAGGAAAGACAATCCCGTGTGGAGTGACAGGGAAGCCGTGGTATTTCCTCGAAGAGATGTATCCTGCATTTGGCAACCTTGTCCCTCGAGATATCGGGGCCCGTGAAGTGCTCCGTGTTTGTGAACTTGGGCTTGGTGTCGAAGGAGGAATGCAGGTTTATCTCGATGTCTCCCACCTTTCTGCCCCCATTCAGCGTAAGATCGAATCGGTTCTCGACATCTATCGTAAATTTACTGGAGAAGATCCCCATAAAGTGCCGATGAAAATCTTCCCCGCTGTTCATTATTCGATGGGTGGCGCTTGGGTCGACTGGCCAGCTGCAGATGATAGCGACCGTATGGAGCGTTATCGGCAAATGACCAATATTCCCGGGTGTTTTAACGTGGGAGAATCAGATTTCCAATACCATGGTGCCAACCGCCTCGGAGCCAACTCACTTCTCTCTTGCATCTTCAGCGGCCTCGTGGCGGGAATGGAAATTCCACGGTATCTCGAGTCGCTCAAGGCCAGTTATGGTAACTTACCTTCGCGCATCTTCTCCGATGCCCTTGAAAAAGAAGAGACTTTGAAGCGTGACCTATTGTCACGAGAGGGTAAAGAAAATGTCCATCGTCTACACGATGAGCTCGCTGACGCGATGGTCAAAAATGTGACGGTCAAACGGAACAATGTCGATCTGAAAAAAACACTCGATCTGATCAAAACCATTCGGGAACGTTATCAACAGATCACTCTCGATGATCGTGATTGCCATGTCAATCAGACCTATGCGTTTGCAAATCAATTTGGCCCCATGCTCGAGCTCGCACTCGTGATTACGAAGGGGGCACTTCTTCGCGACGAGTTTCGCGGCTCCCACTATAAGCCCGATTTTCCACAGCGGGACGATCAAAACTGGCTGAAAACTACCATTGCGACATATGATCCAAATCAAGATGAGCCCGTGATCAGTTATCTGCCTATCGACCTCCGCTATCTGAAGCCCTCTGCACGCGATTATAGCAAGGCAAAAAAAGTGGTCCCATCTTTTGAAAACTTACCGTCGAATATTAAATTACCTGTGTAAGAGTTGAAGTGGAAAACAAGAGATTCATCCTCAAAGTTTATCGCGGCGTTCCAGGAAATCAGTATTGGGAAGAATTCGAACTCGCCCTCAAGCCTTACTTCAACATCACAGCTGCCTTGATGGATGTGCAAAAAAATCCAATCAACATCAATCAGCAAAAAGTGACCCCCGTCGCATGGGAACAAGGGTGCCTCGAAGAGGTGTGTGGTTCTTGTTCGATGCTGATCAATGGACGCCCCCGTCAGGGATGTACAGCTTTGATTCGGCCCCTCCTCGAAGCGAGTGGAAGCAATAGGGTGACGATTGCTCCCATGACCAAATTTCCCTTAATCAAAGATCTGGTTGTCGACCGGGATCAGATGTTCGAAAATCTCAAACGGGTCAAAGCCTGGATCGAAGTGGACGATGCGCTCGATCGGGGATTTGGGCCGAAAATTAGTCCCGCGGTCCAGGAAGCGATGTACGTCCTGTCGACCTGTATGACCTGCGGTTGTTGTACAGAAGCCTGCCCTCAAATCAATACCCATTCCAAGTTCATTGGGCCCGCCCCCATTTCTCAGGTACGCCTTTTCAATTCCCATCCTGTTGGCAAATTGATGAAAGGAGAGCGGCTCCGGCCCATGATGGAAGAAGGGGGTGTCTCTGAGTGTGGCAACGCTCAAAATTGTGCTGCGGTCTGCCCCAAAGAGATCCCACTGACAGAATCGATCGCCCTCGTCGGACGATCTGTCGTCAAACAAGCCCTCAAAGAAATGGTTAGCCTTCCCGATGCAGAACAGGAGTGAGTCGACGGGGCCGTTGTCCATTCAATCGTTTAAAAGATGTTAAAAAATAATTTTTTATTTGCAAAAATTTCAAAACAGGCTCATTTTTAAAAGAATCTCTTTTTATCTTGGAGGGATTTATGAGCAGCATTACACAAATTGAAAAGACACGTTTTCTTCCACAAGAAGGACAACGACCTGAGCAAGTACAAAATCATATCGAACGCTTGCTTAACCCCTTAATTGCACGGAACAGATTTCATCTCAGCCAAGTGATGGAAGATGCTCCGGTATCTCAAGCGAACATGCTGATGCGTTCTGTACAAGACGCCATTGTGCATCGAATCATTGCGCTAAACCAAGCCCCTAAAGCAGCCCACTCTCAGCCAGCTCCTGTTGCCTGGAAAGATGAAAATATTCGTCTCCAACTTTTCTATGGGTTTTTAAATCAAAAGGATAGGGCTGCATTTATACTTTGTGAAAGGATTCGTTCAGATGCAGATAATCAGATTCATGGAATTTCAAAACGGGTGGGAGCCTCTGCTCAAGAGATCGCACAAGAACAGAATGAGGTCATTTTAAAAGTTCGGGAAGTGATTGGGAAAGTTGTTTTCGTCATAGATAAACTTAAGACTCCGGTTAAGATCAATCTCGACGATTTAAACAGTTCGGTGGAATGGATCGGAATTGGCGTTAAAGAAAGGCTAAAAATAATCGATAACCATTTGAAAATCAAAAACAAAGTTGCCAATCAGTTTGATTTGCAAGAGCCCGATATGTTGCTTTACATAGAAAAACCCAAAGAGATTGCCAAGGTACTTTTGACTTCTCAGGGACAGCTCAACTTAGGAATGGTAAGTACGGTCATTAAGAAATTTTTATCTTCGGGCGAGTCTCGTTCAGGATATGAACAAGGGATTTGCAACGTCTTAACTCAAATGGATGGTTCATGGCAGAAGTGGATCGATGCCATTCAACCTCCTGTAAATGGTCGAATCGCTTCGAATGAATTTATCCGCGCTGACTTAGGCTTGCCTATGGGACATCCTATCACCAAATTGCATTGTCAGCAGGTCGTGTTGGGAGGATTGCTTAGTCAGCCATGTCAACCAGATGTTGCTGACTCCTTCGCTGTGCAATGGGCGATTAAAAAGCAAAATGAATTTTTACTCAACTCCATAGAGGATTATTCTGCACTCATTCACAATGGGTGTTTGACAAGGGATGTGAATGGCGTCCCTGATCATTTTTTCTTTAAAACGACGCTTGCAGACGAAAGCTTAAACGGATATTTCACTCTGCATAACAATGGCAAGACCGAGGAATTTAACGGCTCTTTTGTCTGGGATTGTCCAAATCTTATCGCGGCTGGCGAGCAGATGGGGATTACAAATCTCCAAAGGGAAGTAATGAACCTTTTGGTGGACACTGATAGTCAAACAATCAGCTGGGATGAGCTGATCGAAAAGTTAGCTCGTTCTTCTGCAAGTCTCCATCATTTTGCAGATGAATTGCATATGCGGGGAAGATATGGATTCAGCCTCAGCGACAATCGTTTGCTCAGAGCTTGGGAAACATCGCTGGCTGCGGTGAGTCAAGATCGTTCAGGCGACTATCTACGCGACAATGTGAACAGTTGCGTCATGAGTGTGCTTAGGCCCGTCTTTGCCAATAGTATGAACAAGGCCTCATCCTATCAAAAAACGTTGGTCGAAGAATTAAAAGCAGTCTTTCACAAGACTTTAAACAACTCTTTTCGTTTGGCCTACAACGGTTCAATTCCATCCAGTGATGGGAGTTCATCATCGGGTGGATTCGAATTGTATTCCAGAGATGTTGAAGATTTAACCTTTATGGGGATCCGTATTGCGAAGCCTGAGGAATTCAAGCTTCTTGTCTTCAACACGCTCGATCAAGCTGTCGGTGCAGAGATGGGCAAAGTCTCTTCTAAAAAAGATCGAGCAGTACTTGCCTCTGTTTCTGATGCTCTGAAACTTTGTATGCATGGAAAGGATTTCACAAGGAATATTTTGTGGGCGTACGATAATGGGAATCGCAACGTGGCAGATCCCGTCTCTGAATATAATGATCTTGAGAGAACCCCAATGCAGTCTCTTAATGGGAATAATCCTTGGGAAAGGATCCCCATAAATACGGGTAAAGATTTTACTCCTGATGTTAGGACAATTCGCCCTAAAGATCCCGCCGATTTATTACAATGGCTGCTCAGCCTTGCTAAATGGAAAGTATCGACTGACCATTTTCTCACTGACAGCATTTCGAATGAAGGAACCCCAGCGGCAAGCCCTGAACGTAGGTTCAATGCCGAGCCCACAGACAGTCCCCTTCCAAGTGCACGATCTGGCCGTAGATTCAATGTTGAGCATGCAGATAGTCCCATTCTAAGTCCTGGGCGTGGAGTCGATATTGAAGTCAGATATAATCGCACTCCAAGTCCTGAACGTGGAGTCAATGTTGAGGCAGGCGGTCTCACTCTAACTCCAATTCTTGAAGAAGAAGTCGATATTGAGATCGGAGGCAACCTCACTCTAAGCCCAATTCCTGAACTTGTAGTCAATAATGAGGTTGGAGGCAATCTCACTCTAGCTCCAATTCTTGAAGAAGAAGTCGATATTGAGGTCGGAGGCAATCTCACTCTAAGTCTAATTCCTGAACTTGTAGTCAATAATGAGGTTGGAGGCAATCTCACTCTAGCTCCAATTCTTGAAGAAGAAGTCGATATTGAGATCGGAGGCAATCTCACTCTAATCCCAATTTCTGAACCTGTAGTCAATATTCAGGTCGCAGACAATCTCCCTCTAATTCCAATCCTTGAAGGTGAAGGCGATATTGAGGTCGCAGACAATCGCACTCTAAGAACAAGTCCTGAACCTAGAGTCGATGTTGAGACGGATAATCTCACTCTAAGTGGAAGAGCTGGACGTGGATCCGATATTGGGGCAGCCAATCGCACTCCAAATGCAAGTCCTGAACGTAGAGACACTACTGAGGTCGTAGACAATCCCACTTCAAGTGCACCGATCCCAGAGGCGGTTGAACCCGTTCATTCTGAAGAGGTTTCGAGTGAAGAAGAAGGCCCAGCGATAAGTCGTGAATATCCATTCCATATCGAGTTTGAAAACAGGGAATTTAAAAGCTTTCTCACAGGTAATCTCACTCCAAGTGCATGGATCCAAGAGACGCTCATTAAGCCTGGACTTAAAGTTTCAAAAGCTGAGATCGAATATTCTTCTAAGCTATTGATGCAGGACTCGGTTACGCTCTGGATCAACAATAACTTAGAACAAGTCACCGAAGGAAATGTCCAAGACATAGAAACACTTTTTACAGGCCTTAATGCAAGGTTCATCAAGACTGCGCAATATGCACAGCGACTGCAAGATGGCTTAGGTAAAATCTTCGATTTTCAAGGAGACGAACTGGCCAATTTTTCACGTGCCTTAGATAGAATGTTCCTTCAATCACTCCCAAGAGGTCAATTGCAGACGATTCAATCGGGAGCTGTCCGTTTTGCTAAGGCGAATTTGGACTCAGGCGACGAGAGTGTCTACTACTGCTGTTTCTTCAATCCAAGAACGGAGAAGGTTGATTTCGGAACCATCGACCATACCGAACTACAACCGATGGATCAACGTCAATGGGTCGATTATCAACAATGGGAGGTAGATCCGTTCATAGTCAGGTGATCAGGATCGTCGATTGGCGGCTCGGCTGCATAGTGAAGCATAGCGCTTCTTCTAAACAGGTTTTTTTGAGGAGGAAGCGCTTTTCTATTTCCTGAACGATCCGCTCAATCATCTCTTCTTTGTTAGAAAAGTATTGAGAGAGGGAGCAGAGGAATTCTTCGTGCAGACGCCCAGCGCGATAAGAAGGTGTTTTGTTTGGGTGGAGCAAGTATTCCATTTTTTCGGGAGAGTATTCCCATAAAAAAGAGGTGTGGTGAAGCCACCGATCTTTTTTGATATATTGAGCGTTGCCGCCACATTTTCGATCTTCAATGACATAATCGTTTTCTTTTAAGCAAAATCCAGGGTGTTGTAAAGCCTGTGTATAAATTTGCTCTGTCCATTTCATGATCGGTTCAGGATATGCTGGAAAATCATGGAGTTGTTTTTGACAGATGAAAGTGATGAAAAGAGTGTTTTCATCGACGATGACTGTTCCTCCCCCACTGAATCGTTTGATCAAAGGGATCTTATTTTCAGCCATTTTTGCAGTGTCGATCAACTCCTCTTTTTTCCCTGAAATCCCCATCACAATCGCAGGTGGCGAGCCTTCATTGATCAAGCACCAATTCCTTCCGTCGCAGCGTAAAAGCTTCTCTTCGAGAAGGAGTTGCTCGTAGATAGGATAAGATTTTAAGCGTAGAAGATGGAACATGTTAATCGGTATATCGTTTAGTTTTCAGCGCGACCATCAAGACAGAAATGTCTGCGGGAGAAACGCCAGAGATCCGAGAAGCCTGCCCGAGGTTCGATGGCTGAACGCGATCGAGTTTTTCACGCGCTTCATTGGAAAGTCCTGTGACTTTTAAAAAATTAAAGCCCTTGGGGACGAGAATATGTTCGACCGCTTCGAGCTTAGCTGCTTCATGAGTTTGCCGTTCGATATATCCAGCATATTTCAGATTGAGCTCGATTTGAAAGTTGATCTCTGCGCCACAATCATTGACATGATCAGGAAATGCTTCCAAAATCTTTTGGTAGGTGAATTCTGGGCGACATAGGAGTTGTGCAAGAGTTGTCGATTTCCCATTGAACTGGCGATGTGTTTTCGAAAGGCTTGCAATTTCAAATTCGATCGCCTTTTTCTTTTGTTGAAGGCACTGATAGCGCAAAGAATCGATAAGACCCAGATGGTACCCAAACTCTCTTAAGCGAAGATCGGCGTTATCCTGGCGAAGGAGCAACCGGTGTTCAGCTCGGCTAGTGAACATCCGGTAAGGTTCGTCGAGTTCTTTAGAAATGAGCTCATCGATCATTACTCCAATGTAAGCTTCAGAACGTTTGAGAATGAATGGAGGGCGCCCTGAGACCTTCAGTGCTGCATTGATTCCAGCGATAAGGCCCTGTCCTGCAGCCTCTTCATAGCCTGTCGTTCCATTGATTTGTCCTGCAAAATACAATCCTTCGATCCGTTTTGTCTCCAAAGTCGAATCGAGTTGTCCACTTTTGACATAGTCGTATTCGATCGCATAGGCAGGTCGCATCACTTCTGCTTTTTCCAGGCCTGCAATAGTATGCAGCATCTGAAGTTGTACATCGAATGGAAGAGAGGAGGAGATCCCATTGACATAGATCTCCTCTGTATCGAGTCCTTCAGGTTCAAGGAATAACTGGTGCCGTTCTTTGTCGGCAAAGCGGACCATCTTGTCTTCGATGGAGGGGCAATAACGGGGACCTATGCTTTTGATCTGCCCAGAATACATGGGAGAGAGGTGTAAATTTTCTCGGACGACTTTTTTAGTCTCTTCATTTGTGTAAGTGATGTGGCAGGGAACTTGTCGAAGACCTAAGCCCTCCGGTTCATCATAGGAAAAACGGATCCCTTCTTCCCCAGGTTGCTCTTGCATTTGAGAAAAGTCGACACTGCGCCGATTGATGCGAGGGGGTGTTCCTGTCTTTAATCTTCCTAACTGGAACCCCAGCGCCTCTAAATGGGCAGATAATCCCACAGAAGGTTTATCTCCAGCCCTTCCACCAGCGAATTGGGTGGGTCCAATATGGATCAACCCTCTCATGAAAGTTCCTGAAGAGACAATGACAGTTTTGCCTCGGTAAGCAATCCCTTCCAAGGTCTCTACTCCACGAGCTTTACCCTCCTCAATGATGAGGGATTCTGTCGTCCCTTGCTTAATGTAAAGATGTGGAATTTGTTCAAGGCGATGCTTCATGGCAGCGGCATAAGCAAATTTGTCAGCTTGGGCTCGTGGCGACCAGACGGCAGCGCCTTTCGAAGCATTCAACATTCGAAATTGGATCCCCGTTTGATCGGTCACCTTGCCCATGATCCCGCCGAGAGCATCGATCTCACGAACGATATGCCCTTTGGCTGTTCCCCCGACAGCGGGATTACAGCTCATCTTAGCAATGGTATCCAGATTCATCGTCAACAGGAGCGTTTTTGCTCCCATTTTCGCAGCAGCATGCGCAGCCTCGCAGCCCGAGTGTCCTGCACCTACAACGATGAGATCAAATTCTTCAGGGTATGTCCACATGATAAAAAGAGATTGAGCGAAGGAAGCCATCAAAGGCCCCCTTAGCCATAAACCTTAATTTTTAAGGTTATTTTTTCTTGTGCCGATCGCGACGGCGTCTTTTTTTTCTTTTGTGCTTGGCGATCTTTGCACGGCGTTTTTTCTTTACAGATGCCATAGAGAATAATGCTCCCAGAGCTAAAAATCAACTTAAAAGAGTTGCCTATTAAAAAGTAAATCAAGAGTTTATGAGTAAAAAAGGAAAAAGTAAAGCAATTAAAAACTCACAAAAAATTAATCGTATATCTCACCTGGAGCTTGCAATTGTATCTCCTTGATAATCAAGGAGAAAAGGCTGCAAAAGCCTCCTCGTTATCACCCGATGCCCCTCGGCTAGAGTGCATAGTTGAGTAGTTAGCGAACTGAGCGAGCTCTTTTCGATAGGTTAAATTCACGCTGCCAACAGCTCCATGCCGGTTCTTGGCAATGATCAGTTCAGCCAGACCCGGTTTGTCGTAAGGGTCATAATATTCTCTTCTTAGCAGGAACATCACGATATCGCTATCCTGCTCTATACTTCCGCTTTCTCTCAAGTCGCTCATCATCGGTCGATGACCTTGCCTCTCTTCAACTTTACGAGAGAGCTGGGATAGGCAAAGAATCGGCAAATTCAATTCGCGAGCCAACGTTTTCATCATTCGAGAAATTTCAGAGATCTCGTTTTGACGATTTTCCCCGCTGCGTGAAAGTCCTGAGCCAGAGATCAATTGCAGGTAATCGACAACGAGAAGCTGGATATCGTAGCTCTCTTTCATCCGGCGTGCACGAGCGCGTAGATCGGTGATTTTTAAACCGGGCTGATCATCGATCACAACCGTTCCTTTCATCATGGCATTGACAGCGGCGACGATCTGCTGGTATTCGATCCCATTGATCGATCCTGTACGGATCTTATCGGATTCGACTGCCGCTTGGCTGCAGATCATCCGGTGTAAAAGTTGTTCGGCAGTCATTTCGAGCGAGAAGATCCCGACAGGAAGAGAATTTTTAAAGGCAATGTTCTCAGCGATATTGAGAGCGAGCGCCGTTTTACCCATCGCAGGGCGTGCCGCGAGAATCATTAAATTCGACTTACCGAAGCCATTGATCAATTTGTCCAAGTCGATGAAATGGGTAGGAATGCCGGTGATGCCGAGTTCGTTTGACCCTTTCTTTTTAAATCGCTCTTGACGCTCTTCGAGTTCTTTAAGATAAGGCAATTGAGAAGAGGCTTTGACTCCCGATAGGAGATCTTTGATTAAAATGCCCGCATTGGAATTAGCGGCTTGGCTGATGATGAAAAATTTAGCCTGTGTATCGTCGAGGAGGATGTGGACATCTTCAGGATTATTGAGAGCTTGCCGTTCCACGTCCTGGGCGACATTGATCATTTTGCGGAGTATCGATTTATCCCGAACGAGTTCGATATACTCTTCGATATACGCTGAGGTCCCCGCATATTGTGCAAGTGTTGTGAGGTAGCCAATTCCACCGATCGCTTTAAGTTTATCCTGCCTCTTGAGCTCTTCACCGATCAAGTGGACATCAGCTGGCTTGTCATTGCGATAAGCGCTCTTCAATGTTTGGAAGATGATCTTATGCTCGGTAAAATAAAAATCGCTATCGTCGAGACCATCAGCACCAATATTCAAACTATTGATGCTCGAGAGCATCGAGCCGAGAACAATCATCTCCGATTCTTTGGAGTTCGGCGCTACCTTGACGTTATTTTTCGAAATGGGATCTTCCGACATGACTACCTATGGGTATACAACTCCAGTATCGCCACTCGGTGATATTTATGCAATCGGCGTAGCGGCGCTATCGATTTTTAGCGATTGCTTTTAATGATTTATTTAATTAGCTTCTGTCAGCACAATTTTGGAGGCCGAATTACTATGTCCGTATTACCTATTCTCAGTAAAGTTACTACACAACATGATTCTGAAAACATATATCGCCTGATTCAAGAACGGTCAAACATTCTCAATGAGTTAGCCTCTAAAGTCGCAAATCCTGAGATTGTCCCTTTTCTTAAAGAGACATTTCTTAGTACAGACATCCATGTTCCGATTCTCAGGGGACATTATGCATTGCATCACCGGCTGGCTGTGATTACAGACGAAATGAAAAACGACCCAGAATTGAAAATAACTTGGGAAGTTTTCTTAAGAAGCCTAACAGGGATCACTATCACTTATGATGCTGATGGGACGACAATCGAATTCGATGTCACTGAAGAAATCAATCGTTTGAATGGCAACCTACTTCCTTTCGAAGTTGAATTCTTAGACCCTAAAAGCGTCCATTTTCAACAGGATTTGGATCAAATTTTCATCGAAGAGCGTGAATGCTGTGGCATTTCCCGACAATACACTAGAGAACAACTGCAAGAGACTCTCTCTCGACCTGATTACATGTGTTGCATCGCTCGTCGAAAAAACCCATCTGATCCTGTTGGTCAAATCTTGGGACATGCTTATGCTAAAATAGAGCCAACTGACGACAATCAAATCAATTTGCACGGTTGTGGATTCGGGAGAAGAGCTTTTGCTTCCAAATTAGGCGTCGGCAAGAGAATCTTTGAAGGTTTTGCCAATCAAAAACTTCTAAGTTATAATAAGATTTTTCTCGAAGTTCGGGAAAGCAATCGCCCAGCTATCGCTCTCTATGAGAAAATGGGATTTGTCTACGAAAAAACAGTGGTAAATGTCTATCCTAAGCCTACAGAAAACGCCGTATTCATGGTGCTCGATCCAAATCGACTCGCTCACTTATTAGCCAAACAAGATTCTACATAAGATATTGTAGGGGGCAAAATGATCTCAACGTTGGCAACATCCGTAAGGTATTTTTTCCCATCAGTGGCTTCCAATTTCAGTCGGTTACATTTTGTAACTGACTCACTTCCCTCTCTGTTAACTCTGCTCTGTATCTTATAATCTTCGAACAGGATCAAGTTGTTTTTCATAAATTTAGGATTCCAAATGATATTTGACTAGTAGAGATAAAAAAGCCCTGAAATCGAGATGATTCAGGGCTCAGATGGTTTTCGGAAAGAGAGGGATTTGAACCCTCGGTACCCGTTTAGCGGGTACGCGTCCTTAGCAGGGACGTGCCTTCGGCCACTCAGCCATCTTTCCATAAAGCGATGAAATGTCTATTCTTGTTGAAGAAAAAGTAGAAGCTTAACCTCTTGGGATTTTCAGGGCAAGGATCATTCGATCAGGTGGGATTGCAACTGCTTACCATTGAGGGCATTCCAGAGGCTCGTGTGGAGCGACCCGTCGGGGTTTTGCACGACGATGCAATGGACGGGTAGATAGATGGAGGAGTTCTTGCGGATGGCAAATTCATTGCCAAAAGCAGCGCGGGTCATTTTTTCGATTTGAGAAAGGGAGTAACGATTGGAAATCCGCTCAGAGTTGCGCTGGGGCTTGGTCACTAGGCGGTCGTCGAGCTTAGTCTTAGGAATTATTTTAAGATTGGGGTTTTCGAGATGGAGCCGATAGCGATTCCCTGTTTGAACGATCAGTTTTTTGCGACGGCAGCTTTCGATCCAGGCATCTAAAATGTCGTTTTCAACATGGAGAGCTTTAGAAAGAGTTTCTCTGTCGGCAGACCCCCCTTTATAGACGAGTGTGTTGATGATCTTGAATTCATATTGATCTGTATTAGCATTGATGCAATCCCCAAATCCATGTGTTTTTTCCCATTGTTTTGTGTCGATGACCATCTCCCCATCGATTAAATCCCACAAGACAACCCCTTCTTTTGTCTTTTTGCCAGAAACAGTGTATTTCACTTCGAGCAAAAGATAAGGGTAAAATTTCATCGAAGGCTCGAGATATTTATGCCGATTATCTTTGAGGAGGCGCTTCCGGTTAGCATCCATGATTTGGGCCGCCGTATACCGAATTTCTAATGTGTTGAATGAGCCGGTATTTAAAATCTCTTCGACTTTGCTTTTTACTTCTGGTTTATTCGTAGCGATCCACCAAAGTCCGTAACAAGTGGCCCCTAAACTCATCAAAGTCAAAAGAATGCGCATAATGATCTCAATGGCCGATTCAGGTATAACCTCATTTTGCCCTTTCTAACCTTTTTTTGGAAGGAAGCTGGAATTTTCACTTTTCAAAAAAATACCCTTAAAGGTATCATCAAGTAAATTCTAATCACATTTGGGCAAGTGAATACGATATTTTTTGTCATCTGTTTAGTCTGTTGTTCCCTATTTACAAGCTGTCGAAAAAGTAAAGGGGAACATTCCCGGCGGTGTATCTACGATCACTCCACGTTTGCTAAGGTGGCATTGAGTGCCTCTAAAGATGAAGAGCAGTTTTCCAAATTTAAGAGAGATCCTTTTTTCAACCTGCTTTGGGAAAATTATTCTTTTGAAGAGGGGCAATTGTGGCAACGGAAGATTGCTGAGTACCCGTTTCTCAAGGAAAAGTTTGAGCTGTTTCGGGAAGTTGATCAGATCGGATCTCCTCGAACATTTCTTTTTGGCGAAGCGGGTGTGTTTTCCCCTTCGACACTACGGTTGATAGCGTTAACGGGAGATTTGTCTGTCAAGCTTGGAAAACTTGGAGAAGTGAACATCATTCAGATCGGTGCAGGGCAGGGAAGCTGGTGCAAGATTTTAAACGATACTTTGAGTTTTAAGAGTTACGTGCTTGTCGATCTCCCCGAGCAATTGGCGCTCGCGAAAAAATGTTTGGAGAGGTTGGGAGTAAAAAATGTTCAGTTTTTGACTCCGGAAGAACTTCCGAGAAGGGGTGTTTACGATCTTGTGATTTCCGATATGAGTTTTTCTGAATTCAATCGCGCTCATCAGGAGTTATTTTTTGATCGGATCATTTCCCGTTCACATTTTGGCTATATCTTAGGGCATGAACCCCCTCGGCATTGCGGCGTCGCTTACATGAATTTTGAAGAACTTAAAATCCAATTTGAGAAAATCGGTAAATATGAATTCCAAGAACCATTAAACAATCGAGATCATTATTTTATTTATTGGAAAAAATAAATGCTTTTTAAAGACCGGCAGGATGGAGGAAAACAACTCGCTGCCCAACTGAGTAAATACCGGGATCAAAAGGATGTCCTTGTCCTTGGTTTAGCAAGAGGAGGGGTGGTCACAGCTCTCGAAGTTGCATCTGGGCTCAATTTGCCATTAAATGTGATCGTCGTTCGAAAAATCGGGGCTCCAGGCAATGAAGAGCTCGCCTTGGGTGCCATTGCAGAACATGGGGAGGGGATTTTCAATGAGCATTTGATTGGGATTCTCGGTGTGCCCTCCGATTATTTAAAAAAAGAAATACAGAGACAGAAAAAAATACTTAAAGAACGGTTGGATCTTTATCGAGGGGATACACCGGCACCGGTCATTAAAGGGAAAACAGTGATTTTAGTCGACGATGGGATTGCTACAGGGGCCAGCATGCGCGTTGCGATTAAATCGGTCCGCGATGGGGAAGCGAAGAAGATCGTTTTGGCCATTCCTGTCGCAGCTCCCGATTCATTGCGTAAGATCGAAAAGGAAGTGGACGAGGTAGTCTGCCTTTCCTCTCCTGCTTTTTTTGAAGCTGTCGGAGCATTTTACAGGGCATTCGATCAAACATCGGACGAAGAGGTGATCCATCTTCTTGCAAGAGGCCGTTAGACCTCTTGCAAAACCTCTTTTTCGTGCCCGTGTGCGTGCCCGTGCCCTTGCCCGATTAATGCTTTTTCTGAACCATCTTAATTCGGGCAAGGGCAAGGGCAAGGGCAAGGGCACGCACACGGGCACGTAAATTGGCTATTCTTCCCAGCGATAATTTTTAGAATTGAAGGCTTGGGTGGAATAGAGCTCTTTAAAGGCTTTTTGGAATTCTTTTTCATTCAGTCGGACAACGGCTTTTCCGCTGTATTCTGACCGGAGGGCAGGAGGGATAATCACTCCCCTCATCACCATCTCTTTTTTGAGGAGGCGGTCATGGATGATCGTCTTATCCCCTTTGTATTCAGCAATGACAAATTTCGACGTGGTATTGATCAATTTCATCTGATGTTCCTCGTGAGAAGGATAGTAATAAATAAAAAACATCCCGAGAATGCTCAGGACGATAAAAAAAGGGAGAATGTATTTAAGTCGTTTCATGAAGAGTTGAAGAGGGTTGAGTTTCTGTTGTGTTTTCTCCGGTGAGTAAATCGAGAATTTCCTGGGTTGAGAGGGGGCTTAAGGCCAACTCTTTTCCCCCCTCGCGGGAAAGGAAAGAGAGTCGAAGATCGATCTCTCCAATGGAGATCTCTTCTCTTTGCGATAGCTCCTTTAAGATTCCCACGCGTTCGTTAAAAGCTTCTTTACAATCGGAAAGTTCATAGGCGTCCATCCGTTTTAAGATTTGTTCGACGGGAAGGTGGCTAATTTTTTGTTTGAGCTCGGCAGAAATTGGCAAAATGGCATTGGGTGCCCATGTCAAAATATTGGTGTAGAGAGTATTTTTTTCTGGAAAGGAGAGCCCATTGTCAATTTTTTTGATCCCATAGATCTTTTGTCCATTCCCATCGATCCTTTTTACAAAGGAGAGAAAATTTCCGCCATGGGCGTCGTTGTCATAAGTGAGCCAAAGGAACATGCAGACCTGTTCAAACTCTTTTTGATCGAAACGGGAAGCGATCTCATCATCGGAAAGACCCTCTTTGTAGAATTCATGGAGCAAATCATCTAATGGCCGTGAATGGGGGACAAATTCTTGCATGGAAGAGAGTTTTTCCTTATCGGGCAAGCCTGTCAGAGCGATGAATTTTTCTTTCTCTTCTCCATCGATCCGACGGGTAAGATCATAAAATTTATCCTCGTTAAGGATGCCTATCACAGTTTTCGGAGTCGTTTCTTCTAATCCTGCTAAAGAGGCGACCTCAGAGCAAAAAGCATCTGTCTGGGCAGTGCGATATAAAGGGATATCGTCCCGAAAGCGGTGCTCTACATCGTTAAACACAGACCCGAGTTCTTTACGATTATTGAGACAAAAGACATCTTCATCGACGGGCTTGATGACATAACATGGAGTTCCTCGATCATCGACAACAGCATAAGCGCCGCCACATCCAGAAGAGATGGGGAGGAGCTTTCCATGGCTCAAAGCAGATTCAACGCCTGAATAAAAATCTCGATCTTTTCCTTTTTTCAGCTCTTCGATAAAGGGGCGAAAGTGCTCTTTCTGCTCATGAATTTCATCGCGCCGATTTTGGACGAAAGCTAAGAAGAGCCCTTCTTCATGCAGATCTTCGAGGTCACGTAAAAAAAAGGCAAAGTGAAATGTGTTTGGATCGACCGATGAGGGGATACCAGAACGGTCGAAAGAACTGATTGAGTCGCATAATTCTCTGAGCAGCTCTTTTAAATATAAAAGTGCTGAGATGAATGGCTGGGGCCCTTTCTCCTCAATAGTGTGGTTTTGTGGAAAAGAGAGAGGAGTGGGATTTTGAATGGTTTTAATTTCCATGATTTTTCAATTGAAAAAAACGAAATCATAACTTATTCAAAAATAAAAATGAATAAAAATTTATTTTTTAGTTAATAAATTCTTTTAAAAAATCGACTGCAGAGGTGTTTCCATTCACGAATTGAGACAAGCCCTTTTGTTCCTGTCGCATCAAAGAGGGAAACCGCTGATGGAAAAGGTGGCGGTTGATCATCCCTTTCAACAAGGGCTCGAAAGAGTACTCCCGCTGTATGATCTCGCGTAACTGGGGAAAGCCCTCCTTGAATTGGGGGTTTTTAATTAAAGCAGCGAGGGAATCTCCAATTTTTTCATCGCAATCCTCTTCCAAAGAGAGGCGATCTTTTTCCGATTGGATATAGTCTTCCGAAACCCATTCTCCGTCTGATTTTTCATGTGAAACGTGGGGATTTTTAAGGAGAAGTTTGAAAAAAGTCTTCAGCGGGCATTGGGGTAGACGGGATTCTGCGAGGAACAAGAGGTCTTTGAGAATCCCCTTTTTAAAATGGGGAGGATCGTAAAAAAAAGGGACTCCTGAACAGATCGCTTCACACAAGGTTTGATCCCCTTTACATCCAATCAAATATTCAGTGAAACTAAAGAGAATGTGCACATCGTGTTGTGTGAGTTCTGGGCAGTGGATCAAACGGAGTGTTTTGGGCGTATTGGAAATGGTGATCGGGATCACTTGATTTTTTAAATAGATGAGCACTTTCCCAATTTTCCACTCTTTTAATACAGGAATTGTCAGGCGATCGTTCACCACTTTGAGCATGAGTTCGAGTTTAAAAAAACAAAGGTCGATATTTTTTTCCTCTTCCGACAATCCTTTACAAAGGATGTGAAGATAAAGATAGGTCCCTCGAAAAGTTCTGGTATAGGCCAGGTTAAAGCTGTGTGATCGTAAATAATCTTCGACAGTGTTCGAAGAGAAGAGAAGTTGGAGTAGGGGGCGGTGTTGCAATTTGAGAATGGGGCTTCGAACAAAGGTGGCTTTCTTACTGAAGATCCCCATTTCGAGAGCATGCAGTCCCATGCAGCGAGCGCCAGTGGAGGGCTCGAAATCGAGGGATTCAATCAAACTATGCTCGCCGATCCTTTGGTGTTTTAAAGTGGGGTTGTGTTTTTTAAGCGAGCTTACCAATCCGATCATATAAGGAAAGGGTGTTGATAATTCGAGAATGAGGTCAGTTTGAGATAACTTTGTGAGAAGTTCTTCAGAAAAGGCTTCGTGGATGATCGGATGGTTGAGTTTTCCGCTATAGTGGAGGAGATAATGAGGGCATTTTGGATGGAGTGGAAGAGCAGGGCTATCTTTATGCACGATTGAAATGAGATAGAGGTCGGGAAATGTCTCAAGTAATTCATTCGCTGCTTCTTGCTGTGTGAAATAATCCCCTATCCCGTCGGCGATGACCCAGGTGAGAATGCCGATTTTTGCTTTGTGAGGAAACTTTTGCTGGCCATAAAGAAAGAAAATCGGTTTTTCAATCCGTAAAAGACGCAATAAAGGGATGGGGGTGAAGCTCTCTTTGACATGACACTTAGTGTGGTTCATCTGTGAGTAACGCTTTGGAAGTCCGCGACCCAGCGCGGGCGCTAGATGTCGAGGAAGGTCTAGCGTTTCGAGATCTTCACCTGTTAAAGCTTGAGTGTAGAGATTTTCCAAAGCCTCAGCGGAAATATTTTTTGAAAGATCGGGGCGCTGGACGTTGAGGAATTCAGCAAGCGCTCTGGAAAAAGGAGGTTTCATAAAACCTATTTCTTCACTCTTGCATGCCATTCTTGAAGGCAGCCGAGCAGAGTGGAATAGAACAAATTGCGGATGTCTGGATCCCGATTTTGGTAGATGTAGCCGATACAGGTGATTCCATAAGCATTGACATGGGTATAGGAGAGGTCGTGGGTGGGAATTTTAAGCTTAGTCACCAGCGAAGAGAATTCTTCTTTAATTGAGCTGAAAGGAGAAGCTGCCATTAAGAGCAATTGTTCCTGTTCGAAATGTCCCTTTAAGAAGAAAGATTCCTTTTCATAATCTGCATCCAAAGCTTCTTGCATCAGGGAAAACAGAGTCTTTAAGGCGCTGGGCATGATTAAGGTTTGTCTTAAAGGGGGAGTGATCGAGTAGAAAAAGTTTTCGAGTAAAAAATTCTTATTGGAGGATGTCTCTTTGATCAAGCCTCTGAGTTCTTGGAAAACTTCTTGCTGTTTGGATAGGATCCCTCCATTGAAATCCCGAATGCCGTTAAAGATATTGTTCAGTTCGAGCGAAACGGCTTGTCGTGCCTTGAAGAGATCGATCGTGTAGTCCTTTCGCAAGAATTGTTTCTTATCCAAAGAGACTTTGAAGACATTGGCTTCTTTGGGATAGCGCTTTCGGAGTAGTCCCACGTTTTTCACTTCCAGGTCTTCGATCTTCAATTCCGTCTTGGATTTTGTAAAAATATCGGTGAGTGCACACTCTTTATCGCGCAAAATGCGCAAGAGGATCACAGTGAATTTCAACTCCTGCTCCGTTTGTGCATTGAAAGAAATGGTCGCTTGAGGAAGGTCATTTATGTATTTCAATTGTTGTGAGAGCAAGTAAATATTGCGCATGATCTCTTCTTCATTGCGTAGGATGAGAACGGGATGGAGTACGCTTTCGATACTCTCTTTAAGTTCATTGGAGAGATTTTTTTTCAATTCTTTCATTTCTTTTAAGCTGAATCCCGTATTGTCTTTTTTCTCAATCTCCAAGTAGAACAGGCGTACGGGATCATCACTGCGTCGATCGAGGACGACTGAGTTCTCCACTTTACGCACTTGGGGAAGGGAATGGGAGATCGCTTCTACGATGTGCCGCTCTTCAAAGAGCTCATTTTCTCTCACCATGTTGATAGCGCCGATAATGCCGAGGATCTCATGTGAGTGGCGAGACAGCTTGATGAGTTTAAGGCTTAAATGGCGCTCTTCAGGAGAATCCACACAGGCGCGCATCAAGGTCTTGCGGAATAGGTAGAGATAAGAGATCAAGCGGCTGACGTGGCGCAAATCGCGCATGCCAGTGAATTTATCGGTAAATAGAAGAATCGAATGCTTGATTTCATGAAAAATATCCCGGTCGAAAATTTTGGGGCGTTGTTCGACGTAGGGAGTGAATTGTTCCTGAAGTTGTTTGATTTTATCTTCGGCGCTCACGTGAAACCAAAGATTTTGCATTTGATCAAAAACATTGTTTCCCAGATCTCTCATGGGTCGAGAGAGGACAGAGGCGATGTTTTCTTCAATCATCGCTTTTTTTTGTTCAGGGGAGAATTTTTTTAAAGAAACGACATTGCGTGCGTGACGAACAGCGAGAATACTCAAACGGATCTCTTTTTCAATGTTCTCCTTATTGCTTGTAAGGAGGCTGAGTAGTTGATTGTTATCGATATCGAGAAAGAGTTGATTGAAGAAAAAATTTTGTTCTGGGTAGGAAATGAAATTGAACTGGAGAGAGCGGGCAGAACTGACATTCAAGAATTTTCCAGGGATGAGCCATCGACTTAAGGTATCGGAAAAATAACGTCCTACTCCATAGGTAAATTCAGAATGGCAGAGTAGATTGACACAAAGAGTACAAGGAGCGCGATCAGGACTATTCCAATCGAGCAGCGGGAGAGTCTCATATAAGGAAAGAACTCTCCTTTTGATCAGCTGAGGATCTTTTGCAGTCGATAAGGCGATGAGGAGATCCTGAGGGAGGAGGTCGCGGAGAATCTGTTCGATGAAGATGATGAAAGGGTCAGATTCGAGATTGCTGATTCCATGGGAAGAATAGGAGGGCTTGATCAGAGGAGGGGGTTTTTCGATCTCCAAAGCATGTCGTGGAAAAATGATGTGGCTGGAATCGGTGTTTCTTCGAATCACTGTATTCATCGCTGTTTTTCCCTGTTTTCAACGGTGAGCTTTTCAAAAACGAGTTCTCCGATTGTGGTCATGGCGACATTATTCAAATGGGGTTGCACGATGTAAGGCATGTCCCAGTGGTAGATCGGACAGATGGGCATTTCGCTTAGGAGAATTTCTTCCGCTTTTTCTAAAATTTCAGCCCGTTTGACACCATTCTCATAAAAAGATTGATCGAGGAGGCGGATATATTCAGAGTTTTCCCAGTTGGGATAGTTTTTAGAATTTGCTTTAAATTTGAAACGCTCAAGGATATTCATTTGATCACTATATTGCGCAACCCATTGGTTTTGCGCGAAGTTGTAGTTGCGTTTTATCAACTTGTCCATCAAAATTTTGCGTTCGAGGTTCTCGATTTTAATCTGCACGCCCAAGATATGTTGCCACTGTTGCTGAATCGCTTGCGCGACCTTATGGTTGAGTTCAGATGTGTAATAATAGTAAATGACTTCTTTAAAGTCATCTTTTGTGATTCCTAGTTCTTTCATGCCCTCGTCTAGAAGGATTTTTGCCTGCGAGGAGTCGTTGTCTTTAAAAAAGGGGTGGTTGCGATGGTTTTTCAGCACAGGAGGGATTGCATTTATGGCGGGAATTTCACCCATTTGAGTGATATTTTTTACAATCGATTCCCTATCGATGGCATAGGCGAACGCCTTGCGGATTTTAACGTTGTTAAATGGAGGGCGATCGACATTGAAGGTGATCGTTGTCGTGGCCCCTACGGGATGCTTAAAGACCTTTCCTTTTTTCTTCAGCGATGGCAAAGCATCGACGGATAAAGGGGATAGAGGTTCTCCAAGCATATCGAGCTGGCCGTTTTCAAATAGGCTGAGGGCCGTGGTTTCGTTGCTGATCATGCTGAAATGGATGGTCTCTGGTCTGATTTTGTTTTTATCCCAGTAAAGAGGATTTCTCACGGCGACGATTTCATCGTTGTGTTTCCATTCTTTCAAGATAAAAGGTCCATTAGAGACATAATGCTCTCCTGCATGATATGCCCAGTCTGGGTGTTCTCGATCGATTTGACGATTGACCGGAAAAAAGACGCAAAAGGAGATCAGATCGAGGAAATAAGGGGTGGGTTTCTCTAATGTGACGATGAACGTCTTGGCATCTTTAGCGACAATGCCGACCTCACACAAAGAGACTTTCCCATTTTTGGCCGCTTCTGCATTTTTGATCGGATAGAGAAGATGAGCATTGACGCTGGGAAATGAAGGATTTAGGATATCTTTCCACGATTTTTCAAAGTCAAAAGCTGTGACGGGAGTTCCATTTGACCATACAGCATCCCTCATGAAGAATGTGTAAACCAGACCATCTGGGGAGATTTCAAAAGACTCCGCCTGCGCTGGAGTGATCGAGTTATCAGGATGTAATCGAACGAGTCCTTCGAACAAAAGAAAATGCATATGAGAGGAGATCAGATCTCCTCCTTTGCGGGGATCGAGTGTCGCGGGTTCATTTTTTAAATTGAGGTGGACGCATTGTTGCTGATGCTGAGGAGAGAGTTCTTTTTTTTGACAGGAGGTTCCTAAAAGGGTGAGTACGCAAGCGAGCATAAAGAAAATTCTCATAATGACCTCTGAAAAAGTAACCAGGTTGTCAACATAGGTAAATATAAGAATATTTGTAAATCATAAAGATCGGATTTAGTTTCTGTAGATACTGCAGGGCACCTGGTTCAATCACAGAGGGGAACAGGAGACACAGAGGAACACAGAGACTAAAAAAAGGCCTAATTTTTTCGCGAGAGCGAAAAAATTAGATTCTTCATTTTTTGCTCTCGCAAAAAATGAAAAACTTAAAGCTCTATGTCTCTGTGATCTCTGTGTAAACTTGAAAAAGTCTTTTCAATGATCAGTGCCCTGGTATATACCGATTCTTCCTTGGAAAAAAAGGGGAGTTCTTTCATGCTTTCGCTATGAGAAAAAAACGCTCTTTCACTCTTCTTGAGATCGCCATAGCCATCATGATCCTGGGTTGTTTGCTAACGGGACTATTCAATTGTATTTTCCAAAGTTTAAAAAAAAATGTCGACTCAAGGGAATTGAAGCAAAAAGTCGTTCAGCTCGAATTATTTCAGCAGAAACTAAGAAATCTTTTCACACATTTTGATGCAGAGGCAGGATTGTCCTCAGAACAACATCCTGAGGCTATAAGCTCTGTTCTCTATGTTCCCTATCTGCATCCGACAGACCCCGACTTCGAAATGTGTGGAATGCTGCAAGGGATGCTTTTTTTGAATAAAAAAAAAGAGCTCTGTTTGGCCAGCTGGTCGGCAACTGAGAAAGGGAGGATTGAAATTCTTTTGGATAGAATCGACTCTTTTGCATGCAAATTCTTCGATCCCAAAAAAAAGGATTGGGTCCCAAGTTGGTCTAAAAAAAGAGAAGAGGATCCCGTGATGATCCGTATCGATCTCGAATGGGAAGGAGACGAGATCCCTTTTGTATTTTTTCTTCCACAGCCAAATGAGCAGATCACTTACTCGGGTACTCTGTGAATATTCTACCACTCATTTTTACTTTTTTGATCATCTTTTCATCTATCGCCTTTACCTTTTTAAAAGAGGTGAAAAGCTTTTACCTCGCTGAGACGACGCTAAACAGCTTTAACCGCACAGAAAGAAAGGTGAACAACGCGATTGTCCAAAAAGCCTATCGAAAAGCGAAAGGAGAGGCGATCAACAAAAAAGAAAATAACTCTGAACAAACAAAATCGAAGGTCTATTTTTCCAAACGTTCTTTCTTCCCCCCCTTTGATAACTCTAAATTTAACATCGCCCCTTTGATCAAGCATGAAGGGGACTTTAAACTTCACCCTTTATTCGAGCCGCTTGCTGAAATGGTGCGCCTGCTTTATAGGAATAACCTCTTTGAGCGTAAACCTCGTCTGGAAAAAGTTGAATATCGGTTGCTTGACGCCCTCATTATGCAGGCTCGAAAACATCCTGAAAGCGAAGATCTGGCAGAGGTTTTTCCCGACGATCCCGTCCTTCGGAACATTTACTATAAAATGCTTAAAGGGACTAATCGATATAGCCAGACAGAGGGGATCCCCCCTCTCGGAGATTTCGTCACAATACAAAACGATGCCAATGCGATCTCCTTTTATTTTGCTTCCCCCCTTCTTTTGGAGGCTCTGTTCGGCAAAGAGATCGCTTTAAATGTCATGCAAGAGGAATTTGAGAAATGGGAGTCTTCTGGAAAGTATCACTTTTACTCTAAAGAAGATCTGCAAGCGTTGCTGATGAAAAATCCCGTACTCGCATCGAAATACTCCACGCTTGAACCTTTTTTCGATTTCGCCAAACAGTTTAAGCCGCGCACTGAGATGGGCGGTACAGATCCAAAGACAGGTCTTTCTGTGAAAAAAAGCATATAGACTGTTCGTGAATGAAGAATATCAACGCAAAGACGCCAAGCCGCTAAGGCGCAAAGAAATTAAAAATATTATAAAAATCTTTGCGTCTTAGCGGCTTGGCGTCTTTGCGTTTGGGTATTTGTTTTAGATTAATTCTTTAAAATGTTACCGTATTTGTGCCAAAAAGCAATTTAATTTTCGGAGGATAAATATGACGCAATTAATTTCTGCTACGGAAGCTTATAAGAGTGTAGTGTCCTGTTTAGAACGGATCGACCGGCTACAATGGGACTTGGAAGCAGAAGAGAGTATAGATAAAATAAGCGATCGAACCATTGGATGCGCTGAAAAAACACTCTACAATATACGGGAAGAATTTAAAAAATGTAAACCGACATTTCCCCAAGAAGTTTCTTGCCAACATCTGGAAGAAAAGCTTAACCGTTTTGAAAAAAAGCTGGTTAGTCTTAAGCCTTCCGGAACGACGGTGAATGATCAACTTTTTAAAAAATCTGCTGTTTTTGCCCCGTCTCCAACAAAAGGCTTGGCATCTCCCGAAGTCAAAGCCAAACTCGATCAGCCTGCTAAAATTTATAAACCTCTCTCTTTTTCCATCGCAGAGGCAAGCCAAGGGAGCCAAAAGCTGTCCAACCTTCAAATCCTGGACCGAATTTCTTATCTTTTTCGCCATGAAAAAGAGCAACAGGCCTTGGCCGAATTTGGTCACCTTCCTCGTCCCATTCAAGAAGCAATTTGGCAAGCGCTTTCCGATGTCAAAGGGATTCCACTTGTTCAGGCTGAAGCTGCTTTCAAAAGTCAGCCGGGTGAGAAATGTTATTCCACACCCCAAGAAAAAGCATGTGCCGTCGAACTTGCTAAAACACATGCGGCCCTGATAGAAATCATCGAAGCTTTTAGAAGAAAGGATAGTGATTCAGCTTATAAGATTTTCAAAAATCTCCCATCGCAAATCAAAAATGAGATTTTTGGCAAGCACTGGAAGGAAATGAGTAGCCCGGTCGATCCAAATCCTATCGCTCATCATGATTTTGGCCAGGTCTCATTCCTGGGCATGGAAGAGCGTTGTGATGTCCCTCCAGAAAGAAAAATCAGGACGATTCAAGCTTATTTTCCCGATTACATGAAAAACATTCATTCTGTGCAATCGATCATCAAACTGAATCAGGCTAATTGGGTAAAGATCGATCAATCTCCTTTAGGGGGGCATCAAAAAAATGAAATAAAAAAGGACAATCTCCATAAGATGGCAAGCACCATTGTTCCTCTTTTCGAAGCTGTGAAATCTGTCGATAAACCTACCCCCAAGGCAACCGAAACAACGGGTGCTCCTGGAGATTCCTTTGAGGCTTGGGCCGAAGCTTACGTCAAATCTTATCCATCCCTTCGTCCATTTTTCTTTCAGATGATCCCAAATCTCATTCTTTCCAATGAAAAACCTTCTCAAGTGATCCCACCCCACCTTCCAACGCTGGGAGATGTTGGGAGAAAGAAATACCTTACACATATCATGATGGAAACCCTCGCAACGCTAAGGGATGGGCATTACATCAACTCGAAAGGTCAGAAGATCACACTCGATCTTCAACCTGCGATAAATTCTGTTTATTGTCTGGCCGACTCTGGAGGAATTAAAAAGAGAGATGGCAACTATAAAACGCAGATTTTTTTGGACAAGAAGGATTGCCTGACAGTGACGCGTGAGTGTATCGAACGGGGTTTGCGACCGATTGTTTTGGATGCCGCAAGTGACGACCATTTCGGCGGAGGCTATATGACCGGAGCGGGTGCCCAAGAAGAAAATATCTGTCGCCGATCGGGACTTAGTATCGCAGTGGACCCTAAACAAAAAAGACAAACCCAGGATTTCTACCCCCTTACTAAGCAAGGAAATCAGGCGGGTCTGTATGTTTCAAATGTCCCTGTTTTCCGCGGGGAAGAGGGAGAGGGATACCCTTATCTCGACAAACCTTTTGAAACGGCTGTTGCAGTCATGGCTGCTTTTAATTTCAACGAAGAACATCAGAAACAACTAGGGCAAAGTATAAAAAAATTGATCGCAGATGAAAAAACGGGTGAACTTCGAATTCCTCCGGCTGAAGCTATTGAAATGAAGGGGAAATTGCGCAATGTACTTCACATGGCGCAAGCACACGATTCTATCGTGCTCATGCCACTAGGTTGTGGGGCTTTCTGCAATCCACCAAAACATGTCTCTGAAATGATCATCGAACTGATCACAGAAGAATTCCCCCATTCTTTCAAAGAAATTCACATTGCTGTGCTCGACGATCATAATACGGGCAAAGCGCATAACCCCCGTGGTAATTATATCGAGTTCAAGGAGACGATCGAAAATAAACATCAGGCGATTTGGGGTATCGGTGGAGAGTATAAATTTACTTAGACGTTATCCCCCAAACTTCCGGTGGGTTGGCAGACGGATCGAAAAAGTGGTCCCAGCGCCCACCTCCGATGTGACGGAGATTGTTCCATGGTGCTTTTCGATGATTGTCCTGACAATCGAAAGGCCAAGCCCCGCTCCGCCAAGTCTGCGCGAGCGGGCTTTATCTACTGTATAGAACCTCTCAAAGATATGTTCGAGATCGGCAGGGGGGATCCCAATCCCCTGATCGGTGATGAAAACACGTACTTCATCCCCTTCTTGCTCGAGCTTGATCGTGATCTTTGCCGGAGGATTTGAATACTTTGCCGCATTGTCCAAGAGATTGATGATCGCAAGTTCTATAATATCGGGATCTGCTGCGACAGTGATCGATTCATTGCTTTTTTCAATGGTGATCTGGGCGCTTTCATAAACCGCAAGAACAACTTGTTTACATGTTTCAGCAAGCGTTACGAGATCACATTCCTGAAAACGGGACTCGGGAAGGTTTTCCAAGTCGGCCAGCGTGAGCAGGTTCTTGACAAGGGTATCCATCCTTTGACAATTGCGGACGATTTTCTCTGTGATGTCGACGACCATATCGCGTGGCAGTTCGGGAAGATCTTGCAAGGTTTCGGCAAACCCTTTGATGATGGTGATCGGCGTGCGGAGTTCATGGGAAGCATTAGCGACAAAATCTTTTCCCATTTCGAGAACTTTGTAATGACTCGATTTGTCTTGCAAGACTAAGATCGCCCCATTGCGTTGAGTCTTAGGCGCGGCGATCAAGTCGAGATAGATCTTTTTCCCATCTCCCAATGAGATCGAATCTGTCAAAACATTGAGTTTTTCTTGGCAGGAGATCAACAAATAACGGCATTTGTCCAAAAGTTGGGCGAAAGGTTTATCTTGCACTGTTGGAAACGGTTTGTTGAGGAGCTGACGTCGTGGAATACCGATCATTTTAGTGCCGATAAAATTGATGTAGCGCACGTTCATCTCAGCATCGACGGCGATCACCCCTTCGCCAAGTGATTCGAGGATCGCCTCTTTTTCGTTCCGTTCATCGGTGATATTTTTGATTTGCAGACGAAGCCTGTCAGAAAGTGAATTCAAAGTCTCTGCCAGCTTATAAAAATCATCTTCCTTGTCGATCGATTTACTGAGCTCAAGGCGTGGGATCGCCTCCTCTTGCCCGCTCTGATAAGGTTTGATCGCTTTGACGATTTGACGGATCGGAAAATTGATCCGATGGAAAATCAGCCAGGTGATAGAGCCGAAAAAGAGAAGAGCTATTGCACAGAAGGCAAAAAACCAGACCTTAAACTGTTTTGTGAATTCTTCGACCTGTGAGAAGGGGATCGCTGTCCGCAAAATGTAAGTCTGATCGTGCAAGTCGAAGGCGATCGTCACATAGGCGAGCTTCGTTTCGAAGATCGGGGCTTCCCCTATCGAAAAAACGATTTTCATCTGCAATGTCTTTTTGAGTTCTGAGTCTTGCAAAGGAGCGCTCGGTCCCTCGATCCCAAATTCCCCTTTTGCAGAATCGTAAAGTATCTCTCCTCGCTCATCGAATAACGAAACGCGAAAAAAGAAATAGCCTTCCGCTTCCTTGAGAATGGTGATCATTTGCTGCTCATTTTTTGCCCTTGTAATCACATAGATGAGATTGCAAGAGTTGATCTCGAGGTTATTGAAGACAATATGGCTCACTGTCTTTTCAATGAAGGGAAAGGCAAAAAGAGCAAAAGCGACGAATAGGAGAATGTGACTCAGGATGATCTTTTGTCGAAAATTGAGCCGTTTTTTCACTTTTTCAATCCCTGTACGCGGAAAACTTGAACGGGTTGATCGAACCCTTTGAGAGCAATGGGTGGCATCTCTTCATAAATGATCGTCTCTTTGACAAAAGGTTCATCCAGTGTACCTTTTGAAATTAAAATTTCCATCCTTTTTGCTGCGCCACAAAGACGGGCCGCTAAATTGACATTAGAACCGATCACAGTGTAATTGAGCCGATTCTCCGCTCCCATATTTCCAGCGAGCATCGTCCCCGTATGAATTCCAATTCCGATTTCAACGGCAACTTGACCGCGGGAGGTACGCTCACGATTCCACTCTTGAATCGATCCGATCATCTCCACGGCGCTCCGAATCGCTTTCAAGGCTGCGTCATCGCAAAAAATGGGGGCGCCATAGAGGGCCATCGCTTCATCGCCGACATACTTGTCGATCACACCCCCATTTTTGTCGACGATGAGAGAAATCTTTGTCATACAAGTATTGAGCTGTTCAATGACATCTGTCGGCTTCATATTTTGGGTCAATTTGGTAAAATCCCGAATATCGGCGAATAAAACGGTCACGGTCTTCTCTTCGCCCCCCAAGTGAATCGAGCCCTTCAATATCTCCTGGGCGATCTCTCGTGAGACCACTTTGTTGAGTACCCCTTTCACTTTTTCTTTTTCTTGCAGCCCTTTCACCATCTCTTCAAAGGAATGGCAAAGGACGGCGATTTCGTCATTGCGCTTTAAAGGGGGCAATTTCAGTTGAATTTGATCCAATCTCCCTTCGACGATATCTTCTGTTGCCTTAGCGAGTTGAATGATCGGCCTCGTGATTCTGCGAGAGATATTATGTAGCAGAAAAATAGCGATGAGTAACCCGATGAGACCTGCGATATGAATATTGAGTAAAATCGAGTCGATGACCCGTTGACTTCCCGCCTCAAGGTCGTGGAGAAGAGCGAATTCCTTTGCCTCTGGATTGAGAATGAAGAAATGGAGGTCGATGTCGGGAAAAGGTTTTAGGTTTGAGTAAAAATAATTTTCCCCTCTCCAAGGGACAATTCCAGATGGATGGATCAACATCTGTGAAAAAGGGAGGGACAATTGGGAACGGTCGTGGATCTTCCCTCCATCGATTCCATAGGCGCTCAGTGGACCGTTCACATAGAGTATTGCTATTTGATGGGATGCGAGCACCAATCTTTGTAAGATGGTATCGGCATCGCTGCCAATTGTCAAAAACCCAGTTCTTTCTTCCGTCGATGTTTTCACTTTGAAGCAGGCTGTGTTTCCTAGGAACACATGATCGGAAACCGGTGACGGGATAACAGCTATCGAAGAACTGAGATTGGAATTTGCTGTTTTAGGGGGATTGAGGGTGTAGTAGTGGCAATCGTCAAAAAGACGATGGGGAAATAGGACCTCATTGGCATTCATGCCAAAACCGACATTGTTATCTAAAGAAAAAAGAGCAAAAGCGTTAGGCGATGGATAAGAGAATAGATCGTTTCCGAATATTCCAGTATCGTAGAGCGCAATCATCGCCCAAATCATTCTGATTTGAGTATAGCTCAAAGAGATCTTTTCGAGCGCTTGTCCCATCCCCTTTTCTGTAGAGACAGAGAGGGATGGCTCAGTGGGAACCGTATTGGGCATACTCTTTTGAAAAGAAGCTGGAGTGTATTCTGGTGGTTTAATTTTGCCGCTTTGGAGCCACTCTCTTGCTCTGCGAAACGCTTTCACAAGAGGATCGACTCCCAAGACATACCCTTCAGCCCAAATCACCGGTACCGGCGGCCATGAGCGTTTCTCATCCGCTTGTAGAATCGGCCAGTGATCAGTTGGATTCGATAAGATCTCTTCCACTCGATACAATACGAACCCAGATGGCGCGGCTGCAGAAATCTGTTCGACCACCTCATCGTCACTGACATGAACGGACGGCGTCGCAAGAGAATAGGGCACTCTTACGCCGAGGTAAGGGTCTGGATGCCCTTTGAGATCTCCCAAAAAAATCCAGCAGAGATCCTGGTCGATGTCGATCCGGTAAGCACCTTCAATGGCACACGACTGGGGCATGATCGTCGCCATCGTGTGCCCTTCATTGGTATTTTGCAAAAAATCGATCCACTGATATTCGAAAAGAATGTCTGCACAATCTCCCCATGTCCCTTTCTCCAAATTATAGGAGGTTGGAGCAAAACGGAGGATCTGTGGCGTATAGCTGGAGATATTGCTGAGAACAGCATCGATTTTTATTTCGTTTTCAGCGATCGTCGACGCGAGAAAGCTCTCTAAATCGAGCCGCCGTTTCTCGCTTAAGTTCAAGATTTTTTCCCGGACCACTTTTTGTGTTTTACCCAACTCATGATGCGCCACATAATTTTCTGAAATTGTGGAGCATACCGCGACAAAGATAAACAACCCGCTCACGATCAAAAATAAACGATACCGAACACTCATGGCAGAAAACACTTAGAAATGGATGGTTCCCTACGCTATACTTTTTTTTTCACCTCCATGCAAGGGAAGAATCAGGCAAGGAACGTAAATCTTATCGGAGTTTATCACCCCCGTGCCGCATTGCTAGCGCTAATGCGTCCTGCGAAAAGTGCATCGACAACGCGTTTAGAAAAAATTAGAAATAAAAAGATGAGTAGTGATAGCCTTCATTTACGAGCATTCTTTCTAACGGGTAGGAGGTTACCAATGAGATTCATGAAATTTGTCTCTTCTTTCTTGTTCGTCATACTTTGTTGTACATCTTATGCACATGAGCAATGCGCCCTTCAAGGGCAAGGCAGCGTTTCAGCAAAGGGAACTTTAGAAAGTGCTAAAGTATACATCAATCCAGAAAACATTACCTTTTCTGGAAAAGATATGTATGTTTGCGTGAACCAAAACTGGATACAGACAAATGCTCTATTTTCAGATATTCATGGAATATACTTCTATGATAATTACAGTGGTTGGAACTGTCCTCGTTGTGGTAAGTATAATACAGACAAATGGCAATGTTCAAAGTGTGGTTATAGACCTCATGATGAGATAATGGAAAACAATTAAATTCTACATGTCGGAGCATTTACTTCTCCGGCAATGTCGTCCCATGAAAAATCTTAAATGCTTTCTTGTTATTACATTCGTTTTTTTCTTGTGCTGGCAATTGCATGAGAACAGCAAGATTGAAGTGCATATACCTGCTTGGGAAGGAAAAGACAGCCTTCTCTTGATAACTAGAAAAGACCGAAGAAGTCTTGAGCAATTATTCTATGCAATGCTTCGAGAAGATGGAGCGTATACATTGCTTGGGTCTAAACCAATGCATATGTTTGGTTTTTATACACCATTTTCGACTTTTGATTGGGAAATTTTCTTCAGTTCAATAAGTCCTCGCAATTTAAGAATTTATCAAGGTTGGAAAACTTGGCTAAGATATCAGTATTTGCTGGAGAAATCTGAGTTTAAGCTTTGGGCAGAAAAAAACCCTTTTTGGGAGAAAATGTCGACTCCCCACAATCCTGCAGTTTCTGTCTTTCTTATGAATAAAAAAAGGACTGATGAGATAATTGGTGCTCACCTCTCAGATTTTGAAACAATTTTGAACAGGGAAAATCTCACTTGTGATCAACTCCTATTCGAAGCAAAAAATAGATCATTTTTTAATGACGTTTTGAAAGGTCATGAGGGATTGATTGGAACTTTATTTGGATATGGTAGAGAGAACGCATGGCTTTTTGAAGAAAGAGAACATGGAAAACCTGTTCCTCTTGGACAATTATGGGAGCAAGAAATAGATGATTTTTACATGAATAGACCTCGTTTTGCTTGGAAGTATTTTGGAATTTGCACAAATGAGCTTTCTGAAGTGCTAGGGTATCCTAACTTTGTCGCAGATCCAGACTCATCAGAAACCAAGCGCATCAAGCAAAAAATTCTCGAGACAAGGCAAAATATTATTGATTATTATAAAGGTAAGGATTTTCTGGAAGCAACTCTTAGTATTCTTATCAATGGAGTGCCTCTGAATGAATATCATTGATAAAGTTCAAAATCAACTACATGTAGAAAATTTTTACATGCACAGCACTAGCAGCTTATGAAAAGTTATACCTAGTTATTCATGATTTCGAGTATAAGTATGTATAAGTTGGTGTAACTAGAGAAAAAACATGGATCCCTTCAAAAATCCTTTCTCTCCTGGAGCGGGCTCTCCACCCCCCGAATTAATAGGACGCGACACTGCGCTAGAACAAGCGAGAATTCTTTTAGGACGCATTATCAAAAAACGCCCTGAAAAGAGTATGTTATTAACGGGTCTTCGCGGAGTGGGTAAGACGGTCTTACTCAATGAAATTGAACAGTTGGCCAAGAAGAGTGACTACCACACTATTTTCATCGAAGCTCATGAAGATAGAGCATTAGGTCCCATGATCGTCCCGTATTTGCGCACCCTCCTTTTCGATTTGGATCGGATGGCGGGCATGAGCAATAAAGTGAAGAGAGGACTAGCTGTGCTTCGAAGCTTCGTCAGCGCTTTTACCTTAACCATAGGGGATGTTTCTTTTGGATTAGGTGTTGATGCTGAGAAAGGGGCTGCTGATAGTGGTGACCTGGAAATCGATTTGCCCAATCTTTTTGTGGCCATTGGTGAGGCAGCTGAGGATCGTCAATGTGCTGTGGCTATCTTGATCGATGAGGTTCAATACTTCAGTCAGAAAGAATTCGGCGCTCTAATTACAGCGATGCACAAAGTCCAGCAGCGTCAACTTCCCTTGCTCCTTTTAGGTGCAGGGCTGCCGACTCTTCCCGGTTTAGCTGGAGAGGCAAAATCTTATGCTGAACGGCTCTTCAGTTTTCCTGATATTGGGGCTTTATCGGAAGAAGATGCATCGATTGCTTTGAAAGAACCTGCACGCGTTGCTGGAGTCGTTTTTGATTTTGCTGCGTTAAAAGAAATATTCCGTTTGACAAAAGGGTATCCTTATTTTCTTCAAGAATGGGGATACCAAGCATGGAATCTTGCAAAGACAAGTCCAATCACGTTGGAAACCATTCAAGAGGCTACGGCTGCAGTCATTCCTCGCTTGGATCAAAATTTTTTTCGGGTGCGCTTTGATCGATTGGCTCCTAGTGAAAAGAATTTTTTAAGGGCCATGGCAGAGCTCGGACCTAATTCTCATCGGATAGGTGACATTGCAGATATCTTAAAGATTAAAGCCACTAGCTTGAGTCCTATCCGAGCCAAATTGATTAGAAAGGGAATGATCTTTAGTCCGGCCTATGGTGATTTGGCATTTACAGTGCCATTATTTGATGAATTTATGATCCGCGCAATGCCTGAATTGAATGAGTATTAAATCTTTTTAAAAAAAATGATTACACAACTCATGAATTTATATGTATTTAAAATCTACAATGAGGTATAATTCATGAATTATTAAAATTGGTTTATTATGTCTAATTCAAGAGTTTTCAACAGAGCTGTATTTACTTCCTACCCCGATCTGCAAAATTTCTTCTGTCGCTCGGAGGCTGTCCAACAAGTCCTCGCTAGCAAAGACAAACCCTATACAAAAGTACCCATCCCTTTGAATTCTAACCTCGCTGGCAAATGGCTTGTCTGTCAGATGGTAACGGCTCCCTTCCGCTCGTTATTTGCATGTGCCTTGAACATGATTGCTAAAGCTGCCTTATGCCTTGGGGCCACCCACCTTGCCAAACAAGCGAAAATCGGTGCACGCTATCAAAAAGCGGGTTTTGAACTTTATTCAGACGTTCCTACCAAACTTTTCGAAATTAAAAAAACAGCCAACCGCCCTAATGCTCAGGGGCAAATCGTAGCCGCAACCCCCTCCATCCCAGTCAGCCTTATTACAGATCCCAAAGTGAAGAAAAGAACCTATTGCCATTGGCTGAACACAGTAAATTTCAATCACCGCCATGGCATCTGCCGTGGAATGAGCTTCTGGTTCCTATATCTCTATTTGAAAACAAAGGATCAATTCTGTGATTTGAGAAGCCATATGGCAGCATTAGGCAATCAATTTGCCACAGGCGGCGGCATGGACCCAACGTTGCTTCACAGCATTAACTTGAGGAAGGGCAAGCTTTTAGGATTAAAAATCGGAACCCAGGCCTCGCATGCTCCTGAAGCTACCCGTTTGTTCAAACACACGACACATGAATGGAAATCCTTACCCCACCCAATTGCAGGCGAACTGCAAAACATGCCTGAGGGAGCCTACGCGATCAGACTGCCTTTACACACCATCGCTTATATCAAAATCAACGACAGCCTGGGCTACTTCTTCGATGCGAATCATGGGATCACAGAGATTAACGGCGTTCACACAGGAGAAAAACTTTATCAGCTCATTTCGAAAAGTTATGAAGAGACGGGAGATATCCCTTCAGCTAATATGCAAGCTCGCGTTCGCTTGAACATCGATATCACGCCGGTTGCGCTGCGATAGAGTCAACCTATAGGGTACTGGCCATTGAAAAGACTTTTTTAAATTTACACAGAGACACAGAGCTTTAAGTTTTTTTTAATCTCTGTGCCTCCTGTTCCCCTCTGTGATTAAAATATCTTTTTAATGTCGGGTGCCCTGGTAAACCTGGCAGATGATTGCATAATAAATGTAAGGATGTGTTATAAATGGTATTATGGAACATTTGACAGAAATAATTGCTCATCATGCCCATAATGCTCATTGGTATATATTTGTTGCGATTATTCTAGCGGGATTTAATATTCCATTCAGTGCAGATCTCTTGATTTTGTCAGCGGCTATCTTAGCTGCGACGATTGTTCCTGAACATACATGGCTTCTTTTCTTTAGTATATTAATAGGTTGCTATTTGTCAGCGATGTGTGCCTATTGGCTCGGCAGACTGATCGGAACAGCACTTAGGAAAAAGAAATTCTTTTCCAAGCTTCTCAATCCTGAACGCCTTGGTAAGATAAGACGATTTTATGAGAGATATGGCCTTTGGACCCTTGTCATAGGCCGGTTCATCCCATTTGGAGTGCGCAATTGCATCTTCATGTCTTCGGGGATGAGCCGATTAAATTTTGGAAAATTTGTCCTGATGGACGCGCTTGCCTGTGCTCTATGGTGTAGCACTTGCTTCTATTTATTCTTCATTCTCGGCCAGAATTATGAGATGATTTGGCATTATCTAAAGACGTTTAATCTGCTGATTTTCGCCGCTTTCAGTGTGACGGTAATTGGCATCATTTGGTATAAAAGTAGAAAGAGACTGTCCACGAACTAAGGCTTCGTCGATTTTGAGGATTATTTTGGCCGCTTTTCGATTCAAATCGCAGGGGTCATATACGCAAGTTGATATGCCCCCTGCGATTTGAATCGAAAATCGACAGAAGCTTAGTTTGTAGATAGTCTCAAAGAAGACTCGGGCGAAAAACCTATCGAAATTAGTTTAATCGCTTACACAACCGCTAATAGCAATGTTAAGTATACATAACAGTTTATCTTTTCTCAGAGCGCCACTCGCTTTTCTTTTTTTAATTGAAAACACGACCATTCGTATCGTCGCCATTTTGCTAGCGATGCTCACAGATAGCATCGATGGATATTTAGCCCGCCGCTGCAAAGCTGTGACCCGTTTTGGAGCGATCTTAGATCCTGCGATGGACAAATTCTTTGTCTTTTTTGCGCTGACTATTCTGTTTTTGGAAAAGAAATTGGAGCTGTGGCAAGGTTGCGCGATGGTCTCTCGCGATTTCTTTTTGCTCTTGTTCGGACTCTATCTCGGTTTGAAAGGGCATTGGGAGAGTTACCGCTTCACCTCTATCCGTTGGGGTAAAGTCACGACCGCGCTTCAATTTTTAATTCTCATCGGCCTCACCTTCGGTATCTTTTTCTCCAGTTATCTTTACGGTATTTTTGTCCTTTTCGGGTTACTTGCCTTTATCGAGCTCTGGCAAATCAAGAAAAACTCTGCTCTGCCGCCCACGATCAAAGCGAAAGATTAACAGTCTGAGACCATTGCATAATTAGGACAATCTTCAGTTTGATGGGTATTCGAACGAATTCTTATCGAAAAATTCCCATCTCTGTGTCCTCTGTGATCTCTGTGGTGTAATTTTTTTATTTTATAACCACAGAGATCACAGAGATGGGACATTCGAAAAAATTTGATCGAAATACCCATTAAACGAGAGGTTTTTCAATTATGCAATGGTTTCAGTCTGTCTCCGATCTTGGTTGATCCCTTTGATGGAAAGTATAGGAGTCGGCATTTCAGCGCCAACGTCTATCAATTCTCTATAGACCAACATCAAGATCTCGTGTTTGACCAGCAGGTATTGATCATACCGCGTCTGCAATGTGTAAATATCGATATAGAGATCCATTGTGAATGGGTTAAATCGATTTAAAACGACGAGAATGGGTAGATGGGTATCGATGGCTGGATGGGAACTGATCGCCATTTTGAGTTTGTTCACTAGTTCTGGAACCCGCGCAAAATCCTCATAGCGCAACTCGACCTTCTCTTCGATCCGCCGGTGGGTCATGCGAGAGGCATTGATCACTGCAGCGTGAGAGAACGTGGCATTGGGGAGATAAACGGGTCTTTTTTCTTTGTCCCGAATCGTGGTTAGCGACCATCCGATCTCTTCGATATGCCCTTCGATATTCCGCTCGGGTAGATAAACGGAATCTCCTACCATGAAGGGGCGATTGATGTGAAGCATGAGACCGCTGCAAAAATTGGCAATCACATCTTTTCCCGCAAAGCCGATTGCAGCAGCGCCAATGCCCCCAAAAGCAATCAGAGGGGCGATATTTAATCCCCAGACCTGTAAAACGATCATCAAAGAAAGGGCGACGATGATCATCGATAAGATTTTGCCAGCGGCATGGATAAAGCCTGCATCGACTCGCCTGGGATGGTTATCTTTGTTTAAAAATTGCCGTTGAATGACAGTTTTCCATCTCAGCAGAATCCAAGCGACACAGAGGACAAATCCAGTGCTCCGAAAAGCGTTGATGTAATTTTCGAAAAAGGAAAAATCGAAACGGCGTCCAAGGACTTCGATGACGAGAGTGCCCCCCAAAATCCATAATAAGATCTGAAAGGGTAAATAGAGGATCTGATCGATCTTCTCTTTCCAATCGTGAGAGATGGAAAGGGAGCGGTGACGCACATACTTGATAATCTTCTTAAAGATATAATTTACAGCGATCAAAACGAGAATGCCGATGATGATTTCAAAAAACCAAAGTCTATCCGCCATCGGAAAATAAGAAGGAATAGGGGCAGGGGCTGACGTATCCATTGAACTCCTCAAGTTGCCACTCTTAATTTTCGCAAGATTTTCCTTTTTCTTCTAGAAAATAAGGATTATAAGTAGATCAAAATCACCTTCTCTTTTAAGATCCTTATTTTTGGAGTCAAGATGGAATACACTAGGGAATCGATTATCGTTTCAGCCGTGCGGACATTTTGCAAGGCATTTGCTGCTATCATCGGTATCTTGATTGGAATTATTTTAATTTTCTTTGTCTTGATGATGTTTTCATCACCCAACATCTACCCTCCAAAGAGCGCTCTCGTCATTTCTCCAGATGCACACGGTAACCGCGCTCTTCTCCCCCATACCTCTCCAGTCATTTTGAAACTCGATATCACCGGCGTCATCGGCACTGGTGATTTAACAGGCGAGAAGTTCCAAAACTCTCTATTCGATTCGCGTGAGGGAATGCTCGCTACCGATCGAGTTAAAGCGATCCTCCTCTATATCAATACACCCGGTGGCACCGTCGATGATGCCGATGAGATGTATCGCGCGCTTTTGACCTACAAGCAAAAATATCAAGTCCCTATTTATGCTTATGTGGATGGGATGTGCGCCTCAGGGGGGATGTATATCGCCTCCGCTGCTGACAAAATCTATGCTTCGACCACGAGCATCATTGGCTCTGTTGGAGTCATTTTGGGCCCCACCTTCAATTTTTCTGGACTGATGGATAAATATGGTGTGCAATCTTTGACGATCACTCAGGGCAAAGATAAAGACATGCTCAACCCGTTCAGACCTTGGCAACCTGGTGAAGACACCTCTCTGCGCAACATCACCGCCGATCTCTATGAGCGGTTCGTTTCCATCGTCACAATCGCTCGGCCAAATCTTGATCGAGATAAACTGATTAACGACTATGGGGCTCAAATTTATGTTGCAAAAAGGGCGGAAATGCTCGGCTACATCGATGTCGCTGACAGCGACTACGATACAGCTGTTGCGGAGCTGGCTAAAGAGGCAAAAATCCCCGATAATCAAATGTACCAGGTCATGACAATCGAACCTGTCCATCCTTTTCTTGCAGACCTTGTTCAAGGAAAGTTTTCGCTTCTTACGGGCAAAGTGACTCATCATTTCCAAATTAACTCATTCATGAACTCTGAATTGAGCGGGCGTTTTCTATATATGTATCAACCAGATCTCTATCTGCAGTAATCAATATACTCTGCCCATCTTTTATGAAAAAAACAGGGCGTTGGAGATTTTTTAATCACAGAGGGGAACAGGAGACACAGAGGAACACAGAGATTAAAAAAACAGCCTAATTTTTTTGCGAGAGCGAAAAAATTAGAGTTCTTCATTTTTTGCTCTCGCAAAAAATGAAAAACTTAAAGCTCTGTGTCTCTGTGATCTCTGTGTAAATTTAAAAAAGTCTGATGAAAAAAATCTACATCGTCGATGCAGTCAACTTTTTATTCCGCTCCTACTACGCAATTGGTCCCATGACCAATTTAAAAGGGGAGTCGACGAATGCTCTTTATGGATTTATCCGTTCTATTTTTAAATTGATGAACGAGTTTTCCCCTGATTATTTTGCGGCTATCTTCGACGGCCCAGAAAATAAAAAATCACGCACAGAGATCTATCGCGAGTATAAAAGCCATCGGACAGGGATGCCCGAAGATCTTTTTTCTCAGCTAGAAGAGGCGCTACACTTTTGTGAGATCGCTGGGATTCCCTATCTTTCAGTGACGGGTGTCGAAGCGGATGATACGATTGGAAGTGTGGCGCGATGGATGGAAAAAAAAGATGTTCAAGTTTTTCTCTGTTCGAGCGATAAGGATCTTTGCCAACTCGTTTCCGACAGGATCTTCATCATCAATCCTCACAAGGATAATCTCCTCATCGATCGAGAGAAGGTGAAAGAATTGTTCGGAGTCACCCCTGAACAGATCGTCGATCTCCTCGCCATGGTCGGAGATGCCTCCGATAATATTCCAGGTCTTGAAGGATTTGGGCCAAAAACTGCTGCCGCGCTTCTCAATGAATATGGAACCCTCGAAGAGATCCTCGCTCATCCAGAAAAACTCAGCGGTAAAAAGAGAGAGACTCTCATCAACGACAAAGAGATCGCTTTGATGAGCCAAAAATTGGCGACGATCCACACAGATGTTCCCTTTCCTCATGAGGAAAAATTTTTCCATTTGAAAACTCCCGATTTGGAAAAAGTCAAAGAGTTTTACCGTGAAATGCACTTCATGTCTCTTTTGCGTGAACTCGGAGTCGAAGAAGAATCTCCTGCAAAAGGGGGCGTTGTTAAAGCCCCCATGGCCCAACATTATCACCTCGTCGACGATGAGAAAACTCTCTTTGAATTGATCAAACGCCTTGAAAGAGAGAAAGAGATTTGTATCGATACGGAGACCACCCATATTCGTCCCATGCAGGCCAGGCTTGTCGGCATCGGCTTGGGTGTTTGTCCAGGTGAAGCGTGGTACATCCCTTTAAATGGCGCCCTTGGCAAAGATAAAGTTCTCAGTATGATCAAGCCACTTCTCGAAAATCCAAAGATTGGTTTTATCGGCCATAACATTAAATATGACCTCCATGTGCTCCTCAATGAAAATATCGGTGTGCAAAACGTTGCCTTTGACACCATTTTAGCCTCTTATTTGATCAGCCCACAAACACAACGACATAATCTGGATAGCCTTTCACTCGAAAAATTGGGGGAGGTCAAAATCCCAATCGTCGATCTCCTCGGCAAAGGAAAAAAGCAGATCACGATGGAAGAGGTCCCCTTAGATAAAATCACAGCGTATTGTTGCGAGGATGTCGATTTCACTTTGAGGCTTAAGAATCTCTTTGAAAAGGATTTAAAGCTCTTAGAATTGATCCCCCTTTTTGAGCAGATTGAAATGCCGCTCATCTCCATCCTCATGTGGATGGAGAGGAATGGGATTTATGTCGATTTAAAAAAGCTGAGTAAGATGTCTGAAGAGCTTAAGAGCCAATTAAAAGAGTTGGAAAATCAAATCCATGACCTCGCCGGTGAAAGTTTCAATATCAACTCTCCAAAACAACTCAGCACGATTCTTTTTGAAAAAATGGGGATAAAACCCCCCAAAAAAACCACGACTGGATATTCGACTGCCTTTGATGTCCTCGACTCCCTGAAAGAAGAGGCGTTGATCATAAAAAAAATCATCGAGTATAGAACACTCGAAAAATTGCGCTCCACATATGTCGATGCTTTGCCTGAGCAAATCAACCCAGTCACCCATCGTATCCATTGTACATTCAACCAATCTGTTGCCGCAACGGGACGTCTCTCTTGTCAGGACCCCAATTTGCAAAACATTCCTGTGCGTACAAAAGAAGGAAAGGAGATTCGGGAAGCTTTCAAGCCTCAAAAGCCCCATCATTGCTTCGTGGCTGCTGACTATTCTCAGATCGAACTTCGCCTGCTCGCCCATCTTTCTGAAGATCCTATCCTTATCAAGGCCTTTCGCGAAGGAGAAGACATCCATTCCTATACTGCCGCACTTGTCTTCGGCATCCCTTTGAAAGAGGTTACCCCTCAGATGCGTTATCAAGCCAAGGCTGTCAATTTCGGCATCCTTTATGGTCAACAAGCATTTGGCCTTTCCCAACAACTGGGTATTGACTATAAAGAAGCTGAAATATTCATTGACACTTACTTTGAACGTTACGCAAAAGTGAAAGAATTTCTTAACTTTTGTAAAGAAAGTGTCCGTAAAACAGGTCGCGCCGTCACACTCACTGGGAGACAGCGTCCCATCCCAGAAATCCACAGTAAAAATCCAGCTATCCGATCTTCTGCTGAGAGGTTAGCGATAAACACCCCTTTGCAAGGAACTGCTGCGGATTTGATCAAAATGGCAATGATTCAGGTCGATGCTTATCTTCAACATCACCCTCATGCTGGAAAGATGATCCTGCAGATCCATGACGAACTTTTATTTGAAACATTGGATGAGAAGGCAAAAGAACTTGCATCCCAAGTAAAAAGTATCATGGAAGGGGTTTTTACTTTGAATGTCCCCCTTATCGTCGATATTTCTATTGGAAAAAATTGGGGAGAATGTTAAAAACAAAGAAAATTGCTATAACAGGTGGATTAGCAGCGGGCAAAACAACCGTCTGTCAAATCTTTAAAGAACTCGGTGCCTACGTCGTAAGCGCCGATGAGATAGTCCATCAATTGTTATCTCCAGAAACTGCCGTTGGTCAGCAGGTCGTAAGTTTACTCGGTGCAGATACTCTTAGCGGTCAAGAATTCGATCGGAAAAAGATCGCCGATAAAGTGTTTTCCCAACCCGACCTTCTCCGCGCACTGGAAGAAATCATTCATCCGGCTGTATTCGATGAGATTGAGCGAAAATATCAGCAGGTCGACCGAGAGAAGAAATACTCGCTTTTCCTTGCGGAAATTCCTCTTCTTTACGAATCGAAAGAGGAAGGGCGTTTTGACACCATCGTCACCGTACTCGCCAACCCTGAGCTTTGCCGGGAACGTTTTGCTGAGCAAACCCATCAACCGATTCAAGAATTTGAAAAAAGGATGATGAGACAAATAGAACCGACATTAAAAGCTAAAAAAGCGCATTACACGATTGAAAATAATGGCGACTTTGAACAACTCAAAACCCTAGTCAAAACCCTCTATTTTCAATTGACACAAGATTAAAAAGGAGTCTGATTTTAGATGAGTCAAGAAGACACCGTTCAAGACATTCAAGAACCTGAGAATGACAAAATGGCAAAAGGGCCTACTGATAGGCCACCGCCACCTGAAAAAGTGACAAAAATTGCTGATCTTCAACGCATGAATGTCGATCAGCTCAATCATTTTGCCCGTAACATTGGACTGAAGAATCTCGGCGCCTTGGCCAAATCGCAAATTGTTTTTGAAATTGTGAAATATCTCTCTGAAAGGCCAGATGAAATCCTCGTTGGCGAAGGGGTTCTCGAAATCTTGCCAGATGGTTTTGGTTTTTTACGCTCTCCCAACTATAATTATCTCTCTTCTGCCGAAGACATTTATGTTTCCCCAGCGCAAATCCGACGCTTTGACTTAAAAAAAGGGGATACTGTCTATGGGACTATCCGTTCGCCTAAAGAAAAAGAAAAGTATTTTGCCCTTCTGAAAGTCGAAAAGATAAATAACAAGCATCCTGATAAGGCGCGCGATCGGGTTCTCTTCGAAAACCTCACTCCCCTTTATCCGAGTTCTCGCCTGGTGATGGAGACGACTAAAGACAGGATGACGACCCGTGTGCTCGATCTGACCTCGCCCATTGGAAAGGGGCAGAGAGCGCTCATTGTCGCTCCTCCTCGCTCGGGAAAAACAATCATCTTGCAAAACATCGCTAATGCGATTGCGGTAAACCATCCTGAAGTCGTGCTCATCGTCCTATTGATCGATGAGCGTCCAGAAGAAGTTACAGACATGGTTCGGAGCGTCAAGGGAGAGGTGGTCTCTTCAACTTTCGACGAACCCCCAGAGAGACACTGCCAAGTCGCAGAAATGGCGATTGAAAAAGCGCGCCGTCTTGTCGAATATGGCCATGATGTAGTGATTCTTTTAGACAATTTAACCCGATTAGCGCGAGCCTATAATACCGTCCAACCTCACTCAGGAAAAATCCTGTCTGGCGGCGTCGATGCCGGCGCACTCCATAAACCTAAACGTTTCTTTGGTGCTGCCCGTAATGTCGAAGAAGGGGGATCGCTCACCATCATCGCTACAGCGCTCATCGATACTGGATCGCGCATGGATGAGGTGATTTTCGAAGAGTTTAAGGGAACGGGCAATATGGAGCTCGTTCTCGACCGCCGACTTGCAGATCGGAGGGTTTATCCTGCCATCGATATCATCAAGAGCGGAACCCGTAAAGAAGAGCTTCTCTATCATCCAGACGAACTTGAGAAAATCTATCTGATGCGACAGGCCCTCGCTGACCTTTCTCCACTGGATGCGATGAACCTTTTGATCGGCCGTCTTAAAAAGACAAACAGCAACGTCGAGTTCCTCCTCACCATGAAGGACTAAACTCTTTAGATGGGAACTCCATCAACGCAGAGGAAAAAAGCAGAGACGCTGAGGTCGCAGAGTAAAACACCCTTTTACGGCATGCCGTAAAAGGGTGTTTTGTCAGACTACAGCAAAATCTAAAGAGAATTCAGGAAAAATTGCTTTGATCTTAGATAGTGTTTTCAGATTTGGATTGCATTTCTTGCGTTCTAGGCGTTGGTAACTGTTGATGTTGTCAAAACCAAGCTTCTTTGCAACCTGATGCTGTGTCATTCCATGTTGAATTCTGTGATATCTCACAAGAAAGGAAAAAGCGATCTCAGAATCAACGGAGACTTCTACAACATTTTTTGATTTCCTGATCGAATCATCTGGAAGGTCGGCAAGCCTTTTCGAATCTGCTGGCTCAGAAATGTAAAGGTTGAGGGCCTCCTGCATCATTTCATTAAGCTCTTCCATCGAATCCGCTTGGGTAAAGCATCCCGCCAACTCTAGGCATTCAGCCCAAAAACCATCGCCTTCCTTATGTACCTTGAAATGATACTTCATAATTCCTCCTCTAATCCTGATTTAGAGCCTTCCTCAAACTATGCTCCATGCCTTTTCTTAGCTCTCTGTGATTGGGTATAATAACTGTTTTGTTCCCTTTCGCAAGCTTCCAGTGACTTCCTTTACCACCACCGGGCACAAGTTCATATCCCTTATCATAGAAGAGCTTACGCATGTCTTTCCCGCTAATCGGCACTGTCAACCTTCATTCGAGATAACCTTATCTTACTAAATATAGTTAGTTAAGTAAAGATGTAAAAATTATTTTAATTCTTGTGACCTAGCTCAAGCTATTTGAGGTGATCGACAACGCTCTTTGCAAAGGGAGCGAGGTCGCCTGGATTGCGCGAACTGATCAGATTGCCATCGACAACAACCGATTGGTCTGTCCAAATCGCTCCGGCATTTTCCATATCGTCCTTGATCGCGACCGTGCTTGTGACGTTTTTTCCTTTGAGGATCTTTGCAGAAATACAGACCCAGCCTGCATGACAGATGAAAGCGATGATTTTTCCAGCTTCAAACGATTGCTTCACGACTGCAAGAACTTCTGGCGATCTCCGGAGACGATCAGGTGCAAATCCACCTGGGATCACAACGGCTGCGTTTACAACTGAGACGGCTTGTTTAAAAGTGATTTCCGCTTGACAGGGGTATCCATGCTTGCCTTTATAAGTGTGTCCTGCGATAGGGCCAGCCACGATCACTTGATGGCCCGCTTCTTCCAATCGGATCTTCGGATACCATAGTTCCAAATCTTCATAGAGCTCTTCGACAAAAACGACAATTTTTTTCAACGTATCTTCCCAATTTTTTAGATTACTTGGGTCTATTAAAACGGACGGGAGTTTTTAATGCAAACCATCCAAATCCGATGGCTAAAAGGGCGTAAATGGCAACGCTCATCCAATCGGGAAGAAAGGCGGTTGCTGTAGATGGGATCAAGCCCCCAATGGTAACGAGCGCGATGATCACTCCCGTGCAAGCATCCCCGGCGACAAGCCCAGAAGCAGCGAGGATTCCCCGATCGGTCGCGCTCGACGTCCTTTCCCTTTTTTTGACGACGAAAGAGAGAACCCCTCCGACCATCATCCCCGTCGATAAGGATAGGGGAAGATAGAGCCCGAGTGCAAAGGGGAGGATCGGTAGTTTCAACAATTCGAATAATAGTCCGATGACAGCGCCTACGATCACGAGCGTGGTTGGAATGTCCCCCTGAATGACTCCTTTTGCAATGAGTGCCATCATTGTTCCTTGAGGGGCTGGCATTTGAGCAGAACCAAACCCATAAGCGTGGTTGAGGAGATAAAGTGTCCCTCCGATGGCGAGCGCAGGCAAGAATACACCGATGATTTCACCAATCTGCTGCAAACGGGGTGTCGCTCCCACGATATAACCTGTTTTTAAGTCTTGCGATGTTGTTCCGGCAAGAGCAATGGCAACATTGACAACCACGCTCATCGTGAGTGCGGCGATGAGGTAGATCCTTTCAGTCCATCCTAGCATGACAAAAATGAGGCAAGTGATGAGTAAAGTTGTGATTGTCATTCCTGAGACGGGATTAGAAGTGCTGCCGACGAGACCCACTGTTAATGAGGTCACAGCGACAAAGAAAAAGCCAAGTAAAATGAGTAATAAGATCGTAAGGAAATTCATCGGAAGGCCGGGAAATAGCCAAAGCGTTAAAATGATGGCAATTGATCCTAAAAGAAGCCATCTGAGTGAAATATCACGATCAGTGCGAGGGCGTTGTTGTTTAAAGTGAAGCCCTTGAAACAATTCGTCAAAACCGACCTTTAATGTTTTGCCGATCAGAGGGGCGATTTTGAACAGACTTAAAATCCCACCCACGGCGATTGCACCCGCTCCGATGTAGCGCACATAATCGGACCAGATCTCATTTGCAGACATTTGCGCGATCGGCGTCGTCGCAGGAAACACAGTCACATCCCCTGTCCCAAACATCCGAATCAAGGGGATGATCACCCACCAGCCGAGGGCACCGCCGGCAAATAAGAATGCCGTAATGCGTGGCCCGATGATAAATCCCACTCCTAATAAGGAAGGAGTGCAGTCGATGCTAAATTCTGTTTTTTGGAATTTAGTGAGGAGCCAGGAAGGGACTTCATTGAAAAGGTAAAAAGCGCCGCAGCAGGTTTTGTATAGAGCCCCTACGATGATTCCCAGAAAAGCCATCACTGCTTTTGAACGGGAAGATTCTCCCGATTTCAGAATTTCTGCACAGGCCGTCCCTTCAGGAAACGGGAGTATGCCATGCTCTTGCACAATGATGTATCGTCTCATGGGGATCATGAACAAAACCCCTAAGATCCCACCGAGTGCTGCTAGCAAAAAAATACGTGAAGGGGAAGGAGGTGCGCCTAATAAAAAAAGGGCGGGCACAGTGAAAATCACTCCCGCTGCCAGACCTTCGCCCACAGAAGCAATCGTTTGAACGAGATTATTTTCGAGGATAGAGACCCGTTTGAAGAATGTCCGTAAAATTGCCATCGATAGTACAGCAGCGGGAATCGAAGCGGAAACGGTTGTCCCCACTTTTAATCCGAGATAGGCGTTGCCTACCCCGAAGATCAGCCCTAAGATAATGCCTAATACGACTGCCCGAAAAGTGAATTCGCGCGTCTTGACATCCGTCGCCGCGATGACTGGGTGATGATCCGACATATGAAGACCTTAGAATGGTGGGTTCCTTTCTCCTCAAAATGCCGCGAAGTTATTTTTTTATCCATACCCAAGTAAATATTTTTTTTACATTTAGAGCAAAAACATAACTCTCTTATTTAGAATCACATCAATAACTAAATTAAAGTTTAATAATTAAATTTTTCTTATTTGCTTTAATTAATAAATAGTATATAATTTAAGTATTATTAATAGGAGATGTTTTTTAATGAATATCACCCTTAAATATAAAAAATTTTTTAAATCAATGTAAGAGGGATCTATGACGACTTCCAAGACGCCAAGTATAAATTTTATATCCAATTATCCTTACACTCCGGTAATCGATGACCCTATTGAACCTGCTGAACAACTCCCTAACCAATTAGATGATTTTGAGTTAGAAACCTTTAGTAAAATTATTCTTGAAAAGGCTCAAGAGACGATGAACGCCCCTTTATTGACCTCTGGAGCTACCGGCACGCAAGATACAATTTCCGATATTTCATTCCTTTTCCGAATTTTTATGCCAGAGCATGCTTCCACTGAAGCGGCCGGATTCACAACAGGCGTAAATACTTTTCAAGGAGCGCGGAATACTATGCTAGCCGCTGAACGGTTTGAACAGGCAAAAAGTATCAGCGACCGTGGGGGAATGATCGAAGCGGCAATCTCTACGCTCTGCGGAGCTTCTCAATCGGCTGGCGGGGCAGCTTATGCAGGGTACCGCGGCACGATGATCGCTATTGACACTTCCTCATTGCAGGCAGCGACCCCGCTTGGACGTGCAGCCTATATCCTGGGACTGATTGGGAATATCGCCTTTACTGTTTTTTACACGATGCTCGGCATCTGGGGAGGCTATGGACTTGTCAAAGATTGGCAATTTAGCATCGGAATGAAAAAAAACGATACAGCACTATTTGATTTTCTGATCCGTAAGGTCACCGCCGATCCTAAAACTATACTCGATAAGTTAAATGAACTACCACCTGAACAGCTCACTGCTTTCAAAGATAAACTTGCTGATACGGCTCTTTCCAAATTCACAAGCCAATTTTTAAAATGGCAACGCGACCTCATAACAACAGCCACTCTTGTTGGAACCCCGCTGACAGAACAACAAGTAAAAGGTGTTTTTAAAGCTCTTTTTGCTAGCAAGGAAGCTGAATTTATCCAAAATGGAGTCCGTGCAGCTTCTTTATCCACACTTGGATTGAAAGAGAATGAAGTGGAGGGATTTAATTTTAGTACGCTCGAACTCATCGGTTTTAAACTTGAGGAAGCTAGAAGGCAAACGAAAAAAGAGGCAAAATTTTCCCGTGCGGCAAGCGGTGATTGCACCCACGCTGTCAAAAAGGCGGCCGACAGAGGTTTAGGCGAATGCCTGCAATTCGGTAATGATCTCGTCAAAGCATCTGCAAACGAGACATTGAAAACACTCAAAGGAAATATCGACTCGGCAAATACGAAAAATAAATGGATCCATGGAGTGATGATCCCCATTGCTATTTTGGGGATCGCCTCTACAGTCTTGGGCTTTTTCCCGTTGTCTGCCGTTATGTCGATTGTCTTGATAACGGTCACAGTTCTTCTCGTCCTCACGATGATGGGCACAGATGGATTTTTCATGTGGAATGGCTGGAAGCACGGTGGAGTCCCAGGGCAGTACGATAAACTTTATCTCGCTCTGGTCTCTTTAGCGATGGTAACAGCAATTGCTGTCAGCGTTGGCGTGACACTCGGCTTTGGTTTAGCATTAATGCCGATGTATATGTCCTTAGGGATCGGAGCTGCAAGCCTCACCTTGAGCGGATATGCTTACCATAGGATAGATCAAAAACAGAAAGCTTGGGACGAAAACCACCCTAGCCTAGAGAAATTTCAGGCTTTGCTCGATGAGAGTAAGAATGTGGATGAAACAGTGAAAAAAATATTTAAAAAACTGCCTAAAGCAGATCGTCTAGCTATCCGTGAAAAATATGAGATGAAGCGAGAGGATACATACCAAGAATTGGATGTATTATTACTTGATGACTCTGGAAGAGAGTCTATTTGGAACAAGATCAATAACCCTCTTACTAGTGAAAAAGAACTTCAGTTGCTGGTCTGTGGAATGAAAAAAACTGTCAAGCTCTTCTGGGAAAGATGGGCTCAGTCAAAGAGTGATGAAAATAGAGATAGAGCATTGAAATTACAATCTTCGTTTGAAACAGTCTCTTTGTTTGAAAAAGAATTGGGAACGATCGAAGACGAACTCAGGCTCGACTATGTAGACAGAATCGGAAAAATACTTAAGGAATTGGAATTGGAGCATGATGATGCTTTTGAACAATTAAAGAATGATGTTCGGTATGTCGTCAAACGCCAAGAGAGCCTAAAGGACCTCAACAAAGTTGTTATGTCAGTTATCGAAGATAAACAAGCTATTAGTGGCTCTGATCAAGACAAGGAGCTCGAAAAGGTCACTCCTTTGATTCAGCACATCCAGGAGATCTTTCAACACGCTCAGCCCGCCACCGCTTAAAAACCTGAAACAATGTCCATTTTCAGGTTACTTGAGTAAAGAGGGAATTGCAGAATTCCCCTCTACAGAAGGCTGAATTAGCTCAGGTGAACTAGATTTGGTGACAAAAATTTTATAGATGAATACAGGTCCAGCTTTAGCTTTTCCAGCTTTGTCTTTTCCGAAAAGGGGATATTTTTTATCTTGAGGTGTGAATTTGACTTCAAAGGTCACGAGGCGCGATTCTTCTCCAGATTTCCCTTTCTTGCCCACAGAATGAAGAGTGCATTTACGGATGAATTTCCGCTTTCCAAGCGGCTTGAATCCCACTTCGACGATCTTCCCATCATCTAAAACGATCGCTTTTTTACCCCGCGGGCTCGTGATCTCTTTCCAAGAGATCTCTTGCTGATAAAGTTTTTCTTTGATTTGGGAAAAGGCGAAATCGGCAAGATGATGCATTTGCATGCGATAACTACTTTTCGTCACTTCTGTGAGGGCTTTCATTGGCAATTGTGCGAGGGGCAAGGCGCACATGCCAACTAAAAAAAGGGCGATCAATATCTCCAGGAGGAGGAAATGGCGCTTATGTTGACGGGATATCTTTATCCGGTTAAACTTTCCCTTACAGAATTTTTGGTCGTATAAATCTATGCAGCTTAAAGGTAAGGCGCTCTTTAACCTCCTTAGGATCAGTTGGCTTGAAAATCGCAAGAGCGAAGTGAAGGCTTGGCAGGTCGAGAATTTGCGGGATATTACCATTGAAGAATTATTTTCCCGTTTAAAAAAGCTCGGTCTCATTTTAGACAAGGAGAGCTTTTATCTCTATGCGGAAAACTGTGAAAGCCCCGAAGAGCTCACCGATTACATTTGGATCGAAGAAGAAGAGCTCGAAGGTCGTGACCAAGCCTATCTTTTGATTTTCGAACTTTGGAGAAGGCTATTTCCAGATAAGCTTTGTTTATCGGTTTTCTGTGATGAGCTAGATGAGCTGATCGAATCATACGATCGGGGCGAACTAGAAAATGAACTGCCTCTGCAAAACGCTCTGCTGGTTTTAGAAGATATTCTCGATGATGCCTACGATAAAGAAGGAAATGCTCAAAAAGTTTTTGCCGAGGTCGCCTCTTATTGTGCGCATGACCTTGAGCGGTTTTTTTTCGATTATATTTCCGATCAAATCCTGGAAAAAAATGAAACTTATGCATCAGAGCTCATCGATGCATTTTACGATTACTCCAGCGATCGGAGGCGGTTTGATTTATTAAGAGCACGATTATTAATTCTTTTTGGTCTTGAAGAATCTAACCGTATTTATGGGCGGATTTTAGAGGAGTTAAGAGAAGAGCCCGACCTCGAATTAACATTGCTGGTTGCAGAAAGCTTGATCCATCACGGAGATGTCCGTCTTTTTATGCAAGCGATCAAACAAGCTCTCCCCTTACTCAAAACTGAAGAGGAGTTTCAAAATCTGTTAACGATGATCGCAGAGTATTATCGGTGCCTCGATCGGGATGAAGAGGAAAAGGTGATTGAGGGTTTGCTCGAAGCACGCTCGACATTTCCTCTCGAAGCGAGTGTCGACGTCTCAGATAAAGCGCTCGACCGTGTTTCCCGTCTGATAGCCGTTCACATTCCTGAATAGTTACCACGTGCCCGTGTGCGTGCCCTTGCCCGTGGTATGCAAAATGTCTAGCATATCTTAAGAGGGATGAAATCGAGATAGTCGCAAGAGGTGAAAAGATATTTAACGCCGCGAGCTTCTCCAAAGGGAAGCGTTCCTTTCCGTACATTATGCAAATGTCCAAAGACACAATAATCGATTTGGAAAAGTTCTAAAATTTGGGAAGCGCGAGAAGGGGCGAGATCGGCTCCAATGGGTGGATAGTGGGTCATTGCAATCCTGGCTTTGCTGATTTTCGGCAACTGGGAAAGGCTCAATTTTAATCGCTCGAGTTCCCGAAGGAAGATCTTTTCTTCCTCTGCTTTTTCACGAGTTAACTCTTCAGCTGTCTTGAGGCGCGCGCGGGGGTTTTCTTGAAACTCTATGAACTGGTTGAATCTGTATTCAGGGGTGTCCCATAGCCGACTCCCACCGATGGCAATCTCATTCCAGATAAAGACATTATTGTGGATGAAGTGGATGGAAGGGGGCATGATCTTGGTGAGTTTAGAGGAAGAACTCCACCAATAATCGTGGTTGCCGCGCAGGATCACCTTTGTTCCTGGCAACCCATCGATCCAATTCAGATCGACGAGAGCTTGCTCGAGATCCATCGCCCATGAAATATCTCCCGGAATGAGAACCAAATCCTCAGGAGAGACCATTTTTTTCCAATTCGATTCAATTTTTTCAGCGTATTTGTGCCAAGAGGGTCCAAAGGCTTCCATCGTTTTTTCAGGAACACCGAAGGCGAGATGTGGATCGGATAAAGCCCAAATAGACATATACTGCACCCGTTTAGGTTTTATGAATTTTTAAGGCCATTATAACAGCCCATCTGTCAGCTGTCGCTCCTCCAAAGGATCATTCAATACATTGTTCGTCGCGACAGCTGACATCTGGGCTGTTCTAAGACCTTCTAAATTCACAAAACCTAAGCGGGTGCAGTATAGCAAATCAAAGAACGAAGCCATTAGGAATCTTCGTTCCTGATGTCACGATGATAATCCCATCACGAATAAAAATGCCATCCCCATCGAATTTTTGCAGATTATCCTGATTGATAAGTTTAACGTTGTTTCCGACAGAGGTGTGTTCATCGAGGATCGCTTTTTCAATTTGACAGTTTTCGCCGATTGAAAATTCTTTGGGGGCATCGCAGTTTTGATTGAGATAGGGTTCATTGAACAATGTCCCTAGAACGATCGAATTGCGAACTACCGATCCTTTTTTGATTTTAATCCGGACACCGATCACGCTCTTTGTGATCTCTTTAGCCTCAATGACCGAGCCTTGGCTTATGATCGAGCGATTAATGACAGTATCTTTGATCAAAGGGCTAGGGAGGTTATGAGGATGAGTGAAAATCGGATTGTGTTCATCGTAAGTGTCTAAGCAGTGTTCTTGAACGGTGAGTGCCAGGTTGGCATTATAGTAAGAGGCAATCGTTCCAATATCTTCCCAGTACCCTTTATAGACATACGCTGAGGTGTTTCTTTTTTTGAAGTGGATAGGGATGAGGTCTTTGCCAAAGTCGTCTCCTTCCTCTTTTAGAAGATCGAATAAGGCTTGCCGCTTGAAAATATAAATTCCCATCGATCCTAAATAATGGATCGCTTCCGGATGGGTAATGTGGTGTCCTTTTAGGAACTCAGGGGGAAGCGCATACCGTTTTAAAATTTCTGGATCGGAGGGCTTCTCATGGAATTCCAGGACTTTGTAGGAAGGATCGATTTTAAGAAGACCCATCCTTCTGGCTTCTTTCTCCTCTACGGGGATCGAGGCGATGACCATGTCTGCATCTTCTTTTTTTGCAAATTGAATCATCTCTGTGAAGTTTATATTGTAGAGCTGATCCCCTGAAAGAATTAAAAAGTACTCAGCATTAGTGGTTTCCAGGTGCTCTAGGTTTTGGCGGACAGCATCGGCTGTTCCTTTGAACCAAACTTTTCGATGAAGCGTTTCTTCAGGGCAGAGCATTTGAATGTTCGATTGACGAAAGTAATCGAGTTGATAGGTTTCGAGAATATGTTGATGTAGGGAAGAAGCAAAATATTGTGAAATGATGAAGATCCGTTGAATATTGGCATTCAATGAGTTGGAAATGGGGATGTCGATCAGACGATAACGTCCTCCAAAGCAAACAGCAGGTTTACACCGGGTTTGGGTTAAAGGATAGAGACGTGTTCCTTGTCCGCCAGCTAGGACGATGCTGGCAACCTTACACATGATCCCTTTATTTTTGGTCTTGCCGGGGGACACGAGGTCCTCTCATCATATATAAAAATTTTTTTATATCATAATTTTGAATTACAAGTCAATTAGTTATGGATATTGTTTCTAGTGTTTTATGAGAAATTATTTTTGTTTTTGGATGTTGATCGTGTTTTTTCATTAATTTTAAATTGTAATTTTATTTTATGCCCAAGAAAGTTGAAGAATCGGTAAAACTCGAACAATTTGTCGCATGGGAAAATATTTTTTACCACCCGTTCGCTTCGCTCACTAGAGGGCACAGAGAACACAGAGAAAAACATCTAAGATTTCATTCATTCTTCCTCTGTGTCCTCTGTGCCCTCTAGTGAGCGAAGCGAACGGGTGGTAAAATTAATAAAAAATGTTGAACGGAATTAAAAGGAGTGTTTATTGTCGCCTTTTCAAAACTCGTCGATAAGGAGTGTGTAATGAGCTCTTATCTGCAAGCGGGTGTCAATCTCGACGCTGCTGCTCAATGGATACAAAAATTAAAATCGGCATCTTCTTCGATTGGTGGATTTGGTGGGTTGTATCCACTCGGGGATGATTATCTGGTCGCTAGCGCAGATGGGGTGGGGACTAAACTGAAGCTCGCTTTTGCGATGGATCGGCATGAAACTGTCGGTATCGATCTTGTTGCGATGAATGTCAATGATATCCTTACCTGTGGTGCTAAACCTTTGTTTTTTCTCGATTATATCGCGACCTCTTCGCTGGATCTTGAGCAGATGGAGAAAGTGGTTGCTGGAATCTTGCAAGGGTGCAGCGAGGCAGGGTGCCTTCTTCTAGGAGGTGAAACTGCCCAGATGCCCGATTTTTACAAAGCAGGCGAGTACGATCTTGCAGGATTTGCTGTAGGGATTGTGAAACAAAAGGATCGGATCGATGGTAGCCATGTGCGAGCAGGCGATCTCTTAGTGGGACTCCCTTCCAGCGGTCCTCACAGCAATGGCTTTTCGCTCATCCGGAAGATTGTGGGAGAGGATCCCAATGAACTTCATAAGAGCATCGATGGCAGTGGAAAAACCTTAGGCGAACTTCTTTTAACGCCGACCCGTATCTATGTGAAGCAGGTACACGAGCTTCTCTCCAGGTATCCAATTAAGGCGATGGCCCATATTACAGGGGGAGCTTTCTGGAAAAATATCCCTCGGATGCTGCCCGCCGGTTTGAGCGCAGCTTTGTTCAACAATAGCTGGCCCGTTCCCTATATTTTTCATTATTTACAGGAAAAAGGGGGGATTGCAGAAGAGGAGATGTTGCGTATTTTTAATAGGGGGATCGGTTTTGTGCTGGTTCTTTCCCCTGCATCGGCAAAAGAGCTTTGCAACCAGGAGAAGGACCATTTCATTATTGGGGAAGTGATTGAAGGGACAGGCATGCTATGCAGATAGAAGAGATTGTTGTTGCAGCTGAAAAAATGGGAAAAATCGACCAGCGGATCTCTGTCTGTATGCAGCCAGGCTTTCACGATCTGAGAGCCTCTGACCTAACTGCCTCCATCTGTACTTATCTCAGCCTCGATGTGGAGATGGTGCAAATCGTCCAAGTCTACACGATCTGTAAAAATCTCTTGCCTGAAGAGCTTGAAGGGATTGCGCAGAAAGTACTTATCGATCCGATTACCGAAATCGGATGGAATGGATTTCCTCCCCTCCTTCAATTCGATTGGACTTTAGAAATCAGATTAAAGAGAGGTCTCACCGATAATCTGGGGACGACTGCTCAAATCTCGATAGAGGATTTTTTGGGGATCCGCTTTGCACAGCATGAGAAAGTCTCTTCCTCTGTGCAATATCTTTTGAAAGGAAATTTAACCCGTGCTGACGTGCATCGGATCGGTAAAGAACTTTTAGCAAATCCGATCATCGAGGAGATCTCAGTTGCGACTACGTTCGAGATTTTACAGGCTGAAGGATCTTTGCCCTGTCATGCGCCGCTTCACTTTTGTGCTGAAATCGAGATCATCGACATTGCCAAAGATGAAGAGGCATTGATAGAAATGAGTCAAACTCGGCAGCTTGCGCTTCAGGGGAATGAAATGGTTGCAATTCGCTCCTATTACAGCAAAGAAGAGACACTGCAATGGCGTGCTCGTTATGGATTACCTCCAAATCCGACAGATGTCGAATTACAGGCGATTGCCCAAACCTGGAGCGAGCACTGCAAACACAAAATTTTCAATGCTTCGATTTGCTATCGGGACGAAAACGGGGAAAAGACCATCGATGGTCTGTTTCCGACTTATATCAAGAAGGTCACGGAAGAGATGGCAGACAAGATCGATTGGCTCATTTCTACTTTCGAGGACAATGCCGGAATCATTCGGTTCAATGCAATGACCGACCTGACATGCAAGGTAGAAACGCATAACAGTCCTTCAGCTTTGGATCCCTATGGGGGAGCTTTGACTGGGATTTTAGGCGTGAATAGGGATATTTTAGGGACTGGAAAAGGATCTAGACCCATAGCAAATATGGATGTCTTGTGTTTTGCCCCGCCTGATTACTCAGGGGCAATTCCTGAAAAACTGATCCATCCAAAACGGGTGATGGAGGGTGTCTGCAAAGGGATCGAACACGGCGGAAATAAAAGTGGCATTCCAACAGTGAATGGAGCGATCCTCTTTGATGAACGGTATTTGGGAAAGCCTCTTGTCTATTGTGGGACAATCGGGCTGATCCCCCCTACAATTTGCGGACAGCCCAATCACATCAAGGAGATCATTCCCGGGGATATGATCGTCGTTGCAGGGGGGAGAACGGGTAAGGATGGGATCCAGGGCGCGACTTTTTCCTCTCAAGAGCTCCATGCGCAAAGCTCGAGCAGTGCCGTGCAAATCGGCGATCCGTTCACTCAGAAAAAGTTGCACGACTTTTTGCTCGAAGCTCGGGATCTAGGCCTATATAGAACTTTGACAGACAATGGCGCCGGAGGGCTCTCTTCGTCGGTCGGGGAATTGGCCCTTTTGTGTGGAGGATGTGAGATCCATTTAGATCGCGTTCCCCTCAAATATTCCCATCTTCATCCCTGGGAAATTCTTTTGAGTGAATCACAAGAGCGGATGACATTTTCCGTCGACCCTAGCTGCCTGGAAAAGTTAGAGGAATTGGCTGCGTTTCACGAAGTGGAAATGGCCGCCATTGGAACTTTTACCCAAACTGGTTTTTTTCATGTTTTATGGGAAGGAAAAGCAGTCGCCTTGCTTTCCCTTGATTTTCTACATCGGGGGGTGCCGCAGATGCAACTTGAAGCGGAATGGAATCCACCGCAGCAAGTAGCAGTCTCCATTTCCTCCTCTCATTTGGGCAGGGAATTGCATCAGCTTTTATCCCGCTATTCGATTTGCAGCAAAGAGAGCATTGTCCGTCGGTATGATTGTGAGGTGCAAGGGGCTAGCGTATTGAAGCCGATGATCGGTGACGCAGCCATTCTTTTGCCAATGGAATGTGTTGAGCAAGGAGAAGGGATTGTTGTCTCGAATGGGATTTGCCCCTCTTACAGCGATATCGACACTTACGCAATGGCAACAGCTGCCGTCGATGAGGCGGTCCGCAATCAAGTCGCAGTCGGTGGGGATCCAGGTCGGATCGCTATTCTCGATAATTTCTGCTGGCCAGATCCAATCGATGATCGTGAGAAAAATCCTGATGGGAAGCACAAGCTCGCTCAACTTGTCCGAGCGGCCATGGGTCTTTATGACGCTGCAAAAGCTTTCCATACGCCGATCATTTCGGGTAAAGACAGCATGAAAAATGATTACAAGATCGGAGATGTAAAAATTTCCGTTCCTCCCACGCTGCTCATCACGGCCATTGGAAAAATCCCTTGTGTTGAAAAGGCGGTTTCGATGGATGTCAAACAACCGGGGGATCTGATTTACATCGTCGGTCTCACGCGCCAGGAGCTCGGCGGGTCGGAATATCTGGCGATGAAACAGCAAAGGGGGGGAATTGTTCCCCATGTCGATCTCATCGCAGCCAAAAAAATTTACCACTCTCTTTTCGGGGCTATGCAAGAGGAGCTGATCGCCTCTTGCCACGACTGTTCTGAAGGGGGGCTCGCTGTCGCCTTGGCAGAAAGCGCTTTTGCAGGGGGCTATGGTGTCGATGTCGATTTGAGGAGTGTCCCAACAGAGGATTTAAGCTCTGATGGGGAGATCCTTTTTTCAGAGTCGACTAGCCGATTCATCATGACTATTGACCCTCAATGGAAAGAGGCCTTTGAAGCAAAAATGGAGTCGACTGTTTTTGCTCAAATTGGAATTGTTCGTAATGATCTGGAATTCAACATCTTAGGAAACTCAGGTGACGTGGTCGTCCGGGAAGAGATCGACGATCTTAAAAAATCTTGGCAGTCCCCACTGGAGAGGAAAAATCGATGAGAGCCGTGCGTACCCTTGTTCTTTCTGGATATGGGATCAATTGTGAAAAAGAGATGGCAAAAGCGGCTCTATTAGCGGGATCTGAGGTCGTGACGGCTCACGTCAAAACCTGGATTTTGGGGCAGATCGACTTGACCCATTTCGATATCCTTTTTTTCCCTGGCGGTTTTTCTTTTGGGGATGAACTGGGAGCTGCAAAAGTGTTTGCGAACAAGATCGTCTTTGCAAAGGGGAAAAAAGAGGGGAAGTCTTTAAGTGAAGAGCTCGATGACTTTGTCAAAAGGGGCAATTGCATTCTAGGGGTCTGCAATGGGTTCCAACTTCTTGTAAAATTAGGAATCCTCCCCGGCTTTCAAAAGAAACAGGAGGTTTCTTTGAGTCGAAATGAGCGGTATCAGTTCGAATCGCGCTGGGTCCATCTTCATATCACCCCTTCCCGATCGATTTTTACCGAAGGATTAAAGGAGTTATATTTGCCAGTGCGCCACGCAGAAGGTAATTTTGTTATGAAAGAGGGGGGGATGATCGAGCAGCTGGTGGCCAATCGGCAAATTGCTTTGCAATATGGGGCAATCGATGGAAAAGTTGCCCATCACTATCCCGATAATCCCAATGGTTCCTCCCATTCAATCGCTGGGATCTGTGATGGGACAGGTAGAGTCTTGGGGATGATGCCCCATCCCGAAGCTGCTATTTTCTTTACCCACTTTCCCGACTGGATACGGCGTAAAGAAGAACTGAAGCGGCAAGGGCTTTCAATCCCTCTGCATGGGCCTGGGCTTAATTTATTTAAAAATGTGGTCAATTATTCGAGGCAAAAATGAGTCAGGACCAGATTGCCATTCAAAGAGCTCTTTTTTCAGTGAGTGATAAAAGTGGACTTGTCCCACTTGCACAAGGAATGCTCGAGATCAACCCTTTGCTTCAAATCATCTCTACAGGGGGGACTGCAAATGTTCTAATGGCGGCAAAACTCCCCTTTGTTCCCCTCTCAGAAAAAACAAAATCTCCAGAGTATTTCAACGGGAGGATTAAAACGCTCCATCCAGCCATTCTCGGAGGGATCCTTTATCGTCGTGGAATCGATGAGAAAGAGGCTTTAAGTTTGCAGATCGAACCAATCGATCTGATCGTTTGCAATCTCTACCCTTTTGAAAAGGCAAGCCAAGATCTAAAAATGGAAATGTCAGAACTTGTCGATTCGATGGATATCGGCGGTTCCTCACTCATCCGCAGTGGTTGTAAAAACTTTTTTTCCGTCGCCGTCGTCGTCGACCCAGCTGATTATCCCTCTATTTTAGAAGAATTAGCGGCAAATCGAGGGACCCTTTCCCTTAAAACTCGAGAAAACCTCGCTGTCAAGGCAATGCAACTCAGTGCCGCTTATGAGGCGTTCATCGCCTCCCAATTCGCAAAACGGTTGCAAAAGAACGATTCTCTACACCTCAACCTTGAAGGTGGACGGAAATTGCGTTACGGAGAAAATCCCGATCAGGAGGGATGGGTCTATTCCTTCCAGGAGCAAAAGGGGATCGCAGCATCGAAGGTCCTCATGGGAAAAGAGCTCTCTTACAACAACTACGAAGATGCGTCTCAAGGTTTCTTCGCAGTCCAAAGGCTCTATCAGCAGCAGGGGGGGAATATCGCAGCGATCGTCAAACATGGGGGATTGTGTGGTTTTGCCACAGGACCGACAATACATGATGCCTTCGAAATGGCGTGGAATGGAGATACCAAATCTGCGTTTGGGAGCATTGTGGCCCTCACTCAACCTGTCGATGATCATTTTCGCGATCCATTAAAGGATCGTTTTATCGAAATGATCTTAGCTCCCTCCTTTACTGATTCTTTTGTTGAATGGGCGCTTGCGACAAGACCATCGCTCCGTCTTTTGCAAATTTCTCTTGAAGAGTGGACCCCCATGCTCTATCGAACCATTTCAGGGGGATTACTTGTCCAAACTCCAAAAAAAGATCTTTATTCTTCACTAGAGCAGTTTTTTGTCCCTATTAAAAAGGATGGAGAGCAGCCCATTGGCGTGGCGACGAAACGGATGCCTAATCCGGAACAGATCGGTCTATTTCGTTTTGCGATCGCAGCTGTCCAATCGGTGAAATCCAACGCGATTGTGATCGCTCGGGAATATTCCCCAGGTTTTTATCAATTGATCGGCGTCGGGGGTGGGCAGCCAAACCGGATCGACAGCATGCAAAAGCTGGCGTGCCCCAAGGCGATCGAAAATCTACAAAAAATGGTCGGAGAAAAAAAAGTTGAGGAGGCCTTAGGGCAAGCGGTCCTTGTCAGCGATGGATTTTTCCCTTTTGCTGACGCGATTACCCTGGCTGCAGAATATGGGATTAAAACCTGTCTTCAACCGGGTGGATCGATCCGCGACAGGGAAGTGATTCAAGCCGCCGACCAACATGATTTATGTATGATCTTTACAGGACAACGTTATTTTAACCATTAAGCGAACTTACTAAGGAGGCATCATTTATGCAACAGAGGGCATTGTTTCTCCCTGAGCTTGGGATCCCAAGACAAGGAAAGGTGCGTGATATTTATGAACAAAAGGAATCGCTTCTCCTTATTGCAAGTGATCGGCTTTCGATTTTTGACTGTATCCTCAAAGAGCCAATTTTCGAAAAGGGGAAAATTTTAACGAAGCTGGCCCTCTTTTGGTTTGAAAAGACCAAGGATATCATTCCAAACCATGTCCTTTCCCATCCCGATCCTAATGTCACGATTGTTAAGAAATGCACGACAATCCCCATCGAGGTGATTGTCAGAGGTTATCTCGCCGGTTCGATGTGGAGGGATTATGCAAAAGGCTTAAGGGAAAAATGTGGCATAAAACTGCCCGACGGCCTCAAACAAAACGATCCGTTGCCAGAACCGATAGTCACGCCGACGACGAAAAGTAGTGTCGGCCATGATGAGGATATTTCAAAGGAGGAGATCCTGAAACAAGGGATTGTCGATGGTGCTTTATGGGAAGAGATGGAGCAGACCGCGCTCCGCCTTTATCAGAGAGGAGGGGAACTTTTAAAAGAGCGGGGGATGATCCTTGTCGATACAAAGTATGAATTTGGGATCGATCCCTCGAATCGGCTCATGCTCATCGATGAGATCCACACTCCCGACTCTTCGAGATTCTGGTTTCAAAAAGACCTGGAAAAAAAAGAGGTGAGATTTCCCGATAAAGAATTTGTCCGACAGTGGGCAAGGGAGCAGGGATTTACCGGCAATGGCCCTTTGATTTCCCTCCCCGAGGAGATCCAATTGAAAATCCATCAGGGATACACGGAAGTCTATGAGGCGATCACTGGACTCCAATTGCAAAAAGAACAAGATTCCCATTCTTTTTCAGAGAGATTATTCACAAACCTCAAAAAAGCAAAGGTGATCAAAGGGAGCTTCGCCCTTCTGATCTTGGGGAGTGAAAAAGATAAACCGCACGCCGATAAAATTGCAGCTGTTCTTGAGGAGGAAAAGATCCCCTATCGGATCGAAATCGCATCTGCACACAAAAATCCCCGAGTTGTGCTCGATCTGATCGAGACCTACAATGAATCACTTGAACCTCTAGTTTGTCTGACAATTGTCGGCAGGAGCAATGCGTTATCAGGTGTTGCTGCTGCTAATATGAAATGGCCAGTCATCGCTTGCCCCGTTTTTCAAGATGGACAGGATTATATGATCAATATCCATTCTTCTCTTCAGATGCCGAGCCGGGTTCCTGTGTTGACTGTGATCGACCCTGTCAACGCCGCTTTAGCAGCTGTTAGAATCCTCAAAGTGATGGAGCGTTAACGGATGAAGATTTTAGTCATCGGTTCAGGTGGGAGAGAGCACGCTCTCGCTCACACTTTTTTTCTCCAGGGACATCGAGTCTATTGCCATCCTGGAAATCCTGGGATACGCGCCATCGCCTCTCCACTCTTTAAGGAATCTGAACAGGTTTCGATCGATGACCATGCCACAATCGCAAGGCAGGTTTGCGAAGAAAAGATCGATCTGACAGTAGTGGGCCCAGAGATCCCTTTGGAAAAAGGGATCCAGGATTTCTTCACCTCTCAAAAACTCCCTCTTTTTGGTCCGACGAAAAGGGGAGCCCGTTTAGAGACGAGCAAGGCATGGGCCAAGCAGTTCATGCTGCGCCATCAAATCCCCACGGCTGAGTTCACAGTCTGTCAAAGCAGTCGTGAGGCGAGGCTGGCGGCGCTTGCTCTTTTTGCCCAAGGAAAAGGAGCCGTCATCAAGCCGAGTGGGCTCACAGGAGGAAAAGGGATTGTCTGCTGCCAAAATTACGAGGAAGCGGCACAAACAATTAGAAAAGTGATGGAAGAAAAATGTTATGGCCTTTCTGGTGCCGAAGTCGTTGTGGAAGAGCTTCTTTCTGGCCCTGAAATTTCCTTTCAGGTCCTATCCGATGGGAAGAGTATGATTCCTCTCATCGCTGCGCAAGATCACAAGCGGGTGTATGAAAAAGATGAGGGACCAAACACGGGGGGGATGGGTGCTTATGCTCCACTTCCTTTTTTAGACAAAGAGACTCAGCAAAAGATCGAACACACCCTTGTGCTCCCAACCCTTCTAGGACTGCAAGGAGAGCAAATCGACTATCGAGGGGTCCTTTATTTCGGAATCATGCTCACATCGGAGGGGCCAAAACTTCTCGAATATAACTGCCGTTTCGGAGATCCTGAAGCGCAAACGATCCTCCCCCTTCTCGAAACAGATCTGGCAGAGGCAATGATAGGATGCATCCAAGGAGAAATCGATAAAGTGGCGATCCGATGGAAGCCCCTCTCTTCTTGTTGTGTTGTATTGACATCTCGTGGTTACCCCTCCACTTTTTCCATAGGAGATCGGATCGAGGGATTGGAAATGTTTGCGCAAAGAGATGATCTCCTCCTATTTCATGCAGGGACGGCTCAGGGTAAAAAAGGGGAACTGATCACCGCAGGTGGCCGTGTCATCGGCGTGACAGGATTGGGTGGCAATTTGGATCAAGCCATCGCTACTGTTTATGATGCGATCCGTCGACTCTCTCCAGCGTGGGCCCATTTCCGCAACGATATTGGGAGCTACAGAGATGCTGCTACGGTCTGAGCCCACTCAGAAATTCCCGTTATATCGCCCTTTTTCCCATCGGCCCATGCACGTCGCCGTTTTTGGCTCGGGCTCTGGAACGATTTTGCGTGCCATGCTCGCCGCACAAAAAAAGAGTGAAGAGGTTTACGGAAGCTCCCCTTTTGTCATAAAACTGTTGTATACAGATCGAGCCTGCCGCTTTCAACAGATCGCATCGCAGGAAAACCTCCCCCTGATCGAACATCTGTTCGCCGATTTCTTTAAGGCGCGTGGCATCGACGACGTTCGCGATCCGATCGTCCGCAAAGAATACGACCAAAAAGGGATAGAGCTCTTCGTTAAACAGGATACTCCGATCGATTTTTTGCTTCTTGCTGGCTACATGCGGATTCTCAGCACCCCTTGGCTAGAACTCTTTTCTCAACGCATTTTAAACGTCCATCCCGCCGACCTGACCCATTTAGATTCCAATGGAAACCGGAAATTCACAGGGGATCATGCCATCCTTAAAGCGTTGCAAGATGGGCAAAAAAAAACCCGTTCCACAGTGATTTTAATCGATGAGAGGACAGATACAGGTCCCATTATCGTCTCTGGGCCTTGGGTGACTTATCAGGGAGAGTATCCCGTCACAAAAGAGCGCGCTGCAGAGCATCAAGAAGTGCAAAAGGTGCAGAGTGATTGGCCCGCTTGCCTAACAGCTCTCCAATTGATCTCTCAAGGTAGAGTGGAGATGGTCTCTAAACCTAACCGTCTTCTCATCGATGGCATTGAACAGATGCCAAATGGCTATGAAAATCTTTCCGCTTCTTTTACTCACGATCAACGAGGACTGCTATACTGCACCCACTTAGGTACAGCCCATCTGTCAGCTGTCGTGACGAACAATGTATTGAATGATCCTTTGGAGGAGCGACAGCTGACAGATGGGCTGTTATAATGGCCTTAAAAATTCATAAAACCTAAGCAGGTGCAGTATATGTGTGGAATCATTGGGATCATTGGGAAACAGCCGATTTCAGAGTTGATCCATATCGGGATGCTCCAATTGCAACACCGAGGGCAAGAGGCTGCTGGCATTTTTCTGTATGATCCAGTAGAGAACCTCCATTTTCACCGCACGAGCTCAGGGCTGGTCTCAAATCTTTTTGGAACTGAAGTTCTTCCCACCGCGCTTTGGGGAATTGGCCACACCCGCTATGCCACCTCAGGTCGGAGTCAAATCGCCGATGCACAGCCCCTATTCTTGAAAAACAAAAACGGCTGGCTCTCTCTTGCTCACAACGGGAACATCGTCAATTATTCATCCCTTCGCCAAACACTCGAACAAAAAGGGATCCTTTTTCAAAGCTCTTGCGACACGGAAGCCCTCTTGCACCTCCTCGACCAAAATCTCTCAGATGAAGGCCCATTTTTTGAAAGCTTGTGTCGTGCAGTTAGAGAAATTCACCGCCAAGTCACAGGGGCTTATTCGATCGTCGGAATCATGACAGGGCATGGGATGTTTGCCTTCCGCGATCCCAAAGGGATACGCCCCTTGCTATTTGGAAGAGGAGAAAAGGGATCAGCCTTTGCTTCAGAAACTCTCGCCCTGACAAATAGTGGATGTCACACAATCGAGGATGTACAGCCGGGCGAAGTGATCTTTATCGATACAAACGGAGCCCTTCATCGAAAAGTCCTAACCCGCCAAAGACATTCCCATTGCTGTTTTGAATTCAATTACTTCGCTAAGCCCCATACCATCATGGATGGGAAAGAAGTTTATTCCGTCCGCTCCAAACTCGGTCGCTTCCTCGCAGAGAAGATCATCCAGGCAGGTCTTGCTCAAGCCGACGTCGTTATCCCCATTCCAGAAACAGGGATTGTCGCCGGGATCGCTGCCGCCCAACATCTGCAGATCCCCTTTGCAGAAGGTTTTACCCGGCTGCCCCATGCAGGAAGGATATTCATCATGACAGGGCAAGAAAAGCGGGAAGGAGCCCTTTTACAAAAATTGGCACCGATCCGTTCTGTCTTCGAAAATAAATCGGTCATACTCATCGACGACAGCATTGTGCGGGGGACAGTCTCCAAGCGGATCATCTTTCTCGCCCGCCAGGCAGGCGCCCGCCGGATCATCTTCGCCTCCACCTTCCCTCCCATCCTCCATCCTTGCATCTATGGCATCGACTTTCCCTGTCACGACCAGTTGATTGCAAGAAATAAGACCATCTCTGAAATTTGTGAAGAGATCGGCGCCGACGCTTTAATCTATAACGACATCCAAAGTTTAAAAGAGGCGATCGGCCTCGACGACCTCTGCTCCGCCTGCCTCACAGGGCGCTATCCCACCTCCACCGAAGGGATCGAAGTGCTTCAGCAATTGCGCGAGCAAGAGTTAAAGTCGCTTGTTTGATTCGACATGCAACAAGCTGGTACACAATGAGTTAGATTTATTTAGCTTCTTTCTATTGCCATTTATCTGAATTCTTGTAACAATTAATCAAATTTGATATACTTTAGTCAAGGAACGAACATGGCTAAGCCGATCCCCGAACAGTTATTCAATAGGTATCTCAAAATTTTGGGATTTCGATTGGAGAAAGGAGGCATTGATTATAACCTTTACGAGAGTAGTCATTTTCTCTGTACTATCAAAATAATGCACGGCAAGGGAAAAAAAAGAGAAGTTTCAGCAGACAGCGTTCGAAAAACAGAAAAAATATGTGAAAAAATGGGGTTAGAATGGCCACCAAGAAAGAAGTAAAAGAACACCTCAAAATAGCTCTTAAGGAGATTGGTAAGATCAAGCCTTGGTTTGATGAAGATGTAAATGCCTATGTTTTCGAACATCCATCCTATCCAGTAGAATACGCAGGGGAATCTGAAGCAGAAGTGATTAAAGGTTATCCTGAATACTTGCGTGAATTCATCCTTCATCGCTTGAATGGCCGACTTCATCCATTGATGGAAAAAGAGACCAAAGGCCGCGGAGGGAAAAGACCAGGAGCTGGACGTCCCAAGGGAACAAAAAAATCACCGACAAAAGTAGTGCGTTTGCCAAAAGATATTGCTAACTGGATTGAAAAACCTAGTTCAATCCCACGAATTCGCCAATTTATTGCTAAGGAAGGGGATTAGGTTGAAACTTTAGGATCTCCGATATAAATCATCTTGAGATTATCCCATTATTTTCCTAACCCAAAAATAACATAGCGGCATCATTACGATCCCAGCATAGGCATCTGTCTATTGTAAGGACAAAGGCTAAGATGGTTCTATGCTGCTATGTAATCGCTGATTCGAAGCACTTCCCAATATTTAACGCTAACATCCTCGATGAAATCGGCGTAGGACGTAATGGGTGATCCCTTTCAAAGCGGCGCGGTTGAGTTTTTTTTGCGTGGCGGTAGCTTTTGGGCTGCAACAGAGTAAAATGATTTCGAGGAGTTCTTTGAGAAAGCGGGTCAGATAAAAATGGATTCGCTTGGATAGGGGAAAGTTCCTTTTGAGGAAAAGAAGACGATTTCTGAAATAATAATATTGCCACAGTGCTCCTCGATTGCCCCCTTCGAAGCTGCGGGAAATTTTATGCCAGACTTTAGCTTCGGGGATATAAAGACAGCGGTAGCCAGCCTTGCGTATGCGCCAGCACCAATCGATCTCTTCCCAGATCAAAAAAAATTCGGGTGCCATCAAGCCGACATCCTTAATCGCTTTGGTTTTGACGAAGAGGGCACATCCACAGGCATAGCCGATGTCGCGGACCTCTTCCCATTTCTTTTCCAAATCGGAATCGGGACATCCATCATGGTAACAGCGCAAAGTCAAAGGGTGGACGTTGCCTCCTGCATGCCAAATGACGGTCGGATCATCGTAAAAAAAGATTTTCGCTCCAAATGCAGCAGCTTCAGGATATGTTTGAGCGGCCTCGGCAAAAACGGTGAGAAGATGGCGTGAGCAGACTGTATCGTTATTAAGGAGCAATACACCTTCGGCGCCTCGCTTGAGAGCCAGACGAATTGCCACATTATTTCCTTCGGCAAAACCGAGATTAGTCTCATTTCTAACGAAGAAGAGTCTGGGAAAGTGCTTAACGGCATCTTCAACGGTAGGATCTTGGGATCCATTGTCGACAAAAATGATTTCAAAGTTGGGATGATCTTGCCGGTTTAACGACTCGAGACATTCGAGGGTGTCTGTGAGATTGCGATAGTGGAGGATGACAACTGCGATCTTCATCTGACAGGATCTGCGAGTTTTTTTATCTCATGAGCGTTGTAGCTTGAACGGACGAAGGGGCCACAGTACATCTGTTTGACGCCGATCGAATAACCGTATTCTTCATACTGTTTGAATTGTGCGGGTGTAACGAATTCTTTAACGAGGAGTTTTCGAGGCCCCGATTGTAAGTACTGTCCGATCGTGATGATACCACATCCGACGCGGTGGAGATCGGAGATCGTCTCTTCGACTTGGAAAGAGCTTTCTCCGAGGCCGACCATTAGCCCTGATTTGACATGGAGGGAAAGCTTCGAATCTTTGACGTATTGCAATACGGAAAGGGTACGGTCGTAAGTGGCTTTGTGCCTGACGCGTGGGGTGAGCTCGCGCACGGTTTCGATATTGTGATTAAAGACGTCAGGTTTTTCTTGCAGAACGATATCCAGGGAGGAATGTTGCCCGGAGAAATCGGAGGTTAGCACTTCGATAGAGACACCATCACATTCTTTTCTGACTGTGCGGATGATCGCGGCGATGTGGTTTGCTCCGCCGTCTGGCAAATCGTCGCGCGCGACCATTGTGATGACGACGTGCTGCAGTCCGAGCTCTTTAACAGACCCTGCAATACGGAGTGGCTCGTCTTCTTCGGGTAATTTGGGTGCTTTTGTGAAATCGATATCGCAAAAACCACAATTGCGGGTGCATTCTTTACCGAGCGCTAGAAAAGTCGCTGTTTTATTGGAGTAACATTCAAACCGGTTGGGACATTTTGCTTCTTCGCAGACAGTATTTAAACGGTATTTTGATAAAATGGCGTTCGTTTTGAAAAGATTGGCCCCTTTGGGAAGGTTGCGATGGAGCCAGGAGGGGAACCTCCCTCGAGGAGAGGTTTGTGTTGTGTACGACTCAGGATTGATCGGCAGCCGATTCGGCTTTACGTGGTGGGTGGGTTCCTGGGGTTCTTCTGTCATTTCTTCACTTTAGGTGGGAAGTGGATAGGAGTGTCATTAGCGAGGAGTGCCGCTTCGAGCCATGCTTCTGCGACAGTCGGGTGAGCGTGGATCGTCTCTGCAACACAGTCGACAGTGAGCTCATTGGCAATTGCAAGCCCCATTTCAGCGATGAGTGTCGATGCTTCATGGCCAACGACCTGGGCGCCCAGGATTTGCCCTGTTTTGCGATCGAGGATCACCTGGGCAAAACCTTCCGTCTCGATTGCCGCGATCGATTTGCCAAGGGCTTGGAAAGGAAATTTGCCGACGGCTGCTTGATAACCTGCTTCCTGAGCTTGTTCTAAAGTCATTCCGACGGTGGCGATCTCTGGGTTGGTGAAGATGACAGCGGGGACAGCATTATAGTGCATTTTTGCAGATTGCCCGATCGCATTTGAAGCGGCGATGATCCCTTGGTGTGAAGCGACGTGCGCAAGCATGTATTTACCTGTCACATCGCCGATCGCATAGATGCCAGGGACATTGGTTTCCATCTTATCGTTCACATCGATCATCCCCTTATCGCTCACGATGACGCCCGCTTTTTCAATAGCTAAGCCAGAGGAGATGATTTTTCTTCCGACAGAGACGAGGGCGATATCGGAAGCGATGGCAGGCTTGTCTTTCAGTCGAATACTCAAGCCAGTAGGGGTTTGAACGATCCCTTCAACCATAACTCCCGTCTGGATTTCTATCCCTTTCTTTACAAAAGCTCGCGTCAAATTCTCAGCGACACTTTTGCCTTGCAACATGACGATGGATGGCAACGCTTCCAGGATAACCACTTTGACGCCGAGGTCGGAAAAGAGAGAGGCGAATTCGCAGCCGATATAGCCGCCGCCGATGATTGCAAGTGTTTTGGGAAGGGAGGTCAACTCGAGAATCGAGGTCGAGTTGAAAACCTGTTTATGATCGCAAGGAAAGGCGGGAATATCGAGAGGCTCAGATCCCGTTGCGATAATGATCTTTTCAGCATGGACGGTGACGTTGTCTTGTCCTTTGATTTTGATTTCACGAGGGGAGAGGAATTCAGCCTGGCCGCGCAAGATAACGATCCCGTTAGATAGGATTAATCCCTCGAGGCTTTTCCGAATCTTATCGATGACCCCATCTTTTCGGACCTTCATTTTTGCGTAATCGAAGGTGACCGGACCCGTTAATGATATCCCATATTCAGCGGCATGCAGGATTTTTTGCATCACTTGAGCGTTTGCCAGTAAAGTTTTGGTGGGGATGCAGCCGACATTGAGGCAAGAACCGCCGAGCAACCCTTTTTCGATGAGACAGACGCGAACTCCCTCTTGAGCGGCTTTGATCGCAGCCACATAGCCACCCGGTCCCGATCCAATCACAGCCAGGTCGAAATTCTGTCTTTCCATGGGAGGAATCTCCTTAAATTAAACCTACTCGCAGTATACACCATTCATCTAAAAGTCGCCATTGTCCTTTTTCCATAGGTGAAAGGAGAAAATTTATTGAAGTTTACAACAATAGGGGCTTAAAATATTGGCTTTCGTTCACAACGAGATAATTCTCTTCGAGAATAGTCCATATACAACAAATTAAATAAGGAGTACACAATGAGCACACATTTTCCTCCAGCAATAGAAACAAATAAGTCTTTCTTTGATTCTCATGCCTTTAAGTTAAGACCAAGGTCTCCTAGTAATGAAAATGTGACATCAGTTGTGCAAGGAATAATAAACCCTAAGCAAGAGGTTACAGATGCTGCTGCCGCCTATAAGAACTTCATCGAAATGGCTATAAAAACTCGCCAGTTTACAGATGCTGCTCCCCTCTATAATAGCTTCATTGAAGTGGCTACAAAAGCTGGCCAGTTTGAAGAGGCGCAGAAAGTCTTTGATCAGGCTATTCAGCAAAAAAAAGTCAACCTAGCGATGAGAACCTTTTTTTAGCCGCAGAGAATAAATTAGTGTAGCTAGACTTTTTTAAGAGAATCAAAAAAGACTCCCTTTCTCCGTTTCAACTTTCAAGCGTATCCTGAGAAAAAAGTGGAAATTTTGAGGTTCTTGTGCGAACATGTGATAAAATAGCAGATGTCGATTATGCATTCTAAAGAACGTCAAAAAATGTGTACAAATTGTGATGGACGTATCCCTTTAGATGCGAGCATTTGTCCTTATTGCGCAGCAGATTTAAAAAATAGTCCCACGCCTGCGCGCAGTAGCAATAGCAAAGAGTTCCAGCATCATCAATCTCTTCAAGATAGTTTGACTTCGTTCTACACTCCTCCTTATGGGAAAAATTCCACCTTATTAAATCAAGGGAGTGAAAAAAAAGAGGATACCCTCTTCAATAAAATTGAACCCCCAAGAGAGCCTATGGTAGAAAAAAGATTTAATCATTCTTCCTCTTCCTTTGGAACCCCATCGATCCCTGTCGATTCTTCTGCTGAACATCTGGTCGATGAGGGAAAAAGTAGCTTCTGGCCCATCTTATTCCTTTCAGTCGGGGCAAATCTTTTGATGTTGGGCTTACTTCAATTATTCTTCTCAGATCAGGGTTTTTTACGTCTCGAGTGGGATAGCAGTTACTGGTTTGTCTATTGCCTGGTCGCATTGCCTCTGGTTTTTTTCGGCTTTAAAAAAGCCAATGTTCTCAAATAGATTCTCAAGGACTTTCACACTATGATAAATCCTCTTAAATTTTGGAAAAAAACCATCGCGTCCCCTTTGATGGTTTTGCTCGCTTCTCTTGTCACATTCCTCTTTTTTTCTTCGTTCGACAAGCGTGAAGCACTGCGATTGACCTCTGAAGAAAAAGCATGGGTAGAGCCTTTTTTTAGAGGGGTGATGTTGCAACACAATGCCATTTATACTCTCTGTGGAAGTAAGCCGATGACGATGATAGCGATCGACCTCGAAGAAGAGATGCAAAATTCTGGGAAAAATAAAAAAAATCGGATCGTGACAGAAGATTACCATCTTTTGCAAAACTGGGAAAATTGGGAAAAGATGGGGTCACGTTTTCAACTCAATCGCTATCTCTTTTTTAAAAAGATCGATTCGACAGATCCTAAACGTGCCACCATTTATTTTGCCGATATGACAAAGATTGCTCTTGTCCTTCAGGAAAATTACAATCTGTTTAAACGGGAAACCGGCCTGGATTTCGACCCATTGAGCGAATCCCTGACAATGGAACAAGGTTCTGAATTTTGGAATAAGACATTTGATCATCCTGCTCTCCTCGGGATCTTATTGGGATATGGGATCAAAAATTCCTTCTGTTTCCAATGGAAATATTGCAATTTGCCCGAGTCGACGCATGAAAAACTCGCACGGTCCCTCCTATTTCAGTTTAGCGATCAACCTCAAGGAGGAAAAGCCACCTTCGATAAATTGTCCATCCCCATCTTTGCCTCTTTTTCTGAGGCAGAGGATGAAATGATCGAGAAGTACAAGAAGGAACGTGAGGCAATCAGGGCGATCTACGAAGATCGAAATTTCCTCACCCTCACTCTTCAAAAGCTCACGGCAGTCGATCAATAACATGCCATTTTTAAAAGTGTTCTTCCTGATGGGTATTTTTTTTACATCTGCCTATGCTTTAGAGAATAAAACCCCAAAAGTTGTCGTTGTCGGAGGGGGGATTGCTGGCTTGACAACGGCTTATCGGCTTGAGCAGCATGGAGCTGATGTTCATCTTTATGAAGCACGTGGCCGGGTAGGTGGAAGGATTCTTACTATAACAATCAACGGCAATATCGCTGAATTGGGAGGACAAAATTTTTCCGATGGGGGTCAAGCTGAAAATTTACACCGTTTAATTAAAGAATTCGATCTCGAACTTACAAAAACAAGAGTCGGCCTTAAACACACTTATTATTTTACCGGAGAGGAGTTCGTCTCCGTTCAGCAGCTTTTAAGCAGCAGGCAATTTCATCCAGAACGTCTCAGAGCAGAGCTCACCGATCTTATGCAAAGATCGGAGAATATGCAGCAAGTGTTGAATGGGATCTTTGAAGAGGAAGACCTTCTTTATAAGGTGTTGGCGGTGCGATTAGCGGCTTATGAGGGAGCGCCCATTGAAAAATTGTCACCCTGCTACTCTGAGACGTTGTACCATATGCTTCTCGGTGGGATATCCTCGGCGCATCAAGTGAATGCGGTAGAAGAAGAAACTTATGTCGAACTTTTGAGCATTAAAGGAGGCAATGCACTCCTGCCAGAAAAAATGGCTGAGCGACTTAAAGGTAGAGTGCATCTCAATCAGATCCTTACAAGAGTTTCAAAGGATGTCGATCACTCATTCATCCTGACATTTCAAGGTGGTCATGAGATAAAAGCGGATATTCTTGTGCTAGCCATTCCTTGTTCTGTCTATGATCAGATCATTTTTGAAGAGAATCTCCTTTCCTTGGAAAGACTTGAATCGATAAAAAATGTGCAGTACGGCACAAATGCAAAAATCCTGGTCCCTTTTCCTAAATTACCTGTGGACAGATTAGGGTTGCTCAACGACCGGGCTGTTTGTTTTTTTAATCATGAAAATAGCGTTTTAACGGTGTATTACACAGGGAGTGCAAGCCGATTCTCCGCCGATACGATCATGCAGACCTACAGCCAAGAGAGGGGAATGCTCGAAATGGGATTTGGAGAGGGGTGTCCACTTTTTATCCCTCCACTATTTGCCAAGGACCAGCATTTTGGTAATTATAAAGGAGTTGTCGGTTATAGCTGGCCGAATGATCCTTATGCAAAAGGCTCTTACTCTTATATCGGGCCTGGGCAGGAGGCGATATTAACTGCGATGAAAGAAGAGCAAGGAGAGATTGTTAGAACACTTTTTGCCCCCATCGACCATAAGCTCTATTTTGCTGGAGAGCATGCTTCCACTTCCATGGATGTTCCTGGGACGATGGAAGCTGCTTGCGAATCGGGAGAGCGCACAGCACGCATGATTTTAGATAGCCTTTTCAAGTTAAGAGAAGAACTTGATCAGCGTAGAGCTTAAATCTATAAACGCAAAGACGCCAAGCCGCGAAGACGCAAAGATTAATAATTTACTTCTTCCTTGCGTCTCAGCGGCTTGGCGTCTTTGCGTTGAGCCTTTTCCTTTTAGGGATCTTTTTGCACAGACTGAGAGATGTGTTCTAACTCGGGGAACTGAGAGAGATCGATGAGGGGACGACGGCGTGGCGGCTGGACGTGTAGCGGCTTCTGCTGCAAACGCTCTTCGGGGACGATCATCTCGAACTTGAATAGGGCATGAGCGATCTCTTGTTTGATCCGTGTTGTGAGTGAATCGAAGAGGGTGAAGGCTTCATGTTTAAATTCGAGAAGGGGATCTTTTTGTCCGACGGCGCGGAGGTGGACCTCGGTGCGCAAATGGTCGATATTGAGCAAGTGTTCCTGCCAGATCCGGTCGATGTTGCGGATCAGTAAATTGCGGACAACTTCCATCAAAACATCGATCGGGTTCATTTTAGCTTGGGGCTGAGTTGCAAATAGGCTCTGCGCTTTGGAAATTTTTTCCCCTTCGTGTGTGAGCTTATAGTTGAAGGCGGTTAAGACTTTGCCCGATGCGAGCTGTTCGATCTCTTCGAGCTTGAGGTAGTCGTTGTCGAATTCTTTTGGATCAAATGAGAGGGGGAAATGGGTGAGGAGCCACTGGCGATAGCCTTCTGGATCCCAGCCGCCATCGGTGTTGCGCGAAGAGAAAAATTGATGGCTCATCCGGATGCAGATCCCTTCTAAGACCTCGCGTGCGAGAGAAAGGGTATCTTCGCTGTTGAGGACTTCATTGCGGAAGGAATAGATCTCTGCCCGCTGCTTGTTCATCACATCGTCGTATTCGAGAGTGTGTTTGCGGATCGTGTAGTTACGCTGTTCGACCCGCTTTTGGGCAGTTTCAATCGATTTATTCAAGACTTTTGCGGAGATCGCTTCTCCTTCAGGGGGGCGGAAACGTTGGAGGAATGTCGTGATGCGGGGTGAGGTGAATAAGCGCATCAATGCATCTTCGAAGGAGACGTAAAATTTAGAAGTTCCAGGGTCCCCTTGACGTGCGCACCTTCCGCGGAGCTGTCTATCGATGCGGCGGGATTGGTGGCGTGTTGTCCCAATGACATGGAGGCCGCCGAGAGTAGCGATGCCAGGTTTTAGCTTAATATCGGTTCCTCGGCCCGCCATGTTTGTCGCGACGGTGATCGCACTTTGAGAGCCTGCTTCAGCGATGATCTCCGCTTCATGGGCGTGGTTTTTCGCGTTGAGGACAGTGTGCTCAAGTTTATTTTGCTTTAAAATGCGCGAGAGCTTTTCAGAGACCTCAACCGATTCTGTACCGATGAGGATCGGCCGTCCCTTTGGCGTGGATCTCTTGGATGTCTTTGAGGATGGCGTTGTATTTTTCCCGCTCTGTCATGTAAATTTCATCGTCATCATCTTTCCGTTGTCCCTTGCGATGGGTCGGAATGGCGAGAACTTCGAGTTTGTAGATCTCCTTGAACTCGTTGGCTTCTGTCATCGCAGTCCCCGTCATGCCAGCCAATTTGGTGTACATGCGGAAGTAATTTTGCAAGGTGATCGTCGCGTATGTCTGCGTTTCCCCTTGGATGGCGACCCCTTCTTTCGCTTCAATCGCTTGGTGCAGTCCATCAGAGAACCGTCTGCCGGGTTGTGGGCGACCTGTGTTCTCATCGATAATGACAATCTTTTCTTCAGCGATGATGTAATCGACATCTTTTTCCATCAGCAAGTGGGCGCGGAGCAGTTGTCTTAAATTATGGGTACGCTCTTTACGCCTCGCATCTTCTTCACGCAAGACCACTTTTTGTTGAAGTTTCTCTTGTTCAGAAAACTCTGGATTTTGATCGATTTGAGCATATTCATGGCCGAGATCGAGCATGATGAAATCATCTGAAGAAGCTTTTGCCTTATTATCTTCGACCCATTGGTGGATCCCTTTATCGGTCAGCTCAAATTCATTGGCTCTCTCATCGACGATAATAAAAAGTTCAGAAAGGACCTTGGCACGCTCTTCCTTGTTCGAATCCCCATAAAAGTAGATGTCCCACTTTTCGATTTGAGCTCTCAATGTCGGATTTTCACGGATCCGTTTTAAGATTTTATTTTGTGGAGTGCCTTTGCTGACGAGCCAGAGTTTGCGCAGAGCTTCTCTTTCTTCGATTTCTTGTTCTTTGCCCAAACTTCTTTGGGAAGGCGTCTCCTCGATGCTCCCTAGTTTTTCTAGAACTTTACGGGCATCGCTGGCGAGTTTGTTGCATAAGTCGCGCTGATGGCGGACGAGATTGCTCACATCCTCTTTCAGCTCGTCGTACATTTGGCGGGAAGCGCCAGAGGGGCCAGAAATGATGAGTGGAGTGCGCGCTTCATCGATCAAGGTCGAATCGACCTCATCGACGATGGCAAAATAATGGCCCCGTTGGCATTGGTCTTCCTTGCTCTGGGCCATCGAATTATCGCGCAGATAATCAAAACCAAATTCTGAAGCAGTGCCATAGAGGATATCGGCATTATAGACAGATTTGCGCAGGTGGTGGGGGGTCGAACTCGTGAGTGCGTTAACAGTCAGTCCCAAGCATGCGGAAAATCGCGCCGATCCATTCGCAGTCGCGCTGGACGAGGTAATCATTCACTGTCACGAGATGGACAGGTTTTTTCGTCAGTGCGTTGAGATAAAGGGGCATCGCAGCAGTGAGCGTCTTTCCTTCGCCGGTCTGCATCTCAGAAATGGCCCCGTAATGCATGGCGATTCCGCCCAGGATTTGGACATCATAGGGCACCATGTCCCATTTTTGGTCGTAACCGGAGACGTGAACATCGGTTCCACACAGGCGTCGGCAGATATTTTTGACAGCTGCGTAAGCCTCTGGAAGGATCCGATCTAAAGATTCTCCCTTTTCGAGGCGCTCACGAAATTCGATCGTTTTATTTTGAAGTTCATCTTCAGATAGAGATTGAAATTTCTCTTCCCAACGATTGACCTCGTTAACGATTTTGCTGTATTTTTTGAGCAAGCGGCTTTGGGCTGTTCCAAAAATTATTTTAAAGAATCCAAACATGGCGATGTCCTGGGGATAGCGATAGTAAGACTCTGATTATATTACCTTTGCAATTTTTAGAACAGGACTAGTGAAAAAGAAAGGGCAAACATTTTCCGAAGTCATAAAACCCCAATAGGTTAATTAAATAAAATCGAATAAAATTTATTGTTAAAAATTTTTTTAAGGTATTTTAGAGATGGGTTCAAAATTGTCGATTTGTTAATTTAAGGTCATATCCACATGGGGGATCCTATGTCGCTTAGCCTGATTCTCACTTTAATCAAAAAGTCGCTTGCCGAGAAAAGGTCTGTTGAACGGAAGTCGAAAAAGGCGGTCACTTCTCCTCGGTAAGTCTAATTTTCTATGAATAAATTTTTTAACATCATTCCTTTTGTCGTTAGTTTGATCTCTATTTGTCAAGCTGAACACCCGACGATCCTCATTCCACAATCTTCCTTGATTCAGGCGAACACCCCGTTAGGAGAGGAGGATGAGCTTAAAGTGATTCAGCAATTGATCGATGCCACCACGCGCCAGCTTGAAACGCAGAAGCAGGTGAAGGAATTGATGTTGCAATTTAACAGACAACGGGAAGAGTTCATTCAGGGAAATCAAACCAAGTCCCATGCCGGCAAAATGGTCCGTACAGCCCGTCAAATTTACGAGATGATCACTTCCAATCACATCGAACATCTCTTTGCAAAAGATTACCTCGATGAGTTAACATTCTTTTCCTCTATTGCGGGTAAAACAGCCATGACACGGCCATGACAGAAATCATCTTCTTAGATCGGATGACGAAAAGAGAAGAAAAAGAGAAGGTCTATGGGCAATTTTTCATCAAAATGTTATATGGCGATGGATATTTGTCCCGATTCTTCTCTTTTTTTTCCCTCCCTTTCTTTGCCAGGATCCCTTTTTTATCCAAACTCTATGGATATTTTCAAAAAAGTCCCTTGAGCAAGTTCAAAATTAAGCCCTTCATAAAAACGTATCAGATCGATACATCGGAGTTTTTGGAACCGGTCGATGCTTTTGCCACTTTTAACGATTTTTTCATTCGCCATTTGAAGCCTGAGTGCCGTCCTTTGGTCAATGGGAACGATGTCGCTACTCTTCCTGCGGATGGCCGTTATTTAGTCTTTCAAAATATTGAAAAAGCAGAGGGTTTTTGGATAAAAGGAAAAAAGTTCCATCTTAAATCTCTATTACAAGATGGGAGGTTGGCTGCGAGGTATGCTCAAGGCGCAATGGTCATCGCTCGCCTCTGCCCTGTCGACTATCACCGTTTTCATTTCCCCTGTCAATGTACACCCGGTCGGGCTGAGCTCATCAACGGTCCCCTTTTTTCAGTCAATCCGATGGCGCTGAAGCGCAACATCGAGATCTTAAGTGAAAATAAACGGATGATCGCAGAGTTGCAGACTCGAAGTTTTGGCAAATTGCAATACATCGAGGTGGGAGCGACTTATGTGGGAAGCATTATACAGACGTATGAAGCGGGCGAATCTTATGGCAAAGGGGAAGAAAAAGGGTATTTTTCCTTTGGCGGGTCTTGTTTAATCTTGTTGTTCGAACCAGAAAGAATTGCCTTTGATCAAGATCTGATCGATTGTTCGATGAAAAAAATCGAAGTGCGCGGACTCCTTGGCCAATCTTTAGGAAGAGCGCTGCAACCCTTTTAACCTGAGTTCAGAGAAGAATTTAACAGGATGGGCAGGATGGAGAAAATTTATTTTTTTTATCCTGTATATCCTGCCCATCCTGTTATTTTTCTTTCCGATCCTTTAAAGCGCGCTGCAAATCGGACAGTTTTCGATCTTGTGGCCACGTGCTGGGCAATATTTTCTCGCGAAATAGATCATCTGCAGATGTAATTTGATCCAAGACTTTTTGGGGAAAATGGCTTTTAAATCCTTTTCCGTTTGTTTCACGTTTTTACCTGAACTTAGACCCCACCGTTTAGCTAAACGGTGAATATGGGTGTCCACAGGGAATGCAGGTTTGTGAAAGGCTTGGATCATGACGACAGAAGCGGTCTTATGCCCAACTCCCGGCAGCTCTTCTAAAGCGGAAAATGAAGCGGGGACTTTTCCATGGTGTTTCTCGATCAGAATTTTCGAAAGGTTCCAGATCGCTTTTCCTTTGGTGTTACTGAGCCCACAAGGCCGAATCATTGCTCTAATCTCTTCGACTGAAAGGGAAACCATCTCCTCAGGAGTGGATGCTTTGGCAAATAGATGAGGTGTCACTTGATTCACGCGAACGTCTGTACTTTGTGCTGAAAGGAGCACAGCGATGAGTAAAGTGAAAGGATCGGTGTGGGCAAGGGGGATCGCAGGGCTCGGGAACAGGCGGTTGAGGACTGATTGGATGAATTTTGCTTTTTCTTTTTTGTTCATTTGCCGATACAAAATTTGGAAAAGATTGCTGAAAGGATATCTTCAGTGATGTTTGTTCCAATGATCATTCCCAATTCGCTGAGAACCTTACGTAGATCTGCAGAGACAAATTCAGGAGAAACGGCAGTTTTTAGACCTTCGATCACCATTTGCAATGCTCCAATGGCATTCATCAAAGCTTGATGGTGTCTCAAATTAGTGATGACCACTTCCTCTTTCACGGGAGGACCTTTGCGCCAGATGAATTGATGGATGTATTGCTGGAGGTGATTCAGGCCTATGCCTTCTTTAGCGGAAATGAAGATGGCATTATCGATAGGAGGGGGATTTGCCTCGAGAAGATCGATCTTGTTCCAGATGAAAATCGTTTTTTCTTGGGGGGCATTAGAAATCAAGAGTTCCGACTGAGGACAGATGGCCTGAGTTGCGTCGAGGACGAGCAAAATCAGATCTGCTTGCTCCATTGCTTCTTTAGATCGGCGAATCCCTTCACGCTCGATGATCTCCTCCGTATCCCGAATTCCCGCTGTGTCGATCAAACGGAAATGTAATTTTCCCCATTTCATCTCCTCTTCGATCAGATCGCGAGTGGTGCCAGGAATGTTTGTGACGATGGCCCGCTCTTTTCCTAAAAGAGCGTTCATCAACGAAGATTTACCGACATTGGGGGGCCCCGCCAAACACAACGTGATTCCGTGGCTGACGATTTTTCCATCATGGTATGTGGCAGCGAGATGCTCCATTTGGTGTAAAATTTCAGTCAATCCACCCACGATCTCATTCATCGTAGCGAATTCGAGATCTTCCTCAGGAAAATCGACCCATGCTTCCAGGATCGCGGTGATATCGACGAGTTTTTTTTGAAAAGAGAGGATCGACTTAGAGATTTTTCCCTGCAGTTGTTGTTCTGCCATTTGCAAAGCCAGTTCATTTTTGGCACCGATCAGCTCCTGAACAGCTTCTGCTTGGGCGAGGTCGAGCTTCCCATTAATAAAAGCTTTGAATGTGAATTCACCAGGTTGGGCGGCTCTTGCGCCTGCTTTTAAAATTGTATCGAGGACATGTTTGCTAATGAGATTCCCCCCATGACAGTGGATTTCGACGGTATCTTCACCGGTATAGGATTTTGGGGCGAGCATCACAAGGGCGAGAACCTCATCGACGACATTCCCTTCTGCATCGAGAACTTTGCCGTAGTGGGCCGTGTGTGTTTTATAGGAGCGTATGGGACCTGAAAAAATCTTTTCCGCAACAGAGATAGACTCTACCCCTGAAATACGAACGATCGCCACTCCCCCTTCTCCAGGAGGAGTTGCGATGGCAGCGATCGTGTCCCCAGGTTGATAGGTCCGATGGACGAATTCCATGTGATGTTTTTCTCATTGATTTGCTGTAACTCCCAAATAAACCCATAGTAAAAAAGTTTTTATTCGTTGCATTACAGTTGTTTTTAGTTATCACCGGCCTCCGGTAAGAGTCTGTCTGCGATCTGGGTTATTTTGATTTTTGATGGATTTTGCTTTTGGCTTTGATTCGATTCCGCAGGACATAGTTAAATTAACTAGGCCAAGGAATCGAATCAAAGCCAAAAGCAAAAGGCGCGAAAAGCAAACAACCCAGATCGCAGACAGACTCTAAGAAGCTGTATTTTATTATACTGGAAGCACAACAGAAAGAAAACCCTCTTTGCAAAAAAAAATCCTTGTGCTAGGTTCTGCTTAAAAACTTTTATTCGGAGGAAGAGATGAAAACAAAATTTTTCACTATTACATCGATGTTCTTGTTGGTTTTCTCAAACATCACAAATGCAAAATGTCCTTAATCCGATTCAAATCAAGCCGTTGATTCTTCTCAAAGGATTTATCTTCTCACAGATCAGATTATTTTTCACGATTCTAAAATTTTCGTGCAGCTGAATGAAGATTTCATTCTAGTCCCAGCGATTTTCTCAGATCAACAGGGATACTATATCCTGAAAGTCTGGGGATGTAGGGTTTATGAATGGAGGTGTCTCAATAAGCAGTGTAGGAAATGTGTTGATATCGCAGACTATACATGTCCAGCATGTGGATGGTCGATGGACGGAGAACCGCTAAATTAATGAATGATGGACAAAAATGATAAAACTTGGAATTTCTTTTTTATGTCTGCTGGGCATTGGGGGAGGAGTTCTCTTTTCTGTGAAGGTGCCCCCCTCTAAAGAAGATGCAATTTGTAGAGCTTTAAGAGAAATTCCCCAGAACGAAAAGTGGTTTTTGGAATACTTTTTTCGCAATCTCTTACTCAGAGAAGGTGGAGCCTGCGTTTTAAGCGGGAGTAAATCTGCGGTAGAATCCTCCTTTCTTTGTCCTCAATATTATCAATCCACCATTCATTGGATGGGCTACAATAACAGCACATTGGTTAAGAAAGGCTATGAAATTTGGAAAAAATATCAACATCTCTTTCCATCCAGTAATTATTTTTTTTGTGATGGCGGTGGATGGGGAAATGAGGGGATGGATGTTTTTCTGATCAATAAAAAATCTTTCACGCGTGTCATTGCAAAGAGTATTGAAGATTTTAAAAATGTTCTCGGCCCAAACATTACCCCCGAAGAGATTCTCGATAGGATAATCAATGGGAGAAAATATTTATGTGAAGTTATAAATCATCATCAGGCGCTTTTAGGCATACTTTTCGGCTATGGCAGGCATAATGCCTGGCTTTTTCACCGCAGAGATGTTCTTGAATATGAGTTTATTCCTAAAAGGCTGGATTTGTTTGAAAAAGAGATCGAGCAGATCAATGAAAAGTTACGAGTTAAAAGCTGTAAGCGTAGAGATTATAGGAGAGATTATTTAACTTTTTCCTCTCTGCCTACCTATGCATCTGATCCAACGCATCCTGAAACTCGAGAACTCCATGCAGGATACCGACAACAAAGAAAAAAATTTACTCATCTTTATAAGCATGGGAATTTTTTAGAGGTGACTCTAAGAAGAATCACATCATGATATCTACATTCTTTTTGACCAAGTTAAAATTTTAACTACATGCAACGCAGGGCTGAGGTGATCAATTTGGCGAGTTCAGGCTCCCCTTGGACCCTGTTTAAAGCTGCTTTAATCGCCTTTTGGGCTTGAGAGGCGTTGTAGCCAAGGTTAATGAGAGCTGAGAGTGCATCGGCCACAGGCCCTTGCTCTCCATCAGAAGGATTAAGAGGGTCTGAGCCGCCAAATGTATTAAACATTTTTTTAATTTTGTCGCGCATCTCGACGATCAGCCGTTCAGCTGTTTTTTTACCGATGCCAGGGATTTTACAAATGAGCTGAGTATTGCCTTCACTGATCGCTGTTTGCAGCTCCCGAATTTCCATATGGCCGATTAAACAGAGGGAAGTTTTAGGTCCAATGCCTGAGATCTCAACCAGACTTTCAAAAAGATCCCGTTCATGTCGCGTCAGAAATCCAAATAATTTTTGAGAGTCTTCCCGAACGATAAAAGAGGTGTAAAGGGTGATTGTTGATCCCAATGGAGGAAATTTGGAAAAATTGTTGACGGGGATGAGCAGGCTATAACCTAATCCTTGCACATCGACAACCGCTTTTAACACTGTGGCTTCGACTAGCGTCCCTTTGATGTATTCGTACATGTTGAAATCCGGTTTTTAAAACTCAATGAATTGGCATGGCATATCGCGAGCGCGAGCGCATCAGCAGCGTCTTCTGGCTCTGGAAGAATAGGGAGCTTTAGCAGAAGTTGGATCATCCTTTGCACTTGTTCTTTACTCGCACTGCCGCTTCCAACAGCGGCAAGTTTCGCTTTTCTTGGGGTATATTCAAAAATGGGGATACCTCGCCTCGCTGCAACGAGGAGTACGATTCCGCGGGCCATTCCCAACTTGATCGCGCTCTGCACATTTTTATAGACGAATTGGGTTTCGACAGCAACAGCATTTGGAGCGTAGCGGTCGAGGAGCTGTTCCAAGCTATCGAAAAGGGCGAGGTAACGGGCTGGAAGATCGAGATTCACTGGAGGGCGGATGCAGCCAAAATCGATAGGCTCGAGTTGGGGTGTGCCGCCGACTCTAATGATCCCGTATCCAGTGATACGAGTGCCTGGGTCGATGCCGAGAATGATTGTAGAATGATCGGGTTGAGGAGGCATGAACGGGACCTATACTCTATAAAATATTTTAATCAAATTCAGTTTTATGACAATAATATTGGAATTTCATATCTAAGGGTATACAAAATTCCCTCACCCTTGGTATTTTTTTTGTTTCTCAGGATAAGAGACTGTCCACGAACTCAGGTTAATAGTTGACTTTGCGTTGAATGGACGCTACTTTAAAAAAGGCTGAGAAAGTTTAAAAAAAACTTATGGGTTGAATCTTTGTAAATGGAATCTCTTCGTAGCTTAGCGCCGCGGAATATCATTGTGAGAATGCCTAACTGGATCGGAGATCTCGTGATGGCAACACCGATCCTCCGCGATTTGAGAAAGGCATACCCAGAAGCACACATTACAGCGATGTGTCGTTCCCCTATATGCGAACTTTTGAAAGAAGACCCTGAGATCGACGAATTGTTCTGTTTTAGTAAAGCGAGCGGATTCGGCCGGCGTGAAGAAAGGCGCAATATCATTGAAAAGTTGCGAAAAGGAAAATACGATTTAGGGATCTTGTTGACCCATTCTTTTTCTTCTGCATGGTGGTTCTGGCTGGGTAAAATCCAAAATCGGTTAGGCTATGAGTGCAATGGGCGCAAACTCCTTTTAACCCACTCTCTTCCATTCCCCCAGAATCTTCAAAATCAGCATCTCGTCGTCACTTACAAGATGTTGCTCGAGCCTCTAGGAATCCCAGTTTCCGATACTCCTCCCCGTCTCTATTTGTCTCTGAAAGAGATGAGCGATGCGCGTACTCTTCTCCGTCAACATGGAATCCCTGAGGGCGTTCTCATTGTCGGTATCAATCCTGGAGCGACATACGGATCGGCTAAATGTTGGCTTCCAGAGAGATTTCGGGAAGTGACAGAGCGGTTGTTGCGCAATAGGGACGTCTACATCGTTTATTTCGGGGATCAGGCGACCACATCATTGGTTAAAGAGATCTGCGCTGGGCTTCCCTCTAGAGTTATCAACTTGGCCGGGATGACATCGCTTCGAGAACTTTCCAGTTTGATCAGCCATTGCGATGTGATACTCACGAATGACAGTGGTCCCATGCACATCGCCGATGCGATTGGGACACCGATCGTCGCCCTTTTCGGGTCGACGAGTGAAGTTGTGACAGGACCTTACCGCTCTGGCACTCTCATCCATAAACATGTCGAATGCTCTCCTTGCTACCAACGGACTTGTCCAATCGATTTTCGCTGTATGAAAAGGATTGAAGCGGATGAGGTTTACGAAGCGATCAGTAAGATTTTAAATGCCAAGCGCTCTAAATTACACATCATTGCATGAAAAATCTCTGGAAAAAATATGGGATTAATCCCTTCGACACTCTTTTAAAAAAGGCTAAAAAAGCTAACCATCGCCGTTTTCTCATCTGTTGGAACCGGGGCTTAGGAGACATTCCCCTTGGTCTCTATGGCTTGACCGATCGTATCCGCCAATTCATTCCCGATGCTGAAGTGACTTTTATCACGCGCGCCGACCTCGCTGATGGCTTCAAAATGTTGGAAAAGGTATCCACACTTGTCGATCCTGAGTGGAAACGGGGAGTTCCGTTTGATTTGAAGAGTACACTTGTCAGGTTGGGACGTTCAGATTCAGATTTCGATCTGGTGCTCCAGCGTCCTGATCCGACGCGATGGCTCATGTGGCAGCTCGGAAAACTGACCCCGAAATTATCCTGGAATTCAGAATGGGATCGTTTGCATGAACGGTTTTCTCTCTGCAAAGCTCAATCTTATGTCGGCGTGCATGTGCAGACAGAGACCCATTACACCTACGAAAAGAATTGGCCGATCGATTTTTGGAAAGAGTTTTTCAAAAGAGCTGTCTCGGAAAAGGGGATTAAGATCATCCTTTTTGGCTTTGCTCCCCAGCCGCTCTTCGAAGAGGAAGGGATCATCGACCTGCGGGGAAAAACTTCCCTGTTTGAAATGTTATCGATCATCAAAAATCGGTGCCGTTATCTCCTCGTTCCCGATTCTGGAGTTTTATCGATCACTTATTACATCGATGCCTCTTTTCCCATCGACATCGTCTCCTTGTGGTCTGATCCTCGGCAAGGGGTCCTCAAGCAAAGGGTCCCTTCTCCCAATTCTTTTTTGCGCCATACTCCGCTGATTGCAAAAAATAACGATTTGCGCACAGTGGATGTCGAGACAGCCATCGATTCCCTTTTTTCTGGAGGAAGATGTTAGCTTCTTCTATCCATGAGCTCTTATTGAAGCTCCACCAACAACAGCTTCTCATCGGCCTTGAATCCCTCTCTTCAGAAGAACTTCACGATTTTTCCCTTCAATTGCAAAAATACAGCCCGCTCCTCTCTGCAGAGCAAAAGAAGGGAAATACCCATCTCTCTCCTCAGCCTTATCTCAAGCATGAGAGGAGTGGCGATCAGAAACGGGGAGAGATGTTGATCGGGCAAGGGAAAGTCGGTTGCCTGATTTTAGCTGGAGGGCAAGGAACCCGTTTAGGTTTTGATGGCCCAAAAGGGTGCTTTCCAGTTACTCCCATGACAAGAAAAAGTCTATTTCAACTTTTTTGCGAGCGTACAAAGGGAGCGAGCATCGGGTCTGGGCACCCTCTTCCCTTATGTATCATGACCTCCCCATCGAACCATGCGCAGACTGAGGAATTCTTGCAAAAGAGCGGCTATTTCGGACTGGCTTCTTCTCAGATCTCTTTTATTCAACAAGAAATGCTCCCTTTACTCGATGATCGTGGCCAGTGGCTGCTAGAAAAGCCTGGAAAAATTGCAGAGGGCCCTGATGGCAATGGTCATGCGCTGAAGCTGTTTTTCACCTCTGGCATTTGGGAAAAGTGGAAAGCTTCAGGGATCGAATATCTCAATGTGATTTTTGTCGATAATGCGCTAGCTGATCCCTTCGACGCTGAATTTGTCGGCTTTGCGTCAGAAAAGGGTGTGGATGTCGCTTTAAAAGCTGTCGAGCGCCTCTCCCCCGATGAAAAAATGGGTGTGCTCGCCGAATGTGAGGGAAAACTTAAAGTGATCGAATACACTGAACTTCCTGCTGATGTTTCCCAGTTTACCCTTTCGAGCACCGGGATGTTTTTATTCACGATGGAGTTGATCAGATATCTCTATCAGCAACAGAGTGTCGAACTGCCTATCCATCTTGCGCGTAAAAAAACCACTGTCTTGCTCGGGACCTCGAAAGGATATGTTCAGGAAACAGCGCATGTCTGGAAATGTGAGAGATTCCTTTTCGACCTTCTCGATCACGCTCGATCAAGCGCAGTCATGGTTTGTCAAAGAGATAAAATCTACGCGCCACTCAAAAATGCTACAGGAGAAAAAAGCATCGAAACCGTTAAACAGGCGCTCCTCTTACACGACAATGAAATGTATCATTGAAAAGACTTTTTTAAATTTTACACAGAGATCACAGAGACACAGAGTTTTAGTTTTTTCATTTTTTGCGAGAGCAAAAAATGAAGAACTCTAATTTTTTCGCTCTCGCGAAAAAATTAAGATGTTTTTTTATCTCCGTGTTCCTCTGTGCCTCCTGTTCCCCTCTGTGATTAAAAATAAATATCCAGTGTCCTGTCATCGCTCTTTAGAAAGTTGTAATTCTAGGGCCGTTTTGTTAACCTCTCTTTAAAATTGGGATTTGCATGCGGATCGCTTATTTAGGTGCTGGAACATGGGGTTTTTGCCTCGCTTCTCTACTCGCTTCAAAAGGCAATCGAGTCCTCCTTTGGACAGCCAACCCAGAGTTTGCAAAAACACTCAGCAAAACAAGGGAGCATCCCAAGCTTCCAAAAGTGAAAGCGGATGATCGGGTCGAATTCACTTCAGACTTAAAACATGCGCTTGAAGGTGCCGAGCTTCTTATCGAATCTGTCACTTCAAAAGGGATCAGGCCTGTTTTTGAGCAAGTGCTCGCCTTTGGAGGAGTCGATTGCCCCATCGTGATCACTTCAAAAGGGATTGAACAGAACAGCGGGCTCCTTTTGCCAGAAGTGGTTGTCCAGGTGCTTGGGGAGGCGATGCGAAAAAACATCTGCTGTCTCAGTGGTCCAAGCCATGCTGAAGAAGTGATCCAGAAGCTGCCGACATCTGTGGTCGTCGCTTCCTATGATCCAAGCCTAATGCGACAGATCGTCGAGATATTCGCCACCCCTTTTTTTCGTGTCTATCCGAATGCCGATATGAATGGTGTGGCCTTTGGCGGCGCGATGAAGAATATCATCGCCATCGCGTGTGGAATCTCCGATGGCTTGGGGTTTGGCGATAATACCAAAGCAGCGCTCATGACGCGAGGTCTTCATGAGATCCGCAAACTTTCAGTGACGAAAGGGAGTAAACAAGAGACATTGAATGGCCTTTCTGGAATGGGGGATTTGTGTGTCACTTGTCTCTCTAAGCTTAGCCGCAACTACATGTTCGGACGTCTCATCGCAGAAGGACTCGATCCACAAGACGCTCGAGAAAAAATTGGGATGGTCGTCGAAGGAGCTTACACCTGTGTTTCTGCTCTGCAGCTTGCCCAAAAAAATCATGTCGATGTCCCGATCACGCAAGCGATCTATTCCATTCTCTATGAAGGACTCAATCCTCGCGATGCTGTCAAATCACTACTCCAGCGGGCGATCAAAGAAGAGCATTTGTAATACAAAAGGATAATGGAGATGGTTGCTCTAGAAGGTTTAAAAATTGTCACTGCACATGAAATGGCGCGGATCGAGGGAATGGCCTATGCACAGGGCGCCTCTGAACTGACGTTCATGGAAAACGCAGGAGAAGCTGTGGCAAAAGCTACAGAAGATTTTATTCAGACACACGACCTTGAAAAAATTGTCACTCTCTTAGTGGGCAAAGGAAATAATGGGGGTGATGCCTACGCTGCTGGGGCAAAGCTGATCGATCGCGGCTTTAAAGTCACTGCACTCCATATCTACTCTTTAGATCGATCTGGCCCCTTATGCAAAACGATGAATGAAAAGTTTCGCTCTCGCGGAGGAATTGTCCATCATGCACACGATGAACGCTCTTTTCATTTTGATCCCAAAGGGGTGATCCTCGATGGACTCACCGGCACAGGATTTCATGGAAAAGCAGAAGAGATTCTCGCTCTGGCAATCGAATTGGCTAATCGATCTGGACTCCCTATTCTCGCCATCGATATCCCTTCTGGTCTCGATGGCAATACTGGAGAGGTGGCAACAGTTGCCATTCATGCAACGGAGACAATCTATCTCGGTCTCCCCAAAAGTGGCTTTTTTCTCAAAAATGGATGGGATCATGTCGGTAAATTGCGCTACGCCAGTTTTGGCTTGAGTGACAAATATATCGCAGATGCAAAAGCGATCGCTTACCTCTTAAATGAAGAGAGCGTTCCGGAGCTTTTGCCACCGATAAAACGGACACGGCACAAGTATCAAGCGGGCTATGTGATTGCGATCGCCGGTTCTCCAGGAATGCCCGGTGCCGCTCTGCTCTCGAGTTATGCGGCTTTGCGCGCAGGTGCTGGAATCGTCCGTTTATTCCATCCTTCTGGAATGGAAGCAGAGCTCAGTGGAGCGCCTTACGAACTGATTCGACAAGGATGGGATGGTAAGAAAATCAGTGTGATTAAAGAGGAAGCCACAAGGGCAAAAGCGATGTTGATCGGCCCTGGCATTGGAAGGACAAAGAAAGCAGAAAAGAGGGTGGAGAATCTCCTCTCCGCGATCGAACTGCCGATGGTGATCGATGCCGATGCCCTTTTTATCCTTTCCCACCACCCCTCCTGGAAATTACCTAAAAATTCTGTGCTGACACCCCACCGAGGTGAGATCGACTTTTTTCTTTCCCATCGAAAGAAGAAAGAAGATAAGAGCTATTTGGAGTTATGCCAAGACCTCGCTGACGAAAAAAAAACCACCATCATCCTCAAAGGGGCGCCTAATTTTCTTTTTTCACCGGGCGCACCTCCCCTTGTCATCAGCAGAGGCGATCCTGGGATGGCGACAGCTGGATCGGGTGATGTTCTGACAGGGATGATCGCCGCGATGATCGCTCAAGGGCTAGATGCGCGCCCCGCCACAGCCCTCGCCGTTTATCTTCACGGCCTCTCCGGAGAAGCCGCAGCGGCGAGCTTGACCTCTTACTGCATGACAGCTTCCGATCTGATCGATTTTCTCCCCGATGCCATTAGACCTCTTGCATAACCTCGCTTTCATGCCCGTGCCGGTGCCCGAATTAAGATGGTTCAAAAAAAGCATTAATCGGGCACGGGCACGGGCACGCACACGGGCACGAAAACGAGATTAGAGGTTTTTTTTCTTTTGGGGAAAAGGGATCGAATAGGAAAAGACGAGAGAGTTAGCTCCAGGGTTTTTCCAAAGCATATGCGCATTGGAAATATGGTTGAATTGCGCTCCAAAGCGACCTTGATTATCGAAAACATAGGATATTTCTGCTGCGGAGCGGAAGTTGAGTGGGAACCCGAGATGTTTTCCATAGCCGGAATAGTAAAGACCTGGAGCAAAGCTCGGAGTGAATACAACTTTTTTCCCAAAGAAAATATCGAACCCCACTCCTCCACAGACAAAAAAGTTTTGATCTGTCGTGATAAAAAAAGCGACTAAAGGGCGTATGTGATGGCAGTTCACCTCCCAGCGATATTCTAGTTGGATGAGGGCACGGGGATGATCCCGGTCGACATCGAAAAGACCTGTACCTACCATGAGATGGGAGGGGGCCCCAGGTGGTTTTTCTTCCTCGCTCCATCCCTTTATCAGACTGAGCATTGAAATGAGGATGCATGTCAATAAACGTATATTCAAAATAATTTTTTTCAACTTCAAAAATTCTTTTTTTTTAACTTTTGAAAAATTTGTTCAGTTTTGTTAAAGTTTTTAAATGTCACCGAGGGAGCCATCAGTTGATCCTACAAAGGATTGAATATTGGCTGAGAGAACATTAAAAGTATAGAAAGCAGGCTAGATGCTTGTGTGTTGCCAATGTCTTTAACAAAAGGTGCATTATGCAGCTTCATCTTCGCGATCGACTCATCGGAATGGTTGGCAACATTCTCGAACATTACGATAATGCCCTTTTTGGTCTGCTCGCTCCATTTTTAGCTCCATTATTTTTCGAAAAAAGTGACCCCTTGACGGGATTAATTTTAACGTATTGCATGCTTCCTCTTGGGATTTTGATGCGTCCGCTCGGTTCGATCTTTTTTGGCTGGATCGGCGATCTGTTTGGACGTACGCGCGCGCTCTGTTGTTCTCTGTTTGGAATGGCAATTGCGACGGTGGCGATGGGATGCTTGCCAGTTTATGCCGAGGTTGGATATTTCGCTCCCCTCTTTTTAGCTCTTGGAAGAATTTTGCAAAATTTCTGTGCTGCTGGAGAATCTGTTGGAGGGGCAATTTACATTTTAGAGCGCACTGATCGTCCGAAGAAAAATTTAATGAGTGGGATTTACGACGCCTCTTCAGTAGCGGGGATCCTCCTTGCCTCAGCCATGGTCACCTTGTTTTCATATCAAGGGATTATCTTCGACAAGTGGAGAGTCTTATTCTGGATTGGGGGAGTTGTGGCGATCTCAGGAATCCTTTTTCGTCTAAAAGCTAGCGAAGGTGAGGAGTACATTCATGCAAAGAAACTGCCGCGAGGAAATTTAATCTCTTTGATTAAAGAGCATCGAGCGGCCCTGATCGCTATCATTTGCGTCGCAGGTTTCAGCCATACGACTTTTTTTTTAGCATTCACCTTAATGAATGGATTTGTTCCTTTGATCACTTCTCTTAGCAAAACGCAAGTCATGGGAGCAAACACTCTATTGCTATTTGTCGATATGTTATTTTTGCCCATGTTTGCAACTTTAGCATCGAGAATTGGCCGAGAAAAAATGATGCTCGCGGCAGCTGGGACTTCAATGTTTTGCGCCATTCCACTCTTTTGTTGTTTGAAAGGTGCCTCCCTCCTCGTCGTCATTTTAATACGATTTGTCATCATGGGACTGGGGGTTGCTTTTTCATCGACCTACCATTCCTGGTCGCAAGATAGAGTCCCTTCTGAAGCCCGTTATACGATCCTCTCCTTGGGGTACGCTTTGGGATCGCAGGTGATTGGTGCTCCGACAGTAGCTCTCTGCCTGTGGTTGTACAAGGAGACTGGTTGGTTTGGAGCCCCAGCCCTCTATTTGATGGTTACAGCCGCACTCGCTGCTTTCTTTGTAAGGAAGTACTTTAACCAGCGTGTCGTCTTAAAACCAGATCGAATCTGAGAGCATGATGACAAATATTGATATATGGCCTTTGTCTAAAACGTTGCCTGGAACGGGTGTATCGGTTCTTGCAGGAGAAAAAACAAAATGGGAAACTTACTCATCTTGTTATTGAATCGAGGATGCCAGAAGAAAATAGAAATTTAGGTCGCGCATTTCACCAAATTCTTGAGGAAAATAAAGAGTGGCAGGAGCGATATCCTTTGAGGCTTGTATTCGCAGATAAAAAGGTGAATAGTATCGGCATTCAACTTGCTGACTTGATCGCTTATCCGATTGGCCGGCATATACTAAATCCAGAAGAAAAAAACCTAGCTTTTGAGATCGTGGAAAAAAAGCTCTTCCAATATCCACATTACATTAAGCTTGGACTAGAGATTTTCCCTGAAGCAAGTAAAATAAATTCTGAAAAGCAAAAGACCCCGGATTTCTCCGAGGTCTAAAGCCGGCCGGGACACCCCCAGCCTTATTGAGCTTCAGACTAACAGCCTGACGCCGATCGGGAAACCCCCAATCCATTTGCCCCTCATTTTATTTATTGAGACTCTTTTATGCAAGTTCATAAAACTGCTTTGAAGGAGAAGGACATTATTTCTCCATGGAATTTGGCCAACAACCTGTTGGCTAAATGCAACCATAAACCAACACGTATTAGATATTAAAGTGCCTGGTTGTGTTGATCTTGAAGACTATTCTCCAGCTCAATGGTAAATGCAGTCATCGGAGCAAAAATTTAGTGTACATAATGTCTATTTAAGTTTAATCTGTACCTGTTTTAGTTTTCTTTAAGCTCGAAAAAACATCTTTGGAAAAAATATGAAGCATCTTCACTTTGCAATCGCTTTCGCTACCGCTTTCACTATGAATGTCGCCATTCACGCTGAATCTGTTCAAAAAGAGCAATTAACGACCCCATTATTCATCGAATACCATAACCGTATGGCAGTATTTAGCATCAATCATCTCGTGTATGAGCGGATTAAGACAAATGCATTATACGCCGGAATAGAGGGGTGGGGATTGGGAACGTTAAACCAGAATCGAATCATAGCAGAAGGGGAGCTTCGCATGGGCTATAATTTTTTCTGGAATGGGCGTGACCATTTGACTCCGCTTGCGGGAATTGGATTTTTCAAAGATTTTCATAAAATGCATGAATATCGACATCATCACATGAAGCCAGGTATTGCTTATGGCACTGTCGGATTTCTCTATGACCATGAATTCACAAATGTCTTTAATTTGGGTCTGAATATCAAAGGAATACTTGGTGGGCCCGTCTCTAAGAAACATTTCGAGTGGGGAAGTCCAGTGGGAGGTGTCGATGTGAGTTTGCCGATCACTTTCCGTTTTGGACACAAAAGGCATTGGGATTCACGCATAGAACCCTTTAATATTTACCTGTGCAGCCGCCAAGCTACATTCAATTACGTGGGATTCCGCAGCACGATCGGCTACCGGTTTTAGCAAGATCTATACCCAAGTGACCTGGAAAATTGGTTTTTGGCTGCCCCATCATCTTCACTTTACGGACATCGTTTCAAACGATGTCCTTTTGATCGTCTGTATCGTCCATGTGCTTCCACATGGCTTAGCTTCGACGATCAAAAAATTGAAGCGATGGGATTGCCAAATTCCCAATTTTTCAGGTCACTTGGGTATATTCGTGCGGTAATCGATATACCAATCGGTGAATTTTCGAAGACCTTCGTCAAGGGAGGTCTTGGGTTCAAATCCTAGAACTTTTTGACTTTTCGTGATATCGGCGTAAGTGATGGGCACATCTCCGGGCGGTGTGGGTTGAAAAGAGATCAGAGCCTTTTTTCCCAGATTCGATTCTAAAATGGAAATGAGCTCCAACACACTCATCGGAGAATTGTTGCCCAGATTGAAAATTTCGTTTGCCGCCCCGTAATCAATAGCGGCAATCGTCCCTTTGACAATGTCATCGATATAGGTGAAATCACGCATCAGTTTCCCCTCACCAAAAACGGGGATCGGCTCCCCATCGAAAATGGCTTTTGAGAAAGAGAAATAAGCCATGTCTGGCCTGCCCCAAGGGCCATAGGCCGTAAAAAACCGCAAGGCAGTGCAAAAAATTCCATAGAGGTGATGGTAGGAATGGGCAATCACTTCGTTACACCGTTTTGTCGCCCCATAAAAACTCGCTGGAGATTCGACAGGGTCGGTTTCAGCAAAGGGGACCTTGGAGTTCAGCCCATAAACAGAAGAGGAAGAGGCGTAGATCAGTTTGATATGGGGGAAATAGCGTAAGATCTCTAAGATTTGCACAAAGCCATTCAGGTTGCTGTGCACATAGCTTTCAGGATGTTTCATCGAATGGCGGACGCCAGCTTGGGCAGCGAGATGGACAAAATGGGAAATGGCTAGATTTTCGATCTCTCCTCTAATCCGCTCTTTTTCGATGATGTCGCAATCGATAACCGGTATGCCCAATGCGATGAGCAATTGCGCTCGCTTTCGCTTAAGTGAAGGATCATAATAGGAGTTGAAATTATCACAGCCGAAGACAGAGTCTCCTCGATTTTTTAGCGCAAGTGCCAAGTGAAAACCGATAAAGCCTGAAATCCCAGAGATGAAGATCCGTTTCATGTGCAACTCAAATGTATTTGAGCATCTATACAGAAACTACCTCGAGAATTGGTTTTTGACTGCGTCGGACAGCCACTGAATTTGAACCCGTCTGCATCGCCCAACTTATTCAAGTTGAGCTGCTTCGTCGCCGGCAAAGCCTGGCTCAAATTCAGGGCGCCTCCTTGCCAAATTTCCGATTCTCGAGGTAGTTTCTGTATACTGGATTATATATCTAAGAAACTTAATACCCAAGTAAACACAAAAAAAAGAGGGAGTTTTTGCAAACTCCCTCTTATGATGTCAAAGGTGGAAATTCATTAAGCTTGTATGACGTAGCCGCCTTCGTTAATGTTTGTAAATGAAACTATAACTTTTAATTCCACTAATTTGTTTAGGGCATTTACTAAGAGCGTTTTGTTACGAGCCGAATTGTTGTCCATTTCACGAAATTGATCATTTTTCTGAAGGTCAATGATAATAGTTCTCCGTTCTTTAATCGTCTCGTGGTGTGAACCTTTTTCAATTTGCTCATTGATCTCGGTGATGAGCTTGAGGGTATATGCCTTAAGTTTGCCCGCATCAGAAGGATTACGAGGAAAGGTGAGTTCTTGTTCATTGACAAAAAAGAGTATTTCACTCGTCGTAGTGGACCCATCTTGGTTAAGTTGAGAGATTGGTGCATTAGTGACTCGAATGGGTTCATCTCCTTTAGTGATACCGCTATTTGCATAGTATGCTTGTAATTCAGCCTTCGCTAAATCTGTTTTTTTTCTCTTCCGAGCATCACTAAAAGACTCGGCGGCAATCTTATTGTCATCTGCCACAGTTTTAATAATTTGTGCTTGTTTTTTATTCACATAATGAACTAATCCCGTTTGGTTAGCTCCTTGATCACCAAATAGTCCAGTTACTGCACCTTGCCTTAACATAGCATTTTTCATTTCAGAAACACTAATAAGAGCAATTTTTCTATTTCCAGCTCCATCTAAGTTGTTGTTTAAAATAGGAATATGCCTCAGTTGTACATCACTTAAACCTTGCTTGCAAATAAAGATAGCGAGTTGACGAATTGTTTCATCCAGGCTACCAGCATAACCTGCATCGAGCTGTTCTTGTCCGTTTAAGAAGGGAGTTGTATCTAATTTTTCTTGAACTAAAAATTCATGTTTTTCTCCACCGATCTTCACGTCCAATGGTTTTGTTGTCCTGGGGATAACAAGCAATCCTAAATTGTTAGTGGTAATGACCCTTTGTGCGTCGATCATTGCTTGATGGCAAAACGTTGCAGAACGATCTCCAAACGGCTGCTGAGCATTGCTCATCTCCGTAAAAACAAAATCCATCCCAGGATATGTAATCTGTAATGTATTATTGTACCCGGCAATAAATCTCTCCAAAGAAGGATCTTCTTTGTCGCTATTAAGCCTATTCAAGACGTAGCTGTGAGCCAACCCAATGCCTTTCGTAGAAATAGTCGTTCCTTGTGGTGGTGATCCACGACTGAACCTTCTATTAAACTCCTCAGAGAGTGGTGGTTGGCTAGTCGCGAATTCTGTTCGTCGAGAGGTTGTTTCATCCGTATCAGATTCAGAAGCTGTTCCAAAGTTTGGTTCGAAAGGTTCAAATTCATCACTATCTATATCAGAATTAGATGTAGCTCTATTAATTTCTTCCAATTTTTGGATTTTTTGCAAATTAATATCGGCATTGGCTTTTTCCGCGTTAGAGGTAAATGCTATGAAATATTTTTGTATGCGTTCAATTGCTTCAGGTGTTTTCAGTTGCTTTTTTTCAAGTACAATCTCTTTGCGGATTTCTTTCGTTTTACTGGCAAAGTCATTGTAACTTTCATTTAAAAATTGTGATTTCTGCTCTGTATTCCATGCTTGGTTTAAATCTGACGAAATTATGGCCTTGATTTCGTCCACTGCAGAGGTCAATTTCCCCGCATTTTCTTTAACAAATGCAGCTAGTCGATTCATTTCTAAAGGGGTTTTTTTATCAGTATAAGGTGCAGCTTTTTCAATTGCTTCCAATTTTATGCCTATTAGCGACGTAGTCTCTTTGATGATTAATTGCGTTCTAGAGATAAATTCCTTGTAATTTTTTTCGAAAAGTTCATTTTCTTGAACTGTTTTCGATTTGCTGTTTAATTCTGACTCAATATTGCTGTAGATTTGATTCGTTGCAACAATAAAGGCAGAGTGACAATCCTTTAAATCCTGAGGGTGTAATTCTGAAAAAACTGAGGTGTTGATTTTATTCGTTTCAGAGACAAAACTGTCCCAGTTTTTTCTAAAAAAAGCAGTTGGTTGATCTATTTCCGAAGGGATTTTTTCATCATCAGATACAGCCTTATTAATTTCTTCAAATTTTTCCGCTTTTTTAGAGTTAAATAATTCGAAAAAGTTTTGTAAACGTTCAGTTTCCTCATCTGTATCAGAATCTTGGTTGAGTTTTGACAAATACTCGTCAATGATGGAGGAGGAGCCTTCAAACAGGGTAGAAGGATCATTCTTGATAGCCTTTAAGCCGTACGGAACCGCATTGACAATTGAACCTTTACCTTCATAGTATTCGGTTCCATCGTGTCTTTGCCATACTTCGAACGCCAAGGCTTTTTTTGTTTGATCACTGAGTTGATCGAACATTGTAAAGAGTTCTTCCGAGTTATCTTGGATTTTTTTTCCTTCAGAGATAAAGTTCTCGATTGCTGTTCGTTCAGCTGAAATTTCGTGCATTCTTTCTTCTGTATCAGAACCATCTAAATTGGGCATTCCTTCATCATCTGAATCAGATGCAGCTTTATTAATTTCTGCCAATTTTTGGTCTAATTGCGACCTAATCTGTTCGACTATTTTTCCAGCTTTAAAGTGAAACTCACGGAACTTTTCTTTTAAAATTGTAATTTCAGGATCTGTTTCCGATGCTTTGTTTAATTTTGATGTAATTGCAACGATGGTTTCATTTACTTCATTTTTGATAAAGTCGTCGAAATTATTTATTAAAATTTCAGATTGTCGACCTTTCGAAATTAGGGCGCTGATTCTAGTCGCTTCTGAGGTAAGGTTCACGGCTTTTTTTGTAATAAATGCATTTATTTGAGCTGCTTCTGAAGAAGTAGTAGATGAGGTTTTTTCAAGTGCTTCTCGTTGTTGCTTTTGTTCTAACAAATACTGGTTGAGGTCGAGCAAATACTGGTCGAGGTCGAGGATGGAAGAGGAACCAGGAGAACCTTCAAACAAGACACCTGGATTGGCCTTGATAGTAATTTCTCCGTAATTATCTCCGCCGAAATATGAATTATCCTTTCCGCCGCGGTTGTACCATACTTTGTGTCGCAAGCCTTCCTTCACTTCATCACTCTGCCTATCGAACCATTGAAGTTGTTTATTCTTAAGATTTTCAAGTGTGCTCTTAAGATTTGAAGCTTCTTCATCTGTTTCTGTCGTTTCGCTGTCAACCAACTGGTCGTTTAGTATAATGTGGAGAGGAGAGCAGGAAGTCGCCTGGTCGTAATGTTTAACCGGGATATCACGGCGATTGGTTTGCGTAAGAGGAGGAGTTATTGGAGTGACAGTTCTAGTTCTAAATTTATCGAGAATAGTCTTGTCTGGAGCAGAAGTGAGATTGAGCTTTGATATATCGATTCCTGGTATTGGTTTATTTGGAGCAGAAGTGAGATTGAGCTTTGATATATCGATTCCTGATACTGGTTTATTTGGAGTAGAAGTGAGATTGAGCTTTGATATATCGATTCCTGATCTTGGCTTATTTGAGCTCAAATCGATTCCAAATTTCTCTAATGGACTTTTTTTGGGGGTAGGACTTAAAAAATTACTTGGTATCATATTTCTCCTAAATGTAAAGAATAAAGTTTTTAATTACGTTTATTATAATTAATTTCGTAATTTAATGTCAATTTGTAAAATATTTATTATGTAGTTATTTATTAGTTTATTTAAATGTTTATTTTAATTTTTAAGTTTCAATGAAACCTGTAAGGATCTATACTATACAGAAACTTCTGTATTACAGGCGCTAAAGCAGGAATTCCTGAGATGGGGATACGTTTCATGTTGACTTCTAAGTGATTTTTTTAAAAAAATACCTGAGTTAAAGTAGTACTAATTAAAAATCTGATGAAGCCATTTCAAAAAAAGTCTTTTATTATTTTGTTCCTGTTATTGCTCGCCTATTCTTGTACAAATCCCCCTTATAGAGGGAGCGATGTCCTTGGGGCTGAAGACTTTGTCATGGATTCTTACCGAATCCGGGAAGGGAAGCTCTCGATCCTGTCGATGGAGGGGAAGAATTTCGAGGAGCTTTCCCCTCAGCTTTTAGAGGAGTATCAGGATGTCATCAACAATGGCGATGTGCTGCAAATCGCTGTTTATCACCCGAGCCGCGACGATCTCGTCCAATCGGTACAGCGGATTGGTCAGCTCGTAGGATATCGGGTCACGGAGGGTAAAATCTATCTGCCCGATTTGACCCCTCTGGAAGTGGAGGGGCTGACTCTGCAACAGGCTCAGGAAAAGGTTGAACATCTCTATCGAGAACAAATCAGAGATGTGAACATTTTCATCGCCTATAAGGATCGGATCCAAAGGAAAGTCGAATTAGCAGGTCTAGTGCAGGTTCCGAGCATCCCTGTCGATGGGCGGCTCCGCTTGTTTGAGACCCTTTCGATCGCAAAGGTCCCCACGAATGCCAATCTCTTCAAAAGCTATGTCGTCCGCGATAACTCCCTTCTTCCCGTCGATCTCTACAAATTGCTCAAAGAGGGGGACATGAGACAAAATGTGGTGATGCGGGGTGGAGACAAGGTCTATATCGCCGATCCTTCTGCATCGACATTGATGGTCCTCGGTGAGGTCTGCAAGGAGCGAGTGGTCGATGTTCCTGATGGTTTCATGACACTGCGTAAAGCGATTGGAGAGGCAGGAGGGATTTTAGCTTCGGGAGACAAGGCTTATATCCAGGTGATCCGGGGCAATATCCTACATCCTAAAATTTACACTTTGAATTGGGAGCATGTCGTTCGCCTGCCGAATGATAGCATGCTTTTGATTCCAGGGGATATTGTCTATGTCGCTGCACGACCTCTATCGGAATGGAACCGTTTTGTCAACGATCTACTCCCGACCTTCATTGCGCTTGATCTGATCACTAAAGGGGTAAAATCTGTGGGGATTAACGTGCCATGAGTTCATTTTCTGATGAGGGTCTGACTTTGGTGACTTTCTCTGACATCAAGCTTCTCTTTCTGCGCCATCTGTCTAAAATCAGATCGGTGGCGATCGTCTGTGGACTGGTCTGCCTGTTTTTTTTACTTCTTCGAGAACCCCGTTACAGTGCGGAAGCGACCTTTAAACAGACAGCAAAGTCGAGTGAACCTAGCATGAACTTGAAGGAGGCTTATCAACAATTATTCTCCTCTTCTACGGAAAATGCGGTAACGGCGATCATGCAATCGAATGAGGTGTTAAAAGATGTCGTGGAAGAACTGGGAATGCAGGTCGATTGTGACCCTCCTTCGCTGCTAACAAAAGCGATCAAGAGAATGAGGGATAATCTTCTCCTCGAATTGGGAAGGCCCCTTTCCGACCTCGATCCCTTCGTGTTCCGCCACGTCTCTTATTTAGGAGAAAAGCCGCTCGAGTTGTTTTTAAAGCTGATCGATCGTGATAGCTACCAACTCTTCGACAAGAACAAGCAACTTTTGGGTGGAGGGAAATTAGGGGAACCCTTCTCTTGCGCTGGCGCAAAATTAACCCTTTATAAGATTCCAAAATCGGCAAATTTTAATCGGTTGTACCCTTTGAAAATTCATCCTTGGGAGCCGGTTGTCCAAAAATTGAGGAAACGGATTAAAATTGTTCCATGGAAACAACATAAGACCATTTTGAAACTTTTATTCCCTTGTCGCGACCGATTTTTAGCTGCAGATTTTTTAAATCAGGTGATGAGGAGTTATCAAGAATATCTCAAGCGGGAAAATGATGAGGCATGCCAGCTTCAGCTCGCTTATCTCCATCAAAGACAGAAAGAACTGACACAATATTACGACGAGGGCTTGATCGACCACGTTTCCTATCTGAAGGAAAATCTCAGCAAAAATGGGTTCATCGGAGTGGCCCAAGAAATTGAAATCCTCTCCCATCCAAAGAATCTTTACACATCCAAACTTTTCGACGTGGAACTCGAACTTCAACGTTTAAATGAAGAGAGAGATGTTCAGCAGTTCGCCCGGATGAAAACCCTCGATGAGCAAAAAGCCAGGGAGCTCCTCCCTTTTATCAATGAGAAAAAACAGTTTGAAACCCGTTTAGAAAATTGTGATTTGGACCAAAAAAGGAACCAGCGCTTTTTATACCGCACGCGGGAAGAGGAGCAAACCCGATCGGGTTTGAATTTGATCACCGCTCAAGAGCTTCTAGTGGGCTATACGCGTGAAAGGGACAATTTACAAGCACAGCTGCGCGAGATCGTGTTTTTAAGGGATCGACTCTCTCAGGATGACTTTGAGATGAGCTCACTCGGTGGGGTATTCAACGATACTGTGACCGCTGATCTGATTCAAAAGGCCAGCGCGCTCGCCTTGCAGATCAAAGATGATAACAATCGGAGCGATCGGGAACACGTTCGTCTCCATGAGGCGCTGCAAACTCAGAAGAACTTTTTATCCCAATATCTTTTTCAAACGATCGAACTCAAAAAACTCAGAGCCAAGTTACTGAGTGATAAAATCACCTCTCTGCGGCAAACGACTGTTTCTCTTTTGCAGACGGAGAAAGAATTATTAAGGGACAAATTGCAAGAGCTCAACCTAAAGATGATCGATTTGCCTGAAAAGTGGCGGCGAGAATCTCTACTCATGCTTAAAAGAGAGCTGGGGTCGATGATGTTGCAAGGGATCTCTCAGCTCACCGAGGCAAAAAATTTGGGTCAACATATTTTTCAAGCTAGCTCTAAACCTTTAGATAGCGCTAATGTCCCCACTACAGTCGATCGATCGAAAATCTTTATTTTTTCCTGCTTTTTTTCCCTCCTGGGAGGGGGTTGTGCCTTTGCCTCGATTTTTTGCAAAAACATGTTGAGAGGATTTCCTGTCACAGAAGAAAATTTAAAAGTTGCTGGCTTTCCCATCAGCGGATCCCTTTCCCGCTATTGCAATACCCATTTATCACAAATTTCTTCTGCAGACTTGGAAACTTTGCGCCAAATGGCTGAATTTCTCGTTTCCAGAGACAAAAAAGAGGGGGCGCTCGTCGCCACCTGCATTGGGGGGAAACATCCAAATTATACCTTGTCGCTCGCTGAATTGTTATCGATGCGGGGACTCAAACTCTGCGTGATCGATTGTGTCTTTGACGCCGTCGTGCACACGGATGATCAGCCGGGCATCTGGCAATACCTCAACGATCAAGTCGTCGATCTGCCTATACGCCGTCATGTGATGTTCGATCATTTACCGAGTGGAGGTACCACCCGCCATGCTGTAGAACTGATCGGTAGTTTGAAATTTTCGAGTTTTCTTTCTCAAATGAAGCAAAAATATGATATTATCCTCTTATTCAGTCGTGCCGATGCAACAGGGGCTGAAGGGCATGCCTTTCTTCCCCTTTCAGATCGGGTGATCGTCACAGTTCAACGGGAAAAAAAAGATGAGCTAGTTGCCTACCTTGATTGGGCAAGAAAGAAAGAGGTGGATAGCACTACCTTTGTCTATATGAGTTAATAACCTCGCTTTCGTGCCCGTGCCCTTGCCCGTGTGCGTGCCCGAATGAAGATGGTTCAGAAAAAAACATTAATCGGGCACGGGCACGGGCACGGGCACGCACACGGGCACGTAAATTGGGTTGGGTTAAGAGGTCTAATATTATGGAAGTGCGACAAAAAAAAATTCTTATCACGGGAGGAGCTGGCTTTTTAGGTTCCCATCTCTGTGAAAAATTGCTCCATTTAGGCCATGCGGTCATCTGTCTCGACAATTATTTCACAGGAACTAAAGAGAATGTGCTCTCTTTACTCGATCATCCCTCATTCCGATTGGTCGAGCATGATGTCTGCGAAGGTCTCGATATCGATGTCGATCTGATTTATAACCTCGCTTGTCCTGCTTCTCCTATCCACTACCAATACGATCCTGTTAAGACGATCAAGACGAATGTGCATGGTGCCATCAATATGCTCGAGCTTGCAAAAATGAAAAATGCCCGTATTTTGCAGGCATCGACGAGTGAAGTTTACGGCGATCCCCATGTCCATCCCCAAGTCGAAGGCTATTGGGGGAATGTCAATCCGATTGGGATCCGTTCCTGTTATGATGAGGGAAAGCGGTGTGCTGAGACATTATTTTTTGATTTTCACCGCCAATTTGGCGTTCCGATCAAGGTCGCGAGGATTTTTAACACGTATGGTCCACGGATGCATCCCGACGATGGTCGGGTCGTTTCTAATTTTATCGTTCAATCGCTCAGAGATGAGCCGATCATGATTTATGGCGATGGGATGCAGACCCGCTCTTTTTGTTATGTCGATGATCTGATCGATGGATTGATTTTGCTCATGGATTCTGAACCTACTGTGACTGGCCCGATCAATTTGGGAAATCCGGTGGAATTCACCATTTATGAGCTTGCCCAGGTGATCTTAGAGATGACCGGATCACGCTCGAAGCTGATCTATCATCCCCTTCCTTCCGATGATCCCAAACAACGGAAGCCCGACATCACCTATGCCAGGTCGAAGCTTGGCTGGGAACCGAAAATTCAGCTCAAGAAAGGTCTTGAGGCCACTATTGGATATTTCGATCAGCTCTTATCCTTGGAGAAAAGGTAAGAGTTAGATCCATGGCGTTTCAAGATTTCGCGCCATTTTTTAACGAGCTCTGCAGCCAGGGGCGCCGCTTCTTTTCCCCCCGCTTCGCTAAAGCGAAGATAAACGACGATGACGAGTTCTGGATTTTCCCAGGATTGATGATCATCTTCAGAAAAAGCGATCCCACCAAACCAGATATGGTTTTGGATTTTGGCTTGAGATTCTGAGTCGATGGTTTGTTTATAGAAGATCTCTGCAGTTCCTGTTTTTCCGATCAAATGATCTTTGAGGTCTTGATAATCTTGCATCCACTGAGGGTTTTGGTTAAGGGCGCGGATGATAGGGGGACGTGCAGTCCCTTTTGTACCGGTAACCACGCGATGCATCCCCTCGATCAAGGGATCTCTGATGCTGTCTGGCATCGGCAAATTCCGTTTGACTTCGGGGAAGCTGTGCCAGACGTAGGGGGTTTCTTTTTCAGCTTGGGTCGCAGAAAAGAGGGGAAAATGGATTCCAATGGAGGCTAAATTGTCTTTAAAAGGGAAAAGCGCCTGTGTGAAGGGATCACGGTATTCTCTCAAAGGCTCTCTGCCGGCGATGACTTGAATCACTTTTGGTTTAAACACTTTTCCTTTGTTTGCAATCGCTCCTAACATCACCGCCGTTTGCAACGGGGTGACGACTAAAGAATGTTGTCCAATGGCAAAAGAATACAATCCCGTCCGATTATGTGTGACGTCATCGGGCAAGGTCCCTCCGATTTCTCCTGGGAGTTCGATCCCTGTCTTTTCCCCAAAACCAAATTCTCTCGACGTCCGGACAAGATTTAAAGGATCTTGGATGTGGTGCGCAGCAAGGATGGAAAAATAAATATTGCTCGATTGCTCGATCGCCCCCACGACATCGATTTTACCGACGTTGGGATGGCCTCGAGGGAGCTTACCCCCTTTGTATAAACGTGTGATCGGTTGACCATCGAGGGTAGACCCTAAGATCTGATCGTTGCTCCCTGGCTTTGAATGCCATTGCATATTATCGATTAAGGTCAACGGATTGATATTTTGGAGCGTGGCGTGTTGCTCCTTAAGTTGCTGATACCGTTCAAGAAGCCCTTGATAAGCGACGAGTAGCTTGAAGACGGAGCCTTGTGGAGTCGATTGGCGAAATGCCTGTGACCTTCCGTAACCATATCCAGAAAGGGGATAAAACGAAGCAGCGAGGTGTTTTTCTAACTGAACGCCGCTTGCATTGCGTAGACTCCTGTAGTGGCCATGTAGAGGTGATTTGAGCTCATCAAACGAGCGCATCGTCTGTAAAAATTTCAATTGATTTTCCCTGGATAGGGCTCCGATGGCGCCCTTTAACTTTTCCACATCTCTTTTAATCTCCTGATTCTCTTCTCTTAACTTCAATGCTTCATCGCTATAGAAAAAAAGGGGGGAGTCGTTTGGGATCTCACCGCTCCCCAATAGGAATGCATGGATGAGCGATAAACGGTGCTCTTCCCAAAATTCTTTGAACATCGTCTTTTCGATTTGATCGAGGTAATCTGTGAATGGCTTGACGTACCATTTCTTCTGTTTTTCCTCCTTTCTTTTCATTCTCAAATACTCTTTGAAGTTTTGAGTGCGCCATCTTTGAAAATCGTGCTTATGAAACCATGTTCTGGCGTGTGTTTGAAGAAAGCTTTGAATGATTGAAAAGGATTGATTGAGGAGACGGTATCCAGAAAGGGGAAGGGATTCGACATGCTTAAAAAATTCTGGAGGAAACCGCTGTTTATCGACGAGCATTTGGCAGAGATCGATGATCAGCAGTTTGTCGTCGTTGTGTTTGACCTGTCCTAAAATCGGATCGATCTTCCACTTCAAAATCCCCGTTTCTCCGCTACTTTGTAAATGTTGCTCCACGGCTTTCTTCTCTTCTGCTACTTGAGGGAACTTTGAAGGGCGATGTGGCTCTTCACTATAGAGAACATCGATCAGCATACGCATATTGTTTTGGCAAGAGATTTGAAGCAATTTTCCCATCTCTTCTTGTAGAGAGAGCGCACCCCCAACAGTGGCGATCTTTTGCATGGCGACTAGAATGTCACTCTGAGGGGGCAAGATCGTTTCGAAATACTTTTCGAGAGAGAGCTCTATCGTTTCGTTAAAGAAAGTCTGAGTTTCAATTTCAAATCGTTCCCGTTCGAGGGGTCTCTTCCCATCCCAAATTTCGCCGATATACGTCTCATTTTCAAGCGATTTGATAATGGCGGACTGTTTGCTCGCCTTCACGTCGGGGATGCGGGAAGGGATAAAGTCGTTTGGATCGACTCGGGGATAGGAAGCGAGTGTGAGGACCTCACCCGATTTAGGATCGAGGACGACGATGGCTCCCCCCTTGATCCACGGGACGCTCATATCTACGCTCCCATTCAGATGGCGCGATTCGCGGATCTTTTCATTATGAGCGAGGAGCTGTTCAGCAAATTCTTGAAGCTCAGAGGAGATCGATAGTAATAGTCGTTGTCCAGAAATGCTTTTGCGCCCCCCAGGAAGCTCATAGAGAAAATTTCCCTTCGTATCGATTTCATAAATCTTTTTGCCCGCATATCCGCGCAAGTCGGCATCAAAGGCCCCCTCGATCCCCGCCTTGCCGACGAGATCGTTGATCGTATAGGCCTTTTCTTGCAAAACTTTCACCCTCTCTCTCACCTCAAGCGGATTTTGAAACCCTTTTGGCAAAACGGCAACTTCACCTATTTCTCGCTGGGCGAGGTAGCTCTGCAGGATTTTGAGTTCTGTAGCGATGGCGTAGTATTCCTTGGAACTGATCGCCCCCATGTAGCCGATCACGTCGGAGCCCACTTTGCCAAGGGGGTAATAACGTTTGGCATCTTGCTCCGTTCTGATTCCCACCCAATCCTTTTCCATCATCTTGAGGCGGTAATACTCCTGTTCTGATAGATCCTCCTTTAAAACAAACGGAGTGTGGGGGAAAAGGGAGGCCTTGCCATGGATGATATCCTCAATTTTCTGTGGATCCATTTCCAGTTCTTTAGAAAGAGTCTCTGCCAGGTTTTTAATATAGGTCGACCTGACCTGAACTCGTATACGTTTGCCTTCAGCAGTGGTTTCCCACCTCGCAGAGGGAATCTGTCGGATGTCGGCGTAACAGATCGCAGCGTTATATTGAATTTTATTGAGGGCAAGGGGGATGTTGAAACGGTCCCGGATCGTCGCACGCTCCACCTTTTCGATGACCGTCCGCCGTTTAGGGCGACGCGCTTTCTCTAGCTGCTCATCATGCTGAATGACTGAAAGGTACCAGACCCGCACCAAAATTAACAACAATCCCAGGATGATGATGTTGAGAACTCTATTGGCTTTTTCAGGAATGTTATAATCCATCGGAGGCACTCATTCGATTGCAGTATACTGAACACAAGAAGCCAAAAAGATAGAGGGGAGCTCTATCTAAACCCGATTTCTATGATAAAGAAGAGGATCGATTTGATCATTTAAATTTACACACTTAGAATCCATTAAGAAAATATTTTTACCACCCGTTCGCTTTGCTCTCTAGAGGGCACAGAGGACACAGAGAAAAAAATCTAAGATTTCACCCGACGAATGCATTCACTGTAAGAAATGTTCTCGGGCTTTTTCTACCGTAAAGGAACAGGATTACCGAAAACGTCAAACACATGCAAATTCACGAGCTGCCAGAGCTCTTTAGGTAAAGGTTGGTTGTTGTAAACGCGAAGGAATTGCAAATTCACGAGCTGCCCGATCTCTTCAGGTAAAGTGGCGGGTTGGTTGTAGCAAATGCAAAGGCATTGCAAGTTCATGAGCTGCCCGATCTCTTTAGGTAGGGTGGCTAGTTGGTTGCTGTCAAGGTTAAGCACATGCAAATTCACGAGCTGCCCGATCTCTTTAGGTAAAGTGGCGAGTTGGTTGTTGTTAAGGTTAAGCCTTTGCAAATTCACGAGCTGCCCGATCTCTTTAGGTAAAGTGGCGAGCTGGTTGTTGTTAAGGTCAAGCTCTTGCAAATTCACGAGCTGCCCGATCTCTTTAGGTAAAGTGGCGAGTTGGTTGTTGTTAAGGTTAAGCCTTTGCAAATTCACGAGCTGCCCGATCTCTTCAGGTAAAGTGGCGAGTTGGTTGTTGTTAAGGTCAAGCCTTTGCAAATTCACGAGCTGTCCGATCTCTTTAGGTAAAGTGGTGAGATCTAAATCGGAAAGATTAAGAGTGATCATGTGATCAGCTATCTGCTGGTGATCCTTCATCATCCAGGTTCGTATTACATTTGCTCTTTGCGCCAGATTTAGCTCATTGCCAAGCGCAGGCATCTCATTCGCGGGGATGCACCACCAAGCTGATTTCATAAAGAATTGAACGAGATTTGCATCCTCTACTACCTTCACGATTGGACGCAGGTCTAATGGAGATGTTTGACACAAGGCCTTAAGGGGCGATTTCTCAATCAAACGATTTCTGTCCGAGACCTTCTTTGTAGTATTCATGACAGTGTAATTCTTAATCAAACGAGTTCTGTCCGAGAACTTGGTACTATTCATGACAGTGTGATAGGTTTGCTGCACAGCTTGTAGACTATTGGCAGCAACTAGAGGCATGAATTGGCGAATCTTTGCGTCTTGAAGGTAGTCCTGTTTAATCAAAAAATAGGAGTTCCGACTGATCTTATACCAATGTTTACACACTTCGGCGTTAGACGGCCTTCCTGAAAAAGCCAGGATGCGCGAAGCACAATCATCGTCGCCCAAAAGATTCAGATTTAGTGTAGAGTATCTCTGCGTTGTAGTATCCGCAGGCTGAGGAGTTAAGGCCTCTATAATATTATTATAAGTGTTTAAGCAGAATTTAAAATAATTATTTACTTGATTTATGGACATATTTGCCTCAATTTAAATATTTCTAATGTTTATTAAATTAATATAATAAAACAGTTGATATTTATACAATAGGGAATCTGCATTATGTCATATAATATTTATTTTACTGATGAAAGTTTCGTTATAAATTAATTGGAACTCTCTAAGCCCCTCATTTTTGCAACTCCTTCTTAAGGCCAGAGTCCACCACAGCCCACGAGCGATGTGAAATTATTATTTAATCCAGACATTCCTTGGAAAAAAAATCTCCATTTGTTAAAAGTATACTGGTTTTTATACGCGCCTGTAGTTCAATGGTAGAACAGTAGCCTTCCAAGCTACGAGTGTCAGTTCGATTCTGATCAGGCGCTTTTTCTCAACGTCTTATTAAAATACCAATAATATTAACCAAGACCGAAATCTCTCCCTATGCTTAAGAGAGAGATGCCGTCGTCAACATAAAGGGACAAGGCTTGGCACACAACAAGAACCAGTCACTATTAAAGAATTATTAGAAAGCGGTGCCCATTTTGGGCACCAGAAGCACCGTTGGAATCCAAAAATGAAGCGTTTCATTTTTGAAGAGCGCAACGGACTATATATCATCGATCTCGCAAAAACACTGCAACAGATCCGCAATGCTGTCGAAGTGGTCAAAGAGATTGTCTCAAAACACAAATCGATTCTTTTTGTCGGAACAAAAAAACAAGCGAAAAGCGTCGTCCGAGAATTTGCAGAAGAATGCGGCGAATTTTATGTCTGCGAACGTTGGCTCGGAGGAATGCTGACCAACCTTTCAACCATCCGTCAATCGATCAAAAAACTGGAGCGCATTGAAAAGAAGAATTGCAACAGGCGGCGAAGGGCTTGACAAAGAAAGAGCTCTCCCTACTCGCCAAAGATCAAATCAAACTCGATAGAACCTTTCAGGCGTCCGCGCGATGCGCAAACCTCCAGGACTTGTTGATCGTCGTCGATCCAAGCAAAGAACATATCGCTGTTGCAGAAGCGAAAAAACTCGGCATTCCTGTCATGGCGCTTGTCGATACCAACTGCGATCCAGATCCGATCGAATATGTGATTGCATGCAATGACGATGCGCTTAAAGAGCATCAAGCTCATTCTCCAAGCTCTTACGCAAGCGATCATCGATCGTAAAAATGAGCTCAACGTCGGCGTCGCAAAAGGCGATGAGAAAGAACAGGAACAAGAAGAAGCAGAAGAGTTTGAATTCGAAGTCAAAGACAAGGATGAGCGGGAAGGAGAAAACATGAGCGGAAAAGTCACAGCTGAAATGGTAAAAGAACTCCGCGATCGAACCGGAGTGGGCATGGGCAAATGCAAAGAGGCGCTTGACCAAGCGGGTGGCGATATGGAAAAAGCGATTGAAATTCTCCGCAAAACTGGGATGGCCTCTGCTGTTAAAAAAGAAGGGCGTGAGACTAACGAGGGTTTGATCGGCGCAGCAGAAGGAAAAGGAGGCGTCGCTTTAATCGAAGTCAATGCGGAAACTGATTTCGTCACTCAAAATGAGAAGTTCAAGCAGTTTTTGCGCGATATCGCTACAGAAGCCGCAGATGGATCGGTATCCTCATTAGATGATTTGATGAAAAGGCCCTATCACAAAGACACTTCCATCTCCCTCGATCAATATCGGGCCCTCGTCGTACAAAGTCTTGGAGAGAATATCAAAGTGAGACGGTTATTGATGCTGTCTAAAACTCCAGATACCTCCATCGGTCTTTATTCTCATATGGGTGGAAAGATCGTAGTCGCTGTTTTATTATCAGGCGGATCTGGACATGAAGCCCTTGCTCGCGACATTGCGATGCACGTCGCCGCAGAATCCCCTGAATATCTACGTGCAGAAGATGTGCCGGCTGACATCCGTGCAAAAGAAGAAGAGATCGCCCGTAGTCAAGTCCAAGGCAAACCAGCTAATATCGTCGAGAAAATTGTCGAAGGGAAGGTTAAAGCTTTTTGTGATGAGGTTTGTCTGCTCTGTCAAAAATATGTCAAAGACAATACACTGACAATCGCTCAATTCATTGAAAAAGAGGGCAAGCGGTTGAACAAGCCGATCGCTATTAAAGCTTATCATCGCTGGAAAGTTGGTGGATAACCGTGTCGACTATGGGAGGTTAGGAAATGGGCAGCTTTACTGAACAGACAAAAGTAAAAATGCAAGCAGCTCTCGATCATTTTAAAGGTGATCTGAAAGCTTTGCGCAGCAATCGGGCTAATCCTGCGATGCTCGATGGTGTATCCATCGAAGTTTACGGTTCACAAATGCGAATCAAGGAACTTGCCAACGTCACAGTTCCTGAACCCCGCCAGCTTCTCATCAGCCCTTTTGATCCTCAAACCTCTGCAGCGATCGCCAAAGGAATTGAAAAAGCGAATTTAAACCTTCAGCCCATCCTTGAAGGGCAGGTTGTGCGGATCAATGTCCCTCCGATGGATGAGTCGATGCGTAAACAGATCGTTAAACAAGGCAAGCAAAAAGCGGAAGATGCGAAGATCGTCATTCGTGAGATCCGCCGTAAAAATAATGAATTAGTGCGTAAGCAGAAGGCCGATGGGATCATGACGGAAGATGTCATGAAGAAAGAAGAAAAAGGAATTCAGGATCTCACTGATAAATTTTGCAAAGAGATCGATGACCTCTTTTCTACGAAAGAAAAAGAGATCATGACTGTTTAATCCTTGAAAAATATGGATAGCGTCCTCTATAATTGCGGCACCATTTTTTTGTAATGGCCCCATCGTCTAGCCCGGTCTAGGACACCAGATTTTCATTCTGATAACAGGGGTTCGAATCCCCTTGGGGTCATATCGTAATCTTAATGATTCAGAGAGCCTTACTTTTCGAGACTTTAGCTCAGTCGGTAGAGCATCTCACTTTTAATGAGAGGGTCGATGGTTCGAGTCCATCAAGTCTCAATTTTCGAAGAAAATTGTGAATTGAACAAGCCACCTGCGTGGCTTGTGTATGGCACTCGAAGTGAGCGACATGCTTGTCGCGAACTGGCTCGCAAGGACAGGACGGCTTGCCGCCTGCTGGAGAGGAGTCCATCAAGTCTCAATTGGAGCCGATATTTTTCGAAGATTAGCAGTGGTTTCCAAAATCCAATCTGATAGGGTATCTAAAACTACAGGTGCAATAGTTTCTTCAATTTTTCCATACTCTAAAATAGATCCAGATTCACATGTTTGAAAAAAATGGTTCAGTTTTGGAAATTCAATAATCCTATAATTTCGGTTCCCAGCCTCTTCGAAAATTTTGGCGATGACAGGAAGATTTTGTTTTGGAGAAACTTGTGAATCGAGTTCACCGTTGATCACCAAAACAGGAATCTTAAGATGTTTTAATGAGATTGTTGGATCGTAAGTCAAATAATATCGGAGCCATTTTGAATTGCAACGCTTCATTTGGGCTTCCATGGCGTCAGCACTTAATTGTTGCTCCTCTTTGGGTAGATTGGCTAACTGTTTTGCGACAATTTCTCGTAGTAATTTTTCAGCTTTTTCAAGATCAGATTCATTTTTGATTACAGACAACACTTGCTGCTGAAAATCAAGTTGATGACTTATCTGTTCTTCTGTAACTCCCATAGCACGAGAAATTAGAGCTTCTTGCGCATAAAGAATTGCTTCACCAGTTACGCAGGGTCCTGCCATTAACACGATAAAAGCTACATCATTCGATTTAACCGCTATCATTGGGGCAATCAGCCCCCCTTCACTATGACCAATCAAACCTATCCGTTCTGCATCAACTTCCTTCCGAGTTTTCAAATATTCGACACCAGCCAATGCGTCAGCAGCAAAATCTTCAGTAGTCGCAACGTCGTAATTTCCCGTGGATTGCCCAATCCCACGCTTATCTACGCGTAATACTGCAAAACCTTGTTTTGTAAGATGGTCAGCTAGGACCAAAAAAGGCTTGTGTCCAAATACGGTTTCATCACGATCAATTGGGCCAGAGCCAGCGATGAGTAAAACAGCAGGAGATGGTTTTCCTGACCTGGGAAGGGTTAAAGTACCAGCCAAGGTCACGTTTGCAGTTAAGTTAGAGTATTTAACTTCTTCTGCATCGTAAGAAATGGGGTTTTTTGGCTCCTGAGGACGTAAAGGCGCAGAAACCTCTTTAAGTAATTCATCTGAAGCAGCTAACAGACCGAATACAGTAAACAATTGCTTAATCATCCGAGTCCTCGTTTTATTTTCTAGGATCTCCAGAAAGCCAAAAGATGTGATGGCAGGTTATCGCAGATTGAACATAATTTCTCAATCGAGAAGGTGCAATCTGGCTCGCAAGGGCAGGACGGCTTGCCGCCTGCTGAAGAGGAGCCCATCAAGTCTCGATTTTATTTTTCCTTATTTATTGACGTTCAGCATGTTACAACCTATTTGGAAAAAAACCTTGCAAATATGCTTAAAATGGACTAGACTAAGCTTAGTCAATAAAGGAAAAAACATGCGTATTGTTAACATTCATGAAGCTAAAACCCATTTTTCTAAACTTGTGGACTCTGTCATCCATGGCAATGAGATTTTGATTGCGATGGCAGGAAAGCCCGTTGCTAAACTTTGTCCTATTAGTAAAAAGCCTCCAAGAAAATTTGGGGCTCTAAAAGGGAAAATAAAAATTGCAAAAGATTTTGATACTCCTTTGTCCGATGAATTTCTGGCTGAGTTTGAGGTCTAATCATGAGATTATTGCTAGACACGCATCTCTTTCTTTGGGCTATTAAAAATGACCGCCGACTTTCCAAAACAACACGATCGAAAATTTTAAATGCATCGGATGTTTACGTAAGTAGTGCTTCTATTTGGGAAGTAGCAATTAAAGTTAAGCTTAAAAAGCTGGATGCTGATGTAGATCAAATAGTGGATGCTATTTCTGAAAGTGGTTTTTTAGAGTTGCCAGTTTCAGCTCGTCATGCTGCTACTGTTTGTCGTCTTTCTGATATTCATCGTGATCCGTTTGATCGAATCCTCATAGCTCAAGCTATTTCTGAGCCTTTAACATTTCTAACTGCTGACTCAGGGCTAAAAAATTATTCAGACCTTGTTGAAGTGGTTAATTAGACCTCTTGCGCAACCCAATTTACGTGCCCGTATGCGTGCCCTTGCCCGATTAATGCTTTTTCTGAACCATCTTAATTCGGGCACGGGCACGCGCACGCACACGGGCACGTAAAAGAAGTTATGCAAGAAGTCTAATGCTAAAATGGAACATAGGTTTTTGATCATGAGGGTTTTCCTGCTTGAGGAAACATGCTCATTTCAGGAGGCATACCGTCCATAGTGCGGTGGTCTAAGTCAAACATAATCCACAAGGAACCGATGATAATGACAGCTGCGACCAAAGCCATGGAAATCACTAAGGGGGTCTCCCAACGAGGATGCGCTTCCTCTCCAAGGTGGAGGAAAAATATCAGCTGGCCGGTAGCCTGCAAAATGGCGAGGCCGATAATGGAATACAAAATCGTCGAGCCTTTGAAGCCCGCCATGACAAGAAAGAAGGCCACTCCTGATAGGACGATGCTAAAGATGAACCCGATCATGTAGTGTCTGTAGGACCCATGCCACTTTTTTACAACCTCGTCCAGAGTTAAGTTGTCTTGCATCTAGAGCACCCCCATCAAGTAGACAAATGTGAAGATGAAAATCCAAACCAGATCTAAAAAGTGCCAGAACATGTTGAAGCATACAAGTCTGCGGAAGGTCGTGACCGTTACCCCTTTCCGAAGGACTTGCCCCATCAAGACGAGCAGCCAGATTAGACCGACCGAAACGTGCGTTCCGTGCGTGCCCACCAGCGAAAAGAAAGAGGTTAAAAAGGCGCTCTTTTGCCAGGTGTGCCCCTCGCGGACGAGATGGGAAAACTCGAACAATTCCATCCCTACGAACGAGAGGCCCATCAGAAACGCAATGGCAAACCAGCCGAGGAGGGCTTTCTTCTTCTTGCGCACAGCTGCCAATAGCCCGAGGCCGCAGGTAACACTGCTGAGCAGCAGGACAGCTGTTTCAGCTATAACAAGCGGAAGGGTGAAGATATCGTGCGAGGAGGGTCCCCCAAAGGTTCTATGGTGGAGCGTCCCATACGTGACAAAGAGCGACCCGAACAAAATACTGTCGGTCATGAGGTAAACCCAGAACCCAAAAATGGTCTTGGAGAATGTATCCTGGTGTGGATCGGGCACTCTCGTATCAGAAATGGCTACGGATTGTGTCATGAGAATTCATACCTTTTGGAGTATTCATCTTCCATTTGTTGCACCTCTGCGGCGGATAGATATTCGAATTCATCCTCTCCCGAAAGCCGGGTGATCAGGCAGACAAGAATGCCGATAAAGGAGAGGATCACCAGCCAGTAGATCTGCCAGGTAAACGCAAACCCAAACACCAAGCTCAAGAGGCCTATATACATCGCCATAGGTCCATTTTTGGGGATGTGAATAGGCTCGTATTCCCGATTCTCCGGCTTGGGGGCCTTGCCCTGTTTCACTGCCCAAAATGGATCACGTTGATTGACCGTGGGGATAATCGCAAAATTATAGATTGGAGGAGGCGAGGGGATCGACCATTCCAACGTTCTGCCATTCCAATGGTCCCCCGTCGTATCGCGGTTCTTCTTGCGGTCTCTAAAGCTGACGTAGAGCTGCAGGGCCTGGAAAGCAACGCCGGAGAAGATAAGAAGCACGCCAGAAAGCGCTATGAGAAACAACGGCTGCCATCCGGTCGCCAGATCGTAATGGTCGAGACGTCTTGTCGCACCCATAAACCCGAGCATGTAGAGAGGCATAAAGGCGAATAGGAACCCTACGAACCAACACCAGAAGGCATAAATACCCAACTTCTCGTTCAATACGAAGCCAGTCACCTTTGGCCACCAGTAGGAAACCGCGGCAAAGAAGCCGAACAGGAAGCTGCCAAGCACCATGCCGTGGAAGTGGGCAATCAGGAACAAACTGTTGTGGAGCTCGTAGTCGACAGGCGGCGAGGAGAGCAGGATCCCTGTCATCCCGGCTACGCTGAAGTTGAGCACAAAGGCAAAAAACCAGTACATCGGCGTCGTGAAGTGCACACGACCTCGATACTTGGTGAACAGCCAGTTGAAGATCTTGACACCTGTCGGGATCGCGATCGCCATCGTCGCAATGCCGAAGAAGGCATTGACAGATGGCCCGGCGCCCATCGTGAAGAAGTGGTGCAGCCAGACGATGAAGGAGAGAAACGCGATGAGGATCAGCGCCCAAACCATGGAGACATACCCGAATAAGCGCTTCTCCGCAAAGGTAGGCACGATTTCTGAATAGACCCCGAAGGCCGGCAGCATAAGGATATATACTTCTGGATGTCCCCACGCCCAAATCAGGTTGATGTACATCATGGGATTGCCGCCACCTCCGGCTGTAAAGAAGTGGACGCCGAGATAGCGGTCCAAGGTGAGCATGGCCAGTGTTGCGGTGAGGATCGGGAAGGCGAAAATGATCAGGATCAAAGCGCACAGGCAGCTCCAAACGAAGATCGGCATCCTCATGAACGTCATCCCCTTGCAGCGCATCTTGAGGATGGTCACCAAGAAGTTAACCCCGGAAATGGTACTACCCACCCCCGCGATTTGCACCGCCCAGATCCAATAGTCGACCCCCTCGCCTGGACTATACTCTATCCCTGAAAGCGGAGGGTAAGCTAGCCAGCCGGCTGCAGAGAATTTCCCGATAACGAGAGAGACAAGTGTAAGAGTAGCCCCCGAAGCAAAGAGCCAGAACCCTAAAGCATTTAAAAAAGGGAACGCGACGTCGCGCGCCCCGATCTGCAGCGGTATGACTAAATTCATGAGGCCGAATACGATCCCCATGCCGACGAAGAAAATCATCGTCGTGCCATGGGCGGAAAAGACCTCTTGGAAATGCTCAGATGAAATGAAGCCATGCATATCCCCGACAGACAAGACCTGCTGCACGCGTATTATGAGTGCATCGGACACCCCTTTGAAGAACATAAGCAAGACCATGATGATATACATCACCCCGATCCTCTTTGGATCAAGAGAGGTCAGCCACTCCTTCCAGAGATACTTCCATTTTTTTAGGTAGGTAACAAGGCCTACCAGAAAGATGCCAGTTAAGACCATCATAAAGACAGCTAAGTTCTGACTGATCTCGTGGTTAAAGGCACTCCAGGTCAATTTACCAAACATAGGTGTATTACTCTTTCATCCCCAGGGGATGCATGAACTTCATAATGATCTTGTCGAAAAGGTCTTCAGCTTGCAAGTTGTAGAGAGCGACAGGATTGTCTGAACTGGGAAGGGCTAAATGCTTGTATTCTACAATGCTCATCGACTGCGGCGTCTGTTTCACCGATTCCAGCCATTGGGCGTATTCTTCATCCGTCGAGGCTTTGGCGATAAAATGCATGCCGGCAAACCCCACCCCGCTTAGATTGGCCGACGAACCCCTGTATTCCCCCGCTTCATCCGCGATTAGGTGCAATTTAGTCCTCATACAAGGCATGGCGTAGATCTGCCCGCCTAATGCAGGAATCCAAAATGAATTCATCGGAGCATCGGCCGTAATCTCGAAGCTGATCGGAGTTTTCTCGGGAAACTGCAAAAAATTCACCGTCGCGATGTTCTCTTCGGGATAGATGAAGAGCCATTTCCACTGGAGGGCCACGACTTGTATCCGTATGGGCTTCTTTTCCGACGCGATGGGTTTGTAAGGGTCTAACTCGTACGTGCGGATCCAAGTTAAAACGCCAACAATGATCGTTAGGACGCAGGGAATGCCCCACCAGAGATATTCTGCAAGGCGGTTATCATCCCAATCAGGAGTATATTTCGCTTTGGTGTTGTGCTCTCTATACACCCAAGAAAAGATAAATGTCAGGATGTACACCGGGATCACCACCAGCAGCATGATCGCTTGAATGATGAAGAGGAGATCGCGCTGCTTTATTGCAATCTGGCCCTTGGCAAATAGGAGATCGAGGTTTGCTTGGAAACGGACCACTCCTAGAGGCTGCATCACTAAAACGAAGCACAGCACGAGACCGGCGAAGATGAGGATGAAAGCGACTGGCTTTTTTGGCATCATGCACAGGCCATTAAACGGGGTTGATAAAAGCACATGAAAAAAGTTTTACGCAATCAAATCAAGATAAAATTTTGGAAGACAGCCGAAAAGCCAGAAAAAAAATTAGCTGTAGTCCTCTAAGAATTTGGCTAATCTTTCAAAGAGCGCGTGATTTTCTCATTTTAATTAAAGAAAATGAGCGTTTCCTGTCTTCAGATTATACTTAGGGTATCCCCGCGAACCTATGCTTTTTTAGTTATTGAAAAATGCAATGGGAATTTGGTTTAATGCTCTCAAAAAATATCGGATGATTTTTTGTGCGCAATCTGTGCTATTGTATTCTCATATTATTGTTCTCCTTTTCCACAGACATTCGGGCGGAGCAAAGCGACGTCGATCCTTATTTTAAGCTTGTCAAAGCTAAAAAAAAGGCAAAAAAACACAAAGCTCCAAAGCGGGCTGAATACACACCAAAGATTTATGACTGTTTCACTTTTTTCAATGAATTTGAGCTGCTCGAAATTCGTTTAAATGAATTAAACGACGTGGTCGATTACTTTGTCTTGGTTGAAATGGATGAAACCTTTCAAGGGTCACCTAAGCCGTTGCTATTTAAAGAAAATCACAAAAAGTTCGAAAAATTTTTGCATAAGATTATCTATGTGGGCGTTACGGAGAGAATAGAGGTTCATAATAACCCGTGGGAGCGGGAAAAATTTCAAAGAGATCAAATCATGAGGGGATTACAACAATGTGCTGACAATGATGTGATTCTAGTTTCTGATTTGGATGAAATTTTGTCCCATCGAGCTATTCCTCGTATCGTCCATGCGTTGAATCATCATCAGGTTATTGCTTGTCAGCTTGCTTTTTTCGTCTATTTTTTAAACGCCAGGGAGATAAACAATGGAGGAGTTCGCCCCTATGGTGTACGTTACTGCGACTTAAAGAACAAAAGTGTAGATGATCTTAGAAAGTGTTATATTTTTCATATTCCCCACTCACCACCTCAACCGCCTTATATTCTTCATGATACTGGTTGGCATTTTTGTTCGATGGGAGGCCTGGCTCGATTCATTCAAAAATTAGAGTCATGGTCGCATACCCCTGAAAACACGCCAACAATTACTCCAGAATGGAAGACGCAAGCTTTTATAGACCTCAGCGTCCAACACAGTTGCGAAATCGTCGAAATAGATCAATCTTATCCCCAATTCGTTTTGGATAATCTCGACGCGTTTCGAAAAGCAGGATTTATTTATGAATGACATATTCCGTTCATGAATGAAGAAACAGGCTGTCAACGCAAAACCGATTTACAATCATGCGCATAGAAGTCGAACGGATTTTCATCTCACTTTTAATGAGAGGGTCGATGTACAATGTCTTTTTTTAGTGTTGGAATTTTGCCAAATGGAAAACCTGAAGAACTATCTTCTCTTTGCCGATGATTCTGGAACGAAAGAATACTCGTCGACAAGCCAATATTTAACTCAGGGTGGAGGGCTGACGCCATATTTTGTATTCGGAGGCCTCATTGTTACTCCTGCCATTGCTGGTTATTTGACAAAGAAAATGCACGAATTTAAATTAGCCTTCTTTGGGAAAAACGTGGAAATTAAAGCCAACTGACTGAGGGTGGAAAAGGAACGCAAGAAACGATACCTTGACCCGTTTGCAAAATCGGAAGCGGATATGAAGCATTTTTCCGAACAAATCTATGATTTAATCATAACGAGCGAATGTATTCTCGTAGCATGTGCAATTAATAAGCAGGAGGTACAATTAAAATATCCCAAGCCGCATTACGCACCGTCGATTGCTTGCGATTGTCTTTTACAGCGAGCGCAGCAAGAGATGAAAGCACAAAACGGAAGATTGCAAATTATCATGGATGATATGTCAGGAGCAACTCCGAAAAAAAATCAATATAAAGAAAATCTTGAAATCCAACATAAAAACCTTCTTACCAGAGGTTCTCCACTCCGTCGGGGAATGATTTTCGATCGCATCGGACAATTGACCTTTAGTGATAGTCAGGCTGACGAAAGGTTACAATTAGCTGATTTAGTTGCCTATGCAGTTTATCGTCAGTTCATGGAGTACGGAGATCGTTGGGAAACAGAAGGTGATGAATTACCTACTTATTCTTACTTCGATAAAATTGCTCATAAATTTCGCAAAGATGGAAATGGAAGGATTCAAGGATATGGAGTAGTAAAATTCCCCTTGAAGAACCGGGTTGGGTGGACGATAAAAGAAAAGCCCATGACGGTAAACTGAAAGTCGGTTCTTTCAACAGTCCTATGGACCAGGGGGACTAGCCACCTTTCCGTCATGGCGAATCCCATGGTATAATATCCGACAAGTTCCGTCAACACGTTTTTTTTCGACGTTTTTTAACGCCCAAGAAAAAGCAAAATTAGATCAGATTTGCGGGGAGGCTCGCTCTTCGATGCCCCGATCTGCGTGAATGACTCTAGGTACTAGTCTTGTTCCATCTCCATCGCGAGTTCATCTGAATGTGAAATCGGAGTCCAATCGGGTTTGAATGCAATTAATTCTTGGATGATTCCAGGAATGCGCAAATGGAATTGATTGGAAGGGATGTTAGAAAAAGATTTTTCGAGATTCTGAATCGTTTCTTTATCCTTTAAGTAGGTCATGAGCAACCCTTCGACTTGTCTTAATTTCTTGATTTTTTGTCCGACTCCATATTTCAAAACAAAATCGACGTTGGCACGTTCCCAGAAGAGAGTGATCGCTGTATTATCGATGAGAATAGGAAGTTTCATCGCGATCGCCTCATTGATCGTTCCAGGGCCAGGCTTTGTGATGATCACATCGGAGACGGCCATGAGATCGGAGACGCGATCAGTAAAACCAAAAACAGAGATCGAATTGGAAGGGTGTAAATCCAACAGCTCGAGCTCTTTTTTGAGTTTATTATTGCGACCAGCAATGACGACGAGATGGGCTCCCAGGTCGATGTTCCCAATTCTTCGGGCATATTCATAGGCTGTATCGCCTCCTGCGGCACCCATCATAATTAAAATCATTTCCCTGTCTGTGGGCAGGTCTAACTCCTGGAGGATTTTATTTTCATCTTTTTGCGTCATGAAGTCTGGTCTTAATGGCAAACCAATTGTCTCAATGGCATGCTCAGGAACTTTTTTCTTCAGTAAAACATCTCTGGTCGATGGGAGGTCAGCTCCGATTGTCACTTTGAAATGGGGGTGTTTGATCCTTTCCATTTCAAAAGCCCAGTTGCGGAGGTCGTTATCTGTTGTGACGATGAGAAATGGGATTTCAGATTTGCGCGCAGCTTCTGAAGCTGGAAAGTTGACAAAAGGGATCACTGAAATCACGAGATCGGGTTGATAGATCTCGATGTAAGAATTGATGATTCTCTCTAACTTGCCCATATAAGATCGAAAAATGGAGGGGACAAGATTGCGAACGATAAAGTTCATGGAGCGGATCCACCCATTGCGCAACATCGTATTATAAACCTGCTCGCAAGAAGGGACACCCCAAATCCTTAATTGATTGATCGGGTAGGCCATTTTTAGATCATAATCATCCCCGACAAGACTTCGCAAGGTATTGGATGCGGCGATATGTCCGCCACCCCCTGTGCTGGATAGAACCAGGATCGTCTTGCGATGAGGAGAAGACTCTTGCCCATCTTCAGCAAACAAGGGTGCTGAACAGAGAACAAGGCAAAAACAAAAACATGCTATAGATTTCGCCAAGACACACACCCGAAGTAATTCTTTAATGCGATGGCACATTTCCCTAGCATATGGATCGATCTTAATCAGCACAAGCAGAAAAAATTCTAAAAAAATCAAAGACATGATAATAGCTAATTAAGATGAATAGAAAACGTATGAAATGGATTTTTTATCTCGCTGCTCCACTTGTCATTCTTATTATTCCTTTTGGAAATGAGTTAAATTTAAGCAAGTACTTCAAAAAAGTTGTTCTGCAGCCTCAAAAGACGGGTATCGCTACCTTTCATTACTATGATCAATTGCGCGCAAGACCTGTGATTACTGAAGTGTGGTATCCAGTGGATAGTGACACTCCGGCCCTTGCTTCTGCGGGGTTCTGGCTACGATGCGATGAAGCGCGTGATGCTCCTGTAAGTTATAAAAGGCCTAAATACCCCCTCATCATCATGTCGCATGGGAGTGGTGCCGATAGATACACGATTTCTTGGCTCGCTGAAGTCTTGGCTACCAATGGCTATATTGTGGCTGCAATGGACCATTATGGAAATACGTGGAATAACAAAATTCCCGAATACTATGCGCGCCCATGGGAAAGGCCTTTAGATGTTTCATTCGTTCTCGACCAAATTCTTGAATCTTCTCAATTTAAAGAGCGGATCGATCAAAAAAAGATCGGTTTTGCAGGGTATTCCCTCGGAGGGGCAACAGGGATTTGGATCGCAGGCGCCCAAGCAGGTGAGTTCGATTTTGAAGAGATCAAAAGCAATTGTCTAAGAGATTTAAACGATGTTGTCCCCATGAACACGATCGAGCAAATCGACTTTAGTCAAGCGGCGGGCTCATTTATCGATAGACGGATCTCAGCCATGGTTTTGATGGCTCCCGCATTAGGATGGTTATTTGAAGAGAATAGCCTCAAGAGAATCTCTATCCCCATCTTTATCTTCGCTACGGAAAATGACCTGATTGTCCCGGTTGAAGGGAATGCGAAGATCTTCGCTAAAAAAATCTCCCGCTCCTCTTTAAAGATTTTCCCTGGCGAAGCGAACCATTATGTTTTTCTCAATCGCGCGACGATAGTCGGGAAAAGGTTTCTAGATCCCAAATACTGCAGTGATCCCAGGTCGATCGACCGGAAGAAAGTCCACGATGAGATTGCGAGGAGCTCTGTCCTCTTTTTTGACGATCACTTAAAATAGACTTCTTGCATAATTCGTTTCCTTGCCCGATTAACGGGTTCCTTTTTTGGGCAAGAGCATGGGCACGGGCAAGGAAACGAATTATGCAAGAGGTTCAATTAAGAACGGGGGTGACTATAGCAAAAAGTGTTACCCATGTGGGTGAATTATCTGTTGCCCATGTGCCTTGGTCGGATCCCAACTGAAATTGGACACTGGATTCACATTTAGAGATCTTACCACGGATGTTTAGTTCTCCACTGAGTTGGAGTTTTTCCACCAAGACTTGTCATAGCAGATATAGAATGTAGGCTTCTGATCAGCCGAATTTGCGCGTTGGAAATCTGCAATGAATTGCTTTAGTAAGTCTGGAAGAGTCTTTTTAACCACATCTTGAACGTTGTTTGTCTTTTTTAGGTAAATAGACCAGCGATTGGTATTTAATGATGCCGGTTCATCACTTTTATTAAGTTTTACACCAGTACTTATAGAGAGAATAGCTTGTAGGATGGGAAGAGGATAATTATTTTGATCCACCAGTTGTTCAATAGAAAATTGAAGAATTGGATTGGAAAAAGAGCTCATATCTGCCCCCTCCATTGTGAACACAGGTTTTTTAACAACAAGAGCTACCTTCTCGAGCTCCAGATCGATCATATCGATGATTTTATGAGCATCTTTTTCTTCCATTTTCAATAACGGAAAAAAAACAAATGAACAAAGTTTCTTCAATGAGCCCTGCTTTTCCTCGACCATCTTTTCAGAGGAGAGAAAATAAGGATCACTTTCCGCACGACATAGGATGGAACTGAAAATCAGTACAATAAGAAGAAATGCTTTTGTCATCATAAAAACCTAATGGTTAATGTCTTTTATTAAACTCATTTTTAATCCCATGCTGGATCTGCAGGAATTCCAAACACTTTCCAATAATGCAATTTGTTTACCAATTTCTGCAGGCAACCTTTCCAAAGCCCTCCTGCCCAACAACAGTTTTTAGCTGTTTCTGCAAGTTGATCAATGAGTGCATAGGCCATAGCTCTTATTTCTGTTTTTCTGACTACAGCAATAAGAACTTTAAGTGCCTTTACGGTGCCATCCACACTGTCTAAACAGTCATTAATTGGAATCCTCTCGGGTCCCAAAATCGGCCAATCTGAATTGCAGTACTGAACAGGTGTACCAATTCTCAAATAAGAAGATGATTCTTCATTTTTGCAACAACTTATACTTTTTAAAATAGACTGTAAGTGGACATAAATCTCTTAAACAGATTCTAAATTTTCCAGACGAACATGGGCAAGGAAGGCACCAAATAAAGGTCTAAAGGACAAACGATTTTCTTCTTCTCTGCAATTTAAAGCATATTCGTAGGAGAGTAGAAAATCTTCAAGGGCTTTTTGATCTTCGCCCAAGATTAAATAATCCTCGCCTCTAGAGGCGTGCAGGTCTGAGAGTGTGCTATAATCATACGGAGAAGTGTACTGGATGTTCAAACTTTCTGCAGCTATAGATCTAACAAAAAAAGAATCCTCTGCTTCAGCAAAAAGTCGTATGTGTGTACCTAGAAGAAAAAAAGCCAAGCTAATAGTGTGTATCCAAACTTTCATAACACCTCGCCATTTTAGAGAGTGATTTAACAACAAAATTTTTTTCACGTCTAGCCGTTTATAGCGTTGGCCTAGAGCGACAATGAACCTCTTGCATAATTGGTTTCCTTGCCCATGCCCGATTAACGGGTTCCTTTTTTGGGCAAGGGCACGGGCAAGGAAACCAATTATGCAAGAGGTTCAATGATTGCTATAACAACGTGACAAGGGTTGCATTGCGGCCAGTCGTCTTATCTCGTCGATAGGAAAAAAAATCGTGTGAGTTCTTATGAGTGCATATTTTTGCAATCTCGATATGGTGAGGGAGCACTCCAGCTGTCTCAAGCTGAAATCGGGCGATCTCCCATAAATCGAAGTAGGTGGGCTGCACTTGAAATCCCCAAAAAGTTTGGGGGAACTCGACTTGATAGTTGATGAATTCAGCTCGGCTTGGACCAAGACTTGGAGAGATGCCGACGAGAAGATCCTCTGGTTTCGAACCGAATGTTTTCCCCATTTTTTGAACTGTTGTTCCATAGATGTTTTTCACATTCCCTCGCCAACCTGAATGGACGTTGGCAACAGCGTGGTGGATCGGATCGTAGAAAATTGCAGCTTGGCAATCGGCATGTTTGATCATCAGGCCGATCTCTTTTCTGTCTGTGATTAAACCATCGCAGTCACCCACCTCCTGATCGGCTTGTTTAACCCATGCAACCGTATCTCCATGCACTTGCTTACCTCCGATCCACTTCTCCATGTTCAAGGCTTTTAAAATACGTCGACGGTTTTCTCCGATTTTGTTGAGATCATCTCCTGTCCCACCTCCCAGGTTTAACGACTGATAGGGTCCTTCGCTGACCCCTCCATGACGCAAAAAAATGGCATGCACAACTCCAGGAATACCAGCTAAAATGTCAAATTCCAGCCACTCGATTTCACCCTGTTTTTTTCGAATCATTTTCAAAATCCTTTTTTTCTATTAACATGTTGAAGAGGCAATTCCCATGCTTGAAAATTCATTCTCCCATTCCATATTTTGGAATCATCCGATTTCAACGCTCTGTTTTTTTGCCTTTGCGATGAGCTTTATCAGTCTTTGGGTGCGCAGATCGGCTTGGCTATGGGGATCTTTTTTATTCATCGCTTATATTCTCGCCTTTCAGACAAAAATTGCCACTTGGATTTCGCTCATCCCTGTTCTCATCTTGTTCTTCTGTCATTATTTTTTAAAAAACGACCTTCCAAAAAGCACGCGGTTTTTGCTTTTTTGCATAGCGACAGCGATCTCTCTTGCTCTCGCCTTCCATTTTCTTCCCGGTTTTCGCAATTGGGAGATCGCCTCCCATCTCTGCTTAAGTCCAGGGGCTTATCCTTATAGTTTATGGTTCAACTTCGATAAGCCTTTCATTGGGCTCTTTGTCATCGCCTTAGGCCTTCCTTTGATCTCATCGAAGGGAGAATTATTCCGGGTGTTAAAGGTCAGTATTCCTCTTGCCATCATCGGTATCTTGATCCTGATGGGGATCTCTTTGCATTTTAATCTCGTTAAATGGGATCCCAAAATTCCCGTCATCACCTTTGTTTGGCTCTTTGACAATCTGATCTTCGTCGCTATTCCTGAAGAAGCCTTTTTCCGCGGATTCCTTCAACGGGAACTCTATCGATGGTTCGGAAAAAATCCGATGAGCGCTCTAGGAAGCATCTTTGTCACTTCCCTGTTTTTCACTCTTTTCCACCTCATCTGGGTAGCAAATTTACCCTTTCTTTGTCTCGTATTCATCGCCAGTGTGATCTACGGCACCATTTACCAGGCGACCCAGTCGATCGAGGCGAGCATTTTATCCCATTTCAGTCTGAACGTGATCCATTTTCTGTTCTTTACGTATCCTTCATTACAAAATCAATTATAAAAATTTTATTCCATTGAAAATAAGGTGGTGAAACTGTATAATATTCGAATATTATTTTTAATTTATGGAGAATTATGCCAGATATTCGGGTATTCGATGCATCTGTCTTCGAATCGTATGCTAATTTGCAAAGTTTTTTCAATCGCTCTCCTGCGATTCAAGAAGTCTTGAGCAAGAAAAATGAACCTTATTCTGGCATTCCTATCCCCCTTAATGCAAATCTGGCTTGCAGATGGCGAGTTTGCCAGATGACGACCGCCCCCTTTCGATGGGCTTTGGCCATTTTTCTTAAAATCTCTGCAGCAGGCCTTGCATGTTGTGGTTTTTCCGGGCGTGCTAAAGATTTGAAGAGATGTTCTATTCATTTGATCATTGGGTTCGATGTTTTTTCCAATGAAACGACAAAAGTTGCAATGATTATGGCTTCTGAAAATCACCCTAACAAAGAAGGAGAGATTGTCAACACACACCCTTTAATTCCAGAAAGTCAATCTCCCGTCAGCGTAACAAAAAGAACATATAGTTCTGTTCACAATCACGAAATCAGATTTAATTACAAACAAGGGATTTGTCGAGGGATAAGCAATTGGTTTTTGTATTTGTATCTGAAAACGAAAAATCAATTTCCCGATCCGAGGGCTCATATGGCTGCTTTGGGCGAGCAATTTAAAAACGGGGGTGGGATGGATCCGACACTTTTACAAAGCATTTTTCTAAGGAAGGGAAAGCTTTTAGATCTCAAAATCGGCACTCAGCCTGCTCATTCTACTACAGTGAGGCATCCTGTTAGTTCGATCGAACATCCTCCTCATCGATGGAAAACAAGCTCTACAGAGATGATCGATCAGCTTAAAACATTGCCCCCAGGTGCGTATACTGTCAGAGTTCCCAGTCATCGAATGGCTTTTGTGAAAATCGATGATCGACTTGGCTTTTTCTTCAATCCCAATGAGGGGATTATTGAGATCTGTGGAAACGAACTTGGAGAAAAACTATATACTCAGATAACCTACGCGTTGAAAAACGTCGAAGAAGCAGTTTCATCGACACTTCTTCGTGGCAACGTCTATTTTGAACCGGTCACTCTTCGTTCGTAAGAAAAGCAATCGCCCCTTCAAGGGGAAGGGGCGATTGCTATACCGTAAGGTTACTTTGTCTCTTCAGAATTCGCAACAGCAGCTGAGTTCAACTCTTTCGCTGCGATCATTTGTTGGACGGCTTCATCTGCACTTGCGCCATTTTTTACAGCGATGATCACAGATTTTCTTTGATCTGCTGAAAGCTTGTCGCTAAATGCTTTCCGGTTTTGGTCGCTCAACTTGGCAACAAAAGCCTGTTCTTCAACAGAGAGTTTTGTCGCTGCTTGAGAGGCGCCAGCTATCACGGCCCCAGCTTTTTGAGCGGGTGTCGATTCAGTTTGTGCTTCTTCAGCATTAGCGGCTATTCCTCCGGCTAGTGCTAGAGAGGTAAACATCATCATTGTGATTTTTTTCATAGTTTCATATCTCCTGATTGGTATTTTTCATTTGTACCCGGCATTGCCAAGTATTACATAGCTACAACTGTAGAAATTCAACCATTTTTTTGTCCAGTCTAACAATTGAATCGAGATAAAAAAATTAATTCTTGTTAGTTTTTTAATCTCCAAAAGTTTGTTCTAAATAATAAATAAATCTTATAGATAGTTTTAAATTTATTTTACTGGGCATGCGCCAGTAGAAGGTCTTTGTTGCTGGTTCATCGGAGTCATCCCGTTTCTTTGCATCACATTTTGGACAGATTGATCTGCATTCATCATAGTGCCCGATGCATTTGTTTGTCCCATCATTTGCATCGCCTGTTGTCTTTGTTGCGGGGTAAACCGTGTGCAAAACATCGATCGATTGTTCATGTCCATGAGCTGATTGGCAAAGTTTTGTTCATCGACTGTGAGCTGGGTACAATCTGGAGTTTGGTTCATCGGAGTCATGCCGTTTCTTTGCATCACCCTTTGGACAGCCTGGTCAGCGTTCATCATATTGCCAGAGGTATCTGTTTGTCCCATCATTTGCATCGCCTGTTGTCTTTGTTGCGGGGTAAACCGTGTGCAAAACATCGATCGATTGTTCATATCCATGAGCTGATTGGCAAAGTTTTGTTCATCGGCTGTAAGTTGGGAGCAATCGGGTGTTTGATTCATCGTCTGATCTTGCATTTGTCCAAGTGGTGCTTTCCCAGACCCTTTCTGGTTAGAGTTATTGCTGCCCGCAAAAAGGGTAGAGGTTGCAGCCAGGATAAGTGGACTTAAAAAAAAAGTGATTTTCTTCATTTTAAAATTTCCTTCCTCTAAAGGCTTGTTAAAACATTTTCTAACAATATTTCCCTTTCTTTTTTTTGTCTATGCATTAATTTCTTGTCGTAAATGGGACTATTTTTTTATCATCAGGGGTGAACAACATCTCTTTTTTATTTCTATGCTACTTCAAATCCGTCCGACCTTGGGGAGGAGTCTATTCCTTCTCTGGATCAGTCATCTCACGCTCGATTTTTTTACGGGCATTTGGCCAATTTATAAGACAATTGCCGGCATCGATCTTGCAAAGGCAGGATTGATCGCTGGAATCAGTGGCCTTTTCGGGGAATCCCTACAGATTTTCTTTGGATATTTTTCAGACCGTGGACTGAGAAAAAAAGTGATCCTATTAGGATTAGTTCTCGCCTCTTCCGTCCTCTGGATCACATTTACCGACACTATTTTGGTCTCTTTCTTCATCCTTCTCCTTTTAATGGTGGGTTCAGGCTCCTTTCACCCTGCAGCTGTCGGTTATGCAGGAATGCTTTCTCCGGAGCGTAAAGGTCGCAATATCTTATTTTTTGCCTCTGGCGGAGCGATCGGCCTAGCGATTTCACAACTGGCCTTTGCCAAAGCTCTCGATCTCTGCGGCGGACACGCCCTGATATTCTTTATTCCAGTGGCATTATTGATCATCGCGATCGTTTTTTATCCGATGCCGGAACAAAGCATCAATCGACAACTCTCGTTAAAAGAATTTATAAAGCCACTGCTGCGCACAAAGCGCTCTCTCCTTTTGCTTTACTTGACTCAAATTTTTAACTTCACTTTGATCACTGCCTTCATGTTTCTCCTTCCCGATCTCATGCGCTCTAAAAGCTGTCATACTTGGCTCTGTATGGGAGGGGGGCATCTTTGCTTTGTGCTTGGAGGTGCCATGGTGATGGTTCCCGCAGGCTATTTATGTGATAAATATGGCCATAAACCGGTCTTGTTGATCACAATTTTTTCTGCGCTTCTTCTCCTTTATAGCTTTTTGATTCAATCTGAACACTCACTTGGAAAAACAATCCTGCTTTTGCTAAGTTTAGGAGGGTTCATGGGAACGGTCAATCCCATCATTGTCTCGTGGGGAAATAAGCTTGTCCCAGAAAGCCCAAGTACTGTTTCGGGCCTATTGATGGGGTGTGCATGGTGTCTATCAAGTCTTGGATCGACTTGGGCAGGGCTTCTTGCAAAAGCGATTCCCGTCGAGCCGATTGTGACAACGCTTTGTCTACTCGGTTTATTACTCGCTTTAGGTTTCTTCTCTGTCCTCTTCATTCCTCAAAGCAAATCCGTCCGCGAAACAACAATGTAAAGAAATTTATTGAGCTTAACTCCTATTTCCCTAGAATCCCATTTTACGGGGGTTATACTGCGGTCGGCCTGAAACGTGGAATTTGGACCGCGCCAAAGCCCCGCGATTCGACGATCGTAAACGGGTCCATATTTCTAATATTGACCCGTTTACGATCGTCGAATCGCGGGAGCTTTCGCGCAGGGCCAAATCCACGTTTCAGGCCGACCGCAGTATTGATCGCCCGTCAGATATTTCCTGGGGAGAGGTTTCGATGCCTGAAAGACCTGTCGAGTGCAGCCATTGCAAAAAACCGATCAAGGTCATCTACAAGGAGATTGTCGACAACTCGATCATCTGCACGGAGATGTGTGCAGACTGTCCCGTTCTGCAACAGAAACTCCATGGACAGATGACAGAATGGAAGCCTCGTGAAGGATTATCGGAGGCGGAGGCGGGGCTTTGTTGTGGAAACTGTCGCACGACTTTGGAATCGATCAAAATGGGCAATCCGCTCGGCTGTAGTGAATGTTACGCCGTCTTTTCCGATGTTCTCGTCTCTGAATTGATTGCAGGAGACAAGCTGCCCGCTCAGATTAAAAAAGAGATGATCAGCAAAAAAATACAGCCTCTACATTTAGGAAAATCGCCTAATAAACCTTTGACGATCCCTTCCTCGAGCCGTCTCACAGCCTTGAATGAAGCACTCAATGAGGCTTTGAAAAAAGAAAACTACGAACAAGCCGCATGGCTCCGCGATCAGATAAAAGCATTGACGGAAAAAGGGGCAAATGACGGAAAAGATTAAGCTTCCTCAATTTCTTTTAGGGCATACTCCGTGGGAAAAAGAGAGTAATCCGATCTGGCTTGCAACCTCTTTTTTGTTACATCGTAACTTAGCTAAGTTCAATTTCCCTCCTAAGATGGATGAGAGACAATTGCAACAAACTCTCTTCTCCTTGAAAGAGCAGCTTCTTAAGTCATCAATGCTCCAGAACCCCCTCCTCCTCAAAGCTGAAGAGGTCAGCGCTCTAGATAAGGAATATATTTTTGAGCATTTTTTATGCATGGAAGGGTTTCAAAATACTCTCAGTGGACAAGGATTTGTCGTTGATGAGACGGGGAGCTTTCTCGCTGAGCTCAATATTCAAAACCATCTTCAAATGCAGCTCATCGACACAATAGGAAGCTGGGAAAAAGTTTGGAATCGATTGAGCGAAATCGAAACTGCAATCGGCACTACAATCGAATTTTCCTTTTCACCAAAATTTGGATATTTAACATCCGATCCCTCCCTCTGCGGCACTGGACTTTCCGTTCAAGCCTTTCTTCATCTTCCCGCTTTAATCCATACGGGTCAGTTGCAAGAAGCATTGACAAAACAGAAAGAAGAAGAGATCACGGCAACTGGAATGGGTGGGAATTTAGAGGAATTGATCGGGGATATTGTCGTCATCAGCAACAGCTATACGATTGGAATTAATGAGGAGACCATTTTACATTCGATCCATTCCATGGTGATGAAATTGATGGCACTGGAAAAAACATTGCGATCCCATTTACAAAATGAAAACAATGCTGAGATAAAAGATCAGGTGAGCCGCTCTTTTGGGCTGCTCCTCCATTCTTATCAGTTGCAGACGAAAGAAGCTCTCGGCGCGCTTAGTCTGATGAAGCTCGGCCTCTACCTCGATTGGATCGAAGGGATCACCGACGCTAAGCTCAATACACTTTTCTTCCAATGTAGGCGTGCCCATCTACTCCATACCCTTAACGAGCAGCAAATGGGAGACCCGCAGGAAATCGCTCGCAAACGGGCTGAATTTTTACACAAGAACATGCAAGGCGTTGTCCTCAAAATAGAAGCCAAGAGTTAAAATTTTTTCCTGCGCTTTTTCTATTGAGAAGATTGCTGGTGGTTTAATGGATTTAAAATAATTTTTTTACTTAAAATTAGGTTGATCAATAGTATCATTTTTTGATATCATGAAATCATGAGAAAAAAGCACGCTGAAACACTCAAGGCTGTTTTTCACCAGCCTAACTATCCAGCGTTAAATGGGCCGATGTAGAAGCTCTATTCGCAGCATTGGGAGCTGAGATCGAGGAAGGGCGTGGATCAAGGGTGAGAATATTGTTAAATAACCAAGTTTCAGTGTTTCATCGACCTCATCCTAGAAAAGAAACTGATAAAGGCGCTTTAGTCTCAGTTAAAAAGTTTTTAATATCTTGCGGGGTAATACCATGAAATATAAAGGTTATCAAGGAACCGTCACCTACGACGATGAGGCCAAGATTTTTCACGGAGAGGTCATAGGCTTAAAAGACGTGATTACTTTTCAGGGAACGACAGTAGATGAGTTAGATCAGGCTTTTAAAGATTCTATCGATGATTATTTGGAGTTCTGTAAAAAAAAAGGACGTGATCCAGAAAAGCCTTTCTCAGGGAATTTGATGCTACGTCTTCCTCCAAAAATACATGAAGAAGCCACCATCGAAGCAAAATATCGAGGGATCAGTTTAAATTCTTTTTTAACGGAAATAATAAGCAAAGAAGTCCATCAAAAAAAAACGAGCCCTAGAAAAAGAACATCGTGAACTTCGTCCATTCATTTTTAGGAAGTTATCGCAACAGGAACACTTTGCTCAAGGAAGACAACGATCAGATCAAGGCCATTCTTTTGCTAGGAGGAACGGGACTCCGTTTTGGGAGCGGAATCCCTAAGCAATTCCACCGGCTCGCTGGAAAAAAAGTCTATTTGCATACTCTGGAGACTTTTCTCGAAGCGAAGCTATTCGAAGAGATCATCCTCGTCTGCCCAACGTTATGGATTCAACAGGTTTCAAGTGATATTGCCCCTTATTGCGGGGCGCCAATCACTGTGATCGAGGGGGGATCCACCCGTCAGGAATCTTCATTCAAAGGTCTACAAGCTTGTGGCCCATCTACACAAATCGTCGTGATCCACGATGGCGTGCGCCCTTTTATCTCAGGGAGTATTCTGAAAGAAAATGTCGAAAAGGCGATCCAATACAAGGCAGTGGATACTTGCATCCCTTCGGCTGATACTCTTGTGCACACGCTGGGTAAAGAAGAAATCGTTAAGATCCCCAACCGGTCGGAATATTTGCGTGGCCAAACCCCTCAGAGCTTCGACTATTCCTTGATCCTCTCAGCTCACCTCAAGGCACAAAAAGAGGGAATTCTCAATCATTCCGATGATTGTTCCCTCGTCTTAAAAGTGGGCCATCCCGTGCATATCGTGATGGGAAGTGAGGAAAACATCAAGATCACATCGGAGCTCGATCTTTTGCTCGCAGAACAGATTTTACGCCTCAGACATTTCTCTTCATCTTCTTTGATTGAACAGGAGAGCTTAGCTGGCAAAAAGATCGTAGTGACAGGAGGAACAGGGGGGATTGGAAAAAATCTCTGCCATCTTCTGGAAGAAGAAGGGGCGACTCCGATCTCTATTTCCCGCTCATCATCTCAGTATTCTGTGGATTTGACCTCTTATCACGATACCCGGAGCGTCTTTGAAAAAATTCTGCAGGAGCATGGTCGACTCGATGGATTGGTCAATGGGATGGGGCTGCTCAAGACAAAACAACTCGACGAGCTCTCTCCCGAAGAGATCGATCTTCTCATCGCAACGAACTTGACTGGGGTGATCTATTGTTGTAAATGTGTCCATCTCAAACAGGATGCGCACATCATCAACATTGCATCCTCGAGTTATATTCGGGGGAAAAAAAACTATGCTATCTATGCCAGTGCAAAAGCGGCTGTCGTCAATTTTACCCAAGGATTAGCTGAAGAAAGGCCCGATTTATTGATCAATGCACTTGTTCCACAGCGAACGAACACCCCAATGCGACTCGACAATTTTCCCGATGAGAATCCTTCGACGCTCCTCGATCCCAAAGAGGTTGCCGTCGAAATCGTCAGTCTGCTGAAACAAAAATCGATCACGGGGACAACTATTGAAGTCAAAAAAACTTAGAGACTGTCTGCGGATTCAGTTTCAGTCGATTTTCGGGTTCTTTTGAGCCGATTTTTGATTCAAATTCGGGGGGTAATATCAAACCTTCGTATATTACCCCCCGAATTTGAATCAAAAATCGGCCAAAATAATCCCGAAAATCGACGAAACCTGAATCCGCAGACAGTCTCTTACTCTCGAGGGACGGCTTTAAATCCACATCCTTTTATGATGCGGGGATAGCCAAAATACTCGATAACTGGCCATTTGCGGCAGACAGCAGGGCGCAAGTGATAGTGTCCACAGGCTCCGTTCTTCTTCAAGTAACGGCATCCCATGACGTAGACTCTTTTTTTGCCATCGCTTTCATAAACATGGGGCGTGCGTCTATAAAACCCAAGCATCTGTGTGTTCCAGAAATAAAACAGCCATCCGAGCCATCCTTTCGCTTCGGGGACAAGGATATAATGACAACAGTTCCCCCGTTTCAGACATTTCCCTTGTTTTTTGAAAGGGGGCCGAATGAGGATTCGAGCGATTTTTTGTGCGCCTAAATCGAGGAGGATGAATGGAAGGAGAAAAATACGGACAGGCCATCGAATCCACCCGGGCAACCACTGCCTGGGAATGCCTCCGGGAGGTTCAGGAGGAGGGGCTTCAGCCTCTTCGGCAAGGGCGAGAATCTCGTCGAGACCTTCTTCAGGTTCAGAATAAATTTTTAACATATAAGTTGATGATCTGGTAGGGAGAACCAGTGTACAATATAATGTGTAAAGCTTACAATAATATTTCAAAAGATGTTGGGGTGATATGAAAAAATTCATTCTTTGGATCAATTTTTTAATTCTTTCTTTTACTTCCCCACTTTGCGCTGAGGTTGTGGAAGAAGAATATCCTGTGGTGATTTTGGGGGGAGGAGTTGCGGCGCTGACTTCTGCGACCTATCTCGCTAGAGCGGGGATAACGCCTGTTGTCATTACTGGACCGTATATTGGTGGGACGATCACACAATCTCACAATGTGCAGAATTGGCCAGGTGAGATTTCGATCGCAGGGATCGAACTGGGCGATCGAGTTAGAAAACAAGCGGAACAAAATGGGGCGATTTTAGCTGCCGAGGTCGTCACTTCTGTCGATTTATCCAAACGTCCCTTTCTCATCACAACTAAGGCAATTTTCGGGGAGCAAGTTAAGAAGTATAAAGCCCAGTCGGTGATCATCGCCCTTGGTGCTATGCCTAATTTACTCAACGTTCCTGGAGAGAAGGGGGGAGATGGGTATTGGTCGCGTGGGGTCTATAGCTGTGCGGTTTGTGACGGTTCTCTTTATAAGGACAAGGTGGTCGCTGTCGTGGGAGGGGGTGACAGTGCATTAATTGAGGCTCAGTATCTTTCCAACATCGCTGAAAAGGTCCACGTCTTCGTGCGTCGCAATGAGTTTCGCACAGTGGAAAAAGAGCGGATGAAAGAGGTTCTGTCCCGTCCTAATGTCGAGGTGCATTTCAAAACCGTGATCGAACGGATCGAGGGAGATGGGCAAAAAGTGACCCATCTGATCGTCCGCGATGGGAAGACTCGATCAGAGGTTCCCGTCGATGCTCTTTTTCTCGCAATCGGTTCGCGCCCTAATACTACCTTGTTTCAGAATCAGCTCGAGCTCGATCCAGAAGGGTATATCGTTCTTAAAAAACATCAAATGACATCCCTCGATGGGGTCTATGCTATCGGCGATGTTTCCGATCGAGAGTTTAAACAGGCGGTTTCCGCTGCGGGGGATGGGGCAAAGGCGGCTTTGCAAGCGCAACAGTATTTAGTTTCTTACACCCCTCCTGCTAAAGTTGAAGGGTTGGGGGTTGTTGAAAAAAAAGGAGAACCGAAAAAAGTGATCGAGATCACTTCGAAAAAACATTTCGAAAAAGAATTACAAGAATCGCAAGGTCCTGTGTTCATCGATTTTTATGCCACCTATTGTGGTCCCTGTCGGATGTTTAGCCCTGTCTATGATGCTTGGGCAAAAGAATATGGGAACAAAATCAAATTCCTGAAAGTCAACTCAGCGATCGGACGTGAAATTTTTGAAAAATATCAAGTGAGTGCCATTCCCACTTTGATCATTTTAGATGAAAGAGGGAACGTGATCCGAAGAAGCACCGGCTTTAAAGAGATTTCCGACGTCGAGAAGTATTTAGAGAAAATGGACAGTAAAACGGAGTTCTCGTTTCAAGACTTTAACTAATAGACCTCTCAAATATACCCAAGAAAGTTGAAGAATCGTTAACAACTCGAACAATTTGTCGCATAAGAAAATATTTTTACCACCCGTTCGCTTCGCTCACTAGAGGGCACAGAGGACACAGAGAAAAAAATCTAAGATTTCATTTGATTCTTCCTCTGTGTCCTCTGTGCTCTCTAGTGAGCGAAGCGAACGGGTGGTAGAGAAATTCATATGTGCTCCACCTCAGTGCACATTTTTATAGCTCAAATAAAGTTTCAAGATATTGACCTATATCATCTCCTCGTCCTAATACAATATGAAAATGATAAGAAGGTAATGAAAGTAAATCATCTATGATAAAAGGTAAAACTATATCCTTTGCAGGAAGCCAACCAATTCCTGCTAAGGTGAGGTGTGGTTGATACAACTCACGACTTGGATTCAAGCTAGTAATTCCGTGAGACTCAAGTAAGTCTGAAGCAAGGTAATGAAGATGTAAAAGTTGAGAATCTCTTGCTACAGATAATCCAACAGAATAGTGATATTGAGGAGCCTTACCTTTCTTTAACATCAATCCAATCATACGAATAGGACAATTATTGATCTGCCAAGACTCTACATGTGACCATATTTCAGCAACTTTGTGCTCATCACATTGAAACGAGCAAATGGTGACATGAGGAATACTTTTGTTATCATCTAGCAAATAACCGTCATTTATGGGTGCAAAAGACTGTTGCGCAGCCTGAATATAGGCCAATATGTGTTGTTTTGAAGGAATCAAGGCAAGAATATAGCGCATTAATGAATCCTAGATATAATCGTTTCTTCACTTACGAGGGCATATATTCTCATAAGCATTTCTATAGTCTTCTTCAAGATTATCTAAATCTTTCATATGAATCCATTCGAATAAGCCAACCGGGGAGCCAACGCTCTTCATGACGCTCAGGTGGCGCATTTTCGATTCTTCTTTTCAGGATCATTTTGGCTGTTTCTGAAAAGGCAACAACGGGATTGGCATGATCTGGCATCTCTTCGAGAACTTGTCTTAAGCCCCAACCTTGCCCTTTGTAGCGTTCATGTGGAGAGGTGCCATTTCCTTTGAAATTGAGGTAATCGATGAGGGCATATTTTCCCTGAGGGGATTGGGCAATCGATTCGATTTTTTTTAAGAGGGGTTGTTTTTTTTCATCGGTCAAACCGTCAAGTAACTTGGGGAGGGTTTGTTCGAATCGCTTGACGATATAGGTGGCTTGCAAAGAGAGCGTGCGCGATAAAAGGGTTTGTAATTGCTTTTTCTTTGCTTCTTGATGTTTTTCTAAAAATTCTCCCTTCGAATTCCAAGGACAGGCGTCGGTTGTTTTTAGCCAGACGGGGAGGGAAATCCCTTGTTCACTTAAGAAAGCCAAAAAAGTGGGGAAGGTCTCTTCAAAAGGTCCTCTTTCTCCTTTGGGATACCAAATGAAATGGGCAATTCCCAGCGATGCAAAATTTTCCCCGTCGTTCCACCACACCAATTTTTCCTCTTTGCCACTGCATTCATTGAAAAAAATCTGTTTGCCGATCTGCTCAGCTTCTTGACTCGTTATCTCCCATGAGAAAAGGGAGAGAGGGAGAAGGAAAAATCCAATTAAAAATTGGAAAAAATCTTTTAAGAAACCATAATTGTTCATCATGTCCAAGATCTTTTTTCTTTATCTTAGCACAGTGTTTTTCTTTTGCCATTCTTATTCCGGAGAAAGGGGATTTTTTGCGGAGGGGGCTGTTTTTTATTGGCGGGCAAGTGAATCGGGATTGAGTTACGCAGTTAAAAGCTCTTCAGAGCACAAGCTCGCTCCCGATGGCAAAGTGGAAAATCTTAAGTTCGAATGGGACTTCGGTTTCAAAGTGGGGTTGGGGTATCGTTTTCCCCATGATGATTGGGAACTCAAGCTGCAGTTCACCTCTTTTCAAACACATACTGATAATGAAAAAAAAGCACGGGATGGAGATGTTCTCTTCCCTCTATGGCAATCGGTTGGAGAAGGGCCCTTTTTTGCTGAGGGGGCTAAAGTTCATTGGCGATTACATCTAGGGATTGTCGATTTGATGCTCAGTAAATTCTACCCAGTGACAAAGTCCCTTTTTTTAACTCCCCAGATAGGTATACGGGCTGGATCGGTTAGACAAAAGTATAATCTCGAGTACAGTGGCGGGAGTTTAGCGACCCAGGGGAATGAAATCATCCATATGAAGAACAAATATTTCGGAATCGGACCCAACATCGCTCTTTTGGGACAATATGCGTTCGGTCGAAATTTTAGTCTATTTGCCAAAAGGGGCATTCAGTCTTCTGCTTGGAGAATTCTACCTCCATCAAGATGAGTACACCTCAAACGGCAAAAATAAACAGCTCGGAGTCCATGATATCTTTTGCTCTTCTAGAGCTGTTTTTGAAACCACTGCGGGAATTCGTTGGGAGTGCTTTTTTCAAAGAGCCCTCAAACGTCTGGAATTAGAAATCGCGTGGGACGAGTTCCTTTTCTTTTCACAAAATCAATTGTTGCATTTTCCAAGTAGCGCCGCCCAAGGTGTATTTTTTGCAAACCAAGGGGACCTCTTTGTCTCAGGGATCACATTCAATATCCATTTTGATTTTTAGATCGATTCCCTATATATGGAAGGTGGGGGAGAATGATCATGTGGATTCGATGGTTTGAAACGCTGGGAATTAAAGATGTTCCTCTTGTCGGAGGAAAGAATGCCTCCTTGGGAGAGATGATCAAAACGCTCAAACGGAAGGGGATTAAAGTCCCCGATGGTTTTGCGACGACAGCGCAAGCCTATTGGGATTTTCTTGAGTTCAATCGGTTGGGTGAGAAATTGACCGAGTTGATCGGACAGATGAAAAAAAAGAAAAATTCCTTGGAAAAGACGGGTGAGATGATCCGCCATCTCATTTTAGGAGGCCACTTCCCCCCAAAAATGGCAGACGAAATGATCGGTGCTTATCACCGGTTAAGTCATCCCGATGTCGCTGTGAGAAGCAGCGCTACGGCAGAGGATTTGCCCTCAGCGAGCTTTGCCGGTCAGCAGGAAACTTTTTTAAACGTGCGTGGTGAAAAGGAGCTGCTAAAGGCGTGTAAAAAATGCTTTGCTTCCCTTTTCACCGACCGGGCGATCGCTTATCGGGAGGCCAAACGATTTGATCACTTAAAGATCGCGCTCTCCATCGGTATCCAAAAGATGGTGCGCTCCGATAAGGGATCTGCGGGTGTGATGTTCACTTTGGATACAGAGACGGGATTTCCCCAAGTGGTTGTCATCAACGCTTCTTGGGGCTTAGGGGAAAATGTCGTTCAAGGTAGCGTGACTCCAGATGAGTATGTCGTTTTTAAGCCCCTTCTCGGCATAAAAAAGGTGGTCCCTTTAATTGAAAAAAATTTAGGCCTCAAAGAAAAGAAAATGGTGTATGGGAAAAAGGGGAAAAATACAGTAAAAAATCTCACGACATCACTCAAAGAAAGATCCCAGTTTGTCTTAAGCGAAAAAGAGATCTTGCAATTGGCTTCATGGGGTGTTCTCATCGAACGACATTACCGCCGTCCGATGGATATCGAATGGGCCAAAGATGGGATTTCTGGTGAGCTTTTTATCCTTCAGGCGCGCCCTGAAACGGTACAATCTCAAAAAAAAGGGGATCTCTTTAAAACTTATACTCTTTCCAAGCGGGGCACTGTCGCATGTCAGGGTCTAGCGATTGGAGAGGCCATCGTCGCAGGCAAAGCACAAGTGATCAAACATCTCTCTGAGATCGGCAAATTTGAAACGGGTAATATTCTCGTTACTGAAATGACCTCTCCCGATTGGGTTCCGATCATGCAGAGGGCTGCAGCAATCATTACGAACCATGGTGGAAGGACCTCCCATGCTGCGATTGTCAGTCGAGAACTGGGCGTTGCCGCAGTTGTGGGGACAAATACGGGAACGAAAATGATCAAAGATGGGGAGTGGATTACCGTTTCTTGCGCTGAAGGGGATCAAGGATATGTTTATCGAGGAAATCTCCCTTTTAAAGAGCAAAAAATTCGTTTAGAGAAGTTGCCTAAGTTCAAAACAAAAATCATGATGAACATCGCAAGTCCTCAAGCGGCGTTTCGGTGGTGGCGACTGCCGTGTGAAGGGATTGGCCTTGCGCGCATGGAATTCATCATCAACGATATCATTCAGATCCATCCGATGGCGCTCGTTCATTTTCATAAGATCAAGGATGCAAAAGTAAAGAAGAAAATCGCTCAGTTGACAAAGGGTTACGATGATAAACAGGAGTATTTCATCGACCATCTGTCAAGAGGGATTGGCAAGATTGCAGCTTCTCGCTATCCCTATCCTGTGATCGTTCGGATGAGCGATTTTAAAACCAATGAGTATGCCAATCTCATCGGTGGGAATGTTTTCGAGCCTAAAGAAGAGAATCCGATGCTCGGATTTCGTGGAGCTTCCCGCTATTATAGTCCTCGATATAGGGAGGGATTTGCTTTAGAATGCGCTGCAATCAGGCATGTCCGGGAGCAGATGGGCCTTTCCAATGTGGTCGTGATGATCCCTTTTTGCCGCACTTTGGAAGAGGCGGACTGTGTATTCGCCGCTCTTGCTGAAAATGGGCTTAAACGGGGAAAAAAAGGTTTGCAGGTTTACGTGATGGCAGAAATCCCATCCAATATCATTCTTGCCAAGGAGTTTGCAGATCGGTTCGATGGTTTTTCTATCGGCTCCAACGACCTGACACAACTCGTCCTAGGGATCGATCGGGATTCTGAAGAGCTTTCTCCTCTTTTTGACGAACGGAATCTGGCAGTAAAAAAGATGATCGTCGATCTGATCCAAATCGCTCATCAAAAAAAGCGAAAAGTAGGGATTTGCGGACAAGCACCCAGTGATTATCCTGAGTTTGCCTCTTTTTTAATCAAGGAGGGAATCGACTCGATCTCGTTGAATCCCGACAGCATCCCCTCAGCCCTCCGTCGATTCAAAAAAAAATAGAGGGATTAAACGCAAAGCCGCGGTGACGCAAATTATAAAGTTTTTCAATTTTCTTTGCGCCATAGCGGCTTTGCGTCTCTGCGTTGAAATTCTTCTCACTTATAAATGTTGATAGCGACGACGGCACTTGCGAATTCGGGCGAGTTCCGGGCAGCGACTGTAAACCAGACGCCAGCGATGATACCGACATACGCGTTCCAGTCATATTCGATGGCGGGTGCAATGCTCCATTGGTCGATGGAATGACCCCCTACAGAATTGGGAACTCCGTTTGTTTTTCCTCGATGTCCTTTGAAACGTGTTTTATTGACGTGTAGATATTGAACATCTCCTGCCAAAGCCCAGCGTTGAGTGAGAGCGTATTCAAACCCAAATAGACCGACAAAGGATTGTCCAGGAAATACTTTTCCTCGAGTGTGGTGTCCTCCTCCATAAGCATTGAACCCTTTCACATGGACAGGTGTTGGAAAATTATATGAAAAAGCTAAACGAGGGGCAAAAAAGTGGTGCCCACCCCACCAATAGAGATGGGACATGACGAGACCGACCCCAGGAGTCCAGCTTCCCGACCCTCCGATATCTGTTCCTTTTTTATGGGGATTGAGCTTTTGATATCTCCCGATAGGAAAGTTGGCCTTGATCGCTAACTTGATCGCTGGCCACCACCTTCCCCTTTTATCACCCAATAATTGATAATCAAATCCGAAGGGGAGGTCATTCAAGACCCAATGGGATGCTCCATGGACATGGTTCCAGGACCATTGTGGAACAAAAGTGAGATCGAAATGGGCTGGCAATCCATACTGGACAGGGATTTGAGTATTGACGTTGTAAGAATTGTGTGGAACAGAATGGGTATGCCACCGATGGTCGTATGTGCCAAAATTGGTCGTGACAAATTCATAAGGTTCGATGTTCCAGTGACCAGTGGGGATCACGTGCCCCGAAGGGGTCAACAGAGGACCTGTGAACCAAGGGACAGGTTCTGGAGCTTTAGGCCTTTCTCCATGAGTATGGGTAGAGAATTCATCAGCTTGCAAAGCGCTTGAAAGAAATAGGCACGATACGAGTGCAAAAGACGAAACGCGCATACAAACCCCAATGAAAAAATTAAATGATATGACAAATATAGATTTTCACACCATTTCTTGCAAAGGAATCACAGGGCATTGGACATTGGAAAGATATTTTCAACACAGAGGGGAACAGGAGACACAGAGGAACACAGAGATGAACAAACACCTAATTTTTTCGCGAGAGCGAAAAAATTAAAGTCTTCATTTTTTGCTCTCGCAAAAAATGAAAAACTAAAACTCTGTGTCTCTGTGATCTCTGTGTAAATTTACAAAAGTCTTTTTTAATGGTCGGTTTTTCAGTTTCACCTCTTGAGGATTTCTTGGGTGATTTCGATCCCGAGTTCGACGAGGACAAAGAGGATCAGGATAGCGAGAAACGGTTTTCCGCCAGGGATGAGGGGATTCCGGTCATACTTTTTGATATATCTGCCCACCCATACCATGACAGGGGGAAAAAGACCGAAGAGAATGGCACAGCTGAATCCTCCTGCATAACTGAGTGCGATGATAAAGATATGAGGGTATGTGATGGCGACAAGGGTTGGGGGTATGAATACAGCTAAGCAGAGGAGGACTTTTTTGAGTCCTTTTTTTTGTACTTTGAGTCCATCTGCTAAAAAATCGAGGTAAGCTAAAGAGAGAGCGATATAGGATGTCGTCATCGTAAAGAATGCAAAGGCTTTTCCAGTTGCAAAAAGGATGGGGCTTCTAACCAATTCTTTTAAGGGCATCACAGCATTCCAACCCTTCCTTGCAGCTTCCGTTAAGCCATTCGGACCATCAGCTGGGACGATGCCCAAAATCAAAAATTCCCAGATCAGGTAGACGAGGAGAGGGATGCTTGTCCCAAGAATAATCGATAGGCGAACTTTCTTGACATTGCGCTCCATGTAGGTCATCAATGTAGGGATAATGACTTGAAAAGTGAACGCAGTGAATAGAACGGGAAGGGCAATCCAGGCTTTGGACCAATCTGAGCGGGAAAGGAGATGGATATCGACATGTTTATAAGAGACAGCGATGAACAAAAAGTAGGTTGCAGCGACCCCGAGCATCAAAGTGATGTTCAATCGATCGACCCATTTTGTCCCGAGATAGACGACGGGAGAAAAAATCACGACATAAATGAGCATAGACAACCAGCTCGGCGCGCTCCCTCCTGTGATTTCGCTGACGACAGACCCGCCACCGACGACGTGGGCAATCATCACAGTGACAAAGAGGAAGAGATAGACTACCCAGCAAATGTCTTTGCCGACGGGACCGAGCAATCGGTGGGCCATCGTGATCAAGTTAGAGTCTTTAGGCATCCAGGAGCACACTTCCAAGAGGAGGAGGCCGGTGCAAAGCATGAAAAGCCAGCAAAGGATATAGATGACAGCGGCAGGGATGAACCCTCCGTCACCAGTCGCTACAGGAAGCGCGAGCATGCCGACACCGACCATCGTTCCTGCAATGAGCAAGGATCCTCCTAGGACATGGCCGAAGGAATGAAAGATATGCATGGCTCTCCTCTTTAAACTAGTTCTTTAAACAACACGGGAAGAAAGAGTAAGGTGTCAACCATTAAAAAGACAAGACATTCTTCTCCATTTCAGCTATTATTTTCTCCAGAAGAACCTATCTCAGTAAAAAGTTTCAGTCGATTTTCGGGTTCTTTTGAGCCGATTTTCGACCCAAATTCGGGGGGTAATATCAAACATGCGTATATTACCCCCCCGAATTTGGATCGAAAATCGGCCAAAATAATCCCGAAAATCGACGAAAAATTTTACTGAGATTAGGTTCAAAGACCAAGAGGGCATGATGGAAGTCAAGGATCTCTCTCTCCCTGGAGTGAAATTCATTCGATCTAAAATTTTTTTTGACGACCGCGGTTTTTTTCGAGAGACGTTCCGTCAGTCTCTTTATCGCGAGGTAGGGATCGGTTGTGATTTTGTTCAAGATAACCATTCTTTTTCCAGGCAAGGGACGGTGAGAGGAATGCATTTTCAACGCTATCCAGGGCAAGCTAAGCTCGTGAGTGTGATAACAGGTAGGATATTCGATGTTTTTGTCGATATCCGACCTGATAGCCCAACTTTTGGAAAATGGGATGGGGTCTATCTGGATGCCTCTTTGGGTGAGCAAATCTTTATTCCCGTTGGGTATGCGCATGGATTTTGCGCCGTCAGCGATCATGCCCACGTCTGCTATAAAGTCAGCAACATCTACGATCCATCGGAGGAGCGGAATTTTCGGTTCGACGACCCTTTTGTAGGGATTCTCTGGCCGATCGAAACACCTGTGCTCTCAGATCGGGATCGAAAAAGCCCACTCCTCAAGGAGGCAATACGATGCGAGTTTGGGTGACCGGGGCAGATGGGATGTTGGGTTCAGCCTTGATCCAATATGGTTTGAGACAGAAGATCGATATTGTAGGGACCTCTCGCCTGGAGGGGGATGTCGCTCAGCGGGGCCCACTTGCCGCAAAAGGGGCTCAGATTAAACCGACCCATATCGTCAATTGCGCGGCTTACACCGATGTCGACGGTGCAGAGAAGGAACCTGAACGGGCTCTTGCTGTGAATGGGGAAGGGGCGGCAAATGTCGCATGGGTCGCTCGTGAATGTGGCGCCCGTTTGATCCATATCTCTACCGATTACGTTTTTAATGGAAACGGAGCAGCGCCCTATCGGGAGGATGATCTGTGCACTCCATCAAATCGATACGGGCAGAGCAAATGGGAGGGGGAAAAGAGAGTTGTGGACACTTTTCCTGAAGCTTGCATCCTCCGCACTTCGTGGTTATTCGGTCCGAAGGGGAAAAATTTTATCTCCTCACTCATGCATTGGTTCGAGCAGAAAGAAGAGCTGCAGGTCGTGTACGACCAACGGGGAAGGCCCACTTACTGTCGCGATCTCGCGGCAGCTGTATTTACCCTGCTGGATGCGCGAGGAATTATCCATTTTGCCAATGATGGAGAGCGCTCCCGTTATCAAATCGCACTCGATCTCATGGAGGCATCAAGACGGCATGGGATCCAATTCAAATGTCAGCGAATCATCCCTGTCTCCAGCGAGAAGTTCCCAGTACCCGCAGTCCGGCCAGCCTATAGTGTGCTCGACACACATAAATACTTTCATCTCACAAAAATCAAACCCCGCCCTTGGGGCGAGGTTTTAAACGATTATTTAATTCACTATGCGTCATCCTCTTAAAAGGTTTCTCGTCACTGGAGGCGCTGGCTTCATCGGCTCCGCATTCATCCGTTATGGGTTGAATCATCATCCCCATTGTGAAAAGATTATCAATTTGGACGTTTTGACCTATGCGGCAGATCTTCGGAATCTCTCCTCTTCAGAAACCGATTCCCGTTATCTTTTTGTTCAAGGGGACATCCGCGATGAACCGCTCGTAGAGAGGCTCTGTGTCGATCACGAGATCGATGCGATCGTCCATTTTGCTGCGGAAAGTCATGTCGACCGTAGCATCTTAGGCCCACGTGCTTTTTTTGAGACCAATGTCGGAGGCACACTTTCTCTGTTAGAGGTGGTGCGCCGTCAGCGCCATATCCACTTTCACCAGATCTCTACAGATGAGGTTTATGGCACGTTAGGACAAGAAGGGGCTTTTTCAGAAGATTCTCCTTACCGTCCAAACTCCCCTTATTCCGCTTCTAAAGCCGCTTCCGATCATTTTGTCCGCGCTTATGCACATACCTATGATCTTTCGACGACGATTTCCCATTGTACAAATAATTATGGCCCTTGTCAAAATGTGGAAAAATTTATTCCCCGCCTGATCGCCGGTTGCTTCCACAAAAAAACCCTTCCGATCTACGGAGAGGGGATGAATATTCGGGATTGGATTTTTGTCGACGACCACTCAGAAGCTGTTTGGTCGATCCTTGAAAAAGGGGAGAAGGGAAATATCTACGGGATCAGCGGTGAATGTGAACGAAAAAATATCGATCTGTTGCATTATCTCATCGATGAATTTGCCCATTTGAAAGAAGAGGATCCCAAAAATTTTATGCCACTGATCACTTTTGCAGCCGATCGTCCTGGCCATGATTTTCGGTACGCCATCGACTGCAGCAAAATCAAACAGGAGACCGGTTGGCGTCCTTTGCACGATTTATCCTCGGGAATCCGTAAAACAATTGCTTGGTATTTAGAAAATCCAGAAAGGTTACAAATCTCATGATTAACAAGAAAAAAATCACCTGTGTCATTCCAGCACGATTAAAATCGACCCGGTTTCCAAGAAAAATGCTCGCCATGCTCAAGGAAAGACCCTTGTTGCAGTGGGTTTGGAATAGCGCATGCAAAGTGCCGTTTTTTGATGACGTTGTCTTTGCCATCGATGCGGAAGAGACAGCAACGCTCATCCGCAGCTTTGGCGGAAAGTACTTGATGACCTCAGAGAGTTGCATGAATGGGACGGAGCGACTCATAGAGCTTTTAGAAAAAGGGTTAGTGGATGCCGATATTTGGGTGAACTGGCAAGGGGATGAGCCTTTTATCCATGAGCAGATGATCCGCGATTTGTTGCAAAGCTGCGATGATGAGGAGAGCGATGTATGGACTCTCAAGAAAAAAATCACCAAAATGGAGGAAGTGACGAGCCCTCAGTTTGCTAAAATTGTTTGTGATCATCAGGGTTATGCGCTCTGTTTTTCTCGCAGCCAGATCCCTTATTATCGCGATGAAACCGATCCATCTCAAAAAATCTTTTACAAACATGTCGGTTTGTACGCATTTACGTCTGGATCGTTAAGAAAAATTTCCCGTATAGAACCTTGCGCGATTGAAGTTGCAGAGCAGCTCGAGCAGCTCCGCTTCCTTTACCATAATCTCCGCATCCGAGTGCATGAGACTCAGTATGAGGTCTTTGGGATCGATCTTCCAGAGCATTTAGCCCTGGCTGAAGCTCACATTGAGAAAATCACTTCGTGATGGTATACTCAAGCGCTAAAGTTTTGGGGAATTTTTACCATGTCGACAGAGGAGCTCCTCAAGGAGCGTTCTACCTATAAATACGGGTTTGTGACCCCCATTGAAACGGAGGCCCTTCCAAAAGGTTTGAACGAAGAGATCGTCCGTGCGATTTCAGCGATGAAAAATGAGCCTTCTTTCTTGCTCGACTTTCGGCTCAAGGCCTTTGCCAAGTTCAAAGAGATGCAAGAGCCCGATTGGGCGAATCTCCGCTACCCTCCCATCGACCTGCAAGAGATCTGTTATTATTCTGCGCCAAAGAAAAAGCAATCATTGAATAGTTTGGATGAGGTCGATCCAGAAATTCTCAAAACTTTTGAGAGGCTTGGGATCCCTCTCGATGAACAAAAACAACTCGCTAATGTGGCTATCGATGTCGTTTTTGATTCTGTTTCTTTAGGGACGACTTTTCAAAAAAAATTGAAAGAAGCTGGCGTTGTCCTTTGCCCAATTTCAGAAGCGGTTCATCAATTTCCTGAGCTCATTGAAAAGTATATCGGCACCGTTGTTCCCATTGGCGACAATTATTTTGCTGCGCTCAATTCCGCTGTCTTTTCCGATGGGTCGTTTGTCTACATTCCGAAAGGGGTGCGTTGCCCCATCGAACTTTCGACTTATTTCCGCATCAATGACAAACAGAGCGGGCAATTCGAACGGACGCTGATCATTGCAGAGGAGAACTCTTATGTCAGCTATCTCGAAGGGTGCACAGCCCCTGCTTTTGATAACAATCAACTACATGCCGCAGTCGTCGAGCTGATCGCCCTTGAACGTGCAGAAATCAAGTACGCCACTGTACAGAATTGGTACTCAGGCAATCCAGAAACAGGGGTGGGTGGAATTTATAATTTTGTGACGAAACGGGGGCGCTGCCAAGGATACCGCTCAAAGATCTCCTGGACGCAAGTGGAAGCGGGAGCTGCGATCACGTGGAAATATCCCAGTTGCATTTTGCAAGGAGATGAATCGGTCGGGGAATTTTACTCTGTGGCCCTCACGAGCGGCATGATGCAAGCCGATACGGGAACAAAGATGATCCATTTGGGAGAGAAGAGTCGTTCGACAATTATCTCGAAAGGGATTTCAGCTGACAGGTCGCATAACACCTATCGGGGGCTTGTCAAAATGGCACCGCGCGCTAAGGGGGCTCGCAATTACACCCAATGCGATTCGATGCTTGTGGGGAATCGCTGTTCTGCCAATACTTTCCCCTATATTGAAGTGGCTAATCAGACGGGACAGGTCGAACATGAAGCTTCCACCTCGAAGATGAATGAGGAACAGTTATTTTATCTGCAGACACGAGGAATATCACGAGAAGATGCGATCAGCATGATCGTCAGTGGATTTTGTAAAGAGGTGATCCGCGAACTCCCTTTGGAATTTGCCGTTGAAGCTCAAAAGCTCTTGACGCTAAAGCTGGAGAACTCCGTTGGGTAAAGAGGCAGTTGCAAAATTCCCGCCCCAGCAAAATCGCCCTTTTGGGCCATTTTGTCGCCCTGCCGCCAAGTCCTACTCTCTCGAGTATGTCCTTGGCGGCGGGGTTCGGGTCGCGTTGCGACCCCGACAAACTGACCCAAAACCATCGATTTTTCTGGGGCGGGGAGTTTTGCAACTGGCTCTAAAAATAAAGGTAAAAAATGTTAGAAATTAAAGAATTGCAAGTCGATGTCGATGAGAAACCGATTTTAAAAGGATTCAATCTCAAAGTTGGAAGAGGAGAGGTCCATGCCCTCATGGGCCCCAATGGCGCAGGCAAATCGACACTTGCGAAGGTCCTGGCCGGCGATCCTTCTTATGAAGTGACTAGCGGTGAAATCTTTTTTAAAGGACAAAATCTCCTCGAGCTCGATCCTGAAAAACGGGCCCATCTCGGTCTATTTATAGGCTTTCAATATCCTGTAGAAATTCCTGGAATCTCCAATCTCCAATTTTTGCACACAGCTTATAATGCGAAGCTCAAGTCAAAGAATGAAGCTCCCCTTTCAGAAGAGGATTTTCACAAGATCATCGATGAAAAAATGGCGCTCATCGATATTAAAAAAGAATTTAAAGAGCGCAATCTCAATGAAGGATTTTCAGGAGGGGAAAAAAAACGGAATGAAATTCTCCAGATGGCCGTGCTGGCTCCACAGCTCGCCATTCTCGATGAAACCGATTCTGGTCTCGATATCGATGCGATGCGTATCGTTGCAAAAGGGGTCAATTCTCAGATGGGGCCAGACAACGCCCTCATCCTCATCACCCATTACCAGCGCTTGCTCGATCATATTCGACCCGACTTTGTCCATGTTGTCGTAGGCGGCAAAATCGTGAAATCGGGAGGTCCCGAATTGGCACTTGCACTAGAAGAAAAAGGTTATCATGCATACGGCTGAGCATGTTTTTTTGAATCACCTTCAAAGCTTACAGCGACACGATACATTCAATCCTTTTCGTGAGAAAAGTTGGCACCGTCTGTTAGAGCTTGGCCTACCTCTTAAGTCTCATGAGGCGTTTCGGTATGTTCACTTAAAAGAGCTTTATCAGACATCGTTTGGATTTTATCATCCAAAGACTGCCGATAAATCGAGTTTTATCGATGCCATTCTCCCTGAATGTCGCCATTCCCATCTCGTCTTTGTCGATGGACAATTTTCTTTGGAATTAAGTGACATTTCCGCTCTGCCCCCCCAAACAATCCTCCTCCCTCTCGATGAAGCATTCCGCTCGCATGCCAGTTTTTTGAACCCTCATATCTCCCACTCTCTTAAAGAAGAAAAAGATCCTTTCGCTTTGATCAACCTGGCTCTCCATTCTAAAGGTCTCTTTTTCTATCTCCCTCCTAAACTGGAGATCAAATCCCCTGTTCAAACACTTTACCTTTTTACAACTCCTGAACCGATTGTCGCCCTCCCTCGACTTTACCTCACCGTTGGAGCTCAAGGACGATTAAACTGGATTGCCACTGCGCACCACTTCCATCCGAACCTCTCCCATTTCGTGTTACCTCACACTGAAATTTTCCTGGAGGAAGGATCGACCCTCAATTGGTTAAATGCCATCGACTCCGCTCAAGCCCCCCCAACCTCCCAAACCTCCTGGATCTTTGAATCGGTCCGTGCCGATTTAAAGAAAAGTGCCCGTTTTCACACCTTGAATTTTACCTTTGGAGCCAAAGCTGTCCGTCAGAGTTATCGGGTCAACCTCAAAGGGGAAAATAGCGAAGCTGATTTAAACGGGTTGTGGATGCTGAGTAAAAACCGTACGGCTCATACACATGCCATTATCGAACATGAAGCTCCTCATACCCGCTCTATGCAACGATTCAAAGGGGTCCTTCAGGAGAGCAGCCAATCGAGTTTTGAAGGTAAAATTCTCGTGCGCCCAGAAGCGCAGAAGACGGAAGCCTATCAGATCAACAACAACTTGATCATAGGTCAAAATGCCATCGCAAATAGTAAACCCAATCTGGAGATCTTCGCTGATGATGTCAAAGCCTCGCATGGCGCGACAGTTTCACAGCTGGATCAAGAACAACTCTTCTACTTAACCACGCGGGGGATCGATCCAAATCATGCGAGGTCCCTTTTGATCGATAGTTTTTGCCGTGAAATGATCAACCGAATCCCTTGTGATTCGTTTTTACAAAAAATGTTGCGCGCCATCGAAACTTTTGTAACTTCAGGAGCATCGTGACTTATTCTAACGTATTAAATGTTCAGAAACTTCGACAGAAATTCCCCATGCTTCAGAAGCTCTTGCACGGGAAGCCGTTTGTTTATCTCGATTCTGCTGCGACAGTTCAAAAACCGCACAGTGTGATCGAAGTGATGAGCCGTTTTTATTCTGAGCAATATGCCACAGTCCATCGCTCTGTTTATGATTTTGCTGCCCAAGCGACATCCCTTTACAATGATGTCCGTGAGCAGATAAAAGAATTTTTAAATGCCGCTTTTGTCGAAGAGATCATCTTCACAAGGGGAACAACCGATGCGATCAATCTCGTCGCAAGCTCTTTTGGCAAAGCTTTTCTTCAGCCAGGTGACGAAGTTCTCATCACAGTGATGGAACACCACTCCAACATCATACCCTGGCAGATCATCTGCGAAGAAAGGGGAGCTCATCTCAAGGCTGTCCCCATTAACGACCGAGGGGAGCTCATTTTTGAAGCTTTTGAACAGCTGCTCACCGACCGGACAAAACTCGTCAGCATTGCACACATCGCCAATTCGACAGGGACTTTGAATCCTATTGAAGAGATCATCGCGCTTGCACACAGCCATGGCGCCAAAGTTCTGATCGATGGAGCGCAAAGTGCAGCCCATCTGCCCGTCGATGTGCAAAAATTAAAAGCTGATTTTTTTGCATTTTCCGGTCATAAGGCTTACGGCCCTACAGGAGTTGGAGTTTTATATGGGAAACGCGCCTTATTGGAAAAGATGCCCCCCTATCAAGGAGGTGGGGATATGATCGATGAGGTCACCCCCTACTCTTCCTCTTTTCAACATCCACCGATGAAGTTCGAAGCAGGGACGCCGATGATTGCTGAAGTGATCGGCCTTGGAGAAGCGATCGCTTTTATCGAATCTTTGGGTCGAGAAAAAATCGCTGCCTGGGAACAAGATCTTCTCGAGTATGCGACAAAACGTTTGAACGAGATCAAAGGTCTACGTATCATTGGCACAGCTCCAAAAAAAGGGGCGATCATCAGTTTCACCGTCGATGATCTTCATCCCTTAGATATCGGCACTCTGCTCGATATTCGTGGGATTGCCGTTCGGACGGGACAACTCTGCGCTCAACCCACTCTCAAAAGTTTCAATATCTCCTCGATGACGCGCATCTCTTTTGCCGTCTATAATACTTTCGAAGAGATCGATATCTTCATCCATGCCCTCAAAGAGATCATTCTCCTCTTGCGTCCCGCCCTTTCTTATTAACTGGACATTGAAAAGACTGTTTTGAATTTACACAGAGATCACAGAGACACAGAGCTTTAAGTTTTTCATTTTTTGCGAGAGCAAAAAATGAAGACTCTAATTTTTTCGCTCTCGCGAAAAAATTAGGCCGTTTTTTAATCTCTGTGTTCCTCTGTGCCCCCTGTTCTCCTCTGTGATTGAAAATATCTTTATTCATTGGGTTATTAGATGTACAAAAATTCTTAGAATATTTACGATTTCGCAATAACTCGAATCGGATTGGAGAGGGTATGTTGAAAAGACTAGGAACATTTTTGCTGTTGTTCATCGTCTTCAGCAAAGTTGTATTTGCGAGTGAGATCAAAGATCAACCTGATAAACACTATTTATCCATCTGCGCTCTTTTTAAAGACGAAGCTAAATTTTTAAGAGAGTGGATCGAATTTCACCGTATCGTCGGCGTCGACCATTTCTATTTATATAACAATGGAAGTGGAGACAATTACCGGGAAGTTCTCATGCCCTACATCAGAGAGGGGATTGTGACACTAAGTCAATGGCCCGATCGAGTCAGGGATCGAGAGGGAGAAGAGAATGGATTCAATTGGGCTTTGACAACGCAAATCTCCGCTTATGAATATACAGCTCTGCTCCGAAAATTGGAGACAAAATGGTTAGTTTTTGTCGATGTCAACGAGTTTCTCGTTCCCACTGAAGAGGTAAACCTCAGACAGATCTTGGATCGCTATAGCGATCATCCTGGGGTTATTCTATCGAGTGATTTTTATAATGCTTCTGCAGTCAACGTGTTACCTAAAAGAAAGTTAGTGATTGAGACTGTAGAAATGACAAATGAGCCTCAGCGCAGCAGGACGAGAACTGTTGAAAAAATGATCTTTAAACCTGATCTGTGTCAAGGGTTCCAGTGGCCCCCTTACCGGGTTCAGTTTAAGAGTGGACTGAATCCAACTCAGCTCAGCAGAAATGAGATTCGAGTGAACTATTACACGAATCGTCAAAGGTCGCCATGGAACTTTGAAAAAATCAAGGACAAGCTCCACGTCGATTCTCGCACCCTCACAGAGAAGGAGAAACATCATTTTCTTGAACTTGGCTTTGAAATTGAAGATGGAGAGCAGTCTGCTTATCGATTTTTACCCGCATTGCTTAAGAAAATGGGATTATGACAGACTGAAAAAATACTTTACATCTTGAAATTAAAATTATAGAAGTAGGGTAAAGTACTTTAATCGTCGAGTCTATTTGAGAAAGTTATTTCTGACCTCATGTCTTACTTATTTGACGCTGCATTTCGCAGGTGGGGAATGTCTATTTTTTCCCTACAGTGTTGAAGCCTGGAGAAATAAGGACCTAGCTGATTCTGAGGAGGAACCTACAGATAGTCATATCGAGCCGAAAGCGCCTCTTCCAAGACGATTGGGTCTCCGCGCCATCGAAAGAGGTGGCATAGGGTATCAAAAAGGGTATGCGACATTTGAGATGCTCTTTGCTCCCGATGCCGTTCCGCAACGTCTCCTTCCAATGATCGATTTAAGGGCCCACCATTTATATGACGATACTTATGCTTTGAATGCCGGCTTAATAGGAAGGTATATCACTGCCTCTACCTGTCAAATTTGGGGCTTCAATGCCTATTACGATTATCGCCAGGGACACTTGGGAAATTATCAACAACTCGGTTTTGGAATTGAGTGGTTATGTCAAACGATGGAATTTCGGATCAATGGTCATTTTCCTTTTGGATCCCGAAAACATGAGAAGAAATGCTGTTTTAATGATTTTATTGGAGATTTTTGCGCCACCTTTCGGCGAGAAGAATTTGCTTTTTGGGGTTTTGACTCGGAGATTGGAGGTTATTTAGCAAAAACAAATCACTTTTTTCTTTACGCGGGGATCGGCCCCTATTATCTAACAGGAAAAAGGGATCACAATATTTGGGGGGTAAAAATGCGTCTGCGTCCCCAATACAGAGATCTGTTCGCGATCGAGTTGAGCACGAGTTACGACCACGTCTTTAAAAATAAGTACCAGGCAGAGATCATCGTCACGCTACCTCTCTATCGGATTTATAAGAAAGAGCGGTTATGTATCCCCACTCGCCAGGTCTACCAACCTGTGCATCGTTTTGAAATCATCCCTCTCGATCATCACAACGACTTTAAATCCAATTTTTAACCCGATTATGGATGGAGTTTCATCAATGTCACATACGCAGCTGGCCCTTCGCCTGTAGTTCGAGCCGCATTATTTAATGTTGCTGTGACACCTGACTGATTGACCACCTGTAAATAAGTGGGGGTCGTCGTCGCCTGAATGAAGAGGGTTATTCCTGACATCATGGTAAATACGCCAGACGCATTATTCGCCAAATAGGTGATGATCGCGTTTTGTGCAGTTGCCCCATTCACTGTGATATTGAAGAACATCGGAGTTGCACTTTGTCCAGTGTTTGGATCGGGCATGAGACCCACAGTCACCAGGAAGTAGCCTGTATCATCGATAATGATTTCTCCACCAGTGACTGTCCCTGGGGCGACACCTCCATTATTATCAAAGGTGATAAAGGTAGGAACAGTGGGGGGTGTAATAAGAGTACTCCAAGGGACAGCGGTTCCATTGGGTACCAAAACAGGAGTTGAAGTTTCACCTGCCAGCACCATTACAAAATCTCCCCCGGCAGAAAAGCAACAAGGTCCTGTTGCGCCTGTAAAACCTGTCGATCCTGTAGGTCCTGTCCGACCTGTTGGACCTGTCGATCCCGTGTGTCCGGTGACACCTGTCGGTCCTGTGGATCCCGTTCGTCCTGTAGGTCCTGTTGGACCTGTTCCTCCCGTTTGCCCTGTGGGTCCCGTGAACCCTGTCATACCAGTTGGGCCTGTCGGTCCCGTTCTTCCAGTGACTCCAGTAGGGCCAGTGGAACCTGTCATGCCAGTTGGGCCAGTGGGTCCAGTGGCTCCGGTGCTCCCCGTTGGGCCAGTAAAACCTGTGGGCCCTGTTGGGCCTGTGAAACCTGTAGGACCTGTAGGTCCAGTTGCCCCAGTGAAACCTGTTGGGCCTGTGGGACCAGTAGGGCCAGTATTTCCTGTCGGACCTGTGAAGCCTGTAGGCCCTGTGGGCCCGGTAGGTCCAGTGGGTCCAGTGATTCCTGTTGGACCTGTTGAGCCAGTAAAACCTGTTGGTCCTGTAGGTCCAGTAAACCCTGTGGGTCCTGTTGGTCCTGTTGGGCCAGTGCTTCCTGTAAACCCAGTGGGTCCTGTCGGTCCAGTGTTACCTGTAGGCCCTGTTTGTCCTGTTGGTCCCGTAGGCCCAGTGGGTCCAGTGACCCCTGTTGGGCCTGTTGATCCTGTAGGCCCAGTGGGTCCAGTGACTCCTGTCGGTCCAGTTGGGCCAGTCGATCCAGTGGGTCCGGTTGGGCCAGTGAACCCTGTCGGTCCCGTTTGTCCTGTCGGACCAGTATTGCCTGTTGGTCCTGTTGGTCCAGTAACGCCAGTAGGTCCTGTCGGGCCAGTTGGCCCAGTGCTCCCCGTAGCTCCTGTTGGACCTGTGAAACCTGTTGGACCCGTGAAACCTGTCGGTCCTGTGGGTCCTGTGGGTCCAGTAAAGCCAGTGGGTCCTGTTGGTCCTGTTTGGCCAGTAGGTCCCGTAGGTCCTGTTCGTCCTGTCGGCCCAGTATTGCCGGTGGGTCCAGTAAAGCCAGTGGGTCCTGTGGGTCCCGTAGGTCCTGTGGCTCCAGTGGTCCCCGTTGGGCCGGTAGGTCCCGTGAATCCAGTAGGTCCGGTAGGTCCGGTGAATCCAGTGGGTCCTGTGGATCCAGTGAAACCTGTAGGTCCTGTCGGCCCAGTGAAACCTGTGGGTCCTGTCGGCCCTGTCGGTCCTGTTTGGCCAGTGACACCAGTGGGCCCTGTTGGGCCGGTGACGCCAGTGGGTCCTGTCGGTCCAGTGAAACCGGTGGAGCCTGTTGGGCCTGTTGGGCCAGTAAAGCCAGTGGGTCCTGTCGGTCCAGTGAAACCGGTGGGGCCCGTTGGACCTGTCGATCCAGTAACGCCAGTGGGGCCTGTTGGTCCGGTAAAACCAGTGGGTCCTGTGGGTCCTGTAGGTCCTGTCGCTCCAGTTGTCCCTGTTGGCCCAGTGACTCCTGTAGGTCCTGTTGGCCCAGTGAAACCTGTCGATCCTGTCGGGCCAGTAAAGCCAGTGGGGCCCGTTGGGCCGGTGAAACCTGTTGGTCCTGTCGGCCCTGTCGGCCCTGTGACGCCAGTGGGTCCTGTTGGGCCAGTGAAACCTGTCGATCCCGTAGGGCCTGTGGGGCCAGTGACACCAGTGGGCCCTGTTGAGCCTGTGAAACCCGTCGATCCCGTAGGGCCTGTGGGGCCAGTAACGCCAGTGGGCCCTGTTGGGCCAGTAAACCTGTTGACCCTGTGGGACCCGTTGAGCCAGTGACTCCAGTGGGTCCTGTTGGACCAGTAAACCCTGTCGATCCTGTAGGACCTGTGGGGCCGGTTACGCCAGTGGGTCCTGTTGGGCCAGTGAAACCTGTCGACCCTGTGGGACCTGTGGGACCAGTAAAACCAGTGGGTCCTGTTGGACCGGTAACGCCAGTGGCCCCTGTTGGACCAGTGGAACCTGTAGCCCCTGTGGGGCCTGTTGGACCGGTGAAACCTGTAGGCCCTGTTGGTCCTGTTGGTCCGGTAACGCCAGTAGGTCCTGTCGGACCAGTTACGCCAGTGGTCCTGTAGGCCCTGTTGGTCCCGTGAATCCTGTTGGCCCCGTTGCCCCAGTGACTCCCGTTGGGCCTGTTGGACCTGTTGGGCCAGTAATGCCAGTGGCTCCTGTTGGGCCGGTAGGTCCAGTCACTCCTGTGAATCCAGTAGGACCAGTAAAGCCCGTGGGTCCGGTGGAGCCGGTGAAACCTGTAGGCCCTGTTGGGCCCGTAGGTCCAGTGACACCTGTGGGTCCTGTGGGTCCAGTAGGTCCAGTGAAACCCGTGGTCCTGTAGGTCCGGTGAAGCCTGTAGGCCCTGTAGGTCCTGTTGGACCTGTGAATCCTGTGGGCCCCGTTGGACCTGTAGATCCAGTCACTCCTGTGGGTCCGGTTGGACCAGTGAAACCTGTAGGTCCTGTTGGGCCGGTGAAACCTGTAGGTCCTGTTGGGCCTGTAGGACCTGTGAATCCTGTGGGCCCCGTTGGCCCTGTAGATCCTGTAACTCCTGTAGGTCCTGTTGGGCCGGTAAACCTGTGGGCCCTGTGGAACCTGTGGGTCCCGTCACTCCAGTGAATCCTGTGGGACCTGTCGGTCCTGTGAAACCTGTCGATCCTGTTACTCCGGTGATTCCCGTTGGTCCTGTAGGGCCGGTAAAACCTGTCGGTCCTGTTGGGCCTGTAGGCCCAGTGACTCCAGTAGCTCCCGTTGGACCTGTTGGGCCAGTAAAACCTGTTGGACCAGTTACGCCAGTGGGTCCCGTCACTCCAGTGGGTCCTGTTGGACCAGTGAAACCTGTTGGCCCTGTTGAGCCTGTTGGTCCTGTAGGCCCCGTCACTCCAGTGGGTCCCGTTGGACCTGTCGGGCCAGTAAAACCTGTCGGGCCTGTTGGGCCTGTGGGACCTGTAACTCCTGTAGGTCCTGTGGGTCCAGTAAAACCTGTGGAGCCTGTTGGTCCTGTGGGTCCAGTAAAACCTGTGGAGCCTGTTGGACCTGTTGGTCCAGTAAAGCCAGTAGGTCCGGTTGGGCCTGTAGATCCAGTAAAGCCAGTGGGTCCGGTGGATCCGGTGAAACCTGTGGGTCCTGTAGGTCCCGTAGGTCCTGTCATTCCAAAGGTTCCAGTAGGACCCGTTGGGCCAGTGAAACCTGCAGGTCCCGTTGGACCTGTGGGTCCTGTAACTCCAATTGTTCCTGTCGGGCCGGTGGGGCCAGTACCCGTGGGCCCTGCAGGACCTGTTGGTCCTGTAGCTCCGGTAACTCCTGTAGGACCTGTCGGACCGGTGGAACCTGTGGTTCCTGCGGGACCTGTAGGCCCTTGAAGACCTGTTGGACCAGGTGGTCCAGCGGGACCTGTGGGTCCAGTTAGGCCTCCCGGTCCTGGGGGGCCGGTCGGTCCAGTTGAACCTGAAGGGGGGCCCGTGGGTCCTATGGGACCGGGTTGACCACCCTCACCTGGGGGCCCTTGAGGTCCAGGGGGCCCAGGGGGACCTTGGATTGGGGGTGTCGGACAACATTTTGTAGAGAAACTGCCTCTGAAACTACCTCTCACTGGTACAATCGGAAGTGTGCGCAAATCATCAGAAACATCGATGTTCGATTCGGCAAAAGACTGAGTGGTTAGAAAAGCAAATAAGACATGGACTGCAAAGTAAAACGAGATCTTTCTGAAAAAACTCACTATGTTAAATCTGAACCCTTTCATGCGGTTGTCAATTTTAAGTTTTTAAGAATATCGCCACTGAGAATTTATCATCGAAAGATCGCTGTGAAAATTCCAAAAATTTTGTGTCAATATAACACCCAAAAATCATGGAACGCAATCATTTTTTTAATGCCATGTAAAAAATGATGTAATTTGTTAATTTTTAAGGATTTAGTCGTGAATCTTAGCAAGTGTGACATAGGCAGCTGGCCCAGAGCCAGTGTGCAAAAGGGCATTATTTAGCATGACTAAAAAGCCTGAAAAATTCACCACCTGTACATAGGTCGGATTTGTGGGTGCATAAAGAATAAAAGTTAACCCTGACATGTATGTAGCTACATTACCTGCATTATGTGACTTAAATGTTATCGCCCTGTCTTGTGTGGCGACTCCATTCACTGTGACATCAAAAATAAAGGGAGAGGCATCTTGTCCAGGTGGCCCAAGATCTGGCATAATACCCACAGTCACTAGAAAATATCCCGTATCGCTGATGATGATCTCCCCACCTGTGACTGTGCCGGGAGCAACACCCCCGTTATTATCAGCTGCGATAGGAGTAGAAATAGTAGGGGGTAAAAAAATCTCATCCCATGGAATCGCTTGACCATTAGGTACCATGACTTGAGCTGGATGACCGCCGCTTAAAACCATCCCAAAGTATTGGCTAAAAGCGCAACAAGGCCCCGTTTGCCCTATCGAACCCGTTGGACCTAAAAAGCCTGTCGGTCCTGTAATACCAGTGGGTCCTGTGCGTCCAGTGGATCCGGTCGGGCCAGTAAAACCAGTAGGTCCTGTTTGGCCTGTAGAGCCAGTAAAGCCAGAGGGACCTGTTGGACCAGTGAAACCTGTAGGTCCCGTTGGCCCTGTAGCCCCAGTGGCTCCAGTTGGACCAGTGAAACCTGTAGGACCTGTAGGACCTGTCGATCCTGTGGGACCTGTTGATCCTGTCGGGCCAGTAAACCCAGTAGCTCCCGTGTGTCCAGTGGATCCTGTCGGACCTGTTGTGCCAGTAGGGCCAGTGAATCCTGTGGGACCAGTGAAACCTGTGGGACCTGTAGATCCTGTTTGCCCCGTAGGTCCTGTTAGACCCGTCGGGCCAGTGCTTCCTGTAGGCCCTGTGCGACCTGTCGGTCCAGTGTTACCCATAGGCCCCGTTTGTCCTGTTGGGCCCGTAGGCCCAGTTGGTCCAGTGACTCCTGTTGGACCTGTTGATCCTGTAGGCCCAGTCGGTCCAGTGATTCCTGTTGGACCTGTAGCTCCAGTGGCTCCAGTTGGGCCAGTGCTTCCTGTAGGTCCTGTTTGCCCCGTCGGTCCAGTACCGCCTGTAGATCCTGTTGGGCCGGTAGCGCCAGTAGGTCCGGTTGGGCCTGTAGGTCCAGTAAAGCCAGTGGGTCCTGTCGGGCCAGTAGCTCCCGTAGGTCCTGTCGATCCAGTAAAGCCAGTAGATCCAGTAGGTCCTGTTTGTCCAGTAAAGCCAGTGGGTCCTGTAGGTCCTGTTTGTCCAGTAAAGCCAGTGGGTCCTGTAGGTCCTGTTTGTCCAGTAAAGCCAGTGGGTCCCGTTGGTCCAGTAAAGCCAGTTGATCCGGTTGGACCAGTAGCCCCTGTAGGTCCTGTTGAGCCAGTAAATCCGGTGAAACCAGTAGCCCCTGTAGGTCCAGTGAAACCTGTAGGTCCTGTTGGCCCAGTGAAACCTGTAGGTCCTGTGGATCCCGTTGGCCCCGTGGCTCCGGTAGGTCCCGTTGGACCTGTAGACCCTGTGAATCCGGTGGGCCCTGTGGGTCCAGTGGAACCTGTGGGGCCCGTTGGACCTGTTGCTCCAGTGAAGCCTGTGGGGCCAGTTGGACCAGTGCTCCCTGTAGGCCCTGTGCGACCCGTTGGTCCAGTAACGCCAGTCAATCCAGTTGGGCCAGTGAAACCCGTAGCACCTGTGGGTCCCGTGAAACCCGTAGGTCCTGTTTGTCCTGTCGGTCCAGTGAAGCCAGTGGGTCCGGTTGGCCCAGTAGCTCCTGTAGGGCCCGTTTGGCCAGTAAAGCCGGTAGGTCCCGTCGGTCCTGTCGATCCAGTAAAGCCAGTCGATCCAGTAGGGCCTGTTTGGCCAGTGGCGCCGGTGGGTCCTGTTTGTCCAGTAAAGCCAGTGGGTCCCGTCGCTCCCGTCGGTCCAGTAAAGCCAGTCGATCCGGTTGGGCCGGTGACTCCTGTGGGCCCTGTTGCGCCTGTAGGTCCTGTGAAGCCAGTAGGCCCTGTGGATCCAGTGAAACCTGTAAGGCCCGTTGCCCCTGTTGGTCCTGTCATCCCGGTGAATCCAGTAGGGCCAGTAAAGCCAGTAGCTCCAGTAGGACCTGTGGGTCCCGTAGCTCCTGTGGATCCCGTTGGACCAGTGAAACCTCCTGTAGGACCTGTAGGGCCTGTTGCCCCTGTAGGTCCAGTGGATCCAGTCGGTCCAGTGAAACCGCCAGTGGGACCTGTAGGACCTGTAGGTCCAGTGACAGCACCTGTGGGTCCGGTTGGGCCGGTGAAACTGCCGGTAGGACCAGTAGGTCCAGTAGGTCCAGTGACAGCACCTGTAGGTCCCGTCGGGCCAGTGAAACTACCTGTAGGACCTGTCGCGCCCGTCGGTCCTGTGAGTCCGGTGAATCCCGTTGGACCAGTGAACCCACCGGTAGGACCTGTCGCGCCCGTCGGTCCTGTGGGTCCAGTGGCACCCGTTGGGCCAGTGAAACCACCCGTGGGGCCTGTGGCGCCTGTGGGTCCAGTGACATTACCTGTGGGTCCTGTTGGACCAGTGAAGCCAGTCGCTCCGGTTGGGCCTGTAGGGCCTGTGACTCCGGTGAACCCCGTTGGGCCAGTGAAGCCTGTAGATCCTGTTTGTCCTGTAGGTCCTGTGGCTCCTGTGGGGCCGGTGAATCCCGTAGCGCCCGTTGGACCGGTAGGGCCGGTTGGTCCAGTGAAATTACCTGTGGCTCCTGTTGGACCCGTGAAGCCAGTCACTCCAGTTGGGCCAGTTGGGCCAGTGAAACCCGTCGCTCCCGTTGGACCAGTGAAGCCAGTCACTCCAGTTGGACCTGTTGGACCTGTATTCCCAGTGGTCCCTGTTGGGCCGGTAAAACCAGTAGCTCCCGTCGGGCCTGTAATCCCAGTAGCTCCCGTCAGACCGGTGAAACCGGTAGCGCCAGTGGGGCCCGTGGGCCCAGTAGGACCGGTGACTCCCGTCGGACCAGTGAAACCCGTAGCTCCCGTTGGGCCTGTTGATCCTGTAGGTCCAGTGGTTCCCGCGGGTCCCGTTGGACCTGTGGAACCCGTAGCTCCAGTGGGACCGGTAGGTCCCGTAGGACCTGTGAGTCCCGTTGGCCCCGTTGGCCCTGTGAAACCCGTTGCCCCTGTTGGACCTGTCGGGCCCGTTGCGCCTGTGATCCCTATGGGGCCAGTGGAACCCGTTGCCCCCGTCGGACCTGTGGGGCCCGTCACCCCAGTCATTCCCGTCGGGCCAGTGAAACCCGTCGCTCCCGTTGGGCCAGTAGGTCCTGTAACTCCAGTGATTCCTGTGGCCCCAGTGAAACCAGCAGGACCTGTTGGGCCTGTAGGCCCAGTGGGGCCTGTGATTCCTGTGGGTCCTGTTGGTCCGGTAAAACCTACCGCCCCTGTTGGACCTGTAGGACCTGTCGCTCCAGTCATCCCCATTGGGCCAGTGAAACCAGTCATCCCTGCCGGGCCCGTAGGTCCTGTGGGTCCGGTGACTCCTATTGGGCCGGTGAAACCAGTGGGACCTGTTGGGCCTACAGCTCCAGTAGGACCCGTCACACCATTTGGCCCGGTTGGACCAGGGAAACCTGGAGCTCCTGGACCTGTGACTCCAGTTGGGCCTGTTGGGCCTTGATTTGGACCTGTGGGACCTGCTAAACCGGTAATTCCTGCTCCCGTTGGACCAGTTACTCCTGTGAGTCCCGGAGGCCCAGTAGGCCCTGTGGGTCCTGTGACACCTGCTGGTCCCGTAGGACCTGTGAAACCTGTAGGTCCTGCGGGTCCCGTAGGTCCTGTGGGACTAGTTCCCGTCGGGCCGTTCGGTCCTGTCCCGCCTGTTGGATTTGCAATTCCGGCCATACCAGTTGGTCCTGTGAATCCTTGACTTGGTCCCGTTGGTCCTACTGGGGTGGGTATACTCATGCCCATGTCTCCAGTCGCTCCAGGAGACCCAGCAGGTCCTGGACGCGCGGGTGGACAACAGTTCTTTGGGAAACTCCCTTTCACCGGAAAAATGGGAAGAATGCCATCAGAAACATCCTCATGAAGAGTTGAGTCGGCAAAAGATCGAGTGATTAAAAAAGCGAACAGCACAAGGCATATGAAGCAAAACGAGGTTTTTCTGAAAAACACGATCCTTTTCATGTGCCAGTCATAAAGTTTAAGACTCAGTGAAAACTAAAATTTTTTGCATCAATAGAATATCCTAAGCAGAAAAGATGTTGGATTGCAATCATTTTGATTATTATTAAAAATTTTATAGCGTCAAATCGGTGTTTTTTGATAAAAATGGGTCGACTTATGTACCCCTAATCAAAAACTATGAACATGCGTAAATGTATGCTGAACATCTTTTTATCTCTGTTTCTCATTCTATTTCCATTCTTATCAGAAGCTAAGGAGAAGGAGAAGATCTGCCTCAACATGATTGTCAAAAATGAGAGCCGTGTGATCAAGCGTTGCTTAGATTCAGTAATCCCTGTCATCGATTATTGGGTGATTGTCGATACAGGATCTGATGATGGGACTCAGGAGATCATCAAGAAACATCTGAAAAATATTCCTGGGAAGCTTTATGAAAGACGGTGGAGAAATTTTGGAGAAAACCGGACGGAAGCCTTTGAACTTGCTAAGGGGAAAGGGGATTACATCTTATTCCTGGATGCAGACGACACCCTGGAATTTGAGGGTGCTGCGCAATTTCCTACTCTCAATAAAGATCTTTATCTGATGTGGCGAGGAATTGAGGGGTTCACTTATTTAAAACCTCAGCTAGCGAAGGCGAATTTGCCTTGGAAATGGGTCGGCGTCACGCATGAATATCTGGATTGTGGACAGTATTACACTACTGAGGTTCTCCAAAAGGTCAAGTATCTCTCCGGCGATGGGGGAGCCAGCACTTATGATCCGGAAAAATTTCTAAAGAACGTCAAATTATTGACGGAGGGGTTAAAAAAGGAACCTCATAATGAGCGTTATGCCTTTTATCTTGCCGAAAGTTATCGCGATGCTGGGGATAAGGCTAAGGCGCTTGAATGTTTTCAGAAGAGAGTCAATATGGGTGGATGGGCTGAAGAAGTTTTCTGGTCCAAGCTTCAAATTGCCCACATGCTTTATGCTTTAGGGATGCCATCGAGAATCGTGATTGAAAGTTATAAGCTCGCTCATGAATCTCGGCTCCACAGGGCAGAACCGATCTATTATCTCTGCGAAGTCTACCACCAGGAAGGTCGCTACTCTGAAGCTTATCAATGCTTAAAAGAAAGAAGTTCAATTCCTAAACCTTTGGAAAAAGATTCCCTGTTTAATGAAGACTGGATCGAAGACTATGGATTACTTTTCTTACTTTCAATCTCTGCCTATTACACAGGTCATTACACAGAATCCTTAGATGCTTGTAACAAGCTCCTCAAAATGGAAAGTTTGCCAGAAGGAATACGTCAACAGACAGAAAAAAATCGAATATTCATTTTGGATAAGTTTAAAACTTGAGAACCTGTTTCACATTTTGTCAAAGAGGCAGGGCACTGGACGTTATAAAAAATTTTCTTTTTAATCACAGAGGGGAACAGGAGACACAGAGATTTAAAAAACAGCCTAATTTTTTCGCGAGAGCGAAAAAATTAGGGTCTTCATTTTTTGCTCTCGCAAAAAATGAAAAACTTAAAGCTCTGTGTCTCCGTGATCTCTGTGTAAATTTAAAAAAGTCTTTTTAATGGTCGGTGCCCCGGTTAAAGAGGGGTCATTGCTTTTTTTAACTCCTCTTTATCCATCGTCATGATCCAAATTTCACAGTCGTCTTTTCCGTAAGCGAGATAGATTTTTTCTCCCATCATGGCGAATCCTCCAGGAAAAATGACCCGTTTTTCATGGTTAGAAGGGGTATAGAATCCGTCAGACACAATTGGCCGTGTCGTCATGCGTGTGATTGCAAAGGGAGGAGTTGCGGAAAAAGCATAAGCTCCCATGAAATAATGCCATAGGTCCCAACCGTAAGAAGCTTCAGAACTCGCTTTAATTCCTGAATGGAAAAAAGACCAATATTCACCATCGACAAGCACAGCTTGCGAGCTGCCTCTCAATGTCCCAAATTCCCAATTGATGGAGCTCTGTGTTTCCTGAAAAGGATAACAAGCGCCTGTCAGTAGGTTCGGATAAATAACGAGATGGGGATTTAAAGAATAACCAAAGAGGAGTTTTCCACCATATTCGAAAGGGGTCCAGTTTTTTTGCCATAATTGGAATTTGTAATGAGGTTCATAATATAATTTCATGGGAGCGGAGAGTTGATATGCGCCATTAGCTCGAGAGAGTTCTGCGATGAACATATCCCGTCGATCTGAATAAGAGGGCCCTATCACATCAATGTTATCGTTATAAATGAGAAAGAGTCTGTTTTTATAAGCAAAAAATCGTGCATCTTCTGCTTGGGAGGGTGTTTTGCTGTTTTTTGGTCGGGTATTTAATAAAGAAGGCTCAAAAGTTGGCTCTAGGGATGGGTCGAGTTCGACAATGCCGATGAGAGAACCCCAAGGTTGAAAGTGGGGATCGGGGATATAACGAAAAATAAGAAGAAACCCTTGCTCAGTTTTGATCAGAGAAGGGTTATGTGCTCCAGGGAAATTTTTAAATTCGATTTTTTTGCAAGAGGTGACGATTTTTTTTTCACTTGATAAAGCCTGCAGATCGATCCAAGCAAAAACTGTTTGGCAAGAAAATAGAGGAAAAATGAGTAGAAAATTTTTTATCGACATTTTTTCAGTGGAAAATTGGAAGTGGTTGTAACATTGAGCGAACTGTGTGGATAGGGACAAAGCAAAGGAGAGCTTCTCTATCTTCGTCGCCAACTCCTAAAATGAGTTGATCTCCTGAATGATCAACGACCATGCCGCAACAAAACTCAATGCCCAAATGGCGAAAGTAGAACGGTTTTGATAAATGGGTGATGATGAGGTGTTTGTCGAGGAGAAGAAAACGATGTAAATAACAACGTTGATAATCGAGTAAATGGACGACTTCGTGGATGAGGAGGAGATATCCTCCATCGAAAGGAATTGGAGAGGCAGATCCTCGAAAAGTTGAGAAATCAAGGGGAGGGACGTAGGTCTGGGCTGTGTTGGATTGTCCTGTTTCTGGGTCTATTCGATAAATGATGAAAGGATCATAGAAATAGACGACATGTAAGCAATCATCCTGAAGAAAGGGGAGCCAATTCTTTTCACAACGGTAAGGGTCGGGTCCCAGGAGAGGCGTGAGTGTTTCTACCGCAATATTTTTCCCGATATTTTGATCAGCCAATTGACAAAGAGAGACCTGACAGGTCCCCGCAGGACTTGTATCCATTGTCGTGCAAGTGAAGCAGGTGCGATTTCCAAAATTAAAAATGCGACAATCATCGAGCCCTTCGAGATTAAAAGCATGGTATTTTTCTCGTGGCAAATTTTCAGTGATTTCTAGTTGAGATAGAAGATTGAAATGGCGATCGTAATCGAGTAAGAAATTTCTGGTTCGGAAAATGCCACTGGGTTCATTAGTTTGAAAAAATTTAGCGCCTGTCTGGGTGTAATTGACTGTGCGGCAAATCACTCTATACCCATCTTCAGTTTTTAGAATGGAAGGATTCATAGGATGATACCGCTCATCGCTATCTCCCCGGATGAGTGGAAGATCAAATGCAATGGGTTGATAGCGCGCATCGGATAAACCATGGATGTAGAAGAGAAGATTGCGATAGGCTTGGTCCTTGACAAACCAGGGGACATTTTTTCGAAGAATGAGATGGTTGTTAGCAATCAACCCTTCTTCTCTAAAAGGGGTATAATAAGAGGTGATCGACAGCTCTTCATCAAATTGATAGTCGAGTAGAGGCGGCAGGGGTGAAAAGAGGGGATTTTCATAGAAAGAGAGATAAGAGCCGTGCTTTGCGAAAAGATAGGCGAGGTCATTTTTGCTGTGAAGGCGATAATAAATTGCTAGCTTGTATAAAGGTTCAGCGCGCTGGGGATTGGTCTGATAAGATTCTAAATACCAGTAAATAGCTTTGTCCCACTGACCCATCTCCTCATAGCAGCTTCCAATCATGTACTTGGAAAACCAGGTCTGCTCTTTTTCATTTTCAAATTGAAGACATGCTTCAAAAAAGGAGATCGCCTGTTCAAAATGTTTGAAGTTCTTATGAATCTGAGCAAGACGAAAAAGGGAGTGGATATTGTGGGGACCTTTGTTAAGCGATGCAAAATCACTCTCGAGTTTTGCATAGGTAAGGGGATTTTCAGGCTCTTCAATTTTCAAAGTTTGTAGTTTGCCAAGATGAAACGATTTTTCGCAGGACCATTCATTTTGAATCGATCCGGTGCTATACCAAAAGCGGGAAGCGCGCAACAGATGGATCTGATAACTGCAGTAGGAAAGTGGAAACGACTGCTCTAGGAGTAAGTAAGCATCCTCTGTGAGAGTATTTTTTTGAAAAGTAGGCGCTGCTTTTAACTGCATTTCAGGATTCAGAATCAACAAATAGCTACTCTCGAGATCGAAATTCAAAGAAGTGAGCACTTTTTTTGCCATTTGCAAAGCAATCGTGCGATTGTGTCCCAAATTCACCCAATCATGGTGAACAATGCTGAAAGGGATCCCATGTTTTTCCAAATATTCTTCAATGATAATAAGTGTTCCATCGGAAGAGCCCAAATCGCAAATGCACACGCAATCGACAATGTCTCGAACACTATTTAGACAGTGTTCAATCACAGCTGCATCGTCTTTGACGAGCATCGCTACACAAATTCTCACATCATGAAAGGATGATTCTCCTCGAAGTGTGCAGAAAGGAAAAATAGAATAGAGGCAAATAAAAAGTAAAAGTCTTTTTCCAGAATTGAGAATAGACATGTATGATTTATCGTTGTTTGTTTAAAACGCGTCACCGTTTTTTAAATAGAATACAATTTCCATTGTCGATCGATTTTATTGGATCGCAAGCTTCTTGCAATAGTCGAAATGCAGCATGTGTTTTTGGGAAACTGATGGCATCGTCCATCCAAATATAGCCTCCAGAACACACTTTTGGAAGGTATAGACTAACATCATCAATCGATGAAAATTCACTGTGATTGCCATCGATGTGTAAAATGTCGATTAGATCGATCTCTGCAGCTGCTTTTTCTGAGGTTGTCCTCATTGTCACGCAATAATCAAAGAGTTGATAGGTTTTGAGCATGTTCACATATTGGGTGAAGATATCGTCAAGATTCACTCTTTCCCACCAATCTAAATGGGGTGCTTCGGTAATCGGATCAAAATACTTAATGCACTCCTGTTTGTCCCAAGGATCGATAGCGATAATCACTCCAGCTTCCAAAAATTTTAAGGTGGATGCAACAGGAAAAATAGAACCCCCTCCAAAGACACCGATTTCTACACATACTTTTGGCTTAACTTCTAAGATCAAATCGATGAAGCTTAAAGCTTTTTCTTGAGAACACCAGCCGGTAAGCGTTGGTAAAACCTCACAGATGTGCTGTTTTAACGCATCAGAGTTAGAGAAAGAACCATTAGAATGGATTCGATTAGCAATGGGTAAAAATAAGAGGAGGATAAAAAAGAAATTTTTCACAGCTTTATCCAAATGCCCCAGAGAGACGAATCATTGAATTCAGCGAATTTAACACAATGTGTATTCAACCACTCTACTGCGCGCCCTGTCGTATTTAAACCATTTTCGTGCCAGCTAATGTCATCAAAGATGATCCAACCCCCCTTTTTGACCAAAGGGACCCATTTTAAGACATCGCTATAACAAGCTTCTTCCGAATGGTTTCCATCGATATGCAAAATATCGATCCCTTCAATGATTGAAGCCCCAGAAGAAGTATTTTGAATTAAATCGATTTGTTCTTCGAGTTGGAATTCCTTAATTTTTGCAATTAATCCATGCATGATATCCAAATGATTGAGCATGCCCCACCATTCTTTATTAATAGGATTTTGGAGCCCTTGAATCGATTCCTGTTCATCCCAAGGGTCGATTCCATAGGCTTTTCCTTTTCCTAATGCTTTGAGTGCATAAGCCATGGGAATGAATGATTTGCCACCGAAAACGCCAATTTCGACAATGATATCTGGTCTTGTTTTAAGGACCAGGTCGATGAGAATGGATGCTTTTTCTTGAGAACACCACCCCTCGAGCTGACTCATCATAGAAAATGCATCCTGTTTGATATAAAAAATTTGTTGAGCATCGAAAGGTGTTATATATTCAATGTGTGATTCATGTTGAGTGTGTTGATCAGGCGTGTAGTCCATATTCATTTCCTCATTTCATAGTTAGGAGCACCATTATCAGATAATGCGTGTGGTTGTGTCGACACGACATCATCTCGTAAAGCAAAGAGAAGAATTCCAGGGGGTTGGGTAAATTCCATGTCGTAAGGGAGAAAAATTTTGTAATGAGCAAAAAAATCGAGCAGCTTCTTCATCCCCGATCTGCGTACGATCATCGAATAAGCTCCATAGCGTGCGCCAATCTGGCTAAACTCAGCATTGAGATCTTGTCTTTGTGCAAATAGAGAAGGATTCAGAGGAGAAAAGTTTGGCCTCCAAGCAAATCCCGTGCATGGAACATAATTTCCATTACCATTTTTTGTATCCCGGTCTGTAAATAGAACATCCCATCCATCTTTACCGACAAGATGATCGAGTTTTTCGATCAGTTCAGAGATAAGATGGGGGTTGCGAATCACCTCGATGTCATCTTCCATGACCCAGATCGTCTCATATCCCGAATCATAAGCATCTTGAAGCACAGAAAGATGGCTGAGTACGATGCCGATTGCTCCTCGAGACATGCAGTGGGAAAAATAGGTCTGTCCTATTTTAGTGACAAGTTCGTGATAGGGTTCCCCCTTGTTTTCGAACAAATAACAAGTTCCCCACTGCCCTCCATTCATCCCAGGGCTGTACTTGATGCCGACATCATTAATCGTTTCCAAAGATAATTTCCACCCATTCACAGCAGAAAATCGAAATGGATGAATCCCATAAGGGGATAACCTTTGGACGCATGACTCAAACTTTTCAGGACGTTCATCTAAGTTGATCGTATAAATGAAATCGATGTTCTTCATGCCGTGTATTTCTGCTTTTTCATCAGTGACGGCTTTAAGATGGTCAATAATGTCAGCACTGAGAAAATTGACGCTGATCAAAACAGGTAGAAACAACGATTTCATCATAGATCTCTTTTATCCCTATTTAAAAATCTAAGCGCATGCCCAGTGTCCAACCTTCTAAAGATAAGTCCCCTTGGTTCGCAAAAAATTTACCTAGATTAAAGTCATCGCCAAAAAATGGGAATTGATTTTGGCTGAAATACAGATGATTTTCCCATCCGATTTCAATGCCCAAATGAAGATGGTCATGAGCGAGCATCCAATCCCAACGGAGTCCTAATCCCAAGTCGAGAACAGGGTGGGCGATCAAGAGTTTCTCTTTATTTGTAACAAAATCCCCCTTGGGGAGTGAGGTAGCACCATTTGAGAAGTTTATTACTGGTGGATCATCCCGATCTTTCACCTTAATGTGATGTTCGCCATAGAGGATTGCAGCAGCGAAATTTGCAAAGATGCTCCAACCACCCCCTAATCCCCATTGGGTGTCCAGGCCGCTTTCGATCCCGACTCCCCACCATCGATCTCTATTTTTCAATTCGACGTTATTTGGTGTTGGAAGAAAGTTAAAGTTTCCAAATTTCGCTTTGGCTGTCTGGAAGATCCAATCCGCACGTAAACCGGCATGAGGACGGAGAGTCACCCATTTGCTGACAAAGAATTCCCGTCCAAGATCGAGATCGAGTTGATTCAAAAGCAATCTCCAACGTCCCTTTGCTTTAGTGGAAAAATTGTTATCAGCAATTGGATCAGCAGAAGGGGCTGGTGTTGGAAGAACAAATCGATCAGTTTTTGTGTGGATATGTTTGCGATGGCCGAATCCATTGTAACGGAGCCATGTCAAACTCAGGTCCCATCCGTCATGAGGAACGTCATAACCGATACCAACCCGAAAAGCAAAATCCCATTTCCCTTTCAGATTTTCAATTCTTGAATGGGCGAGGTTGTCTGGAGTTCCTTTATTGACAATGCCTAGTGGCAGGCCAATCTCATTCGATTTCCAATAGAGTAAATCTCCGAAGGCGAAAAGGTCAGCACCATTTCTGACTTGAGGACGTGCAGGTGGGTTGATGACTCCGCTAGCGCTCCGGCGCTGTTCGAGGGCTGTGATCCGATTTTCCAAGTTGCGCATTTGCGTGTTACTGACATCGGCATTGACAAGGCCGGTGAGTGTGATGAGGGAGCTCATAGCGACTCCCAGCTTTTTTTTCATATTCCAATCCATTTAAGATCCCCCTTAAAGTTCGAAACAAAATTGAATTTCAGATTGCGAGAAGTTATACCGCACTCCGTCAGGTTTGATGAATTTGGGCTGGCTGCGGCATTGCCAATTTGACTTTGTCTCGCAGAGCCCATAATTCACTAAACCTTCGTGCGCGCGGTATACGTTGTATCTTTTTTACAGATATTTCTCGAGCATTTTTTTGAGAAAATGGGCGGATTAAAAATTAAGCGTGTGGACGATTTTGTTCATATCGCTGAGCCATAGCATTGTTTGCTTGGACATCTGCTGTAAGATGAAGAACCATGCTACGCAGAGGATCCCGAGTCCGACAAGCGATTTGAGGGACATGCCTAGAAAGGCGATTTGCACTTGCGGGGCGAGGCGATTTGCGATTCCTAAGAACATCTCCGTCATTAAAATGGCGAGGATAGAGGGGGCAGCGAGCTGAATTCCAACTGCCATCACGCGATTGACACAGCTCCAGACAGTTTGCCAAAAAGGATGGGTGAAGCTGAAAAATTGTTCAGGCATCCAACCATCAGCTGGGATGATGGTGTAGGTGTCGAAAAGGGCATTGAAAAAATAAAAAGGGCCGCCGATTTGGTAAAACATGACGACGAGGACCATGTTATAGAGAATGCCGAGATCGGAAGCTTGCGTTTGTGAAAAGGGATCTGTCACTTGTAAAGAGGAGGATCCGCGGAGAAAGTCGATGGTCACACCTGCAGACTCTGCCATATAAAAGGGGATGGAGACGAAAAGGGCGAGGATGAAGCCGACGAACAGCTCTTTGACGCATAAAACCATGAAGGTCACATTGAATCCGATCAACGTTTTGCTGGTGAGAGCCATATGAGGGAGAAAGATGACTGTGAGGGCGATAAGGAGTCCCATCTTGACAGGTGCGGGCGTTTTTGATCCGAAGAACGGGGCCATCGAGATGACAGGGGCAATGCGCATCATCCCTAAAAAAAATAATCCCAAAGCAGAGATAGGTGCGAAATTGGTCAATTGGGAGAAAAAAGAAAGGTATGAGTCAGTGTAGGACATCAGAACAGACTATGAAGACCATTTTGGAAAATTGATAAAAATATTATTCGTAAATTGCATGATTTGCGCAGACAACCATCCTCCCATTAACAATAGGACAAAGATCACTGCAAAGAGCTTAACCATGAAAGAGAGTGTTTGTTCTTGAATCTGTGTCGCCGCCTGGAAAATGGCGACGATGAGTCCAAGCAAAGTGCTGATCAGAATGGGTGGAGCTGAGAGAAGAAGAATCAGCAACAGGGCTTGATAGGTGAGTTGATAAATCTCTGTAGAGTACATCGATCGATTCCTTCATTAATTTAATGGAATGAGAGTACAAGCCCCTGAATAATCAGGGTCCAGCCGTCAACCATGACGATGAGCAAAAGCTTTAACGGCAATGCGATCGTCAGCGGCGAAAGCATCATCATTCCCATCGCGAGCAGAATATTCGATGTCACAAGATCGATAACGAAAAAGGGAAGATAAATCAATACGCCGATTTCAAAGGCAGCTTTGAGCTGGGTCGTGATGAAAGCAGGGATGAGAATGATAAAATCATTGGCTTTTAGACTTTTGCGATACTCCTCTGGAAATGAGCGGTAAGCGAGTTGATAGAAACTCGCCATATGTTTGCCCAGAGTGTTCTTTTGCAAAAAGTCACGCATCGGCTCTTTGGTGATATCGATCACATTGACAATGTATTGAGCGCTATCCCCAGAAAAAAGGGTGCTAGGGGGTTTGTTTTTCATGTATTCTTCTCCCGTTTTATACATCGCGAGTATTGTCGGGAACATCACATAGATCGTCATCAATAGGGCAATGCCGCTTAAGACCTGGTTAGGTGGAGATTGTTGCACTCCAAGCGCATTGCGCAAGAGGGAAAGGACCACGACAATTTTGATGTAAGAGGTGAGGAGCATGATCGCAAAAGGGAGGAGCGCAAGTGCGGTGATCGCAGCGAGTTCCTCAATGGCAGAGGGTGGAGGGAGACCGCTTGTCGTTGGATTGGGAGCTGTGAGCTCTGCTGGAGGGATTGGGGCTGCTTGTGCCCATGCTGCTTCTGAGCCAATGGCGATGAAAACCAGTGCCAATAATAGAAAGAGAATAAAATGACGTCTTTGCATTTTAAGGAAACCCATTTTCGAGCTGCCTTTGAATTTATTATATTTGGGGAATTAAGGATAAGAGAATTTAAGTCGGTGTGTACTTTTTAAAGGCGGCTTCGAGGGCTAACCATTGATTTTCGATCGTAGCATTGATGATCCCCCTCGGTGTTTCAATGATACACCCTCCTGGAGTGATATCATCACGTTCTTGAATTTTAAGTACTTGTACCTGATCGAGGATGCTTTTGATCTTGGGTTTTTGCGCTTCTAAAATTTCTTTATCTACTTTGTTGACATAGATAACGAAATGGTGGTCTTGTGCGATGGGGGCCAGAGTTTGAATGACGATATCGACGATGGTCTCAGGGTTCAAACTCAATTGTTCTCCGACGATCTTTTTTGCTGCCTTAAGGGCGATCGAAAGGATTTGTTTTTGCAGTTCCATGCGGATGACGCGAATCTGCTTGTCGAAATGGATCAGATGTTCATTGAATTTTTGTAGACCTTCAGCAAAACCCTCCTCTTTAGCCCGTTCTTTCAAACGCTCACATTCCTCTTCTGTCTTCTTTTTGTAATGGACGACATCGTCTTTAGCGCGATCCAAAATTTCCTTTGCTTCCATCAGTGTGCTGAAATCTTCGGCGGGAATCACTTTTTCTTCTGTCGAGGGGTGAACTTCCTCTTGATAAATGAGAGTAAAAAATTTCATATCTTTCGTTGGGAGTTATTAGTTTTAAGCGCGCTGATGAGTTCGACGACCTGTTCACCCAAAAGCGCAGATGCGCGTGGATGGTCAAGCTCAGTGCATAGTTTGATCAAAAGTTGTCCTTTTTCGACATCTAAGCGGTGGGCCACATGCCATAATAGACTCGAGTGGCGACTGTATAGCGATTTGGCAATCCGATTGACGCCTCGTTGTAACAAGAGGGAGCGCAATGATTCCTGATCTCCATCCCACGCGGCAAGACCTATTTTTTTAAATGTCACGGCCTCTTTTTTATGTAACAATGTCTTTAAAAAAGTGGTTTGGGCTTTTGTCAGCAATCCGTAAATTTCTTTTAGTTTCGAGGTTTCAATGATGTGGCGGATCTCCACGCTCAAATCGTGCATGCTCAGCAAGTCGATGAGCGCGTTGAGTTCGGTAGGGGTGAGGTCGAGCAAGCTATTCAGAGGGTCAGCTGGCAAACAAGGGATGGGGATTAGATTTTCAGTGGCAATCACTTCGAAGAGGGTTTTCTTAAGATAACCCATTCCAATCGCCGAAGGGGTGGGCAATGTATTTGAAAGGAGTAATGTTTGTTTTAGGCTTTTGATCTGCTCTTGAGTGAGAGGGGATAAAAAGAGCTTGATCTCATTCTCTGGCAGCGATCTCAAGAAAGGGGCAAACCACGACGAGTGGACCCCCGTCAATTCTTCGTCGATCGGCGCGAGGCCTTGTCGCAAATCCTTTGAAGGAAGGGGTTGCCTTTGCAACTCTTCAAAGAGTTGAGGGGAAAGAGAGGCAAAAAGGGAAACTTGCTGATCGGGGGAAGAGGATTGCAAAAAAGAATGCCATACGATCAGAGCAGTACTATCCATGAATGATTACTTCTTTTCTTCAGGGGTCTCTTGATCTTCCATAGGAGCGGGTCGTAATAGCATCTTGAACCCTCCCCGCTTTTTTAAGATGGGATAAAACTTCCAGAACAGCCATCCGACGATGATTGCAAAAACGATAGCGCAAATCATGAGAAGGAAAAAGATAAAACGGAATCGGCTGGCTGAACTCTTACTCATCACGATCGACCAGATGCTGACATATTCCTTAGCTTTAGGTTCAAGAGTTTCAATCGCTGGAGCTAAAGTGACATCAGTGAACCGCGACCTGTCGGAAATGACAGTGACGTCATTGATATCGAGGCCTGTGACACTTCCTGCGACTAGCCGTTTGATTTTAGTGATGAGATGGCTATTGGGATCGTCGAGAATCCCTTGGTGCTTGACATAGATCGCAGCGGTAATTTTTTTTTGAGGTGTTCCAGCACCTCCGGGAGCAAGGAGGCTTGTCTCTTCAACGGGAAAAGAGAGTTGGACGTCAGCATCGATCACTCCATCGATTTTCCGGATCATGTTACCGATCTGTTGAGCGAGCCCCGCCTGGTAACGAATGGTCTCTTCTCTATCTGAGGACATGAATCCTGCTTTGGCAAAGAGGTCGAGCAGGTTCGTCCCTTTTTTCCGTGGAAGACCATTTTGATTGAGGATAGCCATCGCTTCTGTCGATTGTCCCTCTTCAACTGAAATATCGTATTTTGTTGCCCCTTCTATTGCACCCCCTGGAGCACTACTCGTCGCAGTAGATTTTTGCGCGCTGATCCCTTTGCTCGCAAGAAAGACGACGATTTCATTAGCTTCCCTTTCATCGACGTCGTGAATGATCATCATGTTGGTTTCGCAGCTCGTCAGAAAGAGGAGAGAACAGAGGAGAGAGAAGAGAATGAATAGACGGCTCATCGAGAAGGGGCGTGAATAGTTTGAAATTGAAGGGGAGTTTCCCATAGATTCTTTTTAGTTTTTCAGAGCGGTAGGTCAGTCGACCTCTAGCACAGCTCTTGAGATTAATGGACGTATAAGACCAGATGCTTTCACTTGGCCTTACCTTCCTTTATAGCAGTTTGGGCTGTCTCTCGTCAAATTGAAACCTATATTTGGGGTGCAACTAAAAACTATATTCGACTAAATCCCCTTAAAATCCATATCTTTGCCCTTTTTCAAGCTGTGATTCCAGCATCCTTCGGCGCTGTTCCGATGAGTTGGCATCGGCTCAGGAAAAGCCGATGCCAATTCATCGGTCATTTATCTTCGATTTCGACTATGCTTAGCCTAGTATTCTGAAACCCCGACATTTAAATTTTTCATACACCTCAGATCCTCTTGCAAAGAGATATCTCATCCACTACACTTTTTTTAAAAATTCATTTGCAAGAGCATAAAAATGGAAAATCTGCCTCCGGAAAACTCATTGATCCTCTATCAGACAGAAGACGGACAAACTCGTATAGAAGTTCGCTTGCTCGATGAAACTGTTTGGTTGAGCCAGGCTCAAATGTGTGACCTGTTCGATAAAGATAAACGAACCATTTCGGAGCACATACAAAATATCTTTAAAGAGGGCGAGCTACTCGAAGAGGCAGTTGTCCGGAAATTCCGGACAACTGCCTCTGACGGCAAAAAATACCAGATAGCGCACTACAACCTCGATGTCATTATCTCAGTTGGATATCGAGTCAGCTCTCACAGAGGCACGCAGTTTCGCATTTGGGCAACTGCACGACTTAAAGAATACCTGATTAAGGGTTTTGCCCTCGATGATGATCGGTTTAAGCAAAATGGCGGCGGCAACTACTTCAATGAACTCCTTGCCCGCATTCGCGACATCCGTTCCTCTGAGAAAGTATTTTGGCGAAAAGTACTCGATATCTATGCCACAAGTATCGACTATGATCCAACAACAGAGGTTTCGAAGAATTTTTTCGCTGTAGTGCAAAATAAAATGCACTGGGCCGTGCATGGGCAAACTGCTGCGGAAATCATTTACGCCAGGGCCAATGCTGAAAAAACAAACATGGGATTGACCTCTTGGAGAGGCAAAAGTCTTCGCAGGGCAGATGTTGAGATTGCCAAAAATTATTTAAATGACAATGAGCTGAATATCCTCAATCGACTCGTTTCAATATATCTGGATTTTGCCGAGCTACAGGCGTTAGATCGCAAGCCAATGCATGAAGGATTGGATCGCTATGCTTGACGATTTTCTCCGGATGACCGCTCGCGATATTCTGTCCCATGCGGGAAAAATTAGCCACGAAACAGCCCTTGATAAGGCTCGAGCAGAATACGCGAAATATCTACAACAACTAGTTGAGACGTTATCTCCTGTAGAGCATCACTTTCTGGAGACCGTCAAAAGGATAGAACAAATTAGGTCCGATAAAGAAATTTAAAAATGGTTGGCCAGATCTACTTTTTTAAATGTCCAACCTCTAGTAATTTACTTTATCATATGAAGCCAATCAGGCCCTTTGCCAAATCGTCTCACCATGTAGTCCCGTACACCGCAGAGGGCAGCGCGATTTTTGAGCAGCTTTTCATTTTTTTCTTTAATGTTGATTTTTCTTCTGAATTTTTTTGTAAAAGACAATTGGACGGTCTTGATCAATTGAATTTTTAACATGTGCAAAATGTCGGGGATCAAGATGTGGAAGTAGAGGCTTGTTTTTTCATAAGGGGAGCAATTTTTCTCAATCCATAGCAAACGGTTGCGCCACCAGAAATAAGTCGAATGGGGCTTTCCGCCAACAAAGGAAGCGGAAACTTTGTGCCAAAGTTTGGCCTGGGGGCAGGTGAAAATTTTAAATCCGGCGCGCGATGCGCGGAAACAATAATCAGATTCTTCCCAAATTAAAAAAAAGCGGGGGTCCAGGTAGCCTATGGTCTCGATGACTTTTCGTTTGACGATCAATCCAGCTCCACAAACATAGTCGAGCTCTTGAGGATTTGAATCGGGTTCTGAGTCTTGTTGGTGTTTGCCGACAAGTTCAAACGTTCCTGTTTTCCGATGCCAGAGGCCGCCCAAATGATCTAGAGTTTGTGTTTGGTCGAAGAGGTAGATCCTGGCTCCGAGGATCCCCGCTTCAGGATGGGAATGGGATATTTCCACAAAACGTTCCAGGATATCTGGGGCGACAACCGTATCGTTATTCAAGAGAAAGAACAAGTCGGCTCCCCGTTCCATCGCCTTGCGTATCCCGACATTACACCCTTCAGCAAATCCGAGATTGTCCCCATTTTCGATCAATAAATGTTGAGGAAACCGTTTGCGGATGAGGGAAGAGGAGTCATCCGATGATCCGTTGTCGACGACGATCACCTCAAAATGGGGATAGGTCAACTGCTCAAGAGACTCCAAACAGGCTAGCGTGTCGTGTTTGCCATTCCAATTTAAAATGATGATCGCGATCTTAGGGTTTTTCAATAGACCTCCTGCGTAACTAAATTTACGTGCCCGTGTGCGCATCCTAATTACCCGTAAGTCCATTTTCCATTGGGACATGGGATATAGCTATTGCTCTTAAGGGTTTAAGAAATTTTACCACCCGCTCGCTTCGCTCTCTAGAGAGCACAGAGGTCACAGAGGAGGAACCAGGGAGTTCAAGCGACGGATGTTCTCTTTCAAGTACTTTAAGTCGAAGTCGATTCGAAAAGTTCAAGCCCCCTATGCTCGATGAATGTCGATAGCTGTATCAGGAATTTTCCTAATTCTTCCTCTGTGGCCTCTGTGCTCTCTAGAGAGCGAAGCGAGCGGGTGGTAAAATTTCTTAAACCTTAAGAGCATTAGTGGTCAATAGACTTATGGGCAATCCGAACCATCTTAATTCGGGCACGGGCTACCCATAAGTTCCCAGTCCCCTGACAATATACCATCCGCGAGTATCAACGCAAAGGCGCCAAGCCGCAAAGACGCAAAAAAGTTAAAAATATTATAAATCTTTGCGTCTTTGCGGCTTGGTGCCTTTGCGTTGATATTACTCACGGGCACAAAAACGAGGTTATGCAAGAAGTTCAACATAAGCCTGCCATCCCGCATGGCGGTAAATTTTTGCTTGTGATTGGGGGTCCTCTGCACCGTAGATCCCTCTTCCGACAATAATTACGTCGCTGCCGGCTTGAATCACCGATTCGGGGGTTTGATACTGCTGGCCGAGAGAGTCTTTACCGCTGGTGAGTTGTACACCGGGGGTCATATAGATCCAGCGGGGATCATCGGAGAGTTTTTTGAGGGAGATAAAACCGATGACAAAATCGGGGTGGTCTTCAGCCATTTTAACAGCTTGGGCTGTATAGGAGCCGTGGGCAAGTGTCCCGGCAGAGCTCATCTCGGCGAGGAGGAGGAGTGCACGTCCCTTCGGGAGGCCGACCTCTTTTAATCCGGCAATAATGCCAGGACCGGGAATGATGTGGGCATTGATGATGTCCGCCCAATCGGCAATCCGGTAAATCCCTCCCCGGTATTGATAGGTGACAGTGTTGCCGATATCGGCAAATTTCCGATCTTCAAAAATCAAAAAATGGTGCTTATCTGCCAAGCGGCGCAATTCTTTGGTGACTTGAGGGGTAAAATCATCGAGGATATCCACGTGGGTCTTGAGAATGCAAATTTCAGGCCCGATGGCGTCTGCAAGTTTTAAAAGGGCATGACTCAAGGTCAGATCGGCAGCGATGGCGAGATTGGTCTGCTTATCTTCCATCAAAGCGAAGAGCTTTTTCGCTGTTTTATTCTGAGTCAGTTCAGCGCGCTGGTAAAAAGTTTTTTTTTTCATATCAAAAGATCGGAGCTGCTAAAAATTCACTCACTTCCCGAAACGTCTCTTCAGATATCTTTTTCTCGTGAAATAAAACTTTCAAAAGATCAAAGACGCTGATCAAGCTATGGAGTTCAATGCCATGTTCTTTGAGTTTTTCCTTGCCGCCCTGTTCCCGGTTGAGGATGACGATCGCATCTTCGATCTCCAACCCCTCCCTCTTCAGGGAGTCAGCCGTTTCCAAGATGCTCGCTCCCGATGTGATGACATCTTCGATGATCAAACAAGTTTGCCCTTTTTCAAATTTCCCTTCGATCAATTTTTTTGTCCCATAATCTTTAGCCTCTTTGCGGCGCATCACCATCGGGATGTCATAATCCAAAGAAAGAGCAGTCGCAATGGGGAGGGCCGTAAGAGGGACTCCACAGATGAGATCGAAAGAGAGCGATCCTATCGACGTGCCCAGCGCGCTACTGATTTTTTTGAGTAGCGGGGGATAAGAGATGATCACGCGCAGATCGATATAAATCGGAGATTGGATTCCACTTTTTAGAGTATAGATGCCAAACTTGACGGCTTGGACAGCATACAGATCGAGGATCAAGCTTTTAATTTCTGGGGTCATGATTTTTTATCCTCTTAATTTTTTTCATGGTAGCGTGCTGCGAGATAGGGATCCCACATCATCCCTGTTGCAGACATGGCGACATCGGCGCCCGCATTTAAAAATTGATCAAAATGTTCGGGAAGGGTGATCCCTCCGACTCCGATGAGGGTTAAATCGAGTTTTTCACGCCGGTTGATGTGCGCTGCCCGCTCGATGAAATGGAGTGCGACTTGTCGGATCGGGCCGCCACAGATTCCGCTCGTCAGACGTGCCCGCCCAAGGGCTGGCTCCCCTTTTGAATCGACAACGACCATGCTGACGGTATTGATCCCAGAAATGGCTCGAATGCCCGCTTGGGCGGCCGCACAGAAGACATCGCGCATGAGTAGCTCTGTCGTGAAGGTGCCCACTTTGATGATGAGGGGGATCGGCGCGATCGCTGCGACAAGAGCTTTGCCGAGATCGGCAACAGTGGATGGGGACATGTAGAGACAACCTTCACTCTTATCGACGTTGGGGCAGGAGAAATTCGCCTCGATGATTTTTGCTCCAGCCTCTTTGGCTAAAAGAGCAGCTTTGACAAAATCTTCGATGAACGTGCAATTTTCTCGCACTGTGCCGACAATGGAGACGACCATGACTTGCCCCTCTTGCAGAGAACTGTTAGCGCGTGGAATGTCTTCGAGTAAAAAGTGGGGGCTTTTGGAGGGCATCCCGAAAGAATTGGTGACACCGAGTTCTTCGAGAACAGGAGAAGGTTCTAATGCGAGCCTGGCTGAATGTGGTGGCATCCCATGTGTGTCGACGAAAACCATATTCGGGAGTGGATGGGAAGGATGGCTTGCACTGCGGATAGTCTTATAGGTTGGAATATCAAAGCCCAATTTTCCAGCTAAGGCGATCCAATTTGAGGTGAGTAAGGGGCCTGCCGGCACGCCGATGGGCGAGGCGACGGGAAAACCGAGAAAATCGATCCATTTTTCTTTGGGTGGGAAGATCCTTTTTGGAAGGGGGCCATTGAAAAAGGGGCCGTGATCTGCGTTTTCGAGATAGGTTTTATGAATGTCGTAGATCGGCGGTTCTTGAGGATACCACTTAGGTAGTTTAAAGCTCATAGACTTTTCCTCTGAGAATGGTATAGACGGGCCATCCTTGGATCTCTCTACCAGCGTAAGGACTCCATCCGCATTTGGTCTTGAGGGAATGCTCATCGATCGTCACCTTCTTTTTCATATCGATTAAAATATAATCGTCATTAGGGGGGATAGAAAAAATTTCTAAGACCCGTTCGCGCATCAATCGGACGATTTGTTTGAGAGTGATCCTCCCTCGATGACAACCATCCAAAAGTAAGGGAAGGGTCGTTTCAACGCCTGGAATCCCTGAAGGGGCTTGCCCATAAGGGAGGGCTTTTTCTTCTCGGGTATGAGGAGCGTGGTCTGATCCGATCGTATCGATCACTCCACCCGCGATCGCTTGCCAAAGCGCATCTGCATCCTCTTTGGTGCGCAAGGGGGGATTCATCTGCACTTTTGTCCCCAACTTTTCATAATCATCGATTGTCAAAAAAAGGTGATGGGGTGTCGTCTCAACAGAGATGGGAAACCCCTCTTTTTTTGCTTGCTTGATGATTTCGATCTCACGCCCCGTTCCCACGTGTAGGATATGCAAGCGGGTTTTATAAAGTTTGGCCAGTTCAATCGCTTTTTGTGTGGCTCGGAATGCCACTTCACTGTTTCTGATCTCTGAATGGACCTTTGCCTCCATCTGTCCACGGAAATGGGCTGTTCGCTCATGGATTAGAGCTTCATCTTCAGCATGCACGGCGAGTAAAAGATTGTGCGAAGCGGCCAGGCTGAAAATGGCGTGCAGAGAGCTGTCGTCATCCATCACCAGGCCTCCTGTGGAGGATCCCATGAAAACTTTAATCCCGACGATCTTCCCTCTGCAGCGGGCAATCTCGTCAAAATGGGTTTTATCGGCTCCGAGATAGAGGCCGTAATGCAAGGGGATCCCCACTTTTTTCAACTGTGCGGAGATCAACTCTTTCTTTTCTTCGAGCCGCTCCAAGGTGACAGTCGGCGGAATCGTATTCGGCATGTCGAATACAGTCGTGATGCCCCCATGAATTGCAGCTTTAGCCTCACTCTCCCAATTTCCCTTATATTCAAGACCTGGCGTCCGAAAATGGACATGGGAATCGATCAGGCCAGGCAGAAGGATCAGTCCCCCTGCCATGATCGTTCTCTCTTCTTCAGAAGGTAAAGAGAGATCGATGATCGATCCTTCGAGAGTAGAGACTCCTTTAATCGTGATCATGGACGATTATCCTTGATTTGATTGCGCTCGAAGGTTTTTTCACAAAAGTGGCAGTGGAGCAAGACTTGTTGTTTATGCTCTTCGACGAGAAAAAGGGTGTTTACCGCTTCGCAATTGGTGATACAGCGAGGGTTAGGACAGACGAGAATACGAACGACCTCATCGGGGAGTTTGGCGGAAATTTTACTAAAGACGTGATAATTTTTGATGATATTGATGGTCGCTTTAGGGGCAAAAACAGCGATATCGTGCGCCTCTTTTTCTGTGAGGGCCCTGTTTTCGATTTTGATCAGGTCTTTGAGTCCCATGGATGAACTGCTCAAGTTCAAACCGAGAGAAATCCGATGTTTGCTTTGGGGGAGTTTGAGAAGTTGGAGGATGGTGAGAGCAAATCCTGCGGGGATGTGATCGATGACCGTTCCTTCTTTGATTGCCGCTACTGGAAGTGTTTTAGACATTTTTGTTCCTTCGATTTAAGGGTCTAAAATGAGTGAGAGGAGGGCCATACGGACATAAAGGCCGTTTTCTGCCTGTTGAAAATAGTAGGCAAATGGAGTTTTGTCGATCGCTGTTTCGATCTCATTCACGCGCGGCAAGGGATGGAGAACTTTAAGGTTTTTCTTCCCTTTTTTAAGCATTTCTTCCGTTAAAATGTAAACCTCTTTGCATTTCTCATATTCAGAGGGGTCAAATCGTTCTTTTTGGATCCGCGTCATGAACAAAATATCGGCTTTCCCGAGCACCTCTTCAATCGTCCGATGAAAGGAAAATTTTACCCCTTGTTTTTTGAGGCCGTGGCCAATTTCATCGGGGAGCATGAGTTGATGTGGAGAAACAAAGAAGAGCCTCATATCGAAATGGGCGCAAGCAAGGCTTAGGGAATGGACAGTCCGGCCAAACTTGAGATCGCCGACAAAGGCGATATTCAGGGCCTTAAGTTTTTTTTGACATTCTTTGATCGTGAATAGATCAAGCAGCGTTTGAGTGGGATGTTGATTTGCCCCATCTCCCCCATTGATCACAGGCTTATCGGTAGATTCGCTCGCAAGCCTCGCTGCCCCCTCACTGGGGTGGCGTAAAATAATGACATCGGCGTACCCTCCAATCACTTTCATCGAATCGTGTAGAGATTCCCCCTTTTTTGCCGATGTCGATTCGACGTCGGAGAATCCGATGATACTACCGCCGAGTCGAATCATCGCCGCCTCGAAAGAAAGACGTGTTCTAGTCGAGGGCTCGTAAAAGCAGGAGGCCAAAATTTTAGATTTTAGAAGCTCTTTGGAACCTTTTTTTTTCATCTCTTCAGATCGCTTAAGGACAAGGAGGATCTCTTCTTTAGACAAATCTGTGATGGAGATGAGGCTGCGATTGCGGAGTGGGTTTTTCATCTGTCCTTACCTTTATGCTGATAAAAAATTCTCAAAGCGGCATCGTAAACTTCTTGAACCCCGATTTGCAAGAGGCAAAAAGGTTCCCGACATTTTTTACCCAAACAGGGTGAGCATGTGGTTTTTTTTGCGATGGGAAGGGCATTTTCGACGCCATAAGGGCCGCATAATCGGGGATCGGTCGGAGTAAAAAGACCGATCGTCGGTGTTTGCACGCCCAAGCTCAAATGCATCGGGCCCGTGTCATTAGTGATCATCAGGTCGACCTCTTTGATGAGGGCTGCTGTTGCGCGCAATGGGAGATGGGTCGCTGCTGTGGCACCATCGAGTTGTGAGACGATCGATTCCACCAGAGGTTTTTCAGAGGGAACCCCTGTCACGATCAAATGACAGCCGAGATTCTGGATAAGACGATTGCCGAGCTGGACAAAATGGGAAGGTGGCCATTGTTTGAACCCATCTTTTGCCCCGGGATGTAGGGCGATCAAGGGATTGTTGGCAGGAAGATGAAGCCCCGCAAGAAAATGAGCCGCGATCTTTTTGTCTTCCTCACTTAAGAAAATCTCCATCGAGGAACCATGTGCAAACCCACCAACGTGTGTAATGAGATCCAAACGGCGCTGAATTTCATGTTTTTTCTCATTGTCTAGAGGATGAGTGAGGAGAAAATCGAGACCCTTGTTAATCCCGCGCGTGCCGACGACAACTTGCGCTCCTAAAATAGCGGCAAGAGGGAGGATGAGGCGCTGGGATGTATGAAAGCTGAGGATATGGGTGATCTTCCTTTTTTTTAACTGTCGATACAATGGAAACAGGGAACGGAAGAGAGGCTCTTTGATGACAAATGACTCATCGATCGATGGGTTATGCTGTAAGCACTCCTTTCCTATGGGGCTGGTGACGACGCCGATATAACTTTCCGGGAAACATTTTCGCAAGGAGCGGATCGCGGGCGTTCCCCACAAAGTGTCGCCGAGGCCTGTCGTCGATAGGATCAGAAAACGTTTCTCTTCTCCTCCATAAGAAGATCTGGATTTAAGAAGTTTAACGATAAATTTAATCACTTGATTTTTCATTATTAAATAGAAAGGACTCCTTTAGTCGCAATAAATTCTTTCCAGGAAAGAAGGGGGAGTTTATCGAAGATGAGTTCCGTTAAACATTGCAGAAAAACTTGTGCGATCTGCAGATTGGTGATCAGGGGGATATGATGATCGATGCTGAGTCGCCGGATTGTAAAGCCATCTGTCTTATGGTTTGAACCAAAGCCGCGGGGAATATTGACGATCAGATCGATCTTGTGACTTGCGATGAGAGTGGTGACATTGGGCTCGATCTTTTCACTCGCTTTATAGACGCAGCGCGAAGCGATCCCATGTTGGCATAAAAAATCGTTCGTCCCTTCCGTTGCGTAAATTTCCCACCCCTGTTCATCCAGTTTTTGCAGCTGCTCGAGGAGCTTGATCTTCTTATCGCCACCGATGCTGACCAGGATCCGTTTCCGTTTGATCGATTGTTCCGTCGATAGCCAAGAGAGAAAAAAGGCTTCCAATAAATCGTGGCCAAGACATGCGACCTCTCCGGTAGATGCCATTTCCACATGGGCGACTGGATTGGCCCCTTTCAACCGGTGGTAAGAGAATTGAGGCGTTTTAACCCCCACATAGTCGAGCTCGAGCGTCTCGTAAGGTGCGGGTGAAAATTTGCCGAGCATCACCCGTGTGGCGATTTCGATGAAGTTGTGATCGGTCACTTTGCTCACAAAAGGAAATGAGCGGGAAGAGCGCATATTGCATTCGATCACTTGAATGGCATTATTTTTAGCGATGAATTGGATATTGAAAGGGCCAGTGATCTTGAGCGCTTTGACGATATCGCGCGTGATTTTTTTCGTGCGGCGGATCGTTTCCAGGTAAAGGCGTTGAGGAGGAAGGACAACGGTCGCATCTCCCGAGTGGACACCTGCATTTTCAATATGTTCAGTGATCGCTTCGATGACGATTTTCCCCTCTTTGGCAACCCCATCGATTTCGAGCTCTTTAGCATCGGTGATGAATTGTGACATGACGACGGGATGATCGGGAGAGATGCGCGTCGCCTCGCCCAAAAAATGCTCCAGCTCTTCGTCAGAGGAGACGATATTCATCGCCGCTCCTGATAGAACATAAGAGGGGCGGATCAAAAGGGGATATCCTTTTTTCTCAGCGAACTTTTTGGCATTTTTCAAACTTGTCACCGTTTGCCAAGCTGGCTGATCGACACTGAGTTTATTCAGCAACGAGGAGAATTTTTGCCGGTTTTCAGCAGAATCGATCGAGGCAGCAGGTGTTCCGAGCAAAGGATAGCCATATTCATGTAATGCGCAAGGCGAGATTATTGGCGATTTGACCACCGACAGAGACGATGATCCCTTTAGGATGTTCGAAGTCGGCGATATCTTGCACCCGCTCCAGGGTCAATTCTTCAAAATAAAGACGGTCTGATTCGTCGTAGTCGGTAGAGACAGTTTCAGGATTGGAGTTGATGATGATCGTCTCTTCTTCCAACTTGCGCAAAGTTCGACAGGTATTGACAGCGCACCAATCAAATTCAACAGAGGAGCCGATGCAATAGGGGCCAGAGCCTAAGACGATGACGGGAGGTCGATCGGAAGGTTGGATGTCATGCTCGCTGCCATGGTAGGTCAGATAGAGATAATTTGTCCTGGCGTCAAATTCCCCCGCTAAAGTATCGATCTGTTTGACGTAAGGCGTTATCCCATGCTTGATCCGCAGCTCGACGTACTTTTTGCACTCGAGATTTTTGATCTTCCCGATCGCTTTATCGGAAAATCCAAGCTTCTTTGCTTCTTTTAAAACCGGAGAATCCAAGGAGGTGCTTTTTAACTTCCCTTCCCATTTGGCGAGATGATGGAGGTGATAAAGGAACCATGGATCGATTTGGCAGAGGCGATGCGCCTCATCAGATCGATCCCCCTTTTTTGAAAAATTGGTAAAGGGCAAAAAGCCGCCGGTCTGTCGCATGGGGATCTCTTCTTCAGGATTTTCGATCGAATGGGGATAATCAGTTAAGCCTGAAGCTCCGATATTGAGCATCCGGATTGCTTTTTGGAGCGCTTCTGGGAAAGATCTGCCGATCGCCATCACTTCGCCGACACTTTTCATTTCGGTGCCGATGCGTCGGTCTGCAGAACGAAATTTATGGGTATCCCAGCGAGGGATTTTGACGACGACATAATCGAGCGCAGGTTCAAAAAAGGCGACTGTTTTTTTCGTCACAGCATTTTTAATTTCAGCAAGGGAAAATCCCAAAGCGAGTTTTGCAGCGACAAAAGCCAGCGGATAGCCCGTCGCTTTCGAGGCAAGAGCGAGGAGCGGGAAAGGCGGGCGTTCATTTCGATGACGCGATAGTCCCCGTTTTTCGGATTTAGGGCATATTGAATGTTGCATTCGCCGACGATTTTGAAATGGCGGGCCGCTCGGATAGCGATCTCCCTCAATGTATGATATTCATGATTGGTGAGCGTTTGTGAGGGGGCGACGACGATACTTTCTCCCGTATGGATCCCCATCGGATCGAGGTTTTCCATATTGCAGACGGTGACCGCATTGTCGAAAGGATCGCGGACGATTTCATATTCGAGCTCTTTCCATCCCAGGAGATATTCTTCGATCAGAATTTGGGGGGCTCCACTCAACGCTTCTCCTGCGCGATAGCTCCATCTCCTCTTCATTTTTCACCTTTCCAGAACCGAGCCCGCCCAAAGAAAACCCAGAGCGCATCATGACCGGATAGCCGATTTTCTTAGCGGCGATCAAGGCTTCTTTGACGGTTGAAGCGGCGATGCTTTTAGGCGATTTGATCCCGATGGAGGCAAGGCTTTTTTTGAAAAGGTCCCGATCTTCTGTGAGACGGATCGCAGAGATCGGCGTTCCGAGGACAGCGACATTGAATTTTTTAAAAATTCCCAACTCGTCCAGCTTCAAACCGAGATTCAAAGCTGTCTGACCTCCAAAGCTGAGTAAAATGCCGTCGGGCCTTTCCTTTTCGATGATTTTAGTCACGCTATCAGAATTAAGCGGAGAGAGATAGATCTCATCTGCCATCTCTGAGTCGGTCTGTACGGTGGCGATATTGGGATTGATCAGCACTGTGCGGATTTTTTCTTCTTTGATCGCTTTGATCGCTTGAGTTCCCGAATAATCGAATTCCCCCGCTTGTCCAATGCGAAGCCCCCCAGAGCCGAGAATGAGGATTTTTTTTCCCTGAAACCTTTTCATAACCCTATAATGATTTGTAGAATTGTTCAAACAGCCATAGATTATCGGTGGGACCAGGAGAGGCCTCCGGATGAAATTGGACGGCAAAAAAAGGGTGCGTTCGGTGGGCGATCCCCTCCACAGAGGAATCATTGAGGTTGCGAAAGGTCACACGCCAATCTTTCGGCAATGTTTTTTCGTCGATCGCATAACCGTGGTTTTGTGAGGTTAAAAAGCACCGGCGGCTTTCGAGATATTCACACGGTTGATTTTGCCCCCGGTGGCCATAGGGAAGTTTGAACGTTTTGGCCCCAATGCTCAAGGCCAGCAGTTGCGCACCCAAACAAATTCCAAAGATCGGTTTTTTCTTTTTGAGGACTTTTTGCAGAATGGCGACAGTCTCTTTACAGACGATCGGGTCACCAGGACCATTGGAAATGAACACACCATCGAATTGTTCTTCAGAATAATCATAGTCAAAAGGAACACGTTTAATCTTGAGCGGAAATTTCAATAGAGACCGGATGATATTTTCTTTCATGCCACAATCGACGGCGATGATCTTTTTTTTCCCTTTGCCATACTCCCGCGTTGCCTGAATGCAAACGGTTGAGACGAGATGTGTCCGATTCGGGTCTGGAAAGCTATGGGGATTTTTCTCGCCATGCACAATCGCCCCTAATGCGGTTCCCTGAATCCGTAAGGATTTAGTCAAAGCCCGCGTATCCACATCACAAATGAAAGGGACCCGTTGCTCGCGCAGCCACCCTTCAAGAGAGGAGACAGCCTGATAATGGTCGCAGTAAGCGCTGATCTCGCTGAGCACAACGCCCCGCAAATGGGCCTTTGCCGACTCCCAATACTGTGGAGAAGGGAACCCATAGTTCCCGATCAGAGGAAAAGTAAAATTGAGGATCTGCCCAGCATAAGAGGGATCGGTGAGCGATTCGACGTAGCCTGTCATTCCAGTCGTAAAGACAACTTCCCCAAAAACATCTTCTTCACACCAATCTGGGGATGCCCCTTCATAAATTTCCCCATTCTGAAGAACGAGCCTGGCAGGGATCAGCTTGATGTGGCTGAACAGTTCCATCACTTTTCCGGTAAACGGTACAGTTACTTTCGCCGATCCTAGCAAAAAAAATTCAAAAAAACAAGTAGCATCTTTGAATCGAGGAATAAGCTAAAGATCTTGAGATTTTTGGCATCATTTTCTCTGCGTCTTTGCGTCTCTGCGTTGAACAATATTATAAACGCAAAGACGCAGAGAAAGGCTTAGCTCTTGAACGGATTATGTGGAAAAACTATAAGCGAGTAAAATCTACTCTTAAATGCAGTTTTAAACATGAAGATCAGTTTGGGATACCAAGTGATTATCGCCATCGTGTTGGGGATTATCACCGGTCTGTTTTTCGGTTCCCGTTGTGCTGTCTTAGATCCGATCGGCGAAATTTTCTTCATGTTACTGCAGATGGTTGTACTCCCTTATCTACTTTTTTTGCTGATGCACGGGCTTGGGACATTATCCAAAAGTATCGCCAGGAAATTGTTCCAATGTGGATGGGTCTTTTTCATCGTCATTTGGATCGCTGGATTTGCAGTTGTTTATGCTCTGTTGTATTTGATCCCCACTCTACAACTGGTTTTTGTCGAACCCATCGCTAGTGGAACCCGTGCCCTAACGATGGATTTGTTGACTTATTTAATTCCAAGAAATGTCTTCTATGCCCTTTCGAATAATATCGTCCCTGCGATCACGATCTGTGGATTGATCGCAGGTCTTGCGATCATGAGCATTGAGAAGAAAGATTATGTTCTCAATTTCTTATCTCAGGCCAATACCAGCATTGAAAAAATTCTAGAATGGTTGGCAATCGTTTCTCCCCTTGCCATCTTTTCACATGTCGCAGTGGCTGCAGGTACACTCAAATTTGAGAATCTTGCCAAGGTGGAAATCTATGTCGTCATTTTCATTGTTGCTGTATTGTTCCTTACATTTTGGTTTCTTCCTGCATTGCTCACTTCATTGACCGATTTTAGTTACAAAGAGGTGATAAAGGAATTTCGTATGGTGTGTTTAGTTCCGTTTGCAACTGCAATGCCCAGTCTTGCATTTCCATTCATCTATCAAACGATAAAGAGACTTTCCCGGCGCAATGGCCTCGAAAACGAGCAGTTCTATAATACCTCCCAAACCATCTTGCCTTTGGCATTCACTTTTGGACAGCTTGGGAATTTTTTCATCCTATTTTTTATCTATTTCCTCTCTTATTACACCCATCATGCCCTGACTTCAACGGAAGAATTCACCTTGATGGTCTTGTTACTGCCGCTGTCATTTGGAACGGTGATTTCGAGCGTTTCTTCCGTTTCTTTTCTGATTGATAAATTCCATTTTCCCCAGGAAGCGTACCATATTTTTTGGACAACTGCTTCGATCATGATGAACTTTCAAGTGTTGCTCAGCGTCGCGAGTGTTTTGACGCTCATTATCTTGATTATTTCCGCATATTACGGTCTTTTGAAAGTGAAATGGAAAAAGTTAATCCTAAATTTAGCCATCGCATTTGGAGTTTTTGGTTGTCTTGTCATTAGTATCAAACCCTTTCTCACATTTGAAGATAATTTTACAAATCTCTATAGAGGTTTGCGCATATCAAATGTGATTGATTCGCCCCCGAAAACAACCGTTTACAGGCCAGGGCAGCCGATCCCCCCTTCAGCCTATCCTTCTCTTCTCCCTTTAGAACGCATACTTAAATCGGGCGTCTTGCGTGTTGGCTATTTTTTTATGGACACCCCTTTTTGTTACTTCAACAGCTTTGGAGAGATTGCAGGTTACGATATCGCATTTGCATACCAACTGGCCAAGGATCTCGGTTGTTCTCTTGAATTCATCCCGATCGAAACGGATAGAATGGGGGAACAACTTTCGAAAGGTGAATACGACGTCGCGATGTCGGCTGTTGTCATGACAGAACTCCGTTTAACCCAAATGGATTTCGTGAAACCCACTTTTGAGCAAAACAATGTTCTCGTCGTCCCTGTGCATAAAAGAAACGAGTATTTGAATCTCGACGTAGTGGTCGCAAAAAAAGGCCTAAAGATAGGGGGATTCGGGGCTTATTATGATACCATGCCCAGACACTTCCCACTTGCTCAATGTATTTTGACCCAAAACTTCAACAGTTTTATCGACGGAGAAATCGATGCGATATTTTGGACCTACCTCTCCGCATTCGTCTGGTGTTTGAGCCATCCTGAATTTACAATTATCGATTACCAGGGGCGACTGGGCAAACGCTTCATCTCCTATGCTGTTGCCGAAACATCGTATGAAATCGGACGCTTTTTGCAAAATTGGCTCATCCTCAAAAATGAATCAGGCTTTACTAAGAAAATCTACGATTACTGGATTCTTGGCCAACTCCCCGAAGACAAATCCGTACGGTGGTCGATCCTGCAAAATGTCTTCCAAGATGAGACTTCCCCATAAAAATGAGCCAAAAAAATGTTCTTAAGGCTTGACTTTGTGACCGGTGTAGTTGCTGAGGCCGTCGTAGCCGGCATATTTGTATAGCTCGTGGAGGGTGGGGAAGTTGAAGACTTGGCCGATCAGGTCGTTGAGATTTTTCTTCTCTTCGACGAGCATCACGCCGTAGTGGACGATTTCGGTGGCGAGGTGGCCAATGATATGGACGCCGAGGATGCGCAATTCATCTCGCGAGAAGATGAGCTTTAGAAAACCTGATTTGGTGCCGAGGATTTTGCCGCGGGGCATATCGCTATAGCGGGCCTTGCCGATGCAGAAGTTGAGGTTGCGCTTGACGGCTTCTTCCTCGGTAATTCCGACCATGGAAACTTCTGGCACTGTGTAGATCCCATAGGGAAAATGGGAAGGGAGGTGCTCGAGGTCTTGTGTCTGGAAAATATGAGCGACTGCGACCCGCCCCTGGTCCATGCTCGTGCTGGCAAGCGCTGGAAAGCCGATCACATCACCGACGGCGTAGATATGGGGAATATTGGTGCGGTATTGTGCATCGACGAACACTTGCTCGCGCGAGCCGATGTTGATGCCGACTTTGTCACATCGAAGTTCTTTGGTATTGCCACTTCTTCCTGCTGCGAGTAAAAACATGTCCACGGACAAAACCTCGCCACTCGTTAAGCGTACCGATATCATCTCTTTTTCTGAAGGTGCGGGTTTGATCTCCTCGATCGATTTATTGAAGAGGATTTCGACATGGGCCGCCTGCATTTGAGCGACAAGATCAGTGGAAATTTCATGATCGACAAAGGGGAGGATATGTTCCTTGTCGTTGACGAGATAGACTTTTGTCCCCATTGTAGCGAAGATCGTCGCATACTCACATCCGATCACTCCTGCCCCGACGATGCAAAGCGATGAGGGAAATCGATGGATTTGTAAAATGGTGTCTGAATCGTGGATCCGTTTGCCGTCGAAGGGGATGTTGGGAGGGTGGAAGGGATAGGATCCTGTCGCGATGATGATGTTGTTGCCCCAAATCAGTTCTTCTTTTTCCCCTTTGACTTTGATGGTATGGGGATCTTCAAAACTCGCCGTTCCGTGAAAAATGGTGACACCATGGCGCATGAGATTTTCATAAATTTCCTGAGCTGCCGAAGCACTGACAAAATTTTTCCGGTACATGAAATCTTCGACAGAAGCCTCATGCTCTAAATCCCGTTCGACACCATAGATCCCTTTTTCGAATTTTCCAGATAAAAAAAGGGCAGTCTCTTTTAAAGTCTTTGACGGAAGGGTGCCTGTGACAACTTCTGCACCTCCGAACACCGATTCTTTCTCGATAATTGCGATCTTGTGACCGAAATAAGCTGCCTTCACAGCTGCTTTTTCACCCGCTGGGCCAGTTCCGATCACGATCAGTTCGAATTTTTGCATTGAAAACTCTTATGTGCTAAAAATTAATTTAATGGCACAAATGCAATAACAATGCAACTTTCGATGTGAATGTAGAGGAATAGCGCGTGGATATGAAAATTCAAGCTCAGGCAGAAAGCCTCGCTAATAAGATCAAACACTATCTGATCACGACGATGGGTGTGACCATCGATGAAGCGAACGCTGAAGAGTTCTACCGCTCTTTTGCTCTGACGATACGGGAAGAGATCATGATCAACTGGACCGCTTGTACACACACCTATAAAAACAAGCAGGCGAGGATGCTCTATTTTTTTTGCATGGAATATATGCCGGGGCGATTCCTGGGCAATAATATCACAAATATCCATGCAACCGAACTTGTTCAGCATGTCATGCGTATATTACACCGCAATTTTATCGAAGAGCAACATTATGAACCCGATCCAGGTCTTGGCAATGGGGGTTTAGGCAGGCTAGCGGCGTGTCTACTCGATTCCTTGGCCACTCAACAATATCCTGCGGTCGCCTACGGCTTGCGTTATCAATATGGGATTTTTGATCAGGAAATCTGGGATGGGATGCAAATTGAACGTCCAGAAAATTGGCTTCTGCATGAAAATCCTTGGGAATATCGTCGAGATGCCCATGCAGCGACTATTTTATACTCAGGTAGCATATCCCCAACATTCAATAAGAGGGGTGTCGAGGTGATGGAGATCGCCGATTACGAAGAGGTGAGGGCATTAGCTTATGACATTCCAATCATCGGCTATAAAGAAAGTGGGGATTTTAACGTCAATACCCTCCGCTTGTGGACGACAAAGGAATCCCCTCGCAACTTCCAACTGCAACGGTACAACGCAGGGCTTCTCGATCAAGCGGCAGAAAACACCTCATTGACAGACGTCCTCTATCCGAACGATAACAATGAAATGGGCAAAAGAATCCGGCTTAAACAGGAATTTTTGCTCGTCTCTGCCTCTTTGCAAGATATCATCCGCCATCATCTTCATGTCTATCACGATTTAACCCATTTCGCCGACAAAGTGAGAATCCATATCAACGATACCCATCCTGCTCTTACAATCGCAGAACTCGTCCGCATTCTTGTCCAAAGGCACGACTTTGGATGGGAAGAAGCTTGGGATGTCGTCAAGACATGTTGCAACTACACAAATCATACCGTTCTTCGGGAATCGCTCGAAGAATGGAACCAGAACCGTCTTCACTATCTCCTCCCTCGACAATACCATGTCATTGAACGGCTCAATTTAGAACTTTGTAATTCGATTCGTAAAAAATTTAACGACGATGAAGAAAAAGTGCGCCGAATGTCGATCATTGAGGGAGGGCAGGTGAGGATGGCCAATCTCGTCATTTATGGGTCACACCGAGTCAATGGTGTTGCGGAACTCCACACTGAGATCCTCAAGCGCGAAATTTTTAAAGATTTTTTCGAGATGTTTCCCGATAAGTTTGTCAACGTGACAAACGGGGTGACCCAGCGGCGCTGGCTATTGCACATCAATCCAAAACTCGCTCTTTTTATTTCAAAGCGGATCGGGAAAGAGTGGATTCTCAATTTTACTCACATCCAGGAGCTGGCAAAATTTGCTGAAGATCCTGAAAGCCATCGAGAATTTTATGCGATCAAACAAGAAAACAAACGGGCTTTGATCGAATATCTCCGTGAAAAAAATCCTTTGCGGGATGGGAAGGGTAGACTGATCGGCTATTATTCTACCCTCGATGAAACAGCCCTTATCGATGTCCAGGTCAAACGGCTGCATGAATATAAAAGGCAATTCATGAATCTCCTCCACGTCATCATGCTCTATTTTGAACTTAAAAGCGATCCCAATGCCCGAAAGATCAAAAGGATGGTGTTATTCGCAGGGAAAGCTGCCCCAGGTTATGAGGTTGCTAAAAATATCATCCACCTCATCTGCTGTGTCTCCCGCAAGATTAATAATGACCCCCAGGTGAATCAGAAGCTCAATCTCATTTTCGTCGAAAATTATAATGTTTCCCGCGCCGAGCTGATCATCCCTGCTGCAGATCTCTCTGAACAGATTTCGGTAGCGGGCATGGAAGCTTCGGGAACGGGAAATATGAAACTTGCGATGAACGGTGCCCTCACCATTGGGACCGAAGATGGCGCCAATATTGAAATGCATCAGCAGATCACCGATCACTGGTGGCCCTTTGGATTTGGCAAAACAGCAGAAGAGAATGGAAAGCTCCGTACTTCAGATAGCTATAATCCTTGGGAAATCTATATGCATAACCCAGCGATCCGCATTGCACTCGATTCCCTTCGCAATCGCACCTTTGCCGAGAACGATGCAGAACATCAAACACATAGCAGTCTCTACCAGCATTTATTGGAGAATCCATTTGACGGGCAAGCAGATCGCTACTTTGTCTTAAACGACCTGCAAAACTATTACGACGTCCAAAAAAAAGTGGAAGAGTTTTACCTCGATCCTGCAAAATGGGCGACATATGCGCTCCATAACATCGCAGCGATGGGGAAATTCTCTACAGACGAGTCTATCAATAACTATGCTAAACTCGTCTGGAATCTCGACCGCTGCCCTGTCGGTAAAGAAGAACTCGAAAGGGTTCGCGCTGAATACAGTGAACACGATAAATGCCGAATTTTCTAACGCATCTTTTCTCCTCTTACAGCCCCTCCTTTCTGATCAGAGCATTTAATTTTTTGCTTATCTTTGCTTTTTTGAGCCTTTTTTTTTGCTTTGTCTTTTTTACCCAAGTCTACCATTGGGATGTTCTTTTAAAATATCGGGCTGTTTTTTTGCGGGGGTGGGAAACGACGATCCTTATCTCGCTTGCCAGTCTGGTTTTAAGCTCATTGATCGGTCTTGTCACGAGCCTTCTGCGCCGCTCTAAAATTTTAATTTTCAGTTACTTTGCTCAAATTTACATCGAGTTGATCCGAGGAACTCCTCTTCTTGTACAATTGCTTTTTTTCTTTTACATCGTCGCTGCGGCGCTAAAGCTTGAAAACCGGTTTCTCGTCGGTATCATCACACTTTCCCTATTCAGCGGAGCTTACATCGCAGAGATTTTCCGTTCCGGCATCGAAAATATCCGCAAAACAATGCTCGAATCGGCAACCGCTATCGGTTTGACGAGCTGGCAGACTTACCGTTATGTGATCTATCCCATTTCGATCCGACAAATCCTCCCCCCGCTAGCTGGGCAATTTGCTTCTATCATCAAAGATTCCTCCCTTCTTTCGATTTTAGGGATCAGCGAGTTCACCTACGCCGCACAGCAGGTCAGTAGTGCCTCCTTTAGCACGCTCGAATGTTATTTTCCTTTAGCGATCGGCTATCTCCTATTGACTTTTCCCATCTCTTTATTCAGTAAAATTCTTGAGAAGAGAAGCCGTCATGAATCTTGATATCGTCCACCTCAAAAAATCGATAGGAGGACATCTGATCCTCGACGATATCGATTATTCTGTCGATTTTAAAGCTCTCGGCATCATCGGTCCTTCTGGAGGGGGAAAATCGACATTTCTCAAAGTGATCGCCGGTCTTTTGATTCCAGATGAGGGAACAATTGCACTCGGGGATCAGAAAATTCCATTCGATGATTCGAAGCGATTGCTGCAACACCGCCGCTCGCTCGGCATCGTTTTCCAATCCTGGAATTTATTTCCCCATCTCTCTGCTTTAGAAAATATCATCTTGCCCCTCTACCGAGTCCATGGTTATACCAAGCCCCGGGCGGAAGAAGAAGGGAGAAAGCTCCTCAAGAGGTTTGACCTCCTTTCCCACTCCGATAAAAAACCCCACGAACTCTCGGGCGGACAATGTCAGCGCGTGGCGATCATCCGTGCCGTCGCGAGAAAACCCTCTCTCCTCCTCCTCGATGAGCCCACCTCTGCTTTGGACCCACTCATGACCTCCGAGGTGTTCGATTTGATCTGCGAGCTAAAAGAAGAAGGGATCGCGTTTATCCTCGCCAGCCACCATATGAGCTTTTTACGAAAAATCGCCGATCGGGTAGCCTTCATGGAACGAGGTCGGTTGATCGAATCGGGGCCGGTTGAAGAATTATTTCTCCGTCCTAAGACTCTACCTGTCATCGATTACTTTTCTAAAGTTCTTAAATATTGATGAAAACACTTTTACTTTTATTTACTGCCGCTTTTTCCTCCCTCTCTGCACAGATGGAACCCCTCATCGTCGGGATGGAGCTCTCCTATCCCCCCTTCGAGACATTGGACGCGCAGGGAAAACCCAGCGGAGTCAGTGTCGATCTCGCCTATGCCCTGGGCGAGTACTTAGGCCGCGAGGTCAAAATCGACAATATCCCTTTTGTAGGACTGATCCCCTCTCTGAAAACGGGCAAAATCGATCTCATCCTCTCTTCGATGACAGTGACTCCTGAAAGGGAAGGATCGATCGATTTTTCCAATCCCTACTTGTCGACTGGACTCTGCCTCCTCATCAATCGGAAGATCTCTGGCAGTACCCTTGCAGAAATCGATAAAGTGGGAAACACCCTCGTCGTCAAGCTTGGGACCACTGGAGAGAGCTATGCCCTCAAAAATATTAAACAGGCCAAGGTGATGTCATTGGACAGGGAAGCGACATGCGTGCTCGAAGTGGTTCAGGGCAAGGCGAGCGCCTTCATTTACGATCAGTTCTCCGTCTTGAGAAACTGGCAAAAGTATCCGCAAGAGACGAAAGCCAATCTCCAACCCTTTGTCAAAGAGAATTGGGCCATGGGCATCCGTAAATTAGACCCTGAATTAAAAGCGAATGTGAATGCATTTTTAAAAAATTTCCGCGCAGAAGGGGGGTTCAAACAGCTCGCCGATAAGTATTTCAAGAAGGAGCAACAGCTCTTCAAAGAACAAGGCGTCCCCTTTGTATTTGAGACAGAATAATCAGCATTGAAAACAAGGTAACTCAGGTGACAGTAGAAGATTTAGCACCACAGAGAGCACAGAGGAAGAGGGGGAAATTTATATTTTTTTCTTCCTCTGTGACCTCTGTGCTCTCTGTGGTGCTAAATCTTCAAATCAACCTTAGATTTATACATACCGTTTGTTACCCATGTTTGAACCAAGCCGAATAGTCATCCTTTTTTTGAAGGGGTAGATTCTTGTAATCCCCATTTGTCGAGAAGTTTGGCGTAAGAGCCGTTTTTTTTCATTTTCTTAAGACCCCCATTGAATTTTTTAATCAGCTGGGGTGCGCCCTTGTATTTTGTGATCAACCTTAACCCCTCGTCATTCAATGGAGGCGTCGCGATTTTGAGTTGATCTTGATAGAGATCGCGGCAAAATGCCGTTGCGGTAAGGAGATCGACGATGGCCCCATCGACGGTTCCGATAAGGCTATCGTTCAAGGCCTTTGGAATCGAATCGTAATAGCGGATGATGACCCCTTTGCTCTTCTCTAAAATCAGATCGTCTCCAGAGCCAGAAATGACGGCGATCTCTTTTCCATCCAATTGATCGAGGGAGTCGATCGTCGACGGAACAGGGACGACAAGGACCGGTCCAAGCGGCAGATAAATATCGGAAAAGTCGAACGAGGTCATATTGAAGATATAGGGAGACATCGACGAGAGAATGGCTTTGTATTTATCCTTTTGCAGCCCGTCCATCAAATCATCCCAATTCACTGTAAATTTTACAAAAGGGATCTTTTCGGTTTTGCCGATTTCTGTGAGAAGTTCTGTGGAAAAAGCGGTCACACTATTATCTCGAATTCCAAATTCCAAGGGGTACCAACTCGCATCCATGCCAACGTTGCACCCACTGCTGGAGCTTTGACAGCAGCATAGGAAAGGCAAAAAGAGTAAAATGAGGAATGAAGAAACCGCTCTCATTGTGAAATGGGATTAATCCTCTTAGAAAAATATATCCTAAGCTTAATCGGAGTTTGTGTCGAGAGGTCAGGGCACTAGACATTGAAAAGACTTTTTTTAAATTTACACAGAGATCACAGAGACACAGAGCTTTAAGTTTTTCATTTTTTGCGAGAGCAAAAAATGAAGACTCTAATTTTTTCGCTCTCGCGAAAAAATTAGGATGTTTTTAATCTCTGTGTTCCTCTGTGTCTCCTGTTCCCCTCTGTGATTGAATGATATCTTTCCAATGCGCCTTGGTCGAGAGGCAAAAGATTTGAAAAGTTAATTCCATCAAGGCATGCTTGTGTTGAAGGTATCGTATAACTCCTCACGTTCTAAAAGGATTCATGGAAGCTCATTTGCTGTCTAAAAAGGATATGTTAGCAGGTAAAGCTTTGCTTCAAGCGGGCAAGGTTGAGCAAGTCCTATTTTCAGAGGGGACCTACCAGGCTGAAGTTGGTGATTTGAAAAAAAAAGGGAGGTATTGGCCTTTTTTTCAGCTCGATGATGAAGGGCATATCCTCGATTGCTTTTGCAGCTGTGAAGAGGCAGAAAAGACAAAATCATGTGTCCACCTCGCTGCTGCCTATCAAAAAATTTTCAACGGCTCAACCCCCCCTCTCCATGTCCGTTTTCGAGCTTGTTTGTGGAACTCTCTTTGCCAGATGGCCTGTAGGCGTCATGGCTATACTGCCTCAGTGCTTAAAAGAAAAAATCAAATCTTTGAAGCTCAGTCAGTGACTGGAAAAATCCTTTTTTCCGTGAAAGGAATGACCCCTAAAGGAAAAAAGCGGCTTCAAGAAATCCTACTCAACCGGGTTGTGGAGACGGAAGAGACCTCTCTCAAATTTTCCAACTTGCCCCAAGAGGAGATCTCTCTTTGGAAAGAGGGCAGGCCTAGCCATCAATTGCAATATGAACTCTCCTTTTGGGCCGACCTGGCCAAATGGATGATGTCGATGCAGGAAAACGATGAAAAGTACCTCATCGAGTTTAAAAATGGGGGAACAGGGTTGCCCCATTGGATCGATATCCAGTTCCCTTCCCTTTCTGTCAGTTTTTACATCGCAGAGGTCAATTGGTCTCTACTCATCCCTGCGCTGAGCACTGTCAAATCCCCTCTGCCAGTGTATGAATTCCAAGAGTATAAGATTCAAGCGATCCATTACGATGTTAAAAAAAGGCTTTTCCAGATTGAAAAAAGGCCCCTCATGTCGCATGAGACCCCCCTTGCTCATGAAGAATCGAGTGGGATGGAGGTGGGTGAATGGTTATATGTTCCTAAAAAAGGTTTTTTTCCGAGAACCATCGATCCCATTTTCAAACAGGATGAAATCCCCCAGGAAAAGGTCAAATCTGTCCTCCACAAACACCCCCTCATCCTGCAAAAATATCTCACCGGCACCAAAATCCATTTAGACAGCATCAAAGCCCAATATCAGATCCATTTCGATGCAGGAGAAAATTTACATATCAGCTGCTATGCCCTTGAAAAGGGGGATCTGCAAAAAACAGATTCTGCTTATTTTGGGCCCTGGGTGTTCGTTCAGGAGAAAGGATTTTACCTCTTGGAAAACCTCTTGTTGGAAGGTGTTGAGAAAGTGATTTCCAGAAATCAGATGAACGATTTTATCAACCGCCACCGTGTCTGGCTCGGAGGATTCGATGGATTTCAGACACACGTTTATACTATCGAATCGCAGCTGAACTTCTTTGTCTCCAAGGAAGGATCTTTGCGATTTGAAGCTTCGATCGAACTCATGGATGCCGGAGAAGAGATTATCGATTTTGGAGAGTGGGTCTATCTCAGGGGAAAAGGGTTCTTCGCCAAAAGAGTGGGACGTGGGGGATCATTGATCCGTCCAGGGACAACCGTCCCAAAGTCAGATATCTCCTCATTCCTCCGTATCCATCGAGAAGAACTCCAATCCCTTAAAGATTTTTTCTCGAGTAAATGTCCATTAGAAAAAAGCGGGCTAGAGATTTTTTTAAATGAGGAGCACCGTATCGTCGTCCGTCCCCATTTCCAATTCTATCCCCCCTATAATCCTTCCAAAGTCCAGATCTTTGGCGAATACACCTATGTCGAAGGGGAAGGCTTTTGTGAGATCCCTTATGAGAAACGGATCCCAGAGGCGTATGTCAGAGAAAAGATCATCTCGGCCAGCGATGAGATTTATTTTGTCATGTATGAGCTCGATGCGATCAGACCGTGCATTTTTTTCATTCAAAACGAATTGAAAAAACCGAAAGATCTTTTTTTAAGAGTTCACGAGTTACAAAAAAAGGGTAAGGAAAAAGCCACCGATTGGCTGTTGGAAGGAACTTTAGAAACTGAAATCGGCAGTGTCGAACTCTTCGATGTCTGGCAAGCTGTGCAAGAGAATAAACGGTTCATATTCACCCCGGCAGGACTCCTCCTATTGAAAGTACCCCGGTTTAATTGGCTTAAAAACATCCCTAAAAGAAGATGGTTTAAAGACGGAAAGCAGCTTCAGATATCGACGTTGGAATGGCTCCGCCTCACCGTGTTCGAAGATTTAAGACCACCCCTTGGAACATCGGCTGTAGAAAATGAAACTCGAGAGCTGATTGAAAAACTCACCTCTTTTAAAACCGATCAGCTGATCGATCTCTCAGGATTTAAGAGTGATCTCCGCTCCTATCAGGAAGTCGGTGTACGCTGGTTGTGGTTCATGTATCTCCATGGGCTCTCTGCCCTCCTCTGCGATGAAATGGGCCTCGGAAAGACACACCAGGCGATGGGACTCATCGCAGCAGTCAAAAATAGAGGGGGGACGGGAGGAAAAATTCTCGTCGTCTGTCCCACTTCAGTGATTTATCACTGGGAAGAACTGCTTAAAAATTTCCTTCCCGATATCCCCGTCCTCGTTTTCTACGGCATTAGCCGCAATCTCGAATCTTTCCATGAAAACGTCGATATTTTAGTCACCTCTTACGGAACTCTGCGCAGTGAAAAACAGGCCCTCTCAGAGATCGAATTCGAAATCGCCATTTTCGATGAATTGCAAATCGCTAAAAATGCCCAGTCGCAAACCCATAAAGCCCTTAAGAAAATAAAAGCGAGTATGCGCCTTGGCCTGACTGGAACGCCGATCGAAAATAGGTTGCTCGAATTAAAAGCCCTCTTCGATGTGATCATCCCCGATTATTTTCCCCACGAGGCGTATTTTAAAGAGCTCTTCGTCAATCCGATTGAAAAAAATCAGGACGCTGAGAAAAAAGCCCTCCTTTCCAGATTGATCAAGCCCTTCATTTTGCGCAGAAAGAAATCGGAAGTTCTCCTCGAATTGCCAGAAAAGATCGAGGAGATCGCCTATTGCGATCTCTCAGATGAGCAGCGGGAGCTCTACAAGAAAACATTCATGTTGCAAAGAGAATCGTTGATGGTAGATCTCGAAAATCCAACCAAGCCCGTCCAGTATCTCCATGTCTTTGCACTCCTCTCCGCTCTAAAACAAATCTGTGACCATCCTTGTCTCATCACTAAACAATACAGCGAGTTTCAAAAGCACAAATCGGGAAAATGGGATCTATTCATCGAGTTATTGAATGAAGTTCGCGACAGTGGCCAAAAACTCGTCGTTTTTTCCCAATACCTCGACATGCTCGACATGATGGAGGTCCATTTAAAAGATCATCACATCGGCTATGCAGGGATCCGTGGTTCGACCCGCAATCGGAAAGAGCAACTCGACAATTTCCGCAACGATCCCAAGTGTGAAGTTTTTCTCGCTTCCCTTCAAGCAGTCGGTGTCGGTGTCGATCTCGTCTCCGCCTCCGTAGTGATCCACTACGACAGGTGGTGGAATCCCGCTCGCGAAAATCAAGCGACCGACCGGGTCCATCGGATCGGCCAGAACCGAGGCGTCCAAGTCTTTAAACTCGTCACAAAAGGGACCATTGAAGAGCATATCCATCGCCTGATCGAAAAAAAGAAATCCTTGATCGAAGGGGTGATCGGCTTCGACGAGCAAGACCAAATCAAAGGGTTAGATCGGGAAGAGCTCCTTCAACTCTTAGCGCTCGTCAATAAAGACGTGACAGGGGATTGATCCGACCAAAATACGATACATCGTAAAATAGTCGCGACTAAAATACGACCTATCGTATTATGGTCGTATGCGCAGAATTTACCATGAAGTCGTCACCCGTCACCTTTCAGAGCTTCGTCAAATGATTTTTTTGATGGGGCCCAGACAAGTTGGTAAAACAACTGTGAGTTTAGAAGCCGCGACAGGGTGGAAGCGACATTTCTATTTCAATTGGGACAATCCGGCAGAGAGACTTCTGTTTTTAGAAGGGCCGCATGCGATTGCCCAGCAAAGCGGACTTTTGGAGCTTTCCGACGAAATCCCACTTCTTATTTTTGATGAGATCCACAAGTTTGGTAAGTGGAAAAATTTTTTAAAAGGCTTCTTCGATAGCTACGAGAAAAAAACGAAGATCATCGTCACTGGAAGCGCCAGACTCAACGTCTACAAAAAAGGGGGCGATAGTCTGATGGGCCGTTATTTTTATTATCGAATTCATCCCCTTTCTGTAGGAGAAATTGCCTCTCCTCAATTTTTTAAAGGAGAGATCCGAAAACAACCTCTCCCTATTACTGAGGAAGATTGGACAGCGCTATTGCACCACGGAGGATTTCCAGAGCCTTTTGTCCAACGTTCAGATACGTTTTCTCAAAGGTGGCAATCGATCCGGAAAGACCAGCTCTTTCGTGAAGATATTCGGGATTCAACGAGAATCCAGGAACTCGCTGAACTCGAGCTTCTCGCAGAGATTTTGCGCAGCCAGGCAGCACAGGCGATGGATTACCAATCCTTATCAAAAAAGGTGGGTGTTTCGATCGATACGATCCGGCGGTGGATCGAGGTTTTAAAATCTTTTTACTACTGTTTTTCGATCCAACCCTGGTCCAAAAACATTACCCGCTCTCTTTTAAAAGAACCAAAACTTTACCTCTGGGATTGGGCGCTCATCGACGATGAGGGACATCGTCATGAAAATCTCATCGCAAGCCACTTGCTCAAAGCCGTCCATTTCTGGTCCGATCAGGGACTTGGAGATTTTGGCCTCTATTATTTGAGGACGAAAGACAAAGTAGAGACCGATTTTGCAGTGACCAGGAATGGCTTGATTTGGTTCCTGGTCGAAGTAAAAACCAAAGCAAAAGGGCTCTCACCTGCTCTCTACCATTTTCAAAAGGAAACAAACGCCCCTCATGCATTCCAGGTCGCCTTCGATCTCCCCTTTGTTGATAAAGATTGTTTCAGTGAAAAAGGTCCCCTCCTCGTCCCAGCGAAAACTTTTTTATCCCAATTAGTTTAAGCTGCTTATTCTTAGATACTTATATCTATCCTTAAAAAAGGAGCCCCTTGCTTTATCTGCATTTTATCTGCATAATGTAGATATACACGATGCAGATAAAGTGCAGATAATATGCCGATAAAATTTGAGCCGAAGTATGCGATTACCCCAAAAATCATGAGCTGCCTTATGCGGATTGAGGCAGCAAAGGAAAAAGTATCCCATTTACCTTTGACACCAAAGGTACTGAGTTCTTTAAGAGAGACGGCACGTCTATTTACCACTCATTATTCCACAATGATTGAAGGTAATCGGCTGGGGCCAGATCAAGTGAAAGAGATTTTAAAGCATGAGGGCCATTTCCCAGGGCGTGAACGGGATGAAGATGAAGTAAAGGGTTACTATGCTGCCCTAACTCAAGTGGAAAAATGGGCAGCTGCAGGAGCACATGTCACAGAAAAAATGATTCAAACTCTGCATGCCCTTGTGATGGCTGGTGGTAAAATGAACGTAAAGCCCACAGAGTATCGAGACGGGCAAAATGTCATTCGTGATGGGAGAACAAGGACCGTTGTCTATACTGGCGACACTTCAATCGTCGATCGATTTTGGCTTTGGCGCCCCAATTTTAACGTCGCAGAAGCAGAACATGTGCGCAGCTGCACATGTTCGATGCAAGCGGCGTTAAAGGGCCTTGGCACAAGGCCCGTAAGTGGGGATGCCAAAGCCAAAAGCGATTACACGATTGAAGTGGAACCAGTATATATGCCCCCAGAAGCTAAGGATGTGAAAGACCTCATGAAAGGAATGGTGGCCTGGATCAATAAAAACGGCGAGCTCCCTTGTCCAGTGGTTTCAGGCATCGCCCATTATCAGTTTGCCACCATCCATCCCTATTATGATGGGAATGGAAGAACGGCCAGGCTGCTCACCACATTCGTCTTACACCTTGGAGGTTACGACTTGAAAGGGCTTTATTCATTAGAAGAATATTATGCTCGCAATTTAGGAGCCTATTACGATGCAATTAGCATCGGTGACTCTCACAATTACTATCTGGGACGAGCCGAATCCGATATCACAAAATGGGTTGAGTACTTTGTTGAGGGAATGGCTGTTTCATTTGAAAATGTGCTGAAAAGGATGACGGAAGCTGATGCCCAAGGTTCACCCGATCAAAGTGCCCTCATCAGAAAACTTGATCCACGACAACGCAAAGCGTTACAGTTATTTCAAGAATTTGAGACAATCACAAGCCGTCAAATCGGTGAATTATTTGGTTTTAAACCACGTACAAGCGCTGCGCTCTGTGCCACCTGGGTCGAAAATGGCTTTTTAGAGATCGTCGATCCGTCGTTTAGGGGACGAAAATACAAATTGTCAAAGCAATATGAGCCATTGATCAAATTATGATCTTTCTTTTTGCCTTTTAAGCAGATCGATGGTGTATTCCCACTCTGCAAGGAATTGTTCGGGGTCAAGATTTAACATCCCATAATTCTTCCCCATTTTGCCATCTGTTATTAGGCGACGTTGTTCTTCAAAACTGTATTCCTCTACCTTGTCTATTTGGTAGGGTGCCATCGCTACGGCTTTATGTTTATGAAGTTCATCACGCAATGGATCGAGATTTTCCAGATCCTTGCGCAGGTCTCTTAAATGCCCTTCCCAGCAAGTCCATACCATTTTAATTTCGCTAGTCGAGGTAAGAATCAATCCATCCGCTTGTTGCAGGGAAGAAATCATCTTCTCTGTCCGCACAGGGAAAGTGTTGATGATTTCGGCATCGAGCTGTAGCTGCAATGTCTGTATCTTTTCGCAGGACTCCTTCACTTTGGGAAAATTGTCTTCTAAAACCGATATCCACATTGTTAATGCTTTGGGTAACAGTGATCGGTCGATATCTCCATCCATCAGACCAGGTATCTGATCTTTAATGAGATTGATCATTTGATCGTTGATTTGCAAGACAGAGGCGCACTCGAAAAGTTTGTTTTGCAATTGGAAAGCTTTCTCGATCTCTTGAGTGGCATCCCAGCCGAAAAAACGTATTTTGTTACACACTTCTGGAGCGATACATAGTCTATTCATGAGCCTTTGAATGGTCGATTGATCTTGAATCTCTACCATGCATTCCCGTCCTTCTACGAACAGAATCACTAGAAATTGGGAAGCCAGAAAAGAGATGAATTCCCCATTGGTCGGATTGCTCTTTTTACCACCAGGATGCTCGCCGAGCATAAATTTATCAGCCTGATCCAGCTGGGAGATGTTGTAAAATTTTTTCCCCTTATACTTTTCATTAAAACTATCGAAAGAAAAGGGCTTCTCTTTTGGCTCGTAAGATTCCAGCCGCAGCTGATAATTCTGGGATGTATAGTAATAAACTGGAGGGATTGCCATGCTAAATTCCTTTTATTCAGTTACAGCCGGGTACTATATATAATTTTATCACTTCCTGTAAAGATCTTGCGAAAAACTTTTTTAAAATAATAATTATCGTCTGTGGCATTTTAATCCCAGATCGAGTACCCTTCTTCCCTTAATCTATAAGAGAATTACTGCATGAGTAAACCTATCAAGTTGGCGTTGGTCGGGCGACCAAATGTCGGAAAATCAGCACTGTTCAATCGGATCAGCAAAAAAAGGATTGCGATTGTCGATGAGATGGAAGGGGTCACTCGCGACCGTCTTTACGCTGATGCCGATTTTTTTGGAAAGGCGTTTGAGGTGATCGACACAGGTGGGATCAATCCCCAGTCTGAAGTGCTCTTCCAGGAAGAGATCCGTCGTCAAGCTGAAATCGCCATTGAAGAGGCCGATGTCATTGTCATGGTCGTCGATGCGACAGTGGGGATCACAGCTCTTGACGAGTTTGTCGCACGCCTGCTTCTACGCACTGGAAAGCCTCTCGTTTTGGCTGTGAATAAAACTGATGACCGCTCTAGGATGGACCTCCTCTATCCCTTCTACTCCCTTGGGATCAACAAGGTTGTCGCTGTTTCTGCGACTCAGAACTTTCAGATTGCCGAGCTTTTAGAAGAGGCATTCAAAAGCGTCCATTTTTCTGAAGAGGAAGCGACGAAAAATGAAACGATTCACGTCGCCATCATCGGTCGCCCGAACGTCGGTAAATCGACCATTGTCAATTACCTGCTCAATGAAGAGCGATGTGTCGTCAGCCCGATTGCAGGCACTACTCGCGATAGTGTCGATATCGAAGTTCTTGCCGGAGAGAGTCGATTCACTCTGATCGATACCGCTGGCATTCGCCGGAAATCTGCTGAACGGGATGTCGTCGAGAAGTTTGCCGCTGTGCGCACGCAGCGAGCGCTAGAGCGCGCTGATGTCTGTGTGCTCATCGTCGATGCCGATCGAGGGATAACAACGCAGGAAAAGCAGATCGCCCGTGAAATCGAGATGCAGGGAAAAGGGTGCATCGTCCTTTTCAACAAATGGGACCTCGTCAAAGGGTTCCGCATGGAACATTGCCGTAAAAGTTTTGAGATCGACACCCCATTTTTAAATCATTGCCCGCTATTGTTTGTCTCTGGAAAAACGGGAAGGAATCTCGACGGCTTATTTAAAACAGTCAAAGAGGTCCATGAACAGCAAAACCGACGGGTCACGACCGGACAGCTCAACAAATTTGTCGAAAAAGCCGTTCAAAAGTACCATCCACCGATGTTGGATGGCAAACGGCTCCGGATTTTTTATTTGGCGCAAGTCGACGTCCACCCCCCCCGATTTGTGCTCTTTGTCAACAACCCAAAATTGATGCTGGACACTTATAAGAAGTATTTAATCCATCAATTTCGAGAGGCCTATGGTTTTCTAGGCGCTCCGATCCAATTTTTCCTTAAAGGGAGAAATACTAAAAAAGAACAGACAGAGTCGACCCCACCACCCCAACACGAGTCTGAATTGCTACCCGAAGAGTTTGTCTTTGAAGAGGAGCCACTCACAGAAGAGCAGCTCGCATCATTGGATCCCTCTTATTTTTAAGGAGCAGCTCATGCTGCCCCTTATGCTTAACAACACCGCTCTTCACGAATCGGATGTCCCGCATCGATCCATTCCTGGATCCCTTCACCGTACTTTAAGATATTCGAATAACCGAACTCTGAAAGCCGTTTTGCCAGATGGCTGCTAGCAGGGCATTGGAGGTTGCTACAATACACGACGATCAATGAGTGTTGTGTCGGGATGGCTTGAACCACTTGCTCCTTTGTCGCTTCATACGACAAGGTCCGTGCAGAACCAATCCGCTTACCATCGTCATATTTTCCGCCCCGCGCATCGAGGATAGTGAGCGGAACGCCAGATGAGATCAAGTTCATGAGCCCATTGGTGTCGATTTTTCCATATCCCTTTACAGGTAAAGATGCAGACTTTGATGATCCGCAACATTTTTGTGTACCGCAATCCATATTTTTTCTCCTTGTTTTTGATTAAGAGTCTGTCTGCGATCTTGGTTAATTGCTTTTTGCGCCTTTTTCTTTTGGCTTTGATTCTATTCCTTGGCCTAGTTAACTTAACTATGTCCTGCGGAATAGAATCAAAGCCAAAAGAAAAATCCATCAAAAATCAAAATAACCAAGATCGCAGACAGACTCTAATTTCCCCAGCCTCTTAAGAGTGCACAGACTCCGTTTTCCAAACTATTTCCAATCCGTTTCAGTTCCACACTGGAAGTTTGGTATTTAGAAAGTGTCATCATCCCCACATGTAACGAACGGATCACATCGAGGGCTTCTTCGAGCTCTTTTGCCGTCTGAAGATGTTTGCAATGGCATCCCTTGAGCGCCTGGGTATATAACTCCATCGCTTCTAAAAACTCTTTAGGGGTTTGTGAAGGATCTGAGCCAAAACACACACCCGTCAAAAGTTCGATTCCTTGAGGTCTTTTGCTTAGAAAATCGACATTTGCATCGATTAAGCCTAAAAGATACTCCTCAGGATTGGTTTTGGAAGGAACATTTTTCAAGGCGTTTAAAAGCTCGCAGCAAATTTGTGTGCATAACTCTTTGCAGATGAGCTCCTTATCTTCAAAATACTCATAAATCATGGACGGACTATACTCGATTTGCTCCGCCAGGCAGCGTATTGTCAAGGCCCCAAGACCTTTTTTATCGACAAGCTCCATCGCCGCGTCCAAAATCCGCTGTTTCATCACCTCTTTTTCCTTCTCACGCCTCTCTTTACATCCCATGACAGCTTCTTTCCTTTTGTTTACTATAGAACAACGTTTGATTATTTAACAGCGTTTTTTTTCATGTTGATCAGCTCATTTTTATTAGAATTAGATAAGTAACTAATTTTAAGTGGTTTAAGTAGTTAAAAATTCTTGTTAATTATAAATATAAATTTATTTTTTAAATTTTAAGTAAATTGTTCATTTTTAATTAAAAATATGTTAATATTTAGTATATAAGATAAAAATAATATAAAGTTATAACAAGCGGTAAACTAATGAGCATTAGCATTAAACAAACAGAAGTAGCAGCAGCTCCCTCGAACTTCACTTCACCTACTGATCGACGCAAGCGAAAAACATTTGAAAACATATATCGAGAATTAAAAGATGCTGGCGGCACACTGGATTCTCAAATGAAGAAATGCAGTGAATTGTTTGAGAAATTTAAAAACCCTCGAGAATCTTTTGAGAATTTTAAAAATCATCTTCTTCATGATCGTCGTATGATGAGTAAAGAGTGCGAGGAATCTGCTTATCAAAATTTCTATGCAAAAGAAACATGCAAATTATTATTTACAAAAGAAATATGCAATGTATTCATTAACAGTGAAGAAGGCTTTTACAAAACATTGGGTGGGCGTATTCTTCATGGTATTCAAAAGGTGTTTAAAAGTATTTTCGGATCTAAGACAGGTCAGGATAAAATAAAAGAAGCGAAAGCATTAGTCAATCAAATTGAGGGATACGAATCATTTAAAACTTTAAATACTGATGTTAATAATAAAAGATATGAAAGTTTTGGATATAAAAATAATATAGTAGATAAAGAAACTCTTTGTGATGCACTTGAAACTTTTCAAAAAGAACAGAATTTTGAAATAAGAGATTTTAAAAATATTATTAATGAACTTGAGTTTCCTAAGGCTAATACAACAAATTTGATTCAATCTAAAATAATAAAATTAAATAATATATTTATTAAAAATGGTCAGCTTCCATTTTCACGGAGCTTGTTATTAATGAGAGACCATAACAACCATTGGTATGCAATATTTAAGGGTAAGAGCGTGAAACCATTAGGTAAAGGTGCGGCTAAATCAGTTTTTAATGGTTGGGATTTATCATTTAACAGACCTGTTGCAATCGGTTTAAATATAATCGCTGAAGATAGTGATAATAATTTACGATCAGTACGAGGAATTAAAAGAGAATATAGAATATTTGATGAAAATCAACTTGGAAAATATAAATCCATAATGAAAATTGACACTTTATTTATCGAAAAAAACATTTTCGAAAAAACATGTTTTCTTATTGGAGAAATTTTCAATGGCAGTTTGTCTTCGAAAATAAAAATAAAGGACGAAAAATTGGGAATTGTTTCTTACATAACCGATAAAATTCCGCTCGACGTTCAAATGACTTGGGGCAGTGGAATGATAAACGGTCTTTGTGAAGTCCATAAAGAAGATTTAATTCATAGAGACATAAAACCTGCAAATATTCTTGTAAATGACGATCGGGCAGTGGTTGCTGATCTTGACTTGGTAGTTAGGGTAGATGACATAGAAGGAATAAATAAAAATGCAGGAACTCCTTTGTATGTACCACCTGAAGCAATAAGAAAAATTTTTGGTATGATGGGCGACAAAAAAATTACGCAAAAGTTTGACATATGGTCTATGGGATTAACTTTATATGAGTTGCATTATGGTAAATTTTTCTTCGAGGAGGAATCGGCTCGTGCAGACACAATTGTGGCTAATTTAAAAGAGAAAGCTCATTTAGAATGGAAAAAGCATTTAAAAGAAAACGGCATGAAACCTGCTGAGATAGAAGAATATTTAAAAAATTTGCAAATAGGAACTTCTGAGGCAGAAGAATATATGAAGATTATAGGGAACTATACACAAGAAGACATTGATAAAAAATTCGAAATTGCAAAACCGAATGAAAATGCTGACCTTATAGAAATAGAAATTCATGAATTTTTAAAATCATTGATTCAAGTTGATCAAGAGAAGCGACCCGACATTGAGACAGTCCAGAAAGCCTATGAAGCAATCCGTGAAAAATTACCTAACCGCAACATATCCACATCTAATGTTGGTAGTAGGTTGCCGAAAGATCCATCATCCGAAGAACCGATACTTATTACATAAGTATTACGCACGCGTAATGCCCTCCGAGATCATTGAAATCATTTAAAAGCCAGCACCAGATCATCTAACAGGATCGTACTTGAAGAGTTTCCCTTCAGTTTCGATCTTGCGGTAGACCCAATCATCACTATTTTCCCTCATTAAACGGTCGCAGCCCATCAAGAAGCCCTTGATGAAGCCGTGCTTTTGCATCGATTGCATCATGTAGCTGGAGGAGCTTGGCCGGAAGTGGCTCCTCGGTCCATCGACGGGAGAAAGGACATTTTGGTGGAAGAGGATGATCTGTTCGGCGATGCGGACGGGAAGTGCGTGGGGTGGCTTGGCTTCCTGGATTTGGGGTGGGGCGAAGTGCAAGTCGGTATCTTTTCCCCAGGGTTCATAGTAGCCGGGAAGGGCGTGGATCAGGATGGGTAACGAGAAGAGAAAAATGAGCTTAAAACGCATAGTGGAGCATCAGGGCGGGGAATAACTTTTCCCGGTTCATCATCGGGGTAGCCATCGATTCGTAAAGCCGTTCATTATAAGCCTTGGCTTCAAGCCCTGCACCATAAATCCCTCCAAAGTACCATCCTGCCTCAAAACTGGTGAAGATGACGCCGGCAGCGATGTTGCCTTGTACGAAAAAGTAGGCGGAGGCGGCGATGAAGATGCCGTTGAGGAAAAAGGCAGTGGTGGCGGACTGTTTTTGGCCGAGGTAGAGGTAGCCGGCTCCGGGGAGGAGGGCGTTCAGTCCTTGCGCTTTGCCCACTGATTTTTTTTGTGCTTCATAGTGGGTCAGAAGATCTTCCAGGTAGGGTTTTGGGGGAGGGGTGTGGGCGATCTTCTCGAGGAGGGGGAGCTCCCCTTGCATGAGTGCGCTTGAGAGGATGAGTTTGTCTGCTTCATCGGGATAGTTTTGCTGGAAGAACTGGTAGATTTGCTGGGCTTTGGAGTCCATTTTTTCTTGTTGGTAGGTCTCGTATAAAATCAATAGCAGGTCGTGGAGGGCGGGGAAACTTTGATCGGCATAGCGTAGCTGGCTGTGGTCAAAGGTATAGATCACCTCGTTCCATTTTTTTCCCATATAATAGCAGAGGAGGATTTCATACTGGATCTCGAGGGCGCGTGCTTTTTCTTCGGGGGGGATGAGGAAGGCGCTCCGTTTAAATGCAGTGATGGCCTGATAGAGGTCTAACTGATGGGCAAAGGCAAGGCCGATTTGCATCTCTCGTCCCCAGTTTTGAGCTTGTTCCTCTTCAGTTAGAGGGGGAAATGGGGAGGGTAGGGAAAGGAGGTATCTATCTTGGACGGCGTAGCTCAAAGTGGGTTCGATCTTATCGGGTACCCGCTGACAGCTGCAGAATAGGATCGATAAACAAAGGGATGTTCTGAGAAAATGCTTCATTCGTATTATTAGAGGCTAAAAAGGGTCTATTTTAACCATGAGGGAGTAAAAGCATACAGAGAAAAATCTCTGTTCACGACAAAATTATTCCATAATCAAAGATTTACTCATTCTGTGGGAGTTTGACCTGGTCGATCCCTTCATCGAATTCTTCCTTCAGCACAGGAAGGCGTGCGCTGTCTTTGAATTGCCACTCTTGATGCTCAGTGATTTGTTTGTATTCTGCGTAGGAGTTGACGATTTGGGGACGGACAAAGATGATCACGTTGTTTTTTACGGCGAGACGGTCATTTTCGCTGAAGATGGCGCCGATGACGGGGAGGCCCCCCAAACAGGGGATGGCCGTTCTGAAATGGGTCTTGCTGTCGTTAATCATTCCACTTAAGGCGACGAAGTAATTATTTGGGACATGGACCCGCGTTTCCATGTGGGTGTGGCTTGTTGTGATCCCAGTCAGCTGCTGTGACGAGGTATTCGTTGGACCACTCGTCACTTCAGAGATATCCTGGACGATATCCATGGTGACCACTTCCCCTTCGCCGAGGATGGGTGTGATTGTCAGGCTGACGCCGACATCCCGGTACTCGATGTTGGCTGTTGAGGTGGTATTGGCAGAGGTGTTGCTGACGATCGAACCTGTGTAAGGAACATTAGATCCCACAAAAACGGTGGACTGCCGGTTGTCCTGGGTGATGATCTTAGGGTTTAAGACGATCGTGGAATCGGTGTCGAGCTGAAGGGCGTTCACGAGGGCGCCGAGCGAGATGAACGATCTTCCTTTATGCATGATGATATCGCCGATCACCCCGAGGTCAAATCCCGACACAAAAGGGACCATTCCCCCTTTGGGTGTCGTCGTCGCATTGATCCCCGCTAACGTGGGGGCAAATGTCGCGACGGGTGTCGTTTGTCCACCGCTTCCACTTTGTGAGGCTTGGTTGGTGGGGAAATTGCCTGTTCCGAGTGTCGCTTTATTGAAATATTGCGCTTGCCCGCCCCACATCAAGCCAAACGATTGGGAATTGAGCAAAGTGGTCTCGATGACGAGGACTTCGATGAAAACCTGGCGTAAAGGGACGTCGAGGTTTTGGATCAGGTCTCTGAGTTTGACGAGGACATCTTGCTGGCCTGAGCAAAGGAGTGAGTTGGTGACCTGAATCCATTGAATGGAATTGATCGCGTCGATGAGCGCGGTGGGTGAGGCTGCACTTTTGCTGAGGCTGACAGCGACTTGTTTGAGTGCGATTTGGATGTCGTCGCCAGGGTGGTATTGGAGCTTGTAGACGAGAAAGCTGGTATTGTCGATCGATTCGATGGAAGGAACGGCTCCTTCTTTGGTTGGGATATCGAATTTGACGAGGAGCTGCTGCACTTTGTCGATCGACTGTTTATCTCCAGAAACGAGTAGCGATGAGGTCTTAGGGATCCACTTCATGTTATTGATCGCATCGAACAGACCAGGGTCTGAAACGCCCGATGCCATCAGGTTCTGCATGAAATCGCAAAGGATAGAGATGAGCCCGTCACCGCTGATATACTTGGGATTGTAAATGATAAAGGTCGGCGCAGCCCGTTCCACGGGAGCAGGACCGCCAAGAGAGGGGATATCAAACTTTTTAACGAGCTGTTCAATCCTCTCGAGAGTGTCATTACTGCCAGTGAAAAGGAGGGAGTTGGTCTCTTTGATCCACTTCACTCCGTTGATCGTATCGGCCAGTTGTTTGTCCTGGATATTCGATTGTTTTAAATCCTGTGCAAAGGCTTTGAGAGAGGAGGTCAGCTTATCGGGGGTTGCATACTGGATCTTATACAGAAAGAAAGTGAGGTTACCGATCTTTTGGATCGATCCGAGTGCAGAGCTCGTGTCGATCCCATTGATCAGGTTTTGCACTTTGTCGAGCCCTTCTTGACTGCCTGTGAAGAGGAGGGAATTCGTCTGCGCGACATAGCGCATCGTCTTTAAAACCTGGAAGAGTTGGGGATCGTTGAGTCCGGCAGCTTCCAAATCTGCTGTTAAATCGGTTAATGCCGCTTCGATCTCTTCAGGGGGAAGATATTTAGGTTTGTAGATCAAAAAGGCTTGCGCTCCGGTCGGCCCTCCTCCAGGTGCATCAAATTCAGCAATCAGCGTTTTGACATGTTCAATGGCATCACTTGTCCCTGTGATCAGCAACGAGTTGTTCGACTTGATACATTCGATCTTATGGATTGCAGTCGCGAGATTCTGATTTTGCAATGTGGTGGAAGGGAGCTTTTCGGCGATCGCTTTCAATTGGTCGAGGACAGCATCGCAGTGGGCATATTGAAGTTTATAAAGAAAAAAACCTTTTGCAAGGGGATTGGCCGGCCCTTGAGCAGTATCGATGGAGGTGAGTAGACCTTTCAACCGGTCGATCGTCGCTGGATCGGAGGTGACCATGAATGATTGTGTCTCGTTGTTCCACTGCAAAGCCTCGATGGCTTGAATCAGATTTTGATCGGAGAATGTATTAGCGCTTTGCAAAGAGGGGATGAGGCTATTCAAAGCATTTTGAATTTGATCTGAAGAGACATATTGTGGCTTGTAAATGAAGACTTGGGAGCCTCTCGAGGGAGCTTGGGTGTCTAAGGATTTCAAAATCCCATTGATCCGCTCAATCGATTGAGGATCCCCTGTAAAGACCATCGAGTTTGTGCTGGCGACCCACTTCATTGAATTGATCGTATTTAGGAGAGAGGGGTTAGCGAGTCCCGAATCTTTCAAATTCTTGCCAATGTCACTCAGTTCAGAACCGAGTTCCTCTTTTGTCCGGTACTGAGGTTGATAGATCAAAAAGGTCGATTTGGCTTGGGCCTCCTCCGCAGTGAGCGAGGGCTTGACAGCGGTATCGAGAGCAGTGAGGATGTCCCTGAGTTTTGTCGTCGTTTCTGGATCTGCGATGAACATCAAAGAACCTGTGTCTTCGACAACCTGCATCCCGTCAATGGCGATTTCAAGAGATGTGCGAGGCCCTTTTGCCCTTTTCAACTGCTGGTTGATTTGATCCAGTTCCCGAGTTAAATCGTCGATTGTGCGATGGATCGCTTTGTACAGAAAAATATTTTTGCCGATTAGCGATTGTTTGCTGATCACATTCGCCTTGGCAGGAATGTCCAAATCTTCCATGACGACCATCGCCCGTTCGATCAAATAAGGAGTAGAGACGATAAAGATCGAATTCGTATCGTTTTGGGGAACAAAAATCAGGGGGTTGCCCTCAGTGAAGGGGCTCAAGATCTGTTGGGTCAGCGTGATCAAGTCCTGGGGAGGGATGTTCTTGACGACATACAATTCGACGTCGAGCGGAGTATGGGGAGCGTCCAAGCTGGTGAGAAGAGAGGCGATCTGTTCGACGTTTGTCGTGATATCGGTGACGATGAGCTGTCTTGTCTCGGCAGAAACTTCGATGAGGGCTGAATCGGAGCACATCGGGCGGATGATGGCAGCGATTGAATTGGCATTGGCATTTTTAATCCGAAAGACTTGAGTGACAAGCGCGGCATTTCCAGCACTCGAATGGGGAAGGTCTGTGGAAATGATCGGAGGGATCTGATTCACCTTAGTACTTTTGGTGATGAGGACATTGCCATCCTCCTCCAGCAGAAGTAGATCGTGGATCCGAAGAACTTGTGATAAGGCAGCCATCACACTCTTTGCTGAGACCGCCTCTTCAGAGACGATAGTGACTGAAAACTGAAGATCACCCTCTTCGAAGACGAAGTTCAAATTCGTGATCTTACTGGCGAAGCGGATGATCTCGATGATCGAGACATTATTAAAATTGACCGTATAGGTGTCTTTCTCGACATCGGTGCTGGACTGAACATGAGCAGCAGCGATCAATTTTTCCTCGATATCCGCAGTATAGGCAACCGGAGAATAGATCAGAGGGAAAAAGGAGGCACACAGGGCAACTTCATACCAGTAGCGCTTCCGAAATTCTTTCATAGCCTATAAAGAGTTTCAACGTTTAAATTAAAATGACTTGTAAGAATCCTAAAATACTTTTTGGATTATTGTAAACGGAGTTTCACGAGATGGCACAAGATTTTTCCCATTGCAAGATGGAATACGGGAAAGATGAGCATGGAAAAGATGTTTTGATCAAAGATGGAAAGTTTCAAGTGATGATGGAATGGGAAAAGCCGTACATGGAGGCTTGCATCGATGCGCTTTCTCCTTTTGGCGATGTGCTGGAAGTGGGATTTGGCCTTGGGTATTCCTCAGATCAGATTCAAACCTATCCTCTGAAAAGTCATACGATCATCGAGTATCACCCTGAGATCGCTGCACGTGCACGGCAGTGGGCTGAGCGGTATCCAAATGTGATCATTATCGAAGACACATGGCAAAATGCTCTGCCCAAATTAGGGATTTTCGACTGCATCTTCTTCGATGATTACCCTTTGCAAAGTGAGCAAGAGATGCAAAAAATTCAGGAAGAGAGCACCCATTCCCAGTTACTCCTCAAAAAAGGAGAGCAGCTTTTTAAGGAAGTGGAAAAGGCCCTCCCTTTTTTATCGGAGATCAAATATTCCGATGAAGATCTCAGCGAATTGATAAAGGGGATTCCCCTCGAGCAAAAGGGGGAGGTGGAACAATTCAGCCGGTTTTTAAAAGGGCTTTGCGACGGGAGACAAATTTCTGAAGAGCAATTTCAAAATCTCCTCGATCTTTTTGTTCGAGAGAAAAAACTCTCGAAAGAAGAGAGGGATGCTCTTTTGAAAAAAAGGGAAAAAAATCAATCGGGGATCAGCCCCAATGAGCGGCTATTCACATTTTTAAATCAGTGTCTTGATGCCCATATGCGCAAAGACTCCCGCTTTTCCTGCTTTTTGAGCAGTGCTGTTTCCAAATATCAAGATGATAAATTTATCAATGAGATCATCACCAATCCTTTCCTCGATTTTCATGAAGAGGAGATTGTTCTCGAAGTGCCCGCAAACTGCACTTATTTCAGTGGAAACAAGGCCCTTGTGATCACCATCGTTAAAAGAGTCTAATTTTAAATAGACTTCGTGCCCGTGATCGCATCCTAATTACCCATAAGTCTATTTTCCATTGGGACATGGGATGTAGCTGTTGCTCTTAAGGGTTTAAGAAATTTTACCACCCGCTCGCTTCGCTCTCTAGAGAGCACAGAGGACACAGAGGAGGAACCAGGGAGTTCAAGTCCCCTACGCTCGATGAATGTCGATAGCTGTATCAGGAATTTTCCTAATTCTTCCTCTGTGGCCTCTGTGCTCTCTAGAGAGCGAAGCGAGCGGGTGGTAAAATTTCTTAAACCTTAAGAGCATTAGTGGTCAATAGACTTATGGGTAATTAGGATGCGATCACGGGCACGAAAATGGGGTCAAATGATCCTTTGGATCGAGATGAGGACTTTAGGATAAGGGATGGAAGAGAATGCAGGGCTCGAGGAGACTTTTTTGAGGATCGATTCCGATTGTCTTTGAGCGGACAAAAGGAGGTTTTCGGCGATGGCGTCGTTCATCGACTCATCGAATTGCTCTTTTTCGTGGGGCAGCTGTTCTTGTGGGATGGCAAGAGAATGGAGAATGAGGGTATCGCCTGCATTCCAATTGTCGGTCGTTTCGGCAAACTCAGAGGTCACCCCGCTGCCGAGCAGGTCGTTTTCAGAGAAGAGTTTACGCGATTTGGTCTGTCCCTGAGGGATATGCAATAAGGCGTCAAATCCACATGAGATGTATGTCAAGAGATCGCTTAAAGGGTCGAGGAGGACGAGATTCAAGGCGAATTTCTCTCCCAAAGTGTCATCAAAGACAATACGGTTGAGCTTTTCGATGAAGGGGGTGGGTTTGAACACCGCTTTTCCCAAGGAAGGGGTGAACTCGCTCATCTGCATCCGGATCAGGCCGCGCAGAACGGCGATGGGGATAGCTGCTTCGATTGAGGTTGAAGCGATCCCTGCGATGAGAATGAGGAAAGTGTTATTGGGAAGTCGGAACAGGTCGTAATAAAGTCCGAGTTGCCCGATCCCACGCCCTTTAGCCAGCCCTATATCGACTTGTGACCAGCTCGGAAGGGCAATCGGGGAAAGATCGAGGCTAGCTTTTTGGATTTTTTCATTCAGTTCTAGAGCTTGGTCTGCTCCAGGGCGCTCTTTTTCAAGATCACCAGAATTTAAGTATTGGGAGATCTCGTGGATGAGTTCAGAGACCTTCTGATACCTCTCTTTTACAGAGACAGCCAAGGTTTTCGAAGCGATTTTTTTGAGCCCCTTGGGAAGCGCGGTTAAATCGATGATCCCATAGCTCAATTTCCCTACGATGAGTTCGTAGAGGATCACACCGAGGGAATAGATGTCGGTGGCGAAAGTGACGGAAGAGGGATCTGTTTTTTGTTCGGGACTCATGTAATTGGGGGTGCCTAAAAACCGGCTTGTCGATTCACTTTTCCCTTTTTCCTCATGCAACTGGGCAATGCCAAAATCGATCACTTTGACCTCTCCTTCCTCGTCGATCAAGATGTTCTCCGGCTTCAGATCCCGATGGATGACTCCGTGAGAATGGAGGTGGAGAAGGGCATAGGCGACTTGCAGAACGATCTCGAGAGAGCGGCGCATGGAGAGGGCATGCTGCATGATGAATTGCTTGAGAGAGATGCCGTGGATGAGCTCCATGGCGATGTAAAGCCCTTTTTCCCACTCCCCTTGGCCATAGAGAGTGACGATGTTGGGGTGGTTGGTCATCGCGATCACTTTAGCTTCCTGTAAAAATCTCTCCACCACTTCGGGATGGGTGACATAGGAAGGGGATAAGACTTTGATGATGAGGGCTTTTTTTGTCTCCTGATCTAAGCCGAGATAAAGGAGGCTCATCCCTCCTTTGCTAAAGAGGCTTTCGATTTTGTAGGGGCCGATCATCGTCGGAAGAGGGGGGAGCTCTTCGTCGGAAAAATCTGGCATGGTATTTTGTTTATAAAAAGAGCTATCCGCCATGCGGGTTTATTATTTCCTTTTTATTGCTCACCGATTTGGAGGATTTTGACGCCGAGCATCTCTCCCAATTTGATCAGTTCTCCCTTAGCGACTTTTTTCCCTCCAATTGTCAGATCGACACCCTGTTCAGGTTTGACCGGCAATTCTAAAACGTTACCTGGGGAAAGTTGCAATAGCTTATCGAGCTTGATCTGCAAACGGGAAACCTCGACGATCAGTGTCAAGGGGATCTCGTCGACGGGGATCATCGTTTTGCTCCCTTCTTCGACATTTGGAGAGGACCAAAGATGGTTTTCCTCAGTATCCATTTCACTGCTTTCTTCGGAAGAAAATGATTCTTCTGTATCAAAAGTCTCTTCTGGATTTTCTTCGTCTTGGGGTGGGCTCATCTGATTTTGCTCCTCATGATAAAAGGCGTAATCGACAATTTTTAAATGGTTTTCCCTCACTCGAACACGCAAAAGAGGGGTTTTGTGCAACGTCAAAGTCGCAGTCCCTTTATGCGTATCTGGGTCAAAAGAGCATCGATCTAAAAGGATAAAATCTCCGACAGAGATTCTCTTCCACTTAGACAAGGGGAGAACTGTTTGACCAACTTCAATGGCGAGTGATACATCGATGTGCGCCGTCAGAGCACTAGAGAGGGGTTGTGGCTGCCGAGTACTGAAGTGGGACTTAAAATCGGTGTGAAAAGAGGCAGGACAGACCAGCCTTCCCCAAAGAGTTTGCTTGGGATGGTGGATTTCAACATCGATGCAAAGAGATTCTTCTTGAGGGATTATCCCTGTTTTGCCCATTTTCACCGCGAGGTCTCCAAAGGCTTTCATCCTATCGATGATTGCAATAGCTTTTGTCGCTAAAAAATAATAAAAACCCTCTTGAAACTTGAAGGAGGAAAACCCTTTATTTCCATTAGCTGCAGTCAGAGTGAGAGCGGTCAATTTGGCGACATCCTCTTTTCCCATTAACCAGAATACCTGACCGCGAAGAGGGGTCAAATCTAGAGCGATCGGAATGCATCCTGCACCCAGTCCTGCTGTGATTTCGCCGCCGCTCAAAAATTGTGTGAGCCGGGGCGTGACCTTCAATTCAGGCGTTTGGAGTGTAGAACTGATTTGATCGACAAATTCTTCCCAATGGAAAGCAGGAGAGAACCCAGAGAGGGGGATCTCTTTTGCTGCGATGAGAGCGAGATGGATTTCCTTAATCCAGTTAAGAGGCGCTCCAGACATTATTCACGACCCCCCTTTCGCCCCTCGTTATCCCGATCCCCACTCTCTTTTCTGTGCAAGACAGGACGTTCTTCACTTTGGATATGGGTATCGAAACGATGGACGGAAAAATTAAAATTTCCGTTTCGAAAAGAGGATAAAAGAGCGTTCTTACACGATTCAATCGCAGAGATCGCTGGAGAGAAGCTGGTGATTTCGATGTTAAAAGCTTTAGGCGCAGTGGTGAACTCCCGGATTGTGATCTGTGTCCCAAAAAACATAGACGAGGCGAAATGGGGATTGTCGAGAAATAAAGTGGTCTCGACATCTCCAGATGAGCTCATCACGATCATCATCGACGCCATCTTTTCAAAAATCGCTTCGATTTGGGGAGAAAGGGCGTTTTGAACAGCGATAGAAGAGGATAGATCGGAGGGTGAGAGGATAGGGAGTGGCATCGAATAAGGGGCCTCTGCCCGCTCATTCTCCTCTTCTTTCTCTTCAATCAATTTGAAGAGATTCTTTTTATCAGGTCTTTCATCTGCGGGAAGAACCTTTAACAATTCCCGAAAATGCTTACGTGGGGCCTCCCCTGCATGGGAAGGTTCCAAAGTTTTTTGGGAATCTGAAGTTCTGCAAAGATCTTTAGGCAACAAAACGCTCATGATGGATTTTCTCCTGTCTCTTTTTCTTTTTCCCCAGCCTTTTCTTTACGTTTGAATAATGGACGATCGCTCAAATATCCAGTTTCAAGCCGGTTGATGCGGAAATTATAGTTGCTCGCTTGAAATGCCGCCATCAAATCATCGGTATTCGCTTGAAAAAGGGCTATCGCTTGAGGAGATCCGTTGAGTTGGATGTTAAACGATTGGGGGGCTGTACTAAACTCTTGAATCACAATTTGAGTTCCAAAGAAGACAGAAGAAGCAAATTGAGGCGAATTTAAAGTGAAGGTCGTTTCCGTCAATCCCGACATCGACATCACAGTCATCACACCGACCATCCGGTCAAAAAGCTCCATCACTTCTGGATGGAGATGGGCATAAGGAGATAAGGGTTCTGGAGTGGGTGGGGAGGGGAGTGCTCCAGGAAGCTCTCCTGGAATCTGGGGGATCGCAGCTCCCATTTCTGGGGGAGTTTCTTTTCCTTCCTCTTTTTTTCCCTCCTTTTCTTCCACACCTGGAGCAAAAGGAGTGGGTTGTCCAGGCGGAATCACTCCTTGAACCTCCCCTTCCTCCTCTTCAGGTGTTTTCACCGGCTTCATCCCTTTTTTCCCCCCTTCCCCTTCTTTACCGAGCTGTTCAAAAAATCCAGTCGTATCTTGAACTTTCGCCGTCGATTCTCTCTCTTCCATCTCGGCCGCGGTGGTCCCTCTCTCCGTTTTTACAGGCCCCGCTTCTTTTTTTTGTGGTGCACTGGGTTTTGGTGCCATGCCGAAAGGAGGGTTTTTTTTGGTGGGTGGAGGGCCGACGGGGGGCGATGGGGACTTTTTTCCAGAGGGCTGCTGAGCTTGCTCTTTCTCTTTGACTTGTGGCTGTGCCTGCTGAGGCTGCAAAGGAACTTGTGTAGGCGCTGCAGTTTGTTCAGGTTGGCCTAGCGTTGGTGTAGCGGCTTGCTGGGCAGGAGAAGGGACATTTTCGATAAACGACTCTTCTTCGAGCAGGCCTGAATCATCGGCCATTTCATCGGAAGAAGGAGTCGGGGGAAAGGGTGTCGATAGAGGGGAGGGCAGGCTAGCCTTTTGAGATGATTCTGTAGGGGAGATGCCAGGACCTCCTTGCTGCATTTCCAAAGGGCTTGTCTTTTTTTGCTCTTTTTCAAGAGAAAAAGGGGCGACTTGAGAAGGGGGAGTTGTCGGCGCTTGAGGAGCCTCTTCTGTGACATCCTCTTCCTCTTCAGCTTCTTCCGGGCGCTTCCGTTTTTTCTGCTCGTCAGGATCGGCCGCGCTCACCTCTGTCACTCTCCGATGCATCGCTTCCTTGAATTTGTCTGCGTCGACAGAGCCTTTATCCTTTTTCCCGAAACTTTCTGGAGGGCCAGCTGGCCCTTGCACTTTACTCACATCTGCCATAAAAAGTTAGATTCCACTATTTTTGCCCATTCGAGTGTATACTTAAGAATCTCTTTTTTTCCTAGAAGGGTGATGGGAAGATTTTTTGGCATCGACCCGCCTTCTTTGATGCAGTACGGCTCCCATTTCATCGGTTTCGACTCCCTCTTTCTGTTCAGCCACTGCCTTCATCTCTTTTTCCCATTCTTTCCGATGGGTCGCCATCTTTTCGACATCTTGCTGTTTTTTGATCAAATCAGTGCGGGCAATCTCGACTTGTTGTTTAGCGGCTTCCACGACCTTTTGTTGTTCTTTGACTTTCAGCTCCTTTGCCTTGAGCTTTTCATCGACAACTTTGAGGTAATAACGCATCTGTTGAATTTTATCGGAAGGAGCCCCTTCATCCATTTTTTCTCGCAGCTGAGTCAGCTTGGCAAACCGGTGGTCCTTGACCTCGTTTCTCTCTTTTTCGACACTGATTAATTTTTCTTGCTCCCGTTCTAAAGCCTTTTTTTTCTCTCGAAGTACTTTTTCCGCTTCGTCGAGTTTTTTTTGCTTGATGACTGTGATTTGTTCAAGGGGATAGTTGAGGGAAGATTCTTCCATAAGTTAAAATTATCTAAAGAGGGCTTTGAGTTGCTGCAATGTCTCTTCAAAGCTCGATTTTTCATCGACTAGCTGCCTTAAGAAACGGTTGACTTTATCGATATACTTGATCGCAAAATCTGCACCTTTGTCAGATCCTGGCTTATATTCTCCGATACGGATCAAAAGCTCATTTTTTTTATAGTTGGAGAGGACTTCCCGGATTTTTCCAACGAGTTGTAAATGTTCCTTATCGATGATATGGGAGATAATACGGCTGATCGACCCGAGCACGTCGATCGCAGGATAATGGTATTGCCTCGCCAGATCTGAAGAGAGGATGATATGGCCATCGAGGATGGAGCGTGTTTCATCAGAGACCGGCTCATTGATATCATCGCCAGCGACGAGGATCGTATAAAATGCTGTCATCGACCCTTTTTCTGAATTACCCGATCGCTCGAGCAAGCGGGGAAGGGTTGCAAACACAGAAGGGGTAAAGCCAGCTCTAGCTGGGGGTTCGCCTGCCGCGAGTCCAATTTCCCGCAGGGCGCGGGCAAAGCGGGTGATCGAATCCATCATCAAAATGACAGTCTTCCCTTGTTCGCGGAAATATTCGGCGATCGCTGTCCCGACATAGGCCGCATTGATCCTGAGCTGCGCAGCTTGATCGGAGGTCGAGACGATGATCACAGAACGGGCAAGCCCCTCAGTGCCGAGATCGTTTTCTATAAATTCTCGAACCTCACGTCCCCGCTCTCCGATCAAAGAGATCACGTTGACATCGGCTTTGGCATTGCGGGCAATCATCCCGAGAAGGGTCGATTTACCACCCCCTGCAGCGGCAAAAATACCCATCCTCTGTCCTTTTCCGCAGGTCAAGACCCCATCGATGCAACGGATGCCGACAGAGATCGGCTCACTGATCAGTTGACGTTTCAAAGGATCGGGAGGAGCACAGATGACGGGAAAACTCTCCTCGAGGACAAGGGGGCCTTTGGTATCGGTATCGAGAGGTTTTCCCAGCCCATTTAAGACCCGTCCTAGAAGTTGTGGCCCCACTTGGATCTGCATCGACATCCGCAAGGGAATCACCTCTGAAGAAGGGCCAATTCCAGACATCTCCCCGAGAGGGGAAAGATAAACCTCTTCCCGGGTAAAGCCCACGACCTCCGCCATCAGCGGCTCCCGGTCCCGCTTGATCATGACCACCTCGCCCAGTTTGACCTGCGGGATGACCGCTTTGATCAACATGCCGACCACTTCGGTGATACGGCCATGGACAGTTGTCAGCTCGATCTCGTCGAGATGGGTGATCAGTTTTTCAAAATTTGGAGGTTGTTCCATCGCGCTCTATTTCATTTTAGGGATTGGGAGACTTTCGCCTGTAAGAGCGAGGAAGATGATGAGATCCATGGATAGCCTCCTTAAAGCTGGACTTGCATGAGTTGTTTGATATCGCCCACAGCGTTGGACAGCAGGACAGAAGTGAATTCGAGCAGCTGTTGCGCCTTGTTCATCTTCACCTGTACGAGGAGAAAATCCCCTGGAGAGATACTGTCCCCTTTACTTTTGAGATTTTGAAGCTGCTGTTTGGCCGATTCCATCTGATTTTGTCCATCGGTCAGATAGGCGAAGAACCGTCCCAGTGGTCCCGTGAATTTTGAGATGTCGGGCTCTTTAGGCACGTCTCCCCCGAGTTTGGCATTAAACGTTCTCAAATTGTCATTAGCGTCGTTGAGTTTGCTCTTCACGAGATACTTCGTCGATGCTTTGAGCTTGAGATTAGGGGTGTTCAATTGAGAATTGATGTCGCCCATCGTGCTCTGGGCGCTATTGACCTGCGCGAGCAAGGTGTCCATCGTCGGCGCTTGAGCCAGAGGAGGCTGCCCTTGCATGAGCGCAAACGGAGAGATCATTGAAGACTTTCCCGCATTCTCCATCGGAGATCCCACTTTCATAAAAGAGGAAAATTGTTGAGTCGGAACAGAAAGGCCACCCTTCTCAGCTGCTCCCTCACCTACAGGATTTGCTGCAAAAATTCGGCCGGGATCTTCAATATCACCAGGTAAAACCTTACCACCCATAGAAACTCTCGATTGATTTAATTTTTATAATTTTTTAGGGAATACTGCAAAACGAGCAGCGGGACCCTTGATCTAGAGATAACACACTCGAGGCTTTTTGTCATGGAAGAAGAGATCGGTTTTTATTTTGTCAGCATTTTTAAAGTCGTTTCTAAAAACCGGATGAAATTCCCGTCTTCACTTGCACGCCTTTTTTTAGGATCATGAAAATGCTAGACAGGGATTCAAAAAAGGTTTTATTAGTGAGGATAGTGATGTTTTTTGAAATCTGAGATTTGAGTCGCGACCAATTATACTGCGGTCGGCCTGAAACGTGGAATTTGGACCGCGCCAAAGCCCCGGGATTCGACGATCGTAAACGGGTCCATATTTCTAATATTGACCCGTTTACGATCGTCGAATCGCGGGAGCTTTCGCGCAGGTCCAAATCCACGTTTCAGGCCGACCGCAGTATAACATTTGTTTAGAGATTTAATTTTTTGCTCCTTCATTTTTGGTGAGGAGGTCTATTTATTAATTGATTCCACTTGATTGATGAGGTAAACTATGCGCAAAAAGAGGAAAGTTCGTGTGAATATGGAAAAACCTGTTTCAGTTCTGGATGTTGCTGCTTATATTTTGGAGAAACAACCCAAAAGACACCCCCTTACCGCATGGAAGTTACAAAAGCTAGTGTATTATTGCCAAGCATGGTCACTCGTTTGGGATGAAAAACCTTTATTCAAAGAAGAAATCCTCGCTTGGGCGAATGGTCCTGTTGTAAAGGAACTCTATAACCAACATAAAGGGATGTTTTATGTAAAAGAAATGCCCAAAGGGAGGCCTGAACATCTTTCCAAAAATCAAAAAGACACAATTGATCATGTGCTTAAAGCTTATGGAGACAAAACAGCTCAATGGTTAAGTGACCTTACACATATGGAAGAACCATGGAAGGAAGCCAGAAAAGGTCTTCAACCAGGCGAACGAGGGAAGGCAGGAATTCGACTTTCTACGATGCATGAATATTATAGCGGAGTTGATGTCGAGGGGCAGCCCATAGACGGCTAATCTCCTTTTAATTTCAGGCTTATATTCATGTCAGGAAAAAATCGGAATAAAATTCCCAAAGCATTCATATCTCCCGTCGAAAGTAAAACTCCAAAAGCTGGGGCTTTTCCTACTGATAGTTGCCAGCCGCTGTTTAGGGCTGAACAAATGGACAAGGATGGTCCATGGGGTTGGGATCGTTTCGACTCCTCTCAAATACAGGAAGTTTTCCAAAAAATTTTCGATTCGCAAAAATTAACATGGCAAGATCTACGAAATAACGGTTCTCATTTTGTCGACAGAAAGACTCTTTGTTCTGAAGCTCAGAAACGGTTAATCCAGATTCAAAAAGAAGACTTAGATCAATTATTTTCCTTACGCTTAACAGGACGCAAACGAATCTGGGGAATTAAAGAAGGAAATATCCTTTGGTTGCTCTGATGGGACCCAAATCATGAAGTCTGTCCAAGCCATAAGAAACACACATGAGTTCACTAAGACATAAATGAGAGCCGAGTCATCATATGGATAAGAAATTTCAAGTTTTTCCCGAAAGTGTGTTCCATTCGATCGAAGAATTGGAAAAGCTCTTGCAATTCCGCTACTTGCCACACAATGTTTTTGAATCGGCAGAGGAGGAAAAGGAGATCCAGGAGAAGGGGTATGAGAAAAGCAACCTGGGACAAATCTCATCCGAAGCGGAGGAACTAGGCAAGCGGATGATCGGCAAAATCAAAGGTGGGGAGATTCCAGATGTCTCTATTCGTTGGATCGATGAGAAGGTAGGGTATGGATTGTTCTCCGAAGAGGAACTCTCCATCGGAGATTATGCTGGAGAGTATACGGGAGTTGTCCGCAAAAATGACATTCGAAGGTATTTAGGCCCTCTCAACAACTATTGTTACGAGTATCCCGTTCCTGATGATCTTGGGCGAAGCTATGTGATCGATGCGACTCAAGGGCATCTCACCCGATTCATCAACCACAGCTTCACACCCAATCTCCGCTCTGTCCATGTCTTTTATGAAGGCTTCTTTCACCTCATCTTTCTTCCGATTGTACCCATCGCAAAAGGGGAGCAGCTCACGTTCAGTTACGGAACAAACTATTGGTATCTGCGGAGGCCGCCACAGGTTTTATAACTTCGCTTTCGTGCCCGTGAGCGTGCCCATGCCCGAATTAAAATGGTTCAGAAAAAGCATTAATCGGGCACCGGCACGGGCACGCACACGAAAGGGAGAGAGGTCTATTTGTCCTTTTTCTCTTTTTTGATGTGGGTTTGACCTGCCGCAGGAGAAGGGGATTTTTTGACAAATTTCTCCACAAATTCGAGTGCACTTGTCGCTAGCCCTTTGACCATCGGATCTTTCGTTTTTTGCAGGGTTTCTTCTAAGACCTTTTCCCCTTTTACGATTTCAGAGGGATTGAGCGATAGGCTCAGGCCCAGGAGAGCTCGTGCGATCTCATGTTCAGGATGAACGGCCAAGACCCCTTCAAAAATTTTTGCAGCCTGCTTGAGCTCTAACTTGCAAAGATGCATGTATCCCATGCCGATTTTGGGAAGATCATTCTCAGGGTCGAGTAATTCAGAGGCTTTAAATAATTTGATCGCAGCATCTTCATCGGCTTGATTGATGGCAATAAATCCTGCCTCAGCCAACAAGATGAAATGTTCATTGGTTTTAAATTTTTGAAGCTGTCCCATTTTGCCACCTTATTTTTAAATTTTTCCAATCGTTTAAATAGATCATTAGCTTTTTTGGTTTCTCACCATGTTATTAATGACCGACTGTACCTGCGAGATCAGGTTAGAGATCGATTCACCGATCTGGGTGACTTGGCTCATTGCGAATTGCAAGAGTAAGAATTTACCCGGTGTTGCCGATGAAATATGGCTCGAAACGTTACGTACCTGAGAGACGACCTTGCTCTGAAGTGCGATGTATTGTTTGATCAACGTCGAAAATGAGATCGTTGCCCAATTGCTATGCGGTGCTCCCATTAGAATTCTCCTTTTTTTTATTTCGCATTAGCGATTTTAGTTAATACTTTCTGCAGTGCTGCATAACCGTGAAGGAGAATGCCGAACTTATCGAAGTCCTCCGATTCTGCGCCTTGTCTCAAGATGTTTTTAATCTCCTGGATGCGTCCATCAACTGTCTTAAGCAAATCTTTTGCTTTGGACGGATTGCTCTTAAGTTCTTTTTCGAGATCGAATTCGAAGAGCGGTTTTCCTTTTTTTTCTAAGCCAAACATAATTCTCTACTCCTATGCGCACCATTTATTGCAGATTGTAGTTAATTCTAAATTTTAATCCATCTTTTTCAAGCAACACCATATTTGGGAGAATGCTTGTGATTGTCATTCCATCGATGGCTTCGCCGATACATAAGATTTTGCCATTGATCACGACAAACATATTTTGTTCATCTTTTTTCGAATACCCTGAAACCTGGTACTGGGCGGAGATATCGATCCGGGAAGTTTCGGCGTTTGTGAAAATCACAAAATTTTTCACGATACGCACCCCTTTGATCGCTTTCAACTGGTCGAGCGTAGCGTCAAAAGCTGAGGATTGTTTTTGATCGACACGACCTGCGAGGACGAGTTCTCCATTGCTAATTTGAAAAGTGACCCCGCTAAAGTCCCGGGTGATCAACATGCTTTGGATTTGCGTCTGCAGATTCGTTTCGATCACGACCTGGTTTTCAAGTTTGTCTGTATAGGGGAAATTCACATTGAGATAATCGACGAGTAATTGCATCTGATCGAGTGTCTGCAGATACCCTCGCATCACAAACCGGCCAGGGGTGGGGGAATAAATGGAAACGCCGATCCAATTAGGATTGGTCATCAATAGAGCATTCGTATTTTCCCAGACATATTCGTCGACGACGACGTTGTCATCGATCGATTTGATGAAGGTGAGATTATTGATTTTGTAAAGCAGTTCCTGTTTTTCAACGCCGGTGAGGACATGACCCACTAAAAAGACTTTGCCATTGGCGGGATTGTAAGAAAATTGGATATTTTCAAATCCGCTGATCGCCTGTCTAATGTCGGCAGATTCATCGGGCATCTGAACGGCCACTTCCTTTGACTTGAATAGTGCCATGGTACTGGCAATGCCGATAAGCAGGGCGAGGGCGAATATTCCCGCAAAGATCAGGTGTTTCTTTGGGATGACCATCTCTCTCCAATCCCTCACCTCGGCACGGGGTTCTTCTGCCGCCAGCGCAGGGCGTAGCTCTTCCACTCTAATGGCTGGAGCTATTGGAGGGGAGATGATCGTCTCATAGATTTGCTCCCGATCGATCATGAGAAAAGAGGTCGTGCCCAGGGCGATAAGGTCTTGTGAAGAAACAGGGTGTTTGTCAGTGGCCAGCACACCGTTGATCAAGACACCATTACGGCTGCCTAAATCTTCGATAAAGATGTTGCTTTCCTCATCGAGGATAAGACGGGCGTGCTGTCTTGAGACACTTAAGTCTTGAAAGACGATATCGCAGAGAGTGGGATCTTTACCGAGAATGTAGGTCGATCCCCGCTGCATGGCGAATTCAGCGCCGCTGTTGGGACCGGAAATCACCTTGAGCATCCAACGGACCTCTCCCCCCATCTCGACGTTGACCGAAGAGAGATCCTCTTTCTCTTCGATCACCTCCGTCTCACCGGGAAAAAGTATCTCTTCTGAAGGCTCTACAAAACTGGGTGTTTTTTCAGTGAAGCGAAAGAAAGTGGAGCCGATTTGGAGGATATCCCCTTCACGCAGCAAAACGGATTCTGTGATCACTTTGCCGTTTTGCGTCGCTGGATTGACCGAGCTCAAATTTTCGAGGATGTACCCTTCCGCAGTCAGGCGGATGATGATGTGTTTACGCGAGACCATCGGATCTTCTAAGATCAGAGAAACTTCATCAGGGTCGCGCCCTAAAATCCATTCTTCCCCTTCTTCGAAACGAACGACGAGTCCTGCCAGAGGACCTTCCTCAGCGATGAGATAGCCAGCCATGAATGTCTATTTCCTGTCGAACTGTTGTTTGTTATTAAGTGCTTTTTTAGAGGATGTTTTGTTCAGCTGCTTTTTTATGCCGGATGAGCTCTTCTCTCCAGTAATCGAGATAGTTTGTAAAGTCTTCTAAGGCATCCTTAAACATTTTATAGTTCATGTCATACGGTAAAACGGAAGAGAGTGTCAAGAAATTCTCGTTTTCATCCAAACCGATGACAGAGCCTCCCGTTCCTTGTCCTAGAAAATTGGCTTTCATCAATAAAATGAACAGGTCTTCCCTTTTCGTTGGAGGACAAGGGCCGATCCTGGCCCAAAAAGAGAGACCCGGATCGAGCTCCTGAATGGAAACCGTGATCTGTGGGTTAAGGGATAAAGGATAAACGTTTCCCTCCCCCTTCTGTGGAACCTCACCAAGCTCTAATTCATCGCTCAACGTCTTCAGTAACAACTCTAACAAAGCAAAACACCCGATAACAAAGATTGTGCACTGTACCCAAGTAAACTCAAAAATCGGTTTTTGGCTGCGTTGGCATCCTAGCCTTTTCATCCGTCTGCATCGGGCCTATTAGTCAATAGGCCCTGCTTCGACGCCGGCCTGTGGCCTGATGAAAATTCAAGGCGCCAACTTTGCCAAATTCCCGATTTTTGAGTTTACTTGGGTACACCACAGGTTTAAGCTTTTCAAAGGTTTAAATCAAATCAAAAAAAAGGCCTAAAGGCAAAAAGGATCTTGTTTAAAAGAAGTTTGCACATATATAAATAACTTACATTAAAAAGGTTCTGCTGTTTTTTAAATTAAGTAATATTTAAAATGGTCAAAATTGTTATAATAGCCATAGGGATAGACGTATTTTCCCTGTCATTTTAAGGAGGCCCCTATGATTAAAGATGAGTTTAACCGGTTGATCAGCCTGTTTCATGAAGCCTCAGAGGGCAAGATGATCAACCTCGACGAGGTCTTTAGTCAATCTTTAGCGTTCTTCGAGCACCTCAAGGAAAAGATCGCCACTGGCGACCCTGAAGAGAAGAAAGAAGCGATTGCGATGATGAGTGAGATGTATAACAAGATGATGGAAGAGACGAAGAAGATCTGTGAACGCTCTGGAATGTCTGAAGAGCAGCTCCTCTCCTTTGCAGAAAACCCCTCTAATTTCGCTCCTGAGCAATGGCAAAAGATCCAGGAATCCCGGGATAAGATCTATAAGGCAGGGCAAAACCTCGCCAAAGAGATCCAAGGCCCAGGCCAGGCAAAACCTCCAAAACCCCCAAAAGAGGGCGGTGACGGAGGCAAAAAGCCTAAAAAGTCTGAATGGCTCCGCTCATAATCCCTAACAACCTGTTTTTAAGTCAATTACATTCATAGTATAAACAACTGATTCTAAGTTACTTGCTTACTTAGTCACCCATTCACTTTTACTTTCTTAACCCATTTTCACGCATTCTCTTGTGATCTGTTTTACTAATTCTAAAAAAATAACAAAAATAACAGAGAATTTCAATGATCATAAGATGCTTTTTGTTAATAGATTAATAGCGATTTGTTAACGTTTGATAAACATATTGTTCGATTTTAGTTAATAAATAATTGTATATCAGCTATACTTAACTTTGAGGGAGTATGGCGTTTGACACCCAGCCCCCAAAAACTTAATCAACATTAAAAGGTAGACATCATGACAGTACAAGCAAGCACATCATCACCCGTGACTCCAGCGCCTCTTAGCGTTGTGCCCGCTGCACCCGATTTGACTACTACAGATACCTCTAACGATAATCTCTTTTGTATGATCGCTGAGATGCTCGGTGAAAATGATAAGCTCAATAGAGAAGCTAAGCCTACAACTACAAAGGAAACGATCGCCTATATAGAGCAGGCTCTTTCCCAGTCGATCAATTTCAAGGATTTTGACTCTAATAAGCAGTTTTGGGCATCTCTTAAGAGCACCTTACCTAAGGATAGCCCACTTTTGCCATACGTTACTGGTCAGCTCAACCTGTTTACTGCGGGATCTGTCAAAGTGGATGCTGATTCTCTTAGAAAGGCGACCGATGTTCAAAATGGAGCGTCCCAAGCCCAGATCAATGCAGATATAGCAGCGATCCAGGAGGAGAAAAACATCACTAATGCCAAATCGAGAAACTTCAACCTCCAGACCGGCAGTGAGGCTTCCAGCGTGCTCAATGCAGTGAAACAGACAAATAACACAACTCTAACAGCGTTAAATCAAGAAATGGGTATTGCTAGACTACTAAATGCAATATCAGTTAATAAAGCTTAATTAAAAAATTATATAAAGGTAAAAAATAGTATGGATGTTACAAATTCCCCAAGTTCTCCTACTCCTCCCGCTTCCAATTTCGCAGGTGGCCTTGAATTGCCAAAGAATTGGGATTGCCGTACCACCACAATCGAGTACATCATTATCGTGGTGCTCACTTCGGTCGGTATGGGTCCATTAGAGCAATCGATGAAAGACATTATTAAAGACCAGAACATCCAGAATAAAGTCGATTCCGACATGATCCAATTATCGAGCCTGATCAGTGAAATGGAAACTGCTTCTAAGTCGACGGGTATTAATAGCGCTACATTCACAGGTCTGCAGGGCAAATTGAAAACCTTGTTAACGAAGATGTTCGGTGGCGATGCGACGATGGGCGCAGACGGAAAAATCAATTTCGGTAAAGATTCTGACGTGGAAAAGTTCAAAGAGATGTTAATGGATAAGAATAAGTCTGATCCTAACTACGATCCTACTAGTGACCCTGTCTTCAATCTTGTCAGCGATGTCGGTGGCTATTTATTTAACACCACTGTAACGGGTTCTTATGAAAATGCAGATATCAACACGCCTGACAAAGGTATTGGAACCTGGCATAATGACACATGTAAGTCTAACATGTGGGATACGATCATGAACGGCAACAAAGATGATTTTCTCAAGATGACCAGGCTGATGTCGGGTAATTACTGGCTGAAACAAAACCCAGGAACTAAAGCTACAAGTGGTGATAACCCTACTGGCGGAGAAGACTATTTGACCACGCATTATAACAAACTTTCAGGCGCGCAAAGTGCCCTGCAAGGGATGGGTTCTCAAAATACTGCGATGATTCAGACAGACTCATCTTCAGAGAACAGCTTAGACCAATCGGGTCAAAACATTATAGATGCAGCAGCCAAGTTGAAAACATTCGTGCTCGGACAGATTGGGCACTAAAATAATAAATAATAAACAAGGAATAATATGACAACAATTGTAAAAGATTCAACTTCAGCATCATCCGCTACAGGAGCTTACCTTCTGTCTGGTGCAGCAACGGCCATCCAACTGAAGGCTTTAGAAACACAAGATAAAGAAACTCCTCATAGAAAAACGAAATTGATGCCAACTGGCGGAACAGCAAAGCTCGCTTCCGATCCTACTGCAGAGTTACCGCCGGAGATCAGAAATGTGATCGACAAGATGACCCCAGAGCAAAGAAAAGCCTTTGTCGATGCATTGATCAAATTTCAGGCCGATGTCGAGAAACTAAAAGCAGTTCTCTTAAGCATGAAAAACGCCAATGCGCCAACGCCTGAAGAGACGGAAACACTTATTAAAGCAGCTCAAGTTGTCGGTAACGATGCCAAAGGCGTGCTTAGCCCTGTAAAGTCAGTAAAATCAAGCGATCCTAAGGAGGAGACAAGCATATGGTTTCTTCTCCAGGAATTCATGGTCAACGACATCATGGGGATGAATAATCTCGAGATGTCTGCAGCGATGAAACAAGTACAAGCTCAATCCAATAACATCACCAACGTTGCTGCTGGACTTAGCAAAATGAATGCGGATATTGCCAAAGTGAAATCGCCAGATGTGACAAGCAACTGTATCTTTTCTATAGGTGTGTTCCTCGCTGGATTGATCCTCGCGCCATTTACTGGTGGAGCATCTCTTGCCGCAGGTATCGCAATTGCCATTGCCTTCCCTGTATGTAATGCACAGGATGTCGGTAGCGACGCTGCTGGGAGATTTGGCGGCTTGTCAGACTTCATGACAAACACCACGCTCGATACAACACAACTTACGACTGCCCAGAATACGCAACAGGGATGGAGCTTAATCGGAACTAACTCTAACCAGCAGTTATCGACGACCATGCAGCTTCACGTGCAACAGACATCTCAAGTCAACGTCCAGGCAGCTCAGCAGTTTAGCACAATGATCAATTACGCTTCTCAAACAATGTCGACTGGAAGAGGAGGCTAATATGACAACAAGTATCAATACAACATCAGCGCCAATCGCACAAAGCGATGCACCGAAAGAGTGGTCTTTGATCCAAATCGTCAAGTTTTGCAACGCTGCAAACTTGAGCGGCATCGAGTTTCAGTCTGCAACGATGAACTCGATGAATAGCAAGCTGAACACCCAGGATCAGTTTCAAAGGGATTGTAACGATCAGGTCAACTCTGCAACGGCTCACTCCGCTGTGATGAATAATATAAATATCGCGATGACAGTCTTTTCAATTGCGACCATTCCTTTAGCCATTGGGCTCTCTTGTGTCGCAGGTCCAGAAGTGCTGGGTCTAAATGTGGCACTTATTCAAGGAGCTTCTACGTGTGTCGATATTGCCTCCGGAGCCTCTTCGCTCGGGTTGGGAACAGGCCTTGCTGTCACGCAGGCTGAGTTTGGCCAGGATCAAGAAGGGATTCAAACAGATGCGGGTGCCATCCAGAACGTCGGATCTCAGACTAAACAGTTAGGCGATACCGTAACGGATATCCTGAAAATAGCGCAAGGCCAAGGGCAGATGGTCGGCACATTGATCGACAATACAGCCCACGCTGATACAGCTTATAAACGTAAATAAACATAATAAAAAGGATTAATAATAATATGGATTCAAATAACGTACAATACTCAGGTGGACAATACGCGCAAGGATTGGTCCTTGCCCAGTTGCCAGAACTCGCTGGGAAGATCTCTGAACTTCTCGCCCAAGAAAAAGATACGTTGCTCAAAATGAGCAAAACCTCAATGGATGCCGCTGTCAATGCAGCAGGAAAAGTCCTGATGAGCTCTCTTGCTCAAGCAGGATCCAGTTTAGCTGGAGCAGCAGCTGGCGGAGCCAATGGTATAGCCGGAGGTACCGCGCTTAAATCAATGATTTCTGAGAATTCAATCTTCACAGCAGAGCGTAGTAGGATTAACGGGCTCCTGGAAGGATCAGCTGAGGGGAATCCGACATTACAGATCAAGCAAGGTCCGAAACCATTAACGCCGACCAATATTACAAATGGTCAACATGAATTTGAAATGAAGAATATGGCTGCTGTAGACCACTCTAAAATGGAGACACCAAAACCCCCCAATAAAGAGAAGCTCGAAAGAGACTACGATAAATGCTCTCAAGATCACAAGCAAAAACAAAAAGAGCACTCTCACGGCTATGATACTCAGAAATCCTTGAATCAAGCTCTTGCTCAATATGCACCTGAGGCGCTTCTGCAGCCCTTTAAAGGAACGCAGGATAAGGACCTGGAACAGGAACGGGGCAAGCAAAACCTCTCGGGTCAAGCGGCTACGCAGGCAGAAACAGCAAAAGAACAAACTGTTTCTACACTGACAACGTTGATCCAACAGACCGATGTTCAAGGGTATGCTTCAGGAATGACAAGATAACAAACGCTGTAATTTCGACCCGGTATTAACCGGGTCGATTATTTTAATATTAATAATTTAAGGGAATTATGACTCAAAGTATTCATTTAAGGAAAAGCCCTCTGACATTCAGTGTCATAGACTGCAAGGAGGTTGGTAAAGATGGGGATAAGAATATTTACGAGATCGATGTCGAATTCGATGTCGAATTAGACGCAGAAGGAAATAATCGACCCATTGCGGATCTTACTCAAATAAAAAAAGCGGGATTTATCGTTAAAGCCGGTTCTGACAAGGTGGCCTTCCAGTTCATTGAAGTCCTCGGTCAACAGACCCAGAGGATGGATATTGACAAGTTTAATACGTTCAAAGCCAAGCACGCCACGACAGTCTTTAGAGCGGTGCATCACGATAATGAAGAAACCCGTGGAACGACCCTCACGATATTCAAAAACAATCGAGCTCATAATTGTGTCATGCACGCCTTTGCCAAGCCTAATAAAGGGTTCAAGGGGCCTCACGTTCCATTAACCCTAACTCAGCTGAAAGAAATCGATGAGCTGGCTCGCAAGTGGGCACGTCATGAGCGGGGCAAAAAAAACCAAGCTGAAGCAGAACACCTCAGAGTCGGGGTAAGAGAAACAGGGAATAGCGCTCAAACTTGATTTAATTTAAGTCTTTAATAATGAGTGTATTGTGTTTATTAAGGGTGCCAATAGTTTAAAATCAATAAATAACTGTAATTTAACGGTTTTAAATTTCAATTAATAATTGTAAAACGATATTAATTTAATTCAACTTATTGTATAATTAAGATATAAAATAATAAAGGTGAGTACATGTCCACTAGATCTGTTAGTCCTGGTAGGGATATAAATGCTGTCGAACTTGATATGTTTGCAAGAGCTGATACCAATTCCGACAAACCCGTCAAAGAAGTAACTTTCAATGCGACCCTGGAGTCAACTGCAGCTAAGGCTAATAGCCAGGTGAAATTCCATGTGCACCAAAGAGACGCCAACTCTCCCCAAGTTTCAGGAGATACGCCTACACCGGAACACACGATGATCTGGGATAGTGAAAAGATTGTTCTCACGCACACAACACATGACGGTACTGGTCCTAGGCAAGTGGGGCATACTGAAGCGGAATGGCGTCAGATCGCCGATTCGATTCGGACAATGTTAGATGCGAAAAAAGCGGCTGACCTACAACAGAATAGAGGCAATTTTACATTCTCTGTAGCGAGATTTAACGTTCAGACAGGAAGATTTGAATACCGTCCTACTGACAATGACGATCCTAAAGAGGAGACGTTTTCACCAGGTTCCTTCATGCATCCGTCTGCTCAAGGTGTGTTCAACATCATTAATAGCAACGCAGGAACTCTGCTCAATTACCACAGCAGACCAGCACAGGTCAATCAGCCTGGCCATCCTCAGACTCCACCCCCACCACCACCGGATCCAATGAATAATGTTGTTCCTACCACTCCAGCCAAAGAATCTTTGCCTAAAGAGCTTTTGAAAAAGTTCAAAGGCTTATTCAATAGAAGAGCCTAGGCCGAGTGGGAGCGAATGATCTGAGGGGGCTCCCGCTTCAGAAGGCAGTTCTCATCGACGATGATCTCCTTGATCGTGGGATCGGAGGGGACATCGAACATCAGCTCCAGAAGTAGATTCTCGACGATCATCCTCAAGGCACGGGCTCCAGTCCCTGTCTCTTTAGCTTTATTCGCCATGGCCCGCAGGGCTTTTTCTGTAAAACGCAAGACGACATTTTCTTCATGAAAGAGATGTTGGTATTGCTTAATGATCGCATTTTTAGGCTTGATCAGGATTTCGACCATGTCATCGGTTGTCAGTTCATTGCAATTGGCAATGCTATTGAATCTGCCGACAAATTCGGGGATCATGCCGAATTGGATCAGGTCTTCTGGCTCTACCTTGGAAAGAAGGTAATTCATCTCATTGGCATCGAAAGTGCGGCTCTCTCCTGCATCGAAGCCGATCGTGCTCTTCCCTAACCGCTTTGCGATCATTTTTTCCAAGTGGACGAAGGCTCCGCCGACGATGAACAGGATGTTCTGTGTGTTGACGCGGATATACTCTTGATTGGGGTGCTTTCTACCCCCTTTGGGAGGGACATTGGCGATCGTCCCTTCGACGATTTTAAGGAGAGCTTGCTGAACGCCCTCTCCAGAGACATCTCGTGTGATCGAGACGTTGCTAGTGGTCTTGCGGATTTTATCGATCTCGTCGACATAGATGATCCCCATTTCAGCGCGGGCGACGTCGTAATCGGCGGCTTGGACGAGGCGGAGGACGATATTCTCGACATCTTCACCGACGTAGCCTGCCTCTGTTAAGGTTGTCGCATCGGCAATCGCAAAGGGAACATCGAGGATATTGGCAAGTGTGCGGGCCATCAATGTTTTCCCAGAGCCTGTGGGCCCAAGAAGAAGGACATTGGACTTGCTATACTCAACTTCAGATTCTTTATGTAGGGCGCGAATCCGTTTGTAGTGATTATATACGGCTACAGCGATCACCTTCTTTGCTTTTTCCTGGCCGATCACATACTCGTCTAAAGCAGTTTTAATCTCTTGTGGTTTTAGGAGTTTGAGCTCGTGGTGGACCGGTTTTTTTTCGACGATTTCCATACAGAGCCGGACACATTTGTCGCAAATGTAGGAGTCGGGTCCAGAAATCAGTTTTTCTACAGCTTCTTCGGGACGGCCACAAAAGGAACAGACGGCCCCCCCTTCTTTTTCTTTTTTATTATTCATAGTCGAGAACTTAAGGTTTTGTTTCTGCGGGTACTTTTTGTGGTTGGGTGGCGACTTTATCGATAAATCCGTAAGCGACTGCTTCATTGGGGTTCATATAAAAATCCCGCTCAGAGTCTTCCATGATTTTTTCTAATGGTTGTCCTGAAATCTCAGCCATAATTTGGGCGCACATCTGCTTGAGCTGGAGGATCTCCTTAGCCTGCAAGGCGATATCTGCTGAGGTGCCACCGATCCCTCCTGAGGGTTGATGGATCATGATCCGGCTATTGGGAAGGGCAAATCGCTTGCCTTTGGTGCCCGCAGCGAGAAGGAGGGCCGCCATCGAGGCAGCTTGACCCAGGCAATAGGTGTTGATGTCATACCCCATGAAACGCATGGTATCGTAAATCGCCAAACCGGCGGTGATCAAGCCTCCGGGAGAGTTGATATAGATATTGACGTCTTTTTTAGGATCTTCGGCGCGTAAGAAGAGAAGTTGGGCGATGACAGTATTGGCCACTTGGTCATTGATCTCTGTTCCAAGAAATACAATTCTGTCTTTCAAAAGGCGTGAATAGATGTCCATGGCGCGCTCGCCACGGCCAGTGTCTTCGATGACATAAGGGATAGAATACATGACCGGTCCTCAAAAAGCTTTACTGAGTTGTTTTCAGTATGGTGGATATGACGTTAATCTGCAATAGCCCGTGTTAAGCCTGGGTCGCATTTCTAATGATGAAATCCTCTGCTTTTTCGAGAATGAGGCGGGAATAGGCCTCGGCGTGTTCAGTTTCAGGGTTGCGCTGATGGTGGAACATTTTCTGAGGATTCATCAAAATTTCCAATGCGGATGATGCTGGAGGTGGAATGTCAGCAGTGGTGATTTGGATGCTTGCGTCATTCACGATTTGTCTGCAGAGATAGAACATCTTCACAGCTTTTTCCGATTGTTGATAAACGGTCTGAATCGTTTTTTTCCGATCTTCAGGGTTTAGATTTTCCCAATATTTTTGGAACTCAGTGTCCTGCAGGAGTTGACGGAAACGAAATTGCGTCTCTTTTTCGATCAAGGTCATAGGCAGGTCGAACGGATGTTGAGACAGGAGAAATTCATTGACCTGCTCCCGGTGTGCCTCTTGAACATGGGCATCTGCCTGTTTATTGAGCAGATCGGTGATTTTAGTCCTCATATCTTCGAGAGAGGAAGCTCCTAACTTTTGGACAAACGGATCGTCTAAAGTGGGGAGAGTCGCCGTATCGATCGAGTTGATTGTGATGCGCACCTTTTTGGGCTTCAGCTCTTCTTTATCCTCTTTCGATGCATCTTCATCTGGCACGCTGACCCCTTCTACAGAGTCACCTGTATTTTTACCGATGACGAGATCGTACATCCACTTGGCCATCGATTTTGCAGTCACTTCAAACCGTGTCTTAGAAAAAAGAGGTGTCGGTGGGGTCTCTTCAATCACATCGACGTCTAAAAGGAGGAAGTCCCCTTCCTGGGTGGGCCTGTCGTGAATGTGCTGCCAATTAGCAAAGAAAAGTTGAACCTGGCGGATCGTTTCCTCGATTTTGTCTTCGTTGACCACAGGTCGTTTGACAGGTTTCAGCTGGAACTGCTTAGGATCGATATGGGGAACTGTCGGTTCCGTTTCCAGGGAGAGGGTCAAAAGCGCGCCGCTGGGAGAATGGCTTTTCATCTTATAGGTGATTTTCGCATCCCGGTGCAAGATAGGGACTTTTGCGAGCTTTTCACATTCCTGAAAGCAGGCATTGGCAATCTCTTGTTGCCATTCCTTGTCCACTTCTTTGGCAAAATTTTTGATGATCATCTCCTCTGGGGCTTTTCCCTTCCGGAAACCGGGTAAAGTCACCTCTTTGGAAATCCTTTTAGCCGCCTTTTTATGGGCGTGTTTAATCAACGGTTCAAAGACTTCAACATCGAACTCGACAATACAAGCGGGTTTACGATGGATTGTAAAACGGACGTTTTCGTTTTGCAGTGTTTGTGATTCTGCTGCCGCTTGTTCCATTACTTGCTCCTCGTAGGTTAAATACAATTCTATAGCGGGTGATGAGGCTCGAACTCACGACCCTCACGTTGGCAACGTGATGCTCTACCACTGAGCTACACCCGCGAAACATACATACATTTACTTAAGCGGGTGATGAGGCTCGAACTCACGACCCTCACGTTGGCAACGTGATGCTCTACCACTGAGCTACACCCGCAAAAACATACACTTTAGCGGGTGATGAGGTTTGAACTCACGACCCTCACGTTGGGAACGTGATGCTCTGCCAATTGAGCTACACCCGCAAAAATTCGATGGGCCGAGTATAACGAGCGGTTTTTTTTGTATCAAGAATTTGATGAGAGAGGGCGAGGTGTAAATGAAAATATTGAGGAAAAGCTGGCATCTGGGCCGTTCTAAAACCTTCTAAATTCACAAAACCTAAGCAGTCGCAGTATACTCTTTTTCAAACAACTCCTCAAAATATTACTCTCCATGCCAAGGCTTTATATCAAGAAAGAGAGCTGTAGGAATAGGCAACTTATAAGGAATTCTTGCAAGTTCGTTCTGAGATTAATGTTTTGCTTTAGATCTTCTTCGCGCTCTAGAGAGTCTAAAAGGTGAAATTTTTTTGCGTTTTTGCTTAGCTTCCCATAAATGAATATCAATTTGAAGACCAATCCAGAATTCAGGAGATGTTCCCAAAGCATCAGCAAAATCTAGGGCAATTTCTTCAGTGATAGAACGCTTTCCATGAATAATGGCGCTTAACTTTGGCTGTGTCCATGATCCACCTAAATGAAGAGCGAACTCTGTTTGAGTAATTCCAGATGGAATTAAAAATTCTTCCAATAAAATTTTTCCTGGTAATGTTGGCTTTCTGTGTGTTGGTAACATAATTTTTCCTAATGGTAATCGGTTATTTTTACTTCTAAAGCTCCACGCGTATCGGAATCCCATTTGAAAATGATCCTGTATTGATCATTGATCCTAATGCTATGCTTTCCAGCAAGATCCCTCTCAAGCTTTTCTAGCTTGTTATTTGGAGGAATCTTCAAATCATCTAATCGATGTGCTCTATTGATCATATCAAGTTTCGTTTGAGCTTTTTCCCATAAAACCGGGTTAAGTTTGTTTCTGGCTCTCTTTGAACTGACCCCGTTATAGATATCCTCTGTCCCTTGGTCGGCAAACGATATGATCAAAATGAGGTCCTTTTTATATTAATATATCACAACTCGATATAATTGGCAACTCTATAATAACCCAGATCGCAGACGCACTCATAGCGATCGAAATAATTAGAAACAATTTTAAGAAAATTGCCATGAAGATTTTCCTTTTTTCAGCGTTATCGTCTATCGAGTTCGTCATTCCAATTAAGGTCCCAATAGTTGGGATACTTAAAACTGCGGTCAACGGATTCTTGCCAGGTCGTCCACTCAAAGTGGTGATTCTGAGGGCGTGCTCTCATCGAGGCTAGGACATTCAAAATGTATCTTAGATCCCAATTGTACAACTCTGTACAAAGTCTGCAAAATTCAACGGTACATAGGAAGGCATCATCAACAGTTAATGGCTCTCCTTTTCTTTGTTCAATTTTTGGAATCTTTTTTATCCGGAACACAGCCTCCATCCAGATTGCGCTACATTCAAATCCTAAACAGACGTCCGTGAAAAAAAGCATGTGGCAGACTGACGAATCCTCACTCACTATTACCAATTTAGGCTCAATGGACGCCCATAATGCTTCGTAAAAAAACAGACAAATGTTGTAGGCCTGTTCGACGGAGATGTTTTTTTCAGTAGCCATTGCTCTTTCTTGAGTTGTGGGAATATACTGCGCACGGCTAGCTTTTTAAATTTTTGCAGCCATTATAGCGGCCCATCTTTGAACGATCGCTCCTCGGAGATATTAGCCAATATCCCTCTCGTCGCGATCGTTCAAATTTGAGCCGCTCTAAGGCCACCAAAATTTAAAAATCTAGTCGTGCGCAGTATGGTTTTAACCTGAGTCATTCATTTTCAACCAGTCGTTTGAGTCTTTTTTTTAAAAAATCTTGCATGTCTTAAAGGAAAAAGGTAAAAGCATTTTAGAGCGCCTCTTCTGCAAAGAAGAGTACAGAAGAACCTAATCTCAGTAAAAAGTTTCAGTCGATTTTCAGGTTCTTTTGAGCCGATTTTCGATCCAAATTCGGGGGGTAATATACGCATGTTTGATATTATCCCCCGAATTTGGATCGAAAATCGGCCAAAATAATCCCGAAAATCGACGAAAAATTTTACTGAGAATAGGTTCAAGATAATTTTCTAAAATCAAAGAGTAAAAACGACTATCTATGTTGAACTTTCGCAAACTCAAACAAGACTTTTCCTCTTCGATCGTAAAAGAGGGGCGTGAACTTTACGATAAACAAAAAGTTGTCTCAGCCAAACTGGTCCATCTGGACGCCAAGTTGATGCGTGTCTCTGCAAAGGTCCTTGGCCAATTCGATAATTGTTATGAAAGTGAAATCGAGATCGATCGTCAAGAATGTGAAACGATCGATTCCGATTGCGACTGTCCTTATAATTACGATTGTCAGCATCTTGCGGCTGTTTTATTCTATCTCGAAGAGCATATCGATAAGATCCTCGTCGCTTATTCTAAAGAAAACGACCTCAAATCTGGAGGGAAAACGGGGATCAATAAGGAAGAGCAGAAAAAACTTTTAGAAAAGATCAAAGAGGCTGAATCTAAAGAGGTGCAGCGGCAAGAAGAGCAGTATCAAAAACAGCTGCTTCAGGAGTATGTCGTCTCATCGCAGCTGCTCGCGGCTTCCCCTTTTTTCCGGCCTCAGGAAAAACAGGAGGTCGATCGGGCTGAATTCGCTTTGATCTTCAATCCTCAAGAAAATGAGAATAAAGGGGTTGTCGAGATTCAACTCGCTTTGCGTCTCCCTTTTCGTTCCAAGCCACTATATATTCCGCAGATCAAGCCTTTCCTCGAAGCGATGCGTTATGAAGAGTCGATGTTTATTGGGGGCAGAAAGTATTTTTTTTCGCTGAAATCTTTCGACCCATCGCAACAAGAGATCGTCAGGACGATCCGGGATCAGGCGCGGTTTTATGAAAATGCCAACACAGAGCGAGCTCTACGGGTCGCTCAGCTCGATCTGGAATCGTTTGGGATGATTTTGGCAAAAGCTTTTGAAAGTGCTGCTTTGCAAAATAAAAAACATGGGTTTGTCAGTCAGGAAGAGGATTTACCGATCTTGCCGGGGCTGTATGAAGGAACGATGGAGACACCCCTCCGTTATTCGCCGATGCCGGCCTGTTTGCGGTTTTCTTTGGAATATATCCAGCCTCCGACCTCTAAAATCCTGGTCAATCCCCATATTTTGATCGGAGAAGAAGCGATCACCTTGGAAGAGACCCGTTTTTTTGAATGTGCTAAACCGGGGATGCTCTACAAGAATGTCTATTACCGCTTCCCCGATAATATTACCCGGGTCCATTTGCGGAATTTGCGCCAGATCCGGGATATGACAATCCCTGAACCGCTGTTTGGGACGTTTGTCGAAAACTCCCTCCCTCAACTCGCCCGATATGCTGAGGTGGTGCAACAAGATGCCATCGAAGATTTCGTCACCCTCCCTTTTGTTGGCAATGTCGAGGCGATTTGCGAAATCTCTTATCTCGATGGGGAATTGGATGCGAGCCTCCATTTCATTTACGATGGACATCGGATCCCTTCGACGGCATCGCGATTGACCTATGAAGATGTCCATGCATTCATCAACGCCCAAGGAATTTTAGCGCGTAATTTAGTGGAAGAGAGGCAAATTTTAGAGGATCTGTTCCAGGATTTTATTTTCAACGCAGAGACTTGTGTTTATGTTTCCAAATCTGAGAAGAAAATCGTCGAGTTCATGACCGATGTGATCCCACGCAATCAACATCGTGTCACATTCAACTGTCCCCAAAACCTGCTCGATCAGTTCATTTACGATCAGACGAAATTTGTTTTGAAGTTGGGCCATACGGCGCGGATCGACGCCTATGAGATTGAACTTGTCGTCGATGGTGCGCTCAAAGGGGTTCGCCTCGACCAGTTATGGGAATGCATGAGTGCCAAGCGTTCATTTATCGAACTCGATCCCCCAAAAAAAGGGAAAAAGAGTGTCGAGGGAAATAAAATACCTAAAATTCTCGTCCTCGATCTAGAGCGGTTAAATGGAGTGATCCAGCTGTTTGATGAGATGGGGATCGAGGTGATCGAAGATCATAAACTGGAGCGGCCTCTATGGAGTTTGGCCAATATCGATGCCTCCCAATTTGAAGGGTTGCCCGTTGAATTTTTTATGACTGAAAAATTGATCGAGATCCGCAAACAGATGCTCGGTGAAAAACTTCCCACTTTTTCAGAGGTCCCTCCAGAGATCAACGCGACGTTGCGCGGCTATCAAGCGGAAGGTGTGCGTTGGCTCGAGCGACTCCGCATGATGTTCTTAAATGGGATTTTGGCTGACGATATGGGTCTTGGAAAAACGTTGCAGGCGATCGTGGCCTTAGCGCAACACATGAAGAAGAAAAAGGGTCATGCATTGATCGTCTGCCCCACTTCTCTCCTCTATAACTGGAAGGAGGAGTTCGCCAAATTCAATCCCAAGTTCAAAGTCACAGTCGTCGACGGAATTCCTTCAAATCGGAAGAAGTTGATCGAGCAGATGGAAAATTACGATGTGATGATCACCTCCTATACTTTGCTTCAAAAAGATATCGAATATTACAAGCTCACGAATTTCCTCTACGTCATTCTCGATGAGGCGCAGCATATCAAAAATCGGGGAACGCGCAATGCAAAGTCGGTCAAGATGATCCACGCTGAACATCGGCTTATCCTTTCAGGTACGCCGATCGAGAATTCGCTCGATGAACTGTGGAGCCTATTCGATTTCCTCATGCCAGGCTTTTTGGGAACGCTACGACCGGTTTGTGGAAAAATACGTCCGCGTTTCTGGAAAGGATCAGATGAAAAATCTCGAGTATCTCCGCAAAAAAGTCTCTCCATTTATCCTCGCAGAATGAAAGCCGATGTGCTCGACGATCTGCCTCCCGTTTCTGAAATCGTCTACCACTGCCAACTCTCCGATGTCCAGCAAGAGCTCTATCGCTCCTATGCAGAATCTGCGCGCGATGAACTCGTCAAACTGGTCCAAAGGGATGGATTTGATCGGGTGCAGATCCATGTCCTGGCGACGCTGACCCGTCTCAAGCAGATCTGCTGCCACCCTGCGATCTTTGCCAAAGAAAAAGCGGAGAGTGGCGATTCGGCCAAATATGAAATGCTCCTCGAGCTCCTGCAGACACTCATCGAAGGTAAGCACAAAACGGTCATTTTCTCCCAATATACGCGCATGCTGCAGATCATGCGCGAGGATTTCGAAGCGCGAGGAATCCGTTTTGCTTATCTCGATGGATCGAGCAAAAACCGGCTCGAAGTGGTGAAACAGTTCAATGAAGACTTGAGACATCCCCGTCTTTTTGGTCTCTTTAAAAGCGGGCGGAACAGGACTCAACCTCGTCGGGGCAGATACCGTTATCCACTACGACATGTGGTGGAACCCAGCCGTAGAATCGCAAGCGACAGACCGCGTCCACCGGCTCGGCCAGAAAAATTCTGTCTCTGCCTATAAGCTGATCACTTTAAATACGATCGAAGAGAAGATCGCCGAGATGCAGAAGAAGAAAAAAGGATTGGTCAAGAAAGTCGTAAGCTGCGATGATGAGGCAATTGCCAAACTCACTTGGGAAGATGTACTCGAGCTTCTGAAGACTTAAAAATATAAATCTCTATGCTGCAGAACAACAATTCAATTTGAAACACTTGTTTAATAAGCTCGGTCGGGGCATGTTCAATAAGTTTGGACAATTCTCCGGAATTTTCTCGAACGACATCGGCATCGACCTTGGGACTGCCAACACACTCGTTTATGTCCGTGGCAAAGGGATTGTCCTTGCAGAGCCATCCGTCGTCGCCGTCGATTCCGACGACGAATGAAGTTCTCGCCGTCGGTCATAAGGCCAAGGCCATGCTCGGCAAAACTCCCCGTAAAATCCATCGCTGTTCGTCCGATGAAAGATGGCGTGATCGCCGATTTTGAGATCGCTGAAGGGATGATCAAAGCTCTGCTCAAACGGGTCACTCCATCACGCAGTTTATTCCGTCCTAAAATTTTAATTGCTGTTCCTTCTGGGATCACTGGCGTGGAAAAACGCGCCGTCGAAGATTCCGCTCTTCGCGCCGGAGCTCAAGAAGTGATTCTGATCGAAGAGCCGATGGCGGCGGCGATTGGCGTCGACCTTCCCGTTCATGAGCCTTTTGCCAACATGATCATCGACATCGGCGGCGGTACGACAGAGATCGCCATTATTTCTCTCGGCGGTATCGTCGAATCTCGCTCCCTGCGCATCGCAGGGGATGAGTTTGACGAATGCATCGTCAATTACATGCGCCGCACTTACAATCTGATGATCGGCCCGCGAACGGCTGAAGAGATCAAGATGACGATCGGATCTGCGTATCCGCTCGGGGATCATGAACTTGAAATGGAAGTGCGCGGCCGGGATCAAGTCGCCGGGCTTCCCATCACCAAGCGGATCAATTCTGTCGAAATCCGCGAATGTCTTTGCTGAACCGATTCAGCAGATTGTCGAAAGTGTTAAGCTCATTCTTGAAAAATGTCCTCCTGAACTCGCAGCCGACCTCGTCGAACGGGGGATGGTGCTTGCCGGCGGTGGCGCTCTGATCAAAGGACTGGACAAAGCGTTGATCAAAGAGACAGGCCTTCCTGTCATCGTCGCTCCCAATCCCCTTCTCGCCGTCTGTCTTGGGACAGGGAAAGCGCTCGAATATCTCGACAAATTTAAAAAGCGTAAATCCCTCATATTATGAGCCAGTTGCTAAACTCCCCGCCCCAGCAAAATCGCCCTTTTGGGTCATTTTGTCGCCCCACCGCCAAGTCCTACTCTCTCGAGTATGTCCTTGGCGGCGGGGTTCGGGTCGCGTTGCGACCCCGACAAACTGACCCAAAATCATCGATTTTTCTGGGGCGGGGAGTTTAGCAACTGGCTCTTATGACTCCTCCCAATTCAGGGCACTGACCATTAAAAGGATGTTTTTAATCACAGAGTAGAACAGGAGACACGGAGTAACACAGCGATTAAAAACAACAACCTAATTTTTTCGCGAGAGCGAAAAAATTAGAGTCTTCATTTTTTGCTCTCGCAAAAAATGAAAAACTTATACCTGAATCGGCCATGGACTTGGATTTTATGCCCCGAATTTTTTCGTATGACAAAGCGTGGAGCTCGAAGCCAACTTCCTGCCAGCTGGCGAGAGCGAACGCAAAGTCAGACGGAAAAAGGCGGGCGCAGAAAATCCAAGTCCATGGCCGATTCAGGTATAAAGCTCTGTGTCTCTGTGATCTCTGTGTAAATTTAAAAAAGGCTTTTTAATGGTCAGTGACCTGCCTCCCCATTTGCGCCAATGGATCGAAGAGGGCATCCAGCTTTGCAGGCCCGATCGGGTTCACCTTTGCGACGGTTCCTTAGAAGAATACGAAAAGCTGACACACACTCTTGTAGACAAAGGGATTTTCGTTTCCCTCAATCCCAACAAACGCCCCCACTCTTTTTGGTGCCACTCTTCTGCTGCAGATGTCGCACGCGTCGAAGAAGCGACTTTCATTTGTTCTCGCTCGAAAGAGGATGCGGGCCCCACCAATAACTGGCGCGACCCCGATGAGATGATGGCCCTGCTCAAATCCCGTTTTAATGGCTGTATGGAAGGGCGGACGTTGTATGTCATCCCTTACAGCATGGGACCGATCGGGTCTCCTTTAAGCCACATCGGTGTGCAGATCACCGATTCCGCTTATGTCGTTTGCAACATGAGGATCATGACGCGCATCGGCAACGCTGTGATCAAAGCGCTTAAGGGTGGTTTTTTTGTTCCATGCATGCACTCTGTGGGAGTCCCTTTAAAGCCAGGTCAGAAAGATATGGACTGGCCCTGCTCTCCCAATGAAAAATACATTGTCCATTTTCCTGAAGAGAGGAGCATTTGGTCCTTTGGCAGCGGTTATGGGGGTAATGCATTGCTAGGCAAAAAAAGCTTCGCACTCAGGATTGCCTCTGTGATGGGGAGGGACCACGGTTGGATGGCAGAGCATATGTTAATCATGGGGATCACCGACCCCCAAGGTCGGAAAAAATATTTCGCCGCTGCTTTTCCGAGCGCTTGTGGCAAGACGAATCTCGCCATGCTGACCCCCACGCTGCCAGGCTGGAAGGTCGAATGTGTCGGCGACGATATCGCCTGGATGCGTTTTGGACCCGACGGCAAATTATATGCGATCAATCCAGAGGCGGGTTTTTTCGGTGTCGCCCCTGGGACATCTGATGAGTCGAATCCAAATGCGATGCGCACGATCGAAAGCCACTCGATTTTTACCAACGTCGCTTTGACAGATGAGAAGGATGTCTGGTGGGAAGGGATGACGCGGGTCCCCCCTCAACATCTGACAGATTGGATGGGAGAGTCGTGGACCCCCGATTGTGGACGAAAAGCTGCCCACCCCAACGGGCGGTTCACGACACCCGCTTCACAGTGTCCAGTGATCGATCCCGCTTGGGAGGAACCCCAAGGGGTTCCCATTTCGGCGATCATCTTCGGCGGCAGGCGCTCCTCTGTCGTTCCTCTCATCTATGAGGCCCTTTCCTGGGCGCATGGAGTATTCATTGGGGCATCTGTCTCCTCAGAAATGACGGCGGCAGCAAAAGGGGAGATCGGAAAACTGCGTCACGACCCGTTTGCGATGCTCCCTTTTTGCGGCTACAACATGGGCGATTATTTTGGACATTGGTTGAAGATGGGAGAAGGAACTGGCAAGAAATTACCCCGCATTTTCCATGTGAACTGGTTCCAGAAAGATCGTGCAGGAAAATTTCCCTGGCCAGGCTTTGGGGACAACTGTCGAGTTTTGAAATGGATCTTTGAGAGGACAGATGAGCAGGGCCCTGCAACACTCACGCCGATCGGTTATCTCCCCACTGAAGAGGGTCTCGACCTTTCTGGATTGAACATTTCTAAAGAGGGGATCCACCAACTTCTCAACGTCGATAAAAATGACTGGAAAAAAGAGGTCGAAGAACTCCGCTCTTATTTCAGTCTCTTCGGCGATAAATTGCCAACTGCTCTTCGTGAAGAATTGTCCGCCTTAGAAAAGCGCCTCTTGTAAAATACTCTCCATCAAGTTACAAAAAAGTGCTTATCTAAATTCATGTGCAAACGATGCGCTACAAAACTTCTGTCAGAAAATATCTGCAAGGTTTGTTCTACTTTTCCTTTTTGCACACCTTGCCCCTATCAAGTGCAACGAATTTCGTCGTCACGAACACGACCGATGACCCCACCACGCCAGGTTCTTTGAGAAGCGTCATTAATTCTGCCAATACGGTTGGGGGACCTGGTAGCACAATCACCTTTGCACCCGGCGTTAGCGGAACGATCACGCTACTGAGTCCCTTGCCGCCGATCGAACAAAATATCACATCGATAAATGCAAATGGCAATGCGGTAATGATCTTCGGCAATAACATGTTCCCTGCTTTCTTTGTGGCTCAATCGGGTGGGGGAACCCTCACCATCGGTGGGAATTTCCAAGTCGTCAACGGAGCCTCTATCGGCGGCACCGGAGGAATGGGAAACAATGGGGGTGGAGGAGCTCTTGGCGCTGGAGGGGGGCTCTTTGTCTCGCAAGGCTCCAATGTCACCATTCAAGGTGTCAGTTTTGTCAATTGCTTTGCCCAAGGTGGCAACGGAGGTGGAATTACTGGCGCCCCAGGCGGCGGTGGAGGTGGTGGCGGCATGGGTGGAGGCACGGGGGGCTCCTCGACAAGTACTGGAGGTGGAGGTGGTGGCGGCTATGGTGGGGCAGGGGGAGCGGGCAATGAAGGAGGGGGTGGTGGTGGAGGATTAATTGTCGCGGGTGGAAGTGGGAGTCCACTTTTAGGAGGTGGAGGAGGAGGTTCTAATGCCAATCCTGGGCAGTCTGGAAGTGGGACCACTAGTGCAGGAGGGGCAGGGGGAAATGATGCGACGGGGAATCTCGGAGGCACCGGAGGGACAGCAGGTGGGGGAACTGGAGGGAATGGAGTTGGAAATAGCGGAGGAGGGGGCGGTGGAGGAAATACCACAGGAAATGGAGGGAATGGAGGGAATTCATCTCTAGGGGCAGGTGGTGGAGGTGCTTCGCCATCGAATATTGGGGGAAATGGAGGTATTTCTTCGGGATCTTTTGGCGGCGGTGGTGGTGGAGGTGGTTCAGATACGAATCAGGGCGGCACTGGGGGATCGGGAGGGAATTTTGGTGGGGGAGGAGGCGGTACAGTTGTTGCGCCAGGAGGCGTGGGCACCGCAGGTGGTAATGGGGGATTATTTGGCGGAGGCGGCGGAGGCGTTGGTGGAATATCGTCTGCGAATGCGACACCGAATGTGGGAAATGGGGGATTTGGGGCAGGTGGGGGAGCTGGTTATTCAAGCGGCACGTCTGGACGAGCGGGATTCGGAGGTGGTAATGGAGGCGCTTTCCCAGGCGTTGGAGGTGGAGGGGCTGCTTTGGGAGGGACAATTTTTGTTGGGAATTTAGGAACTCTCAATATTCAAGACCCCGTGCCTTCATCCATCACTTCTGCCACTTCGACGGGTGGAACGAGTGAACCAAGCACAAATAACGGCCAAGCCCTCGGTGTCGATATTTTTCTGATGTCTGGGGGTTTAATCAACTTTCAGCAGTCGACGACATTCACGATCAATACCAGTATCGCAAGCGACAACGGCGCAGGGGGGGGTGTTGGCGGAGGGGTGCAGATGAGTGGATCTGGCATCTTAGTCCTCGGAGGCGCTAACAATTACACCGGTTCGACATCTTTAACGGGTGGGACTATCCAGATCTCCAGCGATCCCAATTTAGGGTTTATTACCAATCCTCTGATGTTTAATGGGGGGACGTTGGAAATGACGGCGACGATGAGCACTGGGAGAACCATCGACCTCCTCGGCAACGGGACGATCTCTGCCGACATTACGGGGACATTAACGGGACCGATCACAGGACCTGGCAACTTTCTAAAAGGGGGTCCAGGAACGTTGATTTTGACCGGGAATAATAATTATACAGGCACCACGACGATTTTGAGTGGGACATTGCAAATCAATACGATCAATAGCCTCCCTTTAGCCAGCGCCATCACCGACAACGGCCTGCTCGTATTCAACTTTGCGGGAGCTATCCCTTTTTCAGGATCGATCAGCGGAACAGGGGGATTGACAGTACAAAACGGAGGGAATCTGGTCCTTTCCGGAACCAATAGTTATACAGGAACCACGACGATCTCGGCGGGGACAACTTTGCAGATCGATTCAGATAGTGGACTTCCTCCGAGTAGCAATGTTGTCGACAACGCCTCCTTGATATTCAACAACCCAGGAACCGCGCAGGTCGGGGGGATGATTTCTGGAACTGGAAATCTGACGGTGAACGGACCAGGAAACGTCGTTCTCGGCGGGAGCAGTACTTATTTTGGCCCCACTTCTGTGGTAGCGGGCACACTCACCGTCGATGGGTCTGTCACCTCGCCGATCACTGTCAACTCGGGAGCAATGCTCGAAGGAACTGGACAGGTGCAGAATGTCACAGTCAATGGGAATGGGACACTTGCTCCTGGAGATGATGGAGTCGGGACATTGACTGCAACCAATGTGACTTTTAATCCGGGATCGACCTTTTTAGTCGAATTTAACAATACAGGCTCATCGAGCCTTACAGGACTTGGGAATGCGACGATTAACCCCAATGCGACATTGACCCTCATGCCCGACGGTTTCATCTCTCCTCAAGTCTCTCATTACACGATCCTGACGTCGCCTACGATCACGAAAAATGCGCCGTTTAACTTCGTCAACCCTTTTCCCCGCTTTATCCTCGAAGTTCTCTATGAGCCGAATGCGATCTTAGTCCTTCTGAATGCAGTTCCTTACAATCTCCTTCTACCCCCAGGAAATGCCAGGAATGTCGCCACTTGCTTTGATGTTATCGCTGCTGACGGTTTTCCCGATTTGACCGATCTGATCCCTATTTTTGATCTGCTGACGCCCAGTGAACTCCTCCATGCTTTCAATCAAATGCAGCCGGCAAATTTCGACAACATCGCGTACGCCGAAGAAAATGTGATTGAGAGGATCCGACAGATCTTCACAAACCATTTCTTTGAACAAAGAGCCATCTCTTGTCCTGAAAACCAGTTTTGGCGGTTATGGGTCGCTCCCTTTGCAGAAAAAGTGCGTCAGTTTGGCCATGAACTGCGACATGGCTACAAAGAAGAGTTCAACGGTTTGACTGCAGCGATCGATTATCGGAAGAAAAAGTTGTGGATCTTTTCCGCAGGATTCTCTTATGTAGACACTCGGATGAAAGTCCCTGAAGGGAGGGCCAAAGCCAAATTTAAGACCCTTGCGGGAACTCTCGGGACATCCTGGTCAGACACAGCTTTGTTTACCGATATCCAATTTTCTTTTCTTTACAGCCCCGTTCATGCACACCGAAGGATGAAATTTGAAGTCGACCACACGCTTCTCTTTGGGATCGACAAACGGAAAGCGAGGCACTACGATCGGATGAATCAAGTCATGGGCCATTTTGGAGGGGGTTACGATTTTAAAGTGAAGACGAGCAGAAGAGGGACAGTCAATATCTATCCCTTTGGCAACCTCGATTACATTTACATCCTTCAATCGGGTTATAAAGAACAAGGAGCTAAAAGCCTAAATCTTAAAGTGCATGGGAAACAATACGATCTCCTCCGTCCAGAAGGGGGATTAGGAGTCGGTTACAAAGCCTGTTTCGAGCACGCACAAATCATGCTCGACGTCTCTGCGGCCTATGTTCTCGAATTCCGCTTCATCGGAAAAGAGACCAGGGCCCGCTTTAAAAAAGAACGGGATTGCCACTTTTTCGTCGAAGGTCTCAACCCAGAGAACAACGTCATCGCTCCCGAAGCGCGACTCCGCCTGGCTGCATACGGCCTCTCCCTAACATTCGGCTACCATGGAGAATTTGGGCCCCACTTTAGAGAAAATGCTGCAGAAGCAGAGCTCAGGGTCGCTTTTTGAATTCAACATTTAGCGAGAAAAGATTTCCTGCTGTTTGAAAAAGAAAGCGATCTCCTTTTTTGCATTTTCTGGGCTATCGGAGCCATGCACAGCATTTTTATCGATCGACTTTGCAAAGTCGGCGCGGATCGTCCCCGGGGCCGCTTCCTTCGGATTGGTCGCTCCCATCAAATCGCGGTTCTTAACGATCGCATTATCTCCTTCGAGGACCATCACAAGAACGGGACCTTCGATCATGAAGGTGACAAGCTCCTGGAAGAAAGGGCGGTGGGCGTGAACGGCATAAAATGCCTTGGCTTGCTCCGATGTCATATGCACCATTTTAGCAGCGACAATTTTTAAGCCGATCTTCTCAAAACGGGAAAGAATGGCGCCGATATTATTCGCTGAAACTGCATCAGGTTTTAGGATTGAAAGGGTTTGTTCCTTTGGCATGAGAAAACTCCAACTGTGAAAACAGATAATTATAAGAGTTCGCTAAATTAATCTCATCGATGAAATATGCGACGCATGAAAAATTTTACTTGTCATTGCTCTGTGAGAATTAGATTGCCTGAATCAAAAACACCTTGTAAAATCTAAATTAGATTTAAAAAATACAAGGTAAAAAAGAGATGGAAAGGCGTAAGTACTTAAAAACCATTGGGATGCATTTTCGTGTTCATCCGGCTGTTGCCATCCTAGGCCCCCGCCAAGTGGGAAAAACAACGTTAGCAAAGATGTTTCTCGAGCAAGACAGCCCCAAAAACTTTCATTTTTTCGATCTTGAAAATCCTTTGGACCTAGCTAAACTTGAAAACCCAATGCTCACTTTAGCAAAGCTGACCGACAAGCTAATTATCATCGATGAGATCCAACGAGCTCCTGAGTTGTTCCCTGTGATCCGAGTGCTCATTGACGATAAGCAAAAGAACCAAAAGTTTCTTATTTTGGGCAGTGCTTCGCGGGATCTGATCCAGCAATCCTCTGAAACTTTAGCGGGAAGAATCGGCTATATGGAACTGATGCCATTTTCCCTTGATGAAGTGGATCACGACAGTGAAATCCTTTGGCTCAGGGGTGGATTTCCCCTTTCTTATTTGGCCAGGAGTGATGAAGACAGCTTCTTGTGGCGTCAATCTTATATCGCCACATTTCTAGAAAGAGATATTCCTAATTTGGGGTTCCAGATCCCTCCCCAGCAGATGAGACGGTTTTGGCTCATGCTCGTGCACTATCATGGTCAAATATTCAATAGCAGTGAACTTGGAAAATCTCTGGGTATTTCCAGCCACTTGGTTCGGAAGTATCTCGATATTTTGGCTGGAACTTTCATGATAAGGATTCTTCTTCCCTGGTACGAAAATTTAGAAAAAAGGCAAATCAAATCTCCTAAAATTTATTTTCGCGACAGCGGAATCTTACATGCTTTGATTGGAATTCGGAGCGCGGCTGAAATGGATACATATCCTAAAATGGGATCCTTTTGGGAAGGGTTTGCTTTAGAAGAGATTATCCGCCAAACAGGAGCAACCTCAGAAGAATGTTATTTTTGGGGAACTCAATCGAAAGCAGAATTAGATTTGCTGATTCTAAAAAATGGGAAGAGGATCGGATATGAGTTTAAATATGCCGATGCTCCCAAAATTACCCCTTCTATGCGGATTGCCTGCGAAGATTTGAAGCTAGATCATCTCTACGTCGTTTATCCTGGAACAGCAGAGTTTTCTCTTTCTGAAAAAATCACCGCCCGAGGACTTCAATCTTCAGATTGAAGCTCTGTTTGATAAAGTTCAATCGCTTCCCGATCTGAAAGTAGATAGGTGAGGGAGGAATGGGAAAACTGATAGTCTGCAATTTCTGGACGAAAGGCTTTTTTACGTGCATCGGAATAATTGTAACGGAGTCCAGTGAATTCGATCCCTCGCACCTGAGCGGTTGTCTCTATTTCAGTAAGATGGGAAGCCTTATCGTTGATAAATACGATATGTTTGGGATGTAATTTAAGTGCGTCGAGAAGCTGAAATAGAGCTTTTCCCTTGTGTTGTCCTGAAGTGAATAGAATCCCATGTCTATATAGGGTGGCATGTCCAGCAAGCAGAATGTAATGATCCTCTTTGCTGGGAGCTGTCAATGAAAGATCGATCTGTTGCTCGATCAGCTGTTGTTTTGTTCGGGTTGCTAATCCCAATCCCTGGGTTGTCAATCCCATCATTGGACAACGTTTTTCTTGGAGGCTGCGAATGATCTTTTCAGTTCCTGGCTCGACAATTTCCATTTTTGTCAAATGACGGACAGCTTCCCATTCAGCCAGGCTTTTTTCCAGAGCTTCTTCGACATTCTTTCCTGCCTTTTGATGCCATTTCCGCCGACATTGGAACCATTCGTCACAACCTAACATCTGTATAGGGATCAGCAGAGTATCATCGATGTCTAAAATGAGGAGAGCATCTTTTGTTGCATAAGAAGGAAGGTCCCGGAAATGGGCAAACTCGATAATTTTTGCTTCGATAAAGATGAAACGAAAACACAGGCTGCACAAGAAAATAACCAGTTTCATAAACCGTCCTGAATTTTTTTTTTAGCTAACCAATATCGATCAGGAAAAAATTTCTTGCAAGAACTTACTGAATTCCGTAAGGTGTTTGAATATTTCTAAGATCATCCCATTAACTTGAAAATTCGCTATGTCGTATGGCAATTATCCCGATTTGAGCAGAGTCAAGCGCGCTCTTGTGATCAAGATGCGGCATCATGGAGATGTGTTGTTGACCTCCCCTTTGTTTTTCAATTTAAAGAAAGCCATTCCCCATGCGCAGATCGACGCCTTCATTTATAAAGATACCCTGCCAATGCTTCAAGGGCATCCTGCTATCGCCGATTTCTTGTTATATGATCGAAATTGGAAAAAGCTTTCCCCTTTAAAAAAAATCATTAAGGAAGTGCTCTTTCTTAAAGAGATCCGCGCTCGCAGATACGATTTGGTGATCAATCTGACAGAAGGGGACCGTGGGGCAATTGCCGCTCTTGTTTCAGGAAGCAGATATCGAGTGGGCTTTGATCCCAAAAAGTCGGGCCTTTTCAGCAAACGGAAGATTTACACTCATCTCGTCAAAGAGTGTCCCCATCCCCGTCATACAGTTGAGCGGCAGATCGATGTTCTGCGCCGGATCGGCATTTTTCCAGGTCCCGAAGAAAGGGATCTATTCTTGCAAATTCCCGAAGAGGAGAAAATTACAATCAAAGACCTCCTCGAAAAAGAGGAGATCCATTCGGGCAATTATGTCTTAATCCATCCCGTTTCCCGTTGGCGCTTTAAATGTCTGGCCACAAAACAGATCGCTCACTTGATCACGGCATTACATGGAAGGGGAATGCAGCTTGTCATTTCGGCTGGCCCTGATACTCAAGAGATGGCGATGGTCGAAGAGATCCTTGCGTTTGTGCCAGATATTCCTGTCTTTAACTGCGCTGGGAGATTGACATTGAAGGAGCTCTCTGCATTGATCCAAAGTGCAAAGGCCTTGATTTGTGTCGATTCAGTGCCACTACATATCGCATCCGCATTGAAAACACCTGTCGTTGTGATGTTTGGCCCCACCTCAGAACAAAATTGGGGGCCCTGGATGCATCCTAAAGCGCGTGTTGTCTCTCAGAAGTTTTCATGCCGTCCTTGTTACCAGGATGGATGCGGCGGAAGCAAGGTGAGCGATTGCCTGGTTTCAATGCCCGTAGAAATGATCCTTACGGCTTTTGATGAGCTGTTTTCCAATCCTTTAAGTGTTTTTAAATCTAAAATTTGATGAGTCTAGTTTTTCATATTCTATTTAAGCATAGCCGAAATTCTCTCTGAAAGTATAGCCGAAATTGTAAGAAAGCATAGTCCAATACACATAATCACGATCGCCTTAGAGCAAACTGCAAAGGGAAGAAGAGAGATGGGGGGGAGAGAGGCGAATATAAGGAAGACGCTTGGGAAGAAGAGGCCAAGTCCGAGAGTTACCAGAATGGGAATAGCAACTTCAGTGATTTTGCTAGTGATTTTGCTTATGGTATTACATCCTTGAATCAGGGAATCTTTGAACTTTTCCAGCAGGATTGAAGGTTGTTTTAAATTAGAAGAAATAGTGTTCATATTTAATTGTAATGACATAAAAACCTTGTAATTGTTACTGCTTATAGTATGCATTAATGTTGTATTTATTGCAATTATGAAAAATTATTTCAGATTAGTAAAATTAAATTAATAAAAAATTATAATCTAAAGTTTTCGCCGAAATAGGAAGAACGGGCTTCTGGGCTTTCGAGAAGTTCGTGGACGGTTCCAGATAACAGGACCTTGCCGTCGCGGATGAGGTAACTCCGGTCGACGATCGAGAAAATTTCGCGAGCGTTATGATCGGTGATCAGCACGCTGATCCCTTTTCCTTTGAGATGGCGGATCATCGTCTTGACATCATTGACCGCAAGGGGATCGATGTTGGCAAACGGTTCATCGAGCAAAAGGAGGGAGGGTTGGATGATGAGCGCGCGGGTGATTTCGAGGCGGCGCCGCTCTCCTCCGGAAAGGCTGCTCGCTTTCTTTTTGGCAAGTGGGGTCAAATGAAGCTCACCGAGGAGGGTCTGTAAGCGGATTTTTCTCTCTTCACGGGAAAGATTGAGAGTTTCGAGGATGCAGGTGAGATTATCTTCAACGGTGAGTTGGCGGAATACGGAAGGTTCTTGGGCGAGGTATCCCATTCCCATCTTTGCTCGCTTATCGATCGGAAAATGGGTCACTTTCTCTCCATTGAAATAGACTTCTCCAGAATCGGGCTTGATCAGTCCGATCGTTATGTAGAAGGCGGTCGTTTTTCCAGCTCCATTAGGGCCGAGCAGTCCGACGACCTCTCCTTTACCCACTTGCAAACTCAGCCCGTTGACAACCGACTTGCCGCCGTAGGCTTTGACGAGATGGTCTGCTTTTAGGAGTGGGGGCAAAGCAGCAGTTGGGGTTGGAATCGGAGCAGCTGCTTTGCGCGGTGCTGGCGAAGTGATGGGTGAAAGAGAGGAGTAAGGTTTTTGGCTCATGGCAATTTTTTTAATAGGGGGAAGAGTTGTTGGAGTTTATTTTCCTCGTCAGGGGTGAAAGCGAGCTGGACAGCGCCGATCCCTTTGACGTGTTGTTGTTTGGTTTCAGAATCGTAGGTGATGTGCACTTCAGGTGCACTCAGGCGCATCCCTTGTGACTCATCCCGAAAGAGCACTTTTTTTCCTGGATTTGCGGAGAGGATCAGTGTCTTAGTGGTTAAAGAATAAATCAGACGGTCGGCGATCCCACAGCGGAGGGGCTTTTGCGGGTCATGTGAGAACAAGCGGACATTTCCATGCAATGTCAGGGAAGAGAGTTCCATGGTGTCATTTGAGATGCAGTACTCCAATGAGGCGTGATTGGCATAGACAGCAAATTCTTCTTCTTCGTAATAGAGTTGTTTGTCTTGAGTGATGATCCCTTCTTTTTCCAGGCTGTCGATGGTCGCGCGGAGCTTATTCCTGTCGAAATCGATCGAGCCACTTGAGATGAGGCGATGGGAAATATGTTGTGGATCTTTGTAAAGAAGAGTGGAGGGACCTTGCGCATGGATCTCTTTGAGCAACCGTTTGCCTTTGACAGTATCTTGAATGATTTGCAGCTCGTCCTCAGCGTTCAAAATGCCTAAAGAGTTTTCATCGACGACAACCCGACCTTTCAAGGTCAGGATATTTTTAATTTGGTCCCAGTAGAGATGATCGGCCTGGAAACGGATTTCCCCTTTTTGCAACTGGGGTAGAAGGGATGCAGCGAGGACCCCTTTGGGATGGAGAAGGGAGATCTTGGAATTGATCAGATCGAGGTCGACCATATCGGCATCGATCTCATCTCCTCCAGCATGGGAAAGGTGACATTGGGAGTGTTCATCTTTGGGGTAAGCTGTGACGATCCCTTGAAATTCTTTTTTAGAGGTCTTATCATCGCAAGAGAGTTCTTTCCGGTAGAGAGCTTGATGGGCATAGAGTTGAAAATCGCCCGCATAGTCGATCACGACATCCTCTTTAGCGAGGATGTTTTCGATTTCATACTCTGTTTTTTTGCCATCATGCATTTGTCGCAGGAAATGGAGCTCAGCGATCTGGCCTGTCAATTTTAGGGAACTGACACCTCCCCCTCTTTTCTTTTTGATTTGATCTGTATAGACGACTTTTCCATTTTCTGGAGGATGGAGGATCCCTTTGAGCTCTGTGAAATCGAGATCAGCACTCCCGCAAGAGATCTCAGCGCTATTTTTTAACGCGAGGAGAACATTATGGCGGAGTTGGATCAAAGAGAAGGGAAAATCTTTACCCGTTTCCTGCCGTTGCAGCGAAGCTTCTTCTGCGGTCATTTTGCCAAGTCCGTGGTCGAGAATGACGTGGCCAGTCAGCAAAAGGGAATTGCCGTCATAACTTGCATCGGAAGAGGATAAGGATCCACTATCGGGAAGATCGGTAGCGAGTAACGGCGTGGTTAATACACTCATGAGAAAGGCAAGAATTTTCATCATTTTTTATTCTCCTCAAGTGTGTTGAGTTCAGCTTTAAAATGCTTTGCTTTGAACTGGGGGCTTCTTCCTGAGACGGCAAACGAGACGTCTTCGGCGATCCCTTTAAGAAACGGCTTTGTCGCAACCGTTTCTTTAGGTAATTCATGGCCCCCTAGCCGGTAGAGGGAAAGAGCTACCGTCTGAGCTAAAAATTCTTGGGAAGTATAACGGTACACCCCTTCTGCAGCGGACAAAAATCGGATCTGTTGCATGGGACCTGTCCCGCTATCTGGCTCATAAAGCTTATCTTGCATCCAGCACTTGATTTTTTCCAGTTTCTCGATAAGATCGCATTTCTTTCCGTCTGGTTTGATCGTGAGTAAAGAGGATTCGCTGAAAATTCGGTAATGTAAACGTGACTTGTCCTCTTGCGTGAACCAGATCTCTTTGACGACCCCCTTCCGCTGCTGTTTTGTCGTGGAGAAAATGGTTTTGGAGGTCGCGATTTCCTGCTCGTCGATTTTCTGTTTGATGAGCGTGATGTCACCTGGACGAATGCGAAAAAGGGAATAGCCCCAAAAAAGAGTCCCAATTCCTAAGAAAAATAGACAGAGAGTGGTCGTCCGTCGAAACATTTTTAGAAACCTTGTACGAGATGGTAGATTTGCAGGACCTCGATGAGCAGTTTTGGGAGTTCAGAAAGGGGATAAACAGAGTCTTTGTCACTTTTAGCAGAAGCTGGGTCGGGATGGGATTCGATGAAGAGGCAATTGCATCCTGCGGCGATCGCAGCGCGCGTGAGGGTTGGAATGAACTCTCGCTGCCCGCCAGAAGCGTGGCCCAAGCCCCCCGGGATCTGGACCGAATGGGAGGCATCAAAGCAGACAGGAAACCCCAATTTTTGCATGATAGGAATCGTGCGCATGTCGCTGACGAGGTTATTATAACCAAATGTCGTCCCTCTATCTGTTAAAATGATTTTTTCATTGCCGGCAGCGATGATCTTTTCAACGACATTGTGCATGTCCCAAGGAGCCATGAATTGCCCTTTTTTCACATTAATCACGGCGCCGGTCTGGGCAGCGGCGACGATTAGATCGGTCTGGCGGCAAAGAAAAGCGGGGATTTGTAGAATGTCGCAGACCTGACCCGCCGCAATCGCCTCTTCTGGAGAGTGGACATCGGTCAGTATGGGGATTCCGAACTCTTGCTTGACCCGCTCTAAAATTTTTAAACCCTTTTCCAGGCCGGGACCCCGAAAAGAAGCATGGGCGGAACGGTTCGCTTTATCGTAACTCGATTTGTAAATGAGATTAACCCCTTTTAAATCGCGGAATATATTCACCAGCATTTCCGCAGTGGACAATGCGTGATCCTCGCTTTCGATCACGCAAGGACCTGACATGACCACTAAGGGCTGTTTTTTACCGATCAAAAAGTCTTTTACAGGAATCTCTTTCATGGCTCAATGATGGTCCCTCTCGCCAGTTTTATTCAATGACATACTGCGCGCGACTAGCTTTTTAAATTTTTGCGGCCATTATAGCGGCCCATCTTTGAACGATCGCTCCTCGGAGATATTAGCCAATATCCCTCTCGTCGCGATCGTTCAAATCTGAGCCGCTCTAAGGCCACCAAAATTTAAAAATCTAGTCGTGCGCAGTATAAACATCCTTTAGTGAGTATAAGCCGGGGGGTTGTTTTGCCAAAAATTTCGCCCCCATGAGGGCGCCATGAGCAAATGCATCGCGGGAGTGGGCTATGTGCTTCAATTCGATCCGTTCGTATTCAGATTCGAAAATGAGGGTATGTTCCCCAACCACTTCCCCAGAGCGGACTGAGCGAATGACGATCTCATCTTTGCTCCGGGGATGAGCAGTGTCGTTTTCCATCACACCCTTCCCATTTCCAATCGCGTGGGCGAGTGCCAAAGCTGTTCCGCTGGGGCTGTCTTTCTTAGAGGTGTGGTGGGTTTCGAGAACATCGATCGTGCAGCTGCCAAATAGGGTTTTGCCAAGACGAGCGGCAGCCTCTAGGCAGAGTGCAATCCCTAGGCTGAAATTAGGGGAAAAGAGAATGGGAATTACCTTTGCAGCTTCTTCGATCGCCCTCTTTGTTTCTGGGGGGTGACCCGTTGTTCCGAGGACAAGGGCTTTTTTAGCCAAAATGGCCCCTTCCAGATGATTTCGGGTGGCTTCGTGGGAAGTAAAATCAATGGCCACATCACAGCTTGCAAACGGAGCTACCGGATCGGAGGAGAGGTCGGCTCTAGAGAACAGGTTAATAATATGGAAATGAGGGTCTTTTTGGGCTAATAGGACAATTCTTTTCCCCATTTTTCCTGAGGCTCCCAGAATGGATAAAGCAACTGTCATCTATGATCAACCTTTTTGATACTGAAGTTTGCGGGCATTGATTTGTTTAAGCAGATGATTGATCCATTTGATCGATTCCAAAAGGTTTAAGATCGTGCCCCTGTCCTTGTCGAATAGCGGTTGTGTTTGATTTGCAAATTTCTTGATTCTGGTCACTTCTTGGATCAGAGCAAAATCTTCTTCTTCAGAGGAGTCTTTTTTTCCTTCTTCTTCCCCTTTCTCATTTTCCCAATCGAGGTTGGGAAATAATCGATAAGAAAAAAATCGTTTGCTGAACAGATAGAAATTTTTCGGCGGTGCAAAAGCAGCCCAAGGAAGATTTCTTTTTTGGAGCTCGAAGAGCTCTTCGAATTTTGAAGGGTAAATGACCGATGTGCCTAAAATCTCAGGGAAGTGTGCGACGAGATGGGATTCGTTAACGAAGGAGATGTCATAGTCTTCCTGATCTTGTGCCCAACGGACGTGATCTTTGATATCGAGCTGATCGATAGTGACTGCTTTCATTAGTATAGCTCCGAAGATACTGGGAAGATTATTCACAGAAGGGAGTAATTTCGCAAGCCAGGAAGATAACTTTTTTAAATATCTTATAAATCGAGAAGTGGTTTTGTAAAAATTGTTTAATGCTAAGAGCGTGTCTGCTTTTACCTGCTTTTTTGAAAATCACTGTTCAAAAAAGAGGGAAGCTGCGTACAATGTCCGTGGCAAGCCGTAAAATATGATCAGAAAAAAGACAAAAACACTGACACAGTTAATTTTTCGCGGTGGCCTCGCAAGTTTGTTGTTTTCCTCCCACAATCAGTCCCTCTTTGGTACCGATTCCCTCATCAGTGTGGAAGAAGATCGAAAAGAAGTTGCACTAGAATCGCAACCACAACAAAGCTGCGCTGGCCATTGTATCAACTTCAATGACGTACCCGTCATTGAGTTCATCCGTTTTGTTAGCAGGATTTCTGAAGAGAATTTCATTTTTGACAATCGCGATCTCAATTTCAATATCTCATTATCTACAGGGAAAGCTGTCAGTGCAGAGATGGTCCTCACCGCTCTGATTCAGCTCCTCAAGAAGCATGGGCTCACCGTCTCTCAAAATTCAGGATATTATGTCATCAACAACGGCGACCAGATCTCCGTTGGAGAGGGTTTGGTAGCGAGCGGGCCGCGAGAATCATTGGAAGGGTTACTCGCCTCGAATGCCCCTTTTATCGATGTCAAAGATAGTGAGCGCTATGAGTTTTTCGTCTACAAGTTGCAATATCACGAAGGTCCTGAAATCGAAGAAGCGCTTAAAAAAATTGGGGCAGATTTGCGCAATCAGCCCCAAGCGCCTATCAAGCTGATCAATGCCATTCAGTCTTTACAATGGGTCAAGGCGACCAACTCTTTGCTTTGTTCTTCCGATGCAGAAACTTTGCAAAAGCTGAATAAGCTCGTCGAAAGCTTGGATATCCCGCTCAGACAGGTTTTTATCGAAGTGCTCGTGATCGAGACTGATGTTAAAAAAAGCATGGAGTTTGGCTTGCAATGGGCTGCCGGAGGGCAATTCTCTAACAAAATGGGATTTGGTTTCGGAAATTTTGCGCCGGGGCAGGGGCACCCAGGCTCTTTTGCATCGACGATGCAAGGGATCAATGGGACGCATCCTCCGACTGGACTTAGCCAGATTCCACTGGTTCCTGGTTTCGATCTCGGTGTCATTGGCGATATGATCATGCATAAAGGCAAATCTTATCTCACACTCGGTTCTCTTGTCTCCGCATTGCAGATGGACGGTGGTAGCACAATTGTGTTGAATCAAAAAATCATTACCCAGGATAACAAGAATTCGACAATTTTTGTCGGCGATAATATCCCTTTCACAGGCTCTGTTGTTCAAACAGTGGGACAGAGCCAACAGACAACAGCAAATATCGAATACCGCGATATTGGCGTCAGTTTGAGCATCACCCCTCGACTTGGAGAAGGAGATATCATCACATTGAGTTTGAATGAGGAAATCACGGAAAGTATCGATAATGACTTCGTCAATAGCAGCACGGCAGTCAATGGGATTCGAACGACTAAAACAAATATGGCGACCCATGTCCATGTCCCTGACAAACATTTTCTTGTTCTTAGCGGGATGATCCGCAATTCCAAGTCTCAGCATAAGGCTGGCATCCCTTGCCTGGGTGGGTTGCCGCTGATCGGTGCCGCTTTTAGCAAAACAAAAAAGCATGACGAAAGGCGCAATGTCATCATTTTTGTAAGGCCCCATATCATCCACTCTTTCCAAGACTATCAAAAGCTAACAGAGAGCCAAGAAGAGGTATATCGGAGTCAAGCCCCCCCCAACGACTTCGACGCAGCGCTTAATGTTTTACCTGCTATACCCGAGTGACTCAAAAATGGAGGGTTTGGCAAAGTAGTATGGTGGACCCCAAAGTCTAGACAAATTTCACTGTTATAATCGCGCAACATTCCCTTTCAGGAAAATCTCTCTTGGAGTTTTGTACCCCAAGGATTGATGTAACCTCTTCTCATTGTAAAACCTAAAATAGCTATTTAGGTTTTCTTTGGCTTCTTCAAAACCCTCATAGGCTTTGCAATATACTTCTTCGTATTTTACTATTCTCCAAAGCCTTTCCACAAAAATGTTATCAAAAGCTCTTCCTTTTCCATCCACACTTATTCCCCCATCTGGAAAAGATCGTGGGGAGCAATACCTGTCTGCAAAAGAGCTGCCAGACTGTCAATCCCCTGGTCGTGGAGGTTGTTCCAGGCTCCAAGAATGTACGTTTGACCCACATAAGCGCGCAATTTAGCGATCTGGTGCTTGCGGTCGAAAGTATGAAACGTATCGATTAAACCGTTCATCTCATCGACAATGTTGGCATAGGATTCCGGTGCGAATTTTCCCAAAAGAGCTTGAGGAGTTTGGCACTCATTTCCAAGGACAACTCCAGCATTGATTAACCGGTCTCGCAAGGCGGTCCAAGGATGCTCGCCGTCATAGAGAAGTGTGGAACACTGATTGATCTCATGGATTTTCTGATCCACTGCTTCCAATAAAATCTGCATGACATTACAAACAGCACCCTTTTTTGCAAAGGCCCTTGTTTGAAGTTCATGGCGATCTTGTGTGGCTTCTTCAGCAATCACTTTTAAGTGTTCAAGTCCAGGCTGTGGAGAGGTAAGCACTCCCAATGCTTTGAGGTCAGCAAGAGAGAGAATCCCTATTTTTTGCAAGAAATCGGGAGTGCATTGCAATTTTTCAGAATACTCCTCTTTGCTGATGATTCCGAGATCGATGAGTAAAAGGGGAACATCTTTACCCCACCTTGTTTCCAAGTGGGTTTTAAATGCGACTACAGCCTCTTCCTTCTTAAAGAGAGAAGCGGTGCAATCTTCCTTACTATGAAAGGCAAGTTCTCCCCATCCCCATTTTGCAGAGGTGTCACTGCCACAAACTTTCCAAAGCAGGCTATATATTTCAGTATTTTTAGGATCAATTGTCACGAGCTGATTGAGAAGATCGGAAACTCTCTTCCCATCTTCATCATGGATCGCATGCAGAAGGGCTTCGATACAGACCTCTGTTTGCACCCGCAAGATCACTTCAGCAGAATAAGTAGAGGGATCACCTACTTTGAAGACATGCTGCTTTAAACGCTCTCTAAAAGCGGGATCGAGTTTTTGAGCTAATTGATTTACAATTTCAGGTTGTTCATTGTACTCAGCATGAGCCATTTCCCCAAGGGTTGCCAGATTCCGTTCAACGAGTTGTTTAGAATAAGGCGATAAAGGAGGAAAGCTAAAATCCCAGATCTTGATCGTATTATCACCTGAGGCTGAAATGAGCTTGTCCCCATCCACTAAAATGCTAGTGACCCAGCCTTGATGGCCTTCGAGCGTCTGCAATACTTTTCCAGAGCTTAGATCCCAGATCTTGATCGTGCAATCACTTGAGGCTGAAATGAGCTTGTCCCCATCCACTAAAATGCTATTGACCATGTCTCGATGATCGTCGAGCGTCTGCAATACTTTTCCAGAGCTTAGATCCCAGATCTTGATCGTGCGATCATATGAGGCTGAAATGAGCTTGTCCCTATCCACTAAAATGCTATTGACCCAGCGTTGATGGCCTTCGAGCGTCTGCAATACTTTTCCAGAGCTTAGATCCCAGATCTTGATCGTGCGATCACCTGAGGCTGAAATGAGCTTGTCCCTATCCACTAAAATGCTACTGACCGTGTCTCGATGATCGTCGAGCGTCTGCAATACTTTTCCAGAGCTTAGATCCCAGATCTTGATCGTGCGATCATCTGAGGCTGAAATGAGCTTGTCCCTATCCACTAAAATGCTAGTGACCATGTCTCGATGATCGTCGAGCGTCTGCAATACTTTTCCAGAGCTTAGATCCCAGATCTTGATCGTGCGATCACTTGAGGCTGAAATGAGCTTGTCCCTATCCACTAAAATGCTATTGACCCAGCCTTGATGGCCTTCGAGCGTCTGCAATACTTTTCCAGAGCTTAGATCCCAGATCTTGATCGTGCGATCACTTGAGGCTGAAATGAGCTTGTCCCCAAACACTAAAATGCTATTGACCGAGCGTTGATGGCCTTCGAGCGTCTGAAGTCGATATTTACCCGCCTTCATATTGTGCTGTACGTTTGTCAGGTGTTTATAAAGATCGAGCGAACCTTTGGCTTTGGTGTTTAATTGAAAATCGACGTAAGGGCCAGGGAAATGCCTCTGTAAAAGAGACTTCCACAAAGGGGAGTCTGAAAAAATTTGGGTGTATAGATATCGACTTGCCGATGCAAGTTGAACTAAAACCTGAGGATCTAAGTGGGAACAAATGTATCGAAAAACATCTTTTGAATGAGATTTTTCTACAAAAGGAGAACTTATCAGCACGGAATTAGTGCTATTATTTCTAAATGGAGGAATATTTGAAGACATAAAATACCATAAATTTATTGTTTATATTTAAAACTATTAACTAACATATGAATAATATTATCATTCTATTTAATTTAGTACAACCATATTTTAATTTTACAAATTAAAATTAAAATAATAATATTAAAAACAAAAATCTAAGTTATTGATAAACAGGATTTAAAATTATTTTTTTACATTTTGACTTAAACCTCAAAAGTTAGAGCAGGGGACATGAAATTTGAACCTGACCGCGCGCAGGAAGGTTTTGTGAATTTTGGGCTCTGCGAGACAAAGTCAAATCGAAGCGTTTCGAATGAGGCTGCAAGCATCTGGTGGATGCTTGCAGGTCCCTTCTGAGCTCAAACTCAGGAAAGGACTGGGGGTGACCACGAAGAGAATCGACTTGGGCGAAGTCGCAGTCAGCCCAAATTCACAAAACTTAGGCGGAGTGCGGTATATTGCATCCGCTTAGGTTTTGTGAATTTAGAAGGTCTTAGAACGGCCCAGATGCCAGCTGTTGCAGCGACAGCTGGCAGATGGGCTGTTATAATGGCCTTAAAAATTCATAAAACTTAAACGGGTGCAGTATATAATTGAGGTTGATACCGAAAATGATTCAAAAGCTGGTCTGGGGCTTTGACGCAGCCCCAGACCAGCTTTTGAATCATTTTCGGTATATTAAAATGTAATTTTTTGGAATCATGGGAGCTCTTGGATTGATAGCTCAGCTGGATAGAGCACCCGCCTTCTAAGCGGGCGGTCGCAGGTTCGAGTCCTGCTCAATCCGATTTAATTAGATTTTTGAAGCGATTTTCTATGAAAAAAAAATCTGCAAGGAAGAGTGGAAGCGGTGAGCGAGATAGGAAGCATCTCGGGGATTTCGCTATTGTTCCTCAAAAGTTTGAAGATCTCTCCCGCTTTTTCAAGGAGTTTCAAAGTAAGGAATTCCACCGCTTAAACGATAAGCAAAAGGGTGAGCGTATCAACCATGTCCTTTATGAATTGATCGAAAAGACACGGGCACCTTGCTTTTTACTCCCTGCTGTCATCGATTTCATCGAACAGGTCAATACTCTTAAGATCCTGGAATCTTATGCTTTTTTCCATTTCGAACTTTGGCTCAACCAATTTTCTTTTTTGAGTGAGGAAGAGAATTACGATGTGCGCGCCAAGATTGCCGGTAAGAAAATTCCCAGAGAGGAATATCAGCTCCTTTTTCCGATCGGTATGGGAAAAGTCTATCCAGGTTCCCATTTTGTTACAGCGCATGGCTCGCCTGATCTGGACACGACGATCGCCTCTTTCTGGGGTTGGGTCGATGCCTTTGCGACACGCGTCGCAGAAGGGTTGCATCTGTGGAATGTTCCTGGAGGAGCGCCGACCTCTCAAATTGAGATCGGTCTTTTATTCACTAAAATTTTTGGAGAGGGGGTGTTCCATCTGCTCGCTAAGACGCGCACGACACTTGCCCTGTCAGGGATCGATTTAATGACCCAAAAAGGGTTAGTTCGCAAGCAAACGAGCGAATCGACCCAAATGATCGATCACGAACGGGCGGAAAATGCGATCGTCCTTGTCGACGAGCAGGGATATTATCTGGGTGATTGGCGCAATTTCGATGTCGAAGGTGTACGTCAAGTGATCATGATGCTCAATACCTGTTTGAGATGGTTTGAAAATCATCTTCATCTCAAGCTCATCGCACTTTTTGCCAAAGAAGAGCTCTCATTAAAAGATCTTCCTTCATTTGTGAGCGCCGTATTTTTGATTAAGCTGGGCGGTTGCCAACCCGCTAAAGAATTTTCTGAACGGCAAAGAAAATATGTCCAGGATTACCTGACGAAAGTGTTAGGGGTAAAGAAGGGTCTCGATAGCACTCTTGAAGAGTTTGCAAAGGGGATGAAAGATCTTGGCCTTTTTGACTTTCAAGAATTTGTCGAACTCGTCGAGTCGATGCATAAATCCTCGCTATTTGACCATTCTGGTTTTCTTATTGAGAATCGACCCCGAATTTTCCATTATTTGGAAAAGATCATCAAGGGAGTCGACAATGCGATTCAAAGTGTTCGCAGTTTTGTCGAGCGTTTGGATGTCGCTTTAAGTATCAAGACACATGTCTTCGGCTACTCGCCTCAGTATGTCAGCTATCGAGCCGATGTTGATGAAATTAAGAGTAAAATGGGCAATTATCCCTACTTAAGCGTGACGACGACAGATAAAGATGGGAGATTAATCCCCTTAGGAGTCGTCCATGCACACGATTTGTACAAGCCACTGCTCGGTACAGTGACATTGCGCGATTTTTGCAACCGGGAGGAAACTAAAATTCCCTCTTATTTTGAGGTGATCAGTGTCATCGATCACCACAAGAGTAGCTTGCAGACGAGTTCAGCCCCTCTTGTCCTCATTTCAGATTCTCAGTCGTCCAATGTGTTATGTGCAGAAATGGCATTCGAGATCAACGATCGATTTAGCACAGGGGGAATGGAGCAGGAACAGATCGAAAAACAGATCGTTGTGGTCAATAAAGATCTCTCCTCTTCTGAAAATAAGAGGGTGATGAAACGTCTCTTGCAAAGACAGCTCGCTTCCGAGAAAGGGAAAGACTTCTTCATCGATAAGAGACGGGAATTTATTGAGTATTTACATTTTCTCTATGGAATTTTCGATGATACCGATCTTTTGACTAAAGTCTCTCAACGGGACATCGATTGTGTCGCCAAGCTGATCAATAGGTTAAAATCGCTCATGCTCCAAAAAGAGGTTGAGGTGATTTCATTTAGCGATATCCCACGGGATAAGGAATTTGTCCGCAACGCAGCAATGCGTATCTTACAAAACCCAGATGTCTATTCCCTCTATCGGAAGATCTATCTCGCTAAAGAAGATGCCGTCGAAAGCAATATTGTTTTATGTGCCAAAGGACACCCCTCCACTCTTTTTATCGATACCAAAGAACAAAATGGTTATGCCCGTGTTGGCCAGACAAAGATGTTTTCGCGCAATTATCAGACCTTTGCCAAGCATGTCGCAGCCATCCGCAAACGGTGGTATGATCATGCCCTCGACTTCTTCCGTGAACGGAAGGAGGTGGATTTACATCTTCAAATGGTCAGTACGATTGCGGGTGCCGAGGATTTGTTTGCGGGTGCAGAAGGGGAGTATAAGCATCTCGATGAGCTATGGATCTGGATCCCCTTTACAGAACAGTCGATTGAGCATTTGAAGGGGTTCCTCAATGCTTTTCGCGCATTTCCACAGGTTCAGAAGAATAAGTCATCTGTCGAATTTTTCGGAGATAAAGCGAAAGAATATGAACAGATTTTCACAGAAAGCTTTTTGCCTTTACCCAAGAAAATCGTTCCTGGCAAAGGAGCGCTTCCCATCGCTGTTTTGAAATATAAAGCGGGATCGATTAACTCTCGTAAGGCAATGATCTCCCCATGCCTTTCCAAACTCACCTAAAATCGATCGAAAGAAAACGATTATACTTTTTCTGTTTCTTCGATGATTTCGAGATTCACACGGATTCCATTACGGCTTGCTACCGACATCAAGAGAGTTCGGATCGCATTAATCGTTTTTCCTTTTTTGCCGATGATTTTACCGATATCTGATTTTTCCACAGCGAGTTCAATGATCAGTGTATGTGTACCACCGATTTCATTGATGCGTACTTGATCAGGGTGATCGACCAGATTCTTTACGATGTATTCTACAAACTCTTTCATAAGTCAGTCCTCAATTAAGCAATAGAAAAAGAAAAAACACTTAGACTTAAGAATAACTTAATAGGGATATATACCCAAAGAGATCTTTTGGAATCGGGGCAGTTAGATGGATGGGACTTTTTGTGATGGGATGGACGAAATGCATCCGATGCGCATGTAAGAGCTGTCTTGAGGCCTCTTTAAATTTTTTATTTGCGCTTACACTTCCATAGACAGGGTCTCCAAGAACAGGAGCGCCCCTAAATTTAAGATGAACGCGGATTTGATGAGTCCTACCTGTTAATAGTTGGATCTCCACTAAAGAGAGCTCTTCGTTTTTTCCAAGGACTTTGCAGATACTTTTGGCTTCTTTACCCTCTTCAAAGCACACTGTCATTTTTTTTCTTTGAATCGGATGCCGCTTGATCGGTGCATCGATTAACCCTTCTTTCGGGGTGCCCACACAGATCGCTAAATACTCTTTTTGAACATGCCGACTAGAAAAAAGCTCGACTAATTTTGCATGTGTAACCGCTGTTTTAGCGGCGAGAAGGATTCCTGAGGTGTCTTTATCGAGCCGGTGGACGATTCCTGGCCGAAGAGAGCCTGTCATAGGTAGATTTTGGCAATGAAACAAGAGGGCATTGACAAAGGTGTTTTTTGGATGGCCTGGAGCAGGATGGACGACCATGCCCTCAGGCTTATTCACGACGATCAAATGTTCATCCTCAAAGAGGATATCGAGGCGAATATCCTGGGGCTCTAAAGAAATTTCTGGGGTTAAGAGGAAACAGACCTCGATTTCATCACCCGCTTTGGGGCTTTCTCTTTTTTTTAATGGGGCCCCATTGACCAGTACGCACCCTTGTTCGATGAGATATTGAAAATAGGTCCGGGAATATTCAGGGTAGTGTAAAGCGAGGAGTTTATCGAGGCGTATTTCAGCCTCTTCGGAAGAAACGATAAAAGAATTGATTGATCCGTCATGTGGGTCCATGACGGACAGTTTACCACATCTTAAGAAAAAGGCTCAATCAGAGACTGTCCACGAACTAAGGCTTCGTCGATTTTCGGGATTATTTTGGCCGATTTTCGATTCAAATCGCAGGGGTCATATACGCATTGATATTACCCCTGCGATTTGAATCGAAAATCGACAGAAGCTTAGTTTGTGGACTGTCTCATTCATCCCCAGTTTCTGCTTTTTTCATCACGTCACTGGCTCGTTTAGCCGCTGCGTTTTGCTGCTGGATCAGAACATTGAACATTTTCATGATCCCTTGTACAAACATTTTAACATCTTGCGGTGAAGCGACTATCCCACCGGTGCTTAAGAATTTTGTCCAAACTCCTGCAGGGTCGAGCGATTTTAGGGCTTCGGTTTGTTTCATCGCATCTGCAGCTTGCTGCTGCTGCTGTTGTTGAGTCTGCTCATATTGAGGAGGGGAGGGTTTCTTTTGCGAAGGATCGGTAGGTATAGTCATGAGTTTGCCCTAAATAAAATAAACAATTGTCAGCTTTTAATCTTTATAATAGGCAATTTTGAATTATTAATCAACTTCAATAGAATAAATGGTTTCTGTATAAAAAACTGCCCCTATTTCCGGGGCAGAGAATGGAGTTTAAGTCACATCGTTAATCGCATCTTTGATTTGATCGAGCCCTCTTTGTATAGCTTGATCACCCATGCTCATTATGGTCGATATGTACTGGACTTGGCCTTGCCCAAATTGTGTGGAATTGTAGAAATTTTCTGTGTTAGGGGGGAGGTTGCCAGGCAAGAAATTGGCTTGAGAAGCGGAGCTAATTGTATCTATCATAATATTCTTCCTTGAAGAAGAAAACCTCTTCCTTCTCCATCCTTTATTGTACCTTAATAAAGGTATAATTTCAAATCTAATGTAATAAAGTATATAAGTCATTGTTTGTTAAGTACTTAGATATTTGGTGTGACAATTAATTCTCTGCCGTTTTATAAAGTCGTTTTACTCTAGGGGGTTATGAGAATAGGGGTCTTGGGGATCAATTACAAATCTTCAGAAATCGGTACGCGGGAATCTGTCTCTAAAGCTTGCCAGATCAAGATTTCGCAGGGGAGTGCCATTGCTGAGGATTACCGTTGTGTGGTCCTTTCCACGTGCAATCGTTTAGAGATTTATTTTAGCTGTGAGAACCTGGCTGAGGCCCATAGCGCCCTTCTCAATATGTTGAGGGAAGAGATCGATACGGCTTTTGAACACAAACTCTACTCTTTTTTTGGGCTCGATTGCTTCATGCACCTCGCAGGGGTCACCTCAGGGCTCGATAGTGCTATCATCGCCGAATCGGAAATTCAGAGGCAGGTGAAGGTCGCCTACGAACAGACCCTTTTGCATTATTCCTTGCCTAGCTGTATGCATTTTTTGTTTCAAAAATCTTTAAAACTTGGAAAACAGATCCGTTCGACTTTTTCCCTTTCCCAAAATGGGGTCACAATTGCAAAAATCCTCTTTCAACTCAGCGAACATCTATTGGGAGGGCTATCTGATCTCCCCGTTCTGTTTATCGGAAATTCTGAGATCAATCGAAAGGGGATGGCACATTTTAAGCGTAAAGGAGTTAAAAAAATCACCCTGTGTACGCGCTCTTTGCTTTCAGCAAAAGAGATGTCGGAAAAAGAGGGATTAACTCTGTTGCCATGGGAGAAATTGCCCTCATGGCAAGAATATCCTCTGATCATTTGTGGATCCAATGCCGCTCGTTATATCGTCGATAATCCAGGAGAGAATTTAACTGCCCGATTGATTTTTGATCTCAGTGTTCCAAGAAATGTCGATCCAATCCTTGCTCGCCATCCAAAACTTATTCTTTTAAATATGGAAGAGCTCACTGTTTTAATCGAAAGGAAGCAGGAGAAAAATTTACTCGAAATCAATCGTGCGGAAACGTTAATCTTAGAAGGTGTTCAACGTTATTATCACACTTTTCGTCAAAAAGAAAAAAGAACTTTTGCATGCGTTTGATCATTTACTCATTTCTCATTTTGCTTTCCTCATTTTTGCACGCTGAGCAGCCGCATCAAGAGGCTCATCCCGAGGCGGAAGGTATCGTCATTTTACCTTCAGGTATGGTCCACAATGGAGACTTTTTTGCTACTGGGAATAGTGTTGAAATTTCAGGAGTTGTCAATGGGGATGTTTATCTTTTTGCAGAGCAGGCGATTATCGATGGAGTCGTGAATGGAGATCTGCTCGCCTGTGCTGGTGCTCTTGATATTTCTGGCAAAGTGGCACACAATTGTCGCCTGCTTGGCGGTCAAGTCCTGATCAGTGGCGAGGTCGGTAAAAATGTCACTGTGATCGCTGGCAATCTCCAACTCCTCTCTTCAGCTGTGCTCGGTGGAAATCTCGTGGCAACGGCTGGCAATGTCGAACTTTCGTCGAAAATTGGATCTGACGCGACAGTTTTCGCTTCCAACTTGCGGGTCTCTTCTCAGATCGGCAACGACTTGCAATGTTACGTTGGACGAATGAGGGTCACTTCAAAAGCTGCCATTGGTGGGAATTTAGAGTACAGGAGCAATGCACCGGCCTGGATCGAAGCGGGAGCGACCGTTTGTGGGACGACGACTTATCACCCCTCTTTCGTCCACAAACTCGTCAAAGGGACTTGGATCCAAAGTCTTCTAGTCGGATCCAAAGTTGTCGCAATACTGATGAACTTCATCTACACTTTTGTGATTGGAGTGATTCTTATCAAAGTTTTCCCAAAAAACCTGGAATCTGCTCTTCACGAGTTAAAAAAACACCCTCTCAAATCACTTTCCTACGGGCTCATGCTGTTGATCTTGCTCCCGCTGGCTTGTCTCCTGATGTTGATGACGATTCTAGGTATCCCTTTTGCTCTGACTTTGATCGCCCTCAATATCATCGGCTTCTATACCGCTAAAGTCTATTGCATTTTTTGGGCATCGAATTGGATCTTTGGAAAAGTGGGGATGAAAACCAGCCGTCTACCCTCTTTTTTTCTAGGGTTGGTCGTTTATTTCTGTCTAACGTTTATCCCTATTTTTGGGACGATTTTGGCATTTGCATTCATGCTCCTTGGACTCGGAGCTGGCGTCCTATCCCAAGGGAAGCGGGGCATTTTTAACGTCCAAACTCCCTCTCACGAAGGCTCAAAATAGCATAGTGGACAACCCAGATTTTCTCAACTTGATCTGTACAACGACTTACTTACGTGATTTTTTAGGCTTTTTGGTAGGCGGTGCTTCAATTACCTTAACCGTAGAAAGTTCTGCTTCAATCTCTTCAATTGTCGGTAAGCTTGATTTGAACTTCTTAGGGAGACTCTTGAAAATCTTAGCCTTATATTCAGATACTCCAATCGGTTTATTTATGTCCCGAAGCGCGTACTCAACTTTCACTTTATTTTTTGTTTTGCAGATTAAAAGTCCTATCGAAGGATTGTCATCGGGATGCCTTAAAAGATCGTCAACAGCAGATAGGTAAAAATTCATTTGTCCAGCATCTCTAGGATCGAATGCCTTCGCCTTGAGTTCCACGATAAAATAGCATCTCATCTTCACGTGATAAAACAAAAGATCAATCAAGTGATCTTCTCCTTCCACCTCGATACTGAATTGCCTTCCCATAAAGGCAAATCCCTCTCCAAGCTCAACCAAGAACTTCTGTAGGTGATCCATTAGCCCTTGCTCAAGCTCTTTTTCCTTATGAGCAGCAGTTAGAGATATAAAATCAAAATTGTATGGATCTTTCACAACCTGTTCGGCCATGTCCGACTGCGGAGATGGTAGAGTCTGCTTGAAATTGGTGACGGCCTTTCCCTGCCTTTTATGCAACTTGGATTCAATCCAAGTTTCAAGAGTGCTTCGGCTCCATCCACCTTCGATCGCCTGTTGTACATACCAAAGACGGTCAGATGGATTATCGAGTTTATCAAGAAGGAGCATGTTGTGCCCCCCATGGTATTTGGGCAGCAGCTGCTGCCCAATTAGCTTCTGGGAAGCTTTCAGCAAATTGCCTCATATATTTGAGATTGCGCCAAGAAAAGCCTGTTACGTCAGGGAATTCTTTCCTGATGTCTCGAGCCAATTTCTCCAATGTTTTAGCCCCCCATCCTTTATCTTGAATCTTCACGGAAAGCATTTTTCCTGTCCGCCAATAGAGCATGATAAGTTCTTTAGTCACGGACAAAGCAGCGCGCAGCTGGGTCTGCTTTATGTCTGATTTGAGCTGTTCAAAAAGCTTAGTGTAACTATGGGAGTCGGCAACATCAGTCTTTTTTGACACAGGCTTTTTTCTTTTCATTACAGCTCCTTTGGAATGGACATTGGTGCATATGATTAGTGGAAATGGTAATTTCAGCAAATATTATTTCTTAAATATTGATAGATAGTTTCCCTGCTGATATTGAAATAACGAAAAATCCAAAACTCAGGTGATTAAAATTCGGCGTGGCCTGGGAAGCGTGGAAAGGGGATGACGTCGCGGATGTTTTCCATGCCTGTTGTAAACTGGACGAGCCGCTCGAAACCTGCGCCGAACCCTGCATGAGGAACAGACCCATACTTTCTTAACTGGCTGTACCACCAATAGTCGTCGGGTTTAAGGCCAAAATCGAGGATTTTTTGCTCGATCCGATCGAGCCGCTCTTCCCGTTGGCTGCCGCCGATGATCTCCCCAATTTTAGGGACGAGAACATCCATGGCAGCTACCGTTTTACCATCATCGTTGGCGCGCATGTAAAAGGCTTTGATTTTAGCAGGATAGTTAGTGAGGATGACCGGTTTTTTGCAGTATTCTTCTGCGAGATACCGTTCATGCTCCGATTGCAGATCGGTCCCCCATTCGACGGGAAATTGGAAGCTCTTGCCCGATTTTTTTAAGATTTCGACAGCTTCTGTATATGTCAAATAAGCAAAAGGGGATTCAACGATGTGTTTTAACCGTTCGATCACTCCTTTCTCGATGAAGGCATCAAAGAACTCCATATCTTCAGAGCAGTGGTTTAAAACGTAGCGGAAGACATATTTGAGAAAGGCCTCTGCGCACTCCATGTTATCGGTCAGGTCAGCAAAAGCCAGCTCTGGCTCGATCATCCAAAACTCTGCGAGATGGCGTGAGGTGTTTGAGTTTTCTGCGCGGAAAGTGGGGCCAAATGTATAGATATCTGAAAGGGCACAGGCAAATGCCTCGGCATTGAGTTGCCCAGAAACAGTTAGATAAGCGGGTTTGCTGAAGAAATCTTTGGTGAAATCGACAGAACCATCAGAATGGCGAGGGGGTTTTTCGAGATTTAAAGTGGTGACGAGAAATTGCTGGCCTCCCCCTTCGCTATCGGAGGCTGTGATGATCGGAGTGTGGACGTACAAAAAATCACGCTCTTGAAAAAAAAGGTGGGTGGCAAAGGAAAGGGCATTGCGGACACGGGAGATGGCGCCTTGCGTATTTGTACGGGGGCGGAGATGGGCGATGGTGCGCAAAAACTCAAAGGAATGGCGCTTTTTTTGAAGGGGGTATTCCTCGGGGCAAGCGCCGAAGATTTCAATCTGCGTGGCCTTGAGCTCCCATTTTTGTTTTTGGCCAGGGGAGGCAACGAGCTGTCCAGTAGCGGCGATCGATGCTCCTGTCGAGAGTTGTTTCAACAAATCGGCGTAATTCGGAGTGGCCTGCTCGACGATGATTTGCAAATTGGACAATGTCGAGCCGTCATTCAGCTCGATAAAGGCGAAGGTTTTTTGTTCCCGAATCGTGCGGATCCATCCGCAGACTGTTAGAACTTTGTCGAGATCGGAAGGTTGAATCTTTTTGATTTTAGTATGTTTCATTATTTACCTCCCCCCATCTGAAGGTGAAAGGGGAACATCTTCACCCCACCTTTTTTTCAAGTGTGTTTTAAATGCGACTGCGGCCTCTTCCTTCTTAAAGAGAGAAGCAGTGCAATCTTCTTTACTATGAAAGGCAAATTCCCCCCATCCCCATTTTGCAGAGGTGTCACTGCCACACACTTTCCAAAGCAGGCTATATATTTCAGTATTTTCAGGATCAATTTTTACGAGCTGATGGAGAAGGTCGGAAACTCTTTTCCCATCTTCGTCATGGATCGCATGCAGAAGGGCTTCGATACAGACCTCTGTTTGCACGCGCAAAATCACTTCAGCAGAACAAGTAGAGGGATCACCTACTTTGAAGGCATGCTGCTTTAAACGCTCTCTAAAAGCGGGACTGAGTTCTTGAGCTAATTCTTCTACAATTTCAGGTTGTTTATTGTACTTAGCATGAGCCATTTGCCCAAGGATTGCCAGATTCTGTTCAACGAGTTGTTTGGAATAAGGCGATAAAGGAGGAAAGCTAAAATCCCAGATCTTGATCGTATCATCAGCTGAGGCTGAAATGAGCTTGTCCCCATCCACTAAAATGCTATTGACCCAGTGTTGATGACCTTCGAGCGTCTGAAGTCGATATTTACCCGCCTTCATATTGTGCTGTACGTTTGTCAGGTGTTTATAAAGATCGAGCGAACCTTTGGCTTTGGTGTTTAATTGAGAATCGACGTAAGGGCCAGGGAAATACCTATGTAAAAGAGACTCCCACAAAGGGGAATCTAAAAAAATTTGAATGTGTAAACGTGGATTTACCAACGCAAGTCGACCTAAAGCCTGAGTGTTTAAGTGTGAACAAATGAGATGAAAAACATCTTTTAACTTAGATGTTTCCACAAAAGGAGAACTTATCAGCACGGAATTAGTGCTATTATTTCTAAACGGGGCAATATTTGAAGCCATAAAAATACCCAAAATTTATTTTTTTTATTGAGCAAACTCTCTTAAGAGGGCGATCTCTTTTGTCCAAAGTGGAGGCCCCTCTGGGGTTTCTAAATATTTCGGGATCTCCCGCATCAAGGGATGGGTCATCATCACTTCAAAACACTCTAGGCCGATCTCTCCCTTGCCTAAAGGCGCATGCCGGTCTCTGCGCGATTTAAAAGGTTTGAGCGAATCGTTCACATGGAAGGCATGAAGATGTTTCAATCCGACAACTCTGTCAAACTCTGCGAGGGTCTCATCCCAGGCTTTTTTGGTGCGGATGTCGTAACCTGCGACAAAAATATGACAAGTGTCGATGCAGACCCCGATCGGAATTTTTTTATGCAGACGATCGACGAGATAGCCGAGATGTTCGAAACGCCAGCCGATCGATGAACCTTGCCCTGCAGTCGTTTCGAGGAGAAGTCGGGTATTCCCCCTTTCGACGATGTTTTCGAGCTGTTCCAGGCTTTCTCCGATCCGTTCCAGACACTCTTCTTCAGGTGAATCCAGGGCAGCTCCTGGATGAAAATTGAGAAAGGCGAGATCATACTGTTGGCATCGGATCAGCTCTTCTTGAAACGCTTTTCGACTTTTACGGAGCGATTCAGGATCGGGGGAACCGAGATTGATCAAATAACTGCCATGGCTCATCACTTTCTCGATGCCGGTTGCTTGAAGGGCCTCTTTAAATAATATCACCTCTTCTTCGCCGATTGCTTTTCCTTCCCAACGCTTCTGATTGCTGGTGAAAAACTGTACAGTGGTAGCGCCGATCTTCCCCCCTTCTAAAAGGGCGTTATGCGCACCTCCCTGTGCAGAGGTGTGGGCTCCTATCAATAGCTTGTCAGGGGGCGATTTTTTCATACTTTTAAAATGTTGAAGCAATATAGTAATACTGCGCGCAGCTAGCTTTTTAAATTTTTGCAGCCATTATAGCGGCCCATCTTTGAACGATCGCTCCTCGGAGATATTAGCCAATATCCCTCTCGTCGCGATCGTTCAAATCTGAGCCACTCTAAGGCCACCAAAATTTAAAAATCTAGCCGCGCGCAGTATAGTTTCCTATCGCTTTAAAAGTCTATATAATGGTGAGAAGATGTCTCAAGATGGCCCCTCAGATACCCCGCAAACAGTCTCTCGCTCTTCTGTTGCTTTTTTATCAGGAACTTTTCTGAGTCGGTTATCAGGTCTTGGGCGGGACACTGCGATGGCTGTTGTCTTCGGGAGCCATCCGGCCATCGCTGCATTCATGTTGGCATTTCGGTTTGCCAATTTAATTCGACGTCTTTTTGGAGAGGGACCCCTCTCTTCAGGATTCATTCCCCATTTTGAACAAGTACGGGCTGTCTCCTCAGAAAAAGGGGCACAATTTGTTCGCGACCTCCTTTTCTCTTTAAGTTTGTTTTTGATCCTTCTGATTGCCGGGATAGAGGTTGTTTTATGGGGGGTTTGGAAATGGGGGAATTTTCAGCCAGACAATGCTCAGATTCTCTATCTGACCATGTTGATGCTCCCTGGAGTTCTATTCGTTTGCCTTTTTGGCCTCAGCTCTGGACTTCTGCAGTGTGAGCGCCGGTTTTTTCTCACCGGCTTTGCGCCCTTCGCATTCAATGGGATCTGGATCATAGCCATCCTTCTGCTCAAAGGGCGTGATCCCTCGGCAGCTGTCCTTCCCTTGGCACTGTCGATGATCGTCGCATTCTTTATGCAATGGGCGATGTTAGCCCCTCAGACATTTGCTATGCTCAAGCGTTCGCTCTCTTGGAAGGAATGTTTCATTCCCCAGCTCTTCTCTTCGCAGCTTCGCCAAATCGCAAAGCCTTTTTTTCTCGGGATTATCGGTGTCGGAGCCGTTCAGATCAACAGCGCACTCGACGGAATCTTTGCCCGCTATGCATCTCTTGAGGGTCCTGCCTATCTGTGGTATGCGATTCGGATCGAACAACTGCCGCTGGCCTTATTTGGGATCGCCTTGTCAGCTGCCCTTTTACCCCCTCTGTCGCGGGCACTCAAAGAAGGGGCAAATGATCGTTATTTACAATTGCTCCGTTTTGCCTTTCGCCGCTGTTTCAGCCTGATTTTTCCATGTATGTTAGCCATCTTTGTTTTGGGGCTAGCGGGGATCAACTTTCTTTATGGACATGGAGATTTCAATATCGAAGATACTCGTCAGACTCTCCTTTGTCTTTGGGGATATGGGTTTGGACTGTTGCCCTCAGTGTTTGTCCTCATGCTCGCTCCCGCATTTTATGCCAAGAAAGAATTCCAGATCCCGATGATCGGTTCCGTAGCGTCGGTCTTGATCCACTGCCTTCTCACTTCTCTTTTCGTCTTTGGGATGGATTGGGGAGCATTCAGTATCGCCATTGCAACAAGTCTTGCCGCTTGGGTTAATTATTTTTTTCTTTCCTTTCATCTTGCTAAAAGAGTCGGTGAACCACTGCTTGACAGAGCTGTTTTCCGCTCTTTTTTCAAATCGGGATCTTGCGCGCTCATCGCCGCAGGGGTGACCCTTCTTGTCGGCCACTTTTTTGTCGGTGATCCAACCCTTAAGGTCACCGCGGGACATAGCGATGTGACATTCTCACGCGATATCTCAACGCAATGCATGTATTTTTCAGCTTTGAGTGGAACATTCATTCTGATGTTCTTTTCTTATGCCTGGATGCTAAATGCTGAAGATGTGCTAGAACTGGTCGGCATTAAATATACCAAGCCTGCTTAGGGTTTGTGAATTTTTCAGGTTATATATCCACGAAAGTTGAAGAATCGGTAAAACTCGAATAATTTGTTGCATCTGCTTTAACTTAGAATTTATTAAGAAAATATTTTAACCACCCGTTCGCTCCGCTCACTAGAGAGCACAGAGGACACAGAGGAAGAATCAAATACTGTAACAGGAAAAATCTTAGATTTTTTTCTCTGTGTCCTCTGTGCTCTCTAGTGAGCGGAGCGAACGGGTGGTAGAAAAATTCTAAAGCTCGATAGTGTAGCAAAAAGTTAAGCTAAGCAGCTCTTAAAAAGAGCTGCTTATCCTTAGTTCGAGTGGGCGAGGAATTCGCAAATTAAGGGGACATTCAGCGGAATCGGAAAGGGAACTTGATCGATTGCTGGGGAAACGAGTAACTGCCCTGAAAATTTCGTCAGATCGGAAGCCAAATATTCAGGAACACCCGTTGCGACATTTTCTACGCTATGCTTGATGATCGGCATCTGTTGTGATTTAGGTTTGATCGAAATGACCATCCCAGGCCTTACAAAGAAGGAGCGACGATCGACTTTTTTGCCGTTGACGAGCACATGCCCATGAGAAACGAGCTGCTGCGCTGCAAAAATAGAAGGGGCGAGCTTGAGCCGGTAAACGATATTGTCCAGGCGGCACTCGAGGCGCTCGATGAACATGGAAGGGGTATTGCCCTTGGAGCGCATCGCTTCTTTGAAATAGCGGACGAGTTGCGCGCGGGTAAGCATCCCATAAACTGCCTTAAGCTTTTGTTGTTCTTCTAGCTGAAGGCCAAAGTCAGACTTTTTCTTTTTCTTCGCGCCATGCACTCCTGGAGGATTGGGCTTATGAAGCAGGGGATTGCGTGCGCGTCCAAAGATATTCGCTCCAAATCGACGAGCTATGCGATTTTTGGGGCCAGTGTATCGAACCATTTGTGTCTCCTAAAATAACTCAAAGGATTTAACAATAAGACGTGAATGGTAATACACCTTCAAATTTTTGTAAATGGAACATCTTCCAAATTTTGAGGTTTAAGTCAAAATGTAAAAAAATAATTTTAAATCCTGTTCATCAACAACTTATATTTTATTTTTAATATTATTATTTTAATTTTAATTTATAAAATTAAATATGATTGTATTAAATTAAATATAATGATAATATTATTAATATGTTAGTTAATAATTTTAAATATAAACAATAAATTTATGGTATTTTATGTCTTCAAATATCCCTCCATTTAGAAATAATAGTACTAATTCCATGCTGATAAGTTCTCCTTTTGTAGAAAAATCTCATTCAAAAGATATTTTTCGATGCATTTGTTCCCACTTAGATCCTCAGGTTTTAGTTCAACTTGCATCGACAAGTCGATATCTATACACCCAAATTCTCTCAGATTCCCTTTTGTGGAAGTCTCTTTTACAGAGGCATTTCCCTGGTCCTTACGTCGATTTTCAATTAAAGACCAAGGGTCCACTCGATCTTTATAAACACCTGACAAACGTACAGCACAATATGAAGGCGGGTAAATATCGACTTCAGACGCTCGACGATCATCGAGACATGGTCAATAGTACTTTAGTGGATGGGGACAAGCTCATTTCAGCCTCATATGATGGCACGATCAAGATCTGGGATCTAAGCTCTGGAAAAGTATTGCAGACGCTCGAAGGCCATCAACGCTCGGTCAATAGCATTTTAGTGTTTGGGGGCAAGCTCATTTCAGCCTCACATGATGGCTCGATCAAGATCTGGGATCTAAGCTCTGGAAAAGTATTGCAGACGCTCGACGATCATCGAGCCATGGTCACTAGCATTTTAGTGTTTGGGGGCAAGCTCATTTCAGCCTCATACTCATATGATGGCTCGATCAAGATCTGGGATCTAAGCTCTGGAAAAATATTGCAGACGCTCGAAGGCCATCAACGCTGGGTCAATAGCATTTTAGTGGATAGGGACAAGCTCATTTCAGCCTCAGGTGATCGCACGATCAAGATCTGGGATCTAAGCTCTGGAAAAGTATTGCAGACGCTCGACGATCATCGAGACATGGTCAATAGCATTTTAGTGGATAGGGACAAGCTCATTTCAGCCTCAGATGATCGCACGATCAAGATCTGGGATCTAAGCTCTGGAAAAGTATTGCAGACGCTCGAAGGCCATCAAGGCTCGGTCACTAGCATTTTAGTGTTTGGGGGCAAGCTCATTTCAGCCTCACATGATGGCTCGATCAAGATCTGGGATCTAAGCTCTGGAAAAGCTTTGCAGACGCTCGAAGGTCATCAACACTGGGTCAATAGCATTTTAGTGGATGGGGACAAGCTCATTTCAGCCTCAGGTGATCGCACGATCAAGATCTGGGATTTTAGCTTTCCTTCTTTATCGCCTTATTCCAAACAAGTTGTTGAACAGAATCTGGCAATCCTTGTGGAAATGGCCCATGCTGACAGTAAACAACCTGAAATTGTCAAGGAATTAGCTCAAAAACTCGATCCCGCTTTTAGAGAGCGTTTAAAGCAGCATGCCTTCAAAGTAGGTGATCCCTCTACTTATTCTGCTGAAGTAATTTTACGCGTGCAAACAGAGGTCTGTATCGAAGCCCTTCTGCATGCGATTCATGATGAAGATGGAAAGAGAGTTTCCAATCTTCTCAATCAGCTCGTGACAATTGATCCTAAAAATACTGAAATATATAGCCTGCTTTGGGAAGTTTGTGGCAGTGACGCCTCTGCAAAATGGGGATGGGGAGAATTTGCCTTTCACAACAAAAAAGGATGCGCTGCTTCTCTCTTTAAGAAGGAAGAGGCCGCAGTCGCATTTAAAACCCACTTGAAAAAGCGGTGGGGTGAAGATGTTCCCCTTTTACTCATCGATCTCGGAATCATCAGCAAAGAGGAGTATTCTGAAAAATTGCAATGCTATCCCGATGACCTGCAAAAAAGAGGGATTCGATCGCTTGCTGACCTCAAAGCGTTGGGAGTGCTTACCTCTCCACTGCCGGGACTTGAACACTTAAAAGTCATTGCTGAAGAAGCCACAGAGGATCCCCATCAACTTCAAACAAGGGCCCTTGCAAAAAAGGATGTTGTTTGTATTGTCTTGCAGATTTTATTGGAAGCAGTGGATCAGAAAATCCATGAGATCAATCACTGTTCCGCACTTCTCTATGACGGTGAGCATCCTTGGACCGCCTTTCAACAACAGTTAATCAGTTATAGGGACGTCTTTGTAGAAGAGTGTCAAATTCCTCGAGTTCTTTTGAAAAAATTCGAATCCTATGCCGAAATTGTCGGTGAAATGAACGGTTTGATCGATGCGTTTCATACTTTAGACCGTGAGCACCAAATCGCTAGGTTGCGCGCTTACGTGGGTCAAACGTACATTCTCGGAGCCTGGAACCACCTCCACGAGCAGGGGATTAACAGTCTGGCAGCTCTTATGCAGACAGATATTGCTCCCCACGATCTATTTCAGATGGGAAAGTAAGTAATAAATTTAATTTCCCCCAAAAGCTCTGCAAGGAAATTGCAGGCTTTGACTAAATCCTCCAGGCTTTTCTGGCTCCCCAGAAAAGCCTTTTTTTTATCCTTCTTTTTCGTTATTCTCAACCCCTTATCATCCCAAACGAAAAGTATCATGTCCTACCAAGTGCTGGCCTATTACTGTTTTACCCCCGTCGAAGACCCCCACCTGGAAGTATCTCGCCATCAGGACTTTCTTCAGGGTAAAGATATCCATTGTCGGATCTATATCTCTCATGAGGGGATCAATGGGCAGCTGAGTGGGTCGATCGGAGATTCTACAGCCTATCAAGAGTGGCTGAAAAAGGACCCCCGTTTCAAAGGGATTGCGTTTAAGGCACATTCCCATTCAGAACACGCCTTTCCCCGGGCCACAGTGAAATTCCGCAAGCAGCTTGTCGCTATCGATGAAGAGGTGGACGTGGCATTGACGGGGCAGCACGTTTCCCCGGAAAAATGGAAAGAGATGTTGCAAAAGAGGGATGAAAAGACCCTTCTCCTCGATGTGCGCAATGATTATGAATGGGAAATTGGCCACTTCGAAGGAGCCGAGCTCCCACAACTGGAATGCTTCCGAGAATTTCCTGAGTATGCGCGCAGGTTAAAAGAGTCGCATGATCCCAAACAGACAAAGGTGATGATGTATTGTACAGGGGGAATTCGTTGCGAGCTTTATTCGGCGATGCTCAAAAAAGAGGGATTTGAGCAGGTCTATCAACTCGAAGGGGGAGTGGTCAACTATGGCCTGAAAGAGGGGCACGATCTCTGGCGGGGCAAACTTTTTGTCTTCGATGATCGGCTAGCTGTCCCTATCGATGAAAAGACCGATGAGGTGATCAGCCACTGCCGCTATTGTCAGACCCCGTCCGATGTCTATTATAATTGTGCCAATATGGATTGCAATGAGCTCTTCCTCGCCTGTCCAGCGTGCGCAGAGACGCTGAAAGGGTGTTGCTGTGAACAATGTACACAGGCCCACCGATTAAGGCCGTATGAGAAAAAAGAGCGGCCAAAGCCTTTTCGGCGGGCCCATCAATTGTGAATCACCACAAAGACCTGATCAGCTCGAGCATTTGCGCTTGTGTGTTGGGGAGCACGACGGTTAACCCAGGTTTGATCCCTCGTTCTGAAAGTTCGAATGCTTTCATCGTATTGCAGATCCTTCCGTCGAGGCGAACGCCGATGCCGCGCGCACCGACCATGTTGCCCCAGTCGCCAAACATCTCTAAGGTCAGCTCGCAAGCGGTGATGAGGAAAACGATTTTTTTAGAGGGGTTGTGTTGAGAGAGCTCAAACATCTTTTCGCCGATGTAATGGATTGTCGGAATGAACAGGGGAACGATGCTTTGGTGTTTCGGAAGTGCATTGACACACTTGCCGATGAAGCATTGGCGACAGACGGGGTGCTCCGGATCGTGGATACAATCTGCAGAAAATCTTCCCGAAGGGCACTCGAAAGGTTTATGACAATAAGAAAAGCCGATGACGAATAGGGCGTTTTTTTGTTTGAGGAGGGTTTGAAATTGCTCAGTGTTTTCAACCCCGTAAAGAAAAAAATCACCACTTCGTTTGTACGACTTTTTTTTAAGAGCCGATTTTACCCAGTTGATTGCATATTTGAGCGGTGCTTTAAAAAAATAACGGGGGAAAATTTTTTTGGGATCTTGTGAAAGGAGGTATTTGATGCTCTTCCATTTTAATCCTTTGCCCGTCTCCTCAGTGATGCCGGGGATGAGGGGGATGTTCTTAAGTGTTTTGATAGGGTGGGTGGTGCGCGCTTTGTCGCTCCCTTCATCCCACTCCTTTTCAGCCTTTTCCCAGGAAGTTCCTGGTTGCCAAATTTTTAATCGATCCTTCATCAGAGCTCCATAGGTCATGTCAGATTTAACTTACCACTTGAGAGAGGAAAACAGAAGCTGCAAAAATTATTTAATCGTCGACCTGGTCAGTGGGTCAAAAAAACTCCTCACCAAAGATATTTTACTCTCTCTTGCTGTCACGACAAGTGAGAAAAGCGGTTTAGAATTTCTCATCAAAGAGCAAGCGCGCCAGCAAAGCTCGAGCTTCACATCGATTCCCGTCCATGTTGATCGCTCTTTCGAGCTCCTTAAATGGCTCGGAACAACGGGTAGAGTCTTTTATAAAGAAAAAAAAGTTGTCATCGACCCCTTTACCCTTCTCGACATTTATTTCGAGGTGGACAGGCAAGATCCTGAAACTGCTCTTGTCAAAGGTTGTTGGAGATGGCGAGAGCAGTCGGGGGCTCTCCATGAATGTGAATGGGTCGTCGCTGCATCTCCTTCTTGGGTTCTCAAGGAAGGGATCATTCGTCCCATCAAAGAAGAGATTTCGAGTCACTGGGTTAAACTTGCCCTCTTAGGCCCCCAAACTCTCAAAGGCCCCGAACTTTCCCAGTTCTTAACGCGGGCTGCAGACGAGGTCCCCATCGTCTGGAAATCGGGAAATGGCCTACAAATCGCCGATCCGATCCCTTTTTTGCTCCTCACTTGTAGACATGGAGGATTTGCCGATCTCTGGTTCGATTATGGGGCCTACGGAAAGAGAGCAGCTCATGACAGCACGGCGGAATCCTGGAGAGATCCAGAAGGGGAAAGGAACTGGGAAAAGGATCTTTTAGAAACTGGTTTTGTGAAGAAGATCGTCGACCGTTCCCATTATTATTGCTCTTTAGATAAAGTCGCTAAAAGTTTGACATTTCTCCTCGAAATCGGGTGGACGGTGGTCGATGCCCGTGGCCGCAGGGTGTTGAGGCAAAAAAAAGCTGAATTCGATGCTGAATTTTCTGAAAATTCGATCGCGGTCCGTGCCAAGATCCATTACGATGATCATCGAGTCGATTTAAAAGATCTCGTCGGCGCTTTCAACCGCCAGGAGCATTTTGTCGAACTCTCTCCACACGCTGTCGCCCTTATCGACCGGGAAAATTTTGAGACCACGTGGGGAGATTTTACTGAGCAGGAGATCACAAGTGAAGGGATCGTTCTCAAGAAAAACCGGTTCGGGCTCCTTCAACCCTTTTTAGAGCGGCCCGATCTCCTGATCCGGGAAGATCTGAAGCAAAAGATCGGCAAAATGTCCCGCTGTGAGCCCTCCTCCCCAAAAGATCCTACCGATCTTTTTCAAGGGACACTTTTTCCCTATCAAAAAGAGGGGCTTCAATGGCTTAAGTTCCTCGAAGAGGGGGGCTTCGGTGGGCTTTTGGCCGATGAAATGGGACTCGGAAAAACTGTGCAAGTCCTGGCATTTTTTTCCCTTCTTTCGATCGAGCGCCCCTGCCTTATCGTCGTCCCCACTTCCCTTCTGTTCAATTGGCAGAGAGAGTTTGAGAAGTTCTTGCCTACCCAATCTGTTTATTCCCATCAGGGAAAAGAGCGCCTGCGCACCGTCGAGGACTTAAGTGGCAAGCAAGTGATCCTCACCTCTTATGCTCTCCTCCGGATCGATGCAGCCCTTTTGCAAAAAATTGAGTATCAAGTGGTTGTTCTCGATGAAGGACAGACGATTAAAAATTCCGATAGCCAAATCGCCGATTGTTGCTTTCGCCTGCAAAGTCAAGTCCGGCTTGTGATCACTGGCACTCCCATCGAGAACCGAGTCGAGGATCTCTGGTCGATTTTCCATTTTTTACAGCCCGATCTGCTCGGGGAAAAGAAACAATTTCAAGCCCAAATCCTCCTTTCCCAAATGGGGAAGCAATATTTAGAGCGGGTTAAAAAAAAGGTGCGTCCTTTCATTTTGCGCAGAAAAAAAGAGCAAGTCGCTCTTCAGCTTCCCCCAAAACTCGAACAGACGATTTTTGTCGAAATGACTGATCCTCAGCGGGAGATCTATGAGCGGTGGCTTAAAAATACCAAGCAAGGGCTTCTGAAGAAAGTGAGCCTCGATGGAGCTTCTTCCCATCGGATGGAGATTCTAGAGGCGATCCTCCGTCTCCGCCAATTATGCGCTCATCCATGGCTTGTCGGAGAGCAACAAGAGGAAAATGTCAGCGGCAAATTTGAGAGAGTGATGTCCGATCTACAAGAGGTTGTCGAAGAAAATCGGAAGGTCCTTGTTTATAGCCAGTTCACTAAAATGCTTAGACTCTTTGAATCAGCGATCAAACAAAAAGGGTGGAACTACGTCTATCTCGATGGGAGCTCGACAAACCGGGAAGAGATCGTTCGAAAGTTCCAGGAAGATCCCCACGTCTCCATTTTTCTCATCAGCCTCAAAGCAGGGGGCGTCGGCCTCAATTTAACCGCAGCCGACTACGTCTTTCTCTACGATCCGTGGTGGAATGATGCCGTCGAACGACAAGCGATCGACCGTGCCCACCGCCTCGGCAAAACCGGAGCTGTCATTGCCCGCCGCTACATCACAGTCCTCAGCATCGAAGAGAAGATCCTCCGTCTAAAAACCCATAAAACAACCCTCTCAGAACAGCTGTTCGAAGAAGGATTTAATCAGATCTCTCTCGACGACCTTTTAGAGTTATTGAGCTAAGCTTCATATTCTCCACGCCTGTCCTGCTCAATGAGCTCTTGAGCTGCAAATTTTAATGTTTTCAACCCCTCTTCAAATCCCACTTCGCGAAGCAGCTGATCGAGGTAACGGATTTCTGTCTGGAGTTGGTCGTTGATCGATTCCAGTTCAGAGATCTTTTTCAGCATCTGTTCTTTGGTCATCGTTTCCTCCAAACGTTTGTACTACCCAAGTGGATTCAAAAATCGGTTTTTGGCTGCGTTGGCATCCTAGCCTTTTCATCCGTCTGCATCGGGCCTATTAGTCAATAGGCCCTGCTTCAACGCCGGCCTACGGCCTGATGAAAATTCAAGGCGCCAACTTTGCCAAATTCCCGATTTTTGAAACCACTTGGGTGTAAAGGCGAAATCAATAAAGATGCTTAAACCATGCCAACCAATTTTTTAATAGCTTGACATATTCAAGATGTTGTGACAAAATCAGGTTAAAAATGTCATAAGTTAAGGGTTATGTCTTTTAGTCCTAATTTCAATATCACAAATAATATCACAGCTGCCCTTGTAAAAATAGAACGTGCACGAGGGTTTTTAGAAGCTGCACGCTTATCTGAAGAATGGATTCTTAAAATGCAGGCAAAGGCGCTCATTTTAGAAGCTCATTATACAACTCATATTGAAGGAACTCATTTAACTCTGGATCAATCTGAACAACTTTTGACAGGACATAAAGTATCGGGTGCAGATCCTGAAGATATTCGAGAACTCCTGAATTATAAGAAGGCTTTTGATCTGGTTGCAGATTATTTAGGCAGCGGTGAGCCAATAAGAGAAGGGTTAATTCGTGAAATTCATAAAAGACTTGTTGAAGGTGTACGTGGAAATTCTGCAGCTCCAGGAGAGTACAGAAGGGTACAAAATTACGTTGCCAATTCTAAAACAAAGGAAATTATTTATACGCCGCCCCCCGCCTATCAGGTTCCACTCATGATGTCAGAATTAATAGATTGGCTCAAACTAGAGCAGGAAATTAACCCTGTACTCGTTGCTGGAATAGCTCAATTTCAGCTTGTCCACATTCATCCTTTTTTAGATGGCAATGGTCGAACAGCGCGCTTGCTTTCAACACTTTATCTCTACAAAACAGGTTATGATTTTAAACGTCTTTTTACAATTAGCGAATACTACGATAGAGAACGTACTAATTACTATAAAGCGATTCAATCTGTACGCGAAAACGATATGAATATGACAACATGGTTAGAGTATTTTGTTGATGGATTGGCGACTCAATTGCAAGAAGTGCAAAATCGTGGCCAACAAGTGATGAAATTAGATATCCTTAGTATCCAGCATGGCCTTTCCAAGAGGGAAAAAGATGCAATTGAACATGCCTTGGATCAAAATGGTTTATCTATTAAAGAATTTCAACTGCTTTTTCCTGAAACGAGCAAAAGAACTCTTCAACGGGAATTAAAACATTTGCTTGATTTAGGGCTTTTAAAAGTCGAAGGCGCAACAAATGACCGACGTTATTTTGCGAACTTGTGACAAACTCATGCCATAACTTATGACAAACTTGTGACACAGCAGGATCGAGTAGGAAGGGGCCTTAAGGCCCCTTCCTACTCGATCCTGCTAATAGAATTATTTAACATGTTGATTATTAGGTATTTAAATCGATTAACGGGAATGCTCGGTTTGACAAGAGAAATAGACGAACCATGTGTAATAAAGATTGTTCATCTACCACGCGTAGAAGGAGTTTAGGGCCCGTCTAAACAGCGGAGCCCTCTTTTTTGTTCTGAAAAAACTCTCAAATCCTTTCAAATTTCTTCCCAGTAATCAAAAAAAGTCCCTTGTTTGTGGGATGATTCAAACATTGTAATTTCAAATGTTTTTCAACCTTTTCCCTTAATTCATTTCGAAAAGTTAAATAATTGCCATCCTCCAGGCAGCCTTTCCCTGTAATGACGGCTAAAGGGGTTCCTGCTGGAAGCTGCTTTAAAGCAAGTTGAATCGCGATCAGTCCGGCACCGTGGGAAAAGCGATGTAAATCAATAGCTTTTTTCCCCTCTGCAAACTTCTTGACAAGCGATAAATGACCCGCCTGAAACATCTGGTGAGCTTCTTCAAAGTCGCCCTTTTCAACTAACAAATCGATATAGATATTATAAGTAACCCTATTCGCAATCCCTTTGGTAACAGCTTCATCGAATACCTTCTTCGCTTCTGCAAATTGGCCGTTTTTTCCAAAAGTATTGATGTAGCTACAATAGGAGACGGTATGGGCGACATTTTTTTCACAGGCCAAATTAAAGATAATCGTGGCTTCTGCAAACTTACTATTTTTTCCGCACACATCGATGTAGATGCTATAGATGTTGTCATTTGCAATCCCTTTTGCAGAGACGATATCAAAAATTTCCTTTGCCTTTGCCAACTTATCGTTTTTTCCACAGGCATCGATGAAACAGGTGTAGGTGAAGATGTCTGCGATTTCTAGTTTAATAGCTGCATCATAAGCGCTCTCAGCTTCTGCAAACAGACTATTTTTTCCGCATGCATCGATGTAGATGTTGTAGGTGACGCCATCTGCAATTTCTAGTGCAGAGGCTATTTCAAAAATTTCCTTCGCCTCTGCCAACTGACGATTTTTTCCATAGGCATCGATCATGCAGTTATAGGTGATGATATCTGCAATTTCTAGCTTAACAGCTGAATCAAAGGTATTTCTGGCTTTTAAACATTCATCATTTTTTCCACAGGCATCGATGTAGCTGTTATAAGTGAAGATATCTGCGATCTCTTGTTTAATCGCTGTAATAAAGGTGCTCTGAGCTTCTTCAAATTGATTATTTTTCCCACAGACATCGATGTAGCTGTTATAGGTAACGGTATCTGCGATTCTTAGTTTAACAGCTGCGTTAAAGGTTTTTTCAGCTTCTAAAAATTGGCTATTTTTTCCACACGCATCGATGTATTTATTATAGGTGATATTATCTGCAATCTTATATCTAATAGCCGACTCAAAGGTTTTCTTAGCTTCAGCAAATTGATCATTTTTTCCACACGCATCGATGTAGTTGCTATAGACGTATCTATCCACGATCTTTTGCATAGCAGCCCTATCAAAGGCCTTTTTTGCTTCTGCAAACTGGCCGGTTTTTCCACATGCATCGATGTAGTTGCTATAGACGTATTTATCCGTTTTTCTTTGGTTCACAGCCCTATCAAAAGCTTTTTTTGCTTCTGTGAACTGACCGTTTTTTCCCGATGCAACGATATAACTGGCATATGTGTATGGATCAGCGATACCATTGTGATCTGCTGCATCGAAGGTCTTTTTCGCTTCTGCAAACTGATCATTTTTTCCACAGGTGTCGATGTAGGTACTGTAGGTAACAGGATTGGCAATCCCTTTGTGAACTGCCGCATTAAAGGTTTTTTGTGCCTCTGTAAACTGACCATTTTTTCCACAAACATCGATGTAGCTGTTGTAGATATACGGATCTCTCATCCTTTGGCAAGCCTCACTATCAAAGGTTAGTTTCGCTTCTGCAAATTGATGATTTTTTCCGCACGCATCGATGAAGGAGGTATAGGTGACCCCATCTGCAATCTTTTGCTCTACAGCTAAGGTAAAGGTCTTTTGCGCTTCTGCAAACTGACCATTTTTTCCACAGATGTCGATATAGATATTATAGACATAACTGTTCATGATCGCGTGCTTAAGGACCAGATCAAAAGTTTTCCTCGCTTCTTCAAACCGATCATTTTTTCCGCATGCATCGATGTAACTGCTATAAATGTATTCATTCACAATCTTTTGTTCTACAGCTAGCTCAAAAGTTTTCGTCGCTTCTTCAAATTGATCATTTTTTCCAGCTGCATCGATGTAGTTTCTATAGATGTAATCATTCCTGATCCCTTGCCTTGCCGCCAGACCAAAAGCCCTCTTCGCTTCTTCAAATTGATCATTTTTTCCAGCTGCATCGATGTAGCTGCTACAGGTTTTAGAATCGAGAATCCCTTGGACGGACGCCGCATCAAAGGCCTTTTTTGCTTCTGCCAACTGACCATTTTTTCCACATGCTTTAATATATATGTTGTAAATGACCTTATTTTTTTTTCGACTAGGGATACTTTGGAATAAGGGGTCGATGAATTCCCAGCATGGGGTCTTTTTAAAAAGATTGGAATAGATGTAATGGTCTGGGGAAAACTCCTGGTTATTCAAGAGTCGTAATGCTGCTACAAAAGATGGAGATTGTTGAATCTTTTGACAAATGAATATCGATTCCTGTTTCTCAGGCTCTCGTTTTCCAGCAAGCGAAGAGATCTGAGTTTTTATACCGCTCTCCGTCAGGTTTGGTGAATTCAGATCGGATCTACTTCCCCATTGGGAAATGGAAGTATTTTTCACACTCATTTGCAGCTCCTAAAGTTCTATGAATGGCCCCGTCCTCCCAATCTTAAACAGTCATCTTCAGGCATAGAGCTATGAGGTCGTTGCAGTGGGCCGAGGGGGTTGAGGCACTTGCGGGTTTTCAGGAAAATAACGGCTGAGTAATTGGCGCACGCGCTCCCGTTCTGCAGACAGACCGTCGAGATTATCCCGGAATTGCTGTTGATTGGCTGAAAGATTGTCTCGAAACTGTTGGTTGTTGCTTTGAAAGCCTGAGACGGCATCGCGGATCGCTGTGTCGAATTGGTTTCTAAGTTGGACAAGGGCCTCGTGAATGGCTTGAAAATTGGCCCGTTCGGTCGCGTATTCAATTTGAAGGTTGTGAAGTTGAGTCGTCGATTGCTGGATCTGTTGTTGAAGGGTGCCTAATTCTTGAATTCTTTCATGCACTCTATTTTCAGCGCGCAGATCTGCGAGGTATTGCCTTAGATGGTCGAGTTGTTGTCCTAGCCCTTCTTGTTGTGTATTCAGGTGATTTGTGATCTGATCGCACAGAGCCCGCGAAGCTAAGATCTGCTGGTCGAGGGAATGCAAGCTGCGATCGAATCCCTCAACGTTGTTGTGTAGATGGGAATTTTCCTGCTGAAAACGAACCATGTCCGCTTTAATCTGCTGAGCGCTTTCACGAAGCTGGGTGGCTTGGAGTGTCAGTTGCGTGACTTGGCTCGTGAGCCGTGTGTTAGTTTGTCGAAAAGTTTCGTTTTCCGTATGCAATATCCCGTTATTCGCGCGATATTCTTGGTTATTCGCGCTTAAAGCTTCATTTGTGCGTTGCAGCTCTCGATTCGTCTGCGATATCCGATTATTTTCTTCTCTAAGACCTATGGCGACTTTTTCCAGATTGTCTGTAGTTTCTTTCACCTTTTTGGCAGCCGTTTCCAATTTTTCGGGAAATGTTGAGAAATTGCGCATATAAAAGGAGCCGACTCCAGAAGAAATCGCCATGACGGCAAATGCAGAGCATAAAATGAAGGAGCTGCTGAAAAAAGTGGCTACGCAGCAGCTAATAGCGAGGATTGTGCTACAATCTGACAAAATGACTTTCCAATTATTTGGCACACGATTCGCGAGGTGATGATTGGAGATACAGCTCTTAAATTTTTCAAATTGGGGGCAAAGTTGATTGGTAAAATGATTGCGCATCTGATTGATTGGAGACCCTGCTTCCATAAAACACCTCCTTATGAAAGAAAAAAAAGAGTATGTGCGTAAAAATATTTTAGCAAGCTTTTTACAAGCTCAGTTGCAGAATGAAACGGTTTCGCGTAATATTTAGAAATTAAGGAGCAATGCGATGGCTGAGGGAATTACTGAAGAGCAATTTGCCAAAGAGACCCTGGAACGTTATTCTGGATGTGAGATCTCTGAATTTCACTCCAACCTTTTGCTCACTAATTTTCCTCGCTATGTCGACTACTTTGCCAAGACGCGTGGCATCAAAGTCATCGAAGGCTCGATGTTCAAGGTCGCGCATAGCCCTAAAGACAATGTCAGCATCCTCGATTTTAAAATTGGGTCACCTGCAGCTGCCCTTGTCGTCGACCTCTGTTCTTTTTTACCGATTAAGACCAGCCTTCTTTTGGGAATGTGCGGGGGATTGCGCCGCCGCTACCAAATTGGAGATTATCTCGTCCCTGTCGCCAGCATTCGCGGGGAAGGGACATCTGATTTTTATTTTCCTTCTGAAGTGCCCGCTCTTGCGAATTTTTTAATGCAAAAAGCTGTCACCGAAGTCCTCGAGCTGCAAAAAGCACTCTATCATATTGGGATCACTTACACCACTAACATGCGTTTTTGGGAGTTCAATGAAGAGTTTAAAAGTCGGTTGAAAGCGACAAAGGCTCAAGCGATCGAAATGGAATGCGCCACTTTGTTTGCTGCGAGCTATAAACGAAAATTCACCCTGGGAGCTCTTCTCCTCATTTCCGATTTGCCGCTCAATCTCAATGGAGTGAAAACGAAGAAAAGTTCAGAGTCTGTCTATGAAAAACACATGGCAGATCATGTAGAAAAAGGGATTGCGATTTTGAAGTCAGCGCGCCAGATGCAAGAAAAGCATGTCAAAGGCGCCTACCACCGCAATATTGGCATGGGGCCGCCTGGCTCGTAACCCGAAGCGCTTATTTTTTACGCATTTTTAAGGATACAGCCTTTGATTTTTTTTATCTAAAATTTTTAGCTTGTGAGAAAAAGTCAGAGAAGAATAATTTTAAGTCTCTCCTGAACATCCAAAACTAAGGATGGCACCATAAAAGCAAAAAAACTCTCATTTATGACTACGTTTTGCATGTTATTTACAGCAATGGCATTCGCGGAAGCTACAAGCACATCGATTGCAGAAAACGATGATAGATTATACATTGAATCAGCGATTGTTCACATTGGAAATCAAGGAATTTTTTTAAATTTGCATGAGAAAGTTCTCCCAATTACTGGAATTGCTCAAGATGAAAAAGGGGTATACGCCACAGTTGACAGTGCAGCTGTTGACATGACAACATGTCGTCGCTGCGGAAAAGATTATGATGCTGATAATCAATCGAAAAAATGCCCTCATGGGTGGATACTTGTTAGATAGTCATTTCTATGCCCTACTTTACCTTAAAAAAGTGGGGCATTTCTTCTGCTTTTTCTACCTCCTTTTTTGTGCCTATCCCATTGAAAGTAAAAACGTTCTTTCTGAGCTTCCAGATACCCTTACTTGTGAAGAGCAAAACGGCTTAAAACTCCTTTTTCACGAATTGTTCGCGGAAAACGAATTAGGGTATACTCTGTTTGGTAACAAACCAATGTCGTTCTGTTTTCCTTCTACATCTGTCATATCTTTTTCAACAAAAGACCGCATTTTCAAAATTTACAAAAGAGGAACTCTTCCCATTTTTAATGCGCTATCTGCATGGGATACAGTAAAACAATTCACAAACTGTGAAAATTACATTTTCATCACTCATGAAAGAAATGGATTTCCCGAATCCATTTTTTTGATTAATAAAGCGCGATTCCTTCACGTGCTCAAAGAAAACACCGATGTGTTAAAAAAAACATACGGTTGCAAGGTCACAGCAGAGTCATTTTTAAGTGATCTAATGAACAAGAAAATCGAGTTTGAAGAACTACTCCAGCAACACTTATTACTCGGCATTTTACTGGGCTATGGAAGAGATAATGCAGAATTATTTCAACGAAGGGAAGACCTGTTCGTGGGAAAAAAACAAATCCCTTTTTCAATCTCACAGAAGCCTTCAAAAAGATTTAGCTCAGCTGAAAAAGAATTGGAGTCACTCGATCAAAAACTGCTACCCATTTACACAAGGAATACTCAACTCCTACTTGTAAAACCTGTCAATTTTGTGGCTGATCAACAGAGCCCAGAGACACATCTACTCGTAAGCCACTATGAATTGCTGCATAAAGAACTGACAGCACTATTTCTCAGTGAGGATTGGTTCTCCTTAATTCTTGAGAAGATCGGCTCCTAAAGAAAGAGCCCCTATATCTCGCAATATTTTTTCCTTTTTTTCAGAAAAGCATAGCCTAAAATCTTTAAGTCCTACAAGGACTAAGAAACTTTTTGTCAATTTCCTTGTTTTTTTTGATCTGTTTTTTATATAACTTTTTGTTTTTTTTCAGGAGGAAAGTATGGCGACAACTATCGATTTAAACACCCCTTCATTTACCGCGGAATTTTTAAACACAACTATTTATTGTTTGCATCCCAACGAGAAAAGAATCACTTCACTCTCTGCCGACCCGAATTTTCCGATCTGTGCGCTCAGAGTTCACTTGGAAAATCTCTCTGCACAAGAGCGAGCAACGGGGATTTTATCCCATGTCCAGTGTCTTTTTTTTCCAAATGAGGGCGACCCGGAAATTGAAAATTGGAAAGAAACTGAAATTAATATTAAAGGCCCTTTGGAAGAATTTACGATAAAATTAAGGCAGCCCATGCTTAACCAGAGCACTGAACTGATGAAAAATATAGGAAGGACAAAAAGGGACCTGCAACGGTTGTTCAAGGAAGTTCAATTCCGGTTAGAGACTCAAGTTGTAGGTGATCAATTTCCAATTCCTTTTTCTTTTTATGATGCAGATACTCGTGATAAGCGCTTCATTGGCTTTGATCCAAAAAATTGGATTCTCCATGTGAATTACAATGCTCTTTCTGACACGGAAAAAACAACGGGAGTATTGAAAAAAGTGCACTGCCTTATGACGTCCCCTGAATATTCCCGTTTGCATTTTGGACAAGAGGTTTGGGTATTGCGCGATATTAATATCAAGCAACATCTCGATTTATTTGTTGTAAATCGAAATGGAATGATTTCAGAAAAAAACTTAGTCACATATAAATCCAGGATTGAAGAGCTTTATGCTGAAACCAAGGAAACTGAAAGCAAGGTTGAAAAACTCATACAGTTCCTCTATTCAACTTAAGCCCGAAGTTTTCGATGAGGGAAGCGATGAGTTGCTTTTCGAGCTCTTCAGGTTTTTTTGTGCGAGGCAAGGGGAGGGTCTTCTTAACTAGAACTTTTCCACTTAGCCTCTCTGCAGTAAAGGTGAGATTCTCGAATTTGAGCAAGGTGAAATGGTGGGAAGAGGCAAATAACCGCAAGCGGGTGAGGTGATAGAGCCACAAGACTTGAGGGGGATAGGGGCCAAAACGATCTTTGAGCTCTGCGAGGATCGTATCGACCTCTTCCATAGAGATCGATTCACCGAGCCTGTGGTAGATCTCCATGCGCAGCGATGTTTCATTGATGTACTCTTCAGGAAGGCTGGCATCGTAGGAAAATTCCATTTTTGCTTCAGTGAAGGAAGGGGAGCTTTTTTTCTTGAGGGCTTCGATCGCTTTTTTGAGCAATTTGCAATAGAGATGAAAGCCGATCGATGAAATTTGACCCGACTGTTGTGTGCCGAGAATATCGCCAGCGCCCCGAATTTCCAGGTCGCGCATGGCGATCTTCATTCCGGCGCCAAAACCAGACGATTCAGTAAGTGCATGAAGCCGTTTCCTCGTCAGTTCAGGAAGTTCGCGTGCTTCAGGCACAAGAAAATAGGCATAAGCGGGGCGATTCCATCTGCCGACGCGGCCCCGCATCTGATAGAGATCAGCAAGTCCAAAGGTGTCAGCGCGATCGATGAGAATGGTATTTGCATTGGGGATATCGATCCCATTTTCTACAATTGTCGTGGCGACGAGGATATCGACCGCTCCACTTTTAAAGGCGTGAAAGACAGAGTCGAGTTCACTCGCTGACATCTGCCCGTGACCGCAGACAACGCGTGCTTCTGGGAGCAAGTTTTGGATCTCTTCAGCAGTGCGGAAAATCGTTTCGACCCGATTGTGGATAAAATAAGCTTGGCCATCGCGGGAAAGCTCGCGAAGGAGTGCATTTTTGATGAGCTGAGGATCCCGTTTAGCGATGAGTGATTTGATCGGCAATCGATCTTGTGGAGGGGTATTAATAACAGCAATCTCCCTGGCGCCGATCAAGGAGAGATAAAGTGTGCGGGGGATTGGTGTTGCAGATAGAGTGATACAATCGACTCCGATCTTGACCCTTTTTAAATGTTCTTTGGCCCGAACGCCAAAACGTTGTTCTTCGTCGATGATGAGGAGTCCGAGATCTTTGAAAACGACATCCTTGCTGATGAGCCGGTGGGTACCGATCAATATGTCGACTGTCCCATCGGCAGTCCTCTTCAGGGTTTCATCGATCTCACGGCTCGAGCGAAAGCGGGAAAGGACGGCGATATTGATCGGAAAATTCGCCATGCGGGCAGAGAATGTTTCGAAATGTTGCATGGCGAGAACAGTTGTTGGGACAAGGACAGCGACTTGCTTTTTCCCATCGACGACAGCTTTGAAAGCGGCTCGCATCGCCACTTCTGTTTTGCCATAGCCGACATCGCCGCAGATCAGTCTGTCCATCGCTTTGGTCGATTGCATATCCTCTTTAATCGTCGCAATCGCGCTCAGTTGATCTTCTGTTTCGATGAATGGAAAATCAGATTCAAATTGGAGGGCTTCATGAGAATCGGGAGGAAAGAGATAACCCCCTTGCACAGTGCGCTCAGCATGCATCCGGAGTAATTGGTCGGCATAACCGATGATCGCCTGTTGGGCAGCTGTTCGGGTTTTCTGCCAACGGTTGGAGCCGAGCTGGCTCAGTGTAGGGATCTCTTCCTTGGCGCCGATATAACGGCTGACGAGATGAGACTGTGAAACGGGAACGTAAAGTTTGCTCTTTTCCGCATACTCAAGGATCATGAATTCAGTGGGCCTGCCCGTATGGTCAGGTCGTTTTTCAATCCCTAAATATTTGGCGATCCCCTGATGAAAATGGACAACGACATCGCCGGATGCCAGTTCATGGAAATCGGAGGCGGGAGTGTGATAAGTATTGCGCCATTTTTGGCGGCGTGGCTTTAACCGGTGGTTCAATTCTGCCATGGGAATGAGTGCGACTTTACCCTCTTCTAAAACAAATCCGCTGGAAAGATATCCCAAATGATAGTGGGTATTTTGTGGCAAAGAGATCTGATCCGATTTGATTTTATCGATAAAAGCGTTCTTTTCCGATTCTGTGGAGCAGATGAAATCGACCTGCAGATCAGTTTTCGCATACCTGTTTAACGCGTGTAGAACTTCCTCTGTGGTCGCTGCGGCTTTGTTTTCAGAAAGAGAAAAATAGTCTGAAACAGGGATGAAGGGATGGCGGCAACGCTTACTTTTAATCACTTGGCCTACGATTTGAAAGGTCAAAGGTTGCAAAGGTTCCTTACCACTGTAAAAGGCGCGACCCATTTTTTTTTCGATCTGAACATCAGACAACTCTTCCATCCGCTCTGTCGACCAAAACAAACGGCTGAGCGATTCTGTCTGTTTAAAGAAATTTTCAAATGTAGAGAAGAAAGGACTTTTGGCACCGGGCAGGCTTTTTAAGCTGACCCAACGATCCTCGATGGCCAGCAAATCATTAAAGATGATCAGGGTATCTTTTCCGAGATAATCCAAGAGGGTGGAGAGGTGCTTATCTTTCTGAAGGAGTGCCATTTCTGAAGCGGGAGGGAGGAAGAATTCCTCCACCTTTCCAATCGATTTTTGGGAGACCGGGTCGAATGTGCGGATCTGGTCGATCTCATCTCCAAAAAACTCGATCCGATAGGGGTCTGGAGAAGAGAGGGGAAAGATATCGATGATTCCTCCTCTTAAAGAGTATTCCCCCTTATCGGAAACGACAGGCATGCGACGATAGCCGAGGGTGGAAAGAAATTCAGGGATCGTTGAAAAACGAATAGCGGATCCTTTTTTCCAAACTTTGGTCAAGGGCTTAAGATTTTCTATTGCCGGAAGTTTTTGCAGCACGGCTTGCAGTGGCGCTAATATAATGTGTGGCGATGAAGAGTTAATGAGAGAGTGCAAGACCTGCAGCCGTTTTCCGACGAGGTCAGGACTCGGGGAGATCTCTTCGCCCGGCAGTGTCTCCCAAGAAGGAAAATCGACAAGGGCAGGAAGAGGGAAAAAATTGAGGTCTTCATAGAGGCGATCATCAGCACTGCCGCTGATGACGAGGATATGTTTTTTTGTAGCTGTCGCGATTAGCCAGATCAACGCCGCCTTGGGCCCTTCCCAAAGCTCTTCGATCAAAAGGGAGGGTTCCTTGTGAACAATCTCTAAAAATTGCACAAGGGCTGGATCTTTTAAAAGGGTGTCAATTATACCGTGCCCGCTTAGGATTTGTGAATTTTTAAGGCCATTATAATGGTCCATCTGCCAGCTGTCGCTCCTCCAAAGGATCATTCAATACATTGTTTGTCGCGACAGCTGACATCTGGACCATTCTAAGACCTTCAAAATTCACAAATCCTAAGCGGGCGCGGTAAAAGTTTTTGTGGCGAGCCATTGTCTTGCTTTGTCAAAGGCTTCCGGTAACCCTTCAGGATTTTTTCCACCCGCTTGGGCCGATTCTGGTTTTCCCCCTCCACTTCCGCCAACAAGAGGGGCGATCTCTTTGATGAGTTGCACTGCCTGGATCCCTTTTTGGATAAGATCGGAGGAGACGCGGGCGATCAGTTGGCAGCGTCCCTCTGTTTTCATGCCGAGGAGGATCACACCTGAGCGGAGAGCGACGATGAGATCTTCGACAAGTTCAGGAAGAAGTTCCGATTCTACAGAGACAATTTCGGTGATGGTGGAGATAGAACCTGCCTTTTGCGCTTTTGATAAAAGATCTTTGGAGAGTTGTTTCAAAGAGGAGCGTTTGAATTGTTTGAGCTCGTGCACCATCTGCTTGTTTTCCTCGAGCAATGCAGCCGTCCGTTCGATCAGTTTGTTAGCTGGAACTTTCAAAAGTCCAGCCGCTTTTTCCGCGTAGTCTTCATTTTCATAGATGAAAACTTCAGCCTCTTTACCCGTGACAGCTTCGATCCGACGGACTCCCGATGAGATGCTCCCCTCTTTAACAATTCTAAAGAGTCCGATCGTGCTGACATTCTGGGTATGGGTACCCCCACAAAGTTCTTTGGAGAAGTCGATATCGACGACGCGCACTTTGGACCCGTATTTCTCCCCAAAAAATTGTTTGATCTCAGGGTGGCGCTGCGCCTCTTCATAAGAGAGTTCATAAGCTTTGACGGGAGACCCTTCACGGATCTTCTCATTGACAAGTACTTCGATCTGCCGGATCTCCTCTTTGGAAAGGGCCTTATGGTGATTGAAGTCGAAGCGGAGCCGATCGACCTCGACAAGGGAGCCTGCCTGACGGATATGTTCTCCCAGAACCTTTTGGAGGGCCCAGTGCAAAAGATGGGTAGCTGTATGATTGTTCTCGATCTGCTGACGCCTTTGAGGATCGACTGAGGCAGTGACTGGTTCGCCGAGGATCAATGTCCCTTTTTCCATTTTTCCCACGTGGACGATGACTCCAGAATAAGGAGTATGGCAATCGGTCACTTTGAACAGACCTTTATGGTGGGTGAGGGTTCCTGTATCGCCGATCTGTCCCCCTTTCTCAGCATAGAAAGGAGTCCGATCGAGGATCACCATCCCTTCTTGCCCCTCTCCTATCGAATCGACGAATTTTCCACCCTCGACAAGGGCCATGATCGTCCCTTCATGGCTGTAGTGGGAGTATCCTAAGAATTCGCAGGTGCCATGTTTTTCCACGTAGCTTTTAAAAAGACTCTCTTCAAACTCGTGAGAGCGGACAGATTGAACGTTTCGAGAACGCTCTTTGGCTTGTTCTTCGAGAAGTTGATAAGCATCGAGATTGACTTGCAGGCCACTATCTTTGGCGATCAGTAGAATCTCTTCGACAGGAAATCCATACGTGTCTTTGAGTTTGAAGGCATCTGCGCCTGTGATCTGTTTTTGTGGACTTTTTTGGGACTGTTCGATGATGTTGTTCAAAATATTACCGCCCCGTTTCAGCGTACGGATGAACGCCTCTTCTTCGAGTGGTGAGGATTTCAGCGATCCGAGCTGTAGAGGTGATGAGCTCACGATAATCGCCTCCCATCGTCTCGATGAGACGGGGTAAAATCTTAGCTAAAAAAGGGTCTTGCATGCCGAGCATCCGCCCATACCGGACAGCGCGCCGGAGGAGCTTGCGCAAAATATAGCCCCGTTCGACATTGCTCGGTTGCACGCCATCGGCCATCGCAAACGAGAGGGAACGGATGTGATCGGCAATCACATGAAAGGCGGGAGCGAGGTGGGGATCCTGAGGATTGTATTTTTTGCCGCAGACATTTTCGATTTGGGCGATGAGGCTCCGCAAGACATCGGTGCCAAAGACAGAGTCGACGCCGAGTTTTAATGCAGCGACCCGTTCCAATCCCGACCCTGTATCGATCGATTGCTTGGGCAGGGTCAACATTTTCCCATGAGCATCCCGATTGAATTGCATGAAGACGAGGTTCCAGAATTCGAGGAAGCGTGTCCCTTCGGTATCCTCTTTGGGAGAAGGGGCATTGCCATATTTTTTGCCCCGATCGAAATAGAGCTCAGAACAGGGACCGCAAGGACCCGTTTCGCCCATCGCCCAAAAGTTGTCTTTTTCATCCATGCGGACAATTCTTTTCTCGGGGAGGATCTGCTTCCACAGTTCGAAAGCTTCATCATCTTCCCGAAAGACGGTGATCCAAATTTTTTCTGGGTCGAAGGCAAATATCTTTGTCGAGACCTCCCAGGCATAAGCGATCGCCTCTTTCTTGAAGTAATCGCCGAAGGAAAAATTGCCGAGCATTTCAAAAAAAGTGAGGTGGCGCGCAGTATGGCCGACATTGTCGAGGTCGTTGTGCTTGCCGCCGACCCGGATACATTTTTGAGAGGTTGCGGCGCGCGTGTAGTCCCGTTCGCTCTTCCCTAAAAAGACATCTTTGAACTGGTTCATCCCCGCATTGGTGAACAATAGGGTAGGGTCTTCATGGGGAACAACGGAAGAGGAAGGGACGATGGTGTGGCCATGATCCTTAAAGTATTTGAGAAAATGACGACGGATCTCTTGTGAGGTCATCCTTGAATTCCTGGAGCTGCATATTTAGTAATACGAGGATACCACAAGAAAAATCGATTGTCAAAATGAGTTACGAACACCTTGAAATTTAATTAATAAAAATTATACAACTGTTTGTTAAATTTTTTCCTTGAAACAAGGATTTGTCGAATGGCTATACAGACTCAAAAAATAACACAATTGTTAAACGAAGCAGAAAAGGCGACCTGTGCCCCCTGGAAATTTGATAAGTATTATGAAGCGGCAAAATTGCAAGTCAGGGCGGGTCTCAAAGGTGAAGCTAAAGACACCTTTGATCTGGCAAGAAAACACAGTGATGACAAGATCGTTACATTGTGTAAGCTTGCAAAAATTTCCATCATGATCAATCCCCGAGTGATCCCTAAGGAATTGCTCAGAGCAGAAGAGGTTGTATATGGAAATTGTCAATGGGCAGAAAAGCAACCGCTTGGGCGTGTAACTCTGGGAAGTGTTTATGCAGATCAATTAGCCATTATTGGGAAGAGATATTTTCAACTGCAAAAAAAATCGAAGGGCAATTCTATTCTTAAAAAAGCTCTCGAATGGGCAGGTCATGAAGGCAGGATGATAGAAACGATGCATTCTTATTATAAAATTGCAAAAATTCACCATGCAGAAAAAAATCAACAAGAGTTCCTAGAGATCATAAAAAGGATGGAGGGATTCATTCCCTACTTATCTGAGAGTAGCATTTCATTCGGATTTGCGATAAAAATAGCTGGGTTATTCCTTACAATAGATAAAGAGCGTGGGCAAAGATTCATTTCACTTGCGGAAAAGGAGCTGCAAAAAATTGGAAATAATGATTCTGAAAAAAGGACTTTAGAGAGTGTGATCGAAGGGTATTGTGCAAGTGAAAAAATTGAGATTCAAACGGTTATCCGGGCGCTGGCGAGGGGATATTCAAATGCAGTGATCCTGGCATTCTACGAAAAGTGTAAGAATGGGATCGAGAGTAGCAAGAAAGAGAAAACAGATGAGCTAGTGTATCATCTCCTTTATGAGAGAAGATATCCGGATGATACAGTAAAAATGGTATTAGAGCAGATCCATAAAATACCGAGTAGACATCTTTATGAGACAATTGAGAAAGGTTTTTCCGATGATATCGTCCTGATGGTCCTCGATCGGGTCGAGAAAAGAAAAGATATACTCAACATCGAAGGAATTGGGAAGAAATTGTCTCCTGTAGTTGCTGAAAAACTCATCGCAAAAAAGTTTGCTGAAAAGGATCGCGATTCACTTTTTGCAGTGGATGTGGCTTTGGAGACAAAATGTTCTGAACACTTTGTCCTAAACCTTCTTAGTCAAGTCCCAACGGTGGGTCTTTCCGCTCTTCATACAGCTTTGGAAAAACGATATTCTGAGGCCGTTGTTCACGTTCTTGTCAATAAACAAGAAACAAAACAAGAATTATCCTACATAGCCACAATCGCTGAAAAATATGGCTATTCTAAAGAGATGATCCAATTCCTTAACGACGTGAATAAAGAGAATTGTATTGTCATGTAAGGTGGGGTGCAACTGAAAGTTGTACCTCTAACCGGAAAGCTTTCTAAATATTGTCTTTTCTAGGTATTATGATCTTTCTTTTCAAAAAACTTAAATCATATCGTTCACTTCAGGAGTATTTCGCATGGATGCAGAGTTAAAAAAACAACTTAGCAAGATCGCCAACACCATCCGTGAACTTTCCATGGAGGCCGTCCAAAAAGCCAATTCTGGCCACCCTGGATTGCCGATGGGGTGCGCTGAGTTTGGTGCCTATCTTTACGGAGTCTTGCTACGGCACAATCCCAAGAATCCCAAATGGCTTAACCGGGATCGGTTTGTCCTCTCTGCAGGTCATGGCTGTATGCTTCTTTACTCTCTATTGCATTTATCTGGGTTTGGCCTTTCGATGGATGAGATCAAACGTTTCCGCCAGATCCATTCGAAGACCCCTGGCCACCCTGAATATCATGTCACCACGGGTGTAGAAGCGACGACAGGTCCTCTTGGACAAGGAGTAGGGAATTCAGTTGGACAGGCGCTTGGCTTAAAAATATTGGGAGCCCGTTTTAATAGTGATGAGTTCCCCCTATTCACGAGTAAAGTTTATTGTTTGGCTGGAGATGGCTGCATGATGGAAGGGGTTTCTTCTGAGGCCTCCGCGCTGGCTGGCCATTTAGGATTAGACAATCTGGTCCTCATCTACGATGCCAACAAAGTGACCCTCGATGGATTCCTGGCTGAGTCGGGTTCTGAGGATACCAAACTCCGCTATCTGGCTTACAATTGGGATGTTTTTGAACTCGATGGCTATGATTTCGATCAGATGGAAAAGATCTTTACCCATATTCGCGATCAGCAGACGAAGCCAACCCTTGTGATCATGCATACAATTATCGGCAAGGGATCCCCGAATAAGGCAGGGACCCACAAAGTCCATGGCTCGCCACTTGGCGTTGAAGAAGTTGAGGCGACGAAAAAAGCCTTAGGGCTTCCCGAAGAGGAGTTTTATGTTCCCCAATCTGTCTATACATTCTTTGAACAGAAACTGGCTAAAGACGCGACTCTAGAACAAAAATGGAAAGAGATGTTTCGGAAATTTTCTGAAAGTAAGCCTGATCTTGCAAAAATGTTCATGCAAATGGTGGAAAAAAAGCTTCCCGACGATCTCGAAGCACAGCTGCGTAAAGTGGAAATCAAAAGTCCGATAGCAACGCGGAGCGCTTCTCAAGCTGTTTTGAATACTCTTGGCGATCTTCTCCCTCAGTTGATAGGGGGATCTGCTGATCTCTCTGGTTCCGATATGACGATGATGAAAAAATATCCCCTGATCTCGAAGGGCAATTTTATTGGTCGCAATATCAAATATGGAGTCAGAGAATTTGGCATGGCAACGTCAGCGTCAGGTCTTGCCGAAACCGATATGATCGTCCCTTACATCGGTACTTTTTTGACCTTTTCAGATTATATGCGCAATGCGATCCGTTTGGCCTCCCTTTCTAAAATACAAGTCATCTATCAATTCACTCACGATTCGATCTTTTTAGGAGAAGATGGCCCCACCCATCAACCCATTGAGCATCTCGCCGCTCTGCGCGCAATTCCCAATCTCCATCTCATCCGCCCAGCCGACAATTGGGAAGTTAAAATGGCCTGGATTGCCGCGCTCCGTTATCGGGGACCGACAGCCCTTGTTCTTTCACGACAGAACCTCCCAGAACTTGCCGGATGTAATGTCTCTTATGATCAGGGAATGGCCAAAGGGGCCTACATCGTCAAAAAAGAAACGGCAAAGCCTGATTTCACGCTCATGGCGACAGGATCAGAGGTCTCTCTTGCCATCGATGTCGCCATCGCTTTAGAAAAACTCGGCAAGTCGGTGCGTGTCATTTCGATGCCGTGTTGGGAACTATTCGAAGAGCAAAGCGATGAGTATAAGAGGAACCTCATCGGCGGTGATTTAGGACGGCGTGTGAGTATTGAAGCAGCTGTCAGTTTCGGCTGGTCGAAGTGGATTGGCCAGGAAGGGATTTCATTCAGCATCGAAACCTTTGGAGAATCTGCGCCGATCAGCGATCTTGCGGATGAGTTCGGCTTCACTGTCGATTCGATTTTAGATCGCCTCCTCTCATGAACGACTTACTTTTACGAGCGCTTCGCTGCGAAAAAGTTCCTCGTCCTCCAGTTTGGCTGATGCGCCAGGCTGGACGCTACATGCCCCAATATCGGGCGCTTCGCACGAAATATTCTCTTTGGGAAATGTTTCATCGGCCTGAGATTGCAGCGGCTGTCACATCCCTTCCACTCGAGCTTTTGGGAGTCGATGCAGCCATCCTTTTTTCCGATATTCTCGTGATTGCTGAAGCGCTAGGGCTTTCAGTCCACTTTCCCGATGCTGGAGGGCCACGTATCGACCCGCCGATCGTGGAGAGGAGTCAAGTGGCTTCCCTTGCTTATATTCCCGTCGAAGAGTCGCTCCATTACGTCTTTGAGACGATCAGACAGGTTAAAAAGAATACCGATATCCCTTTGATCGGTTTTTGTGGAGGACCCTTTACTGTCGCGAGCTATTTCATCGATTCCACAAGCAAAAATGCCTTCGAGCGGACAAAACACTGGGTCAAAGAAGACCCTCAAACGTTGCATACTCTTCTGGCAAAAATTACTGAAGCGACCATCGCTTATCTCAAAGCGCAAATTCAAGCCGGGGTCGATGTCGTTCAAGTCTTCGACTCGTGGGCAAACGTTCTCGACAATCGAGAATTTGCCTTCTTTTCTCTCCCTTATTTAAGCCAGATTGTCGATGCCATCAAGCCAAGTGGTGTTCCGATCATCCTTTTTTGCCGCGACTCCAGTTTGCGCGCAAACAAGCTCGCTGCACTTAAGCCCACTGCGATCAGTTTCGACTGGCACCTTTCGATGCATGAGCTTCGGCAAAAAGTGCCCCTTCCGATTGCCATCCAAGGGAATTTCAATCCTGAATTTCTTAAATCTCCCCAGGAACAAATCATTGCCTGCGTGAAGGAATTATTAGTTTCGATGGAGGATCAGCGCGGGTTCATCGTCAACCTCGGCCATGGCGTCACACCCGATATTCCATTTGAAAATGTCCGCTCTTTTGTCGCAGCTGTGCAGGGTAATTCAATCAAATAAGACCTTGTGATATATATCCATCTTAAATCGCAGATATTGCACTCTTCTTAAACTGTAATTCCAGCGTCCTTCGGCGCTGTTCCGATACGATGGCATCGGCTCAGGAAAAGCCGATGCCATCGTATCGGTCGTTTGCTATTAGGGGAGTACAACTTTTAGTTGCGCATTTGGCTTGCTCATCCACGAAGCAGGAATTGAATATTGGATGGCCAGAGATATTCAAAAGTTGCTCGAATAGGAAGAATGGCGAAACTTCTGTAAGGTGATTGAAAAGGCAAAAACTGCTTGCCAAAATTCTGGACGCTCTTTTGATGACCATTTTGTTGAGGTCAACAAAATGGTCATGATTGGTTCAGACTGTCATCCGGTTTGCTCCTCCCCTTGTCATCACTCGTGAAGAGATCGATTTCGCGATTGAATCTTTTTCAAAAGTCTTAGCCGAATAATATTTTTTTGGCGTGGAAATTTTAGAATCACATCTATACACTCTCGTAGCCAATCATTTGATCAATCATTTAATGGAGACGTTATGACACGACCAATATCACCTGCTATTCCACAAAGTTTCAGTCCATCAAATCCACAGGAAAACCCTTCGCCGATCTCTTCCCTGCCGGGAGAATTAATACGTGGAATTTTTACTGAATTAGGAGTGTCTAATGCGCTGATAGGTAGCAATGTCTGTCACTTTTGGAATACGGTCCTCAACGACAACTCTCTATGGAAATTCTTTTTAAGGCGCGACTTGAGGTGCGACTTTCAATCTTTGGCAACAGAAGGAACTCCCAAGGAGGTTTATCGACAGGAATATCTTTTTAATCTAAACCTCCCAAAAGGAAGATATTCACAGAAGGAATTCGACGTAGGTAGCGATCAATCTCATTCGTGTGCTCATATCAAGGGTCAGGAACTCTTTTTAGGCTTAGATGGGAATAAAATTGAAATCTGGGATTTAAAAAGCCGCACCCGCAAAAAAACCCTCATAGACGTCCATGGAAAGATTGCAAGCCAAACTGGCAATATTGTGCATATTGTTCCCACGAATACAGGGAAACTTATCTCAGGAAGTGGATCATCTAGCGAGATCGCAGTCTGGGATTTAGAAACAAATGCCTGCATCATGACTATTCCAGGGAGTCCCTATTCTATCTTCTTAAACGATGGGAAGCTCATCTCACATAGCTGTGGCGGTGATATCAAGATCTGGAATTTAGAAAACGGTGTCTGTGAAAAGACGATTGAAAGAAATGAACCAAAAACGACCTTGCATGCTCTCCTTTCAAAGGATGGAAAAAAGATCATCTATGGACAGCCCTTCGATAGGGAGATCCAGGTCTGGAATTTAGAGAGCGGCATTTGCGAAACTACCTTTCAGGGGAATCGTGAAATTATCTCCCTTGCTCTTACGGAAGAAGGGAAGCTCATCTCAGGAGAATGTCGTGGAGTCGATTTGTTCGCTGGTGGTGAAATCAGGATCTGGGATTTAGAAACGGGTAAGTGCGAAAATACCTTTCAAGGGCATCAGGGGAGTGTTAACTCTCTTGTTCTTACAAAAAACGGAAAGCTCATCTCAGGATGTATGAGTGGTGAAATCAAGATCTGGAACTTAAAAAATGGCGATTGCGAAATGACTTTTAAAATAGATAGAGAGCAAACGAAAGCCTTCACTCCTGCAATGTTCTCTCTTGCTCTTACAGAGGAGAGTGAGCTTGTTGCAAGATTCGAAAGTATTCAGTCTGGTTTTGTCAAGATCAAGGTCCTAAATTTTAACAGTTCAAAGATTGCGATCTTCCGGGAGCTTGCTGAAATATTTGACAGAGGTCAACATGTTCCTGGAGCTTTTGCCAGATTGGGTTCAGCATTCAATGTAGCTACGGAGAGATTTTCGAGGATGCCGGCAGAGGATAGAGGGAAGATTTATGGGGAACTTTATGAGATACTGAAACCTTTCTCTAATGACTATTACGGTTGTGGAGAGCATGCTTTCCATGATGAACATGGTCAATGTTCTACCCCACAACAAAAGGCTCAGGCTATTAAAAATTACTTAGAGAAAATGTGAATCGACTTGCGATTCTCCTGTAAACCATTTCACGCAAAGACGCCAAGATTTTTATAATATTTTCAATTTCTCTTTGCGTCTTAGCGGCTTGGCGTCTTTGCGTTGATCCCTTTTTCAAAAACAGTCTTTACCACTTTGCGAGGGGAGGCAAGGAGCAGAGGATCGCCTCTGGGTTGCCTCCGGAAAGGAAGCCAAACTTTGTCCCACGATCATAGAGGAGGTTGAACTCGACGTAATGGGCACGCATTTCTAATTGTCTCTCTTTTTCTGCCTGTGTGAATGAAGTGGTCGTGCGCCGCTTATAAATGGGCAGAATCGTATCCAAAAAAGTATTTCCGACTTGTTTCCACAGGGCGAAATCTTTTTCAAAATCTCCTGTGTTGTAGTGATCGAAAAAAATCCCACCCACTCCCCGTTCTTTCTGGCGATGGGGAAGATAAAAATACTCTTTGGCATTCTGCGAAAAAGTCGGATAGATCTCTTTTCCAAAAGGATCGAGCGCCTCTTTAGCAACGTTGTGGAAATGAAGTGTATCCTCCTCGTATGAAAATCCCATGGGCGTCAAATCGTAACCTCCTCCAAACCAATTTTTTCCCTCTGTTTCAATGTAACGGATATTAAAATGGACAGTCGGCGCATGGGGATTGGCCATGTGGGTGATCAAACTGATTCCTGTGGCAAAAAAAGGTCCCATTCCGTCCCTACTGTGCTCCGTCATGGGGAATTTTTCTCCGCTAACTCCCGACCAATTGACGGCGGCTTTTTCAAAGAGGGTGCCGCGCAGAACAGCCATTTCTCCGCCTCCCCCTCCTTTTTGATAATTCCAGGGTGTGCGTTGAAATCGTTGGGAAGGCTCATACGATTCAAAGGCGTCAATGATTTTTTCTCGAAGTTCTTTCAGATAAGAAATAATCTCATCTTTTAATTTATTCCTTTGATTCACTACACTTGTCTCCGTTAAAAACTGGTTTCACTATCCTTATGCAAAAAAAACGGGTAATCATTTTAGGGGCCGGGATCTCAGGCCTATCAACAGCGTGGTATTTGAGTCGCACAGGCTTACCTTTAGAGATCACTATTCTTGAAAAAAGTTCCCGCGCCGGCGGATGGATGCATACCGATCATACGACAGGTTTTCATTTTGAAAAAGGACCTCGGACATTCAAGGTGGATAAATCTCCTTCGACCATGCGCCTCGTCGCTGAACTTGGACTCCAAAAAGAGCTGATCTGGTCAGAGGCAAAACCCCATCATCGCTATTTGTGGCATGAAGGGGAATTGCACCGTTTTCCGACCAACCCGATCTCTTTTTTGTTCTCTCCCATCACAAAAGGGTTTGTTCGGGCGCTGTTGACCGAATGGAAAAAACCCACCAAGTTGGGGGATGAAACGGTCTGGGAGTTTGTCCTTCGCCGGTTCAACTACGATGTCGCCCGCCTTTTTTTTGATCCGCTGGTTGTCGGTATTTTTGGGGGGGATGTCCGCAAAATTTCCGTTCGAGCTTGCTTTCCTAAATTAAAAAGTTGGGAAGAGAAATATGGCTCTGTGACGAAAGGATTTTTCGCACAAAGGAAAGAAAAGACAGGAAAATCCCCTTTTTCTAAAGATGTAGAAGGGGTTCCGTTATCTGCGATTTTTTCTTTCCGCTTAGGAGTCGAACAGCTCCCTCAAACGATTGTCAATCAAATCCCTGCAACGATTTGTTTCAATCGAGAAGTGAAGGAGATCTCTTTTGATGAGGATCGGGTCGATGTTAAAACGGAAAACGACCATTTTTCTGCAGATTATCTTTTCTGCGCGCTTCCCTTAACTGAGACAGGGTGCCTATTTAAGAAACATGTTCCCGAGTTCTCTAAAGAACTTTCCAAGGTCCATTCTGAAGGGTATGCTGTTGTCAATTTTGGCTATGATGGCCTTGTGCTTCCTCTGCAGGGATTTGGCTACTTGACACCAACCCATGCGCATGAGGATATTTTAGGTGTCGTTTTTGATTCTTCTGTCTTCTCAGAGCACAATCGTAGCCAGCAGGAGACGAGGATAACGATCAAATTGCAAGAATCTGGCCGTAGCGAGGAAAAAAACATTGAAGCAGCGCTCAAAGGGATCCGCCGCCATCTGAGGATTTCTCAAATGCCTAAGGCGGTTTCTTTCAAGCACACTTATCGTGCAATGCCACAATATGGTGTTGGCCATCTCGAAAAAATGGTTGAATTGAAGAACCAATTTTGTAAAAAACTCCCTCGTTGCCAGCTCGTCGGTAATTATTTGGAAGGAGTTAGCGTCGATCAGTGCATTTCCCGCGCAAAAAAAGCTGTTGAGGAATGGCAATCCTGCTCATAAACTGCCGCTATGCATTTTGTAATTTTTTAATGATAATCATTCCGATTCTTTGGTATAAGAACAGGTGCAATTAAGGAGCTCAATCATGAAGGCAATTAGGATATTTGTATCAGGATTATTTTTTTTTCTGTTTGGAATGAATTCATGGATGGTACAAATGCATGCACAAGAACTCTACGATGCGTTTTATTCTCAAGCTTCTCAGGATGAATTTGTCCATGCTTTGTTGTGCGAGTTACTCGGTAAACAAGATATTGGATATTATCTCGAGATAGGAGCAAGCGATCCTATTGTAACGAATAACACCTATTTTTTCGAAAAAAATTACGGCTGGAAAGGGATCAGTATTGACATTGCTGAACGGTATGCGGCCATTTGGAATTTGGCTAGGGAAAATTCTCTGCTCATAAATGATGCGACTCAAGTCGATTATCATGCTATTTTGTTGCCGTTTCCTCGAATCATCGATTACCTTTCTTTAGATGTCGATGATCAATATGATTTGGTGCTACAAAGGATACCATTTGAGAACTATATTTTCAAAGTCATCACTATTGAGCATGATTTCTATCGATTTGGAGATGTTTATCGAAAAAGAGAGAGGGAGATTCTGTCATCGCTAGGCTATTATTTACTTTGTCCAGACATAAAACATGGAGAACTTATATTTGAAGATTGGTGGATCCATCCCAGTACCTTCCCAGATAAAATGTTTTCTACACTTACATCTTTGGATTTAAAAGAAAAACAGCACGATCAGATTATACGTATCTTGAAATCTATTAAAGATCCTATAGAGCCCTGAAGCCTGGCTGCAGGCCGTTGCATCGATCGATCTTTTCCATACATCGGACGATGACATCGATCTGGGCAGGATCGAGCCCCAGTGTCAGACGGACGGTGGTGCACTCCTTGCCAAAAAGCACAGCGAGGTTGGGATGATGGAATCCTATGCCGGGGCGGTATAAGAGGGGAAAGCCCGCTTCCATACATTTTATGGTGAGAAATCCTCCACCGAACATGCCCCCTCTAAATGCATGTAAGGGACCAAAGATCTTAATGTCGATGAATGAAGGATCGACATCGGAGTCGATGGGGATGACACGATAGCTGGGATTTTTCTCGTTAAAAAGATGTGTGGGGATCTTATTTAACAAGGCCCGTGTGTTATCAAAAATCTGTTGTCTGTACAATTCCAGATAGGGAGCAGCGTACTCATAGGCAAGACAAAACCAATTGAGGCTTAACTGATCGGTTCGCAAAGCTGGATCGGTCAAAAGTGGATCGAAACAAGACCATTTGGCGTCTCGGTTATGGACCATAACGAAGGGGGCTCCGCAGTAGTTGTCCATCCCAAATAGGTCAAACTTTAGGCCGCTGCGGTAACAAATGACGTTGAGATCTCCATTTTCAATCTCTTGCTGAAACTCAGTGAGTAATTCTCCAACTCTTGTTGAATCACTGAAATCGAGAGTGCAGTCGATCATGACAGAGATTGGTTTTCCTTCTCTTGCCCTTAGGACATCATGAAGAATTTCTCCGATCCTTTCTACATGGTACTCTGTAGCTTGGTATTCTGTGACTTCAAAGTTGATTCTCTTCACTGTAGGGTTAAATTGGACGAGGAGGAGATCGACCTCTTTCCAATCCTTTTCACTCGATTCTAAGATCGGTGAAGCTTGTGAAACCCGTTCGACTAAGTTGGCGATCTCAAAATAAGTGTTTTCCCCAAAAAGAATGCGAAGGGGCCTCCCTAAAGTTCTTTCAAGAACTTTAAAGATGGCTCCTAAGCTCGTCATTCCAGAAGAATGGATTGCATAGCCTGTAAGGGGCTGAAGATCGTGAGGGATAGTGGTGAGATGGCGGCGGTAGATGTCGGGGAAATCTTCAGCGGTAAAAGGGGTAAAGATTTCAAGAAGGGAAGTGAGATCTGCATGGATCTGTTCAATATGGGATACCACATCGTGAAATGAAACATTATTCTCTTCCTGGATGAGAAGGAGCAGCTGTTCTTTGATTTTTGTAAAGGAGAGCTCAGCAGCAGAAGAACGGGTAGGAGAGTTCATCACCGCTTCCCATTTCGCTTCAGGAAGAGTTGTGCACAGTCCTTTGAGAACTTGCAATGTCCCTTTAAACATTAAGGTCTTTTGGGGATGGTTTGATCTCCAATGCTGATCGATAGAATTAAGAAGCGAGAGCCACTGTTCTTTCGATTCCATCGCAATAGCAACATGAGAGTTCTCCTCTGATACAGAGATGTCAGACGTGAGAAGAGAGCGATCTAACTCTATCCGGTTGGCTGTGAGTCCAAACCTGGATATCCATTCCAAAATGTATTGATAGTGCTTTTCGATATTTTCTTTCGATGAAGAGAGAAAAGGGAGGAGGCGGATCCCTCCAACATCCCTTTGCTGGACTCTTTGAATGCACAGATTTTGATCGAGGTCTAATCGATGCTCACTACACAATTTAGAAAATGCATTTTCGTAAGAATGCCAGGCATCGAGCCATTGTTTTCGATCTATTGTGTCGTTTGGGAGAACAGAGGTTAAATCGACAATCACTGGAGCGTCAGTTGAGTGCATGAGGCGAGCTAATCTTTCGACAGTGTGTTCCATTTTTTCATCTTGGAGAATCTCAAAATAGGAGGGGAGATAGTCTCGAACACTGGAAGGACGAGTCAAAATCAAAGGGAAAGATGGAGGATGGGGAAGGGCTTGTTTCCACTCTTCGATCCTCTTCTTGTATGTCACGGAGTATTTGGTCGCTGGATCTCTGGCGTAAGAATTTGTCGACTCTGGATGCAACTGAAAAGAGATCCCAAAGCAGCGGCACATCCAATTCGCAAGAAAAGGATAGCATCCTGTGATCTTGGCAAGCCATCGCCTCTGCAGAAAAGCGATGAGCTCTTTATCTTCTGAGGAAGGAGCTGGGACCTCAGAAAGGAGTTTTTTGTTGAGATCCCAAGTCGAATAAGAGGAGGGGATTCTTTTAAAAAAGAGAGAGAGGAAAGGAGATGTTTTGAAGGCTTGAGCAAAAGAATGGGTGGATACTGTCCAGAAGATATGGCTTGAAAGAAGGCATTCATTTCCAAAGGTTGAAGCCCACGGGGAAAATTGATAAATGGCCCAACCTATGCCACTCACAAGAGTCGCTGATCCAAAGAAGATTCCAGTCCCAAGATGTATAGCTGGGTCGATGAGAGAATGTATACCGCTCTCCATCAGGTTTTGTGAATTTGGGCTGGCTGCGACTTCGCCAAATCGATTCTCTTCGTCGCCCTTCCCGTTTAGGGAAGGACTTCTCATTCGAAACGCTTCGCTTCGATTTGACTTTGTCTCGCAGAGCCCAAAATTTACAAAACCTTCCTGCGCGCGGTATAAAATGGGCTCGATATTTTCATCTGAGTTTTCCACTTTAGAGGAATCGATAGCGACTTCAATCGTTGGAGATGAAATGGTCGATTCTATATTTATGGGAGAAACGGTCAAAAGAAGTAATAAAGATGGGAGAATCATATGACCAAAAGCATTGTTTTTTTCTATAAATGATAAACAATTTCTTTGGCTAGACATTTCTAGAGGAATCTCAGTCTCCAAGCTCTGCTGGAGACCTGCGACCATCCTGCGGATGGTCGCAGCCCTGCCATTTCGTTTCAAAGGAAGCGATTAGTTCGACTTCCAAGTGACGTTGAAACTGCTGCCACCGTTAAATAGAGCGGAGGGTTTCGCCTTTACTCCACCTTTATTTTTCATGATGATTTTATCATTTTTCCAGGCACGATCGTCAATATCGCCGCTGACTCCATCAATCACAGCCGAACAATCGTTGAAATTGACTGATTGAAATTCAGAAAAATCCTCTCCTAAAGTAGATTCCACTATCCATTGGGCAGAACTTCTCAAAGAACTGGTAGACAAGGTAAGGGTACTAGGAATCACAGTTGAAACACCCTGTGTGTAATTGTATATCGCTAGCTTAAAGGTAGAATGTCCTTGATAGCTAACTTCTGCGCCTATGACGTCTCCATTAGCGACAGGAAAATTGCTAATTTCATAAACACCTCTTGGATAGATCTCAAACCAGGCAAAATTTTGTTGAGAGCTATTAACCCAATTATGGCAAGTACCAATCCGCTCGACAACATTATTCAGATAACCATCCATGCCCACCCAAACCGCACAATAAGTCTCGTCTGTTGCAGGCCAAATGACTGGAACTGTCCAGCTTCCTCCTACATAGGTGACAGTGCCGTCTGCACTTGTTCCTTTAAAGTCAGTAGCGGCGACATACCCGCACCAATTAGGACTGGTAGTTTTAGATGTTGGAGAGGTAAAAGGTTGTGCAGTCTCATGATTGCCACTCAGATGAATTTCTAATCTGTCGATCGGTTTAATTGAGCACTTGATTTCCACCATGGGTGGTTTGACAGCTTCTTCAGACCAAACCGACATAGAGAAAAACAATAGAACAAGAGAAAACATTGTTTTCTTTTTCATAACACCATCCTTTTTTGAGGCATGTCAAAATGCCTGAAAGGATTTTAAAAATATCGTGGATGAATGTCAATTTTATATTTTGATGGATTGACCATAAGGACAGGGTTCGTTCCCTGCAAAGAGAAATAGACCTCTTGCACAACCCAATTACATGCCCGTGCCCGAATTAAGATGGTTCAAAAAAAGCATTAATCGGGCACGCACACGGGCACGTAATTGGGTTGTGCAAGAGCTAATATATCTGAATCGATTATTCCGACTGCCAAGCGACCTGGAAACAGCTCCCATTTTTTAATAGGGTAGAGGGTTGTGCTTCTATCCCTTTTTGAGTTTCCATTACAATTTCATCGTTCATCCATTCTCCATTATTAATGGTGCCGCTCACTCCATTGATCACAGCTGAACAATAATTCAAAGTCACTAATTTAAAATCGGCTAGAGGAAGGATTGTTCCTGAATAGGGGGCTTCCACAACCCATTCGGCAGAGCTTCTCAAAGCGGAAGCACTCATTGTATTGGAACTAGGAATGACAGTTGAAACACCTTTTGTGAGATTGGATATCACCAGCTTAAAGGTGTCGTTCCCTTTATAGCCGACTTTTGCGCTGATGACGTCTCCATTGTCGACAGGGAACCCGCTGATCTGATAAGAACCATTCGGGTACATCTCAAACCAGGCATAATTTTGTTGAGCGCCATCCACCCAATTATGAGAAGTACCAATCTGTTCGACCGAATCACTCAGAAAGCCGTCTATGCCGACCCAAATCGCACAATAAGTGGTATCTGTTGAGGCCTTAATTGTTGGAACAACCCAACTGCCGGCGACATAAGAGACCGTACCGTTTGCCGATGTTCCTGTAAAGTCAGTGGCTGCGACGTACCCGCTCCAATTACTGCTGCTCGATTGAGATGTGGGAGAAGTGGAGGATTGAGAAGTTGCATGATTGCCGCTCGGATGAATTTTTGACCTGTCGATCGGCTTAATTGAGCACTTGATCTCCACCAGTTGTGGTTCGGCAGCTTCTTCAGCCCAAACCGACATAGAAAAAAACAATAGAACGAGGGAAAACATTGTTTTCTTTTTCATAACACCATCCTTTTTTGAGGCACGTCAAAATGCCTGAACCGATTTTAAAAAACAGGATGGATGGATGTCAATTTTATATTTAGACCCTTTTGAAAAATCAGAAAATCTCTCTCAGGACGATCGGGTGGATCGAGTCTTTTAGCAATTCGTTATACGCATAGCCGAGTTTTTTTAGGGAAACAGCATGAGGATCGTGCGAATCGGCACGGAAAGAAGTTTTCTCTTTAGCATAGACGATGAGGAAAAAACAGAGTCCACGAGTCGAAAAAAGTTGTGGCCAAGGGAGAGAAAATGTCGGAGAAAGGAAAAGACCACTTCCCATTTTGAGAGGCATGGGAAAAAATGTGGGAGGAGAGGCGAGATCCTCCAAAGGTAATAAAAGAGCCCCAGCAAGGGGATTGAGACAAGAGATCTCTTGAAGGGATAAAGGAAGATCGTAGGGTGAACCTGTACAATGGGTCGTCGCAAAATACTGATCGAAGCCGTAACGAATAGGGATGATTTGCATCAGCTCAGAGGCCAGCGCAGCAAAAGCCTGCTTGTGGGCAATTTTTTTGATCTCATCGCTCTCTCGCCAAAGATCGTATCCGGCCTGATAAACTTCAGGAGGGGATTTATCGCTTAATTTCGCTAAGGGGATGCGTAGGCGTTTGGCAACGGTTTCTTCCACATTTTTTTTGAGAGAAGCCACTTGATCGCGATTGAGCAGCTCTTCGAATTCGATATAGTGATTCTTGGTGAAAAATTCCCGGTGGTCGGCAGTGATGGCAAATCGCATAGCTTAAATTTGTTGAAACCGTTCTAGAGCAAGAGTTGTTTTATCAGGGGTCGTGAAAGCGGAAAGGCGGACATAGCCTTCTCCATGAGTGCCGAATCCACTTCCTGGAATGGAGATCAAATGACACTTTTTCAAGAGGAGATCAAAGAATTCCCAAGAAGATTGTCCTTGGGGGGCTTTCCACCACAAATAAGGGGAATCGATTCCACCATAGCAAGTGAAACCGAGTTGGGTCAATCCTTCTTTCAGCCGTTTGGCTGCCGCGAGATAAAGGGCGATTTGAGCGCGGGTCTGTTCTTGCCCCTCTTTTGTATAAACAGCTTCTGCTCCCCGTTGAATCGGATAGGCCACCCCGTTGAATTTTGTCGCTTGACGACGATTCCAGTAGGGATGAAGGGGCAAGAATTTGCGTCCGAGCTGTGCCTTGACTGTCATTGGTAGAATGGTATAGGCGCAGCGGAGCCCAGTGAACCCGGCTGTTTTGGAAAAGCTCCGAAATTCGATGGCGCATTCTTTGCTACCTGGAAGCTCAAAAATACTGCGGGGCACATCTGCTGAGGTAATGAATGTTTCATAGGCGTTATCGATCAAGAGCAACGCTCTCCTTTTGAGAGCATAATCGACCCATGGCTGAAGCTCTGAGCGGGTCATCGCCATCCCTGTCGGATTGTTCGGGGAGCAGAGATAGATCAGATCGCAATGTTCCTCGGGTGGCAATGGGGCAAAACGGTTTTCTGGAAGGCAGGGGAGGAAAATGATTTTTTTTCTTCCGGAAAGGATTGCTGAATCCAAATAAGCTGGGTACGTCGGGTCGGTGATCCCGATGATGCTCGAGAGGCTAAACAGCTCCTGGATATTGACCGTATCACTGTTTGCTCCTTCAGAGATAAAGACCTCTTCAGGAGTGAAGCCGAGATGTGCAAATTCATTTTTAACAATCGCCTCGCGTAAAAACAGATACCCGTTATGGGGTCCATACCCTTTTATTCCCTCTTTAGTTGTCATCTCATCGATACCTTGAGCGATCGCTTTAGCGATGGCGGGAGCGAGAGGAAGAGCGATATCGCCCACTCCGAAATTGAGAATGTCGAGATCGGAACGCTCTTTTTTTAGCTCCGCTAATTTTTGGTCGATGATCGGAAAAATATATTCTTTTTTCAAATGCCCAAAAGAAGGATTCAGCTTAACCATAAGAAAGAGGGATGATTTTTGATTAGAGTATGTGCAGCAGAAAGAATAAAGTATACCTGAATCGGCCATTTGGAGATAATTATATCAAGCAATCCAACAGGGTGCTAATCATTGAAAAAAATATTTCAATCACAGAGGGGAAGCAGGAGACACAGAGATTAAAAAACGGCTAATTTTTTCGCGAGAGCGAAAAATGAAAAATTTAAAGCTCTGTGTCTCTGTGATCTCTGTGTAAACTTAAAAAGTCTTTTTAATGATTGGAGCCCTGAGTAATCCAAAAAAAACTATGACGCCCATTGAAGATCTGAATAGCCATATTTCTACCATCGAAGAAAAGATCAACTATACGTTTGAGGATAAATCCCTGCTTATCCTCTCTTTTGTCCACCGTTCTTTTTTTAACGAGCATCGCGATTTGGTCCAGCACCATAATGAACGGCTCGAATTTCTCGGCGACTCTGTGCTGGGCCTCATCATCTCCGATTATCTTTACGTACAACTTCCTTTAGAACCTGAAGGATTTCTCTCTCAATTGCGCTCCCATATTGTCGAAGCGGGCAGTTGTGCCCAGCTTCTCAATCAACTGAACATCGCCCAGTATGTTTTGCTAGGAAGAGGGGAGAGGATGAATGATGGACGGGGACGTGAGACGATTTTAGCCGATCTCTTCGAAGCGTTGATCGGAGCGATCTATCTCGATTCGGGGATAGAATCTGCAAAGAGATTTTTTTTCACCCATTTTTCTGAAAAGATCCAAGAGCATTTGAGACAGCCCCTCCGAAATTGGAAAGCTGAGCTACAGGACTACTCGCAAAAGAGATACCAAAAACCCCCTGCCTATAAAATTCTCAAAGAGTCTGGGCCCGACCATAGCAAAGTCTTCCACGTGATCGCCTCGATCGATGAAGCGGAAATCGGAGAGGGTGTTGGCTCTTCGAAGAAAGAAGCGGAGCAAGCTGCAGCTGAAGATGCCCTAAAAAAACTAGTCACCTGAGTGATTCGAAATGGCTAAGCAAAAAGTGTTGTGGTGTTGCTCTGAATGTGGGCACCAGCAAGCAAAATGGACTGGAAATTGCACTGTTTGTCAAAAATGGAATAGTTTTGCGCAAGAGGTTGAAATAGAGGATAAGGGAAAACGGTTCGAATCGCTCAAAAAAGAATCGGCGAAACCGATGCGGGTAAAAGAGGTCGCGATCAATGAGTTTCAGAGGATCTCCACCCAAATGCCTGAATTCGACCGGCTTCTCGGGGGTGGCATCGTACCAGGATCGTTGACCTTGATCGGAGGAGATCCCGGGATCGGCAAGTCGACGCTGATGCTCCAACTCGCGCAAGCACTGGCTCAGCAAGGATTGACCGTTCTCTATATTTGTGGAGAAGAGTCGGTCGAACAGACGTCGCTACGCGCAGGACGCCTGGGCGCCTTTGACGATCGCCTCTATTTACTCAGCGACACTCTCTTTTCGAATATCAAAGCTCAAATCGATCATCTCAAACCTGATGCGATGATCGTCGACTCGATTCAGATTCTCTATAAAAGTGAACTCCCTTCCTCGCCAGGTTCTGTCAGTCAAGTCAGAGAATTGGCCATGGAATTCATGCATATCGCCAAAGGGATGGGGATTGCGACTTTTTTAATCGGGCACGTCACTAAATCTGGCGAGATCGCTGGACCTCGCATTCTCGAACATATTGTCGATACGGTTCTCGATTTCGAAGGGGATAGGCAGCACGGTTATCGATTGCTCCGCTCTGTTAAAAACCGGTTTGGCCCAACAGATGATATTGCCCTCTTTCAAATGGGAAGCCGAGGGCTTTCTGAGGTGAGCAATCCCTCGGTCATTTTTTTAGAAGAGCGGCTCAAAGAGATTTCTGGATCGGTGATCATTCCGACAGTGGAAGGGTCGCGTGCCCTCCTCATCGAAGTGCAAGCCCTTGTCGCCTCCTCCGCTTTTTCCACATCCACCCGCAAATCGACAGGTCTCGACCAAAATCGGCTCGCTCTTCTCCTCGCTGTCCTTGAAAAAAAGATGGGCTATCAGCTTCACAATTGCGATGTTTTCGTCTCTATTGCAGGTGGGCTTAAAATTTTTGAGCCTGCGATCGATCTCGGAGTCCTCATGGCGATCGGCTCCTCTTTTTGTAATCGGCCGATCGATCCTGAAACTGTTGTCCTCGGCGAGGTGGGTCTCGGTGGAGAAGTGCGTGGTGTCCCTCGCATTGAAAATCGGATACGGGAAGCGATCCACATGGGCTTTCGCCGCTGTTTGTGTCCGAAGCGCAATTTAAAAGGGATCTCTTCCGATCTCTCTCAAAAAATTTCTCTGATCGGCGTCGAAGTTGTCGAGGAGGCCTTCCGTGAATTGCTCAATTGAAGTGGGAGCGCGCGGCTCGCCCCTTTCACGTGCCCAACTCGATGAAGTTTTGCACGAATTGCGACAGTACAACGCGAAAGTGACATTCCACCCCATTTGGGTCGAAACGAGAGGAGATAAAGATCTGAAAACCTCTTTACGCACTTTGGAGAGGAGCGATTTTTTTACTCATGAGATCGACACGCTTCAGCTTGCCAGGGGTTGTCGGATCGCCATCCACTCCGCCAAAGACCTCCCTGATCCTTTACCCAAAGGATTGACACTTGTCGCCCTGACGAAGGGAGTCGATCCTTCCGATGCCCTTATACTACGCGATCATCAAAGACTCGAAGATTTGCCCCTCAAGGCAAAAATAGGGACCTCCAGTCTTCGCCGTGAAAAAAATATTCTCGAGCTACGCCCCGATCTCATCTCCGTCGATATCCGTGGGGATATCCAGACAAGGCTTGCTCTTCTCGACCAGGGGATTGTCGATGGTGTTGTCGTTGCAGAAGCGGCACTCATCCGTTTGAAACTGACCCATCGTACACACATTCCCCTCTCCGGAGAAAGGGCTCCATTGCAAGGACAGCTCGCGGTGGTTGCCTGGCAAGGGGATGAAGAGATGTGTCAACTTTTTCGCTCTATCGATAGGAGGGAAGTGTGAAAACTATTTTATATCTCGGCACCGATCCGACCCAATTTGAGAGTCAAGGTCACTTGAGGGGTCACTTGATCCATTACCCCGTCATAAAAATTGTCCCCCGTCCTTTAGACCATCCTGAACTCAAACAAGCTTATGGGGATCTCGATGCCTATACCCATTTGCTCTTTACCAGTAAAAATAGTGTGAAGGTTTTTTCTGGGCATCTCACTACCTTAAACCGATCTCTAGAGACAAAAGTGATCATTGCAATCGGGGTAGTGACTGCTGCCCATCTTTCCAGACTCGGCCTTTCGCCCCAGTTTGTCGCTCAGGAAGAAACACAAGAGGGAGTTGTACAGTTACTAGGGACGATGAATTTAGAGAACAGCTACTTTTTTATGCCCCGCTCTTCCCTATCACGTCCCATCCTTGTCAATTTTTTTCAGCAGCGGTACATTCGGTATCAAGCTTGCGATCTTTACGATACGGTGGCGCAAGCATTAGAGCCCAAACCGAATTTAGACGAGGTCGAAGAAATCGTCTTTACCAGTCCTTCCACCGTGAGCGCATTCCTCGAAATTTTTGGGAGTTTGCCCAAAGGCAAAAAGCTGATCGCGATCGGTCCTGTAACAGAACAGGTATTACTAAGTCGGAAGAGCTGAGGTGTTATATTTTTTTTGTGGTCTTGCCCGACGCCTCTCTTGGTTAGAAAGGGACTGGGGTATGGCCACAAAGATAGAGACGAGGGAGTTATTCGCTATATGTGAGGCAATCGATGCGCCGATCCCGAATCTGGCAGCCAGGATGCCCAGAACGACTCCTGATACGGTGGCACTCATCGCCTGGATATGTGCACCTTTGTGGGGATTGGAAAGATGGGCAGCTCCGAAAAGAACTGAAGTCGCCACAATGGCAACAGCTGTGGCAACGCTCAAGCCTGTTCCAAAAAAAACAACCGTTGCAGCAGGGATAAGAACCTGAACCGATTTTGTCAACAAGGGTTGGACCAAACCGCGAAAAAGTCCTTCCTCAGCGATTGGTCCAAATACAGAGACATGTAGTAAAGACCTGAGAAGATGCTTATCATATTCGTTATTTTTATCAATTTGAGGCTTAATGATCTTTGCTTTATTTAGAATAACCAGGGAAATCGCTGAAAATACAAAGTCCGCTGTACCCACAGCAAGCCCTAACCCGAAGTTAGGAAATAATAGAATTCCACAAGCGATGCCCGTGATGGTCGGAATTAAAAAGAGGAAGCTGCGGGGATGAAATGTCCGTTTTTTCGTCTGGGTAGGATCCAAGGTCGATGTGTTGGAATTTGTGAGCGGAGGTGAAATTGCAGGAATTCCCATGGATCTCCAAAAACTTTAAAAAATCTGAGAGATAGTATCGTAAAATCCTATTTTTGGCCTACTGAAAAAGGATGCTGGGCATTAAAAGACTTTTTTTAAATTTACACAGAGATCACAGAGGCACAGAGCGTTAAGTTCTTCATTTTTTGCGAGAGCAAAAAATGAAGACTCTAATTTTTTCGTTCTCGCGAAAAAATTAGGATGTTTTTTTTATCTCTGTGTTCCTCTGTGTCTCTTGTTCCTCTCTGTGATTGAAAATATCTTTCTAATGTCGGGTGCCGCGCCTATTGAAATTCAATATTTTACAAAATATGGACAGAAAAGTATGATCCTGACTACCTTTGAAAAGGAGTTTGAGCATGTCCAATTTTACCCCTTATAAGCTGCCTGATCTACCCTACGACTTTTCTGCCCTAGAGCCAGTGATATCTGCAGAAATCATGCAGTTGCATTATACCAAGCACCATGGTGGTTACGTCACCAATCTCAATGCGGCACTCGAAAAGTACCATGATGCTGAAGAAAAAAGGGATGTCGCTGCGATGATCGCTCTCCAATCTGCGATCAAATTCAATGGGGGCGGTCACGTCAATCATTCCGTTTTTTGGACTAACCTCGCTCCTGTCGGTAAAGGGGGAGGAGAGGGTGCCAAGGGCGAGATCGCTCAAGCGCTGCAAACGGAATTTGGCTCGGTGGAAACATTTGTTGAAAGGCTGAGTGGTGCAGCAATTGCCATTCAGGGCTCAGGGTGGGGGTGGCTCGGTTATCATAAAGCGGTTGGAAAACTCGTGATCGCGACCTGCTCCAACCAAGATCCGCTCAGCACGTTAGGATTTGTCCCCTTGCTTGGGATAGACGTCTGGGAACACGCTTATTATTTGCAGTACAAGAATGTACGCGCCGACTACGTAAAAAATATTTGGAAGGTTGTCAATTGGAAAAACGTCGAAGAGCGGTTCGCTCAGGCGAAAAAATAGTTTAGAAATTTAACTGCTCATTTTTAAGGGGTTATACTTCTTCAAAAAAGATCAATTATCATTTAGTTTTGACATTATTCTATATTGAAACTAGGGCTCTTTTGTGTTAAATTAGACTGAAAAAAAAGCGGTGGATATTTATGGGATTATTTTCGCGTAATAAGCCGAAAATTAAAATCCAAACGACAAAAAAAGATGGCTATAGCGGATGGGTGAAATGCACTCACTGTAACGATATGGTGCACGCTAATGAACTTCAGCAAAATCTTCACTGCTGTCCTAAATGCAATTATCATTACCGATTATCGGCTAAACAACGTGTCCAGCTTCTCGTAGATGCGGGGACATTCACAGAGATGTTTACCGAATACAAACCGGTCGATCCTCTTCAATTTGTCGATACAGAGGCTTATACAAAACGTTTAGAAAATGCCAAGAAAAATTCAGAGCGCGATGAAGCGGCAATGGTCGGCCCTTGTCAAATTTTAGGCAAAGAGGTAGCGCTGGCCGTGCTCGATTTCTCTTTCATGGCAGGATCGATGGGGTCGGTCGTCGGAGAGCGGCTGACAGCGATCATCGAATATGCAACTCTGCAACGACTTCCTCTCATCATTATCTCTGCTTCTGGGGGCGCGCGCATGCAAGAGTCGGCTCTCTCATTGATGCAAATGGCCAAAACGTCAGCCGCGCTCGCAAAACTGCATGAAAAAGGACTCCCTTACATCTCTGTGATGACGAATCCGACCACAGGGGGCGTGACGGCCTCCTTTGCTTCCTTAGGAGATATCATCATTGCTGAGCCCGATGCATTGATCGGCTTTGCGGGACCACGCGTTGTCGAACAAGCGATGCGGCAAAAACTTCCCCCCGGTGCTCAACGCTCTGAATTTTTGCTCGAAAGGGGAATGATCGATTGCATTGTTAATCGCCATCAATTAAAAGAGAAATTATTCCAATTATTACAACTTCTGTCAGGAAATGAACGAGAGTATCAAGAACCTTCAACATATAGAGTGTTGTATGGTCAATCACTCGGTAAATTACCGCAGAAACTTAAAGAATTAATGACTTTAGCTGAAGCAGAAACATTAAAATAAAGACAAAGATTTTCTATGGAAGAGATCGAAATCCCCACTCTTGCAAGTGAACCAGAATTTCTTCCTGTTTATGGTTCAGCTCTCGCTGCTGGGGCTGATCTCAAAGCTTATATCAAAGAAAACATCCTCATTGAGCCCGGTGCCTCTGCATTAATTCCTACAGGGTTGAGATTTGCCATTCCCGCCGGATATGAGATCCAGGTCAGACCTCGCAGTGGACTTGCTTTAAAAAATCAAATCACTGTTTTGAATGCACCAGGGACGATCGATGCCGATTATCGAGGAGAGATCGGTGTGATCTTGATCAATCATGGAAAAGATCGATTCATCGTCACTCCTGGCATGCGCATCGCGCAAATTGTGCTTGCACGCGTCGAAAAAGCGATTTTTTGCCCTCAAGAGTCTTTAGTATCAACTTCACGTGGAGAGGGCGGCTTTGGCCATACTGGCACGCATTAATCAGCAGATCGCCGCTGGTCTTGGCGATTTGAAAAAACTCTTTAAGAAAGGAGAGAGTGTGGCGATCTCCAATTATTTGGATGAGCGTCTCGTCCTGTTTTTAAATGTCGATTCTCGCGACGAAGCTCTCGAGCAACTGGTCGGCCTTTTGGAAAAAGGGGGGAAATTGAAAAATTCCAAAGTTTTTCACGACGCGATTTTGGAACGGGAAAAAATTGTCTCCACGGGCATTGGATTGGGAGTGGCCATCCCTCATGCAAAATTACAGGGATATGACGAGTTTTTTATCGCTATTGGCATACAGGCTAAAAAAGGGATCGAATGGAATGCACTCGACAATGCGCCAGTCCGTTTGATCTTTATGATCGGTGGTCCTGAGAACAAACAGACGGAATATTTAAAGATTTTATCCCATCTCACAATGGCCATTAAAAATGAAGAGAGGCGCAAAAAGTTGCTCAAGACGTATGATGCAAAAGAAGTGATTGCTCTATTTACTGGTTGTTAACATGGATCTAAAGATTAAAGATGTTGCCGAGTTGCTCAACGTTTCAGAGACGACTATCCGACGCTGGCTTTCAGACGGAAAAATTCCTGCTTACCGTCTCAATCATCAATACCGTTTTAGCCGCATCGAAATTGAAAATTGGATGGTGGGCTGTAAAATCAAATCTCTCGGAGAAGGGTTTTCCCCTTTCAACGAGACCCAAATTTATCCAGACCCCGAATTGGACAAAGAAACTCATGAAACTTCTTCACGTGGCGGAATGCACCATTTTTGCCTATACAGAGCGATCCATCAAGGAGACGTTTTCTCCAACATCCCCGGAAAGACAAAAGAGGAATTGATCCGCTGGACCACCAAAACTGTAGCACAAAAACTCGGAGTCGATTCAGAGGTGCTTGCAGAGTTGCTTCTCGACCGTGAGAAATTGATGCCAACTGCCCTCAATAATGGGATCGCTGTCCCCCATACGCGAGATTTCTTGCGAAAAGGCCCCCTCGACATGGTCTTTGTCGTCCATCCGAAAGATCCCCTTGAATATGGCGCCCTGGATGGAAAACCCGTCCACACCCTATTTTTTCTCTTTGCCAGCAATGACAAGGGTCACTTGCAACTGCTCGCCAAACTCGCTCATTTAGGCAGCAACCAAGAGGCCCTCGACTTCTTGAGTACAAGCCCAGACAAAAAACTCCTCCTCGATTTCATCCGTGGCTGGGAAGGTCAAGTCCGCGCCGTTGTTTAGTCAGGGCATATGAATTTTACCACCCGTTCGCTTCGCTTACTAGAGAGCACAGAGGACACAGAGAAAAACATCTAACATTTCATTTGATTCTTCCTCTGTGTCCTCTGTGCTCTCCAGTGAGCGAAGCGAACGGGTGGTAAAAATATTTTTCCTATGCGACAAATTGTTCGAGTTTTACCGATTCTTCAACTTTCTTGGGTATAATTACTTTGATTGAAACGAGTGTTTTTTCTACTCGAAAAATCGGGTTCGCTTTATTCTGTTTTTTAACGAACTTTTAAATTCATGAAAGGATGTATGACAAAGGGATTGTTTGTTAAGAAATCGATCAAGACATTGCTCGATGAAGCTCAAGAGAGTCAACATGTTATGAAGCGCTCCTTGGGAGCGGTGACATTAATTGCGATGGGGATAGGCGCGATTATCGGCGCGGGGATTTTTGTCCTCACAGGCCAGGCAGCAGCAGAATACGCCGGCCCTGGAATTCTCCTTTCATTCGTTTTAGCTGCGATCATCTGTGTTTTTGCCGCGCTCTGTTATGCGGAATTCGCTTCATTGATCCCTATTTCTGGAAGTGCTTACACCTATGCTTATGCGACGATGGGGGAACTTGTCGCTTGGATCATTGGCTGGGGATTGACCATGGAGTACCTTTTCTCGGCAGCGACTGTTTCAGTAGGTTGGTCGGGGTATTTAGTCAGTCTATTTCGGGATTTCGGGATCATTATCCCTGCTGATTATGCAAATGCGCCGATGAGCTATGAACTAGCCACCGGTTGGGCAAAGACAGGGGCGATCATCAACCTTCCAGCCATGCTGATCGTCGCGTTAATGGGAACTCTTGTCGCTGTCGGAATTAAAGCCGCTGCGAGTTTCAATAACGTCATGGTCGTCATCAAGCTTGGCGTCATTGCCCTTTTCATCGCTTGCGGCATCGCTTTTATCAATTCAGATAACTTAACTCCCTTTGTCCCTTCAAACACTGGAACTTTTGGACAGTTTGGTTTTAGTGGGGTCCTGCGGGGAGCTGGGGTTGTCTTCTTTGCATTCATCGGTTTTGATGCTCTTTCGACCATGGCGCAGGAATGCCGCAATCCTCAAAAACACATGCCGATCGGGATGCTCGGTTCACTGACGATTTCGACCTTAGTGTACATCGTTGTTGGGGTTGTCCTTCTCGGAGTTGTGAGCTACACAATGCTCAATGTCCCTGATCCGATTGCCGTTGCGGTCAATGCTTTCGGGCCTAAATTCCTGTGGCTCCGTTTTGTGATTAAAATTGCGATCTTGGCTGGGCTCACTTCAGTAGTCTTAGTCATGATCCTCGGTCAAGCTCGTATTTTCTATACGATTGCAAAAGATGGACTTCTACCGAAGTCTTTCTCTAAAATCAGCCAGCGTTTCCAAACACCGTTTTTTTCAACAGTGCTCGTCTCTCTTGTCTGCTTAGTTCTCGCAGGATTCTTTCCCGTCGGGATCTTAGGACAGTTGACTTGTATGGGGGCATTGCTCGCATTTGCGATCGTCTGCTTTGGCATCCTTGTATTGCGCTATAAGCAACCGACATTGCATCGGCCATTCAAAACGCCCTTTGTGCCATGGATTCCACTAGCCGGAACAATAGCCTGTATCATCCAGATGATTGCTCTTCCAGGCGTGACTTGGGTTCAGTTTGTGATTTGGATGGTCATCGGATGTGTCATCTATTTTGCCTACAGCATTAAACACAGTAAAGTGCGCTTACAGCAGATGAAAAAGAAATAGAGAAGATTTTTTTTATTTTTTCTTTTTGTTGGTAAAAGTTTTTAGCATGATCTTCTTTGCGCCACCGCGTCTTTGCGTCTCTGCGTTAAAATATTTTAAAGCCATTCAACGCAGAGACGCAAAGACGCGGTGGCGCAAAGAAGATGCATTAAATTTAAAAAAAACTTTCTTAATTTCCTGCGCCCAAGTGATTCTTCAATTCTCCTCCTAGGTTAAGAGGGAGCTGAAGCAAGCCGTTGGAGTAAGATGCTCTCGTGCGAAAGTGCGCGCGCGCGATGAGAGTTGGCGGCGTCTATCTGAAGAAGAAGCGAGTGTGCAAATGGCAGCAGCAAATTCTTCTGGTGTATCAGCGAGGAGAAAGCAGTTGCCCCTTTCTTCGAGAAGCCCTTGGGCACCTGCACTCGTCGTTACAAGAGGGATGCCATAAGCAATGGCTTCTACAGTCTTGATCTTCAGACCGCTTCCATAAAGAACGGGATTGATCGCAATGTCGATCCCTTTGTAATAGTCATCGATAGAATAGAAAGCTCTCCCTTTGGAGAGATGGGGAGAAAAAACAGAGAGGGGAGAAAAGTTGATCGAACCGTTCACGACACATTTTTTCGCTAAATCTCCGAGAAGAGGTAACACTGCATCGTGAAACCACTGGATTCCATCGATGTTAGGCCAGGAAGGACTACCAAAAAAGCTGATTACCCCTACCTCTTCCCGAAGTGGAACATCCTCTTCAGGTGCAATAGGATGAGCACATAGGAGAAGGCGATCTGCACTGATCCTCGGCAAAACCTTTTCTATCTCTTCTTTCTGTAAAAAAATCACCTTGTCAAACTTATGAAAATAGCTGATCTCTTGTTCATATGTGATCGAATTGATCCGATGATTGAACGATTCAAAAGATTTTGCCCTCTCTGAAAGAAGATCGTGAGCATCGAGATAGATCGCTGCACCCTTTAACGGTAAATCTGCTACCCAATGCAGGTAGAGATATTCAACGATAAGGAGGTCATGCCTGGCTTTCTCGAGATAGAGTGCAAGTTGAGTTTGCTTCTCATGCTCATGAAAAATGGGGCCAGGAAAAGGGGAGTCCCCTCCAAGATAATAAAGAGTAAAGCGGCTATGAAGAGCAAGAAAAATACAAAGTTCTCGAATGCGAGCATTTTGACCTATGCCTACGTTCCAAAAAGGAATATCTGTGACTAAGGCAATATCTTTCATGTCAGTGCAGTTCTTTAATACTGCGCGCGGCTAGATTTTTAAATTTTGGTGGTCTTAGAGCGGCTCAGATTTGAACGATCGCGACGAGAGGGATATTGGCTAATATCTCCGAGGAGCGATCGTTCAAAGATGGGTCGCTATAATGGCTGCAAAAATTTAAAAATCTAGCCGCGCGCAGTATATAGTAGCACAAATATCAAACTAACCTTAAAAAAACAATTAATAGACTTCGTGATCGAGGTGGATTCCAATGTATATTATCCAAATCGCGACAGAGCTCTGTCCTATTGCTAAGGTAGGTGGATTGGCAGATGTCATTTGTGGACTTGCTAAGGAGCTATCTAAACATGGACATCAGGTGGAGATCATTCTGCCCAAATACGATTGCCTGGAATCTAAAGAGCTCAAGAATCTAAAAGTTGAGCACAGGGAACTTTGGTCGTTTGAAGGGAGGCATCGGTATAACAATACGATCTGGTCAGCAGATCTCGATGGACTCCGATTATTGCTCATCGAACCTCATCATCCTCTTGACTATTTTGGTCGGGGGGTCATTTACGGCTCGCCTGATGATATTGATCGCTTTGTCTATTTTTCCCGAACGGCTATGGAATTCCTTTTCAAAATCGGCAAACAGCCCGACGTTATCCATGTCCATGACTGGACGACAGCACTCGTCCCCGTTCTCTATGAAGAGGTTTACCGACCTCTCGGTTACAAGGTTGGGAAAACTGTTTTGACGATTCACAATATGGAACATCAAGGACATTGCCTGCCGTTCAATCTCTCTCGCGTCGGCCTGCGTGGAGATCACTATCTCACACCTGAAAAAATGCAAGATCCTCATCGATTAAATCGGATCAATCTCCTCAGAGGAGGGATCGAATACGCTGATAAAATCACGACAGTATCTCCGAATTATGAAAAAGAGATCCAGACGCCGAGCGGAGGATTTGGGTTGGAGGGTGTCTTGATCGACAATCGTAAAAAACTCAAAGGGATCTTAAATGGAATCGACGAAGATTTTTGGAACCCTGAAAAAGATATCCATCTCGCTCAAAGATATTCGACACGTCGAATCGATAAGGGAAAGGTTTCCGATGTGCTCGAGGCGAAAAAAGAAAACAAACGGCATTTGCGCAAACATCTAGGAATCAAAGAGACGGATGGACCACTGGTTGCTTCTATCACTCGATTGGTTCCTCAAAAAAACCCTCAGTTGATCAAGTACGCGCTCAATCGCACAGTGGAAAAAGGGGGGCAGTTTGTCCTTCTGGGAGCCACTCCCATTCCGGCGATCCATGAAGAATTTGAAACACTCCAAAAAGAGCTCGAGGAAAATAAAAACATCGCCATATTCATAGAGTACGATGAAGCATTAGCCCATCAGATCTTTGCTGCCGCAGACATGATCATCATCCCTTCTATGTTCGAACCGTGCGGATTGACGCAGCTCATCGCTCTGCGCTATGCAGCCGTCCCTATTGTTCGCTTAACAGGGGGGCTTGCAGATACTGTTTTTGATGTCGATACTTCAGCACGCCCGATGGAGGAGCGGAACGGGTTCACTTTTGAATTTCCCGATCACAAAGGGGTCGATTGGGCACTCAATCGTGCTTTAGAATGCTTTAAACACCATCCTGACAAATGGGAACTGCTCATCCTTAATGGGACGCGTCAAGATTTCAGCTGGAAGCGCTCCGTTTTAGAATATTTATCTCTCTATGAAGAAGAATTGATCCTTACCCGAGACAAAAACGCTTCAGCGTGACTTCGAGAAAGTGTCCATGGCTGTAAATTTCATGGATGATTTCTCTTTAAAAAGAGCTGGTTAATCCCTTTTAAGGATCATCTTTAGGCAGGTTGACCACAGAACGGACAAATATCGTAGCCTTCAGAAATGCATCTGTCACAATTGCGACAAGGTGCAAAGCGTTCTCGGCACCCATCCCTGCCTGGGTTGTGAATAAATATTCCTCCTTGATCGTAAAACAGTGCTCGTGATTGATGCCATTGATCATCAATTTTTACAAAAATCCCTTCAGAGTTAATGACCAGTTGTTCTGGAAAAACATATGTTTTTTCCACTTCTGGGACAACTCCACCATGCACATCATTTAATCTGGCAATAGCTACTGCTGTGCTGAAGAGGAGCAATGCAATTGAAACAAATCTGAGGATTAACCTTCCCAAAATAGACCTCCGGGTGAAAACCCCGAGTTTGACATTAGATATTGTTTTTTTGCAATAGGCTAAAAAAAAATCATGATGGTTTTTATAATCTGTTTTTGGATAACATTCCCGAACCTAAAAATTATTACACGGTGGCTTTGTCATGCACCAAATGTTAATCATATCAAACTTAAGGAATCGTTATGAACATAATCGATCTAACAACACCCTACCCAGTCTTTTTAGAGGACAGAACTTGGCCTTCGAATCAAAATCCAAGCCGCAGCAATCGGGCTTCTAGGCAATTCACTTTCGAGCGGACTCAGAATCAGAATTTGTGCCTTCATCGGTCTTTTAGGCAGCCTAGTGTCGAAGGGATCAGAAATCTAGAGGGAACTCTGAAAGATCTTCAAGCGACTGTCCAATCACAAGCCAGTGAGCTTTTGCTTGTGAAAGAACAGCTAAGAACCTTTGAACAGCAAAAAAAACAGACTGCCCGAGACTTTCAACTCTATAAAAAAGTCTCCAATGCGATGATGCAAGATTTATTGGCGAAAGTCGATGAACTCCAGCAACAGATCCTCCAGCTTCAATGTGTGCCGAGAATAGCTGAATTAGAGACTCGTTTTGCTGAGCACGTCTATGCAATCCCAGGTTCGGGATATTTTTCAACATCTGTCCCGAATAATGCTGTGGTTTCACAAGATCCAAATTGCAAAATTTCCTAAATTAAAAGGAGGATGATCATGACTTTACAAAATGATTTAATAGCACGACCTTTTATTTCCCCAGGGGCTCCAAGGCGAGATTTGATGAATATCGATCAGGCTTTTGGGCAGCTCTCTGTCGAAAGGCTCCAAAATCAAGAGAAGCTCATCGATAATGTCACTCTTCTCTTTAATGGACTGCAGGCTCTTCAGGAACTTGCCCAATCACAAGCCACCGAACTCTTACTCGTCAAAGAGCAACTAAAAATAGCCGAACAGCAAAAACTGGAGACTGCCAAAATCTTTGAAGCCTACAAAAAAGCTTCTGATGAGACGACACGAGCTTTATCAGCAAGCATCGTTAAGCTCCAACGTGAATTCATTGCTTCAGAGAAGCGCTTTGTTACACACATCCATAAATATCAAGGTGAAAATCAAACATCTGGCCCATATCTTCCTCTACATGAATGGAAAATTTCCTAAATTAAAAAGAGGATGATCATGGCTGTGCAAAATGCTTGAATGGCACGACCTTAAGTAGGTCTTCCATCCAGTTACAAAGTAGCGTCCACAAAAAAAATCGTGATGATTTTTATTAAATTTTTCAGATAAGATCTCCGAATTGAAAAATTATCATCATGGCTAATACTCTGCATCCAGTTATTTCAAGAACGATCACTGAAACTCCAGTAAATCTTCAGCATCTTGTTCAGGAAACAGCGGTGGCGGCTGCACAATACTTTAATCACATCAAACTTAAGGAGTCGTTATGAACATGATAAACCCTACTTTGACAAGACCTTCCCAAGTCTTTTTACAACCCTCGAATCAAAACCCAGGGGCTCCAAATCAAAATCTGATCCCTGTCAATCAACCTCTTAGGCAGTTCACTCTGGTACGGACTCCGAATCAGAATTTGGTCCTGGTCAACCAGGTCCTTGGGCGGCTCTCTGTCGAAGGGATCAGCAATCAGGAGATCACTATCGAAAATGTCAATTTTCTCATTAATGGAATGCTGCGTCTTCAGAAACAAGTCCAATCACAAGCCAGTGAGCTTCTGCTCGTGAAAAAAAATCTAAGAGTAGCAGAAATGCAAAAACTGGAGACTGCCCAAGCTTTTGAAACCTATAAAACCGCTTCTGATGAGAGGGCACAAGCTTTATTGGAGAAAGTCGAGGAACTCCAGAAAAAATTCTCCGCGCTCAAAAGGGAGTTGTCGAGACAAGCTAAATTCGTAAAATGTTTTGCTCAATACGTCCAGCCGGGACAAAATGAATTAGAAGCTCTTTTTGTTGCACACGGACATGGATACTATAATAAATACGGAGCGCAATTAACAACATTTATCCCGAATAATGCTGTGGTTCCAAACGATCCAAATTTAAAGTTTCCTGAATTAAAAAAAGGATTATAAGGATCAAACGCAACAACTTTTTCGCTAAGAGTCTGTCTGCGATCTTGGTTATTTTGATTTTTGATGGATTTTCCTTTTGGCTTTGATTCTATTCTGCAGGACATAGTTAAGTTAACTTTAGCCAAGGAATAGAATCAAAGCCAAAAGGAAAAGGCGCAAAAAGCAATTAGCCAAGATCGCAGACAGACTCTAAAAGCCGATGGCTTTTTTAATGTATTTGCGGTTAGCGACGATATACTCACCACCAGAATAGAGGGTATAGATCGCAGCAGCGAGAACGCTGTAAAAACTAATTGCTCTGAGCAACTTGACCTCTAAACATCCAAGTGAGTAAAGGAGCATCAAAATCAAAATGAAAAAGACGACGGCTGCTTGAATCACCGCTTTGATCTTCCCTGAAAGGCGGGCAGCGAGTGTAATGCCTCTAAGGGCACAAAGGGTGCGCAAAGTACTAATGATCGTATCTCGATAAAAGAAGACGCAGACGAGCAGGAGCGGGAGCTGGATCATCCCTTGAGTGAAGGCGAGCAGAACGGACAATCTAAAAATACTATCGGCCATCGGATCGAGGAGTTTACCGAGATCGGTCACTTTATTTTGTTTACGGGCAAGGGCTCCGTCGAAGACATCGGAAAGTTCTGAAACTGCGGCTAAAAGGAGCAATATATAAGGCAACCAGGCGATGTTGATTCCAAAATCCTGCGAATAAAGATAGACGATCAAGAAGATCGGACCGAGCAAAATTCTCAAGAGTGTAAGAATCAATGCGATGCTCACAGGCCTACCCTAAATGTAACTGTTTAAAGAGGTATATTCATTTTCCTCTTTTTTAGGAAGCAACAACAGCAAGCTTTAGACTTTTTTAGAGAAGAGAGCAGTTTGTTCTTTTTTGCTCGTCATTTCAAGAAAAATTTGACTTCTTTTTCTAAATTGGATCTTTTCAAGCTCTCGAAAGGCATCTGTATGCTTTTGGAGTGTCTGGTAGATATTGTCTGAAATACGGCGGTTGACTTTTTGGTCCATCGTCAATTTAGCCGATAAAAGAGAATGGGATAGTGTAAAATTAAAATTTTTCCTTCTGTCTAAAACAGGTGCTGTAGGCATCGAGAGAGAAAAGGGAGCTTTTGGTCCGATGTTAAATGAATTATCCATAAAACTTCTCCTAATTTTTAATAGTATTTTATCAAATAGAGCCTTTAGAGGCAACCTCAAAAAAAACTCGCGTTATTCTAAAAATAGGCTCATAATCTTAATTTAGCCATAGGTCTTATGCCATCGAAATTCAAAGACGAACAGATCATCATAGTCACGGGTGCTGCGGGTTTCATCGGTTCCTGCACAGTCAAATATCTCAACGATCGAGGGATGAACAATCTTCTTCTCGTCGATGATGTCAAAAAGACAGAGAAGTGGAAAAATCTGCTCAACAAAAAATGTCTCGATTTCATCTCCCGTCACGATCTTTTTAAATGGTTGGAAGGGAATGGAGATTGCGTTAAAGCATTTATCCATTTGGGAGCTTGTTCCGATACTATGGAGACGGATGGCAACTACCTCATGGAGAATAATTTTCGCTATACAGTACGTCTTGCGGAATACGCCCTGAAACATGGACAAAGGTTCATCTATGCATCATCGGCTGCCACTTATGGGGATGGGGCATTGGGTTTTAACGACGATCATTCCGCCTTGGAAGGTTTAACGCCGCTCAATCTCTATGGATTTTCCAAGTACTACTTTGATCTATGGGCAAAACAACAGGGGATTCTGGATAAAATCGTTGGACTGAAATATTTCAACGTATTCGGCCCAAATGAGAACCATAAAGGGCGTATGGCCTCTATGGTTTATAAAATGGTGCCCATTGTACAAAGCGAAGGGAAGATCTCCCTTTTTAAATCGACAGAACCAGACCGTTTTTCCGATGGTGACCAATGTCGTGATTTCATTTATATCAAAGATGCCGTGAGGATGACTTGCAGCTTTTTGGAAAATGGGATCCAGGGGATTTTCAATATCGGAAGAGGGGAGACGACCACATGGAATACCCTTGCGAAGGCCGTTTTCAAAGCGCTGGACAAACCGGTGAAAATCGAGTATATCGATATGCCAAGCGGCCTATGTCGTCAATACCAAAATTACACCTGTGCTGATATGAGCAAGTACAAGAGAGAGACAGGCTTGGGAGTTGTTTGCGAGTACACGATCGAGGATGCCGTTGTCGATTATGCCAGAAATTATTTGCTCGAGGATAAACGATGGTGAAACTCAGCCGGATGTTGAGCCGGTTCAGCCCGGTGCGTGTTTTAGTGATCGGCGATTTTATGCTCGACACTTACACGACGGGAAAAGTCAAGCGGATCTCCCCTGAAGCACCCGTTTCTGTCCTCCATGTCCAGAAGGAAGAGAGCCGTCCTGGAGGGGCTGGAAATGTCGTCTTGAACCTTGTTTCGCTCGGGGCCCGTGTGATTGCAGTGGGGCGAATCGGTTATGATATTGCTGGAGAGGAACTTCGCGATGCGCTAGAGCATGAAGGAGTGGATGTTGAAAACCTCATCTTGCAAAAAGGATACAAGACTCCTGTTAAGAATCGACTGATCGCAGAGGCCCAGCAGATTCTCCGCGTCGACTTTGAAACGGTCAGCCCTTTGCCGGAGCAACTTGAAGAAGAGGTGATCGAAAGATTTCTTCCCTTGATCGATAAGGTTCAAATCGTCGCCATTTCCGACTACGGTAAAGGATTCTTGTCCCGCTCTCTCCTTAAAAAGATTATCGAGATCTCATCTGAAAAGGAGATCCCTGTCATCGTCGATCCTAAAGGAGACGACTTTTCAAAATATTACGGCGCTAAAGTGATCAAACCCAATCTCACTGAAGCGTACGCTGCAGCAAAGCTTCCTCCTGAAGCATCCCTTGATCAGGTCGCAAGCGTCATTTTACAGAATTGCGGCGTAGAGATGCTCATCGTCACACGATCGGAAGCGGGAATTTCCCTATTTAATAAAGCGGGTCAGCAATTCGATTTTCCTGTCCGTTCGAAAGAGGTCAAAGATGTCACGGGAGCCGGGGATACTGTCCTTTCCATGATCAGCGTCGCCTTAGCTAATAAGTTAGATATCAAATATGGAGCACAACTCGCCAATATCGCGGCGGGCATGGCGATCGAGCGATTAGGATGTGCCCGTATCAACCTCTCTGAAATGGCAGAGCGTCTTTTAGAGTATGATGTCGAGAATAAAATCTTCGATGAAGAGCACCTGTTTGCCCTCCAGCAAGCCCTTAAGGGAAAACGTTACTCTGTTTTGGGTTTGAACAGCACTCATGGGATGTCGACGGCACTTTTCCGCTCCTTGCGCAAGCTCGCTTCCAGGGATTGTGAGAAAAGGTTGATCGTTTATGTCCGTGATAACGATCCTGACACGGAGTTTGTTTCGCTATTATCTTCTCTTGCCGAGGTCGATTTTATCGTCTTACAATGTGAAAGTTTAAAAAATCTTTGCGACATCATCCATCCCCATCAAGTCTTTATTATGGAAGATGATAAGCTCATCACTCTCGACCACGCGACAGCCCTCCTTTCTTAAAATATTTAATGCGTTTTAATTTAAGGATATCTGTAGTATCTTTACTTATTATATTCAAGTCAGGGGGAATCGATGAAAAAATCCATTATACCTTTATTTGCGATCACAATGATGACTGCGGCGGGCAGCTTTGCCGCTGAAGAGAAGCCTAAAGTTTCTTTTTGTCAAGCAGCAGGATCTGATGATGTCGCACAAAATCCTGTACAGCAAACCCTTCAGCAGACAAGAACAAAACTTGTCGAGCTTGCGCATAACGACCTGATAGTGATGAAAAATTTCGATAACATCGCTGAAGTCTTAAGCGCTGCTTATCAAAAAGAAAAAAGCATGACAGCCCAAGAGATTCAAGAAATCTGCTCAGGGATTGATTTCGCCGCTGAAAAACATCGTCTGCAAACGCGTAAAAACAAAGAAAAAACCCCTTATATTTCACATCCGATTGGTGTCGCCTTCAACCTCATGAATGTCGGAGGGGTCAGAGAAACTCCGGTTATTATCGGTGCTCTTTTGCATGATACTATTGAGGATACCCAAACGACATTTGAGGAGATCGAAAACAAATTCGGCAAACAGGTCGCCAGCTTAGTGCGTGAAGTGACCGATGATAAATCGCTTGCCACAGAAGCGCGCAAACGGCTACAAGTGATCAATGCAGCGCATAAATCTAAAGGTGCCGCACAGATCAAGCTCGCTGACAAGCTATTCAACCTCAATGATCTTTACACTAATCCCCCGTCAGACTGGACACAAGCACGCATCGATCGATACTATGAATGGGCCCATTCTGTTATCGATCGCCTCCCAGCGGTCAACGAAAAGCTCCGTGGAGCAGCTGAAGAGATCATTGACAAATACTGGGAAAAGCAAGACACTTCTACACCCAAATAATTAGCTACGCAGCCGGTGGATCCTCTCTTCGAGGGGAGGGTGAGTGGCAAAGAGCTTCATGAAGCCACTCTTTCTCTGGGTTGAGATTTTTAGGGCTTGGAAGGAGGGTTTTTCAGTCTTTGGATCGTGGATCTGTTGCAATCTTTGCAGCGATTCTAAAGCGGCGATCATTTTGTCTTTACCGGCTAAACCTGCTCCCCCTTTGTCAGCGCGGAACTCTCGGTATCTCGAGAAGCTGCACACGACGATCGAACCTAAGATCATGAAAACGACTTCAAAAATGAAAGTGAAGATCATATAGCTAAAATAGGAGCCAGAAGATCCCTCTCTGCTTCGGCCCATCCCTGAAAAAGCATAGGCGAGAATGCGCGCGAGGAACATCACAAAGGCATTGACGACACCTTGAATGAGCGTCATCGTCACCATATCTCCATTAGAGATATGGGAGATTTCGTGGGCAAGTACACCTTCTAATTCTTTTTGCGACATCTTGCGTAAAAGGCCTGTCGAAACGGCGACAAGGGAACGTTTTTTGGTCGGTCCTGTCGCGAAAGCATTGGGCTCAGGAGACTCAAAAAAGCCCACTTCAGGGAGAGGGAGATCAGCCTCTCGGGCAAGCTGATGGACAGTGGTCACGAGGCGCTGAAGATCGGGATCGCTGGTCCTGAGATCAACCACTTTCACTCCCATCATCCATTTGGCCATCTGTCGAGAAAGAGCAAGTGAGATGAATGCACCTCCCATTCCCCAGATAAAGCAGAAGATCAAAAGAGATCGGATATTGAGTCCATACCCTTGTAAGAATGGTTGAACATGAAAAAGATTGAGGATGAGCGATAAGGTGATAACGACCAGACAATTGATCGCGAGAAATAAAAAGATCCGTTTAGCAAAAGCCATAAACTCACCTCAAAAAGAGTAATGATACCTCTTAAAAATCTTCCTGTCAAATCGATTTTTCTTTGAAATAATTCTGAAATATGTCATCTAAGACACTCAAATTTAACTTTGGGATAGAAAAAATGGATCTACCTTCAAAAGAACAATTCAAAAAATGGTTTAAAGACCATTATGATGAGGTCCTGGCCGACTTTTTTACTTTTTTGAGTTTTCCTAGCATTAGCACTGATCCCCACTATGAGCAAGATTCCCGGCGTGCAGCGAACTGGCTCTGTGATTACATGAATAAAATCGGTTTGGAGACAACTCTTTGGGAAACTCCAGGTCTACCGGTTGTCTTTGGTAAATCGTTAGAAGCGGGAAAAAACCGGCCGACTCTATTGATCTATCACCATTACGATGTACAACCTGTCGATCCACTTGAATTATGGAAGAGCGACCCTTTCAAACCCGTGGTCAGGAATAACCAAGTCTATGCCCGAGGGGCGGTCGATAACAAAGGACAGTGTTTTTATTCGCTTACAGCAATTAAAGCATTCCTGGAGCTCGCCAAAAAGTTCAATTTCAATATTAAGGTCTTTATCGAAGGGGAAGAGGAGTCGGGTGGCCGAGGAACGGCGGCGATTTTACAACAAAGAGAAGCTGAACTCAAAGCGGACCACCTTCTCGTCGTCGATTTTGGTATTCCCAATGCCACAACACCCGCGATCACTTTGGGAATGCGTGGTGTTGTCTGCCTCAATATCGAGTGCACGAATTCTTTCATCGACCTGCACTCAGGGGAACATGGAGGGATCGCTTTGAATCCCAATCGGGCATTGATTTCTCTACTTGCCGGAATGTGGGATAAAAATGGAAAAATCATCATCCCCCATTTTTATGACGCGGTTCGTCCGTTGTCTAAAGAGGATCTGTCCCATGTAGACATGTCATTTGACCTTGAGGAATACAAAAAGAGTTTCGGCGTCAAAGCATTTTCCCCAGAAGTTGGATTTTCAATGAAGGAATCCAATTGGCTCCGTCCCACTCTTGAGATCAATGGAATATGGGGAGGGTATACCGGTGTAGGTTTTAAAACCGTCATTCCCGCTAAATCCCATGCGAAAATTTCTTGTCGGCTCGTTCCTGATCAAGATCCAGAAAAAATTGCCAAGGCCATTACAGAATATCTTAAAAACGAAGCTCCTCAAGGGATAGAAATCAAGGTGGATGTGCATCACGGAGCACTGGCTTATCGCACCCCTTTTGATTCTTTTATTGTCAAAACAGCGGCTTTAGCTTATGAAGAGATATTTGAGAAGCCTTGTAAATACCTCATGTGTGGCGCCTCTGTCCCCATTGTTGTCGATTTAGTTCGCGCAAGCAAAGCTGAGGTGGCTATGATTGGTGTTGGACTTCCCGGCGACGATATTCATGCGCCCAATGAACATTTTGGTCTCGATCGATTTGAACTGGGATATTTAATGATCGGGAGGGTTTTAAGTCGGCTTTCTAGCACTGTTTAAAGTGGGAGCAAAGAGATGCAAACTCTACTTTCTGATGATCGGAAGATCCACGAGGATGTTCTAGCAAAGCCCTCTTTGTTGAGTCAATCGGGCCCCTTTTTTTTATCAGCCGCTTTTACTGTTCTTATTTTTAAATGTGCCTCCTCCTATTGGCCCCTTCTTCTCATCGCCTTAGTGGGTTATGGAGCCAATCGCCTTTGGAAAAAAAAGGGTTTTAATTTTTCCTTAGTGGGTTTAGCCACCGCTTCGATCTTTACAATCCATTCAGGAGTGGATCCTTTCTGGGTCTCCCTCCTTTCGATCTCGATTGCCCTTTCTTGGCTCCTCACCTTTTTAGGTCGGCAAGAGAGGGAAGCCTTTATTTTGAACAGACAAGAAAAGATCGATTTTCTTGAGGAGAGTCGTCGTCGTTTGGAAAGACAACTCAGAGAGGCAAAGAGTTCCCATTTGGAAGAGAGCAAACGGGCAAGTGCCGAAACAAAACATTTAAATGATCTCTATGCGCAGACAACCCTCTTCCTCGGACAAGCCAACCGATCTTTGGAAATTTCAGAGAAAGAGCGTGGAAAATCAGATGAAAAATGTGAAGCGCTTTCTCGAGAGATCTTGTCTTATCAGGAGCAAAAAGCAAATCAAGAAGAAGTCCAGCCCCAATATGTTCTTCTCAGGGAGCAATTCGATGAAAAATCGGAAGCTCTGAATAAGTCGCGCAAAGAATTATTTCAGGTGGAAAATGCGTTTTTAGCACTACAAAAAGCGCAGGAAGAAAAGGTTGTCTATGAAGTTCCTGAAGAAGAGATCTTTCTGATGAGAGATTTGCAAAGGCTGGAGGAAGAATGTCGCGACCTCGAACTCCAGGTCATCACCTTACAAAACCTGATTTCCACCCTTCTCAACCCTAAAAAGGCTCCGTCCCGTTCCCGCAAATCGCCCAAGACCTCAGATGGCCAAGAGCGGTTGCCCCTTCTCATCCAGGAAAAGATCGATCAGACAAACCCTCAGTTTTTAATCTAACGAAGTTAAAATTTCATATCCCTCTTCTGTGATGAGGAAGGTATGCTCCCACTGTGCGCTTGGTTTTCCATCCATTGTTCGGGCTGTCCAATGGTCTTTTGGATCGACATAACCTGCACGGGTACCGGCATTGATCATCGGTTCGATCGTGAAAATCATCCCGGCGGCAAGTGGAATTTGGATCTGGTTATAGTGGTGAGGGATTTGGGGAGGCTCATGAAAACGGATCCCTGTCCCATGTCCGACGAACTGATTGACGACAGAACACCCTTGCTCGTTCGCATAAGACTCGATGAGATCGCCAATCTCAAAGACCATGACCCCTGGCTTTAAAATAGCCATCGATCGGATCAGGCATTCATAGGAAACCCTCATCACTTTTTCCTTTTCACCATCGATCTTGCCGATGGCGACCATTCTGCTGCAGTCCCCGTAATAACCATTGAGAATGCAAGTCACATCGATGTTGAGGATGTCCCCTTCTTTAAGTGGGATGTCGTCAGGGATGCCATGACAAATGACGTCGTTGAGAGAGGTGCAAATGCTTTTGGGAAAGGGGGGTGTCCCATACCCAAGAGGGGCTGGAACGGCTCCAGCTTCGAGATGCAATTGATGAGCATAGGCATTGAGCGCATTTGTCGTGACCCCTGCTTTGGCCATTTGGCACGTCTTATCGAGGATCTGTGCAGCCAAATGGCAAGAACGTCGAATCCCTTCGATCTGTTCTTGAGTCTTTAAGAGGATCCCATATTTTTTGAGGTATTGTTCTGCAAGCGGGGTCGCCAAGCCATCCTTCAAGTTTGGGAAATGGCATTTTTTCCACTTTTGCCCGCTTCCACACCAACAAGGATCATTTCGTGAAATCATATACCCATGCTAATGGAGCGCTTAATAAAAAACACGTTTCAAGATCAAGCCATGGGCAGGAGCTGTGATTCCTGCTTGAGTGCGATCTTTGCTGGCTAAAATGGAGGGGATTTGATCGGCTGTGAGCTTTCCACATCCCACATAGGCAAGGGTCCCTGCGATGTTGCGAGCCATTTTATAGAGAAAATGATCGCCGGTGATCGAGATGCAGAGCTGTTTCATAGGTAAGGGGAAAATTTCGATTTTCTCTATTTTACAGACTGGACTGCGGTCCCAAAGTGGGCGCTCGTTACAAAAGGCTGAGAAATCATGTGTGCCGGTGAGATGTTCAGAGGCTTTTCGCATTGAAATTAAATCTAACATCGATGGGAAATGCCAAGAGGTTTTGCGCAAAAAGGGGATTTGTGCAAAACCATAACAAAGATGATACCAATACTCTTTTTTTAAGCAGGAAAGGGTGGGATGGAAATCATCGGATGCCCATTCTATGCTGATGATGGAGATACGCTTAGGCAACATAAAATTTAAACGCTGCTGTAACGATTTTAAGCAGAGGGACCTTCGTGTTGTAAAATTGACAACTTGCCCCTCGGCATGGACACCAGCATCTGTGCGGCTAGCCGCTTGAAGCTTCACCTCATGCTGCAAGATCGTTTGCAGGGTGTTTTCAAGAGTTTCTTCAATGGTGGGCCCCACTTTGGTCTTTTGCCATCCGAAGAATGAGCTGCCCAAGTAAGCGATGACGAGCTTGATGTTCTGAGATAAATTTTCATTGCTCATGGATCAAAGAAACTATTTTTTTATAATTTTAGGCTCTTCTAGAATGCTCTGTTTGCCATTTTTGTAAATAGTCGATTCGATCTGTCAGAGGAGGATGGGTTTTATCTCCACGATTATTTCCATTTTCATCTATTGCATAAAACGGGCACATATCTTTTCCCCAATCGGAGCGTTCTTTAAGCGATCGTCGGAAATCTGTGAACTTAAATACGGGAGGTTTTCTGAATACAGTTGCTTGGCGTGCTTTCAAATTGTGTTGTCTTATTGTTTCAAAGAAGTAGACTCCTCCTTGGCTGTTTTGAAGACTCTTTACCGCGTCTAAGTTGGCTTTTTTTTCTTCTGCATCCCAAAATGGAATCCAATTGGTACGATTAAAGTGATAAGCTGTCATGCAACTTGTTGCAAAAGCGCCGACTCCTATGGCTCCTAAGGCAACAAAAGGAAGAGATGGAAAGGCTATAGCGATTACAACTGCAAATAAGGCGGGGACAATGAATGTCGTCCATAGGGTGGCAGACTCGAGCAACATTCTTTTCTTCAGACCATGAGAAAGGTGCGCGATTTCATGGGCGAGGACAAACTCTTTTCCTTGTTCAAATCCATCCTTGTCTCGCATCATTCTAATGACGAATTGCAAATTATTTTTGTCGATTCATTCGGTTGAATCACATGTAGAAGAGAGGCCAAATTCTTTGATTTTACCATTCATCCACTTAGCCATTTCGTTTAAAAAGTTTTGGTCGTTAAGACGTGGGTCGTCGATACTCGTAATTCGAAACTGGGATGGAATATCCTCGTACTTTAACAAAAACCATGGGGGAAGGTGAACTGTATTTTTGAAAAGCATTGCTGTCGGCGTGCCACTAAAACCAACCCATTTAATCCCGACATGTTGGCTTAATCCGAGTCTTGTCGCAACAGTTTTGATTTTGCTCTCTATTGCACTTTTTCTCGATTGCAAAGGATGAGATGAAGAAGAACTCGCAATAATATGATCTAGATTGTGTGTAATAGCTGACGTAATAAATAATACTCCGCTTTTGATATGAATTGGAGATATTATAAATCATTTTGCAATAAATAAGAATTAAATAAAATATTAGGAATAGATCAAATAAAGTTGAAGGATTGTTAAAACTCGAACAATTTGTTGCATCTGTTTTGACTTAGAATCTATTAATAAAATATTTTAACCACCCGTTCGCTTCGCTCACTAGAGAGCACAGAGGACACAGAGAAAAAAAATCTAGATTTCCTTTGATTCTTCCTCTGTGTCCTCTGTGCTCTCTAGTGAGCGAAGCGAACGGGTGGTAAGAAATTCATATAACTCCATCTTAATAAGACGGGATCAGTGCCTTGATGGGTCGAAAGCGATCCCTTACGCGATTTCTGAAATCTTGACCTAAACATGGGTTCTGCGGTGAAAATTATTTACTTAACGGGATAGTTTTTCATGAACATGTCTGTTCCTTCAAGGAACATTTGAACGGCGATCAAAGTCAAGATCAAGCCCATCAGCCTTTCACAGGCAACGAGGCCGCGCCATCCCAACAACTTTTTCCACAAAGAAGAGGTGAGCAAAATGCATGTCGAGGCTGCCCACGCGATGACGATGGCCAGGAGGGGAAGCATCATATCGTTTTTTTGTTGGCCTGAATAGAGCATGACGGCAGCTAAGACAGCAGGTCCAGCGACAAGGGGGGTCGCCAGTGGAACGATGAATGGCTCTTTATCCCGGGGAAGTTCGACATCGGGATCTCTTTTTCCTGGAAAAATCATTTTCAAAGCGATGAGAAAAAGGATAATGCCCCCTGAAATGAGGATTGTCGGCGTGGTGACATTAAGAAATCCAAGCAGCCCATCGCCGAGAAAATAAAAGAGAACGATGATGACGAGCGCAATGGAAAGCTCGCGGATGATGATTTTGCGCTGGTGGCGAGGCTTGATGTCTTTAAGGACAGAGACAAAGATGGGGACGTTACCAATGGGATCCATCAGTAAAAAAAGAGCTAAAGCCATCGAGAACATGTGGGCCCACCAGGAATCCATAACCGCTACATTCCTTTTAATTATTTAGTATCATAGGGACCCTTTAGGATCAATCGATTCAGCTTCGATAATATCCCATAGCCGATTTAAAAAACGGATCTGTTTTTTCTCAAGGGGTGACAGGAAAAGGAGGAAGTCGTGGTTCTTATTAAAGGCGGCCTTTGTCCAATTGGCTGAGCCGGTGACGAGGACTCGTTGGTCGATGATCGCCCATTTATGGTGTAGTAATTCCCTTCCTTGGCTTAAAACAGGTCTAATACCCCCTTTCTCCAAGGCGATGATCGTTTTTTTACTCGCACCGCGGGCCGTGTAAGCATCGATCGCGATCGAAACGGCAACTCCCCGTTTTTTCGCGCTGAGGAGTGCCTCGGCGATCTCTGGATGTGTCAAAGTGAACATCGCAATTTTGATCTCCCTTTTGGCGTTGTCGATCAGAGTGATTAGGCGAGTGAGTCCCCCTTTCATCGGATCGGGAAAAAGAAAAATTTCCCCTTGTTGTCCCTGGATCTCAAAAAAATAAGAAGGGGCTGTTGGGCATTCTAAAAAAGCGGCAAGTGGAGGATGGTAAATCCCGACGACGAGATTGGCATGGTGGCAGAGTGAGGAAGGAGTGAGGTTTGCCGAGCCTAGAAACACTTGTGTTTTATCGATCAGGACAATCTTGCGATGCATCAGTCCAGATGATTTGATGGGAGTGACATTGATCGATGAGGGGAGTAATTTTTTTAAAGGGCTAGAGGCGGAAGGGTCGTATTCTATCGAGATGGAGAGTTTTTCAAAGGCTTTTTTACAGATGACAGCGAGGATTTGAGGATCTGTGATCCCATAAACACTTAAAAAAATGGAGTGGGTTGCCCGATCGAGTGCTTGGGAATAAGTGAGCTTGATATCTTGACGGGTTTGATTGGAATAGAGTCGGATCGGGTGGTTCTCACTGGGCAGCTTCGTCCATGCGGCTAAAAAGACGATCCAGGAATAGAAGCAAAGAAATGCTCCTATCAGGAGGAATAGGGAGACCTTTCTCGATAACCTGAGTTTTGTCATTTCAAGACTCAGGTCAAAGAATTAAATGTGTTCCCCTCTAGCGCGAAGGTCGCGAACGATGGCTGGGAGACCGTTCTTGTCGATCGTGCGCAAAGCATTTGTTGAAAGGCGCAAAGTGATGAAGCGATTCTCTTCAGAGAACCAGAGCCGCTTCTTCTTCAAATTAGGTTGGAAACGCCGTTTTGTAATTCCGGTGACCTTTAGGCCAATTCCCTTTTTCTTTTTTGCAATCCCGCGCAGTGCATAAGAATTACCTCGCACTGGGACCTTGCCGGTCACTTGACATCTCTTAGACATGAATTTTTCTCCTAAGAATTCTCAATAAAGGGGTGATCTTAACACCTTAAAACATATTGAACAAGAATATTTTCAGTGGTAATTTAAAATTTAAATTTGTCAATTTAGGGAAATCGTGCAAGAGGTCTACGCAGATTTTGTCGTCATCGGTTCAGGTCCCGCTGGCCAAAAAGGGGCGATTCAAGCAGCGAAACTGGGAAAAAGTGTGATCGTCTTAGAGAAAGATGGGCACCCTGGGGGAGCCTCATTGAATTCAGGGACGATCCCCTCCAAATCGTTAAGAGAGGCGATCCTCGATTTGACCGACTTTTATGAGCGGAGTTTTTATGGGAAAAATCGGGTGATCCGCGAAATTTCGATCAATGATTTAAATTATCGGCTTAATATCATTCTCGAAGAGGAGCGGAAAATGCTCTTGCGACAATTCGAGAAGAATAAAATCCGATTGATCCATGGGACTGCCCGTTTTCAAGATGAAAAGCATATCGTTGTGATCGATGAATCGGAAAAATCATTGTATCGCATCACCAGCGATCACTGTTTGATCGCCACAGGTTCTAAGCCGCGTAATCCGACAAACGTCCCTTTTGACAACGAGAAGATTTTGGATTCGACAAGGCTACTTTCGATCGATCATGTCCCCAAGACGCTGATCGTCCTCGGGGGTGGCATTATCGGTTCTGAATACGCGAGTTTTTTCGCTGCCCTCGGGACAGAGGTGACTGTCGTCGATAAACGGGATCATCTGCTTCCGCTTCTCGATAATGAGATCGGTATGCATTTACAAAAATCACTGGCGACGATCGGTCTTAAAGTCGTAGGCAATAAAGAACTCGATACGATCGAGCGGATCGATGAGGGTGTCGAGGTGACCTTTAAAGATGGAAGTAAAATGCAAGGGGAGATGTTACTCTATGCTTTGGGAAGAGAGGCAAATGTCGATAAATTGCAGATTGAAAATGTTGGAATCTCTCTCGATGGGTTGGGGTACATTCCCGTCAATGCCCTATTCCAAACTGTCGTTCCCAACATTTATGCCGCAGGCGATGTGATCGGTGCTCCTGCTCTGGCATCGACGAGCATGGAGCAGGGAAGATTGGCAGCGCGCCATGCTTTTGGAGCGCAGACCCACCACTTCCCCTCGTTTTATCCGATCGGCATTTATACGATTCCAGAAATTTCTTCGTGCGGCTATACTGAAAGTGAACTTAAAGAGCTCGGTTTCCGTTATGAGATCGGACGCGCTTATTATTACGAGATCGCGCGCAATCAGATTGTCGGCAATGATCCTGGAATGTTTAAAATCCTGTTTCATGCAGAGACGTTGGAGATTTTAGGCATCCATATCATTGGTAGAGCGGCGACGGAAGTGATCCATATTGGTCAAGTGGCGATGAGTTTTAATGCGCGGATCGATTATTTCATCGATCAGGTTTTTAATTACCCCACTTATGCCGAAGGATACCGAATCGCAGCTTTGAATGGATTCAACAAAGTCAAGCACAGGAAATAAAATCGCATGGCGATCTACGATTTTTCAAAAACGGAAAAGGATGAGCTCAAATTTATCGAAGAGGAAGGGGCTTCTGCTCGATCAGAAACGATTGGAATCAAGACGAAAAAACCCGCTCGATTTTTTTCTGCATTCGCAGCGCGTCTATTCTTTTTGTTATTGCTTATCGGGGACCTGATCTGGATCGGCTATGCACTCATCCGCTTTTCTTTATCCCTGATCGGAAGGATGCTCACTGCAGGCAAAGTGGATTATTTCAAATCGCTTGGGGAAAAAGCGTGGGTATCTCTTAGACGCTCTCTTGTTTGCGCCGTCTCGTTATTCATCGCTCTATTTAATCCTGCATTTGGGATCATGATCGCCTGTACTTACTTCCTCATGTACGACAAATCGGGGATTGAGGAGGTCGTTCCCTCTTCTCTCCAATCTCAGTTTAAAGAGTTCTTGCCCAGAGAGGAGTAATCCCCCGCTTGTTGCAGGGGGGCTTTAAATGGCATTCTTATTGGTTAAATGAGATCCCATTGAGTTCAATTTTCACAATATGTCCAAAGCTTTTCAAATCGACGTGATTATTGTTTCCTGTTTGCCAACGTATTCCATCTGATAGCAAGCACAATTTGAATTCAAGGGTATCCTTGATCCGCTCAGGAGGAACGAAGAGCGTGAATGTCCTTTCAAAAAAGGATGAGCCCTCTCCTTGTAGATCTGCTTTCCAGTCTGTATTCCAATCAAGCGGTGCATTTCCGCGGATTGTGATCGGATGATCGACTTTTTGAGATAGTCTCGCTGTGATTTGCACAAGTTTACCTGCTTGCTGACAAACTGTTTCATCGAGAGCTGGATTTTGCGCAACCATAATGGCATAGAGTATCGCACCTCGTTGAGGTTCCGGCAGATCTGGAAGATTAACTAGCAAAGCTTGCAAGTGGTCACTAGCAGTTTCAGAGGGAGTCTGATTCGTCATCGCTTGTATAGCCATAAATACCTCGCTGATTGATGTTATGAATAATGTCTTTGGGACAAGATGCGTGCAAAGACATAGCCAAAATTTTATATGTTATTAACAAAAACTTTACAATCGAAAAATGATTGTGGAGGCAAAATTCATTCCATGATTTTACTGAGACACTCTTCGCTGTATAGATACAGCTCAGGATGGTACTTTCTTAAGAAACGGGAAAGCCTTTGAGTTTTATCGACGATCTCTTTTTTATACTGGCCTGGATTTTTAAGCGTTTCATCGAAACCAAAAGAGCTCAGGTCTAGTGTGGCGGCCCCTTCTTCGGTAAACCCGAAATTATTTCTGAGCGATCGGTCGTGATCGCGTATCCCCCTTTGACAAAGGGTCAGGAGACAGTTAAAAAAGTCATCGATACACCGTTTGGCTTCATCTAATTTTTTTTGCTCAGACAAGTGGTGAAGATGTGGAAGGAGGAGATCCCCCTTTTTTTGGACGACAAATTCAGTTTTATCCAGATCGATCATATGGCGGATACCGATCTTATCGATTAAGGTCACCGGTTTATGTTTATCTCGTGTCTTATTCAAATGGACATAGAGAATACCTGTACGCTCTTTAGCTTGAGTGTAAAGGAGCATGCAACTTTTAAAATTGAACTCTTGAAAGTAGGGGGCATTTTGCGGCAACGGATCACTTTGCAGGAGGAGTTTTTTAAATGTAAATTCTTTAAAGATCGAAGAGGGACGCAGGTGAGTGTGTCTATAAAATTTGAGGACTGTTTTCCGATCTTGTCCTAAAAAGGCGAAGCACCACCCTCCAGACCCTAAAAAAGTGAAGGGTTGATCGAGGAGGGCATCGATCTTTTTTTGCTCCTGAGGGGAGAGGGGAGGGGCTTCCCAGCGGGGATCGTTTGGCAAGTTGGAAAGGATCAAATAGGGGCGGAATCCAGCCGTTTTTTTCAGGCAAAAAAAATGAAGGCCAGTGAAAATGCCCACTAGTACGAGGAGCTTTACAGAAAAATAAAGTATTTTTTTCAAATGCATAAACCCAATAGTTTCGCTTAAGGAACTGTTGAAATTCAATTAAAATTTTCTTAGAGATTGGCAGGAAACAAAACCCCTATGTTAAACTGTTGAAAAATTTGGATGAGGATGGCTGAAACTCAAACCTTCCAGGAATGTCGAAATACACGCTTTGCGCTCCTATGGATGAATCTGGCTCAAGAGCCGCTGATCTCTCTTTATACCCTTATCCCTTTTCTCTTGCGCAAGGATCTCGGCGCCACAATGTTTCAAGTCTCCTTATTCATCACTTTAAGGCCTGTGCTGGCCGTCTTTTCTTTTTATTGGAGTGCCTATCTTAAAGAAGGGAAGGGGAAACTGATCGCAAATCTGATCAGCGCCTCTCTGCTGGCCTATTTGCCTTTTTTATTTTTTCCTTGGGTGGGCAGCTTTTGGTTTTTGCTTTTCGCATCTGCGATGTACCAGCTTTTTAGTCGCGCTGCTATCCCCTCATTGATTGAGGTGTTGAAGAGGAACGTTCCTAAGAGGCCGAGAGAGCATGCTTTTTCTCTTTTTTTCATCTTGAGCTTTATCGAAAGTGGATTTTTAGGACTGTTATTCGGCAGTTTGCTCGATGCCCATGCCCTCGATTGGAAAATGCTTTTTTTCTGTGCGTCTCTCATCGGCTTAAGCAGCGCTCTATTTTTCTTTCGTCTGAAGGTGCCTGTCCTGGAATCAAATGCAAGATCTACAGCCCTGCCCTCACTTGTTTATCCTTGGCGGGAGAGCTTCCGGTTAATCCGCGAGCGGGCTGATTTTGCCCATTTCCAAGGGGCTTTTATGATTGGAGGGTCGGCGTTAATGCTGATGGCGCCAGCTCTTTCCAGCTATTATGTCGATACTCTCAATCTCTCCTATTCTAATATCACCACGGCTCGCTTTATCTTCATGGCGATCGGCGTTGCAGGGGCCTCTTTGCTCTGGAAAAAAGGTCTTTCTCATGTCCCGCTGTTAAAATTGACCCTTTGGGTCCTCTTTGGTTTTGGGCTATTTCCAATTGCCCTTTTATTGGCACAGATCGATTTATGGTTCCTCTACCTCGCTTTCTTCATCTACGGAATAGCACAGGCGGGAAGCCATTTGATTTGGCACCTCTCGGGGACATTTTTTGCTCTTGACCAGGACAGTTCCCCTTATACTCGCGTCAATATCCTGATGCAGGGTCTCCGAGGGGCAGTCATGCCCCTTATCGGCGGGCTGCTCTGTGATCTTCTAGGTCCCATGCCAATCTTATTACTCGGCACCTTTCTTTGCCTCTATGGCACGCATTATCTCTTTCGGCGGGTGAAGTTGAAGCTAAGTATCTGATTCTTAGATACTTAATTCTATAAGACACTTTAAAAAAACTATTTACAACTAATTAAGTAATTGTTACAATAGTTATATTAATTAATAAAAGTTAATATTAGGTATGATTATGATTCCTGTGAATAATTCAGTGCAAAGGACCGATTTTAAATATCCAAGTAAGATTAATTTTATTCTAAATTCTAGTTTATATAGGTTGGTTTGGAATAATGCCAGTTCATTCGTTGCAAATAATTACGAATCAACATTTGTGAAATCTATTTTAAATAGTAATATTGTTTCAAATTTCAGAGATAAAGGTTGCACTTTAAAGGGGACGTTTTTTTTATCGGGATATAATAAAATCGCTAGACTCGAGCTATCGAGTTATGATCGAGCCTATACGGATGGAAAAGTCGTTTGTCATGTGTGTGATGTCGGTGAAATGGTCACCATCGACGGAACTCAAATACGTATGCAGGGTTCCCCAAGTGCTCACATGTTTGCAGTATTATCTAACAGCTGTGAAAAATTTTTTAATAAAGGATCCAGTGTCTTCAATCCTGAAGAGCAACAAAAGATCATCACTGCCCTGCGGGCAGCAGCTGATCCCATTCTTTCTCCCAGTGCCCTTGTCTCTTCGATTAAATCAGGGGAATTGACATTTATTCCAGCGGGTTGGGTTGGGCATGCAATCTGTATCGGCTTTTGTCATGAGCAGATGATGATCGGCAATCCGGGACAAGGTTCAGCAGACTGCGGCAGTCCACTCCTGATTTTTGATATCGATCTCGATAATGTTACTGAAGAACTCATCTCCTACATTCTAGACATTAGGCATTCAAATTACGAATACAGTTATTCTTTTATTTATAATGAATTGCCGCAGATCCTATCTCCCAAATTTTCTGAGAAAGGAGAACCAGCCGATCTCTTTGATGATGAATCTCCAAATGGAGATATCATGAGTTTCTTTGCTGATCAATCTCCAAACAGATATATCATGAGTTCAACAGATGATTTCATCTACGGCGTACTCCCCTTGGCAACGGTGGGTAACTGTTCCTTTCAAGCTGCAAAATGTGCTCTTGTCATTGCAGCGATCGCCTACCAACAGCTCCATATCGATGAGGAGATTCCAAACGATCGCACGGAGGGTTTTTATGTTGGAGTCGATGCAACTTTCTCTAAGATGCATAATGAGATCTACTTGATTTTCCAATTTACTGCTCTAGATCAGCTGGTCAACTATTGTGATCATTATTATTCGAAAGAAACAGGCTTTCCCAAGGAAGAGATGGACCATTTAGCGCTGCCGAGAGAGGTGATTAAAAATTGTTGGAAAAATGCGAGGATTAACAAAAATCAAATCGATGGTAAGCCTCTTAGCGAATTATTCCGATGGCATACAAGGGCAGGGGAATTTTTAGACTCCCATCCCCACCTAGCAGAATTCCTTAGAGACTGTTAACAGTCTCTTGGAGGTTATCCACAAACTAAGCTTCTGTCGATTTTCGGGTTCTTTTGAGCCGATTTTCGATTCAAATCGCAGGGGTAATATCATTGCGATATGACCCCTGCGATTTGAATCGAAAATCGGCCAAAATAATCCCGAAAATCGACGAAGCCTTAGTTCGTGGACAGTCTCTTACTGCTTGAAATGGATCGCCTCGCCCTCTTTTCCTTGACGCAAGATCAACGTGACTACTCCCTCGTTTTTAATCTCCCCTTTGAGAATCGCTGTAGAAAGTAGATTCACCACCTCGTGCTGGATGAGCCTCTTTAAGGGGCGTGCGCCATACAACGGGTCGTACCCTTTTTGAGCGAGATAGGCCAGGAGAGGTTTTTCCCAGGCGAGCTTGATGCCCCGCTCCAAGAGACGGGTTGCGACGAGGTGGAGCTGGATCAAAGCGATCTTTTCCATATCCTTTTCCTGGAGGGGTAAAAAAGGGAGGATCTCATCGAGCCGGTTGAGAAACTCTGGGCGGAAATGGTGTTTCAAAACAGGTTCGACGATAGCCAGGATCGCTTCTTTGGTCCAACCCGTTGGATGGGAGCGGATCTGCTCAAGTAGCAGGTCGGAGCCTAAGTTCGATGTCATGATGAATAGCGCATTTTTGCAGTTGACGGTCCGCCCTTTACTATCGGTCAACCTTCCATCATCGAAAATCTGAAGGAGGATGTTAAATACATCTTGGTGGGCTTTCTCGATTTCATCGAAGAGGACGACAGAATAAGGGCGCCGTCTTAATGCCTCTGTAAGTTGTCCCCCTTCTTCATAGCCGACATAGCCTGGTGGAGAGCCGATTAATTTGGCGATGCTATGTTTTTCCATATATTCCGACATGTCGAGGCGTATGATCGCCTCTTCTTGATTGAATAGTTGATCGGCAAGTGCTTTGACGAGCTCTGTTTTACCAACGCCGGTGGGGCCGATGAACAAAAAGGCGCCCACAGGACGGGAGGGGTCGTTGAGGCCAGCCCTTGACCGGCGGATCGCTTCGCTGATCGCTTCGATTGCAAACATCTGGCCAACAACCCGTTCGCTGAGAGCTTTTTCGAGATTGAGCAACCGGTGAGCTTCCCCTTCGAGCATCCGGTTCACAGGAATGCCAGTCCATTTGGCGACGATTTGAGCGATCAAAGACTCATCGACCTCTTCCTGGAGCAAGCGGTTGGGTAGATTGGAGAGTTTATTTTGCGCCTCTTCGAGTTTTTTTTTCATTTTTGGCAAAATGCTATAGCGGAGTTCGGCAACTTTGTTATAGTCAGCTGCCCGTTCTGCTTCCTCTTCTTGAAAACGGAGATTTTCCAGAGCATTTTTTTTCTCTTTGACCTCCTCGATCAATTTTTTTTCCTGGTTCCATTTTTCGCGCAGCAGGGCAAGCTCTTCTTTGAGTTTAGCGATTTGCGCTTGCATCTTTTCTGCTTCCGCAGTGGCGCTTGGGGTATCTTCACGCCGCAGACCTTCTTGTTTGACGATCAAACTCGAGAGTTCCCTTTCCTTAATATCGATAGGGAGAGGAAGGCTTCCGATTTGGAGACGGATCGTGCTAGCTGCTTCATCGATCAGGTCGATCGCCTTGTCGGGAAGCCTCCGATCGGTGATATAGCGTGCAGAAAGAAAGACGGCGGCGTGCAAGGCTCTCTCAGTGATGTGAACGCCATGGTAGATTTCATAACGCTCTCGCAGGCCGCGGAGGATTGCGATAGAATCTTCTAATGAGGGTTCTTCGATCAGCACAGGCTGGAATCTCCGCTCTAAAGCGGGATCTTTTTCGATGTATTTCTTATATTCGTTCAGCGTGGTCGCTCCAATGCAATGGAGTGTTCCGCGCGACAGAGCAGGTTTTAAAAGATTGGCAGCATCCATCGCCCCTTCGGTGGCCCCTGCGCCGACAAGAGTATGTACCTCATCGATGAAAAGGAGAATTTTTCCCTCACTTTTTTCGATCTCTTTTAAAATTCCTTTCAACCGCTCTTCAAATTCACCGCGGAATTTAGTCCCTGCGATCAAACTTCCCATATCGAGGACAAAGAGTTGTCTCCCTTTCAAAGAATCGGGAACATCTCCTTGGACAATACGGAGAGCGAGCCCTTCTGCGATCGCTGTTTTGCCGACACCCGGTTCGCCGATCAAAAGAGGATTGTTTTTTGTGCGCCGGCTGAGCACTTGCATGGTTCTGCGGATCTCTTCATCTCGACCGATGACGGGATCGAGTTTTCCAGCTTTTGCTAAATGGGTGAGATTTTTACAGTACTTGTCCAAGGCTTGTAGGCTGGCTTCAGCTGTCGGGGAGTCCATTTGTGTCGTTCCTCTGATTTGTTTGATCCGCGCTTCAACTTCCTTGAGTGTGAGATGAGCGCTTTTTTTCCAAGTGGCGAAAGGTTCTCCTGCCGATTGCCAAAAGACATAAAAGAAATGGTCGCTGCTAATATAAGTATCATTCCATTTTTTAGCGATGACTTGGGCTTCTGCAATTCGATTTTGCAATGATGATGAGATGGAAGGAGCTTGGACGCCACCGCTGAACGTCGGAAGCTGCTTCAGCGCCGTTTCCAATTGAGGGATCAGTGATTGAGGATTTAAATTTAACGAAGATGAAAGTGTCCAAAAGTAACCTTGAGCATCTTCAAAAAAAGCATGAAGTAAGTGGTTATCACTCACTTCAGTTTGGTTGTGCTCTTGCGCAAAGTTAAACGCTCTTTCTAGGGCATCGCGGACAGATTCAGTGAATTGAGGAGCCATTTAATTTTTTTGCGAGGGAGTTGTCATTGGAGTCGGTACTGGACGAGCTTTGACGCTTATCCCTGAGTTGAGATTGACGATTAAACAGGGGTAGTCTGGGTCGCCGCTAGGTTCAATCTTAACGGGAAAGGGGGTGATCCAAACGGCTGCTGTCGCCACATCACCAGGAGCGATTTCCCACAGGGAATTATCAGATAGTTGGAGTTTTTGCCCATTGTCGATATTGAGGGAAAGAGAGAGCTCAGGCAGGGAAGCTTGTTCTTTGGATTTTAACACAAAATTTCGATCGATCCATGCTTCTAGAGCTATTTTTTGATTTCTCGATAAGTTAGCAACACCTGTAATTTTCTGCTCATCTTTTGACATCACCTCATCCAGGATGATTTGTGCATGAAGCTGTGAAAAGGACAACACGAGAGTTGTTAAAATGAAAGTGATACCCAAGTAACCTGAAAAATTGGGAATTTGGCAATCCCACCGCTTCAATTTTTTGATCATCGAAGCAGGCCATGTGGAAGCACATGGCCGATGCAGACGATCAAAAGGACATCGTTTGAAACGATGTCCGTAAAGTGAAGATGATGGGGCAGCCAAAAACCAATTTTTCAGATTACTTGGGTATAAGTAGCGCATGATTTTTCTCCATTTTTTTTAATTTTAAAACGCTAGCCCAGCGCTGAGGGTGAAGCCCTCTAAAGAGAGATTTCCAGGGGCATTTGTGTTCATCAAATAGATGAAGTTGTTCTGGTTGAACCATATCTGATTTTCCCAGCCAGCGGTGATTTCGAGCACGTAAGTTCTGCCAAATGTCCATTCGAAAAAGAGTCCAAGACCGATTTCGAAAACAGCTGTCACATCATAGACTTTATCTTTGATGCGGGCGCTGAGATATTCTGTACCTTCAGGTGTATTGATCTCATCTTGCCGCTTCTCTTTGAACCGGTTCCATAATCCAGTCATCGCAAAATCGCCATAAATGCCGATCCAGTTGTAGAAATACCAATTGGCATCCAATCCTGCGCGGATACCGACACCGAATTCTCTTTGAGTGAATTTGAGTTTGATATTGGATCCCAGTGGGATGACGTCGGTGGAATCTTCAGCTGTGTCTCCCTCATCTCCTACAGTCATCACGTTGTGAAATTTGACCTTATATCTTTCTCTTGTCCATGCGAATTTCATGCCAGCAAAGGGTCTCAATGTGAGGAATCGGCTGAAGTAATAATCGCGGCCGAGTTCGAGGTCGAGCACATTGAATCTCAAGTGCCAATGGGCGGCCTCATCGATGAGAACAGATTCTGGGCCAGCATTTGTGTCGAGCCAGTAGTTAGACCACTTGGGAGGGCTTGTGAGCTCAGTTTTGCAACACTCCATCTCTTCCTCTTCTCCTGCTTTTGGAAGCAGTTGTGTGTACTGGGCATAGAGATCCCAGCCATCATGAGAAAATTTGTTGCCGAGGCCGACTTTGAAACCAGACGCCCATTGAAAACGAGGATGGAACACCTTGCCATGAGTTGCATTGGGAGGAACTGGGGTAGGTGCATCAGGGGTTCCATTCCATACAAAATTAAGACCTTTTTCATAAGCTTTCCAGTAGATGTAATCTCCTGTGAAGAATGGATTGAAACTTCCATGGGGTTTTGGATTAGTTATAGGGGTGATTTGGTTATCATTCCATCTTTGCTCAAATTGCCTTGCCGGATCTGGAGGGGGACTCGCTGCACAGAGAGGTGCTATTGCTGCGCAGAGCAAAGGGATTGTGCCTAGAGAAAGCTGCTTCATTTGTCATACCCTTGGTTGGCTTCCAGATTCGACATATTAAATATATAGACCTTTCCATGACTTTTTTAAAGTTGGTTTTTTAAGAAAACAAAAAAACCGCTCACGAGTTAACGAGAGCGGTTTTTTTTCTAAGGGGGACTTAGAAAATTAGAATGCGAAACCAGCTTTGACGGTCAAGCCTTGGAAAGAGAGGTTTCCAGGGGCATTATTGTTCATCAGGAAGATCATGTTGTTCTGGTTGAACCACACTTGAGTTTCCCAACCGACCGCTAAATCGATCATATAATCATCATTGCAGAACGCCCATTCGAAGAAGAGCCCGAGTCCTATTTCAAGAACAGCCGTCACATCAAAGACTTTGTCTTTCATTTTTTCACTGACAAATTCAGAAGGAGTGGGTGTATTGATCTCCACTTGACGTTTTTCATGGAAACGGTTCCAGAGGCCAGTCAGTGCGAAATCGCCATAAGCGCCGACCCATTTGCAGAAATACCAATTGGTATCCAAACCGGTGCGGAGCCCTACTCCGAATTCTCTTTGTTTGAGGTTGATCTTGACATTAGAACCGAGTGGGATCGTCGTCAATGAAGATGGAGTATCGCCTTGATCTCCTACGAACAGAATATCTTCGTATTTGAACTTATATTTTTGATGTGTCCATGAGAATTTCATGCCGGCAAAGGGTCTCAAAGTGAGGAATTTGCTGACATAGAAATCACGGCCAAGTTCGAGATCGAGGACGTTGAAATTATCCAAAGTCCAGTTCCCTCCCTCTGCTCCCATCAGAACACCTTCAGGACAAGTATGTGTCGAAAGCCAGTAGTTGGACTTGGCGGTTACAAAACTTGTCACGCAGCAGTCTGTTTCTGACGGTTCATCTTTTGCTTTGGAATGCAGCCATGTGTATTCGGCATAAAGGTCCCATCCATCATGGTGGAATTTATTGCCGAGGCCAACTTTAAAGCCAGACTCCCACTTAAACTTAGGACGGAACACTGTGCCGGACGTTGCATTGGCGGGATTGACGGGTGTAGGAGCGTCTGGCACTCCATCGTAAGCGTAAGCAAGCCCTTGTTCATAGGCTTTCCAACAGATGTAATCCGCTGTGATGTAAGGATTGACCCAGTCATCCGGTTTTGGATTAGCGATCGGAGTGATTTGGTTATCACGCCATCTTTGCTCGAATTGCCTTTGAGATTCTGTCTTCTTTTTTTGATTCTGATTAGATGTTTGGGAGGACTTGGAACTGTTGTTCCCATTCCCTTGGCTAATCATATTATCCATGTCTGCGCAAAGAGGCGCTATCGCTGCGCAGAGCAGTGGGAATGTTGTTAGAGAAAATTGCTTCATTATCGTACCCCTTAGGTTGAATGCCAAACTCGGCATATTAAAATATATATGGCTTTCGATGAATTTTTTCAAAATGATTTTTTTCGAGTATACCGAAAATGATTCAAAATTCTCTCGTATAAAACAAAAAACCGCTCACGAGTTAACGTGAGCGGTTTTTTTTCTAAGGGGGACTTAGAAAATTAGAACGCGAAACCAACTTTGAGAGTAAAGCCTTGGAACGAAAGGTTTCCAGGGGCATTATTGTTCATCAGGAAGATCAAGTTGTTCTGGTTGAACCACACTTGAGTTTCCCAACCTAGTGCTAAATCGACCATATAAGCATCGTTGGAGAATGCCCACTCGAAGAAGACGCCAATCCCTACTTCGAGAACAGCTGTCACATCAAAGACTTTGTCTTTCATGTTTTCACTGACAAATTCAGTAGGAATAGGTGTGTTGATCTCCACTTGACGTTTTTCATGGAAACGGTTCCAGAGGCCAGTCAGTGCGAAATCGCCATAAGTGCCGAACCATTTGCAGACATACCAATTGGTATCAATACCAGCGCGGAGCCCTACTCCGAATTCTCTTTGTTTGAGATCGACCTTGACATTAGAACCCAGTGGGATCGTCGTCAGGGAAGATGGAGTATCGCCTTGGTCTCCTACGAATAGAATATCTTCGTATTTGAATTTATACTTTTGATGCATCCATGAGAATTTCATGCCGGCAAAGGGTCTCAAAGTGAGGAATTTGCTGACATAGAAATCACGGCCAAGTTCGAGATCGAGGACGTTGAAATTATCTAAATTCCAGGTCCCTCCCTCTGCTCCCATCAGAACACCTTCAGGACAAGCATGTGTCGAAAGCCAGTAGTTAGACTTGGCAATCTCACTGACTGTAACGCAGCAGTCTGTTGTCCCTGGTTCATCTTTTGCTTTGGAGTGCAGCCATGTGTACTCAGCATAAACGTCCCATCCATCATGGTTGAATTTATTGCCGAGGCCAATTTTAAAGCCAGACTCCCACTTAAACTTGGGACGGAACACTGAGCCTGAAGTTGCACTGGCGGGATTGACGGCTGTAGGAGCGTCTGGCACTCCATCATAAGCGTAGGCAAGCCCTTGTTCGTAGGCTTTCCATATGATATAATCCGCTGTGATGTAAGGGTTGCACCATTCATCCGGTTTTGGGTTGGCCATTGGAGTGATTTGATTATCACGCCATCTCTGCTCAAATTGTCTTTGAGATTCTGTCTTCTTTTTTTGGTTCATTTGATTCTGATTAGACATCGAGGAACCATTGTTCCCGTTTCCATTATTGGTCTGGCTAATCATGTTATCCATATTGTCTGCGCAAAGAGGCGCTATCGCCGCGCAGAGCAATGGGATCGTTGTTAGAGAAAATTGCTTCATACGTCTCTCCGTATTTTGGGTTCTCATAATTCGGATGGTAAAGAAACAGGAATAAATTGCAAACGATTATTTAAAAAAAAATTCAGTGCCAGCGATAATGCTAAGATTCTGGACAGCTTCTGCATAGACTTTCGCGGATCGCACGAAGGGCTTTGGGATGATGTCCGCGGCTTGCAGCGAGCGATTCCGCTTGTTTGAGGTAGTTCCAGGATTGGTGATAGTCGAGGCGATTGATAGACAAAACGGCGAGATAATACTCGACAATGCAATAATGGGGATCGAGTTTATGGTAAGTCTCGAGAATTTCCTTGGCCTCATTTGTACGACCGAGTTGCAGCCAAGTGGTGGCGAGGTGAAGTGTCCCTGCACGAAAATTGGGATACCGTTTGAGGATTTGCTCGAGCTCTTTTTGTTTTTTTAAAATCGATTCGCGTGTTTCATCGACAGGTAAAAAGATGGCTTTGATCCCTTCGACATCGATCTTTCCACTTAAGTAGTCGTCGGGAATTGTCTCTGGAGAAACAGCTTCATCAAAGGTGAGATGGCGGATCTCTCTTAACAACTTGATCCCTTCGCTATTTCTGCCGACGAACAGGTAATTAAACCCCATGAACATTTTTAAAAGGGGATCCTTGGAAAGAAAGGGAAGTGCTTTTTCGTAAAGAGTCACTGTTTTGGCATAATCTTGTTTCGACCAAAACACGGCGGCCTGGTTGAAAAAGGCCATGCCGATCACTTCTTTTATATCCCGCTTTTGAAGGTGGCGTGTATTGATGCCCAGATATGTTTCTGAGGGTAGATCGATGCCGCGAGCTGTCGTTTCGATATTGATGATTTTGCGCCCATTGTTATAGCGGACGTAAATGTGGCCAGGTGGAGTGATGATTTCTAAAGAGAGATCGAGCCGCTGAGCAAGAGACAAATAGAGGATCGATACACCTAAACACACCCCTTGTCTACTATCGAGCACGCTAGGGAGGAATGTATAAAGGTCGATATCATTGGCATAGAGAGAATGGGGAGGGAACCGAAATTGCATCTCTTGAAAGATGAACCGATTGATCTCCCGAATTTTATCTTCATAGGTCGCATTCGCGGGGAGTCGAGCTGCAATTTGCAAGGCGATGAGATCGATGCTTGCCTCGTATTGACGGATCTCGTTTTTAGGGTCGTTCGATTCATCGAACTGAAAAATGAGGAGCCCTCGTGCAAGGTCGACCTCTTCTGGAAGAAGTTGCAAAACCTCTTCTTTGGTCCATACTCGATATCCTTTGAGCTTCCGATTGCACAAGCGGCTTGAAATTTTTGTAATCAGGTCGAGCTGCTCTTCACTTAATTTAACGGGAGCGTCGAAAGATTGGCGTGTGACGAGGGAGATGATCGCTTGAAAATCGACGATGGGCAAGGTAGTGGCAGATTCCTTCTCAGATAGTGGTCCACCCCCACCGAGCAGCTGCCATGCCCGTTTTAAAGCTGTTGTCCCTTCTTTTGTCTCTGAATAGAGTTCGTAAAAAGCGAGATGTTGTGATACAGAATGGGGATCCAAACTGTTAAACAATGTTTTTAGTGATGATTCGCTGCTTTGAGTAGGGATTTCCCTCTCTTCGATCCTCATCCGTTTTTTAGCCAGGAGCTCTTGGGTGATCCCGAGAGAAAGGAATAAAAAGAGGAGGATTTTAGAAAGTGAAGACATGGCTTAATTACTGCAGTTTTTTATCCTCAGGATAACCCGTTACAGATTTGATGAGAAGAAAATCGAAGCCAGATCACAGGGTACGGGACATTGGAAAGATATTTTTAATCACAGAGGAGAGCAGGAGACACAGAGGAACACAGAGATTAAAAAACGGCCTAATTTTTTCGCGAGAGCGAAAAAATTAGAGTCTTCATTTTTTGCTCTCGCAAAAAATGAAAAAACTTAAAGCTCTGTGTCTCTGTGATCTCTGTGTAAATTTAAAAATTTCTTCTCAATTTCATGTTGTCTCAGAAGAAGGTGAGGAGGAAGAGAGGATTTTTTCCATCTTGGAAAAAAGCCCTTGATGGGAGACGATTGTTTCAACGGAGGGTCTAAATCGATAGCTCCAATTTTTTAGTGATACCGTCCCTGGAGTATTGATCCTCTCATCCTCTGGATTGGGCGAGACAAGTTCAGGAAAGAAGGCGAGGTATTCTTGGAGCAGATTGACGTGAAAAAGGCTGGAGGTATGATGGCTGTCCCACAAGATCTCTTCACGCTGTTTTTCAGTTAAATCGGGAGCATAGGTCCACCCTTTAAAGTCAGCAAACGTTTTGGCTTCTTCCTTAAAAGTCTTCCACCACTGAGTTAAAGTTTCAGAGTCATGGGTAGAGAGACAAGTGATGCTGATCGGGGAGTAGTGTTGGAAAGGGATATAACGGTTGTTGTTCTTTTCATATTCTCTTTCCCAACGGAGGACTTTAGTCCCGCATATCCCCATCTCTCTAAGGATAGGACGGACGATTTTTGGTACTGTGCCTAAATCTTCACCGATCGGGAGCATCGATGTCGATTCGACGATCATACTGAGCAGTTCTCTCCCTTGAGGCTCCCATTCTTTCTCATTTTCTGGGATATAATATCCATCCTTGCTGGGGTGGCTGGGAGGGATCGCCCAGATACGGAAAAAACCGATCACATGGTCTAAGCGAAAAATATCGTAGAAATTCTCAGCGTAATCGAGCCTTTGTTTCCACCATGAAAAGTGATTTTTTCTCAAAGCATCCCAATCGAATATGGGAAATCCCCAGTTTTGTCCGAAAGAGTTATAGATATCGGGAGGGGCTCCTGCAGCGAGGTGATGATCGAAATATTCAGGATATTGCCAGGAGTCGGCACTTTCGCTGCTGAGAAGAATAGGGAGATCCCCCATCAAAAAGACCCCTTTGAGATTGGCATATTCCTTAATTTTTTTGAGTTGGATGAAGCACAAGTATTGCATCACCGCATAAAACGAAATATCCCGCTCATGTTGTTCATATAAGGCTTGGAGTTTTGTGGGAGATGGATAGCGCAAATCTTCTGGCCACGTCTTCCATGAGGTATTGCTCAATTGGTTTTTTAGGACTCTAAAGAGAGAATAGCATTTGACCCACTCATAACGGGAAACGAATTGTTTCAATTCTTCACTTTTTAAGAGTTTCGATCCCACTTCGTCGAAATAGGTGCGGAGCCAATCTGATTTATGTGTCAAGACATCGGTGTAGATGATTCGGGAGGCCTCGTTGAGTTGAGTAAAGTCTTTAAGCTTTTTCTTGAGTTCTGGCAATTCCTCAATGTAAGGCAAAGCGTGCAGGGAAAGGTAAAGAAAATTGATGGCACACGAGGAGATGGCATTATATGGGCTAGGATCTGATTCAGAATTGGAATTATTGAGAGGGAGCAACTGGATGAAATCGATTTTTAAGCTTTGGCACCAGTCGATCAGGGGAATGAGATCGAAAAAATCTCCAATCCCAGAGCTTTTTTCACTATGTAGGGCGGAAAGGGGGAGGTTAATGCCGTGGTGATTTCTCACGCCAATTTTTTCCCAGGATTTCCCAGTGATGGAATGGAAAAGGGTGTTTGTTAATTCATCCATAAGTTTTTTCAAACTTAACGAGGTGGGAGGTGTGTCCAGTTTCGACACCGATGCGCCAGTTCTTCACCTTATCGAGAAAAATGGTGAGGAATTCAGCGAGTTTTTTTCCATTTAAACTCGACATAGGGAGGTAGGAGAAGAGGACGAGTTGGTTATTCCGGTCAGAATAAGCGAGTATTCCATTTTTAAGAGAGGGGGCATTGGCTTTGAGAGCATCTTTGAGAATATTTTCTCTATATTTTCCGGGAGGGAGATCGCAGATAAAAGCAGCGACGAGCAGGTTTTCTTGATGGGCGTCGCATTCGAGCTGGATGTGGGAATTCTCATCCATCATGAGCTTACAGGCCCCTTTTTTATCGGGATGCAAGGGGGTGGTGTATTGGGTGCCTAGCTCATTTAATAGTTGTTCAAATCGATCGATCACTGATTTTCTTCCTCTTCTTTTTTCTCTTTTTCCTCTTCTTCCTCCTCCTCCTCTTCTTCGTTACGTTCATCTAATTCTTCGATAGCGTCGAGGAAAGCATTGAGGAGATCTTGACGGTGTTGATCAGATTTAAAAAGTCTTGGAGCCACCTGCCGCATCCCGTCACGCATTTGTGTAAGGATGATGATTTGTGCGAGAAGCTCTTCAGAAAGGCCGAGGTGGATCCCCAGCTGCAAGATCTTGTCAGCAGAAGGGTACCGTTCTTGAACAGCTTTCATGAACTGCTTGGCTAACATTTCAAACGTGAGCCGTGCTGGTAGCTGCAACCCTTGCCTCTCGAATGCTGAACTGATGAGATTCATGCGTGATTTGAAAAAGCGGAAAATGCCGAGGATCCCTTGAAGCTTACGCGACTCAGAGAAGAGTCGATGGAGCTCACCGGGATCGATGGAAGGTCCTTTGGATTTAAGATCTCCTCCCAACGAATGCAATAGAAAGTCGATCACGGTTTTCATTTTATCAAAGTTGAACTGGGAGGTCAGCTCATTAAAAAGGGTATTGGCATCGCGCGGGTTGCCGGTGACTTCACGATAGAGGTTGCGCAAACCTGTCGGCGTCCCCAAGCCCTGTTTTGAAAATTCGCGCGCTTGCTCAGCGATATTTTTTCCCGCTTTGATCTCTCTGCCATGGAGGAGATTCAGCTCATCTTTTGCAGCGCGCACCTCTGCGGCCAGGTTCCCATCGGTTGTCAGGAGCAAAAAGTCGAGGGCATCATCTGCAAGGGAGAGATCGGGATACATTTCGAGGACTTTGCGCAAGATATCCTCTCGGGTATCTCGCGCAGTGATGCGAGCGCGCAGTGAAAGGAGGGAGCGGTTTTGCAGCTCAGGGTTTTTTCGGCTGAATTGCTCAGTCACTTCTTCGAGGCGATGAACTTGTAGGACATCTTCTTTATGCTCCGATTTTGCCGCCTCTTCTTCCCGCGCAGTCCGTCTCCGTTTAATTTCCAGGGGTTCGAAGCGGCGTGACATGAGTCCGAGGCTGAATGCCCCTTCATCGATCCAAGCTTGAAACACCCCTTCACTTTCTCTTTGAATTGGATTGCCCAGACCAGGTAGCTGTGATTTTGCCAGGTCGAGCTGTGTGGGTTGGATCCGAGAAGGTGGGGTGACGTCTTCGGCCATTGTTTATCTCAAGAGAGTTGTACGCGGCCCAGTGGCTGGATTCTGATTTCAGGACACGATTTCCTGATAAGAGACGACAGCCATGTCGGGAAATTCCCCTTCGATGAGTTTTCGCACAAATCGTCGCACGTCGATAGCTGTGAGCAAGACGGGAGGTTGGCCACCGACAGGAGTGGGTACAATGGTGGTGCGCATCGAATGCAGAATCAATTGTACAGAATCGGGATCCAAGGCCAAGATAAGAGCCTGCTGACGTTTGCTTGATGGCACCTCGGACCATATCTTCGATTTCGGGATCGAGCAGGTAGACCGATAGGATCGACTGCCCTTGTGAATATTTGTAGCTGATATACCGTTTTAAAGAAGAACGGACATATTCTGTCAGCAGAACAGTGTCTTTTTCTGTCTGGGCCCATTCGACAAGCGCTTCCAAAATCGTCCGTAGGTCTTTGATCGAGATCTGCTCTTGGACCAGCCGCTTGAAAATTTCAGTCAGTTTTTGCAGGGGGACAAGGCGTGTGACTTCTTTAATCGAGATCGGGAAACGATTTTTCGACGAATTCCAAAATGCCGCGGACTTCCTGGATGCCGATAAAATCTGCAGCGTGTTGCCGGTAGAAATAGGAGAGGTGGAGGATCATCACATCGAGAGGCTTCCAAAATTTAATCCCCGCTTTTTGCAAAATTTCCTGATATTTACTATCGACCCAAACGGAGGGTTGACCGATATTATTCTTTGTCGTCGTGAAGGGGATATTATACCGGCGCAGATTGTCTGCAGTTTCTGTGGTCAAAAGGGCATTTTCCATGATCTTGCCCCGGACGATGGGCACTTCGTTTAAGATAGATCGAATACTCATCGGTTTCTAAAGTGGGGGAATCGGTGCGCACATGGACACCTGGAAAGCGAACGCCTAGGTCTTGATAGAGAGCATGGCGCATTTTGGGGATCATGTCCTCGATAAAGGTCGACCCCTGTTTTTCTTTCCGGATCGTGTTGGAGAGCACTTTTCCCACTTCGAGGATGACAGGCAGGGTGAGAGCATAGTCGTCCACACCGCCGCGGATGACGGTATGTCCTTCAACATCGGTCTCCACCTTGGCAGATGTCATTCCAGCTTGCGCTTTAGCCAGTCGCTTTCTTGGCATTGTACCAAACAGTAAAGCCAACTGCGAATAAGACCACAGAGATGACGATGAAAATCACAGTAGGGAAGCCTTTGATGAAGGCCATCATAAACATCACACCTGAAGCGAGCATGATCGCTTTCGGCTGATTGAGAAGCTGGCTAGAGATCTCTTTCCCGAGATGGGAGTCTTTCTTTTCAGAGGAGACGCGTGTTGTGACGATACCCGCGGTAAGTGAGATCAAAAGGGAAGGGATTTGCGCGACAAGGCCGCCGCCGATCGAGAGCAGGGTATACGTTTTGGCCGCCTGAAGAGCAGTCATCCCATGCATGGCGACCCCGATGATCAACCCCCCGACGATGTTGATGACGGCGATGACGATACCGGCGATGACGTCCCCTTTGACGAATTTCATCGCACCGTCCATCGCTCCGTAGAGCTGGCTTTCTTTGGTCAAAGCCAAGGCGCAGATCGCGCGCTTGAGTGGCATCGATGATCCCGCTGCGCATGTCGGCATCGATACTCATTTGTTTACCGGGCATCGCGTCCAAAGTGAAGCGGGCAGCGACCTCAGCGACCCGTTCGGCACCTTTTGTCACGACGATGAACTGAACGATCGTGATGATCAGGAAGATAATGCCGCCGACGACAAAATTACCCCCGACGACGAAATTTCCGAAGGCAAAGATGATATGCCCTGCATTGGCATGGAGCAAAATCTGCCGGTCGCAGAGATTTCGATCCCAAGTCGGAAAAGCGTGGTGATGAGGAGCAGCGAAGGGAACATCGAGAGCTGCACAGCTTTTGGAATATAGAGGGCCACCATCAACAGGGCGATCGAAATGGTCATATTCAAGGCGATCAGATTATCGATGATTGGAGGGGACACGGGGATGATGATCATCATGATCAGCACGATGATGAATAGTGCCAAGACGATGTCACTGGAAGAATTGATAATATTAAGTGCTTTCTCTCCCCCGAGGGTACGAGCGAGCCGTTCTAAGAAATTCTTCATTTAAAAAGCTCCAAACCTGTTGTCTCAAGTGTTTCGATCCCTTCCAGCCAGCGGAGAATCTCTGCTACAGCTTGATAGGTGTCTTCAGGAATATATTCACTGATTTTCCCTTTTTCAAAAAGAGTTTGTGCTAAAGTCACATTTCGCATGATCGGAATTCCATTTTCTTGCGCAATTTTCATGATCATAGTCGGCAACGGTTCCCTTCCCCATAGTCACGATCTTTGGGGCAGGTTCCGTCTCGGGAATTATATTCGACAGCGACGGCGATGTGAATCGGATTGGTGATGACCGCTTTTGCCCGCTTGACCGACATCGGCCCTTCTTGGTAAGCGATCTCTTGAGCTGTCTGGCGCCGTTTGCTCTTGATCTGGGGATCGCCTTCCGTATCTTTAAATTCCTGTTTAACCTCGAATTTTTCCATCTTCATTTCTTTTGCGAAATTCTTTTTTTGGAAAACGAGGTCAAAAATAGCGATGATCAAAAAGAAAATGCCAACGCGGATGATCACTTTGATCAAGAAGTCGGAAAAGACCATCGCACTTCCTATCACTGGGAGTGCAGCCGTAGAGACGATTTCTGGGATACTGTACCAGACGACGGAATAAATTAAAATGAGAGCGCCGGAGATCTTAAAAATCGATTTTAAAAGCTCGAAGAAGGTCTTAAATTTAAAGAGGTTTTTGATGTTTGTGACTGGATTGAGCCGTTTGATATCGGGCTTCATCGCTTCGACAGAAAACATCGGGCCGACGATCAAAAAGTTGGTCAAAAGCCCAACGCACGCCGTCAACACCATGATGGGCATGCTCGTATTGAAAATCACTTGGATTGCCTCAGAAAAAATACCCCCGGCACGATTTTGCAAATCGACATTAGTGCTAGAGAGCCTGAACATAGAAATGATATAAGAGGCCAAGGCTTGAAAAAGATAGCCAGAGCTGATGATCACCGTGGCAATCGAGACAATGAAAGTGAAAGCGGAAGGGAAGTCTTGCGATTTGGCGACCTGTCCCTTTTTGCGCGCGTCGCGCAGCTTCTTCGGGGTCGCCTTTTCTGTTTTTTCAGCCATGAATCATCTCTAACGTCTCCTTGCAATGTATAGGAGAAGCTCCCTTTGGGTCAAGTGAAATGGGAGGGTTTTCGGGCACAAGACATTAGACTTTTTTTAAAGCGCTTGAATATGCCCTTCGCGGATGAAAAATTTGAATGCAGGAAAAATTGCTTGACTGCATAATGTGTGTATGCATTTTTTGACTGACCAAGAAAGAACACACCTTAAGATCCAAAGCAGTGTAAGGGACAAGTTCAAACATATCGGGGCTCCAGGGACCACCTGAGTTTTTTTAGGGCGACAAGAAATTAAAATAGCAGGATGACCAGGATGGCTAGGATAGAAAATAAAAACGAAAATCCTGAAGGGGATTTTTTATCCTGACCATCCTGGTCATCCTGTTACTTTTTTTGATTGAAGGAGTGCAAAAAAAAATGTGGAGAACCAAGACCTTCCGATGACTAAAAGCTCGCGACCATTTTTTCAGAAGAAATCGAGGTGGATCTTTTCGCTTGCTCTAGCTCTTACTGTAGTCATCACTGGCTTTCAAATCTGGAATGAACCACCTCTTTCCGCTTATGAAGGGAAAGAGGTGTCAAAAATTTTAGAAATGATGCCCCAAAAGGATAAAGAGCGCTTAGAATATTTCTTTAGAGAATATATTGGTTGGGAAGAAATGGGTTATGTTCTTTTTGGAGGAAAACCCATGGCACTTACTGGGAAAGATAAAAAACTTTATCCTTTTAAAAGTTTTTCCTCTTTTCTTTACTCGATTTCTCCACGTCGCATCCAGTCTGAAAACGGATTTGTTACCTGGAAAAAATACGAAAAGTTTTTTCCAATGAAACGATTTGTTTTTCTTTACGACGAGACAGAATTGGAAGTGAATAGTTTTTTCATAAATAAGGAAAGCTTTTTGCAAAAGGTACAACACCATGCCGATGATTTTAAAAGGATTTTGAATCGTGATGTAACAGGGGAAGAGCTTTTAAGGGAAGGGATGGAAAAATCGCTCCTTTCAAAGGTGTTATGCGATCACGACCTTTTAATGGGAATTCTCTTTGGATTTGGACGTAATAATGCTTATTTGTTTCATCAGAGATCTCAACTTGCATCTAAAGAGGAACGGATGAGTTTTTGTAAAAAATGCAATTTTGGTGATCCTTGGGAAAAAGAATTTGAAGAGTTGGATGGCAAATACAAAGAGATAGGGTGGATAAGTGCATACATCACTGGGGATCATTTGAAAAATCTAGAACTCATCATGTTTCCTGGTTTTTGCGCTGCCTTAGATGATCCTGAGACTCATCAGATCAAAGAGGAGTTTCTGCAGACGAGAAAAAAAATCATCGATTTCTATAAAGGCAAAGACTTTTTAGCGGCAACTCTTCAAGCGCTCACTTCAGATTATACCGATCGTGAGTGAAAATTCAACTTTCTAAAAATTCCGCTTGACTGCCAAAATGTTCACATGAATTTTTTGAGCGATGAAGAACGAGTCCAACTTAGGGCTCTACATAAAAGAGAACGAGATCGAAGAATCTGTGATCGGATTAAGGTTATATCGCTTTATGTACGATATCGACACTCGCTGCTGAGTCCGTTTCGATTCACCAAGGCACCTACCCCGTCTTATTAAGATGGAGTTTTATATGAATTTACCACCCGTTCGCTTCGCTCACTAGAGAGCACAGAGGACACAGAGGAAGAATCAAAAACTGTAACAGGAAAAATCATTGGCGCAGCTATCGATATTCATCGAGCATTAGGCCCTGGACTCCTCGAATCGGCCTATGAAACGTGTCTAATCTACGAACTGCGACTGAGAAAGTTGAAAGTCGAATTGCAGAAGTCGATACCCATATTTTATAAGGATGTGATACTTGACTGTGGATATCGTGCTGATCTAATTGTGGAGGATCAGGTCATTGTAGAAATCAAATCAGTAAGTAATCTTGCTTCGATCCATGAGGCTCAGCTATTGTCTTATCTAAAATTGTCGGGTTGCAAGATCGGGTTGTTGATCAATTTCAACGTAAAGTACCTGAAAGAAGGTATTCGCCGGATGAAATCTTAGATGTTTTTCTCTGTGTCCTCTGTGCTCTCGAGTGAGCGAAGCGAACGGGTGGTGAAAATATTTTCTTAATAGATTCTAGGTCAAAAATAAATGCGACAAATTGTTCGAGTTTTACCGATTCTTCAACTTTCTTGGGTATATGATATGCATTTCCAGCTTGCATAAATATCAACTGTTTTATTACAACAAATCGATGTAAATTTAGAAATATTTAAGTTGAGGCAAAAATGTCCATAAATCAAGCAGCAGATTATCTTAGTCGCCCTACAGTGACCCTAACTCTTCAGCCTGCGGCTATTCCAATGCAGAGATACTCTACACTAAATCTGCACCTTTTGAACGATAAATGTACTTCGCGCATCCTGGCCTTTTCAGGGAGGCCGTCTAACGCCGAAGTGTGTAAACATTGGTATCAGGTCAGTCAGAACTCCTATTTTTTGATTGAACAGGCCTACTTTCAAAACGCAAAGATTCGCCAATTCATGCCTCTAGCTGCTGCCAATAGTCTACAAGCTGTGCAGCAAACTTATCACAAAGTCATGAATAGTACCAAGTTCAAGAATAGCACCGAGTTCTTGAACATAAATTGTTTGATTGAGAAATCGCCCCTTAAGGCTTTGTGTCAAACATCTCCTTTAGACCTGCATCCAATCGTGAAGGTAGTCGAGGATGCAAATCTCGTTCGATTCTTTGACAAGCTAGCTTCGCACATCCGCGCGAATGAGATGCCTGCGCTTGACAATGAGCTGAACCTGGCTCAAAGAGCTAGTGTAATACGCACCTGGATGATGAAGAATAACCGGGTAACTGATCGAATAGTCGCTCTTGATCTTTCCGATTTAACACTCACCATCCTACCTAAAGAGATCGGGCAGCTCGTGAATTTGAAAACCCTTCACCTTTGCAACAACCAACTCGTCACTTTACCTAAAGAGATCGGGCAGCTTGTGAAATTGGAAACCATTGACCTTGAAAACAATCAACTCGTCACTTTACCTGAAGAGATCGGGCAGCTCGTGAATTTGAAATGGCTTAACCTTCGCAACAACCAACTCGTCACTTTACTTAAAGAGATCGGGCAGCTCGTGAATTTGAAAGGAGTTGACCTTGCCAACAACCAACTCGCCACTTTACCTAAAGAGATCGTGCAGCTCGTGAATTTGAAAATCCTTGACCTTGCCAACAACCAACTCGACCCTGAAGAGATGGTGCAGCTCGTGAATTTGCAAGGGTTGCAAATTTCTTGGTAATCTCGTTCCTTTGCGGTAGAATCTGGCATATCAACGCCAAGCCGCAATCACACCTTTACGCACGTTTTTTTTGTCAAAAAAACTTATGCGTAAATGTGTGTTCGCGTCTTTGCGCTAAATGTGTAAATTTACGGGAAATCTTCTAATGTAATTGCTCTTCCAATACTACCGTAGAAAGGGGAGGAAGTGCCATTCGCAAATGGGTCGCCTCTCCACGAGGATTACGGATCACCGTGACGTTGCGATTCTCGAATCTTCCTGAGCCTCCATATTTGAGATGATCGGAGCTGAAGAGTTCGCTCGCTTTTTGAATGCATTTGCTGAGGGTACTCGAGGAAGGCAAAGGAATATCATAGGAATCATACCCTTTGTTCGAAAAATTGTGGACGACAGCCACACGTTTGCCATCTTTCATTCCCCGATGGTAAGCGACAACGGCGTTGGAGGGATGGTCGGCGATCAGTTCGAAACTGCTATCAGGTTTTGCCCATAATTCTGGCCGGCTTCGATAAAGGATGTTGAGGTCGGCGACACACTGTTGCACTCCATTGTGTCCTCGATGATGTTCCAAAGACCAGTCGACGCTGGGGGCATTTTTGCGAAATCTTTGATACCAGGATTCTCTTTGACCAAACTCGTCACCCATATGAACCATGTGTCCCCAGCTCGGTGCCAATGTTTGCCACGAGAAGAAGTTCCTCAAGTCAGCGAATTTCTCCGCTTCTTGCCGTCCATGAGCGACGCATTGCATCAGAGTTTTGCTGTTATCATTCTCTCCAGAATCGGTGTCGTCATGGGAATGGGTGAGGATCACTTTCTCGCCATGCTGAACTCCATTTAAAAAGTTCATGACCTTGTGCTGCCAGTGGTGTGGTCTTTCATGGTAGGGGGTACGTAATAGATTGCGCGTATCATGGCTCCAGCCGATGTTCCATTTCATGTCAAACCCAAGTCCACCCTCTTTCGTCGGCTTGGTGACATTCGGAAATCCTTCTGTCTCTTCAGCGATTGTCATCACGCCAGGATAGTTTGTGCGGATAGAATCATTGAGCTCTTTGAGGAAAGAAAGCCCTGCAGGAATATCTCTTCCATTTCTATGGACCAATTGGCTGATCGCATCGAAACGAATTCCATCGACATGCAATTTATCAAGGTAATACATGGCGCTAGCGAACATCAGCCTGCGTGTTTCTTCCTTGCTATAATCCAGGTAGCGTGTTCCCCATGGAGATCCTTCCCCGGCAAACATATTCGTTCCATCAAATTCATGCATCGAAACGGAAAACGAAGGGGATTGATGGTAATCCTGGAAATGGGTCGGGATCCAATCGACAATCACCCCAATTCCCTTCTGGTGCAGCTGATCGACCAGGTATTTAAAGTCATCGGATCCTCCGCATTCTCGGTAAGGCGCAAAGAAATTAGCGACTTGATATCCTCTTGCATCTTTGTGGAGATGTTCGAGAAGTCCAAAGACTTCTACATGCGTAAATCCCATTCTTTTGCAGTAGTCGATCAACTGGGGGGCCATTTCTCTAAAATTAAGTGGCTTCTCCGTACCGCTCTTCCACGATTTCAATTGTAGCTCATAAATCGCCAAGGGAGCCTTTAAAGGATCAGTTTTGGCTCTGTGCGCCATCCATCCGTGATCGTTCCATCGATATTTTGCTGTATCGACGACGACAGAATGCACCTGACCCACTTCTGGCACGCTGACTGTGCTGAAACTAAAGGGGTCTGTGCGCGACATTTCTTTTCCGTTACAGTCTTTGACTAAGTAAAGATAAGTTCTTCCCGGTTGCGCTAAGGGAGTTGTCATTTCCCATTCCCCTTTAGCGTTCTTCTGCATCTTAAGGCGATGCTGCTGGTTTCCCCATGCTGTCAATAGGACTGAAACCTCTTGGGCTTGTGGCGCGTAGACACGGAAGGTTGTGGACCCATTCTTGTAATGCGCTCCTCGCGACTCGTAGAGTTTTGCATGATTGCCTTGCGGCAGAGAACTGTTGAGTGTAACCGCCGTTCCCTGCGGTTTTTCAGAGTTAACAACGACAGACTGGTGTTCATTGACCTCTGGCACATAGACTTTGCCAAAACCAAAGTGGTCGATGTTGTACTTTGTTTCAACGCCCTTACGGTCTTTAATCAAGTAGAAATAAGTTCTTCCCGGCTTTGCTTCGGCAGTTATAGTTTCCCATTCGCCGTTGCTGTTTTGCTTCATCGAAAGGCGGCACTCTTCTCTTCCATACGCCGTTAACACTACAGTCACTTCTCGAGCATCCTGCGAAGATAGGCGGAAGGTCGTCAATCCATTCTTGTAATGCGCTCCATAACATTCTCCTTGGGGCTTCACAGCTTCTTGTGCCCGCGCAGCCTCAGCTGAACACACCCATTCACGAACTCTCGGCGCCAACCATTTCTTCAATTCCTCTTTCTGGGCTTGCTGAGTAGCCTGTGGGAAAAGGAGATCCATTTTTGCAAGTTCGATCCTATCCTTTGTTAGGTCACAAAGATCTAAAAGCTCCTTTTGGGCCTGCGTATAATGTTGCAACCATGTGTGGTGACTTCCCGGCTTGAGTTCCCTAAGCACCGCTGCTGGCTGTGCATAGAGCTTGTTTTTTCCCCATTCATAGCCGAGATTCTTGCCGCCTGCAGCTGCGTCCTGAATCTCTTCGTGAATTTTCCATTGCAGCTGCAAGGGCAACTCTTCGAACTTGGTCAAAATCGTATTTTTGTCTCTTCCTTGCCGAATCAGCCCGTCGATCTCATCGAGTATTTTTACATTCTCTGTTTGTTTTTGGACACTGAGTTGTTCTTCTACAGAAAACAGTAGCTGCTCTACCAAATGACCACCTCTTAAATAAATCACTTTGTCAGTAGACTCCCTCAAAGTAAGGAGGCGATTGCCTTTAATCTGGTTTGTGCCATAGTTCGGATCACTCATCAGATGGGAGTTTCTATTCGCTAGCCAATCTTTAAACCATACTGCCCAATGCAGAAAACCCTTAGAGTCGGAGGGAAGCTCTGAGAATTTTTTGTGTGCTAATACGTTATCTCCTCTATCAAGGGCTTCTTTCAACTCACGTATTTTGTTGCATTTATCTTCAAGATCTCGAAGTTTTGGGCTTGTCCGTTCTGGTTTTGTATTCGGAGAGAGAACCCTGGAAAATATCGAACTCGTGGACGAACTCATCGGTTCCAACTGACTGATGTGTTGATTGATCGAAGAATGATTGCCCCTCACAAGAGGTTGAGTATTTTGTTGTGTTTGCTGTACTGCAGAAATAGTTGATGGCATGCAATCTCCTTAAAAATATTTGTTCATAATTATAAAGTTAATTGATGATGAAAACAACTATTAAAATTAAATATTTATCAAATTAAAATAATATATAAACACAAATTGAAAAATGCCATCCAAATATTCTTTCAGAGGATTTCCCACTGAAAGAGAGCCGCAATCCGTTTCGAATCTCAGCACTCGCCGTTCTCCGTTGACAAAAGGCAGACATTAATGGACTATTAATTTTGAGTCTACGAAGGGGGGTGATGCCTATGAAAAGAAATAAAAAATCACAGCAAATCGATCTTGATCATGAGGAAAAGGAGCTCTTATCCTCTTTTGAAAAAGATGAGTGGAAAACAATAAAAAATGTCGAAAAAGGAAAAGTTCGTGCGCGAAAAACAGCAGCTAAAACTCTGCGTAAAGATGTGCGCATTAACATTCGATTATCCAGCACTGATATATTTAATATTAAGCAAATAGCAGCTTTTGAAGGATTGCCCTATCAAACCCTTATTGCAAGCGTCTTACATAAGTATGCAGCAGGACATTTAGGTCTTAAAATTTGACAGCAGTTTTAACGAATTAATTCTTCAATTGGTAAAGCGAAACATCGAGGCCGCCATGTTGCAGTGGCCATTCAGACAGGACGGCACGGCCAGTCGCCTTGACCAAATGGAACGAAGAGGTGAGTAGGTAGGCCCAAGGGGTGGCTGGGCAGCGGGTTTGTAAAAATTGACCGAAATCCTGGTAGATCTGTGTCGGGGCGAGCATCCGTTTCCCGAAGGGGGGATCGGAGATGACAAGTGAAGGGGAGCGGGGAGGTGAGAGTTTGGAGATTTGGCTGTGGAGGAGGAGGACTTCTTTTTCAAAGCCTGCCTTTTGTACGTGTTCTCGGCATAAGTTGATCGCTTTGGGATCGCTATCGGCGCCGATAATGGTTTGGGAATGGACAGGCCTCCTCTTTTGATCCCAATGGGATTTAAACTCTTCCCATTCGGCGACTTTAAAAGAGGGTAAATTGAAAAATCCCCATTTCTTTCGAAAGTAACCCGCAGGAGTTTGCGTGGCCATGCAAGCAGCTTCGATCAAAAAAGTGCCAGAGCCGCAAAAGGGGTCGCAGAGAATTTCTCGCTGGGAGTAATTGGCGCGCATCAAGATCGCTGCAGCGAGTGTCTCTGGGAGGCCAGCTTCGACGTTCCCTTGTTTCCATCCCCGTTTGTAAAGGGGAGCACCTGAGGTGTCTAAACTCAACGTTGCACGGTTTTTTTGAATGAAAATATTGAGTTGAAGATCGGGATTTTTGACATCGACGGAGGGTCTAGCCCCTTTTTTTTCGCGGATGAGATCGCAAATCGCATCTTTGACGAGCTGTGCACCGTATAAGGAATGGCGAATTTGAGGATGGTTGATGTTCGCGTCGATGGCAATCGTCTTTGTCTCGTCGAGATAATCTAGCCAAGGAATTTTTTTTGTTTCGTTGTAAAGAGTGTCGGTATCAGGGCAAGGAAATTGAGCGAGTGGCAATAAAACACGTGTTGCAAGACGGCTTAAGTAATTGATTTTATAGATATTTTCAAGCGTGTTTGGAGCATAGATACCGCGAAAACCCAATTTCAAATCGACAAGGCCTAAAGCCTTGAGCTCTTCAGTAAGCAATGGCTCGAGATGGTCGGCGCAGCTGATAAATAAAAGTTGATTTGTCATTGGTGTAAAAACTCGATGACATCCCCATCCTGGACGATATAGTCCTTCCCTTCAGCACGGAGCTTACCTGCATCTCGCGCTCCAGCACGTCCGCGACACGCGACCATGTCGGCATAGGAAACGACCTCGGCACGGATGAATCCCTTTTGGATGTCGGTATGGATTTTTCCTGCAGCCTCAGGGGCTTTGGTGCCCCGCCGAATCGTCCAAGCGCGAGTTTCGATCTCTCCCGTCGTTAAATAGGAGATAAGGCCGAGAATGAGATAAGCGGCTTTGATTAAGCGGTTCAATCCAGTTTCTTCCAGCCCGAGTGATTTTAAGAATTCGACAGCTTCTTCGTCGCTAAATTGAGCCACCTCTTCTTCGAGCTTAGCACAAATCGGGATCACCCAATTGCCTTCTGCAGTGGCATATTCGCGCACTTTTTGAACATACTCGTTCTCCATCGAAGGGAGTGAACTTTCTGAGACATTGCAGGCGTAAAGGACTTTTTTATCTGTCAGGAATGGATAATCCTGGATGAACTCTTTTTCTTCGTCGGTGAGGGTTAATGTTCTGAGGGGTTTATTTTGGTTGAGATGGGAGATCGCCTTTCGGAGCGTCTCGACGACAGGGATGAGCTCTTTTTTCCCTTTCATCTGTTTTTCAAGGCGGGAGACGATGTTTTCTGCCATCTGGAGGTCAGATAGGACAAGTTCTAAATTGATCACCTCGATATCGGCGATCGGATCGACTTTGCCAGCGACATGGATCACATCGTCATTTTCAAAGCAGCGCACGACATGGACGATGGCATCTGTCTCGCGGATATTAGCGAGAAATTGATTACCTAGCCCTTCCCCTTCAGAGGCCCCTTTGACAAGACCTGCGATATCGACAAGGGTGATGGTCGCAGGGACAAGCTTTTGACTTTTTGAAATCTTGGAAAGAACGGCCAGGCGTGGATCGGGGACATCGACGATCCCGACATTGGGATCGATTGTGCAAAAGGGATAATTGGCAGCCTGAGCTGCTTTTTTAGTCAGGGCGTTGAAAAGGGTCGATTTCCCCACGTTAGGAAGTCCGACAATACCGCAAGAAAGTCCAGCCATAATCTTTTAAATTTACTGATTTAATTTGCAAAAAGAATAGGCAATAGCCGCTCTATTGGCAAGCAATTAATGCCCGTAACTAAATATTTTATCAAACTCAGCAATTGCTGAAGAAACATATTCGACTGCTTGCGGATTTTCACGGAATTGGCACATCACTTCGTAAAAAACTTGTGTGATTTCGACAGAGATATTTGCGTATCCGCGATGGGATGCAATTAATTTTGCCAGAGCATCGCTTGGCCTCATGCTTAAGTAATCTTTATTGAGTTGATGCCAATTTTGCAAGATTTCAAGAGGGATATTGAATTTAAGCTCAGATTTGTCGATGTGTTGCAGATAGTTGCTGATGTATAAAGGGGCGACTTCTTCTCGCATCGAGTATAAAATTTCATCCTCTAAAAATTTTAAATGAAGAACGCGATCCCCAGGTATTGCATCGTAAAAATGTAATGCTTTTTGTTTTGAAAAAAAAATTTCCCGCTCCTCATCGACGAAAACATGCACCCGCATCCCTTTTAAAAAGGGATCTTGAATGGCCCTGATTTCTTCTAAAGTGAATCCAGGTTCGTGAGTGGCTGTTCTCAGCAGTCCAGCGGAATATCGAATATCGGGAAATAGTGTCCCCAGGAAAAAAGCCTGTTTATCCTCTTCATTATAATCTTCAAAAGCAGCGAGCCATTTTTCTGCGATGATCGCATGAAAAAGGGGGGAGGCAGTAAATGCAAATAGATGTGGAAAAAGGAAAAAAACGAGATAAAAAAATTTAATTTTCACAAAACCCCTTTTAAAATACAAAGTTTCTCAGATCTTAAAAGTTTACTTATTGTGATATTTTATAGAAAGTATATAGAAATTTTTAATCCGCTGCGGGAATGGTGTGCAATTATTGAGATCGAGTATGATGAAGTCCTATGCTATTAATCACCGATTTCAATGATATCTCCTCTCTTTCCCAACCCAGTGGTCTGACGATTGGGAATTTCGATGGAGTTCACCTCGGCCATCAAGCTCTTCTCAAACATCTGAGATCAAAATTGCCCCTAGATGGGATGCTCGTTGTCTTCACTTTTTTTAACCACCCTTCCCATCTCTTTACTCCAGATCGTCCAGCTCCCTTGATCTGTCCCCCGCTTCAAAAAGTGAAATATCTCGCTGATTATGGAGCTGACATCGTGATCCTCATCCCTTTCACTTTTGAATTTGCCAAAACAACTTTCGAAGAATTTTTACTGCAACTTAAAAATCGGCTTGGCTTTTCCCATCTTGTGCTTGGCACCGGGTCCACTTTTGGCAAAAATAGAAAAGGGGATGAACCCAACGTAAAAAATTTTGGATCTGAGCATGACTTCGCAGTCGATTATCTTCCAAAAACATGGGTCGGCAACGCCCCCGTCTCTTCTGGAAGGATCCGTGCATCGATCGCTAAAGGAGCTTTTCAGGAAGTAGAAGATTGTCTTGGTCGTCCATTCTCTCTTATGGGCCGTCTGGTCAAAGGGGATGGGTTTTACCTTTTTCCTGCCCATGGGATCTGTCTTCCCTCCGAAGGCGCCTACTCCATCCAATTAAAGACCGTTTCTGCCACGTATTTGGGAAGAGCGCATCCCTTGCCAAAGGAGCAGATGATCCGGCTAGAATCCTTTACAGAAAAAATTTTATTGGATGACCAAGATGTTGAGTTGATCTTCTGAATTGAGTTATAACCTTTTCCAAAATGTCGTGGGAAGGTAAAATTTTGCGGTTGGTACTTTAAGTCACAATTATTAATATGAACTGGACAGGCCATAAGAGACCGAGGTTCAGTTAAAAAACGAGGAGAGATCGCATGGTTGCAAAAGGTTCAGAAATTATCCAGTTTCCTCCAAAAATTAAAAAGGGCAACATCCAAAATACTCGGGTCACACACTATCGCTGGGTCATTGCAAGCCTCGTCTTTTTTATCACACTTGTGAACTTCATCGACCGCTCAGCCATTTCCTTTGTCATCGACCCTTTAAAACAGGAATTTCATTTCACAGACACACAATTTGGAATGATCCTTTCCGCTTTTGGATTGGGGTATGTACTGCTCACAGCCTTTGGGGGATGGCTCGTCGACCTTTGGGGAGCTCGTCTTGTCTGGCCACTTGCCGCAATTAGTTGGTCGTTATGTGTTGGCTTGCTCGGTTTCGCGGGGGGATTTTGGGGATTTATTGGGCTCCGTTTTCTCCTTGGAGTCACGGAAGGCCCCCATTTTCCGGCGATGTCGAGAACGATCAGATATTGGCTTCCCCCCGTTGAACGGGCGCGAGCGCTATCTTTAGGGCTTGTCGCTATCCCCTTGTCCGCTGTTATAGGGGCCCCCATCTCCACATACCTCGTGGCAGATTTTGGCTGGAGGGTGATGTTTTTTTCGATCTGCGCACTCGGAGTTGTTTGGGGAGTTGTCTGGTACTGGTTATTCAGAGACCGTCCAGAAGAATCCTCTTTTGTCAGCGAGGGAGAAAAGCAGCTGATCACCAGCTCCTACTCGGGGAGGGTCCAATCTGAGAAAAGCGCTGTGGATTGGCGGTTTATTCTCACACATCCTGCTCTTGTCGCCAATAATGTCGCCTATTTCGCCTTTGGATACATGCTGTTTTTTGCCACATTATGGTTACCTGGATATTTTTTATCTCAACATGGACTCAATCTTAAAAGTGTCGGATGGTATTTGACGATCCCTTGGCTCTCTGCCGCGCTTTTTTTAAAAGCGGGTGGGATCATTTCCGATTGGCTTTATCAAAAAACAGGAAGTAGCCGTTTGGCGCGCTCTCATCTCATTTGGGTCAGCCAGCTCCTGGCAGCGGTCTTCTTTGTCCTTCTAGGCTTTACCGATTCTCTGGGCTTCTCTCTCCTTTTTTTAAGTTTAGGACTGGGTTTTGGCTTCATGCCGCAGCCTGCATTTTTCAGCGTCAATATCGATGTGGCAAAAGAACGCTCAGCTTCCTCTCAAGGAGTGACATCGAGCTGCCTTTCCTTGGCAGGGATTATCGCACCCCTTTTGACCGGCTGGTTAATCGATTTGACAGGCAACTATCAAGGAGCATTTTTATTGCTCGCAGGGTTCACGATCGTGGGCGTTGCCGCTGTGATTATGTTTCACCATCCTGACCGTGAGTTTTCACGACCTGCCATACCCAAGTGAATTCAAACATTGGTAAAACTCGAACAATTTGTTGCATCTATTTTTCACTTAGAATCTGTTAAGAAAAATATTTTCACCACCCGTTCGCTTCGCTCACTAGAGAGCACAGAGGACACAGAGAAAAAATTCTAAGATTTCAGATACTTTACATCGATAGCTGCGCCAATGATTTTTGATTCTACCTCTGTGTTCTCTAGTAAGCGAAGCGAACGGGTGGTAGAAAAATTCATCTAAGTTCCATTTTTTTTGCTTGCTGCTCTTCGCGAACATCTGTTACATGCTCAAATAAACAGGAAGAGCATGTTCGGCAAACGTTTTAATTTTCTTACAATTTTTGGAATCAAAATCGGCATCGAATTCAGTTGGCTGTTCATTGCGATTTTGCTTTCATGGACACTAGCCGCGGGATACTTCCCTTATTATTACCCCCAACTTTCTTTAGGGACGTACTGGGTGATGGGGGTTGTAGGGATGCTGGGGCTGTTCATCTGCGTGATCCTTCATGAATTGGGTCATGCGATGGTGGCAAAGCATTATAAATTGCCCATTTCACAAATTACCCTTTTTATTTTTGGGGGTATCGCTGAAATCAAGAAAGAGCCTAAGACTCCCAAAGTCGAATTTCTCATGGCGATTGCAGGACCTATTGTCAGTGTTCTCCTCTCGGCTGGGTTGTATGGTTTAACTCTCATCGGTCGCCGCTTTGGTTGGCCTATTCCAGTTGTTGCCGTCACCGCGTATTTGGCTCTTATCAATATCATTCTAGCTGTTTTCAATTTGATTCCTGCCTTTCCATTAGATGGGGGACGAATCTTCAGATCGATCCTATGGTGGATCAAGAAAGATGAGGGCTGGGCAACAAAAGTAGCGACGCGAATGGGATCGGGATTTGGCATGATTCTGGTTTTTTTAGGGATCTTTTCTCTGATTACTGGAAATTTTATCGCTGGCATTTGGTTTGTGATTTTAGGCCTGTTTTTGCAAAGGGCTGCTGCCGCCTCACGTTCTCAATACTATATCAGTCATGAACTTCAGGGTGAAAAAGTCGAAAAATTCATGACGAAAAACCCGATCAGTGTCTCTCCTCAAATCACGATTAAAGGGTTCATCGAAAAGTATGTCTATGAATCTTATCACCACCTCTATCCTGTCACAGAAAAAGGAACCCTTGTCGGGTATGTCAGTTTAAGGGAAATCAAGCTCATCCCTGCCGAAAATTGGGGTAAAACTCGAGTCGAAGATGTGATGGTCTCATCCTCTCAGTTTAAAACAGTCACACCTGAGACGAGTGCATTAGAGGCTCTCAATCTCATCAATCAATCTGAGATGCCCATCCTTCTTGTCGTCAAAGGAAAACAACTCATCGGGATTTTAACTGCACAAGATCTTTTTAAACTGATTTCGATAAAATTAGAATTAGAAAACGGGATGCAAGGAACAATTTTTAAGCGGTAAATAACTTGTGTATAGGCACTGAAAGCAATTTCGACTTGCCGGAATAGGCGTTGTCGAAAGCCACTTTGAATGTGTGTGTTTGAGGCTGCATCACGATGCTATGAGTCGATTCCCAGTTATTGACATACGGAAGTGAAAGGGCTTCTTCCAGAGGGCGATTTCCTCTTTGATGAAAGAAACGGGTCAGTTCCTCTTTTCTCTCCTTATGGTAATGCATGCCGCACGAAAGTTCTGGGCTATAACGGCAGTTCAATGTCGCTAGTGGACGGTTTTGTTCCCAGCGGCGGATGACATGGCTATTTTGAGGGGATTGATAGAAATGGAAAGATTGTCCCTGATTCCGATCAACAGCTGTAAGATGGTAAGGGCCGAGAGGGGAATGGGTCTGGACAAAACCCTCTAATTCAGCAATAGATCGACACTGTTCCAAGCAGTGGCGATTATAAAGAACCGCTGGCATTCCTCGAATCTCAGTTGTAGCGCCTTGACACACATTCATGGAAATCGATAAACCTTGGTCATTCATCCCAGTCGCTATACCGACCATTCCGGGTGTTCCTACTTCGATGGTGTTCCGAAGGTGATTAGAATGTTTGCGATGGATCATTAAACTGTTGGTCCCGACCAGTCCCAAGGAGACCCAGTCCATGTTGCGTGCCAGTTTGAACCCACCCGCTTCCCGATCGACAAGTGATGTGCATGCAAGCATGGGTATTCTTTGTGATTCAGGCCTTTGTTGTCCTTGCAAACGGCTTGGACTGAAGTGGAGGGAATCTGGCATCAAATGGAGCAAAAGAAGATCGTCGACGGAGAGCTTTTTAGGAAAAGACAACTTGTGTTCTGAAGACCATTGGTTATATCCCTGCACAAGCCCTTCCATCTCGAGTAAATATTCCAGTGGAATGGTTTGCCGAATAGTGGACAAAGTTTGGGAGATTTCTTGTGCACGAGGTCTCTTGAGGAAAGTGTGCAGGACGAGATCGAAGCGTTTAGTGATTTTATTAATCGAATCGCCTAAAAGATAACCGTGGGCCTTTCCAGCTTTAAAGGGGTCGTCCGATTCTAAGGTCAGGATCGGAACATCCCCTTCGTAATAGAGTTTGCCCCCTTCGCATTGGCCAGGTTTGAATGCATGGCTCTTCATGTCATGATGAGGAGGAGCAAAAAAATCCAAGGCGAATAAGGCGGTACTCGCTGCTAAGATTAGAACTGCCCCTGTGATGGCAGCTGCGGCAATGCCACCCACTCCGATAACGGTTGCTGTGAAAGGAAGCGTTGCCACGAGTCCAATTCCAGCGATCAGGGAGATGATTTCTATCGCTTTGACGGAAGTAGGATGTGCGTGGATCCAGAACTGAGCTTTTTCTAAACCTGAAAAAGTTTTTTTTAGTTGGTCGGCATTAATTCTTGAAACTGGATTGTCAAAATTTAAAGTTGTAGTCATAAAAAACCTAATCTTTTCCATTAATTATATCTTAATTTAATGGAAAAGTCAATTCGGTTTCCCAAGCGTCTTATAGGGGATACTTCATAAAATCTGAAACACCCTTGGAAACAGTCATTGCTGAGGCGACCACGATTAGAATGACACTTGCGATAAAGAATGTTTTGAAAGAAAGAAGGTTCATTAGGAGCCCTATTCCCACTGCCGCAGAGATGATTGCTACAGTTTTGAAGCTAGTAGGGTGTTCGTGAGCCCAGCGTTTAGCACTTTCTAAGTAAGACAAAGCTTTTTTATATAGGTCGGAAATCGTTTTTGAAATTGGGATTGTTATTGTATAGTCTTGATTGATTCGAGAAACTTGGTTATTTGAGTTAAAATTTACATTTGTTGTCATAAAAAACCTCATTTTTTCTGAAAATCATACCTTATTTCATAATAAATAGCAATTCACTTTAATTAATTTTAACTTTTGTTAAACATTCTTTTTAAGATAATTTACCCACTCGTAATTAGGTTCTAATAATCGAGATCCATCGCAACAATTTTCTAAGGAAAATGAGCCGCTGCGGGTACGTGTTAAAGAAGAGAGATGGGCTCCACAGGTGAGCTCAATGCCAATATCATAGGCGAGCGATCGGAGATAGGTCCCCTTGGAACACTCCACTTTGAGTTTCAGCCTGGGGTAGGAGTAATCGATCACCTCGATGTGGAGGGTCACGGGGACAGCCTCTCTTTCGATGGTGATCCCTTTACGGGCGAGCTCATAGAGCTTTTTCCCTTTGACTTTTTTAGCTGAGAACATCGGAGGAGTTTGAAGAATCGTTCCTTGGAATTTGAGGAGAGTTTTTTCGATTTCAGAAAGGGTGGGGATCAAAGGACTCTGCGAAATGATTTGTCCTTCGATATCGTAAGTATCGGTCGCAATTCCGAGGTGCACTGTCGCGAGGTATTCTTTATCTTGGTGCAAAAAGTGGTTGCTGAGACTGGTGTACCGTTTACCGATGAGGAGGAGGAGGACACCATCGGCAAAGGGATCTAATGTCCCTGCATGGCCAATCGTGCGGATATGGGTCAATCTGCGAAGGGTGCCCACTAAACTGAATGATGTGAATTTTATGGGTTTGCAGACGGGTAAAATACCCTCAAAAGGAGAGGGAGAGGTCATGGGGTCTCGGAAGGGGGCATTTTACGCGCATTTTGCTCTTCTTTGATCTTGCCGAGGAGGGAGTCGATCTTCATTTGTGTGTCGACCGTGGTGTCGAGCTTGAATGTTAAACTAGGAAAAGAGCGCATGACAACTTTTTTAGAAGATTGAATAGCGATAAAGCCTGCAGCCGATTGTAGCGCAACGATCGTTTCTTCTTTTTCTTTTGCTGTTCCTATCACACTAATGTGAACTTTGGCGTGCTGGAGATCGCTCGTGATATCGACACTTGTCACAGAGACAAATTGATTGACGTGCGGATTGCGCACGTCGCGGTGGATCACTTCTGATATGACCTCTTGGAGCAGGGAGTTGAGTCTAGCTATCCGATTTTTAACCATTAAAGTTCTTGTTCCAGGTAAGTGATTTCGAAAGCTTGCAAGAGATCGCCGACTTTGACGTCATTGTTATTTTGCAGAACGATACCGCACTCATAACCTTTAGAAACCTCACGCACATCATCTTTCACCCTTTTTAGGGAGTGCATCGGCCCTTTCCAGATGACTTTCTTATCGCGGACTTGACGGAGATGGGAAGAGCGTTTAATGATCCCATCGGTGACTGTACAACCGGCAATGATGCCGAGTTGAGAGGCTTTGAATATCGCTTTGACTTCTGCTTCTCCGGTATCTGTTTCTTGGGGAATTTTGTCGAGCATGCTGAGCATCACAGCACGGATATCATCGACGGCGTGATAGATGATGTCGTGAAGCTTGACAGTGACCTTCAATTCCTTGATCAGACTTTCAGCATGGCTTTCGATTTGGGTATGGAAACCGACAATCGTCGCTTTGGAAGCTTGGGCTAACTGAACATCCGATTCAGAAATTTCACCAACTCCTGAAGATATGATGTTGAGTTCGATTTTTTTAGAGGCGATTTTGAGTAAAGAAGTTTTCAATGCTTCGACAGAGCCCTGCACATCAGCGCGCAAGATGAGATTGAGAGTCTTTTTCTTGACACCATTGGCTTTCTCAGCAAGGAAACTTTCAGCTCCCCGTTTGGCTTGTTGAAGGAGGGCATGCTGCTGTCCTTCAGAGCGTTTTTCAGCGATCTCCATCGCTTCTTTTTCGCTCTTGACAACGATAAATTCACTGCCAGCGACGGGAAGATCGGACAAGCCGGTAATTTTCACAGGTGTGGAAGGTCCTGCCTCGACGAGTTCGCTTCCGTGCTCATCATGCATTGTTTTAACCCGCGCAAATTGCTGGGCAAAGACGAGAGCATCGCCTAATCGTAAAGTGCCATTTTGCACGAGAATTGTCGCTACAGCTCCAAGACCTTTGTGCATTTGTGATTCGATCACCGTTCCTCGGGCCCGATAATTCGGATTGGCTTTGAGCTCTAGAACCTCCGCTTGAAGGGCGAGCATTTCGAGCAATTCCTTGATCCCTTGCTTAGTCACTGCAGAGCAATTCACTGTGATGGTCTGACCCCCCCAAGTTTCAGGAAGCAATTTTTGCTCGGCGAGTTGACGATAGACGGTTTCTGCATTGAAATTCGGTTTGTCACATTTATTAAGAGCGACGAGGATAGGGACGTTGGCTGCTGTGGCTTGCTCGATGGCTTCGATGGTTTGAGTGCGCATCCCTTCGTCACCGGCGATGACGAGGACGATGATATCTGTGACATCAGCCCCTCGAGCACGCATTGCAGAGAAGGCTTCATGGCCTGGCGTATCGAGAATCGTGATATCTCCCGCATCGGTACGGCATTTAAATGCACCGATATGTTGGGTGATTTCTCCAGCTTCGCCAGCAGCGAGCTTCGATTTGCGTATGGCATCGATCAAACTGGTCTTGCCGTGGTCGACATGTCCCATAAAAGCCACTACAGGGGGACGGAAAACCAAAGATTCGGGAGGGAATTCTTGAACTTCCTGCTTGATCGTTTTGTCGGTAATGCGCAGGCGATCCTCTTCTGTGGTATCGATGGTGATTTCACAATCGAAATCATTGGCTAAAAGTTGAATCGTCGTTTCATCGTCGAGAAAATCATTCAAGGTGATGACGACCCCTTTCATCAAAAGTTTAGCGATCAATTGAGATGCTTTTAGTTTCATTTCCGCAGCTAGATCTTTGACAGTGATCGGAATGCGCACTTTTAACGACTTAGGACGGATGATCTCTTCTTGCTGAAGAGGGCGCATTTTATGAGCAGGCCGTCTTTTTCGCCAGGTCTGGTCCTCGAGGCTATCGCGAAGGCCTTGTCGATCACGAGAGTCAAAAGAGCGTTGTTCTTCTTGCTTTTTTGCCGGTTTATATTCGCGAAATTCCTTTTGCGCTCCAGGTTTACGAGGGGCGCTTTTACCTGCCTCTTCAAAATGGGTTTTCCCCCCTTTTTTTTCCCTGTTTTCTTCAAGAGTAGGAGGGGGTTCCTTGGGAGGAACGGTCGATGGTCTGTAGCTCGGTGCAGGGCGATACCCACGATCTTGCGCAGGGCCATGGGGCGAATAGGGACGGCGGGGAGGATAAGGAGGGCGTGCACCAGCGCCTGCGGGTGGAACGAAACCTGGTTTGCGGTAGTGAGGCGCTGCCCCAGATTGTGGAGCACCTGATGGGCTTGGGGATCTTGGGGGTCTTGGACCCTCATGTCTGGGGGGATAACCTCCTCCATGTCTAGGAGGATAACCCTCTTGTCTGGGAGGGTAACTGGAAGGCTGTCGTGGAGAGGGAGTATATCTCGATGGTTGTTGGTATTGTTGCTGAGGAGCAGATGGTCTGGGGGGGGGAGTTTGCTGCACAGGCGGTCTGGGAGGCGGTGGTAGGGGCGTCTCTATTTTTTCTTCAGGTGGTGGTGGCGCCGGTTGTGTCACCTGTTTTACGGGGGGAGTGATAGCGGCAGCCTTCTCTTCCACGGGAACGGCAGCTGTAGCGCTTTCAGCCTCCTCTCCCTTTGCAGATTCTTCAGCTTTCTTCTTTTTGGGGAGAGGTTTTCTGATCTTACCGAGCTGAAGAGCTTCGGCAAGTTGGGTGTTTTTGACATTAATTTTTAAATTTTTGGCCAACGTTTAAGCCCTCTTTTTGCGAATTTGTTCCAAAATCTTGTCAGCCATCTGTAAACTGATCTCAGGAATTTTAGCCAATTGTTCTGTCGTTGAATTCAAAACTTTACGCGGAGTATCAAACCCGGCGCTGATCAAACTTGCGATGATCATTCCGCTGATCCCTTCAATAGAAAGTTTCTCATCGAGTGTCGGATCTTCGCTTTGAGCGATTTGCGCACGCTCGATATTCATCGCTGCTTGATATTGGCTATTCTTTTGAACTTGAAGCTCGACGCCGGCCAAATCCCCATTTAAACGGGCATTCATACCCCGCTTTCCCAGGGCTGCAGGATAATCTTCATCGTTCACGATAATGTTGATTGTCGATTTGTCATCGCTGATGAACATCTTCTTAATTTCGATCGGCTGCATCGCATTTTGCAGAAGGACAGCAGGGTCATCGACATAAGGGATGATATCGATTTTTTCGTTGTTGAGCTCGCGGATAATGTTTTTGACGCGATTGCCTCGAATCCCGACACAGGCTCCGACAGGATCGACTTTTGGATCTTGTGAGCGGACAGCGACTTTGGTGCGATATCCAGCATCCCGGACAATCTTTTCGATCGTGATTGTCCCATCGTTGATTTCAGGAACTTCTTGAATGAAGAGCTGTGCGACGAATTCAGGATGGCTGCGTGACAGGATCACTTCTGCGCCGCCGCTTTCAGTATCTCTGACTTCTAATAACAGAGCTTGGACGCGGTCGCCGACATTATATTTTTCTGTTTTTGGATAGAACCGGTCGGGCATGATCGCTTCGACTTTTCCGAGGTCGACAATGAGTGTCGCTCCGCGAATGATCCGTTTTACCGTTCCGGAGATAATTTCATTGATCCGGTGACGGTATTCTTCGTAAATGACGTCCCGTTCAGCACTGCGCAGTTTTTGTGAGATGATTTGACGTGCCGTCTGCGCGGCAATCCTTCCAAAGTCTTGAGGGGTGACGGCGATATCGACCCAAGATCCCAGTTCGCAATACGGATTGATTTTGCGAGCCTCTTCTAAAGAAATCTCTTCTTCGGGAATCGTCACTTTATCGACAACTTCTTTTTGTGCAACGACGTCAATATTGCCCGTTTTAGGATTGATGTGAACGGAAACATTGATGAGTCCTTTTACACTTTTGCGAGCCGCTGCGCGCAGAGATTCTTCAATCGCGGTAATGATGACTTCCCGTTTGATCCCTTTTTCTCTTTCGAGGTATTCAAAGATGGCAACTAGATCTTTATTCATCTCGTCCCTTTAAATTATTTCCTTCCGAATCATGAATTTGATACTTAGTGAGTGCGAAGGTTCTTAGCCTAAACCACACTCACTGTCTGAAAAACTCTCAATCACTCTGTTGAGCCTTCTTCTTCAGCTTCTTTTTCTTTTTCTTGTTTCTCTTTCCCTTTTTTGCTAGGGCTTCGAGTTTTCGTAGTTCCGACGACGATATCATCGCGGTTGAATTTGTTTTTGTCGACGAGATATTCCTTGATGGAAAGAGCGATTTTTTTATGCTCAGGATCGAGTTTGATCACTTTTGCTGTGACTTCTTCCCCTTTGTTGACGACATCTTCCACTTTGCCAAAAGGCTGATCGGAAAGTTCTGTCACATGGACGAGGGCTTCGATCCCATTAGGCAATTCAACAAAAGCTCCAAAGGCTGTGATTTTAGAGACGATTCCTTTGACAAGAGAGCCGACAGGCATCGTCTTTTCAATGCTTTCCCAAGGATTATTGCTGAGTTGTTTGACGCCAAGCGTGATTTTCTTGCTTTCTTTATCGACAGAGAGGACGACAGCCTCTACTTTATCCCCTTTTTTGAGGACTTCAGAAGGATGGGAGACTTTTTTGATCCAGCTGAGATCGGAAATATGGATCAGTCCATCGATGCCAGGCTCTAGTTCGACAAAAGCGCCATAGTTGGTCAAGTTGCGGATTTCAGCTGTGACGCTGCTGCCGATCGGATATTTCTTCTCGACTTCATCCCAAGGATTTTTCTCTGTTTGCTTCATGCCGAGAGAGATTTTGCCTTCTTCTTTTTGAACAGAAAGAACAACCGCTTCAACTTCATCCCCTTTATTGACGATTTCGTTTGGATCGGTGACATTTTTTACCCAAGACATTTCAGAGACGTGGATCAGACCTTCGATTCCCGGCTCGATTTCAATAAAGGCGCCATAAGGAACGAGATTGACGATTTTACCACGAATGCGCGTGCCTGGAGGATAGCGTTGTTCGATCTCTTCCCAAGGGTTGGATTCTTTTTGCTTCATCCCCAAAGCAACGCGGCCTTTTTCTTTGTCGACATGAAGAATCATCACTTCGAGTTCTTGGCCGAGAGCGACCATCTCAGAAGGATGTTTGATCCGCTTCCATGTCATGTCGGTGATGTGGAGAAGGCCATCGATCCCATCTAAATCGAGGAAGACGCCGAAATCGGTGATGTTTTTGACGATCCCGCGGCGAACGTCTCCTTCGATGATATTCTCGAGCAGTTCTGCTTTTCGAGAGATGCGCTCTTCTTCGAGAAGTTCGCGTCGAGAAACGACGATATTTTTGCGCTCGGTATTGATCTTGAGAATTTTGAAATCGTAGGATTGGCCGAGGAACTCGTCGAGATTTTTGATCCGCTTGTTATCGATTTGCGAGCCGGGGAGGAAGGCTTCCATCCCGATATCGACCATGAGACCGCCTTTGACTTTGCGGATGACTTTACCTTTGACGATCGAACCTTCTTTGCAGTGATTGACGATGTATTCCCACTGTCTTTGGCGACGTGCTTTTTCACGAGAGAGGACGATCTGGCCATCTTCGCCTTCTGTTTGATCGAGGTAGACTTCGATTTCATTGCCGAGAAAAAGCTCCTCGGGCTCGGTAAATTCGTTGATCGGCACTAGACCTTCAGATTTTAAACCGACGTCGACAACGACGAAATCTTTTGTGATCTCGACAATCCGCCCTTTAAGAATTTGTCCCGAACTCATCAATGCGACGGAGCCTTCGCCAGCCGATTCCTCTTTGCGGTCGAGTAAGTTTTTAAACTGTTTTGCATCTTCTTCTTGGAATGCGACATCATCGATGATGTTGCTTTCATTCCAATCGGTTTGTTGTTGTTTGGACATGTTAAAGGTTTCTCCTCAGTTTCTAGTGAAAGGAAAAAGACTATCAAAAGATTCGTAATATAATCAACGGTAAACTTTGAGAGGTCTTATGAACGGTTTGGCTGAGGGGCTTGCATTTGGATTAAAATAATAACTATACTGCTTGAGATTAAATTGTTTATTATCAAATGCCAGTTATCTTATTATTGTTTACTATCTTATTAATATTAAATAAGTTGCATCTATAATGTGAAACAAAGAGAAGCGTTAAATGTATAATAAAATATATATTTACATTTATTAGTATATCTAGTATAATTAGTAATTAAGTTAATACTTTAAATAAATAAAATGTCATGAGTAATAAAATAACTGTTTGTTCAATCGTAGATTCTGCAAATGGAAATAATTGGAATATACCGGAGGATTGGTCAGCCCCTTTTGCAGAAAATGATGAGTTATTTACGTCTGATCCTATAAATGACAACTACTCAGATTTAGCAGCTAAAAAAATTAATAATCAATTTGAAGAAAACGGCTCTAGTCCAAAGCTGCGGCTTTATTCGCAACTCAATTCGTCATTCTTATCTTTACATTCTGAATGGGCAGGCTTTGAAGGCAGTGAATATGAATGTTCCGCGGTTTCTATTCTGGCAAATCTAAAAAATTATCAAGTTGAAGAAAAGGGTTTTAGCCACAAGGAAGGGCTTAATGTGTCGTGCGGATCTTTAGATTTTGAATGGGGAGCATTTGGAAGTGATGATTTCTTACCTCCGATTCAGTCTTTTGCTATCCCCTCTTTACCAGCTCTAAATCGTAATGAGAAATTTGAAAAGCATGGCCCTAACACAAAGAGCTCAAAGAAGCGACTTTATTCAGAACTTGGTTCGCTACCTGCATCTTTGGATTCAGAAAAATTAAATCATTCAAAAAGAATAAAATTTGACAACGGCAATGAATATGCTAATTCACATCAATTTTATTCCGATAATTTTTCTAGTTATTATGAGGGTTCTTCATCCTCTTCAGAGGACACCTTCCATGATGATTTAAAGTCAATTTGGGAATGGGCAGAAATTGAGAATTCGATCCCTTCTACCCACTTGTCTAATGATGAAAACACTTACTCCACATGTGAAATGATCGATCAGCCTGTTGAACCCTATGAAACTATCCCTCCTAATGGGGATACAGATGTTCGTTTAAAACTTTTGAATGGAAAACTTATCCACCACTTAATTCCAGATGATGCAACGGAAAAATTGCGAGAAAATCTTAAAACTGCAAAAAAAATCATTCGATTTGTGCAGGATGCTGTTCCCTTTTCCACAAATTATTTGCAAAGATCCAAAATCTTTTCCTCAAATCTTTACGATTCCAATAGTTCTGCCCGTTTAATCGAACAGAAAGTAGAAAGAGCTATCTTGACTTTAAGAAAAGAATTCAGTGGACGGAACGTAAAATCATTTGCAGAGTCCGTAAGGAATATCGGATCTTTTAAAACTGGAAATTGCGCTGAAATGAGCATGATGGGTTTATTATTTTCACATGCAAAAAACCAGCCTCGAAATTTTATTGAGATGTTTGATGGAGGTTTTGACGAAGTACACAAACAAACTCCTGTCGAAATATTTGAAATTCCAAGACCGCAAGGGGATCATGTTTTTTTAGTCCTCGATCGGGATCAACGATATCCATCCTCACATTATTGGGCTTGGGGCCGCGATGCTGTTGTTTGTGATGTCTGGTCAGGAGCTCACTGGCCTGCATCTATGGTCGACCAGCATCTTTTGGACTATGCTGGATTTGTTTATATCGATCGAATTTCCTACCCAAAGATCCGGAATTTCGACCCTTCCAGACAAACATTGGTGGTTAGGACACCCGCCTCTATTCAATAAAATTAAAAATAAGGCGAACGTCATGAGTACTAATATATCTGCTTATTCAAGCATTAATTCTGGAGATGGAAACAATTGGAATGATGATTTATTTACGTTTGATCCTGTGAGTGCTAACTATTCAGATTTGGCAGTTCAGAAAATTGGTAATCAAGTTAAAGGGAAGGGCTCCAGGCCGAAGCCGCTGCTTTATTCGCAGCTTGATTCGGCATTCTCATTTTTAGATTTTGAATGGACAGGGTTTGAGTACAGTAAGTTTATGCCATTTGAGCCTCCTCATGAAGACCCCTCGGCATTGATTTTAACAACTCTAAAAAATAATCAAGTTGAAGAAAACGGCTCTAGTTCTAACCCAAAGAAGAGACTTTATTCAGAACTTAATTCGCAACTTACATCTTTGGATTCTAAAAAATTAAATAATTCAAAAAGAATAAAATGTGAACATACTAGTTATGAATCTGCTAATTCACATCCAATTGATGCCGATAATGTTTCTAGTGATCCTGATTATGATGTTTCAATGTGCATTTGGAATCTGGCAGCGATTGAGAATTCCATTCCCAACTTGTCTGATGATGAAAACTCTTACTCCACATCTGAAATGGTCAATCCACCTGATAAGGTCTATGAATCGACCTATTTTGATAAGCTAAAAGGTGCTCAATTAAAATATAAGTCAATAGGTGCTCCCTTAAAATTTTTGAATGGAAAACTCATTCATCACTCAATTCCAGATGATGCGACGGAAAAATTGCGAGAAAATCTTAAAACTGCAAAAAAAATCATTCGATTTGTGCGCGATGCTGTTCCCTTTTCCTCAAATTATTTGCAAAGAGCTAAAATCTTTTCTTCAAGTCTTTATGATGGCAGTGCTGCTATTCCAACCATGCAAAAAATATCCAGAACTCTAAAAATTTTAAGAAAAAAAACCAGTCGTCGAAATACATTGGAACAGATCGTCAGTAGAATCGCATTTTTTAAAGTTGGAAATTGTAGTGAATTGTGCAAGACGGGTTTATTACTTTCACATGCAAAAAACCAACAACCTCGAAATTGCACTGAGATGTTTGATGGAGGTTTTAACGAAGTGCAAAAACAAGCTCCTGTCGAAATATTTCATATCGCAAAGCCACGAGGAGATCATACTTTTTTAGTCGTCGACCGAGATCAACGATATCCACCCTCAGATTATTGGGCTTGGGGCCGCGATGCTGTTGTTTGTGATATCTGGTCAGGAGCCCACTATCCTGCATTTGAGGTCGAACACCACCTTTGGGACTTTGTCTCAGTTGTTCGTATTGATCAAATGCCCCAGACCATAGTTCGGCGTTTTAATCCTGACAAACAAAGGTTGGCGATTGCGAAACCATACTCTACGATTAAATAAACTATTTATTATAGTTTACTAACTTGTTAATATTAAATAAGTTACATCTCTAATATAAAAGCAACAATACATTAAATATATAATAAAAACATACCTTTACATTTATTAATATATATAGTATAATTATATTTTAAAATAACAATAATATAAAAAAAGAGAGTCTCATGAGTAATAATGTATCTGCTAATTCAAGAATAATTTATGGAAATGGAAACAATTTTAATCTAGGGCTTAATGCATCGTCTAGCTCTGATGATGATTCTCCATCCCTTCCATCTGTTTCATCCGTTGATGATTCTTCATTCGATGAGGATTCTTCATCCATTGATCTCCCCTGCGATGATTTAAAGCGCCTTTTAGAATTGGCAGAGATTGAGAATTCGATCCCTTTTAGCCACTTGTTTAATGATGAAAACTCTTACTCCACATCTGAATGGATCGTTCCATCTGAAGAGATGTATGAAGAGAGCGATCCTGTTGCGATGAGAGATGGTCCTTTAAAACTTTTGAATGGAAAACTCATTCATCACCCAATTCCAGACGATGCAACAGAACAATTGAGGGAGAACCTTAAAACTGCAAAAAAAATCATTCGATTTGTGCAGAGTACTGTTCCCTTTTCTACAAATTATTTGCAAAGATCCAAAATCTTTTCCTCAAATCTTTATGATGATAGTTCTTGCCGTTCCATCGCCCGGGCAGTAGACAGAACTCTTGGTGTTTTGAGAGAGGAAAACAAAGGATCGGGCCTAGAACCATTGGAACAGACTGTAGGGAAAATCGTCTCTTTTAAGACTGGAAATTGCAGTGAAATGAGCTTGACAGGTTTACTACTTTCCTATGCAAAAAACCAACAGTCTCAAAATTGCGCTGAGATGTTTGATGGAGGTTTTGACGAAGTACAAAAAGGGGCTCCTATCGAAGTGGTTGAAATTGCAAAACCACAAGGGGATCATGTTTTTTTAGTTATCGATCGGGATCAACGATTTCTACCCTCGTGTTATTACTTGTGGGGCCCCAATGCTGTTGTTTGCGATGTCTGGTCAGGAGCTCACTATCCTGCATCTAAGGTCGACGACTATCTTTTGGACTATGTTACAGATGGTTATATCAAGCGAATTCCCTGCCCACTAGTCCAAAATTTCGACCCTTCCAGACAAACAGTTGAGGTTTTTACACCCTTCTCTATTCAATAATTAAAAAAAAGAGAATATCATGAGTAATAATATACCTGTTAATTCAAGCATAAATTCTGGAATTGGAAACAATTGGAATATACCTGAGGATTGCTTAGAAAATATAGATTCAGAATTCATACCATTTGCAGATGATGTTGATGAAGATGACTCTTCCGGCAGTGATGATTCTTTATCCATCGATGCTTCCAGAGATGATTTAAGTTACGTTTTAAAATTGGCAGAGTTTGAGAATTCCCTCCCTTTTACCCACATGTTTAATGATGAAAACTCTTACTCCACATCTGAATGGATCGAGCCATCTGAAGAGGCATATAAAGGAATCGATCTTGATAGGATGAAAAGTGGTTCTTTAAAACTTTTGAATGGAAAACTCATTCAACATTCAATTCCAGACGATGCGACGGAAAGATTGAGAGAAAATCTTAAAACTGCAAAAAAAATCATTCGATTTGTGCAGGATGCTGTTCCCTTTTCCGTAAATTATTTACAAAGATCCAAAATCTTTTCCCCAGATGTTGAGGACAGCGGTTCTCCTCGTTCAATCTACTGGGCAGTAGACAGAACTCTCGGTGTTTTGAGAGAAGAAATCTATGGACCGACTGTAAACACATTGGAACAGACCGTAAGGAAAATCGTATCTTTTAAAACTGGAAATTGCCATGAACTGTGCATGACAGGCTTATTATTTTCATATGCAAAAAACCAGCAACCTCTGAGTTGTGCTGAGATGTTTGATGGAGGTTTTGACGAAGTACAACAACAAGCTCCTGTCGAAATGTTTGAAATTCCAGAACCACAAGGAGATCATATTTTTTTAGTCATCGGCCGCAATCAGCGATGTCTACCCTCGAACTACCGGTTGTGGGGCCCCGATGTTGTTGTTTGCGATGTCTGGTCAGGAGCTCATTACCCTGCATCTAAGATCGACCAGCATCTTTTGGACTATGTTACAGGGACTCGTGTCGATCTGATCCCCCGTCCACTCGTCCGGAATTTTGACCCTTCCAGACAAAAATTGGCGGTTATGAAAATTTCCTCTATTCAATAAACCCTCTCAGCCAGGGCACTGAAAAGACTGTTTTAAATTTACACAGAGATCACAGAGACACGGAGCTTTAAGTTTTTCATTTTTTGCGAGAGCAAAAAATGAAGACTCTAATTTTTTCGCTCTCGCGAAAAAAATAGGCTGCTTTTTTTAATCTCTGTGTTCCTCTGTGTCTCCTGTTCCCCTCTGTGATTGAAAATATCTTTCCAATGTCCAATGCTCTGGCTCTCTCAGCTCCCTCTATTGCATTTCTTTGAAAAATTCATTAGAGTCATTTTAAAGAGTTGTATTTTTATTTAGGTGGACATGGGTGACACCGCGGCGACACGATTAAAAGGGTTTCCAAGGATATCCAGTGTGTTTGACCATGGCCATCACAGTCTCCAGTATAGCGGTTCCATTCGCAACACATTGATGAGACTTCTACCGTCCGACTTTTTTTTCTCCGATGAAGCTAGCGATGAACTCGCTTTGAAATTGACGCAGCTTTTGCCTATTTTTAAATGGATGGAATGGGGGGAGCAGGGTCGGTTTGTCTCGATTTTTCTCCTCTGCAGACATCGGGTGAATGGGGTAAAGTTTTTTTATGAGATGATCAGCCGATGGTCGATGCCTGGCAAGAGGCCGAATATCTCCTCTTTTTTCGCCACCGATTTTCAACTTCATGACCTCAGGGATGAGCTGTTCACGATCTGCGAGGTTGTCATTTCTCTTGAGAATCATATCGATCAAGAGCTCATGCGCCATCAGCTACCGATCCTCGAAAGTGAGATACGACTCGGGTTGATCTCTGTTTATCACGCGAATCGCATTTTGGAGATCAAAGGACTGTCTGCAGATGAAAAGACTTCGATCATTCAAGAGAGGATTGTCTCACTTCTCGAGAAAAGGCCGCGTGACTTTGACCATGATATCTTCATGCAGATGCAACACTTTTTGGTGATGTGCGGCGAAGAGTTTAAAGCGATCCGCGAACATGCGCATATGAGCCGTATCATTTACGTTTTCTACCTCTTTAGAAAAGCGCTGAAAAATCAGATCGAAAACTACCCCGGACAACGTTTTATCCATGTGAAATTGAGCAAGACCTATTTGCACCTCCCTTTCGGACTGAAAAAAGTCCTCGGTATCTTTGTCGCATTAAATTTACAAGGGGATAATGAGCTCTTTGAAGAGCGTCATCTTGTCAGTGTCTTGAAAAGTCATTTCCCTCATCTTGTCGTGATCAAAGATTCTTTCTTTTTCCGCTTTTCTAAAGAGGAGCGTACTCAGTTACTCTATTTAGAAGTAGAAAAGGAGGATGGAACTGATTTTACCCTTACTGAAGTGCAGAGGATCAAAGAAAGGCTTCCCGATGAGATCAGAAACGGGATTGAAAAGCTGACCCATCCGTTGTTCATGCCTCGCAATGAAGAGGAAGTGATGCGCAATATCATTATTCTCTCCAATCAATTGAAATTTTCTCGCGATTTGCCCCAAGTTGTTATTGCCTTTGACCAGCAAACAGAAGAAGAACTCCTATTTACTGTGATTTGGATGAGAGTCTTAAACTCCTCTGACAACACCCTTCAGGAATGGTTTGAGCAGAGTGATTCTTTCCTCAAATTTATTCCCGACCGGATTAAAAGGGTTGGGATGCTACGCAAAAAATTCCCAAAAGAGGTCACCGTTTTTAGGGTGAAATTTGCCACTCATCCCTTTTTGCGCTCCGACCATTCCGTCGATCTCTTCAAAGCTCGCCAATCGATTGTGCAAGAGCTGCGGCGCCTTTTAGGGGAGTTCAGAGATTACAATGGAGGGATGATCGCCAAACAGCATGAGCATTTCCTCGCTATAAAAAATTTATTACCAGATCTGGATAGAAAAGAGGATTTATTGCTCGAGAACTTTTTCCATTCGATCTTTCCCATCGAGCTCCGGAGCTTATTCGATCCCCATCTTTTAAAAAATTTATTCTCGATGCTTTTGGAGGCGACACAAAAAAATAGAGAAACCAATGGAATGGGGAATATTTTTTTGCAAAAAACCGATCATCGCTCTGTCTCTCTTTTGCTCTCTTATGGAGAAACCTCCGATAAGGAAAGGGCGATCGATTGTATAAAAACTCTTCAAATCCCTTCCTCCCAGCTGCTTACGCTTTCTATTAAAGTGTTTGAAACCTCTTATTTGGGCTATATTTACTTAGAAGAAAATAATGGGAGGCGGGATCATTTTTTAAATGAGCTCTCTCTCAAGTGGCAAAACTTGACTTTTGAGCCTCAAACGAGTATCACATAGGGTCTATCAAATGAGAGTGTGTCTGCGATCTGGGTTGTTTGCTTTTTGCGCTTTTGGCTTTGATTCGATTCCTTGGCCTAGTTAATTTAACTATGTCCTGCGGAATCGAATCAAAGCCAAAAGCAAAATCCATCAAAAATCAAAATAACCCAGATCGCAGGCACACTCTGAGCAAATCAGCAAAGTAGAAACTTTTTTTAATAGATATAGTTCATGCAACAAAAATTACCTATCACAGTCGAACCTTCACTTCTTTCAGCAGATTTCGGAAAACTCGCAGAAGAAGCAAAGCGTGCAGAAGATGTTGGGGCGGATGCCTTACATATCGATATCATGGATGGTCACTTTGTTCCCAACTTGACCCTTGGGCCGCGAGCTGTCGCTGCTGTCAATCGGGCAACCTCCCTTTTTCTCGATGTTCATTTAATGATCTACAATCCCTATGATTATGTCGAAAGGTTTGTCGAGGCAGGGGCCGATCGGATCATTTTTCATCTCGAAGCGACGGAAGATGTTGGAGATACATTGAATTATGTCCGCCGTTGTGGGATTGAGGTGGGGTTGGCATTTTGTCCTGAGACAAGCGAATCGTTGATCTTGAAATATCTCGATAAATGCGATTTAATTCTACTCATGACAGTCAATCCAGGTTTTGGAGGTCAGAGTTTTATTCCTGAAGTTCTTGAAAAGGTTAAATTCACTCGAGATCTCTGTACGAAGCTCGACATTCGAAAGGGGGGGGTGGTAGTGCCCCAGGGCAAAAAAGGGGTGGCGAATTCTCTTCCCCCTTTCGATATACAGGTCGATGGAGGAATTAATAGTGAGACGGCAAAAAAATGTGTGGAAGCGGGTGCGAACGTGCTCGTCTCTGGCACCTACTTATATAGTAGCCCAAATATGCGTGACGCTATTTTACAGATGAAACAATTGGGAAGGAGCGACAAGGGATGAAAAAGATCGTCGTCATCGGAGGGGGGACAGGCAATTTTGCGGTTCTGCGAGGATTGAAGAATTACGAGCTCGATCTGAGCGCTATTGTGTCGATGGCGGATGATGGTGGAAGCACAGGGATTTTGCGCGACGAACTCGGTGTACTGCCTCCTGGAGATGTGCGTCAATGTTTAGTGGCCCTCTCCAATTCCTCGAGCATGATGCGCTCCTTGATGAATTACCGTTTTGAAAATGGGGGGTTGGAAGGGCACAGCTTCGGTAACTTGCTCCTTTCAGCACTCGAAAAAGTGACGGGGAGTTTTGAAAAGGCCGTTGAGGAGATGGGAAAAATTCTCTTCATCCAGGGAAAGGTCATCCCTGTCACAACTCACCAGGTGCGTCTGAAGATGTTGCTCAATAATCGCCGGTTATTGGAAGGGGAAAAAGAGATCTACCTTTCTCAGGAGATCGACCAAGGATATAAAAGCATTTACCTGGAGCCTTTTCCAAAGGCCAATCCCCATGCGATCGATGAGATCATGAACTCTGATATGATCGTGATCGGACCGGGAGGGTTGCATACCTCTTTGATTCCAAATCTTCTCGTCGAAGGGGTTAGCGAGGCTCTTCGCAATTCCCAGGCAAAGAAAGCATTTGTCGTTAATTTAATGAATAGAAAAGGACAGACCACTGGCTTTAAAGTCAGTGATTATTTAAAAGAAATCAATCGCTATATCGGTGAAGATATCTTTGATTTTATCCTGGTCAATAGTCAAAAGCCTTCTCAAGAATTGATCGAGGTTTATGCTGAAGAAGGGGAACTTGTCGAGAATGATCTCATCGAGGACAAGGTCATCTATACCCCCTTGCTTGGGGAGTCGAAAGAGACACCAAAAAAGGATCTGCTCAAACGGAGTCTTATCCGTCATGACTCGAAAAAATTAGCTCAGGAGTTGATGAAAATTGTTAATCATCTTTGATCTCGATGACACTTTGATCGACACTTCTGGATGCATCACTCATTTCAAACTCGAAGATGCTCTCCATGCAATGGTGCAAGAGGGTCTTGTCATCGGTGATTTCTCTGAAGGGCTTTCTTTGCTTCGCCGGCTTGACAATACTGCCGATAGCGCTCGCTGTGCAATTGCTGAGTTTGTCGAGATTTTAGGAGCTGATAAACATTTTTTTGAAGTAGGCGTGAAAGAGGTTTATGAAAATATCTCTTCTGAACTGCCGATCTTTCCACTGGAGGGTGCAATTGAATTGCTCGCCGATTTAGGGCAGCAGCATCAGCTTGCCCTCGTGACGATCGGCAAGTCAACTCAGCAGATGGATAAAATGAAAAAAGCTGGTATAGATTCTCGAATTTTTAGTAAAATCGTCGTGACCGATGAAAGGGATAAAAAGCCTCATTATCAAATAATTATGGATGAGCTCGGGCATATCTCCACAGAGGTACTCGTCTGTGGTGATCGGGTGATGCTCGATCTCGTTCCTGCCCGGGAATTAGGGATCAAGACAGTAAAAATGCAGTGGGGAAGAGGATTGAACGGATCTGGACACAAAGGGGAAGTGGACTATCGGATCTCTGAACTTAAAGAGCTCAGAGGCATTGTGAATAGTTTGACAACTTTCTCTCTATTTTAGAGTGTATCTGCGATCTGGGTTATTTTGATTTTTGATGGATTTTACTTTTGGCTTTGATTCGATTCTGCAGGGCATAGTTTAATTAACAAGGAATGATATTTATGATGACAAGTAATCAGTTAGCCCCAGGAATGACTTTATCTATCGATGGAAAGATCTATCGCGTTGAATCTTGTGTAAAAGTCACTGTTGCAAAAGGGGTCCCTTTCGTCAAGGCCAAGTTAAAAAATTTGCTCTCCGATGAGATGATCGAGAGAAATTTCAAGCTCAATCAACCGATTCAAGACGTATCCCTTGCGGAAAGAAAATTAGAGTATTTATACCTTGAAGGGAAAGATTATCTCTTTTTAGACATTGGAAATTTAGAGCAAATCCTGGTTCCTTCTCAGGTCATTGGGGATAAGGTGAATTTCCTTAAAGAGGGGATTGAGCTTAGAGCCATGTTTTATGGGACCTCGATCTTTTCGGTAGAATTGCCCCAATTTTTAGAGCTCATGGTGATAAAAACAGAGGAAAGCGAGTCCCCTGTTCATGTGGCCAACGCGACAAAGTTCGCGATTTTAGAGACCGGAGCCAAAGTCGATGTCCCCATGTTCATCGAGTCGGGAGATATTATCAAAGTCGATACGCAGACAAATGAATACATTCAAAGGGTTTAAAAAGGTAATGGAGGGATTGTGGATCTTAAGCAAATCAAGGAATTAATGACTGCGATGGAACGCGCGGGCATTAAGAAATTGACGATCAAACAGAAAGGGGGTGATGAGCTCCATTTGGAACGTCAGGAAGACCATCCCTCTCCATCTCAAGCCCCTGTGGCTGCTTTCTACCCGTCTGTTTATGCCCATCCTCCCACACGTGAGGCAGAAGGAGCAACGCGGTCTACACCTGCTCAAAAAACTGCTCATGAAGAACCGACCTCGATCAAAGAGAAGAAAACAGAGGAAAAATCGGGCAAATTTGTCACAGCACCTCTCGTGGGTACTTTTTATGCTGCAACATCTCCCGATGATCCCAATTTTGTAAAAGTGGGTGATCGTGTCGATGAAAATACTGTTGTATGCATCATTGAAGCGATGAAGGTGATGAACGAGGTTAAAGCGGGCTTGAGCGGAACGATTGCAGAAATACTCGTCGAAAATGCCCACCCCGTCGAATTTGGGACAAGACTTTTCCGTGTCATATAACCTGAGCAAAAAGATTTTATGCAGAAAGTACTGATTGCAAATCGCGGAGAGATTGCCGTACGGATCATTCGAGCTTGCCACGACTTGGGGCTGCAAACTGTAGCTGTTTATTCTCAAGCTGATGCAGAAGCTCTGCACGTCTTGCATGCGGATGAAGCCATCTGCATCGGTGAGCCTCCTTCGCAAAAATCGTATTTGAAAATCTCCAATATCCTCTCTGCTTGTGAAATTACAGGGGCTGATGCCCTGCATCCAGGCTATGGCTTTTTAAGCGAGAATGCCAATTTTGCTTCGATCTGTGCGAGCTGCGGTGTCAATTTCATCGGCCCCTCTGCTGAAACGATTGCGCTTTTAGGCGATAAAGCAAAAGCCAAGACACTGCAAAAAGTGTCAAATGCCCAGTGATCCCAGGTTCTGATGGTGTCATTGAGGATGTCAAAGAAGCTCTGGACGAGGCTAAACGGATCGGGTTTCCCGTTTTCATCAAAGCTTCCGCAGGTGGCGGTGGGAAAGGGATACGCATTGCCCATGATCCCGATGAATTTGTCCGGCAATTTTCTGCTGCGCGTGCTGAAGCGGAGGTCAGTTTCAACAATCCCGATGTCTATCTTGAAAAAATGATCGTCAATCCGCGCCATATCGAAGTGCAGATCATCGGAGATAAACATGGCAATTATCTCCACCTCGGAGAGAGGGATTGCACGATTCAAAGGCGCCGTCAAAAATTGATCGAAGAAGCCCCTAGTCCTATTTTAACTGCTTCCCTGCGAAAAAAGATCGGTGAATCTGCTGTCGAGATCGCACGAGCCGCGAAATACTATTCTGTCGGCACTGTCGAATTTCTGCTCGATGAAGACCGCAATTTTTATTTCATGGAAGTCAATACCCGGATTCAGGTCGAACATACAGTGACCGAAGAGTTGACTGGGATCGATCTCGTCAAAGAGCAGATAAAAATTGCGATGGGAGAAAAGCTCAAGTTCAAACAAAAGGATATCGAGTTTAAAGGGCATGTCATCCAATTTCGGATCAATGCGGAAAATCCTGCTAATCACTTCGCTCCTTCTCCGGGACATTTAGAGTATTATATTCCACCTGGAGGACCCCATGTCCGGATCGATAGCGCTTGCTATTCAGGTTACCGGATCCCGCCGAACTACGATTCGATGATCGCCAAGCTGATTGTCAAAGGAAAAGATCGCAAAGAAGCGATCGCTGTCGCTAAGCGGGCCTTGAAGGAATTTCACATCGGCGGCGTTTATTCGACCATTCCTTTCCACCAATATATGCTTGAGGATCCTAAGTTTCTGAGTAATGATTACGTCATTAATTATATTGATCAATTGATTCAGGAAGGGTATACCTTTACTCCAAATAAAGGTGGTTAGTCACTAGTTAAGGAGGAGATGTGAGAGGAAAATTAGCTGTCATTCTTCTATTCACTTCTTTCAGGTTGTTAAGTTTAGCGCATTGCGAAGATCATTTTTTAACGCCTCATGAGATATTATCGATGGACAATCTCGAACTCCTCATTTCACAGGATGAAATCAAGAATAAAATCGCTGATGCTGCTCGTGTTTTAGATGCCCAGTATGAAGGGGAAGAGCTGACGATCGTGATGGTGATGAAAGGGGCCTTGTGCATTACAGCTGATTTGATTCGGGCCCTTAAAACCCCTTGCATCATTGAATCTGTGACAGCTAGCAGTTATGGAAAACGGGGAACAAAAAGAGGGGAGCTGCAAATCTCCGGTCTTGAAGAGATCGATCTCTTTTCTAAAAACGTCCTTCTCGTCGATGACATTTTCGATTCTGGTCAGACTCTCTCACAAATCTTCGCCAAACTTAAGCAGAAGAATCCCAAATCTCTTAAATCTTTGGTGCTTTTAGTAAAGAATGTGAAACGGGACACCACTTATCTCCCTGATTATGCCCTTTTCGATATTGAAAATCTGTTTGTGATTGGTTATGGGCTCGATTATAAGGAGCACTATCGTGGCCTTCCGGGGATCTATTTTTTTAGCGGAGAGCCATGAAAGGAATGATTCTTGCTGGCGGACAAGGAACACGTCTCTATCCCGTCACATTGAGCATTTGCAAGCAGCTCTTACCTGTTTATGACAAGCCGATGATCTACTACCCTCTTTCTGTCCTGATGATGGCAGGGATTCAGGAGATCATGATCATCTCAACTGCAGAGGATCTCCCTCGTTTCGAGCAGCTCCTCGATGATGGTAGTCATCTCGGCTTAAGCATCTCTTATGCTGTCCAAAAAAACCCGGAAGGGATCGCTCAAGCCTTTCTGATTGGGGAAGATTTTATCGGTAATGACACCGTCGCTCTCATTTTAGGGGATAATATTTTCTACGGTCATCATTTAGCCCCATTAGTTTCCTCTTGCCGCTTTCTGGAAAAAGGGGCGATCATCTTCGGTTACGAAGTCAAGGATCCTCAGCGCTATGGAATTGTTGAATTCGACACTGCAGGCAAAGTGATTGAAATTGTGGAAAAGCCCCCAATTCCCAAGTCTAATTTTGCTGTGACTGGACTTTATTTTTATGACAATGACGTGATTGAAATTGCCCGTTATTTGAAACCTTCAAAACGGGGGGAGTATGAGATCACAGATATCAATCGTGTCTATCTCGAGCGAGGCGATCTTCATCTGCGATTGCTCGATCGGGGTTTTGCTTGGCTAGATACAGGGACACATTCCTCCCTGCAGCAAGCCTCTCTCTATGTCCAAACTCTCCAGGAAAGGCAAGGGATAAGCATCGCTTGCATAGAAGAGATTGCTTATAAAATGGGCTTCATTTCCCGTGAGCAATTGGAAAGCCGCATTCCGCTCCTGCTAAAAAGTGACTACGGTCAATATCTAAAACAGATGCTCGAGCGGGATACGCATCTTGCCAGTAGCTCCATCAAGCCTAGCTTGACTTCTTGAAAAGTTTTGTGCGTTGTCGCTTTTTGAAGGGCATTACCCCTTGTTTGCCATAGACAACTTCATGCAGATCCTCGATCGCCATGAAGGCTGTGGGATCGACGCGCAGCACGATCTCTTTCAATTCTGAAAGATCTAATCGTTCAATGATGACGAAGAGGATCTCGCGCGTATCTCCAGAAAATCCCCCCTTGCCATGCATGATCGTCAGTCCGAGTCCGAGCTCGTTCATGATCGCATTGCCCATTTCTTTAGGCTTAGACGAGATGATGAGCGCTGATTTGAGCTCATCGAGCCCAACGATGACGAGGTCCATCATTTTGAAGGCGACGATGTAGGTCATGAGCGAACGAAGGGCAATGTGCCAATCGTGGAAAATCCAACCATACGCTGCAAAGATAAAGACGTTGATGAAGAGGACGACCTGGCCGACTGTAAATCCAGTTCGACGGTTGATCAAGATCGCTAGAATTTCTGTGCCGTCCAAGCACCCTCCATGGCGGATGATGAGTCCAGCGCCTATCCCCAAGATCGCACCGCCAAAGACGATGATTTCCAAGGGATCGCCAATAAAGGCTGGGGCCGTACGCAAGACCATCAAAAATCCTGCAAATAATACGAGTGCGATGAGCATGTGAATGACAAATGAACGGCGGATGTAAGTATAGGCCCAATAAGCGAACGGGATATTGAGCAAAATCATCACATAGGAAAGATAACTATCGCCGTAGAGACGGGAGATGATCAAGGCGATACCGACGACCCCGCCGTCGATCAATTGATTGGGGAAAAGGAAGATGCGGATGGCGATTGCAGCTAAAAATGCCCCTAAGGCAAGCCAAAAAAAAGTCGATAAGTAATGCAGGTAGGTTTTAGTGGTTGTCTGTAAAGTTGGCATAGGGCACCTCTCACAAAAAACAATAGCTTTTTTTGCAAAGATTGTACAGAAAATATTAACGTAAGAAACGCGGGAGACGGGACTCGAACCCGCAACTTCTGCCGTGACAGGGCAGTGCTCTAACCAATTGAACTACTCCCGCGCAAGCATGATCTTGGGCGCAAAAGGACTCGAACCTATGACCACCTGTGTGTAAGACAGGCGCTCTACCAACTGAGCTATACGCCCGGTGCAAAAGGAAGTTATAGCTTAAAGGGGGGACATGATTTTTCTCAAGCGGTTTTCATAAAATCTTGAAAATTTGATTGATGTGGCATACATTATCCCTGAAGTAAAATTTTAGGTATCTCTATGACGACCTCAACACTCAATTTTGAAACGGCAACCCAATATCTCCGCGCTGTTGCGCAACCTAATCGTATGCTTGCCCTCGATGAATGTAACGAACTAGAAGCTTACGTCGAAGAACTCAATCCTTCCAACGTCCATAGATCGAGCTTATCTGAACATCGAAAATCGATATTGGAAAAGAAAATTACCGAGCTTTTCGAAGCGATTGAACAGAAATTGCACCCTGTTCATGTGTCGCCATCAGAAATCATTCAAAAACAATTTATAGCCCTTCAAGCGTTTGCTAAACAATTGCCCCTACCGCCTAAAGAGCTCCAAAAAGCGATAAAAAAACTGCATCCCGATCTTAGGGAGAAAATCGATCATGCCGTCTGGCTTGCCTCAGGATCTCCCCAGCAGCGTTATTTGAGTATAGAGAATCTCAAAACCCAGCCCGATTTTTTACAACGAAAATTCCCAGCATTCTATGCCCCAGAAGGAACTCTTCTAGAACAGATCTCTTCCGATCTAGCCGTCGAGTTCAAAAGAGCTGCCTATCGAGACACCATCGATCGTTTGCATCGAATGACCATCGGTTTCTTATCATCTTATTGTCCAGATGAAATTAGAAAAGAGATCGATGAGGAGACACTGATTTTGGATCAGTTGACTCAGCAGAGAGATGATCAAAAAGTGGCGATTTTTGAAGAACGTTTCAAAGAGACAAAAATCAACCGGAATCAGATGGAAGCGCTTTTCGATGCAATGCCCGCTTCTGTGAAAGCGCGTCTACCTCAGCCTCCCTACTTTGGGCGAGGATTTAATCCTGAGCTCTATAAAACTCTCGGTGCTCATTATAACAGAAAGGCAGGGATCACGATTTTTTGCGTCTACGCTCCCCATGCTCAAAATATCCTCTTGAACTTGACAGTTTGGGGTCGTATTGAACATGTGATTGAGATGTTCAAAAGAGAAAACGGGATTTGGCAAGCAAAGACAAAAGAGGCGCCACCCGGTCGATCCTACCATTTTACGATCGTTGGCAAACACGGAGGTGCTTCTTTTAAAAAAATCGATCCATTTGCCTTTGGCAATTACATCCATAGCAGTGATCGAGATCGGGAAAATCATGAATCGATCGTCCGCGATATCGATAGGGAATTTCCCTGGACCGATCGGATTTGGATGGCTGGCAGAGTGAATATCAATCCGGCTAAGACCCCAATGGTGATTTATGAGGTTCACCCTCTGACATGGAAAAAAACAGAAAATGGAGATCCTCTCAATTGGCGCGACCTGGCTCGAGAGCTTAAGGAATACTGCAAAGAGATGGGATATACACATGTCGAATTAATGGCTCTTTTCGAGCATCCCCAACCCATTTCGATGGGATATCAAGTCACAGGCTTTTTTACATTGAAGAGCGGGATGGGTTCTATCGAAGATTTTCAATTCTTCATCAACTATCTTCACAAAGAAAATATCGGGGTCATTGCAGATTGGATTCCTGCCCACTTTGCCAAAAATGAATTTTCCTTAATTTCGTTCGATGGGACTCCACTTTTTGAAGATGATAATCCACGGTATGCTGAGCATCCTGTATGGGGAACCTACGAATTTGATTATAAGAAGCAGTATACGAAGGATTTTTTAGGTTCCAACCTCGATTTTCTTTTGAAGAAATTTCATTTCGATGGGATCAGAGTCGATGCTGTCCAGTCGATGCTCAATTTCAACCGAGATCGGATAGGTGCAAAGGCGGGTGATGTCAATGAGGATGCCAAAGAATTCATAAGCAATCTCAATGTTTATGCCCACACAAAATATCCTGGTACGCTGATGATTGCAGAAGAGGCGATGGGTTTTCCCAATCTTGTTCGAGGTGTGACGGAAATTGGACGAAACGTTAAGACGACCGGTGTTGGATTTGACATGACATGGCACATGGGGTTCACGAATGACACAATAGGGTATCTGTCGACGCCGCCTCAATACCGATCTTCACAATTTTCGAACTTTATACGAACAATCAAAGAAGTCGATAGTTCTGATGATTTTCGCCCTCGTGGGAAAGTTGTCCTTCCTTTCTCACACGATGATAATGCCAATGGGAGGGGAACGATTTTAAGTAAAATGGGTGGGAATTCTTTCCCTGACAAATTCGCAAATGGGCGCCTTTTGCTCGCTTACCAACTTTTACGTGGAGGGGGCCCGATTCTCGAGTTCATGGGAAATGAGATCTTGCAAACTCAAGAATGGCATGGGCGTTTAATTCGAGGTTTTACCGATCCCGTTGCAAGAAAACAACCCACTGTCCAGTGGGATGAGCTCGATTCAAGAATTGATATCCATAATCATCAATACCATCGTGGAGCTCGTGAAAGTCGGAAAGCTTTGCTCCATCTTTATCACAACCATCCAGGACTTCAAGATCAAACAGACGCCGGTATTTCCTGGATCGATAGCAAAGATTCTGAAAATTGTGTATTGAGTTTTCACCGCAGGGGAGGGGATGAACAGTTTGCCTGTGTATTCAATGTTTCCGACAAAGACTTAAAAGATTATAAGATCCCACTTCCCGATGCTTCCTATGCTCCTGAGTTAGATCGACTCATCGCTATTCGAGAGGTCTATAATACAGATGATATGGCTTTTGGTGGACAAGGAAGGATGAATCACCAGATCGAGATCATTCGCGATGCTTCATCAAATCGTCCAGCCTATCTAAAGTTGCGTTTGCCCCCTTTCTCGGCACTTTTGTTGGAAGAAGATTTTAAATGAAAATAGCACTGTCCATTTTTTTGCTCCTTTGTGGTTGCTCTCCTAATTCTTCTGAAGAATTTCAGCAAGAGGGCAAGACCCGTTGTCGTCTCCTTGTCACCGATTTGCAAAAGATTGAAAACCGTGAGCAGCTCCTTCTTGCAGAATCTAAATTGAAAAAGCATTTTGAGGCGCTCATCGATCTGATGATCGAAGCATGTGAATTTCAACAAAAAAAGCTCGAGGGTGTTTCTAGCGAGGCTGTTTTTGCAGAAAGTGGCGCAGATGCCTTACTTGAAGATCAGCTTCGCCGAATTTATGCTATAGAAGGGGGGCGCGAGGTGATTGAACGGACCCAACAAGAAGCGCTTGTCAGGTTGGATGCCTACGAGCGAACCCTCGCCAAAAAAAGGTTATACCCAAGTAACCTGAAAAATTGATTTTTGGCTGCCCCATCATCTTCACTTTACGGACATCGTTTCAAACGATGTCCTTTTAATCATCTGCATCGGCCATGTGTTTCCACATGACCTGCTTCGACGATTAAAAAATTGAAGCGATGGGATTGCCAAATTCCCAATTTTTCAAGTTACTTGGGTATTAGGTTGAAAAAAGAGCATTAAAATGCAATTTACGCTCATGAAAGAGCTTGAGGTCGGTGAGTTCGCTGACATGGATCGGTACTGCTGTTGCGAAACCCTGTTTTAGCAAATGGACATCGCTCTCTTCATCTTCTTCATGCTCGTCCCATTTTCCTCCATGCCAAAAATAAGAGTGTCCTTCTGGATGGACCCGATGGGAAGGATCTTCAATCCAATACCCTTTTCCTTGACGAGCCATTTTGACATGGCGAATCTCTTGTGCATCGGGGAAATTCACATTGAGTAAAGTCCCGATAGGAAGGGGATGCTCTGTAAAATGTTTGACGATGGGATAGATCAAATGCTGGACTTTTTTGTAATCGGGGTTGACAAAATCGACACAAGAGAAAGCAATCCCTGGAACATCTCGTAGAGCTCCTTCGATAACTCCCCCAATTGTCCCACTATACAAGACATTCCGACCTGAATTTGCCCCGCGGTTGATCCCTGAAACGATTAGGTCGGGAGGGGAGTCCAAAATGACACTCATGGCCATGCGCACACAATCGGCAGGGGTGCCCGTGATTTTCCATGCTTTCGTCCCTTTGGCCCATTCGACAGGTTGAATATGGATCGGTTCTCGAATGGTGATTGCCAGCCCGACGCCAGATTTTTCAGTCGAAGGGGCGATGATGTACAGCTCAGCGACATCGACCAAGGCCTCCCATAAAAACCTCAAGCCTGGCGCGTCGATCCCATCGTCATTGGTGATTAAAATTTTTTGTTTTTTCAGCATATCCATCGAGCTTATCATAAAGAATAAAAAGGAGCTGTCACTATTTTAAGTTCTTGGTAATTAATTAGTTGCAGCCTCCGTTTTAGACTGCGTCAATTTGGAAACGGCCAAGATCAAGACAAAGCTGGAGATGAATCCTGGCAGCATAGAAGGGATATTGATCGAAAGTAGATGGTTAACATACGGCCAGACCCCTGCGATAATGCCCCCAGATAAAATCCCTACCCAGGCTCCGTATTTGTTCACCTTTTTTGAGTAGAGCGAAAGGATAAGCAAAGGACCAAACGAAGATCCCAATCCTGACCATGCATAAAGTACAAGGGTGTAGATCGAGCTGAACTTTCCAAAGGCAATAATGAACGCAACTATAGAGACGACGATCACTCCAGATCTCGCGACGATGAGCAGCTCTTTAGAAGAAGCCGTTTTGCGAAAAATCCTCTTGTAGAAGTCCTCTGTGATCGTGGATGAGAGGACAAGGACTTGTGAGCTCATCGCATTGATCGTTGCAGCTAAAACGGCACACAACATAAATCCTACGAGAAAGGGAGCAAACGATTCTCTCACCATTTGGATGAACACGAGCTCAGAATCGATCTGTCTGTTAGAAAAAAATGAGATGCCGACAAGGCCAACACATGTCGCTGCACACAGTGAGATGAGCATCCAGCTCATGCCGATGAGTTTAGATTTTGAAATCTCATGCACATTGCGAATTCCCATGAATTTTGTCACGATATGAGGCTGACCAAAATACCCGAGCCCCCAACCGGCTGTCATCCCAATGATCTCTAAAAAGGTCTTGAGCGAAAAGTCGGGAAAAAAGCTGCTGGTCAATTTCTTGACCTCTATGGCATGCGAGATTCCCGACCAGCCGCCCACTTGTTTAAGGAGGAACATCGGAACGAAAATGATCACTCCCATTAAGAAAAATCCTTGGAAGAGATCGATCCAGGCCAGCGTCGTATACCCACCCATGAAAACGTAGGGGATGACGATGATAATACCGATTAAAACCCCCCAATAGTAGTTGAGGTTAAAGAGTGTTTCCAATAACAGGCCAAGGCCGACCAAACCCGCGGAGATATAAATCGTATAAAAAACAATCGACATGATTGCGGTAAAAACACGAATTGTTCCGGAAACGTCTGCAAGCCTGCTTTCAAAGAAAGAAGAAAAAGTCAGACTATTGTATTGTTCCGTTGCGACACGAATTTTTGGCGCGATCAGTTGCCAGTTTAAGTACATGAACACCAGAAGACCAATTGCCGACCAGCTATTGAACAATCCACCCGTTAAGACGATGGCCGGATAGCCCATGAACAACCAGCTGCTCATATCGCTTGCATGAGCGGCAAGCGCTGTCAACCAATAGTTCATCGATCTGTTGCCGATAATGAAATCAGCAGCAGAAATGTGTTTGCGATAGGAAATGAATCCAATCGTCAGCAGGATCGCAAAATAGCAAATCACTGCGAGAAGTTCTTTAACGTACATAATGTTCTCTTGAAATAATCATTCCATCGCTTCCCAGTCCAACATCATTTCAATTTATCAGGTTATAGAAAATTTGATCTACATTAATTCATGGCTTTTTTTGAGCCGTATCGCAATGAAGCTAAGCTGAGATTGTTCTGAGCATTGGGGAATTCTTTTTCAAGAGAGGCGATCAACTCCTTGGTCCGCTTGCGCATCGAGGTTTGTCCCACAGGGCATTGGCAAACGACCCGAGTGAATCCATACATTTTGGCAAACTCCAGGATCTCTTCTTCAGAGACGTAAATGAGAGGTCGAATGATGGTCACACCATAGTCATGCATCGGAATTTTTGGGAGCATCGCAGCAAATTCCCCCTTATGCAAAAGATTCATGAGCAGTGTTTGCACACTGTCATCCCGATGATGGCCAAAGGCGACAGTTGTCGCTCCCACTTTTTTCGCTGCCTCGAAGATCAAAGTTCGCCTTTTTCTAGAACAGCTATAGCATTCCAGGTTTTCTCTTTCTTGTTCAGAAGAGCAGGTGAGGAAAGGGACCTTCAGCTCTTGGCAGATCCCTCTTAAAAATCTTTCGCTGACACCCGCACCACAAGAAAAAGCCCCCCCGACATGAATCGCATACAGTTCAAGCTCAGGAAGCCCCCTTCCAGAAATCGCTTTAAGCAAGTAAAGCAACGTTAAGCTGTCTTTACCGCCGCTTAAGGCGATAGCCAGCTTTTTCACATCCTTGAGGAGCTCAAATTCATAGATCGCTTTTCGGCACATGCTTTCCAGCTTACGGCCGAGCTTTGTCCATGGGGGGCGGGCAATGGGAAAATGTAAATTTAATATTTTATCCATTCTTATACCCAAGTGGATTCAAAAATCGGTTTTTGGCTGCGTTGGCATCCTAGCCTTTTCATCCATCTCCATCGGACCGATTAGTCAATAGGTCCTGCTTCGACGCCCGCCTGCGGCCTGATGAAAATTCAAGGCGCCAACTTTGCCAAATTCCCGATTTTTGAATCCACTTGGGTATATTAAAAAAAAAGAGCAATTGTACTTTTTCTCAATTAAGCTCTCCATCTATTTTTACTAGACTGGAATCAATTTTCTAAGATATCCTGACCCAATTTGAGAGGTTCTAAATGCAGAAAGTTGGGAGAAATGACCCGTGTCCTTGCGGATCTGGCAAGAAATTTAAAAAATGTTGCGAGCTAAAGCAAAAGCATAAAAAACTGAGTGGTGAGAGCGTTTCCACTTCCATCCCGCAAACACAGGCGACTCAGGAAACATCCAAAGTCTCTTCCCTTTTTTTTAAGAGGGCCTCCACTCCCAAGCCCCCTCTAGAGGAACCACCGAATCCGGTGATGTAAATTTCTTGAGATTAAAAACACTCCTGTGTTAGACTTTTCCATCTTAATGCTGGTGTAGCTCAATGGTAGAGCATCCGCCTTGTAAGCGGACGGTTGAGGGTTCAAGTCCTTTCGCCAGCATTCCTTCCGCTTTTTCATGGGGGTGTCGCATAGTGGCAATTGCAAGGGACTGTAAATCCCTCCTCTTCGGAGTCCGTCAGTTCGAGTCTGACCGCCCCCAAATTCTCTACGAAAATCAGTCTCACGTTGTCCCATTAAAATCGCTGTTTTTAAGCTCGAAATGGACTCAAATGGGACAGCAATACCTAAAAATCATTAAAACCATTCAATAAATAACAACGCTTCCTTTAACATAAGTTTTTTTGTTTTAAGATTAATAAGCATCGGGATTTGTTGTGAAAGATTGGACTTCAGCTGACTGTAAATCCCTCCTTTTAGGAGTTCGTGCGTTCGAGTCACTCCCCCCATTTTCCATAGACAAAATTAGGCTCAATTCCTCAATCTTAGATCTATTTTGAAGACAAATAAATTATTAACTTTTGTTTTAATTAATTACTTAAATTGAATTAATTGTCGTTAACGGAGAAGATGATGCTCCATTTTTAACAGTTGGAGTGTTTGTGAAAACGAAGTTATTTCCCGTTATCGTAATTTCATCAACAGTCGCGCTTCTTCTTTCAGGATGTGCTAGTTATCATGCTGCGTCGCTAAATGGTCTTTCATCGGAAGTTTTTACCCAATCTTCAACTTCTGCAAGCAAGGCTGGTATTGTAATTGCTGCCAAGGCTCTTAATAAGTTGGAGTGTAAGAGATACTTCGATAGAGATGTTCTGAAAAAAGGCTATCAACCTGTGCAGCTTTACATTCAGAATAATTCCGATATGAGTTATTCATTTTCTTTAAATAGAATCAGCTTACCTTGTGCAAGATCTGAGGAGGTCGCCGAAAAAGTTCACACTTCGACTATAGGAAGGATATTGGGCTATGGCATTCCTGGTTTAATAATAGCTTGGCCTTTAGTAATACCAGCAGTTGTTGATGGAATTAAATCCTCAGAAGCAAATGAACTGCTAGATAACGATTTTGCGTCAAAGACTGCTAGAGATCAAATAATTTTACCTCATTCATGTCTTAATAAGATTGTTTTCGTGCCAATAGCCGAATATCAACCTTCATTTACTATAACAATAATGGATCAAGAATCTAATCAACCAAAAAACTTCAACGTAACGGCGCAGGGTTAAGTCAAACTGCTCCAAAAAAAACATTCACCACCATCAAACAGAAGAGATGTTTATGAAGATTGCATTTTTATTAATTATTATTACTTTCTCAGTATTCAATTCTTCACATGCAAATGTAAACATAGATTGTGAAAGTCAAGGATCGAACCTTTTTCAATTTGTGAATAATACGCGAGAAAGAGAGGTTCTGCTTTATAATTGCCAAATAATTAAAGTACAAGTTAATGAATACTTTGCTGGGTTAAATGCGTATAATTCATCTTCAAGAATTCTAGCCATACAGCAACACCTAACTCAATACCTGCATTCAGTCAATTCAGATGAGTCTTGGAAATTGCTGAGAGAAATGCAAGCGAATAATTTTTCTGATTGGACAAGATAAAATTTATAGATTTGCCAATTGTGTATTTTAATTGATAAGGAGCCATCTTATCGTAAGGGATTCAAAATAATCATCAAGTTCCTTCATCGTGCCAATGCTTCCTCTGGAGTCGCCTTCAAATTACGCAAGTTTCATGAATTTGGCTAACTAAAGCTGGCATAAATGAGAGCCTCGAGCATAATACTGTCATCTTTAACCTAATTGATTCTACTGAGGCTGTGTCATGCAGTTTACTTTGGCCAAAAATAAGAGAGTGATTTTAAGATCTTCTTCTGTGTGGATCTTATGTTCGAGTCTCTTTTTCTCCATTTCCATTTATCAAGAGTCAAAGACATGGAAGTTATAAAGATAATAGCAAGTCTTCCAAAATGGATGATTCTTTTTGCCATTCAGGCTTTGTATTGCCATTTTGAACGTATTTCCTTGTCCTTGGATTTGTGTATGCTCTAAGGAGTTTTTTTCTCAATATAACCCATTGTTTGCTCGCTCAGAACCCGCGCAATATATTGTTAAGTCGACACAATGGTTATTTTCCCAAGGCTGCGATGCTCGCTTTTGAAGGAGAATCTCCTACCCATGTGCTGCCATGTCCATGAGAGGCAGGGGTTATGGAGATATAAACATTTTGTCCTAAATCATTCAAAAAGCGTAAGAGTCTTTCCAATGAAAAGTCTGTTAAATATCCTCGAAGAAGTAGTGAGATTTTTGGCTGGCTGATTTTGAGGACTTTTGCAGCTTTTGCCTGAGTTAACTTCTTTTTCTTAATGGTATCATGTATTTTCATGGCCACTTTTGCTTTTGCCATAGCTTCTTCAGGATTAGGAATACCGAGATCGGCAAATACATTCCCTGAGCTCTCTGTGTACTCAATATCTCCTAAGCGTTTCTTTTTAGGTTTTTTTGCTTTCATTTTTTCCTCTTCATTAATTCTTTATAAAGAGCCCTAGCTGCCTTAAGACGATTTTTGATCATTTCGATTTCCTGTTTTGGTGTAGCGATCCCTGACTTTGATTTTTTTTGGAACGCATGCAAAACAAACACGTATTCCTCAATTTCAATGGTGTAAATTAGCCTGTATGTTCCACTTTGGTCATTTTCTCGTATTTCAATGATCCCAGCTCCACCAATTTCCGAAAGCACTTTCGTATGAGGATGCTTTTTTCCCGTTTGAGCAAAGAAGAGTGCATAACCGATAGCATTACATACAGAAGGAGGGAATTCTTTCAGGTCTTCGTGGCTCGATCCGACCCATATCAATCGCTTCACAGGCCCAGTTTCCTTTTTATCTCTATTATACTTGTTCGGTAATATACAAGCTATTGTAATTTTTCTTACCAAGGGACAAAAGTGGGACAGCATATCTCCAATTTCAACAAATTCATTCAACAACTACTTGTCATTAATCAAGCATAAAATATTGTGTTTTAGATTGATAAGTATTTGGCTTTATTGTTGAAGATTGGATTCCAGCTGACTGTAAATCCCTCCTCTTCGGAGTTCGTGTGTTCGAGTCTGACCGCCCCCATTCTCCTGGACGCTTTTTAAAGTCTAGTATCGTTAGGAATGGTTCCCGCACTGATACTGAAAGGCTTGCATCTCTCAATTGCAAGTTCTGAAATACCAAATCCAAAAGTTGACGTTTTTCATCCGCTTCAGAACTCTCGAAGATTTCCCGAGCTGATTCATCAAGACTTAGCATAAGGCAAATCCGAGGGAATTCACCGATTTCTGCATGTCAAAAAACTTCATTCACGATAGGTATAAAAGTATCACTTATGGGCTTGATAGGCTTGGTTTTTGAAAAGTTGTTTATAAGTTCCATAAGCTGCCCCTGACACGAAACCCACGATAGCGCAAGATGGAACTACAGCATATTTCCCTATTTCAAAATGCAGATAACAAATCCACCGCCCCTCAAGACGTGGAGATAACATGCAAATTGTATCCTGTTGTGTGTGGAAAATAGCGCCCAATGTAACACCCAGACCAGCCCCTATACATGCCCCTTTGAGACTCGAACAGCCAATTTCTTTAGCTACAGGAATAATTCTATTGATTGCAGCGATTGCCATATTTTTTCCCTCATCGATCCTTTAATGACAGTGAAAATTTAATTTTTTCGCCTATTTTTTCCCAATCAAAAGTTCTGAATGCGTCCAACCGCCCCCAATTCATCTATGGAAATTACTTTAGCGGTATCATTAGTCAACGAGTGTGTCCCAATAATCCCGCATCTCTTTAGAGAGATGTTTTTTTATTGATTTCAAATTAATGTCAGATTGGGGGCCTTCTGTATCTATAAATGCGAATTTCCCATGTTTTGTAAACGGAACATTACGAGTCAGGTGTAGCACGCTTCTTCCTCCATAGCCATGCTTTATAATAGAATATAATTCATCTAGATGTTTGCGTTTAATGCCCTTTTTCCATATGTGTTCTGTTTCTTCATTACTTACGAGTTCCATATCCGTTTCCACCAAGATAATAAGCTGAGGGCTCAAGGAGCTGGAATAAGGATAAACAGGAAGAACAAACAACCATTTGTCCGGGACTGAAAAATAGCGAATGTTTTTGTGCTTAATAACCTTTCTTATCTTTTTTGCTTCAGCACAACGACTTGCCAGCCATACCCAATGGGGAAGTTGATTACGAGAACGTCTTTCTGAATCAAGGTGCAGTTTAAACACATAACCTGGAATCGCTGGATGCCGAGCAACGATAGTAAAGCTATTAGGCAAAGGAGGAGAAATGACTTCAAATCCCGCATCGACAAACGTTCTGTCATTTTCAAGAACCCTTGACTGTGAAAAAATGAAATCAAGAGTTGCTTTTATTGGGTGATCGAGTGGAATAAGATGATGAGCGATCTTTAAACGCATTGGATTAGTAAGTAACGGATTATCATGAAAGTTTGGATAGTTCTCTGTTACATAGCCAATGTCAGGAATGGCAAAACAATTCACACTTAAAACTAATAAGATAAAAGCATAAAGTCTGTTACGCTTCATTAGTGGTTGAGGGGCTAGGTGGATTTAAAAAGACTTTTGTCGACATTTTCTCGACGAGCTTATCAAATTTTGCTGTTGTCAGGAAAGAATTTTTTATGGTTTTTTAAGTCGGTTTTTTGGAAAAATTACGCACTTGAGAAAAGTTTTAACAGCTTTTTTGTGGAGATTGCGATGAAAGAGATCACAATTAAAATCATCTATGACAATTGCAGGGAAAATAAAGATCTTCAAGAAGGGTGGGGATTTTCCGCTATTGTAGAGACGGATCGTCGCAAAATACTTTTCGATACTGGAAATGATCGAAATGCTTTCTTTTCTAATATAGAAAAAATGGGTATCGACCTTAGAGAAATTACTGATGTTATGTTTTCGCATAAGCATGATGATCATATAGCGGGATGCAGAGAAATTTTGGAGAAGTTGCAAGAAAATTGCCGAGTCTATCTTCCTAAAGGCTTCCCTCCTAAACCGGTGCCACAAAATTTGCAGGTTCAAAAAATTTCAGATTTTCAAGAAGTGGAAAAGGATGTCTTTTCCATGGTCTTAAAAGGAGGGATTTTTCTACATGAGCAATCTTTGATTCTTCAGACGGAGAAAGGTCTTGTAATCGTTACAGGGTGTGCCCATCCTGGGATTATAAACATCCTCGAAGCTGCTCGGAAAAGACTAAACACTCCTCTTTATTTGGTATTAGGAGGGTTCCATCTGTTTCGTAAAAACTGCTGTTCTATTGAAAAAATAGTGACTAAGTTTCAGGCACTTGAAGTTAAAAAGGTAGCTCCTTGCCATTGCTCTGGAGACCTGACTATTGGACAATTTCAAGAAGCCTATCAGCAAGACTTTTATAAAATTGGGACGGGTTCCGTCTTAACGATTTCCTAGAACCTACTTATAAAATAGTCCCACAGGTTGTGGGACTATTAGAGAATCTCCGATATTTATCCCGATCATTTCATTACTCTTTTCCATGGAGCATTCTCATGTCTCCATTCATTGCTGGATTTTCCATCTGAAGGACTGTTCCATATATCAGCTCTGGCTCCATTCATTCTTTTATAGTGGCTGCCAGATGCAATTTCTTCGTTTTTGTGTCTTAAAGAACGATCATTTCGATTTTTCCATTGCTTCATGGCTTGGCTTTTAGAGCTACATAGCCAACCAATTGGATTTTTCTTTTTGCTTCTACTCATAATTAGGTGACTCAAGTATGTTCTATGCCATTCTAAGCTGTTTTCCTGTGCAGCCTTTTTTTGGTACGAGAATAATTTGGTAGTCGATCACGTCTAGGATCCTTGACAATGTTTCAATAGTGATATTTGTTTTTTTGCCGGACTTTAAGCTTTGAATAATCGTTGGGGAAACCTCAGCTTCGGCGGCAAGCTTTCTAACAGAGATATGATCTTCTTCCATGGCAGCAAGGAGTAGTTCAGATATCAAAAGGTCTCTATACTCTCTGTTGAGCAGTCTCTTTTGCTTTTTATCTTCTGAGAACTTTTCATAGGTGGACTTAACTTTCTTCTTCATAATATGTTTCCTCTTTTATTCTTTTTTCATAACTGCGGTAAGCCTTTAGAGCTAGCTCTTTTTCTCCTTGTGGTAGATCTTGAGTTTTCTTTGTAAAAGCATTCGTTATGATGATTTTTCCCTCCCGAAAGAAAAAGCACAGATAGCGGTCGGGTTGAGGTTTAAAAGCGTAGATTTTGTCTCCTTCATTACGAAATTTGGTTCTATCAAAAATTTTCCCTTGATCACCCATTAATCGAAAAAGATTGAGCAATTTTCGTTGCTTGTCTTTTGGCTGTTTGCTGAAGTATTCCAGGGCTGATGACTCTCCTTTCACATCAAAGTACCATTCAATCGTAAATTCGCTTCCTTTGTAGGCGATGTACTGCTTCATCTTGACTCCCTTCTGCCTATAATTTCAATATAGTACCATTATAGTGGTACGATGTCAATCCTTGAAAAGCAAAATAACCAGGATCGTGGACAGACTCAAACGAGTGCAATTTTTAGTTACATCCCTTTTGCGAGATTGACTTGCGATTTTCCTAAATATAAAATATAACACTTACGAAAATGTCACCGCTAGACGATGACAGCTATCTGAAGAAGTGGCCATGGTTATACCTGACCTTGATTCAAAACAAAAAGAGGAAAATCCATTATGAAAGATCATTTCTCCTGTTTTTTTAGATGTTTTATGTTACTCATGTTGGCGCTCGCGCTCCAAGTAGGTGCTGCACCATCAGAAACGTTTGACCATTCTTCTGTAAGACTCTCTGGCCATGTTCCTGGCAAGGCAGTGTCGGAAGCAGTTTCTTAAAAAACCTTGATGCCACTGCCCATGTTCCCTTGACTTTCATTTTGCCATTGCGCAACAAGGAGGCATTGGAAGAATTAATTCAACGCATCTATGATCCGATTGATCAGCAACATTACGGTAAGTACCTTACGACTGAAGAGTTTGCCGAGCAGTTTGCTCCTACTCAGGAAGATTACGATCATGTCATTGCTTATGCAAAAAGTTTAGGTCTGACCGTTACTGGAACGCATTCTAATCGTACTCTGCTGAATGTTTCAGGTCCGACAGAATCGATCGAAACAGCTTTTAATCTTCGCCTTCACCAGTATCAGAAGCCCAATGGTCAGACATTTTATGCTCCCGATAATGACCCTGAAGTTCCAGGTTCCATCGCCTCCATCATTCACGGTATAGTGGGTCTGGATAACCACGCTGTGTGGCACACGTATAACCGACGAAAACAAACAACAGAAAAGTTCTTAATCTCAGACGTCGCATCGCACGCTCATCCTTCAGGTCCTGGAGGTGGTTACTCTCCTAATGATCTCTTGACTGCTTATAATCTGACCGGAGTGTCAGCAAATGGATCGGATCAGATCATTGCTCTATTTGAGCTCGGGGGATATCTAGCAAGCGATATCAATGAATATACTAAGTATTTCGGCTTACCTTCCGCTAAGTTGCGAAATATTTTGGTCGATGGTGGATCCAGCAGCGGTATTGATCCTGAAGTAACGCTTGATATCGAGCTTGCTCTTGCGCTTGCACCAGAAAGTCAGATTTATGTTTACGAAGGGCCTAACTCAGATCAAGGAGTTCTGGATACATACAATCGGATTGCTACAGACAACCTTGCTAAACAAGTGAGTACTTCCTGGGGAATGGGTGAAAATTTGGTGAATGCTCAATATCTTCAAGCGGAAAATGCTATTTTTCTACAGATGGCAGCACATGGGCAGACAATTTATGCCGCTGCTGGCGATAGCGGCGCTTATGATGATTATCCCTCTAAAACTCTTGTGGTGGATGATCCAGCTTCTCAACCTTACGTCGTTGGTGTAGGAGGGACAAAGCTTACAGTGAATCCAGCAAGCGGCGCCTACAGCAATGAATCGGTCTGGAATGAGGGTCTAGGTAACGGAGCTGGCGGAGGTGGTGTCAGTAGTTTTTGGCCACTCCCTTCGTGGCAAAAAAAAGTATCTACCGTATATTCAAAGACCCATCGAAACGTTCCTGATGTTTCACTCAACGCAGATCCAAATACAGGCTATTCCATTTACTATGATGGGCAATGGGCGATATATGGTGGCACGAGTTGTGCAGCCCCTCTTTGGGCAGCTTTTACTGCACGTATAAACCAAGAGCGGGTGGCAAATCAAAAGCCGGTATTAGGCTTTGCGAATCCTTTACTTTATGCGATCGGGCTTGGATCATCGTATACAGTCAATTTCCACGATATCACATCAGGTAACAATTTACATTATTCCGCTGGCAAGGGTTATGACAATGCTTCGGGATGGGGTTCTTTTAACGGTGCTAATTTGTTTGCCAGTTTAACGAGTTTGACGTTGATGGTCGATGTAGAGCGTGATGCGCCAAATTCAGTGACTCCAACAGTCACCGTATCAGGAGGAGGGTCTGCTTCCAACATGACCACCACGAATCTAACTACTGTCAGATAACAAGGTTAGCTTTGAATATATATCCCGCGGTCAAATTGACCGCGGTGTATATCGAAATGCAAAAGGGTCCCGACCTCAAAATTTTGGAGCGAGATTAAAGACCGTGGATGTGCCTAGAGAGCTTATCGAGATCTTTGGAAACTCTTCGAAGTTTTTTTGCAAGAATGGCTTTTCTACGTCTGAAATACTTTGTGGTTACCATTTTTTTCATATAATCCTCTTGATTACTTGGATTTCTCCTAATGTCTTCTGAAACTGTTTTAGAACCAGCGCCTTGATATTAAAGATGAAAGCCATCCGGTAAAACAGTCCCTGAGTTGAGGGTAAACATAACAACCCTCTCCTTCCTTTTAATATACAAAATATTTATTATAATTGATACTATTTGATTTCTATTATTACTAGTTTGTTTGTTATTTAGATAAATCTATAACTATCTTGCAATTAACTTAAGAAATAGCGGGCGTAAAATCATTTAAATTTCTTAGTCTGAGGCGGTTCCCTACTTTCCCAATGATCATTCTCTCCTATTTTTGAAGCGTCTATAGGCTGTAATGAATACAGATGAGTGTCTTTGAATATTAATGGTATGAGATGGCGCTTTCGGTTGCCTCTGGGCCGAGTGGGGGTGCTAACTGCTGTACAAAATCTACATCTACCTATAAAAATGTAAGTATTTATCCGACTGATGCGAGAAAACTCAGCCCTGAAGGATCGAGTTTTTCTCCCGTCAGTCAGATCAAAATGATCTATTCAGGTTAAGATGGAAAAACTCGTTACAGGACTTCATCACATCACAGCTCTGGCCTCCGATGCGCAGAAAAATTGCGATTTTTATGCGGGTATTTTAGGTCTCCGAATGGTTAAAAAGACCATTAACTTTGATGCGCCCGAGGTGTATCATCTCTACTACGGAAACGAAAAGGGGCTGCCAGGTAGCATCATGACCTTTTTTCCTTATTCAGGGATTCCCAAGGGAAAAAAAGGGAATGGACAACTCACTGTCATTTCCTTTTCTGCTCCTGCAAATGCCCTTGATTATTGGATCAAACGACTCGCTAAATTCGATGTTAAACACCACGCCCCAGAGCGGCGTTTTGAAGATGAACTATTCATTTATTTCGAAGATCATGATGGTTTAGGGCTTGAATTAGTATTTAATCAAAGAGATGAAAGAGTGGGATTCACGTACGGTAATATCCCCCTTGAATATGCGCTCAAAGGGTTTTATGGGATGGCCCTTTCAGAAGAGAGTTATGAGAAAACGGCAGGTCTTCTGGTAAACCAGATGGATCATTTCTTCATCGCTGAAAAAGGGGATCGGTTTCGATATTCTGCCAGTGGGCGGCCTGGAGATTTTGTAGACTTGCTTTGCTGCCCTGAGATGCTCCAAGGTCAGATGGGGACAGGGACTGTCCATCATGTTGCTTTTGCAACAGTCAGTGACGCTTCACAGATAGCAGCGCGCGAGAAATTGTTGAGAATCGGTCTGAACGTCACTCCAGTCATAGACAGAGAATATTTCCACTCGATTTATTTCAGAGAACCTGGTGGGGTTTTACTTGAGATCGCTACTGTCCAACCTGGTTTTACCATCGATGAACCTCTAGAGCATCTTGGAGAATCTCTTCAATTGCCACCTTGGGAAGAGCAGAATCGAAAAATCATAGAAAGAGAATTGCCACCCATTCGATTGGATATTCATAAGTTTGCAGACTGAGAGACTGTCTACGGATTAAGAATGTAGAAAAATTAAGTGGCCTTGAAGTGTCTGATTTTCCAAAGAGAAGCATCTGCTTTTTGGCTATTGGAGAAAATAGAGAAACCCCCAATGAAAGTAACAAAATCATTCCATGGTTTTGACCCTGCACCGTAGCGTGCTAGCTGAGTATTGATTTTTTCTTCTTGAGGGTGTTTGATTAATTCTCTGCCCCAAACTAATGCTTGAACCTTCGAAAAAATCAAAGCTCCCCCAAACAATAACGAACCGCCTAGTAGGGCAGGAATTCCTAGAATGACTCTCAGGGCTTCCCCTGTAAAAACCCCTAAACATCCAAATCGATTCAGAGATTTTTTCCCTTCTTGAGCAATATATGCACACCCTTTAACTACCGCTTCACCCACTTTAGAAGTTAAAAACGGAACAATCCCTAAGAGTCCAGCAGCCACAGATTTTACGACTAACTCTACCCCTACGATCTTTCTATTTCTGCCTTCAATCAGAGGTGGTATTTGTGCTTCCTCTTTTGCAGCCGAACGCATTGAGTCGAGTGTTGAAACTCCAGCTGTATAATGCTCTCTAACGATAGGATGTTGAAGCTGAGTTGTCGATTGCTGGGCACCGTTTGTTGCGCCAGTTGGTAAGATGGTTGACATTGATCCCTCTATTTTTTTAACAGCTAATTTTATACAAAAAATAATAAATTCACAAGTATAATAATTTATTTATAAGATTGATCGTGCATATAGAAACTACCTCGAGAATTTGGGAAAGTTGGCCCCTTTTCAGAACTTTTCTACATGATAGAATTTGGACATCCTTGTTAACATCAAATGATGAGTCATTTGAATGAGCAGTTAAAATTATCCAGTTATGTGACAATTGTCGTGATCGTTCCAGAAAGTCATGCTGATTTAATCAGGGCGGTTATAGGACAAGCAGGAGGAGGAGAAAGTGAACACTATTCTCATGGGAGCTTTTCCGTAAAAGGGACAAGCCGATTTATGCCCAAAAAAGGATCACATCCCTTTCTTGGTCAAGAAGGAGTATTAGAAACTGTCGCAGAAGAACGCATTGAGTCGATTTGTTCCCTGGAGCGACTTGAAACAGTGATCCAGGCAATTAAAAAAGCTCACCCTTATGAAGAAACAGTGATTGATATCTTCCCTGTATATGAAATCGGCTATAAAAAAGCTGGTAAATGACAATTAAATCTTTGCAAAAATTTTATACTCAAGTAAACTCAAAAATCGGTTTTTGACTGCTCCAGATAGTTCAGAATAAGTCCACGATTTCCATGCAAAAAACACCTGTTTTTGAGAATATAAATAACTGATTATCAAGCTCATAAATTTTGCAATTTACTTATTTACGGCGATACGGTAAAATGAAGGATTAAAATGAGGGGTAGATTATGACTCGCAAACACCAGGAGACAGTTAGACTAACTATAGATTTTCCAGCCAATCAACATAAATACATTAAAACGCTGGCGTCCATAGAAGGTGTGACATTAAAACAATTCGTCATTGAACATTTGCCAAATTTGGAAACAAAGAGCAAAAAAAAACACAAAGAAGCTAGTGACGAAGAATTTGATGCCTTGCTTAAGGAATTCCTCCTTGAAAAGGCTCCCATGCTTAAAAGGCTTTCTAAAAAATGATCAAATATTTAACTCTTGAACAAATTCTAAGGCTACATGATGCTGCTTTAGAAAAATTCGGAGGGTTGAAAGGTGTCAGAGACTCAAATCTTTTACTCTCCTCAATAGAACATCCCAAGGCAGCCATGTTTGGAGAAGATCTTTATCCGACAATAACTAACAAAGCAGCTGCCTATTTATTTCATATCGTGCGCAACCATCCCTTTAATGATGGAAACAAAAGAACAGGATGCGGTGCTGCCTATCTATTTCTCAAAATCAACAAGGTAACCATTCTTTTCGGAGATGATGCTTATGAAGATTTTGTAGTTAAAGTGGCTCAAGGCAAGAAGCAAATGGAAGAAGTTACCTATTTTTTGGAATATGGAAAAGAAATGTTGTGACAAAATCGATCTCTTCAGATTTTTGCAAAGGCGGCTAACTGACAATTAAATCTTTGCAAAAGTTTGATCCAAACAGTATCTTCGATTAAGTACAAAAAAGCTCGGAGATTCATGGATCATAAAGAGGACAGTTTTCACTTGGGTGTGAAGGCATTGATTCATAACAACGCAGGCAAGCTGCTTTTGCTCCAGTTAAATACTAAAGAGCCGAAGAGTACAAAAGGGACTTGGGATATTCCTGGTGGCCGTGTTCAAAAGAATGAATCATTGGAAGCCGCCCTCAGGCGTGAAGTCTATGAAGAAACAGGTTTGCACGTTGTTCATATGACTCCTTTTGTAATGGCATTGTCGAACATTCGTATCCCTGTTCAAAGCGGTGATGTTGGACTAATTTTTGCGATCTACCTTTGTGATATCATTGGTGATAGCCCTATCACTCTCGGTAGCGAGCACACTCACTTTGATTGGTTTGAGCCGAGCAGAGCAGTTGAATTACTAACAGCAAATTACCCACTTGAACTGACCGAAAAGCTCGCTCGGTGGCGGCTCAACGGATAACTAGCGAGTAATTTCACGAGATTTTCCTGCGGAACTGCACGCTTATCTTAAGATGGTAGCGGCTAATGGTTCAGATTTTTGCAACTGGCTCTAAACTTAAGGAGGAAGGCATGCGTTGGTCAATTGGAATAGCCATCGTTCTCGTGGTTGTCATCGGTTTTTTCTTTTGGAAGAACTTGAGCATGCCCAAAACGACGGGGTTGATCAATGGCCGGCTACAACTCTGTCCAAAGAGTCCCAACTGTGTGTGCTGTTGCCACGATGACACAGTGCATTATATCGCACCGCTTCCCTACTCTTCAGAGGAAACTTTAGATCAGATCCAGGCCTATCTAAGCGAACATTACATTATTCAAGTGGTCCAAAGAAATCCAGATTATTTGCATGTCGTGGTTACGACTCCCACCCTGCGATTTAAGGATGATTTGGAATTTGCGGTTAATCAGAAAAGGGGGATAGTCCTGGTCCGCTCTGCATCGCGCGTGGGATACTCAGATGGGGGTATCAATCGCTCTCGTATCGAAGCTGTACGCACATTTTTAGAGAACCATTAGCATAGTAGGTATTGCGATGAAAATAAAGATTTTCATCCGGTGTGGCATCTTGTTAGGTGTTATATGTGTCTTTTTTTCACACTCCTCTGCGCGGAGTGAAGCTTGGTTAGTGAGAGAAGAATTTCTTTCGCCCGACGTCGCAAATTTCGACTGTCACAGTTCTAGCATTGTTGAAACAAGAGAAGGGAATCTCTGTGCTGTATGGAAAGGGGGCTTTGGAGAAGGACTGAGCAATATCGATATTAATGAAAATATCGGAATTTGGTCTTCTCTCTTTGATGGGGACCATTGGTCGGAACCGATAGAAATTGTGACCAGCGCTCATTCAGTATGTTGGAATCCGGTGGTGTGCAAACACCCTTCTGGAGAATTATTGTTATTTTATCGGGTAGGCCCTAATCCTCGTCGAACGGTCAGTTTTATGAAAAAATCGGAAGATGGGGGAGTCACGTGGACAAAAGAAGAGATTCTGCCTGCGGGAATTGTGGGACCTGCTAAAAATAAGCCGATCGTCACACTTGAGGGAACTCTGATTTGCCCCTCCTCTGTTGCAGTTGGAGAGCCAGAAGATCTCTTTAAAGCCACTGCTTGTTGGATTGAAATTTCTGAAGATAAGGGAAGGCATTGGAGTAAAGTAGGGCCTCTTGAGTTGCCAAATCGCAAATTTGGAGTGATTGAACCGGCTCTTTTTTTTGATAAAGAGGGTAATCTCAGGATGTTTTGTCGAGATAGGGCGAATAAAATTGGAGAAAAGGGATACATTTGGGAAGCGATTTCTCATGATGGGGGATTACATTGGTCGGAATTCATGCAAACGCGTCTCCCAAATCCAGATTCTGCCTTTGATATCGTCGATCTAGAAGGAGGAAATCTCATCCTCATCTACAATCACTCCCATACTGACCGCTTCCCGCTCAACCTCGCTATTTCTTTAGATGGAGGTGACCATTGGTCCCAACCTTACATATTGGATTCCATTGGAGAGGTTCCTGCCGCAATTTTAACAACCGATGGATTGGTCCATGTGACGTATGCCATCAGATCCTCAGAATTTAAGCAAAGAAGGATCAAGCATGTTGTCATCAACCCGATGTTCTTGCATTGATTTAAACAAAACTCAGGTTTTTAACTTTCAAAAAAGAGGAGAGCTGATAAAATCCCTAAAAATGACAATGTGGATTGGAGTGCCGTTCATGAACTCGCTTGTTCATCGGTTTTATCGCAAATTTGCCGACGAACAGGCTCCTGTTCGCCTTTATCACGAGGTGATTGCTCTGCATGAGTCACACCAATTGACCTGGGAAGATCTTTCAAAAAAGACCCCATCTTTGCCTAAAGGGTGGTATGAGCTTTCTCGTTTGAATGCTGGCGACAGGATCGAATTCGTTCGTGGTTTTTGGCTGTCCACCCTCCCTTACTTTCCCCATGCTCATCCCTCTTTGCAAAAATTTTTTAGTCGTTTGGATGATATCGGTGTTTATTTGACACAGCTTAGCTTTGATTCTCCATTTGAATGTGAGATCGTCTATAGTTTGAAAGATGACAGCTGTTTCTATCGCGGCCCTCCTCCCTGTTCTGAAGAAGAAATTGAACGTCTTAGAATGGAATTTGAAGAAGTTTTACCGGAAGATTTTTTAGCTTTTTTAAAGATCCATGATGGATTTAGCAAGCATATCGATACTGGAATCATTAAAAGCAAGCACCTCGGCACTATACACGCGCAGTTTCGACATGAGTTTAAGGGAGGGAGGATCACAATGGATGGTAAAGTTGTAGATCCTTCCGATCTCATCCCTTTTTATGAGTCGTTTGGACAACCGAACTACCAGTGCTTTTTTACTCTTTGGACCCCATCGCAGCAAGCAGGAAATGTCTATTATTCGTCCGTTGAAAAGACCCTCTCAAACATTGAAGATCGGAGCAGTTGGCAAGAAAATTTGGCATTTCCCACTTTTTTGGACTGGCTGATTTTCTATTTGGAAAGCATACCATAAGGGGAGCCCATGTATTCAGTCCAAAACCTCATCGATAAATGTGGTGAGCTGCTCGGTCTTCAATTGATCGCAGGAAAAAAAGGGGTGAAACGCCCTATTAAAGTTCCAGAAGTGCATCGACCTGGACTTGCTCTTTCCGGTTACTTGAAGAACTTTGCCGGTCAGCGGATCCTCATTTTCGGCAATGTCGAAACTTTGTATTTAAAGGACTTGAGTAAAGAGACGCGTGTTGAAAGGCTCCGCAATGTCCTTCCCCCTCAAACCCCCGCTGTGATCGTCGCTGGTCGCTTTCAGCCTCTCAAAGAGTTGATCCTATTTTGTGAGCAGGATGGGATCCCTTTGTTTAGAGCAGGGATGACCACAATGAATTTGCTCAGTAAGTTGACACTTCTTCTCAACGAAGAATTTTCTGCGACGATGACATGTCACGGGACTCTTGTCGAAGCATTTGGCGTGGGTGTTCTCATTCAAGGGGACTCATCGATAGGAAAGAGTGAGGCAGCCCTCGGGTTGATCGAAAGGGGGCATCGTCTCATTTCTGATGATGTTGTTAAAATTCGTTTGCGCGAGGGGGCTTATCTAGAGGGTTCGGGTCCTGAATTGACACGTCATTTGATGGAGATTCGTGGGATTGGAATCATTAATGTGGCTCATATTTACGGAGCCGTCTGTGTGCGCGATCATAAAACTCTTGAATTGATCGTGAAACTAGAAGAATGGGATGACAAACGGTTTTATGATAGAATTGGTCTGGATGAGAAGTATTGCGATATCCTCGGTGTCAATGTGCCTTATCATGTTTTACCTGTAAAATCGGGACGGGATGTGGTGCTTTTGATCGAGACGATTGTCTTAAACCATCGTTTGAAAGAAATGGGCTATAATTCTGCCAAAGAATTCAATACGAAATTGCTCGAGACGATTTCAAAAAAACAAAATGAGAGGAAGAAGATTCGTGAAACTCCTGCGCAAAGTCAGAATTAAAAATGCGCTTGGGCTGCATGCGCGTCCCGCGACCGTGATTGCAAAGTTGCTTCAAAGCACGTCGTCTGCTGTTTCGTTTACCTACCGCAAGGAGACGATTAACGCAAAGAGTATCATGAGCATTTTAATGCTTGCAGCGACGAAGAATTCTTTGATTACAATTGTTGTCGATGGAGAAGATGCGAACGAGACGATGCAAAGAATCGTCGATGCTTTTGAAAACCAGTTTGGGGAGTAGTATGACAAATCAGGAAGAAATTCTGATCCATGGATTTCCGGTCAGTGAAGGGATCGCTATCGGCATCCCTTTTTTCCTACAGCCTATCGAAAAGGAAATCCCTGAATTTTCGATTAGTTTAAAAGAGGTTGACGATGAGATCGCCCGTTATCGACATGCTCTTTTTTCGAGCCGGGAAGATTTGACAGAGATTCGCAATCATCTCGCCATGGAAGCTTCCGATGCGGCTGCGACGATTATCGATTCCCACATTTCGATGCTCGACGATCCCCTGATGACAATCGACATGGAGGAGAAGATCCGGCAAAGGCTCCAGAATCCTGAATCGGTTTTTCACTCAGTCATCACAGATTACGAAAGCCGTTTTTCAACAAGTCCATTTTTCCAGGAGAGGCTCGTCGATGTCATGGATTTGGCCAAACGGGTCCTTGGCCACCTTTGCCCTAGTAAGGGAAATTCTCTTTCCAATATTCCTTTCAATTCGATTGTGTTCGCCAAAGAATTGATCCCTTCTCATACAGCCACGGCTGAACATTGCCGGGTCAGTGCGTTTGTCACCCAATCGGGTGGAGGAAATTCTCATGCCGCTTTGATCGCCCGGGCTAAGGGAATCCCTTACGTCGCTTGCGTGGATGTCAATGCACTTCAACACGTCTCTTCCCGCTCAGTCATCGTCGATGGTCAAGCAGGGGATGTGATCTTTAACCCCACACCATCCACTTTGGAAAAATATAAACAGCGGAAAACTTGCCTTAAAACTTCGATGCAGCTCCTGCAAAAGGAATTGCAATACGATGCAGAGACCATCGATGGGTGCGCCATTCAGATCTATGCCAATATCGGAAATATCAGTGATTTAGAAAATATTCAGCAGTTCGGTGCAGAAGGGGTGGGGCTTTTCCGTACAGAATACCTGTTTTTTCAACACCGTCACTTGATCTCATCTGAAGAAGATCAATACCATGCCTATGTCAAGTTGATTCATCATGTGGGTCCTCTGCCGATCGTCATTCGAGTTTTCGATGTCGGAGGAGATAAAAATCCTGAGCTTTTTTCAGCAGAGGAGAAGGAGCCCAATCCTATACTCGGCTGTCGCGGAATCCGCTTTTTATTGCGTCATCCAGTGATTTTCAGAATCCAGCTTCGCGCGATTTTGCGTGCAGCGGTTCACGGGGATGTGCGTATTTTGCTTCCATTAATTTCTGACATCGACGAACTGAAAGCTTCGCAAGATCTCATCAATGAGGTCGCCCAGTCCTTGGCTTCTGAAGGGATTCAATTTAAGCAAAACATCCCTGTCGGTTGCATGATTGAAGTGCCATCTGCAGTGTTGATCTGCGATGCCCTCTGTAAGAGAAGCGATTTTCTTTCCATCGGCACAAACGACCTTGTTCAATACACTCTTGGCATTGACCGGAGCAATCCTGCAACGAGCGATGCGTGCTATCCAGCCCATCCAAGTGTTTTAAGAATGATCAAGATGGTCATCACTGAAGCTAAACGTCATGGAAAAAGTGTCACCATCTGTGGTGAAATCGCCTCTAATCCAGTTTTTGTGGCGCTTCTTCTGGGTCTTGGGGTCGATCGACTTTCCTGCTCTCCCCGTTATATCCCTATTGTTAAACGAGCCATCCGGCAGACGAGTCTGCTGGCTGCTTATGCACTTGCCAGCCATGTCTTGCGCCTAGACTCGGCGACAGAGGTCTCACAGACTCTTTTAGAAGCGTATAACAACCTGACCAAGAGAGGCTAGATACTAAAATCCGAACGGAAGGTTCATTCCTCCTGGAAGGGAAAGATTGTTCATCGGGTCCCCAGAGATTTTGCTGTAAGCGTCATCACAAGCCGCTTTGATGAGATCTTGAAGACCTTCGAGATCGTTAGGATCGATACACTCAGGCTTAATCTTGATTTCAAGAAGCTCTTTTTCGCCGTTCAACACCACATTCACAAGTCCGTTTCCAGCACTGCCGTTGACTTGCTTATTCTTCATTTCACTGCGCATCGTTTCAAGCTGTTGCTCCATGAGCTTGGCTTGTTTTTTCATTTTTGAATAACCGCTACCCATTAGGCTGCTCCTTTTTTATGATTCCCTCGAGTTCCACCGCGGCAAAACGGATCAAAGTGTCGTAACGACTTGGTGAAGCACCTTGCACGGAGGGCGTGCTCTCTTTAAAAGGTGTGGGCGCTTCGGGAACAGGGGGAGGGGTTTGAGATGTAACAGAGGGGTTAGCAACTGCTTCCCACTGGGATTTTGATAGTAACAAAGGGGAAGGCATAGAAGCCTGGCTCGAAGGGGGGTCAGCACGTTCAATAGGCTGTGTTACAGGTGGCAGAAGAGGGGTAGGGTTGGAAGGTAAATTTGGGCTTGCTGCGACTTTGCCAATTTGCTCCAATTCCATGAGCCGTTTGACGAGGAGAGGGAGGGTCACTTTGTGCTTGGAGCGGATAATATGGAGGAGGATCATTTCCAGAGTGACCCGCTTAAACGCAGTTTTACCGATCTGCTGTTGCCAGTGGATTAAGAAGTCGAGGATGTAAAGGCACTGCTCCTCCGTATAAAAAACAGAATTTCCCAAACCTTCCTGCGCGCGGTAAATACCGCGCTCCGTCAGGTTTTGTGAATTTGGGCTGGCTGCAACTTCGCCAAATCGATTCTCTTCGTCGCCCTTCCCGTTTAGGGAAGGGCTTCTCATTCGAAACGCTTCGCTTCGATTTGACTTTGTCTCGCAGAGCCCAAAATTCACAAAACCTTCCTGCGCGCGGTATAGTTTGAGCTTGAGAAGGGAGCGATAATGCTCGATCAACTGATCGATGAAATAAGAGAGATCTTTACCGGAAGAAAAAATATCGCTTGCCAGTTCAAAGGCAAAGGAGAGATTTTGTTCTTCGAAAGCCTTATCCAATGTGAAGAAGACTGTCTGAGGGGTCAGGCCGAGTGTCGTGGAGACCTTTGCGGAGGTGATCGGATGTTCAGCATAACAGATGATCTGATCGAAAAGCGATTCTGCATCTCTTAGTGAGCCTTCAGAAAGAGTTGCGATCAAGGAAAAAACATCCTCTTCGCACGGCACATCTAAATCCTGGGCGATCCAAGCGAGCTTTTTCTTCAATGCCTCTAAGGGGATCCGATTCAAATCGAATCGTTGGCAGCGACTGATGATCGTGGGAAGCACCTTGTGGGGCTCAGTTGTCGCTAACAAAAATTTTACATTGGCAGGAGGTTCTTCTAACGTTTTTAACAGGGCATTAAAAGCCTCTTTCGTCAACATGTGGACTTCGTCGATGATGTAAATTTTATATTTTCCTGAGGCAGCAGCATAGCCAATCGTCTCGTTGATCTGGCGGATGTCATCGATGCCGCGGTTAGAAGCTCCATCGATTTCAAGGACATCGAGAGATCTGCCTGCGTTGATATCGAGGCAAGAAGAACAGGCATTGCAAGGTTCAAAATCCTCAGAAGGGGAGCTGCAATTCAACGCTTTGGCAAACACACGCGCCAATGTCGTTTTTCCCGTTCCGCGGCACCCGCAAAAGAGGTAAGCATGTGCCAACCGATTTAAGCGAAGGCTGTTTTTTAATGTCGTGACAATCGCTTCTTGGCCGACGACGTGAGCAAATGTTTGCGGTCGGTACTTGCGTGCAATGATTTGATAGTGGTCTCTCTTCACAGTTTAGCTCTCGAGTAAAAATTAATTATACCTGATTTCGACTTAGAAGACAAACCTGAAAAAAGAAAGTGGTAGTTCTTTTTTGAGGAAGAAATTATCAACAATAATTTTTACCTTTCTGTTATGATGAAACAAATGAGATGCGCCTCTACTTTAAGGGCAAGATTTTTTGAGTTCTAGTTTTTTTATTTGGAATCCAATCCTCGCTTCAGGGCATTATCCTACGCGAGTTTTGAATGAAAAGGCAAGTTAATGCAAGAGCCGCACATTGACGACAGTCGATCGGTGCCTCAAAAAAAACGTTGGCAGGATCTCCTCGGGGGAAATCATACTCCTCAGCGGTTGATCCTTGCGCTCGGTTTTTTGATCATTTTGACCTGTTTTCTCCAGTTTCGGGAAGTGAGGTTAGAGGTCGTTGAAATTGGAACCTCCGCTCCCCGGTATGTCATTGCACAAACAGATTTTTCCTTTTGGGATGAAGAGGCGACGCAAACGCTCAAACAGGAAGCTGTCCGGGATATCGGCGCCATTTATAAGATCAATGAAGATGAGGTGCAGAATTTTCGCCGCTCTTTTGAAAATTCCTTGATCGAACATCAACAATGGCGAGAGGTTCTCCCCGGTAGTACTTTCGAAGAAGTCTATACATTGCTCGATAAAATCGAAGAAGAGCTATCGGAGGCTAGGTTTACCGATCGGCGCTCGCTGAATAAAATGAAAATGCTCAAGATCCCCACTTCCCATTTCATATTGTTCCAATTACCTCTTTCACAAACACAGCCACTGATCCTCCCTCAATCCTTGTGGAGTGAAATTCAACAAAATCTGGCGACTCAGAAACAATTTCAATCGGAGACAGCTGACTATCTTCTCGATGCATTTTCACAACATCCATGGCTTGTGGAGCGAGATTTCCCATTGGAACGGGATGTACGGATCGAAGTTCAAAGCGAAATTCCCGACCGCTATACACATGTCTATGCGGGAAGTCAGATCATCAAAAAAGGGGAAAAGATAGCCGCTCGTCATATCGCCATGGTTCAGGCGATGAAAAATGCGTTGAATGAAGCTCGAAATTTATGGAGTCCATGGACGCTCCTCGGCAGCGCTCTCGTCGCGCTTTGTTTGACAGTTGTCGCGCTATTGTATCTCTATTATTTTCATCGTGAGTTGATGAGATCGATGCAAAAGATGGTTTTGCTCGTGACGATCATCGTGATGAGTTTCATTTTAGCCAAATGCACTGAATTTTTGCTCTTGAACGAAAGCAAAAATTTAATCGAAATGGCCCGCTTCCCACTCCTCATCCCTTTTGCTGCCCTTTTAATTTGTGTGTTGATCGGAGCTGAAATTGCGATCGTCACTTCCCTTTTCTTATTGCTCATTTTTGCAGTGACGTTAGCTGTCGATACCGTTCCCTTTTTATTGACTAATTTTTTTGCCGCGGTCGTTACGATTTTATTTGCCAGGAAACTGCATAAACGGAAAGAGGTCTTTGCAGTGTGTGGCAAAGTCTGGGTAAGCGTCGTCCCTTTGATCATCGGTTTGAATTTAATCGACAATAGCCTTAAAAATTTCAATTTTGCCACTGATCTTTTGAGCAGCTTTATTTTTTTAGTGGTGACAGCAATTCTCGTTGTTGGACTGCTTCCCATTTTAGAGTCTATATTCCATGTCATGACAGATATGACTCTTATGGAATATATGGATCCTGACCATGAGCTACTTCGCAGGCTGAGTCTAGAAGCCCCTGGAACTTACCAACACTGTCTTGTCGTCGGCAATATCGCTGAGGCAGCCGCTCGTGCGATCGGAGCTAATGGACTTTTCTGCCGCGTTTCCACTCTCTATCACGATATTGGAAAACTATTCAATCCCCACTATTTCACCGAAAATCAGCTCGGAGGATTTAATATCCACCTGCTGTTAACACCTGCTGAATCGACCCATGTGATCATTGCCCATGTTCCCGAAGGAGAACTGCTCGCACGCAAATACCACCTCCCACAAAGTTTTGTCGATATCATCCGCGAACACCACGGAACGACAATGGTCTATTATTTTTATTGCAAGCAAGTCGAACAAATGGGTGGAGATGCGACAAAAGTGAACGAAAAAGCGTTCCGCTATCCAGGGCCGAAGCCCCGTTCCAAAGAATCGGCCATCATTATGATAGCAGATACTGTCGAAGCCGCTTCTCGCTCGATGGAGGAAGTGACAGAAGAAGGGATGGAAGAGATGATCGATAAGCTCGTCGCTGAAAAAGCTGAAGATGGTCAATTCGATGAATGTCAGCTCACTTTTGAAGAATTAGGCCGCGTCAAAAGGTCTCTCGTCAAAGCCCTGATAGTCACTCGTCACCTCCGCATCAAATACCCCGATCGGATCATTTGAAAAATGATGATTAATTTAAAGTCGATGTCGTTTATCCAGGCTTCTTTTCATTAAGGTTTGTACGAGCTGTTTGGGAAGAAGCTTGGCGAGTCCTACGACCAGGCGGTAGCGCCAATCGATGATCGAGAGCGGTTTGCCTTTGTCGATTTGCTTCAGGATCAATTCGGCAGCTTTTTCAGGGGACATTGTGATCTTATCTTTCTTTTGGGGATAATCTCCCGAAGCGCGCTTACGAAAATCGGTATCGATCTGTCCTGGACAGATCGTCAAGACACGGATGCCGTGCGACCTCAGTTCTCCGTCCAATCCTTCTGAAAAGTTGTTCACAAATGCTTTTGTCGCTGAGTAGAGGCACAAGGAAGGGATAGGAAAGAAAGAGGCTGCAGAGGAGATGTTGAGAATGGTTCCTTTTCTCTTTTCCTTAAGGAGAGCACGAGCGCTCTCCACTGAAAGTTCCATGAGCGCCTGAACGTTCAGTTCCACCATTGCGTTAAGGTCGGAAAGGGGATGGGTAAGTGTGGGGCCATAAAGACCAAATCCAGCATTATTGATGACGAGATCGGGCTTTTGCCTGTGAATGAGTTTGATCAATTCTTTACGTTGCTCTGGATCTGTCAGGTCAGCTTTATAGATCTGTGCCAAAACGGGGAGATCGGAGGCGATTTTTTTCAGTTTTTCTTCATTTCTAGCAACGAGGATGAGGGGGATTTTTTGTTTTGCGAGGGCCTGGGAAAGGGCTTTCCCAAGTCCTGAAGAAGCACCGGTCACAAGCGCTAATTCATGCCGCGCTCCGTCAGGTTTAGCGAATTTGGGCTGGCTGCGACTTGGCCAAATCGATTCTCTTCGTCGTCCTTCCCGTTTAGGGAAGGACTCCTCATTCGAAACGCTTCGCTTCGATTTGACTTTGTCTCGCAGAGCCCAAAATTCACTAAACCTTCCTGCGCGCGGCATAGGGTGAATCACTTTGTTGCATCTTTTTTAAGAGTATCCAAGAATAAATCTAGCCTTTTGTCACATTCCTGGATTCCCTCTTCAATTGTTTTAAAATGGTCTGTAGTGACACATCCGTAGATCTTGATCTTGGGCTCTGTCCCAGATGGGCGGATCACGAGGCGAGTTTTGTCAGCCAGGCGGAAAAGGAGCACATCAGATTGGGGAAGCTCGAGCTTTTCAACCTTTCCTGAGTCGAGATAAACGCGCTGCCGTTTCTCATAATCTTCGAGAGAGACGACAGCTTGACCCGCGATGTTCTTAGGAGGATTTGAGCGGAGATGAACCATCACAGAGGCCATTTGGTCCATCCCTTCTTTGCCAGGATTGAAGTTCATCGATAGTTGTTTCTCCCGGAATATCCCATATTTTTTGTAGATCTCCTGTAAGCGATCTCGCAGGGTCTGGCCTCGTCGTTTGGCATGGGATCCGATTTCAGCGATGAGGCAAGAGGCGATGATCGCATCTTTGTCGCGGGCGTGGGTTCCAAGAAGACATCCGTACGACTCTTCAGCTCCGAAGATGAATTGATAACCGTTCTCAGATGTTTCCCAAAGGTGGATCTTTTCACCGATATATTTGAAGCCGGTCAAGACCTCAAAACAGGGCTTCTGATAGACGCTGGTTATTTTTTTTAACAATTCTGTAGTGACGATTGTCGTTACGAAAGCTCCCTTGGGGGGCAAGGTGCCGAGCTCACTCATCACTTCGCAAAGATAATCGATGCAAATCGCTGCCATTTCGTTCCCATTGATGAGGATCGATTTGCCTTGATGCCGGACCACGACACCGATCCGGTCGGCATCAGGATCTGTCGCGAGCACAATATCTGATTGGGTCTGTTCTAACAGTGCGATGCCAAGCTTAAGTGTTTCTTTATATTCAGGATTTGGAAATGCCACCGTCGGAAAATCTCCATCGATGGTGATTTGATTTTCAACCATCTGGATCGTGGAAAATCCCCATTCCCTCAGCGCTCGGGGGACGATGGTGATCCCCGTGCCATGAAGACTTGTATAGACGATTTTGAGCGAAGAGCCGTTTTTTTTATTCTCCTCAGGAAAGTGTTGAAGAGGAGCGATGGCTTTGAGGTATTCATCGTCGAGAGAGGTAGGAACGATTTCGATCAAAGGATCGCTCAAGGAGGCGAGATGGACCGAGGATAGGTCTTGCAGGCTCTGAGCTTCTTTGACGATCCCTTCATCATGGGGATAAACGACTTGAGCTCCATCGCTCCAATACACCTTGTATCCATTGTATTCTTTGGGATTATGAGAGGCCGTGATCATGATCGCTGCACTTGCTTTTTTAAACCGGCAAGCAAATGAGACATAAGGCGTTGGGCGTAGTTTGCTCAGCAAATAGACGTGAATCCCATTTCCCGCTAAAACCTTCGCTGCTTCTTCCGCAAATTCTTGTGAATGATGACGGGAATCGAAACCGATCAAGACAGAGAGTTTGGAATGGGTATTTTGCTTGCGCAGGTAGTTGGCCAAACCTTGCGTGGCGAGGCGAATGGTATAGATATTCATTCGAGTGGTTCCAGCTCCCATGATGCCGCGCATCCCTCCTGTCCCAAAAGAAAGATCGGTAAAAAAGGCATCGATAAGACCTTGAGGATTTTTCTCAATTAGAGCGCGCACCTCAGCTTTAGTCTTTTCATCAAAGGGTCCTTGTAGCCAGTAATTAACTCTTTTTTGAATCTCTGGAGGAAGGACGACTGGATTTGTCATGACTATTTCTCATTTTTTTCGGGAAGATGTTTTTGAATCTCCCTCAAGGAGATAAGAGGAGCATCGGGATGATTGATCCCTTCACATCGATTCGCTGTTTCTTGCCAGTGCTCTGCCGACTTGAGATTTTCCGACCACCAGGGAAATGTGCGGCATTGCTTTGGTCGATCCCCATAAACTTCACACCTTTTCCCCTTGAGAAAGACACAGTCATAAGTTTTAGGGTCTTCTTTAAGAGATAAACGATGACCAATGCGCCGCGTGTATTTTTTGATGAATTCTTCGGCGGGGATTTTTAAGAACTCAGCCATCGCCTCTATTTCAGATAAAGTGACCCAAACATACCCTGGAGACCCAGTACAACATTGGCCACATTCGGTGCATTTAAAACGGAGCCCCTCTTTATACCAAGGAATCATCGCTTTACCACTTGAAGTTTGATTTAAGGATGGGTTGCCAGCCAGTATCGCGGTTTGTATTTTTAAACACTTTGACTTCACACCCAGAAGGTATGATGTCGATCAGATTCCACGTTCCACCTGCTTTTTGCGCCGTTGAGCCACTATCGAGGAAAATGGGCAAGTTGCTGCTGCGGAGGTCAGCAATACAGTGGCGGTGTGTGTGGCCGTGAAGGAAAAGCCTGATTTTAGGAAACCGCTCGATCAACTTCTTGAGAGCCTCTTTACGGATTAAACTTTTGCGAGAAGATTCATTGGAAAAAATAGGAAAATGATTGGCGAGAATGAGATTGTGATGGGAGGGGATCTCGCTTAAGGATTTTTCGAGCGTTTGTTCCAATTCAGGAGAAAAGTATCCATTGGAGGAGACGAGCGATGTTGCCAGTGCTGTATCGAGTGTCAGCAGCCACCATCCATGTCCAAAATAGGTTGCGGCAACTCCATCTTCTTTGAGGCGGAGTGAAGCGAGAGGATCGGAGGGGGTGTGTCCTTGATTAAAAAATTGATAAAAAGTCTGGTCCCTGCAAGCTTTTTTGGTGTATTTATCATGATTGCCCGGGAGGGTGAACACCTTGAATTTTTCCCGTTTTAGGCCTTCGACAAATTGTTGTGCGAGGGTGAACTCCTCTTCATGAGAGGTCGAAGTCAAATCTCCCGTGATGAGAACACCATCGATTTGATGCTCATGAAAAACAGGAACGAGGGTGGTCAAGAGGTCGGGATCGAAAAAATCTCTTCGCTTCAAAAGCAGATTGAGATTCCCAAGCCATCTTTTTGAACAAAATTGTAAGGGATTCCAGGTGAGCTTGGAAAAATGCAAATCGGAGATGTGGGCTAAGCGGATGAGCGGCTTTTCTATTTTAGGCATATAAAATGAGTTAATCTAAAAAGATAATGATACCCTTTCCACTCTTAAAATACTATTTTTTCACGAGGCCCCGAGTGCCTTTATGTGCCTGAATAGCTCTTTCAGCCAGATTTTGTTCAATTAATGTTTTGGTCCACCGCTTTCCTTCACGATGAATATGGGCCGGAGGGGAATCTGCCGACACTAAGCCTGGAGTTGTCCGCTTGGAGGTGATTTTATGGGAACTCTTTTTTTTGATCGAAATCTTTTTTTCTAAAGCACTTAAGCTTTCTTCCTTCTTTTTAGCTTCGCTTTTGGGAAATTTTTTGAGCATCTCTTTTGCCGTCAATTCATCGCTATACTGACGTGACTCAGGGAGTGGAGAACGCCCTTGTGCATTGCGGACCTCTTTTGCCATTTGTTTTTGAATTTTCTGGGTTTGCGGACGCTTAGATCTATTCATGGGCCCCCTCAAGGATTAAAGAAATTATTTAACCTCACTGTATACTTTCAGGTGAATTTTGGAAAAGAATGGATTTTGTCAAAGCTTCTCAAGACTTTGCGGGTGGGGTGTGATGAAAGGAGGCCATTTTCTTTCGAGGAGAGGGGCTGTTATTATCAATTAATTATTTAATTTGAATGATAAAACAAATTAATATATAATTATATAGAATGATAAAATGAATTAATGTATAATTAAATATAGTTAATAATTTTATTTTGATAATTTTTAAAACACAAAAAATAGGTTTTTTTATGCTACCTTTGACTCAAACTTCAAGTCCTATTGACTTCGCATTAAGTCAATATGATCTAAGAAGAGAAATTCTTTCACATGTCCCCCCAAAAAATCTGAGTGAACGTCAGCGGCATTATGAGTGCAGTAGTTGTTTAAAGGCATCTGCGTGTGTTTCAAAAGCCTGGAACAAAGATGCCAAGATCATTAAACAGCAATGGGTAGAAAAAAACTTTGTTTCACTAAAAACATATGGAGGTCTAAAGACAGTTGCGGATGTTATCGAATATATCGTTATAAACAAAATAACACGCGTTAATCTTTACGAATTTAAAAACCGTGTTTTCTCAGACCCTTCCGCTATTAAACTTTTATTTGAAAAATGTAACGGCCTGCAATCTCTTAGTCTTGAATGTAATGGCATCACAGATAAAGGACTGACAAGCATCTCAAAAGAATGCTCTACTTTGCAAGTGCTTAACTTAGAGCGCAATGTAATTTCCGATGTTGGGCTTACTCACATCATACAAAAATGTCCGAACTTGCTTTCTCTATTTCTTGGAAACACACATCATGTCACTGCAGCTGGACTCCCCTCTATCCTGGAAAATTGCCCTAACTTGCAAGTGCTTAGTCTTGAAAGTTTTTTTAATGCTACAGATGATGAACTTGCTAATATTTTAGAAAAGTGTGTAAATTTGCAATCGCTTAAACTGGCATTTACTAGCATTACCGATGCTGGACTTGATAGTATCTTTAAAAATTGCCACGACTTAACATCGCTTGACCTTACTTCTCTTAAACAAATTACCGATGCTGGACTTGCTAGCATCTTTAAAAATCTTCCTAAATTGCAGTCATTAAATCTTAATTTTACTAAGGTCTCCGATGAAGGGTTTGCTAGCATGCAAGAAAATAGCCCTTTGCAATCACTCGAGCTGTGGGAAACTCAAATTACAGATGCAGGAATTGTTAGTGTCTTAGAAAAATGTCCAGGTTTGCAAACGCTCGACCTTCTATATAAACCAGACAACACTACAGCTAGAGGACTGGCCAGTATAAAAGAAAAGTATCCAAACCTGCAAATGGTACTTGAAAATGATTGGGCTGCCCGCGTCAATCAAATGATTAGGCCGCCCGCCTCAATCGAAACCAGCGTCGTAATGATTGGGCCGCCCGCGTCAATCGAAGTCAGCGTCGAATGTAATACAGGTTATGGAAATTCTCTTGTCCTTTGTGGGGACGGCGGGGGCCTAAGCTGGAATCCTTCCCAGGGGAAACCCTTAAACTGTCACGGAGAGAAAAAATGGACGATCAGCATCCCCTCAGATGTGAAAGAGTTCAAGTTGGTTCTGAAGACAATAGATGGAGCGTTTAAATGGGAGTTGGATGGTAATCATACTTTCAACAGTGTGCAGTTCCCTCTGAAACCAAAATTCCCTAACAAAAAATAGACGGCGCGCGGGTAGGTTCAAGAATTTATCCATGCGAAGTACGGAGATTTCTTCACTGGATTTAATTTTTTTTATGTGCTTGAGGTGAGAAGCTGATCAAAGCTTCTCAAGACTTTGCGGGGTGTGATGAAGCGTTGCCACTTTTGTTCCCGAAGACGTAAAAATTTCCAATTGGGGAGATAAGGAGGAGGAAGCACCAAATCTCCTTTTTGCCACCCAGGGCGCCATAGGCGCATCCTTTTTTCGTCGTTTGCGATGATCAATGTCGGAATGGCTAAATTCGATCCAAGATGTCCAATCAGCGAATCGTTACCGATCACAATGCCCGATTCGTAGACAACAGCGGCAAGGGCTGAGAGTGTCGGCAAGTTGGCAAGTGCAAATCCTTCCTCTTCAACATAGGCCCAGTCCCCTCGTTCAGCAGGCCCAACACAAAAGAGGGGTTGAAAACCTTTAAGCTTAAGTTTGCGGGCGACATCTAAAAAACCTTTGGCTTTCCAATTTTTAGCAGGAACTCGACTCGTCGGGTGGAGGACAATTTGTTCTTTCCTTAAGCGATGGATGAGTCCAGAGGGGGGAAGGAGGCCATTTTTTTTTGAGGAGAGGGGCAGTTTGAGCAGGGTTGCAACACTTTTAGCGATGTTATCGGCCATTGGCAAGTCTTCATCAAAGAGGTAATCCTGTGTCGAAAGGGGAGCGTGTTTGGTCGGGGAATAGGTGGGATAGAATATCGATAATCGGGATCGATAGGTGTCGAGCAACACTTTCATTTTAGGGGAGTTGTCATTTTCGACGAGGATGAGATCGAAGGTTTTGAGCCATTCTAAAGAGGGGACCGTTTGCAGATCGTGTGTTGGAAACCAGGAGGCAAGTTCTGGTAATGCATGATGAAAAGTGGTGACGCGATAGCCTTCCATTTTAAGATGATGGGAGGCGATCATCATCAATAAGGCGTCGCCGATGCCTAGAGCAGGGAGAACAGCTGCAGTCAACATAAGAGTGGAAGAATATTTTAACCACAGAGAGCACAGAGGACACAGAGGTGCGCGGGGCGCGCAAGAATCTCATTTTTCTGTATTTACTTGCGCGCCTAGCGCGCCTCTGTGTCCTCTGTGCTCTCTGTGGTAAATAAAAATTTTTTAAAACCTGAGCCTAAGCTAGTTCTTTTCTTCTTCTTCGGGAGCGTTTCCGATCAACACCTCGGAGAGAAGGACGATGCCAGCGGTCGATACTGCAAGGCGAAGGGCTTTTTTGACCACTTTGGCTGGATCGACAACCCCGGCTTTTAGCATATCTTCAACTTTTTCTGTCTGAGCGTTAAATCCAAAATGGGATTCTGCTGCAAGCACTTCATCCAACAGGACGGAGCTATCAAACCCAGTATTCAATACGATTTGTTTAAAAGGAGCCTCACAAGCCTTTAAGACGATTTGAGCGCCGACCGCTTCATCGCCAGAAAGTTTTAGGGAAGTCGATTTGCTCGCGCGAAGAAGTGCACAACCGCCACCGATCACAATTCCTTCTTCGATCGCAGCGCGGGTCGAGTTCAAACTATCTTCGAACATCTGCTTTTTCTGTTTCATCTCAGGTTCAGTCGCTGCTCCAACACGGATGACGGCGACACCGCCGCTGAGTTTTGCTTTGCGCTCTTCGAGTTTTTCCTTGTCGTAGGTGCTCGTTGTGTTGGCAATTTCTCCATCGATCTGCTTGATGCGCGCTTGGATCTGTTTGGCATTGCCTCTGCCGCCAACGATTGTCGTCTTTTCTTTGTTGATGAGGATTTTCTCTGCGGAGCCCAGGAGATCGGCTGTTGCATCTTTGAGTGCGGTGCCTGTCTCTTCAGAGACAAGAGTTCCTCCAGTGAGGATGGCGATATCTTCGAGCAGCGCTTTACGCCGATCGCCAAAACCAGGGGCTTTGACGGCGCAAACTTTGAGAGTTCCACGCAATTTGTTAACGACAAGTGTTGAAAGGGCATCTCCGTCGATATCTTCTGCGATGATGAGCAGCTCCGTTGCGGTCGAAGCAATCGATTGCAAAATGGGGAGGATCTCTTGGACAGAGGAGATTTTTTTATCTGTGATCAACAATTTCACTTCACTCATCTCGACACTCATCGATTCTGCATGAGTACAGAAATACGCACTGAGGTATCCACGGTCAAACTGCATCCCTTCCACCATTTCAATGGTGTCTTCAGTTCCTTTCCCTTCTTCAATGGTGATCACGCCTGCTTTGCCGACTTTTTTAAAGGCATTGGCAATCATTGCCCCAATGGCTTCATTGCCAGACGCAGAGACGACAGCGATATTTTGAGTGTCTTTGTCACTCTTAATAGCGATGGAGGCTTTTTCCAATTCTTGAATCACCGCATCGACGGCTTTGTCCATCCCTCTTTTCAGAGTGATCGGAGAGGAGCCAGAGGCGATGTTTTTCACCCCATTTTGAACAAGGGCGCGCAGGAGGAGGATGCTCGATGTCGTTCCATCGCCACATATCTCTTTCATTTTGCTAGCGACTTCTTTACCGAGCGAGACGCCCATGTTGGCGTACTGATCCTTGAGCTCGATATCTTTGACGATGCTATTGCCATCATTAGTGATTGTCGGTGCCCCCCAAGAAGCCTGTAGGCCAACATTGCGTCCTTTTGGACCAAGTGTCACGCCGACGACATCGGCGAGTTGATCGATCCCTTCGCGAAGCTTATTTCTCGCTTCTTCTTCAAAAATCAATTCCTTAGGTGTAGCCATAATCATTACCCTTTTCTGTGAAAGTGTTTCATCCAAAGTTCATGAGTATAGAATAAGAAAAAAATATTGTGCAAGCAGATTCACTCTGTTTTTAGCATCTGGGCTTTTCAAGTGCTAATCATTAGTGAAATGCTTATAAACTTCCCTTTTGGGAAGCTGGTGCATCTGTGCAGCCATTTTGATGGCGTCGATTTTGCTCATTTGAAAATCTTTTTGAAACATCTCTACGAGTTCTTGCAATGAGAGATCGTTAAATAAAATTTTCCCTTGTCGCGGAGAGATAAGAAGGACGAGTTCACCACGCGGAGGATTATTTTTGAAATGGGCGAGCAGCTCTAAGGGTGTACCGCTCAAAATTTCTTCATGGAGTTTTGTCAATTCCCTTGCCACACAGAGAGTTCTTTCGGGAGAGATCTGCCCGATTTTCCCCATCGTCTCTTCGATCCGATGGGGGGACTCATAAGCGATTGTCGTTCCAAAATAAGTTAAAGCCTGAGCCAAAGTGGAGTGGAGTTCTTTTTCTTTTTTTGGCAAAAAACCGATGAATTGAAAAGGCTCACTCGGAAATCCTGATAAAATCAAGGCTTCGATCACAGCGCAGGCCCCTGGAATTGCTGTGATAGCGATCTTTTCATTCCGACAACGGAGGACCAGCTTTTGACCTGGATCGGAAATGAGGGGCGTTCCAGCATCAGAGATGAGAGCGATCGATTGACCTCTTTGGAGGTCGGCGATGACCAATTCTTCAGCAGCCGCTTCATTGAACAGGTGAAACGATTTTAAAGGGGTCAGAATCCCATAATGGTCGAGCAAAACGCGACTATGCCGCGTATCTTCACATAAAATATAATGACACTTCTTCAGGATATCTACAGCGCGAAAGGAAAAATCGGCGAGGTTGCCAATCGGCGTTGAAACGAGATAAAGCACGAAAGCAACCCAAAACCAAAATTATTAAGGTGGCACCCAGATTTGAACTGGGGAATGGAAGCTTTGCAGGCTTCTGCCTTACCACTTGGCGATGCCACCACTTACGTCAAAAAGTATGCTCAATGAGAGCATATGTGGTCAATTAAAATTCCAGGCTGATATTTTTAGCTTTGACATAACCAAATATATTTATAAAATCAGAGTTATCCTATGAAATATCATTTTAAGATTCGTAAAGAAAAAAGAGGATTTTCAGCTCAATGCATAGAGTTAGCAGGATGCCTTACTCAAGGAGATTCCATGAAAGAACTTCTAAAAAACATGCAGGAAGCTTTAAATCTATACGTACAAGAGCCTGAAGATTCAACAGATCTAGCATCATTTCCAAATGGCTCTATAAAAAGATCTAAAAATATCGTGGAAGTCGCTTTAGATCCCGAAATTGCTTTTTCTTTTATCATTGCGCGCCTCTGTGATCTCTGTGCCCGCTGCGGTTAAAATATTTTTTTCAATGATTAGTGCCCTGTCGACTAAAATTCAAGCTTGAAAGGAAATTTTAAAAATTCTATTTTTTTGAGTTTTTATCCCGAGAGTGCCCATGAAAGCTCTTTTTTTTCTTTTATTCCTGAGTACGATAGTATCGACAGGCGGATTTGCAGATGCGCCTCCACAAATGGGCCCACGCACTAAAGCATTGAGTTGGTCGCCTCGAATTTTTTTAATTGAAAATTTCCTTACCTCTTTTGAATGTGATCACATCATCGCCAAAGCGCGCCCTGAATTAAAACGGTCGACGGTTGTTTCAGCAGTGAATAATGATGGGGAAATTAGTGATGTACGTACGAGTAAAGGGATGTTTTTTTCGAGAAACTCACAGGACATCATTTTAAAAAACATTGAGCGGCGCATCGCCGAATTGACGATGCTTCCCGTAGAAAATGGAGAAGGGATACAAGTCCTCTCCTATGGAAAGGGAGAGGAATATAAGCCTCATTGGGATTATTTCGATAGTAGTACGGAAGGGGGTGCGTTTTGTTACAATCGGGGAGGACAACGGATCGCGACTTTGATCATGTATCTTGAAAATACTGAAGAGGGGGGCGAGACGGTTTTCCCTAAAGCCAACATTAAAGTGAGACCTATAAAGGGCAACGCAGTCCTTTTTTACAGCTGCACACCCGACGGCAAGGAAGATCCGTTGACATTACATGGCGGCGCACCCGTTATAAAAGGAGAAAAATGGATTGCGACCAAATGGCTCCGCAAAGGGGAATTTCATTGAATGTCAACGCAAAGACGCCAAGCCGCAAAGACGCAAAAAAATTAAAAATATTATAAATCTTTGCGTCTTGGCGGCCTGGCGTCTTTGCGTTGATACTTTCATAGATTAATGGGGACGATAATCAAAGTAGACCCCTTCTTCAAGGGCGTCAGCTCTTCGATTATAAACTTGTTCGGGAGGGAATGGTTCTAATTCGGGTGCAACTTTTCCCAGGATCGCTGTCCAAACGAATTCTTCAGGGTTATAAGAGAGAAAGGGGGTTGCTAAATCGACACAACGGTAATACAAGTCGATGAATTGTTTTGCTTTTTCTGTGTTCATTTTAAGTCCAAAAACCGCTCCACAGACATATCTCGCATCAAAAATATCTACCCCAGTGACATCTTTTAGGATTTGAAATGTCGCAGGATATAGCCAAGTCCGCACATGGGGAGATGTTTTCCATCCATAATAGAAAATCTCATGACGATCGATCCAATCCAGAAGAGGGGATGGATCGCGAAGTGGAAGCATAGAAGCGTCGATCCATAAGATGTGATTAAATCCAAGCTGATGAGCTTCAAGGATCATAAATATTTTGAAAGCGTAAGGAACTCCAACATACTGAATCTCTCGTCCTGTTGGGTTAGGATACCCTCCAATTCGATATAAAAAGTATCCATTAAAGCCAGCCTTTTCAAGTGCTTCAGGGATCGATTTGATGAGCTCGTGGTACTTTCGATTGTAAGAGGCGTAGGAAACAATGCACCTCTCCCCCCCGTTTCCGATTTTTTCCAGTCGCTGAATAGGAAAATGCCCTTTTTCCGGTTCGATCAAACCGAGATAGATTCCCGAGGCGCAGCGGCCCCAGAATTTTGCAAATGGAAAGCTATAGTGCTCATCATCTAATTGGATTAGGGTGGGAATGATATCGATGGTTCTGAGTTGATTTTGGATATGGATATAATCTTCGTCGGTCACCTTTTCCTTAGCAGGAAAAGGGATGGAATAGAGATTGGCCTGAATATCAGTTGCAAGAAGAAAAAAGGCAATCGCATAAATAAATTTCACAAAAACATCCTTAATGTTGCCGATAATAAAAGTAGATCCCTTCTTTCTTTTTTTGCTCGATGCTTGCGAAAGTGTCATCACCGCTGCCGTAAATTTCCCAAAAAGGGAAAGGGTCCCATTCGGGTGCGACTTTTCCGATGATTGCTGTCAAAACGAACTCATCGGGGTAACAAGAGAGGAAGGGGGTTCCTAAATCGACACAACGGTAATATAATTCGATGAGTTGTTTTGCTTTTTCCGTGTTCATTTTAAGACCTAAAAAAGCCCCTCTGACATATGTCGCATGAAAAATATCTGTTCCGGTTAAATCCTTCAAAATCTGAGATGTTGACGGGTAGATCCAAGTCCACGCATCTGGGCATGTTTTCCATCCATAATATAAACCTCCTCGACGGTCGATCCAATCGAATAAAGGGGATGGATCGCGCAGCGGAAGCATCGAGGAATCGATCCATAAGACGTTATCAAATCCAAGCTGATGAGCTTCAACCATCATGAATATTTTGAAGGCGTAAGGAATCCCAACATATTGAATTTCTTGCCCAGTTGGGTTTGGATATCCTCCGATACGATATAAAAAGTATCCGTTAAAACCACACTTTTCAAGCGCTTCGGGGATCGATTTGATCAGATGGGGGTACTCTCGATTATAAGAGGCATAGGAAACGATGCACATCTCCCCTCCACTTCCAATTTTTTCCAGGCGATGAATGGGCAAATGCCCTTTTTCAGGTTCGATCAAACCGAGATAGATCCCCGAAGCGCAGCGACCCCAAAATTTTCCGGGAGGGAATTGATTGGATTCATCGTTCAATTGGATCAGAGTAGGAGTGATATTGATCGATCTGAGTTGTTTTTGGATATGGATGTAATCTCCGATGGAGGGTTTCTTTTTAGCAGGAAAAGAGATAAGAAATGGATTAGCCTCGATGTGAATTGACAAGAAAATGGAACATAGAAAAAAAATAACAACTGAGTGAATCATTTTTTCCTTGTGTCACGTCAAATCTACTCCTCATCTCTCTTGCAAATCAACATTAATTTGATTAAACTTGGATAGAATTAGGTGGAAAATGGCAGAGTTTGATTTTGCTCAGATTGTTCAATGGCTTGGCAGTGAGATGCGAGTTTCAGGTCAGGTAGGGGGTTTTAAGCAAAATAGCCATGAAGTCGTGGCTGGAGATCTCTTTTTTGCCCTTAAAGGGGAAAAAGTGGATGGGCATACCTATTTGAAAGAGGTCGCTGAAAAAGGGGCGATCGGAGCCGTTGTCTCTAAAGATTATCGGGGAGAAGAATTCAGCCTTAACCTCATTCGGGTCGATCATGTGCTCTCCTCATTGCAAGGCCTGGCGAAAACGGTGCATGGGAGACGGTCTGTACGTGTGATCGGTGTCACAGGCTCTGTTGGAAAGACGACGACAAAAGAATTCATAGCCACACTTTTAGAAGGAAAATTTCAGGTCGGGAAGACGCCGGGCAATGCCAATTCCCAAGTGGGGATCCCACTTGCCATTCTCAATTCAGAAGGGAATGAGGAAGTCTTTGTCATGGAAATGGGGATGAGCATGCCCCATGAGATCGAAAAATTGATCGATATCGCCCCTCCTGAGATCTCCATCATCACGAAGATCGCTCTGGCCCATGCTGCTTTTTTTCCAGATGGGCTGGAAGGAATTGCGGCTGCTAAAGCGGAAATTCTCTCCCACCCAACAACCCGCCTCGCTATTCTCAACCATCAGGTCGCCCTGTTCCCTTCATTACAGCAAGTGAATTGCCTGAAAATGACTTTTGGATTGGAAGAGGACGGAAAGGGGAGCGACTTTGTCCTTTGCCGCGAAAGTGGGAATTTTTATGTGAAGGAGAAAGGGGAGCGAACACTTCCATTTGCACTCCCTTTTACTGCCAGCCATCTTTGTGAAAATTTTATTGGGGCTGCAGCTGTTGCAAGGGCCTTAGGGATGGGATGGTCTGAAATCATTGCCCAGGTGCAAAAACTGACTGTCTATAAGCGGCGATTTGAAAGAGTGGAGAAAGAGGGGATCACCTTCATCAATGACTCTTATAACGCCAATTCAACCTCTATGAAAGCAGCATTGTCCAACCTCCCCATTCCGGCTGCAGGAAAAAAACGGATCGCTGTATTGGGAGCGATGAAAGAACTCGGTCCATATACAGAGCAGAGTCATTATGAGGTCGCTAAAATTGCACTCTCCTATGTCGACTATCTGCTCTGTTTAGGAGAAGAGTGTATCACGATGGTCGATCTGTTTCAAAAAGCGGGGCGTCCTGTTGAACATTTCCTTGAATTTGATTCGATCAAAACGAGGGTGTTTGAACTTGCTGAAAAAGGGGATGTCGTTCTTTTAAAAGGATCCAACTCGAAAAAACTATGGCAGATCTTGGAATAGGTCTTTCTGACCATTAAAAAAGACTTTTTCACATTTACACAGAGATCACAGAGACACAGAGGAACACAGAGCTTTAAGTTTTTCATTTTTTGCGAGAGCAAAAAATGAAGACTCCAATTTTTTCGCTCTCGCGAAAAAATTAGGCTGTTTTTTAATCTCTGTGTTCCTCTGTGTCTCCTGTTCCTCTCTGTGATTGAAAATATCTTTCCAATGTCCAGTATCCTGTTCATTTCCCATTTTTTACTTTTGCATTTTTTGTTTTCTCAGTAAGATGGGTGTAAGCCTTCTTGAATTTAACTTCACCTGACACTTGTGATTTTGCTGATTTATCGTTTTTTAACCAGCTCGCTGGGGATGAAAATCCCTTCTGCTTTCACTTATTCATCGACGCGGATGATGCTCGCCGCGCTGACCTCATTGCTTTTCGTCATTTTTTTCGGTCCACGTTTTATCCGTAAATTATATGAACTCAAGACGGGTCAGTCGATACGAGTTGAAGATTGTCCCCTCCTTGTAGAGCTCCACGCGAAAAAAAAAGATACGCCGACGATGGGAGGGATCATCATCCTATCTTCGATGATCCTCTCTCTCTTTTTATGGATGGACTGGCAGAGCAGTTTTACGTTGATTTTACTGATCACTACAGTTTGGCTCGGCTTTTTGGGGGGATATGATGATTATCTCAAGCTCAAATATAAAAATTCGAAAGGGTTGCGGGCTAAAAAGAAATTCCTGCTACAGAATTTACTCGCTCTTCTCATCGCTCTCTATCTCTTTTGCCCCCAGGTTTCGAAAGCCTTGCATGTTCAAACCTGGTTTAGCCCTCCAGTCGCCAAAGAACAGATTACCGTCGTCAAAAAGGAAGATGGCAAAATAGAATGGGTAGGAAAGACCCTTTCGACGCAAGCCTATATGAGCCGTTACTATTTACCCTTTCTCAAAGATCCTGTAATCCTTTTAAAAGGAGCGGGGATCATTTTTGGGATCGTGGTCACCCTTTTTGTGATTACAGGTTCATCGAATGCAGTCAATTTAACAGATGGTCTCGATGGGCTTGCCTCAGGTTGCCTGATCATGGTCGCAGGAGTACTCGGCCTTGTCGCCTTCTTGTCGAACAACATCGAAATCGCCCGCTATCTGAATATTCTTTACATCGATGAAAGTGGGGAGATCGCTGTCTATTTATTTGCCTTGATCGGAGCGTGTCTTGGCTTTTTATGGTATAATGGATATCCCGCCCAAGTTTTCATGGGGGATACCGGATCGCTTGCTTTGGGCGGCATCATCGGTGTCAGCGCCGTGCTTTTACGGCGCGAACTGCTTTTTGCGTTCGTAGGTGGCATTTTTGTCGTAGAGACCCTTTCAGTGATCTTGCAAGTGGGTAGTTATAAGCTGCGCAATAAAAAACGGATTTTTTTGTGCACACCTCTCCATCATCATTTCGAGTATATGGGGTGGCCAGAAACAAAAGTTGTCCTCCGGTTTTGGATCATCAGTTTGTTTTTGGCTATTTTGGGCATTGCATCTCTTAAGCTTCAATAGATCGATTGATATGAAAACAATTGTACTTGGATTGGGAGTCAGCGGAAAGGCAGCTGTACGGTTTCTATTGAAACAGGGGCAGAGCGTTTTAGGAATCGATAGCGATCGCCACTATCTCGAAACAAACCGTCATTCATTCCCATCCGATCTCGTGTATCAACATGATACCGATCTGATCGATTGGGATTGTGTCGAACGGGTCGTCGTCTCTCCTGGCATTAGTCCAAAGAATCCCATTTATCAAACGGCGATCGTTAAGGGGATTGAGATCATCGGTGAAACAGAGCTCGCTCTTCCCCATTTTCAAAAACCAATCGTTGCTGTCACAGGGACCAACGGTAAAACGACAGTGGCACTTTTAGTCGAACATGTTTTGAATGGAGCAGGAATTAAAGCCAAGGCGATCGGCAATGTCGGAATACCTCCTTGTGATTATCTCATGAACTCAGGTCCAGAAGAAGCCTTTGTCGTCGAACTCAGCTCTTTCCAGCTCGAAACGTTGAAAACACCCGTCTTCGATGCCGCCGTGCTTTTAAATATCACGCCCGACCATCTCGATCGGTATGCCGATATGGACGCCTATGCCAAGGCCAAGTGCCAGATCCAGTATTTGATGAAGAAGGAGGGTTCTTTTTTTATTCAGGCGCAGCTGTTCAATGAATTTGCCCATTTATTCCCGCTCAAGAATTATCAGACCTTTGGGATGGAAAAGGGAAGTGACCTCTGGACCGACCAAACCCTGGTCCAGTATAGGGAAAAGATTGAATACTTAATGCCTATCGAGTATAGAGAGATGGGTAGACATGACAATGAAAATGTGCTCGCAGCGTGGGTACTTTGTCGCCCTTTTTCAATCTCGAATGAACAGTTTTGTAGCGGATTAACGACATTTCGAAAGCCTCCCCATCGGATCGAATGGGTTCGAGAGATCGAAGGGGTCTCTTTCTATGATGATAGTAAGGGAACAAATGTCGATGCAGTGATTCAAGCCGTAGGGACGATGAAAGGGGCTGTGATTTTAATTGTCGGAGGAGTGGATAAGGGTGCGTCCTATCTTCCGTGGAAAGAGCAATTTTTGGGGAAAGTCAAGCTAATCATTGCGATTGGAGCTGCTGCGCCAAAAATTTATCGTGAATTGCATCCCTATTTTAATATTAAACTTGCTGATTCTTTATCCTTAGCCGTCGAGCTTGCTACAAAAGGGGCAAAAAGAGGAGACTCTGTGCTTCTGTCACCCGGCTGTTCGAGTTATGATATGTTCGAGAGCTACGCCGAGCGTGGGGAAGAGTTTCAGCGCCATGTACATTCTATAGAAGTAAGGAGAGAGCCATGAGCCGAAGAGATACCATTATCGTCGCAGTGCTGATCAATGCAGGACTGCTCATCGTCCTGTTTGCAAGTGCACTTAAGTCGAATTCCTCCCATGAAGAATTTGTCGCAGGCCCCACACCTATCGTCCAAGACGTTCCCAGTCTTGCTTTTAAAAAAGAGGCCCCTCCCATCACAGGGGATGAAGTGGACCTCGCCCTTTCCCAATTCGCCCAAAATTCCACTCAGATAGCAACAGCTGAAATCAAGCCGTTATCTCCTGTCAATACACCTTCCCATTTTGTCGATGACCTTAAATCGCTTGCTACCTTAGAGGCTCCTATCGTCCAAACTCCCACCTCGCAAACTTTGACCGCCCCTACACTTTCCCCGTTTATCGAAGTGAAAGTAAAAAAAGGGGATGTCCTAGAGAAAATTGCCCGACATCACCATACGACCGTTGCTGAAATCATGAAGGCGAATAAACTCACGAGCAGCAATTTGCGTATCGGTCAAACCTTGAAAATCCCTAACAAAGCGATCAAAAAAGCAGAGCCTTCTTCCACCGTTTTTTCTCCCCAAAATTCCACTGAAGAGGGAGTCGTCTACTATACAGTGAAAAAAGGGGATAGTCCTTGGACGATCGCTGTCAAGAACCATCTCAAGGTTGAGGATCTCCTCAAATTGAACAAGATGAGTGAAGAACAAGCCCGTCGGCTCAAACCAGGCGATCAACTCCGTATTAAGTAAATTTTTTTATGAATCGGTATGCGCTCAGTTTGTTAATCACTGTCATCCTCTTGTTCTCATTTGGACTGATCATGATTTTTAATACCACCTCTGCAGAGGTGCTCGACCGTTTTTTAGATCGAAGTACTCATCACGCCTTCATCAAGCAGTTTTTGTATGCCTTAGTCGGCGGTGTCTGCTCGATCGGAGTTTGGTTCATCGGTTATCAAAATTTGATCAAATTGAGCGGGCCGTTGTTGATCAGCGCCACCATTCTGCTGATTGTCGTGTTCCTACCTGGGATCGGTCAACAAATCAATGGAGCCCACCGATGGATCAATCTCTTTGGCAACTCCTTTCAACCCTCTGAGTTTGTCAAGTTCTTGATCCCTCTCTACTTCATCCATGTCGTTTCCTTGCAAAAGGACCCCCTTAAATTACACCCTTTTTTGTTACTGCTCGCTAAACTTTCAATTCCGATCGGCCTGATCTTGATCGAGCCCGATAATGGGACCGTAGCGATCATTTTTGCAGCCCTTGTCATTCTGTTCATTTTATCTCAGATCAGGTGGATTTATTGGGCGCTACCCCTCTGCATCCTTTTCACTTGCGGCGGAGTGATCGCCTCTCAGATGCAACATGTCTCCGATCGGATCAAGGTGTATTTGAACCCTGAATACGACCTCAAAGGGAAAGGGCACCAACCTTATCAAGCTAAAATCGCGGCTGGGTCTGGCAAATTGACAGGAAAAGGATTGGGAGAGAGCCTGCAAAAACTCGAATACCTTCCTGAAGCGCGCAGTGATTACATCGCTGCGATCTTTGCTGAAGAGACAGGCTTCATCGGCATTGTCGGTTTGATCGTGTCGTATATGGGAATCGCCTTTTGTGGATTTTCCATTGCCCAGCGCGCTAAAGAAAGTGAGGGATTTTATACGGCAGCGATCTTCACTTTTTTGATCTGTTTTCAAGCCTTTTTAAATTTAGGTGTCGTTTCAGGCTTGCTTCCCAGCAAAGGAACTAACCTCCCCTTTTTTAGCCAAGGGGGGTCGTCGCTCCTTGCCAATATGATGGCATTATGCATGATCTTGAACATCGCGAGGCAATCGGATAGAGAGCACAATGTCCAAACGAACGCATAAAGTGATCTTTGCAGCTGGAGGAACGGGGGGACACCTCTTTCCAGCCCAAGCATTAGCACGGCAGCTGCTGAAAAAAAAAGCTAATGTCGAATTGCTATTTGCAGGAGCTAAACTTACAGATAATGTCCATTTTGACAAGGGGAAATTCTCCCATCGCGATATCACGAGTGGGACCCCTTTTCGTAGAAACGTGTTTAAAGCGATGAAATCGGTTGGAGCGTTGCTAAAAGGGATTTGGGAAAGTTTAGCATTGCTTAAAGAACAAAAACCCGATCTCATCATCGGCTTTGGAAGTTTTCACACCTTTCCCCTTCTTTGCGCTGCAGTGATTAAAAAAGTTCCCCTCATCCTTTTTGAATCCAACTCGATCCCTGGAAAGGTGATTAGACTATTTTCTAAAAAAGCAGTGGTGACAGCGATCTACTTTGCAGAAGCAAAGCATCATTTGAAGGGAACAAGTGTTGAGGTCGAAATTCCGGTTAATAACCCCGAGTCGAGGCGTTTGGTCGCTCAAGAAGAGGCTCGTCATCAGCTCAGACTCGACTCAGATCTTCCCACTTTGCTCGTGTTTGGCGGCTCTCAAGGAGCCAAACAGATCAACCAACATATGATCCATCTGTTGCCCCTATTAAAAAAAGAAAAGAACTCTTTTCAATTGATCCATCTCACGGGGAGCGAGGAAACAGCAAAAGAGGTCCAGCTCCTCTGTGAATCTTTAAACATTCCCTGCTATACCAAAAAATTTGAGACGCAGATGGATTTAGTTTGGAGTGCTGCTGACATCGCGATTTGCCGCAGCGGGGCCATGACACTCTCTGAACTGCTCCATTATGAAGTTCCCGCCATTCTTATCCCTTATCCTTTTGCTGCTGACCAGCATCAGCTGAAAAACGCACAATTCTTGCAACAAACAGTGGGGGGAGCGATTCATTATCCTGAAAATTCCCTTTCTCCTTCGATCCTCGCAGACACTGTCCATCGTTTGATCCGCCTGAATTCTCCAGAAAGACTAAAGATGAAAAATGGGATCAAGGCTTTTAAAACCCAACAGAAAAAGGAAGATTTAGGTAACCTGATCATGAAGACTTTAGAGTCTGTCTGTGATCTTGATTAATTGCTTTTTGCGCCTTTTTATTTTGGCATTGATTCTATTCTTTGGCCTAGTTAACCTAAACTATGTCCTGCGGAATAGAATCAAAGCCAAAAGAAAAATCCATCAAAAATCAAAATAACCAAGATCGCAGACAGACTCTTGGAAGGGATTTGAAAAATGAAAGAGCAGTACCATTTTATCGGCATCGGAGGGATCGGCATGAGTGCTCTTGCCCATATCCTTTTGCAAAGGGGAGCGAGTGTCACGGGAAGTGACGTTGCGCCATCTTCGATGACCGACGAGCTGCGAAGCCGAGGTGCAGAGATCTTTATCGGTCATTCCCCCCATCATATCCATTCCCCGACAGTGGTTGTCTATAGTAGCGATATCAGAGACGGAAATCCAGAGGTCTGTCAAGCCAAATCACTCGGGTTATCTTTTTTACACCGCTCAGAGCTTTTGTTTCAGTTGATGGAAGGCTACTCTCCTCTCCTCGTCACTGGGACGCACGGGAAGACCACGACCTCATCTCTCCTCGCCCATCTCCTCGTCGAGGCAAGTTTAGATCCCGCTTATGCTGTCGGCGGGATTGTCCATAGCTTAAACTCCAATGGAGGGCATGGGATAGGTCGTTATTTCGTTGCCGAGGCCGATGAAAGCGATGGCTCATTTTTGAATTATGCTCCCTTTGGAGCGATCATCACAAATATCGACAACGATCATCTCGCCTATTGGAATAGTGTCGATAATCTAGTGAGAGGGTTTAAGAAATTTGCAAATCGGGTCGAGTCGGCAGAGCATTTGATCTGGTGTGGTGATGATGAGACCTTGCGATCTTTAAAACTCAAAGGATTCAGCTATGGTTTCGGAAATCATAACGATTTGCAAATCGAAAATTACTGCCAAATCGGGTGGAAGAATATCTTCGATATTTTTTTTGAAGGGATCAGATATGCCGAAATTGAAATCCCCCTTATCGGAGGTCATAACGTGCTCAATGCAGCGGCCGTCTTTGCCCTTGGGATCAAAATGGATATCCCAGAGGATAGGATCAGAAAAGCCTTTGCGAATTTTAAAGGGGTCAACCGGCGGGCCGAGTTGAAAGGGGAGTGGGATGGAATCACTGTTTTTGACGATTATGCCCATCATCCCACAGAGATTTTTGCGACCTTGCGCGCGATCAAACAAGCCACTTCTCGTCGGAGGCTTGTCGTCGCTTTTCAGCCCCATCGTTATACCCGAATACGGGACTGTCTCCATGAATTTGGTCCAGCGCTCGAGTGTGTCGATCTCTTGATCTTGACAGACATCTATGCAGCGAGAGAGGCTCCGATTGAAGGGATCACAAATGAGATTTTACTCGCAAAAATCCAGGAAAAAGTCCTCGATGTGCGCTACATCCCCCGCTCAGAGCTTTCAAAATCTCTAGCTCGCTTACTAGAGCCAAATGATGTGCTCGTCACCCTTGGTGCAGGTGATATCACTAAAGTCGGTCCAGAAGTTCTAACTGCCTTAAGCAATGAAAAATAAGAAAAAGGCTGTTTATCTCCCTCTGACTCACGCTTTGGCATGGATCGTCGGTTCGACCCTTTTAGTGAGTGGAACCTCCCACATGCTCCTCAAAGCTTATCTCAAAAAACAGGATCGCTATGCGCTCGATCCCCACTATGCGATCCGTTCTATCATCCAAACGGGTCCTCAAAAGGAAGCGCTCAAAACAGAGTATCTCGCTGAATTGATCGGAATCTCATCCGACCGTCCCTTTAGCGCTTCCACATTTAATCTCGATAGAGCTAAACAACGTCTGCTGAAATCACCCCTCATTTCCCATGCCGGGATCAAATTGATTAAACCCAATACTCTCTATGTCGACTATACCGTCCGCCAGCCGATCGCCTGGCTCGAAGACTACGGGAACGTCGCCTTGGATAAGGAAGGGTATCCTTTGCCATTCAGCCCCTTCTTCTCGCCGAAGAATCTGCCAGCGATCTATCTCGGATTGCCCCCTTTTGGCCTGGTAGCTGTTGATGCGGAACGGCCAGCAGCTGAGTGGGGAGTTGCACTTCAGGGAAAGTACATCCAGCTCGCATTTGACCTCTTGGCGATGATCACCGACCCAAAAGTTTCCGATCTTTTTTCTGTAAAGAGAATCGATGTTTCCAATGCCTTTGCAGAAAGTTATGGAACGCGAGAAATCGTGATGATCACTGAAGACTTTATCACCCGCCATAGCGCTGGAAAGGAGATTCAATTTTGTTTCCCGCGCATTTTGCGCCTCAGCACAAAGAATTACGCTCAAGAGCTCGGCAATTATTTGACATTGCGCGCTGAGCTATTAGCAGAAGAGGAAAAGAAGATCACCTCTGTTCCAGAAGGATCTGGTCCGATGGTGCGCCTTAAGGAAAAGATCATCGACTTCCGCCTTCAAAAGCTCGCCTTCATCGAAGATTAACCTCATTCACCTTGCGCGATGAAACCCGGGACGCCTGTCTTCACCACTTCATTGAGCCTCTGCCTAGTCTGAATGCGATTGATTTCGTTAAACGCGTCTTCCGGAAGGGCGGAGATGTCAAAATTCTCTCTCGCACGAGCCGCAGTTTTGGGTGTGGTAAGCACAGCCGTGCCGCGCTGCACCGCCCATGCCAGCAGCACCTGTGCCGGCGTCTTTCCAACTCGTGCGGCGATCGCCAAAATGACTGGATCTTCGAGCGGCCCCGGGCGCATTCCATGACCCAATGGCGCGAAAGCCAAAAGCACAATCCCTTTCTCCTTGCAGAATTTCAGAAGCTCCGCTTCCGGCAGATACGGATGGGCTTCGACCTGGACCACGGCTGGCTTGATTCGTGCAGATTCGTAGATGGGCAGCAGTTCGTTCAAGCTGATGTCCGAGAGTCCGATGGCCCGGCATTTGCCGTGGTCCACGAGACTTTCCATTGCTCTCCAGGTATCGAGCAAAGTCACTCCCTTGTCGTAGATGACATTGCCGTTTTGATCCCGTGGGTCCTGCTCGTCCCCCGGTTGAAATGCAAACGGAGTGTGAATGAGGTAGAGATCCAGATATCTGAGCCCGAGTCTGTCCAGACTCGCCTCGAAGGCCGGTTCGACGCGCTCGGGCCGATGATTGGTGTTCCACAACTTTGTGGTAACGAAAATGTCTTCGCGCGCGATCCCCGCAGCGGCAAGTCCTACTTGCAACGCCTCGCCTACCTCGCGCTCATTCCGGTATCGCTCTGCACAATCGAAGTGTCGAAATCCGGCCGCGAGCGCGCTCTCTGGTCGCGGCTATGGTCTCGGCTGGGTCGGGAATCAGGGTGCCGCAGCCGAGTGCGGGCATATGGCCGCTTCCGTTGTTGAGCGCTATTCTAGTTAGCCGAAGATCAGAAGATCCAGTCATGGGAACATCTCTGTGTTATAGGTCAATAGACAAAGGGGATCAGGCGGAAGGGGACCCGTTCGCAATACTTGTCCCAATCCTTGCCGTATTTCATTCTGCACCGCTTCTCTTGCCTAAAAGAACGATCGAGGAGCAACAGGAACAGGAAAGTGAGATAAAAATAAGGCATATAGTGGGTGAATAGTGAAGGCACGCTCCAGAAAAAAGCTCCCAGGATTTCTGGAAGATAATGGAAATGGCGCGAGATGCCCCACCATCCTGATGCGAGTAGTAGGGTCTGTTTTTCTTCGCCCCATTCTGTTTTATAATTAGCGAAGATGAGATCAGGTTTTTTCTTCCAGATCGTACACTCCCCATTTTTGCTCCGCACGTACTGACGTTGTTTATCTGCGAGGTAGTTGATAAAGATACATGCAGTGCCTGCGATAAAAATTGTTAGAGCGGCATAGGCTCCTAAATGATTGGGGTGATTGACCAGGAAAAGCGTTGGTGACGTATAGACGGATGGGAGCCATACCATGCACCCCCAGCAGATACAGAAACCTGCGCGGTCGTACATGATGTCCATCGATCTTAAATAACCTGTTTCCCACCAGAAGAATTTGGCGATGTAAAGGAGCTGCAGAGAGACAGCGACGAGCATCGCATCGGAAAGCCCATAGAGCTGGCTCTGCTTAGCAGCAAAAGAGATAATGATCAATCCCCATCCCATCATCCCGAAACGGCAGTTGGTAAACATCTTGACATCCCATCCGAAGATACGCGGATAGAGTTCCATGCCCCAAAAATAATCAAAGACAGCATCCCCTGTCGTGCCCGAGTCTGTGCTGGAGGGTTTATAGCGCCCTTTGAGATAGAGAAAGAAACAAAAGAACAGGCTAAAAAAATTGAGCGCGCCGAGGAGTCCGCCGAAATTATCATAGATGATCGCAGGAGAAAATAACTTGAATTGAACCGTTCCCAAATAAAACAGCACCATCGTACAAGCAAAAGAGGAAACTCCATTTGCTTTGTAGACGGGGACATTTCCTTTGGGCGTCACAGGCCCCTCTATTTTTCTACCGGGCAGAACCTTCATTAAAAAAAGTTCTACTGTGGCGAACACCGCCAGGATTTTCCAGGCTTCAGGAGTTCCGAAGAAGACTGGCTTCCAGATCCCATAAATTGTGGAGAAGATCCCTTCCTTTGCAAACAGAGCGCAGAGGTCGCTAATCGATCCGTTTAGGGAAGTATTCGTGTACCAGACCAATATCACAAGAGGTGGGCATAGGGTGATCAATAGCAAAGGTCCTAAAATTCGCCGGATCCAGCTGATTATTTTGCTAAGGTTCAATTCTTTTTTATACATTTTTTTCTCCGTGCCTGAAAGAGGGGATATAAACACTGCATTTGTAATGACATAAGAAATTTAAATCTTTTTTTCCAGTTATTTTTCTCACAAAATAAAATAACTTGGGGGAAATACGACTATTTATTATGATGAGGGATTTGAGATCACATAGAACATGGCAGTGGAAAATAAAAAACAATTTGGTTTAGCGCGCGCGATCTTCTGGCCTGTCCATCGGTCTGAAGTTAAGAAAGTTCTTTCCATGTTACTCCTGCTTTTCCTGCTCTGTGTGAGTTATGGGATCTTGCGCAATCTTAAAGATACAATTATTTTGACCGCAAGAAATTCTGGTGCTGAGGTGATCCCTTTTATCAAAGTCTGGGGGATGCTCCCTGGAGTTTTTTTTGCGACCTGGTTCTATACCCGATTAAGACGTTACTTTAGCAAAGAGAATGTCTTTTATATCATCGTTTCCTCCTTTTTGGCCTATTTTCTCCTTTTTGCATTTTACCTCTATCCGAATAGCCAAGAGTTGCATTTAGAAAAGGCGGGCGATTGGATGAGTTCCGTTCTTCCTCAAGGGTTTCAAGGATTCATTGCACTTGTCCGTAACTGGACTTTCACTTCTTTTTATGTGATTTCAGAGTTATGGGCTGTCCTGGTCATGACAGTGCTTTACTGGGGATTTGTCAATGACTCGACTCGAGTGGATGAGGCAAAACGCACCTACGGGATCCTCAATATTGGCTCGAATATCGCCCCGATCATGGGTGGCACCTTGGCTTTAACTTTCAGCAGTTTCATTTCTCTCCCCTTTCTCTCTTCAGTGACCGATCATTGGAACCATACGATTTGTCAATTGATGGTTTTAATTTTCATCTTAGGGATCGGCGCCATGGGCGTTTATTATTGGATCAATCGGTGTGTCGTCCTCGACTGCGGGCAAAAAACTGCCCCGACCCAAAATCAAGCTGAAGAACCCACCTCTTCAAAAAGACCCCGCCTCTCCTTGCGCGAAAGTATCCGATATATCCTCCGTTCTCCCTATCTCGTCCCCCTTGCCATCATCGTCCTCGCCTACAACATCAATATCAATTTTATCGATGTCTTGTGGAAAGAACAACTCAAACGATTTTTCATCGATCCGAATGAGATGCTCGCACATATGAGCAAAATCACTGTAGGGATCGGAATTTTAGCAACCATCGGCGGCTTCTTCTTCTCTCTCATGGTGACTCGCCTCGGTTGGACATTCACGGCAATTCTTACCCCAGTGATCATGACCGTCATGGCGATTGGTTTCTTTACATTCATGTTCTGCGGCGATGCCCTCATGGCGTTTTCCTTGACCCTTTTTGGCATCTCTTCTTTTGCGATGACTGTGTATTGCGGATCGATCCAGAATTGCCTCAGCAAAGCCTCTAAGTATTCCGTTTTCGACGCTTCCAAAGAGCTCGCCTTCCTCCCCCTCGATGCTGAATCCAAACTCAAAGGAAAAGCTGCTATCGACGGTTTAGGATCGGGAATTGGCAAATCTGGCTCATCCCTGATCTATCAAGGATTTATTATTCTCCTCGGCAGTGTGGCGTTTTCAACCCCTTACATCGCAGGGATCCTTTTTATCATTCTCATAGCCTGGATTTTCTCCGCAATTTCACTCGGCAAACAGTTCAAGCAGATGACCACTGATGAAAAGCTTGTCGATTCAACACAACTTGGTGAAATACTAGGTAATTAATTATTTTATTTTTTTCAAATTGAATTTTTTTTTGACCCATATTGAATTTTTCTGTTTACTTATCTATTCTTGAATAGATTTTTTGAAAAGGGAAATTCAAATGGACAAATTGTTAAATTTCAAATTAACTTTACCTACCTATTTATTTAATCACGGAAATACGATTGGAAGCTCAACCCACATTAACGGATCAAGACATTTAAATAATTTTTGGACAACAACCACTTTAAATGCCATCTCACATCCATTTACCTATTCTTCCGATCTGCGAGAGAATGTCGCAGAGGGTTTTGCTCCACCACTTTGTAAAAAAATTAGACAGCTCTGGAGAGAATTTTGCCTAGCGATCTCTAACTGTTTTTCTAAGATCTACCGTCGGATCAAGAATCCATTTACTCCGAGCTATCCTACGATCAATCGAGACCTGTCGATGGACACTTTAAAAAAGATCTACTGGGGCTTGGGGAAAGAGAATAAGTGGATGGAATGTATCGACGCGCGGTATCTCCACTTGGGTAAATATGTTTTTGATCGAGGACTTCATGCGGGAACTGTCGAACCTGGTTTTATCGTCAGCATGGAAAAAGCTTTTGATTTTGTGCAGAACTTCGTCAACTTAAAAATCGATGCCAATTGGTACTTGCTACTTCATAAGCACACCTGTGGACATTTCAATGGAGATCGGAGCATCTACTTAATGGGCCAGGAAAAAGTGGGAGTGTTTCGCACAAGTGATGACAACGTTTGTTGCAATTATTCAGGTCTGTATGCCATTACCCCAGAAGCTCGCGCTGAATACGAGGCCTTAGACCGAGCCTTAAAGAGTGAATTTGGCAATTCTTATGGTCTGGGTGAGTTGACGTATACCGATACTACTTGCTTGACGACACATATGAGTTATAAAGCGATGAGCCGGGATCAAGTCCATCAGATTTTCAACAAGTTTTTAAGGGAATTTTACCAAGAAGTAGGATGTGCGACCACTCCCGATCAAAAGTTATGGGCCATTGCGCGATTGCATCAAAGGATGGAATGGTTGCACCCTGTTAAAGATGGCACTTCCCGAACGAGTATCGCGATGATGAATAAATTTCTTACCGACTATGGATTCCACCCTGCAATCCTGGAATATCCCCATGTTTCTACGTGCTACGGGCTAGTGAGGTGGAAACAGTATTTACAGGAGGGCCTCCTCAAATGGGAAGCGAGGCGGTCAAGGTTCGGGCCCAGCTGAGAAGGTTTGCATACCTGAGTCGGCCATGGCCGATTCAGGTATGCAAGATCAATTTGAAATTAAATTGACTTTTCCTGTTTCAAAATCGAAGTAAGCTCCGACAACTTTTACTCTTTTCTGCGCCAAAAGGGGAGCGATGGTCGGTGATTTTTGAAGAGTCTCTACTCCCTTTTTCACATTGCAATTGATCGCATCGACAACAGTATTGGCTCCGATGTGTTCGCAACTTTTTAATGCACTGTCGATCAAGGGATAAATCGTCTCCAATTCAGGAACATGTTCCCTTCCCATCAATGCTGCCCTTACGGCGCCACAATTTTGATGACCCAGGACCACGACGAGAGGCACATTGAGCCTTGCGACGGCGAATTCGACGCTGTCCATTTCGATCGGCCCGACCACATTCCCTGCAACTCTTATGACGAATAACTCTCCCAACCCCCGGTCAAAAATCAGCTCGGGGGGAACTCTAGAATCGGAACACCCGACGATGACTGCAACCGGCATCTGACTCTCGAGGAGCTTATCCTTGGCTTCTTTGAAATAAGAAAGGTGTCTCATTTGACCTGTGACAAAGTGGTTATTTCCTTCGATGAGCAAAGACAAAACCTGGGATGAGTTGAGTTGCGTGGTGTCTGCAGCATGGATTGAACCCTGTACAAAAAGCCCCGCAGCGATGAGAAACACTTTGGACAAAAATTTGATTGTGGACATCGAATACCTCATAATTACCCTTATTAATCAAAAGTCGATGTAATAATCAATAAGGGAAATTTTTACCCTCAGGCCATACAAGATTGGGCCAATTTAAACGCAAAGCCGCAAAGACGCGGTGGCGCAAAGAAAAATGAAGATCATCTTATTTTATTCTTTGCGCCACCGCGTCTTTGCGGCTTTGCGTTTATACTCTGCTTTTAGCCTTTGATCACGAGGTGGGGCTTGAGGCGGGCGACTCGATTTGCAAGGCCTGCTTCTTGGACGGCGGCGACAACGGTGTCGACATCTTTGTAGGCATCGGGCATCTCTTCAGCGATTGTCCGAGAGGATGAGGCAAGGACGATGACTCCCTGTCCTGCCATATAATCGACTGTATTGCGCCCGCGCCAGGCTGCCATCGATTTGACTCTGCTGCGCGCCCTGCCTGCGCCATGGCAAGAACTGCACCATGTCAGGGGGTTGCCGAGGCCGACCATTAAATGGCTAGCCCGTGCCATGTCGCCAGGGACGAGAACGGGCTGGCCGGTTTTGCGGAAAAGAGGGGAGAGCTCCTCCGCTCCAGGCCCAAAGGCGCGGGTCGCCCCTTTACGGTGTACGCATAACCGGCGGGGTTTACCATCGACGGTATGTGTCTCAAATTTTGCGATGTTGTGGCAGACATCGTAGACAAGACGGATTGTTTCAGGAGCGATCCCGAGGACTTGATGAAAAGCGGTGCGCACCTCATGAAGGATCTGTTGACGGTTGTTGAAGGCGAAGTTGGCAGCAGCGGCCATCGCACGGAAGTAATTTTGTCCCGCTTCACTCTGGATCGGCGCGGCGACGAGTTGCCTATCGGGAAGTCCCTTGTCATACCCCTCGCGGATGAAAATATTCAATGCATCCTGGCAAACTTGGTGACCGAATCCGCGCGATCCCGAATGGATCAACACATAGGTCAGCCCCAGTTCTACTCCCCAACTTTTAGCGATTTCGGGAAGAAAAATGGTTTCTATTTCGCCGATTTCGACAAAGTGGTTGCCAGATCCGATGCTTCCCAGTTGATCTTTGCCACGCGCTTTTGCTGAAGTAGAGACAAGAGAGGGATCGGCATCTTCGATCTGTCCATTGCTTTCGATATGTTCGAGATCGACAGGGAATCCAAACCCCCTTTCCACAGACCAGCGCGCACCCTGTTTCAAAAGCTCCGCGTAATCCCTTTCGCTTAAACCTCGTGTGTGGCTCTGTCCTCGACCCACTCCTGAAGGGACGAAGTCGAACACCCGCTGGATCAGCTCTTTTTTAATGTTGTCTTTGAGTTTGGAATAAGGCTCAGGAACGATGGCGAGGCGAACGCCGCAGTTGATATCATAGCCCACGCCGCCAGGGCTAATGACGCCCGTTTCTCCATCCATTGCTGCGACCCCACCGATCGGAAATCCATAACCCCAATGGATATCTGGCATCGCGATACTGTACCCGACGATGCCCGGTAGGAACGCGACATTGCGCACTTGATCGAGCGGTTTTTCGATTTCGATCTCTTTGAGAAGCTCTTCTGTGGCGATGATCAGGCCAGGGACTTTCATTCCCCCTTCTTGCGGAAGGAGATAAGTCGCCGGCCCGAATTGCTTTAAATTAGACATCGACAATCATCTCCCAGCGTAAAATGTTTTGCTCATCAGGGGTGATAGTCCCATGAAAACTGATCGCTTTGAAAGGGGAGCCGAATTCAGCATCCGCGCTTGAGACCATTTCGTTCAAGGAAATGATCACCTCCTCAAGCGAATTCTGTAAACGGGAAGTGAAAAAGGGGATCAGCTGTGGAGATTTAAAGGCGAGGGCCAATTGCGCATGCAAATGGAGCTGCTCGATCGAGGTGCCCCGAATTAAAAAAGCGATATCGGCCGTATGTTCAAACTCTTCAAAAGGGGGAAGGAAGACCCATTCCCAAAGAGATTGGTATTGAAGATTGCCCAAACTTTCATAAAGCCGAATCGCTTTGACAAAGAAGGGAAAAGGGGTAAACTGTGCTTGCCATTTTTCCTTATCAAAGGGAGCCCTGGCGATGGTGATATGGGGAAGAAATGGTCTTTGATCTAAAGGATAACCTTGATTTTGAAGCCAATCTGCGAGTTCTTTTTGATAGCTGTTTAATCGAGCATCCCTCTCAAGCCAGTCGACAGAGGCTGCGATGACGCGACTTTTTTCGGGTGGCAAAAAGATCAACTCCTTGCCGATCCCAGAGGGTCCAATGGCAAACGAGGGTTGAGGGATGCCAGGCAACAGTCCCTCGAGCCTCGAGAAAGAACTTTGTCCGAGAAAAGCGAGTGTGAAATGGCGTGTCTCTTCAGGGATCAATCTGGCAAAAGGGTAGTCCTTGACCCAAGGGGCGTCGACCTGCGCCCCGAAAAAAAGACGTTTAGAATCTGAATGGACCATCACTCAAAGGCCGAGTAGAAAAGTATCATCTGAAGCTAAATGCTCCACCTCTCCTTGAATATCGAGATGATGTTTTCCTGAAACATGGAAGTTCTCAAACAAAGAGATGTGTCCGCCTAAAATCTGAATCTCACCTCCTGATTCCTTGCCGTGTTCTACAGAGATAGTGCCAGAGATCACTTGATTCCCTTTGTCAGCGATGAGATAAGCTTCTCCATTGTGCTCTGCTATTCCGACGATCTCGATAAAACCAGAATGGGAAATCGCAGTCCCGTAAGCGTTTCCATCGGCTTTTAACTCGACCCGATGAGCGATGATCTTCCCTGAATTATCGATTCCCTTCTCTTCATTTTCACATTTTATGGGAAAAGCAAATGCCCCAATTTTCTGACCATTTGAGGAGTTGAGGACCACCTCTTGCCCTGCGGCGATGGCGACAGTGCCTTGCTGTGCATCGATAACCCCTTGATTATCGATTTGATATCCAAACAAGTAGACATCGTTTTCTGAAGCGATGATTCGGCCCCGATTGATGATCTGAGCTTTTGAGCTGCCCTGAATGAAAATGTCGTAGTCTCCATCGATCAAAGGACAGGGACAAGTCGATAGAGTGGAAACGAGAAATCCACTGGTGTCGATCTGTCCATTTTTTCCGATCTGCACACCGCTCGGATTGACCAGAAAAATATTTCCATTAGCCTTTAGAGTCCCTAAAAGCGCACTGGGGACACTGCTCGTGACCTGCATGACGACGACCGATTTAGAAGAAGGTTGGATCAATTCAACCGATCCATTTTCCCCTATCGAAAAATCATCCCAATAAATGAAGGCGATATCACTTGTTGCAATCTTACAAGTTGTCTCATCGATGTTTTCAACGATTGCCGTTCCCTGAATGATGATGGGATTGGAGGGGTGAGCATGCCCTAAAGAGCAAAGACCCAAAGTACAAATCATTGTGAAGTAACAATATTTATTCATCATCATCACCATAAGTTTGTTCATCTGAATCTGGAACATTATCGTCTTGATAGCCGTTATCGGGAGTCGTGTCCTGTTCCGACATTCCACCACTACCTCCTGTTGTCGAATCTTCCTCATTTTCTGGAAGGACGCTTTCACTGGGAGGAAAAGGGACGTCTTTTCCTGCGATTAATCCTCTTTCTGATTCGTCGAATCCATCAGCGTTAAGAGCTGCTGTGAAGGTCCATACCCCCACGAGCCCGATCCACATTTTTTTCACAAAACGCTCCATTTAATCCTAATTTAAGACCTTTTTTCCCTTTCTAAGATCTTGCAAAATTTGACAAATGATATAAAGTGAAAATTTTAGAAGGAGTGGATATGGCAGGCGAAAAGGAAGTAATTTTAATCACAGGGGCCAGTGGACGGATTGGATTCAAATCAGCAGCATTTTTTTCGAACCGATTTCAAATTGTTGGTTTCGACATCTTTCTGGCAGGACATCTGCCTGGAGTAGAATTTGTCGTTGTCGACTTTGCCACCGATGAAAGCGTCAAGGAAGGATTGAACTATGTCCAAAAAAATTATGGGAAGAAAATCGCCTCAGTGATCCATCTAGCCGCCTATTACAGCTTTGCAGCGCGGGACAGTTCTCTCTATGATAAGATCACAGTAAGAGGGACTGAGCGACTGTTACAAGGTTTGCAACAGTTTGAAGTCGACCAGTTCATTTTCTCTTCGACGATGCTCGTACATAGCCCGACCCGTCCAGGTGTTAAAATTACAGAGGACAGCCCAGTCAAACCGAGTTGGGGCTACCCCCTGTCAAAAGTGAAGACTGAAGAGATCATCCACAAAGAAAGGGGAAAGATCCCATCGGTGAACCTCCGTATCGCAGGTGTCTATGATGACCATTGCCACTCGATCCCTCTTTCCAATCAAATGCAGCGTGTTTTCGAGAATCAGTTGGAATCCCATGTTTTTGCAGGAGATATCACTCATGGCGCTTCGTTCATACACATGGACGATCTGATCGAGGCCCTCTCGCTCTGTGTGGAAAAACGGAAAACTCTTCCCCCGGAACTCACCTTATTGATCGGTGAAGATGTGACGTTTAGCTACGATCAGCTCCAGCGCATGATGGAGAAACTCATCCATGGTAAAGAATGGAAAACATGGAGCATTCCAAAACCGATTGCCAAATGTGGAGCCTGGATTCAAGATCATGTGCCGCTCATGAAGGAGAGTTTTATTAAGCCCTGGATGATCGATATTTCCGACGACCATTATGAACTCGACATCTCGCGAGCAAAAAAGATTCTCGGATGGCAGCCCAAGCGCCGTGTCGATCAAGTCATTTCAAAATGGGTACAAGAGCTCAAATCAGATCCCGTGAGATGGTATGATGAAAATAAACTCAGAGCGCCTCGTGGCCTTGCGAAAATGGTGAAATAATGAGCGAGAAGAAAAATCGGATTGCCCTCTTAACGATCGCTTTAGGGTTTTGGCTCATCGGATTGCCTTTGACTTTCGGTTACTGGGGAAATCCCGTTGGCGCCAGCGATATCATCTCTGGATTTTTCTTTGTCGTGTTAGGTCTCCTTTCATTAGCTCCCAAACGGATCTGGTCGGGTTGGGCTATTGGTATCCTGGGTGTTTGGCTACAACTGGCCCCTCTGATTTTTTTTGCCTCCCATCCCCTCATGTATATCAACGATACAATAGTTGGCGCCGTCGCGATTGTCTTTTCATTTCTATTCACAAAAAAAGAAGAACCGATAGATGGAAACGACCGTCCGACAGGTTGGTCGTATAACCCTTCAGCATGGGCCCATCGGATCCCCACAGTGACCCTCGCGATGTTCTGCTGGTTCTTTTCCCGCTACATGGCCACTTATCAATTGGGGTACATCGATCACGTCTGGGACCCGTTTTTTCCTGGAGGAACTTTACAAGTGATCACATCGAAGATCTCTAAAAATTTCCCCGTCTCCGATGCTGGTCTTGGAGCCCTCTGTTATTCCCTCGAGTTCCTCTTAGGTTGGCAAGGAAGTTCCCGCCGATGGGCGACGATGCCATGGCTCGTCCTGGCATTTGCTTTTCTAGTGATTCCTGTCGGCATCGTCAGCATCACGCTGATCATTTTGCAACCCGTTGTGGTGGGCGCATGGTGCTCCTGGTGCCTGGCGACTGCCGCCTGCATGCTCCTCATGATCGTCCTCACAGCCGGAGAACTCGCCGCTACCCTCCAATTTTTAAAAGAGGCCAGAAAAAGGGGAAACTCCCTATGGCAAACCTTCTGGAAAGGGGGCCAGCCAAACACCGATTCAATCCCTTCTCCCAAGAGATTTGCATTCGGGGTGACCTTCCCTTGGAACTTGATCGGATCGGTCATCCTTGGACTGTGGCTGATGTCAAGCCCCTCCATTCTCAACATTCAAGGGGGGTTAGCTATCGACGATTACATCCAAGGACCGCTGATTGTCGCCTTTTCTGTCATCGCTTTTGCTGAGCCCTTCCGCGCCGTCCGCTACCTGAACCTCTTATTTGGCCTCTGCCTCATTCTAGCCCCTTGGCTCGTCTCGAGAGCCCCCCATGCCGGCATCGTGAATAACATCGTTGTCGGACTCTTAGTTTTGGGCCTGGCTTTCCACAAGGGCAAAATCTCAGAGCGGTATGGAGATTGGGAAAGATTTATTGTTTAAACAAAAAATTTCCCTAGGGAAATACAGTAATTTTCGGAAAATATTTGCGGGAAATTCATGGGTTAATGTATGGTCTTGATTCCTTTTGAGAATAGTTGAATAGATTATGCAAAAGGAAGAGAGTCAACGAGATTGACTCAAGTCTTTCTTAACATCAGAAGAGAAGTGACGTGCAAGCAAAATAGAGCTTGTAGCGGATAAGTGAGAGATCACTTATTTGCCTGTAAATTTTTTTGTTTTAAAAGGCAAATTGATCAAAGAATTTTTTCTTTGAGAATTTGATCTTGGTTCAGATTGAATGCTGGCAGCGTGGATGAGGCATGCAAGTCGAACGAAGCTCTAGGGCAACTTGGAGCTTAGTGGCGGAAGGGTTAGTAATACATGAATAACTTGCCTTGTACCTGGGGATAACGGCTGGAAACGGCCGCTAATACCGAATGAGGTGGTTGGGGGCAACCTTGGCCTATCAAAGTAGGGGACCTTGAAAGAGGCCTTGCGGTAGAAGAGAGGTTCATGGGATATCAGCTAGTTGGTGTGGTAAAGGCGCACCAAGGCTAAGACGTCTAGGCGGATTGAGAGATTGACCGCCAACATTGGGACTGAGATACTGCCCAGACTCCTACGGGAGGCTGCAGTCGAGGATCTTTCGCAATGGGCGAAAGCCTGACGAAGCGACGCTGCGTGAGCGATGAAGGCCTTCGGGTTGTAAAGCTCTTTCGCGCAGGAACAAGGAAGAGATGTGAATAACATTTCAATTTGAGGGTACTGCGTAAAGAAGCACCGGCTAACTCCGTGCCAGCAGCTGCGGTAATACGGAGGGTGCAAGCATTAATCGGAATTATTGGGCGTAAAGGGCGCGTAGGCGGAACTGTAAGTCAGATGTGAAATTCCGAAGCTCAACTTCGGAGCTGCATTTGAAACTACAATTCTAGAGGATTGACGGAGAAAACGGAATTCCACGTGTAGCGGTGAAATGCGTAGATATGTGGAAGAACACCGGTGGCGAAAGCGGTTTTCTAGTTAATACCTGACGCTGAGGCGCGAGAGCAAGGGGAGCAAACAGGATTAGATACCCTGGTAGTCCTTGCCGTAAACGATGTATACTTGATGTAGTTGGGCTCAACCCTGATTGTGTCGAAGCTAACGCGATAAGTATACCGCCTGGGGAGTACGCTCGCAAGGGTGAAACTCAAAAGAATTGACGGGGGCCCGCACAAGCAGTGGAGCATGTGGTTTAATTCGATGCAACGCGAAGAACCTTACCCAGGCTCGAAATGTAGAGGACGATATCAGAGATGATATTTTCCGCAAGGACCTCTATATAGGTGCTGCATGGCTGTCGTCAGCTCGTGCCGTGAGGTGTTGGGTTAAGTCCCGCAACGAGCGCAACCCTTATCATTAGTTGCCAACACGTAGAGGTGGGGACTCTAATGAGACTGCCTAGGTTAACTAGGAGGAAGGTGAGGATGACGTCAAGTCCGCATGGCCTTTATGTCTGGGGCTACACACGTGCTACAATGGTCGGTACAGAAGGCAGCAAGACCGCAAGGTGGAGCAAATCCGTAAAGCCGATCTCAGTTCAGATTGTAGTCTGCAACTCGACTACATGAAGTTGGAATTGCTAGTAATGACGTGTCAGCAACAACGTCGTGAATACGTTCCCGGGCCTTGTACACACCGCCCGTCACATCATGGGAGTTGGTTTTACCCGAAGTCGCTGACTTAACCGCAAGGGGAGAGGCGCCTAAGGTAAGGCCGATGACTGGGATGAAGTCGTAACAAGGTAGCCCTATCGGAAGGTGGGGCTGGATCACCTCCTTTAAAGGACAACACTACTCACTAGTAGTCCTTAAGGTTGAGACAAGCTTTATTTTGCCCACGTCACTTCTTTTCTGCTGTTAAGATCGACAATCAGGGGGTTTAGCTCAGCTGGTAGAGCATCTGATTTGCATTCAGAGGGTCAGGAGTTCGAGTCTCCTAACCTCCATTGATTCAAGCGGTTATAGCTCAGTTGGTTAGAGCGCGACACTGATAATGTCGAGGTCCCAAGTTCAAGTCTAGGTAACCGCATACTCTTCATTGTAAATGAAGAGAATTAGCTATCTTGAAAGTCGAATAGAGTCAAAAAAGAAATCTCAAATTAATTTAAAGCGACCATTAACAAAAGTGGTAAAGTCAGTAGGTAAAACTACTGATCGAAAACAATTCACTGATGAAGATTGGCGCTTGAGAACAAAATAGATGATCGGTTGCAAGACCGTCATTTACAGTAAAAATGTTTTAAGAACATTGGCGAAATTGTAAAGTAATTAACAGCTAAAAGTTTTATGTGATCAAGCTATTAAGGGCTGTTGGTGGATGCCTTGGTATCGATAGGCGAAGAAGGACGTGTAAACCTGCGAAAAGCTTCGGAGAGCCGGAAAAGGCGTTGACCCGGAGATGTCCGAATGGGGAAACCCGATGGGAGTAATATTCCATCATCTGTAGCTGAATACATAGGCTAGAGAAGCGAGACCTGCCGAAGTGACACATCTCAGTAGGCAGAGGAAAAGAAATCTATAAGAGATTCCCATAGTAGCGGCGAGCGAAGTGGGAAGAGCCCAAACCAGAAATTTTATTTTTGGGGTTGTAGGGCCAGTCATAAAGTTGACGTAGACCTAGCAGAACGGCATGGGAAGGCCGGCGACACAGGGTGAGAGCCCCGTATGCGAAAGGAAAACGTGAGCGAGATTGGTACCTGAGTAAGACCGGACACGTGAAATCCGGTCTGAATCTGGGGGGACCACCCTCCAAGGCTAAATACTCATCGATAACCGATAGTGAACCAGTACCGCGAGGGAAAGGCGAAAAGAACCCCTGTTAGGGGAGTGAAATAGAACCTGAAACCAGCAGCTTACAAACGGTCGGAGGCCTATGCTCCTTTTAGGGGAATGGCTGACGGCGTGCCTTTTGCATGATGAGCCAGCGAGTTAAGTTATATGGCAAGGTTAAGGAACATACGTTCCGGAGCCAAAGCGAAAGCGAGTGTGAATAGCGCGAATAAGTCATATGGCTTAGACACGAAACCAAGTGATCTATCCATGACCAGGATGAAGCACGGGTAACACCGTGTGGAGGTCCGAACTAGTGTCTGTTGAAAAAGCCTTGGATGAGTTGTGGATAGGGGTGAAAGGCCAATCAAACTTGGAGATATCTTGTTCTCTCCGAAATAACTTTAGGGTTAACCTCAGCAAAACCGACTCGGGGGTAGAGCACTGGATCCACAAGGGAGGCTACCGCCTTACCGAAGGGAACCAAACTCCGAATACCGGGAAGGCTGCTGGGAGATAGACTGTGGGGGATAAGCTTCATAGTCAAAAGGGGAACAGCCCAGATCGTCGATTAAGGCCCCAAATTCTATGCTAAGTGAGTAAGGAAGTGAAGTTTCAAAGACAGTTGGGATGTTGGCTTAGAGGCAGCCATCATTTAAAGAGTGCGTAACAGCTCACCAATCGAGAGACTTTGCGCCGATAATAGACGGGACTAAAGCATAGAGCCGAAATCACGGGTGTACAGCAATGTACGCGGTAGGAGAGCGTAGTATGTGCGGAGAAGATGTACCGTAAGGAGCGTTGGAGCGCATACTAGTGAGGATGCATGGCATGAGTAAACGATAAAGGAAGTGAAAATCTTCCTCGCCGAAAACCTAAGGTTTCCAGGGTAAAGTTCGTCTTCCCTGGGTTAGCCGGACCCTAAGTCGAGGCTGAAAAGCGTAGATGATGGGAAGCAGGTTAAACATTCCTGCGCCACCGTAAGACAATGACAACGGGATGACAAAGTAAGTTAAGCGTGCGGACAATTGGAAACGTCCGTTTTGCTATGAGGCAGGCCAGTAGGAAAATCCGCAGGCGCAAAGCCAGGTAGCAGACAAGGGGAACCCTCGGGGGAACCGATGACGTAGCGCGATGCTTTCAAGAAATAATCTCTAGTCGTCGAAGGTGACCGTACCAAAACCGACACAGGTGGGTGTGATGAATATTCTCAGGCGCGCGAGATAACTCTCGTTAAGGAACTCTGCAAATTACCCTCGTAACTTCGGGAGAAGAGGGGCCGGAAAGCGTGAGCACCTTCGCGGTGCAAGCGAAATCCGGCCGAAGAGAAATGGCCCAGGCGACTGTTTAACAAAAACACAGCACTATGCTAAGTCGTCTAAGACGACGTATATGGTGTGAAGCCTGCCCAATGCCAAAAGGTCAAAAGGAGATGTTAGTTCGCAAGGACAACGCATTGAATTTAAGCCCTGGTGAATGGCGGCCGTAACTATAACGGTCCTAAGGTAGCGAAATTCCTTGTCGGGTAAGTTCCGACCTGCACGAATGGCCTAACGATCTGGGCACTGTCTCAACGGGAGACTCGGTGAAATTGTAGTAGCGGTGAAGATGCCGTTTACCCGCAACAAGACGGAAAGACCCCGTGAACCTTTACTGTACTCTGATATTGGCTTCTGACTTTCCATGTGTAGGATAACCGGGAGACATAGAAACGGGCTCGTTAGGGTCTGTGGAGTCAACCGTTGAAATACCGGTCTTGGAGAGTCGGAAATCTAACGATCGTCTCATGAAACTGGGAATCGGACAATGTCAGACGGGCAGTTTGACTGGGGCGGTATCCTCCCAAAAAGTAACGGAGGAGTCCAAAGCTTAGCCTCATCGTGGTTGGCAATCACGAAATGAGCGTAAAGGTATAAGGCTAGGTTAACTGCGAGACCAACAAGTCGAGCAGGTACGAAAGTAGGGCTTAGTGATCCGGCGGTAGAAAGTGGAATCGCCGTCGCTTAACGGATAAAAGGTACTCCGGGGATAACAGGCTTATCGCCACCAAGAGTTCATATCGACGTGGCGGTTTGGCACCTCGATGTCGACTCATCGCATCCTGGGGCTGGAGAAGGTCCCAAGGGTTTGGCTGTTCGCCAATTAAAGCGGTACGCGAGTTGGGTTCAAAACGTCGTGAGACAGTTTGGTCCCTATCTGTTGTGGGCGTAGGATATTTGAGAAGAGCTGCTTCTAGTACGAGAGGACCGAAGTGGACGAACCAATGGTGTGCTGGTTGTACTGCCAAGTGCATAGCCAGGTAGCTATGTTCGGAAAGGATAAGCGTTGAAAGCATCTAAACGCCAAGCCTCCTTCAAGATAAGATATCCCAATGAGACCCCCTGAAGATGACAGGGTTGATAGGTTGGGTGTGTAAGCACAGCAATGTGTTGAGCTAACCAATACTAATAAGTCCATTGGCTTGATCACTTTATTTTTCATCGATGGCATGGAACTTAAGAATATTAGGTAACAAGTCATTGATGGCGCTGTTAAAGCGCCAATGAAACTTAAAACATTATCAAGCGTCAATTTTCATTAGTGAGAAAGACTTTAAGACTCGTTCGACAATCAAGGTTTAGTCTTGGTGGCAATAGAGAAGGGGAAATACCTGATCCCATCCCGAACTCAGAAGTCAAGCCCTTCATCGCCGATGGTACTGTACACAAGAGTATGGGAGAGTAGGTCGCTGCCAAGCTTTTTTTCCGCCTCAATCATCGCAAGGTGATTGGGGCTTTTTTTTATGTCATTAAGCTAGAGCGGCTTATGCCATTTGATGGCTGTTCTGCCACTTTTCTTTGATTTTTCTTACATTTTCTTAGATATTTCGGGTGTTTGGCTGAATTTGTAGCCAGTCTGGAAGAGGTGATTCTTCCAAATTTACCCTTCCGTTCCCCCCGTTTCCCCTCAATTTATTGGTAAGTTAACTCTAATTGTTTGATTAAATAAGCGTAAGTAATTAATCATTATCATGATATGAAATTTTATGTAAAAATAATTTATATTGTTTTGTATGCAACTAAATAAGTCATAATTAATGACTTATAAAAAAATGAAAAAAACACTTTTTATTTGATATGTAATGATTTACATGTTATAATTAATTTATTAATAAAATGGAATATTTATGACAAGTTCAGTTAATACTAATCATCGTTTGCGAACTATACAGATTGATGAAAATCGTTCTGTCATGATGGGCCGAGTGGGTGGTAGAGAGCAATTTGTGCTTAATACTCAGATTGGAAATATCGCTAAATCTATAATTTTTCACTCTAAGGCGGAACTGCTTAAATATTTGAACCTAAAAGAAATTCCTAATTTATCACCCCAAAGCAAGCAATATTCACTGCGTGTTAAGAATCCACTTTTTGCAGCTAATGCTAATAAGGGTTTTCAAACTAGACAGATTGATGAAAATCGTTATGTCACGAAGTCCCTAGTGGATGGTAAAGAGAACTTTGCGCTTTCTACTCGGTTTGGAAATATCTTTGCATTTAGAAATTTTGATTCTTACGATGAGCTGGATCGATATGTGAAGTCACAAGAAAATTTAAATTTATCACGCCAAAGTAAGGATCCACATTTTGCAGATGCTTTGAGACATTATGCAGATGCTTTGAGAACAGAATTAGAACCTGCTGTCAAAAATAAAATAGTAAAAGTTCCACCTGCAGTTAAAAAATTGGAATCAACTCTTGCTGCTAAAAGAACACAATATCTTGATTCACTTGTTCCATTTAGTGACCATGTCTATAATGTTGCAAGACGTGTATTTAAGCTAATTGCTTCACAATTTACTAATGTGGGAACGTTTTTTAGAGAGCGATGTCTTGCTGCACTTGATAAATCTCACGATCGTGTCTATGATCTTGCAATACGTGTACTTAAGCTAATCGTTTCACAAGCAGTCTTTGGCACATTGGGAGCCCTTCTCGGTACTGTTTTTATTCCAATTCCTGTTGTGGGAACGCTTTTTGGAATAGGTATTGGTTTGTGGATTGGTCAGATAATTGGCCATTGTTTGGATAAAATGAAGGACTCAAAAAAGTTTGACGTAAGCTCTAAATTTCTTAATACATTCGCCATGCCTATCGAGGAAGCCTATGTCCGCCTGTTACCACATGCCCGCCTGTTACATAACTCCGATGCGGGTACAGTAGAAGAGGTAAGCTCTAATTTTTTAAATATATTAGCTGTAAATGGCTATGACCTAGAACGTGTACATGAAATATCCAAAAAAATATCCAAAATCAAAGAAGAGTCGCCTGAATTTAATGCTCTAACTCCCAAGCAGCAAAATACGCTTCTGAAATTTCAAAAGATTTGTAGTTTTCTTCCTGCCTAAAAAAAACTAATCCGGTATAGCCAGATTGGATTTTGAGGTGACGATATACCCCTGCTTAAGCTCAGCTTGGTAGACGATCCAGAGGCCAAGTGAGACTATCCCTGTGGAAATGAGGATTGTCCAAGAGATCGGCTCGCCCAGGAAAATGAGCCCATTGAGGGAAGCGAAGATCGGGCTGAGGAGTCCTACAAAGGACAAAAATGTCGCGGTGAATCGCTTCAACAACATTCCATATAAATTATAGCAAATAATATTGAAAAGAAATGTCATCAGGAGCGTTCCTTTGAGAACGGGTCCGATATTCTCCATTTGGAAAGGGAGGGGATTCCACTGTTCGACGAGGAATGAATGTCCGAAGGCGAGGAGACCGCCAAATAGCATGCTAGCTCCATTGGCCATGAGGGGGGAGATGGCGTGGTCTTTGACGACGAGCCGCAGAATGACCCATCCATAGACGGAGCAAAGGGCGGCACCCATGATCGCAAGGGATGGCCATGAAAAAAAACTGAAGGCGTTGAGTAGTTCTTCTGAGCCCGTTTGAGTTAGGAGCACCGGAATAAAGCCGATAAAGCCAATGGAAAGGCCGATCCATTTACGCCCTGTCATTTTTTCTTTGAAATGGAGATAGGAAAAAAGGGCGGCAAAGAATGGGGAGAGGCTGTAGATGAAACAGGTCTTAGCGGCGGACAAGTACTGAAGTCCCCAAAATTCAAGGGCGTTCGTCAAGTAAATACTAAAAATTGCGAGCAGGATTGTCGAAAAGATTTGAATCCGGTTCAATTTGAACGATGAGCGTTTAAAAATCGCCAGGAACCCAAGAAGCAAAAGTCCAGCTAGCACCATTCTCGCTCCCGTCAAAAAGAGGGGAGGGCAGTACTGCAAGGTCATTTTGCCCAAGGAAAAGACACTGGACCAGACGGCATACATGAAAACGACAATCGGAATCGACATGGTCTGAAAGTGATAATTTTAATGTACGGCCATCATAGCAGCAAAAACAAATCTGATCAATGCTCAAGTAGGAATTTGGTGTGATTAAAAGTGGTACATAGGGAAAAAAGGATTACCCATCCTTTTTTCCCTATGTACCACTTTTAATCACACCAAATAAAATTTCTTTTAATTTTTCTTGTACTTTGTCAATATCTTCTTTATCAAGTAGCCCGATACGATCGATAATCAATCGATGATCAAGAGTAAATAATTTAAAGCGAATAATAGATGGAGAGGGAAGATTTGTAGAATTTAGATTTTTTATCACAATATCACTTGGCCATAGGTCTTTTCCTGTTTTCAATGAAGTAATCATTGCCATTATGCTTAATCCAATACGCGCGTTAAAAAATTTAGCGGAAGAAATAATAACAGCGGGTCTGACTTTTGAGATTTTTGTATCAGTAAAAGGGAAGGGAACTTTTACAACTTCATATCTGTCATAAGTTTTTGTAGGCTTGCTCGTCATCTTCAGATGCCCATTCGTTTAGTGTTGATTCAAGAGCATGGAAATATTGGAGATCAAGAGGAGAAATTTTTCTAACAACGACTGTTTCATCTGGAAGTAATTCATAAACAATCTGATCTCCCTTTTTTAGATGGAGATGTTCTCTAATCTCTATTGGTACCGTTGCTTGGTATTTTGATGTTAACTTCACGGAATATTTATGCATTGATGGCCTTATGCGCCTTCTTTTTTTTGTTCTTGATCTCATAAATCGGCCTCATGGTAATACAGTATTACTTATATTCATAGTATTACTTCATAAAATATTTTTTACTCTATTTTTATCGGGCTTCTTAAACCGAGGACAGGAGCCTAAACAGCCCCTTCCTAATTTTTCTAGCGGGAATTGCTGTAGGAATTAGATTGTTTTTTAACGGTTGTCGTTTTTTCCGCCACCATATTTTTCTCCAGACATCAGTTGGCGGCCGCCGACTTGAGGAGAGTCTTCATTGAGAATTTTTTTAGGAAATATTGTATGAAAATTTAAAAAAAGTGTGAATGGGAGTATCTGCAGAAAAAATTTAGCGGAGCCGAGCCAATGGCGGTTGTTCTTACCTGTCGCGATGAAGGCGATGCCTCTTAGAATGGTTACGAAGATGAGTGGGATGTAAAAGAGGACAGCGAGGGGGGCAAGTAGGACTAAATAGAGAGCTCCATACATGAGTACTTGCTCTGTAGGAAAGTCTTTGAGGTAACGTTCAGGCAGCAAATGGGCGATGATTGGATTCTGTCCAACTCCGCGGAAAAGGCAGAGTCCTAAATTTTTATTGTCTAACTTCTCTCCGGCGACAGTTCCTTTTCCTCCACGCGCATAGCGGGTGACCTGGTGTCCCGCCATCCAATTTGCTGCGAATAATTCTTTAAAGCGGACATCTTTGATCAATTCTCGCAAATCTTCTGGAACAGGGAGGTTTAATTCGAGCCATTGCTTAAGAGCGGAGGAAATAGCAACCGTTGCGCTAGTGCGGTCGGTGCTACTTTTGCAGTGATAAACGGATGGGATATCGAGCAGTTTACAGAGATAATCGCGCGTGAGCCATTCCTCTTCAGGGAGGAGATCATGCTCTTCGATGTTTTGTATCAATGCTTGTAGGCAGGAGTTGATCCTCTCGATCTTTTGCGTGATCTCTTGGGTAGGAACCTGCGCTCGTAGGGACTGAAGTTTTTGTTTGGCGAGGGTGTTCAAGTCATTAAATCCATCTTCAGAGATCTCTTCAGAGCGAGCTTGTCCGGTGAAGAAGGAAGGAAGCCAGTTTTCCAATCTTGTGTAAAAGTTGCACGAACGGGAAAAGAGGATCGGATTGAATTTAACTTGATATGTGACTCCAGGATGATTGGGATCGACAATTGTCACAGCCCCTTTTTCTTTGAGAGCAATAAGGGCTTTTCGTTCAATTTCTAGAAATTCTCCTTCGGGGAAAGGGACTGGCGGAGATTCGTGGTGCAAAAACCAGGGGAGGGAAAGCATCGAATTCACGACATAGTCGAGTTGATAGGCCCCATCGGCGGAGCGGGTTATCCCTTTTCCTTTTGTCTTGAGCTCATTCAAAAAGATAAAGGAGGCTTGCTCGAGGACTTTAAAATCTGAATCGACCCGTCCGGCATAACACACGCTTTCCTTCTCTTTTGTTTGAACAACGCGTAAGTTTCCCGTATTTTCCGCTTTACGGTCGCTGCTGGAAGCGATCGCTTGAGAGAGTTCAATTTTCCTCCCTTTATGGATAAAACTTTGACCGTTCATGGGGCTGTTTTTAGCGAAAAGATGTTCAGTTTGAAGCTTGCTATCGGAGGTGAGATTGAGCTCCTTGCGCAATGTGGGATCTTCAATGGTGGGAGTGCAAATCATATCATCCCGATTGATTGTGCTATAAGCGATCTGTTTTTTGTATGTGTCGACTTCTTTCTGGGTAAGACTTTCCTTTCCCAGGATGGATCGGGCAAGGATTGGAAATTTGTTTTTAAAAGAAGCTTTAAATCCTGTGATCAACTGATGGTTGGGATATCTCCGTTCAAATTCTGCCTGGCATAAACAATCGAGACTGTCATGGGCCTTCCCTTGTGTGGCTAGGCGCCTAGCATTCATCACGGAAGGGGAAGTGTCCTTCTGAAACGTAATCCGATTTTTCCATATTCCTTCATCGACATACTCGACGAAAGGTTGAGGATCATTTTTTTGGGGATGGAGTTTATCGAGGCAGGTTGTTGGAACCCGACTCATTTTTTGAGATAGGGTAGGGGCAAGTGCTCCCGGACGGAATGTGATTGTTAAATTTAGTTCATTTATATTTATTTTATTAGTCATAATTGCTCTATAGTTTAAATATTGTTATCATTAATTATATATTTTTCAGTTTTTTAATAAAATATAAATTAAGTTTTAATTAATTAAATAAAAGTAAACTAAATGTTTTTCTATGGTGTTTGTTGCGTAATATTTCCTCGAATCATTACAATCAAATTATAATTGTAGGAAAAACCAATGCTAAAGCCTTTAAAGCGGATTGCCGTTACAGGAGCGGGGGGGCAGATCGCATATAGCCTTATCTTCAGGATTGCTAGCGGAGAAATGCTAGGTCCAGATCAGCCCATCGCTCTCAATCTCTTAGAAATTCATCCCACTCTAGAGTCTTTAAGAGGGGTGGTCATGGAGCTCGAGGACTGTGCTTTTCCTTTATTGAAAGAGGTCAAGATCGGCTCCGATCCAAAGGAAGTTTTCGAAGGGGTCAATTTTGCCCTTTTGATCGGTGCCAAGCCACGTGGACCAGGAATGGAGCGGAAGGATTTGCTCGGAGACAACGGAGCGATTTTCATCGAGCAGGGGAAAGCTTTGAACTCTTCGGCTGCATCTGATGTGGTGATCTTTGTTGTGGGTAACCCATGCAACACAAATTGTCTGATCGCCATGCACCATGCCCCAAAAATTCCCAAAGAACGTTTCTTTTCGATGATGCGTCTCGATCAGAATCGGGCAATCTCGATGCTTGCTGCAAAAGCGGGCGTTGTAGTCACGGAGGTCACCAATGTGGGTGTATGGGGCAACCACTCTGCGACTCAAGTTCCCGATTTTGTCAATGCGAAAATCAAAGGAAAGCCTGCTGTGGATGTGATCAATGACAGGAATTGGTGTGAAATCGATTTTGTTCCCCTTGTCCAAAAAAGGGGCGCCGCTGTCATTGCAGCTCGAGGAAAATCTTCAGCGGCATCAGCTGCGAATGCTGTGATCGATTCGATCCGTTCACTCATCTTTCCGACGCGGACGGGGGATTGGTTTTCTGTGGGCATGACCTCTCAGGGAAACCCTTATGGGATCAAAGAGGATCTGGTCTTTTCTTTTCCTTGCCGCTGCACAGGAGATGGCCGAGTGGAAATCGTCAAAAATGTTCCCTGGGATCCTTTTCTGAAAAGCAAGATCGCCTTAACGGAAAGAGAGTTGCTTGAAGAGAGGGAATGTGTGGCTCACTTATTAAAAGGTTGAGGTTGTATGCCGGATGACGAGGTGCTGTTTCAAATCACCAAGGATAAGCTCGAGACTGGCATGCGCGGTTTTCCAGTGGGTTATTGCACCACATCGTTTGTCGATGCGCAAAAAGGGCTATTTTATGTCGACAAGCCGATTGGCGAGCTCGTCTCTTGGAATCCGATTCAAGTGATTTACCTGCTTTATTTTGGAAAGGAGGGAACCCCTCAACAGGTCGAGCAGTTCAATCAAGATCTCCAGGGGAGAGCTCACTGCCATAAAGAGGTGATCGCAGCGATCGAACGGCTGCCACGCGAAGGTCACCCGATCAAACTCTTTTGTGCAAGTCTGTTGATTCTAGGGATGTTTGAATCTGACGGAGATTATCGTGAAGACTGTCTTAATCTGATCGCCAAGATCCCTCACCTTGTCGCTGTCGTGATCAACCATAGCGCCGGATGGGGAAAAACTCCCGATCCCCAACCTGAGCTCGGTTACATGGAGAATTTTGCCCATATGCTGAAGGTCCCTGGGGGTGATCGGAGTGCGCTCACTCGCGCTTTTAATTTATTCAGCATTCTCCATTTCGACCATGGCGGAGGAAATCTCTCCACCTTTGTCGGTAAGGCTGTTGCCTCAGGTCTAGAAGATCTGTACGGATCGATGTGTGCGGCGATGTGTGCCCTCGCTGGACCGCGCCATGGCCGTGCGAATCAAGACTGTTTAGAGTTTGTGCGCAATGTGCTGGAAGAGGTTGGCGAGAATGCGACCCCCTCTCAAGTCGAAGCGGTGATTCGACGACGTCTCGCGAGTAATCAACTGGTTTTCGGGTTTGGCCATGCTGTCCTTCGGGTGGAAGATCCGCGCGCTATTGTTCAATATGATTTTGTCAAAAAATACTATCCTGACCATCCCCTTGTCAAAATCGCCCTTTTACTCCGCACTGAAGGGGAAAAAGTATTAAGCGAAAATCCCAAGATCGCTGACCCTCATCCCAATGTCGATGCCATCTCTGGCACACTACTGACAGCCGCCGGTTTTGGATATCCTGAGTATTACACTGTATTGTTCGGCCTATCCCGCACGGTTGGGATTGCCATCCAGATCGTCTATGAGCGCACAGAAGCGCGCGACGGGAAAGGCACCCCCATTGTCCGTCCCAAATATCTCTTCAAGAAACTATAATAGACTTTGTATCCTTTTCACTTTGCGCCATAGCGTCTTTGCGCCTCTGCGTTGAACAACTTTAAAACTTTGAACGCAGAGGCGCAAAGACGCTATGGCGCAAAGTGAAATTATGTTTGTTTGTAATTGACAATTAATTTATTTAAAAATATTCTATAATTAAATAATGCATTGTTAATTTATTAATGAAAATCAAGATAATATCTCTATTTTTATTGATTCTTGGAATACGCCAATTAAATGCTGACAACTCCAAGAACTTCGATCCAAACGCAATGGCAGGCAGCTATGGGCTATGGCTCGATGGTGAGGTGTTGTTTTGGAAATCGAACATCGGGTCATTGGAGTATGGGATCGAGAGTAAGAGTACAACGTTCATTGAAGATGGGGATGTCAAACATCCCCACTTTGATTGGGATTGGGGTTTTCGTTTAGGGCTGGGGTACAAACTTCCCCGTGATAAGTGGGATCTCTTTATCAACTACACATATGTGCATGGGTTTGCTCATAGGCATGCGGGAGGTTCCGGCAGTGTGGTTTTTCCCACTTGGGCAAGCAGTGTTGGGTTTACTGGGAGCACTTTTTTTGCTGATCGGGCAAAGGTTCACTACCGGATGAATTTGAACATGGCCGACATCGAGCTCGGTAGAAACTGCTCGATTAGCAAGTGGTTGAGTATCCGCCCTTTCATGGGGGTGCGTGGCCTTGTCATCGACCAGGATTATACCGTTGAGTATACCGGAGGGACGGTTGCCCCTTCCGATACAGACAAGTCCCATCTCGATACCGATTTCTGGGGCGTCGGCATTCGGGCTGGATTCAATAGCCTCTGGGGTCTTGGGAGAGGATTCGGGATCTATGGCGATGGGTCGGCCTCTCTCCTTTCAGGACATTTTGATGTGCATGAGAAAGAAAAATTGAAGAAAGCTGATCTTCGTCGTCTAGATGCCAAACGAGATTTCGAAAGTGTCGTCGCTACTGCCGACCTTGCCCTGGGTCTTCAATGGGATTATATTTTTTCTAGAAACCGTTTCCATTTTGGTATGAAAGTCGGATGGGAATTTAATATTTTTTTTGATCAAAACCAACTCTTCAATTTTTTGAGCACAAATAACTCAGCCACTGTTAATTTTAAAGAGGACGATCTCACATTCCATGGCCTAACCTTGGGGTTTCGATTTGATTTTTAGCGACATCTCCGATCTATTTTGGTAAACTTCCTTTACTTAATTGATGAAGGCCGTATGACTTGGAAGGAAGTAGAAACGATATTCAATCGAGCTCTTCGCTTTACCTTTTCAAGGCGGAAATTGTTTTTCACGATTCCGATCTTGATCTTCTGCGGTCTGATCTGCGTCTGTTTTCAGGCCTTGGGCTCAAAGGCAAATGATTGGCTGTCGATCAGTATGACTTTTATGCCCCTCTTCTTTTGTTCCGCAGTCCTGCTCGCTGCTGGCATTCTTCTGACCCGCATCTACCACCATGAAGTCAAAGGGCTCCCGATCAATTACCGAAAGATGGTTGGAACCTCGAAACATTTAATGGTGGAGGTGGCTTACCTCGCTCTTCCCGCCATCCTGGTTTACCTTGCCTTGTGGACGTTACTGGGCATTTTTTATCTTTTTAAAGAGATCCCCCTCATCGGCCAGCCGCTTGGAGTGATCTTGTCATTCGGTCCCTTTTTGCTCCTGTTCAGTTCTTTTGTTTTAAGCATTTTAAGTGTCGCTGTTTTATTTTTCGTGACCCCATCGGTGTCACTCAGATCTTCGATGCAGTTCGAGGTGCTCCAAAGTGTCCTCAAACGGATCCGTTTTAACCCATTCACGAATTTAGCTTTGATGTTCCTTGGGCTTTCCCCTTTCATCCTCATCGCCATCCTGACGACAATTGCAGCCATCATGACAGGGAAAAACTATGTCGGAGTCGAGCATCCCGCCTATATGAGTCTAGAGTGGTTTTTCATCATGGTCCCTTTTAGCGCATTGCTCACGCCTCCCCTCATTTTCTTCTTTAATTTCGCCGCTGAAAGCCATGTCTTGATGGTGAAAAAAATAAAAGATGCAGAGACTGGATGCGGGTCGCTATCGTAGGCGCCGGCTTTGCCGGTTTAAGTGTTGCCTGGCACTTGCAAGAGGCGGGCTGTGATGTGACTCTTTTCGAGCGAAAAGGGATAGGCGCAGGTGCCTCGGGCATTGCCACAGGTCTGATCCACCCTTACGTAGGCGAAGAAGGGAGGAGAAGCCTTTTTGCCTCTGAGGGGCTCGAAGCAGCCAGAGAACTCATCACCGCTTCTGAAGAAAAATCGGGCAAAAAAATCCTCCTTCAAAAGGGGATTATCCGCCACGTTCAAAATGAAGAGCAGCGTCAAATGTTCCTTTCCCACTCCCAAACATTTGCCGATATCAGACAGCATGGGGAGAATAGCTTTTGGATCGACTCGGGGATGACCATCGATTCTTCCCTCTATCTCGAAGCCCTTTGGGGGATCCTTTCTAAAAAAGGGGTCAAGCTCCTATTGAACGAGGTGAGCGAGCTAAGCTCCCTAAAAGGTTTCGACCAGATCGTCGTCACCGCCGGTGCCGGCATGAAACAATTCCCCGAATTGAGCTCTCTACCCATCTCCTTCCTCAAAGGGCAAGTGTTAAAGTGCCAAGTCCCTAAGTCTGTGGCACTTCCAGAGACAAGCTCGATCGGCAAGGGCTATGTCGCTCTGACTCAAGATCGTACAACCTGCGTGATCGGCTCCACCTATGAACGGGGAGAATTGACCCCAACCCCACAACCCGGCCTCGCCAAAAGCAGGCTATTCCCCAAAATCGCCGCCTTCTTCCCCGCTGTTGACCAGCTTGAGGTGATCGACTGCCAGGCTGCCTTCCGGGTCACCCGCCACGGCCATTATTTGCCCCTGGCTACCCGCGTTAAGGATAACATCTGGGTCCTCACAGCTTTGGGATCGAGGGGGCTGCTCTACCATGCTTATTTTGGTAAGCTCCTCGCCCTTAATATTTTAAATTAATAATTGATAACTTTAGAGAAATTTGCCCATTTAATTCCTTTTTATTAATTAATTTAAGAATTTCTTGTCATAACATACTAATCTTCAGTTACTTAAATAAGTTTTATTGTTTTTGCTGAATGACGCAAGTCATTAGTTTTATTATTTAAATAAAGCTTATTAACTTAGTAATTGTAAGATATTTGAAGTATTTTTAAATTTAATTAAAAACTTGTTAACATAATATAGGTTTTATGATATAATAAATATTAAATGAAGGAGATTAATATTATGAAAATCGGATTAATAAAATGGTTTAGCAAAAATGATTATTTGACTAAAGATGTAATAAAGTCATTAGATAACAAATATAATGACGTTAATATTGATAGCATAGTTAAAGAGATATTCGATCGTCGTTTCAAATCTGATTTTGGCTGGCTCGAGGCATCACGAAAAAGTGCTATTAAATCAACTTTAAAAGAAGTTATTCGTGAACATAAAACACAAATTATAGCAGAAATTGTCTGTGATTTAACTGATACCGAAGATGAGCTAGTTCTAAAATTTGGAGATTTATTAACAATTGATGAAATAAAATTAGCTAAAACAAAAATAGACTCAGTTAGAAGTATTCTTTTAGAAAATGATATAATAAATAATAGATTTGTTGTAACTGGAATAGATAGATTTGTTGTAACTGGAATAGTAAGTAAAAGCACCTCAAAAGACTTAATCAAAAGATTCGAAGATCGATTGCTCTTCAAAAAACATGAAAAATGTTACTTCTTAAACCGCAAAAAATTTGATTTTGGAGTTTCATTTGATAGTAAATCGAATGACGGGTTTTTTAATGGAATAAATCCTGATTTCGGAAAAGAAATTGCAGATAGTATGCATTTCTCGGAAGAAAAGACTAAAAAATTATTGCTGAAATTTGATGCTATTTTTATCGACGATTTACAAAACAACCTCCTTAATCACTTCAATATTACAGAACAGAAAATGATCATTGACATAATGAGAAAACGAGGTATAAAGGGATCTCAAACTTCCTGGTGGCAAGCATTTAAAGCCAACAAAAATACTACACAATTCATTAATTATGTCACAGAGTTGTGCATAGAAAAAAAAGACCCTCAGCACTCAGCTAAAGTAGCAGCATTAACAAAATTTTGTGAATATCTCAAGACACATGATCATGACAAGGAAACCCAAATTAGCTTTGAGGATAAAGTTCATACAGCTCGTTCTCTTCGAAAATATGGTAAATCAGAACTCTGGAACAAATATACTTCACAAGAAAAGGAATTCATTGATCTAATGGTCAGTGAAGTTGATGATTTCAAATCCCGATTCCTTGAGATCTAAAAGCGTTCATGCCAAAAATCTAACGCTTTAGAAGCAGCTGCAATACATTCTCAGTCGACCCTCAGGACATCTCTAAATGTCCTGAGGATCGACTCTAACCTTTTTTCTTAATTCTACATGGTTTATCCTTCAGCCTTTGGCTTAATTACTTGAGTTGAGGATGTGATGGGAAGAGGCCTTCAGGGGCAGGGGCAGTTTCTTTTTTTGGGGACGGGGGGATCGATGGGGATTCCCATGATCGGTTGTGGCTGCGAGGTTTGCCGCTCTACCTCACCCTTCAACAAACGGATGCGTTCGGCTGGATTGATCCGTATTGGGGATAAAAGCTTTATCATCGATGTGGGGCCCGATTTCCGGGCTCAGGCGCTTCACTTTAACATTGAGCATTTGAATGGTGTTTTCCTCACGCATGCCCATGCGGATCATATCGCTGGGATCGATGATTTGCGGGCTTATTACTTTTTGTACAAAAAGAGGCTTCCTTGTTTCCTTTCTCAAGAGACGTTTGAGGAGGTTAAGCTGCGCTACCATTACATTTTTAGGCCGATGATCCCTGGTCAAAGTTTGACGGCGCAACTCGATTTTCAGATTCTGCCCGATGATTTTGGCGGCTTTGATCTGGAAGGGGTGCATTTCGAGTACTTTTCCTACTCTCAAATGGGGATGAAGGTGACAGGTTTTCGGGTTGGAAATTTTGCTTACGTCTCCGATATTCGCGAATACTCCGATCAGATCTTTAAAGCTCTTGAAGGGATCGATATCCTCGTCCTGAGTGCGCTGAGGCATGTTCCGACAAAAATGCATTTCAGCATCGAAGAGGCGATCGCTTTTTCACGCCGCACTAAAGCTAAAACCACTTATCTTACCCACATTGCCCACGATTTAGAACATGTGGCGACAAATGCACTTCTGCCTCCAGATGTGAGGATGAGTTATGATGGTTTGGAAATCTCTATTGAAATTTAGGAAACTATGACTGAAGACAAGACACCTGTTCATCAAATGCAACCCTTCGAGCTCAAAGCGATGAAAAATGCTCTTCTGGTCGGCGCATACCGTTCAGGTACGGATAAAGAGGTTTGTGAAGAGTATTTGAAGGAGCTGGAAAGGCTATGTGAGACATATGGGCTCAAAGCTGTGGGTAAATTCGCCTGTTCGATCAAAAAGCTTGAGTCGGGGACTTATCTCGGGACGGGTAAGCTCGAGGAGTTAAAAACTGCAGCAAAAGAGCTCGAAGCGGATGTCGTGATCTTTGATGATGAGATCTCTCCCCATCAGCAGCGCAATCTCGAGAAGTTTTTCATGCGTCCTGTCATCGATCGGACGGAGCTGATCATCGAAGTGTTTGCACAGCGCGCTCAGACACGGGAAGCGCGATTACAGATCGAACTGGCAAAGGTCAGGTATCAATTTCCCAGATTGAGAAGGTTGTGGACCCACCTTTCCCGTCAAAGGGCGACAGCGGGTGGCGGCGCCTATCTCAAAGGAGAAGGGGAGAAACAAATCGAAATCGACAGGCGCATTTTGCGTAAACAAATCGATCGATTGAACGATGAGATTGAGCGTGTCGTCGAACAACGTCGGACGCAGCGCTCTCTGCGCGGACGGACGGGGATTCCGACGTTTGCCATTGTCGGTTACACTAACGCTGGTAAATCGACTTTGCTCAATGCTTTGACCCAGGCCGACGTTCTCGTGGAAGATAAGTTGTTTGCGACACTCGATACGACCACGCGTAAATTTGTCCTTCCCAATCGTCAAGAGATCCTGCTGATCGACACCGTGGGCTTTATCCGCAAAATTCCTCATACTCTTGTCGCGGCGTTTAAAAGCACGTTGGAAGAAGCAGTGCACACCGATATTCTCATCCATCTCATCGATGTGAGTCATCCGATGGCTGAAGCACAGGCGGAAGAGTCGATGGTTGTCTTGAAAGAACTCGGTGCAGAAAACCACCCGATGATCACCGTCCTGAATAAAATCGATCAATGTCCCCATCCAGCTATCGTCGCAAAGTTTCGGGTCAAATATCCCAAAACGGTGGCGATCTCCGCATTGCAAGGGACAGGCATCGACGATCTCTTAGGACTGATGGTCAAGGAGATTTCCCTCCTTCGAAAAATCATCAGTGCGCGTATTCCCCAAAGTCATTATGCCATTGTCAGTGAATTGATGCGCGAAGGGCGAGTGATCGAATGTGAATATGAGGAGAACGACATTCTGATCAAAGTCGAAATCCCTGCCCACTTAGAACATAAAGTGCAGCCTTTCCTCATCAGCGCTTGAAAATACAGGAATGCTTGTATAATAGGCGGTAAATCAGATAATCAAAAAGTTTTCTGGATAGTGCTTATGAGCTTGCAAGACGTTGAAGTGTGACTTCGACAAAGTCCTGTCCGCGATAGATTTTTTCAATCATGACTTTTTCCTTTTTATATTTTTCTGCTGTATCGTCTCCATCAACGATTCCAAATAGAGGGATTGTAAAATTCGATAAAGAACCTTCAGTATATTTGACTGGTGTCGTAGATCTACGATAATATGCATTTTTTAGATATTCTACAATGTGGTCTCCAAGATGATCTTTAGATTGTGAGGAAAGTTGTTCATTTAAGTATGTAAAATGCCAGTGACCAAATATTGAGTTTTTTAATCCAAAGCCAAAAAGGAGTCCCTTAACTAAATGATTTTGAACAGCAAAAACATTCTTCCAAAAAACAGAATCGGGGTTTTGTAATTCAAACACAGCTTGAAGAGGGTGAAATTCCATCCCCGCAGCGTTTTTAAAAATCGTATCATTTTCGGCCATGATGACAGCAGTTTGTTGAATGTCCGCGAGCATGACTTGATAACTCCCTGGAATGGCCTCATGACTACGACCTGGTACAGGCACAGGTGCAATCCTTAAAATATAACGCTTCATGTTAAAAGTTTTTCCCACTTTTTCCCAGGCAAGCCAACCATTATACAGATTTCGTTTGAGTTCTATTCGCTCCTTTGGTTTTTTTGCCAGCTTAGCCTCCAACGCTGCCCGTTCATCTTCAGGCAGTGATTCAAGCCATTTTTGAAAAGCAGTCTCATTCTCTTCTTTAGATCCCAGATCGCTCAAATGCATTTCACAGAGAGGTTTGCTGCCAAACAGCACGAAAGCCCCATAGTTTTCAAAAATGAGAAACCGGAAAAAATATTCCAGATCCTTTTTTTCCTCCGCTGTCAAACACGCGCTGAGCATCAGCTGTTTTTTATTATTGCATGCACTCATTGAAAAAAAAGTGACTGAAAAAAAGAATCCAAATAGCATGAGGGTGATGTTTTTTTTGAAAGAGGAGAAATAACTTATGTTTGCCAAATTTTTAATCCTGTTGACCTTTCCAATCGCTTGCATATTTGCACATGATGCCGAGAGCCTAAACTCGCCAAGTGAATCAACACCTGTCCCTACCATCGTGCAAATTGTCACACAACAACCTGAAGCGATCCAACATTATGATAAGATAGAGAAAAAATTATATCTAAAAGCGGAGAAAATATTCCATACAAATGCTGGGCTTGCGCTGTATAGCGGAGATTCCGTAATTTTCCTGCCGAGGCTATCTGTCGATCATATGGGTATTATCTTTCCTGTGGCCATCGTTTGGATGATTACTATTTTATATGTCCTAAGCCTAAATGTGGCACAACGTGGTGGTTCTCCGAAACCTGGAGTGACCTATGCCCAGTATGTGGAACCCCGGGAGAGTAAAAGCACTGTGTAGAGTCTTGTATTCCCAAGTGGATTCGAAAATCGGGAATTTGGCAATCCCATCGTTTCAATTTTTTGATCATCGAAGCTAAGCCATGTGGAAACACATGGCTCGAGTTCAGTCTCGGCAGGGCTGCCGAGAAGCGAGCCAACTGCTTGGCTCGCATCTGAAGCTTGAGGTGAAGCACGATGCAGCGCGCGAACTGGCACAGCAGAGGATCAAAAGGACATCGTTTGAAACGATGTCAGTAAAGTAAAGATGATAGGGCAGCCAAAAACCGATTGATCAGATTTTAAACGCTAACAGCGACGTGTCCTCTTCTAGAAAAAAGACCGCTAGCTCTTGGTTTTTTTATAGAAATGTCCACGTAGCAGCCAATCAAAGAAAGATAGTGCATAAGTTTCTCTGAACTGAATTCATTAAATTTACCAGATGTAATCATAGATACTTTTTGTTGAGTAACGCCTAATTTTTCTGCGATTTGTTTTTGAGATAGTTTGCTTGATTTGATGAGCAACCCAAGTTGATGCATCAATTTAGCTCTAGTCAGTAACTCTTCTGAATCTTCTAATCCAAGATCTGCAAAAATATTATCTGATGAAACTTTGTAATCTTTTGCTTTTTTACTACTCATAAATTTTCCTCGATCCTCCAATCATCGTATATCTCTTTTGCTTTCTTTAAACGAACATTGATAAGATCTTTTTCTTTTTGTGGAGTCTTAATTCCTTAGGAGGTTCTGGAATTTCGATCCTTTCTGAACGAAGAGCGGTTTTTCCTTTCCTATAAGCAAGGATCTCTTCAAAACCTTCTTTATAAATCTTCGTATAAATTCCTCACGCCTATCTCCATTTAATCTTGTCTGCAAATTCTTTTAGATCTTTATTTGTAATATGAAAAGTCAATTTAGTGGCATTAAAAAAACTTATATACAGAAGTGCAATTAAGAATTAAATCGCTAACAAACTGCTAAAATTTTATATTGCAACAGGTCTTCTCGCAATTCCAATATTTTTCTTAACAGGAAGAAATGCTCCATTTTTAACGATTGGTTCAACCTTTACATGCTCATTTTCCTCAATCCACAGATCATATGCTTGCTGCAAATTAAGCCAAAGTTGTGGAGTTGTGTCGAATGCTTCTGCTAAAGAAAGAGCGATAGAAGGGGTTACGCTTGCCTTTCCGGCTCTAATTTTAAACAACGTGTTTCTAGCGATTCCCAACCTATCAGCAAGTTTTTGCAATTTCAGATTAAGTGGCTTGATATAAAGCTCATCAAGAATCTCTCCAGGATGAGTTGGCTTTCTTCTTTTTACCATAAATTCCTTCTAGTGATAGTCTACTAAATCTACTTCTTTAGCTTCACCATTTTCAAAACAAAAAATAATCGTCCAATTACCGTTAACATGGACTGAATAAAATCCTCGAAATTCTCCTGCCAATGAATGAAAGTCGGATCCAGGGAAATTCATATCTTTAACTTCCATGGCAGAATTAAGCAGGTCTAGAATCAGCTTGATCTTTTTTGCATGAGCTGCCTGAATTCCCGCTTTACTCCCAGATTCGAAAAACTTTCTCAGTCCCTTATGCTTAAACGTCTTAATTGACACGACATTCTCATTTTGGTTTATTGTAACCAATAAGGTTACATTTTGTCAACTGATCTAAAAATGGCCCGAATTTCGGTGCTGGGAAGAGAACATTATTTTGTTAAAAATCAAACATTTATTGAAAAATAAACAAGAGAGAAAATTAAGAAAAAAGATAAGAAGTAATGACTCAGTTATCTATTCATTTTCTAGAAATAAGTCGAGAGGGGATCGACATCGATAAAGAGGTGGAAGTGTTTTTCTTTTTTTCTTAAAGATTGCAAAACAGCAAATAGTCGCCCTAATTTCTCTGCTTTGATCAAAAATTGAAACCGGAATTCCCCTTTGACTTTGGCGTAACCGCAAGGGACAAGAGGGAGGATCTCGAAATTGGAAGGGAGCTGCTCGATCAGCTGGTCGCGCATGGCAGTGGCTCCTTCTTGCAATAATTCGATATCTTTCCCTTTAAAGGTGAATTTGACCAGATGGGTGAAGGGGGGATAGTGAAAGAGCTCGCGGACGGCGATTTCCTGGTCGAAAAATCTTTCGTAATGTTGCTGGCTGGCAAGTTCGATGATCGTGTGGTCGGGCATGTGGGTCTGGATAATCACCTCTCCACTTAAAGCCCCCCGTCCCGATCTACCTGCGACTTGTGTCAGAAGCTGGAATACCGTCTCAGAGGCGCGAAAGTCGGGGATTTGCAAACTCCCATCTGCATTGAGGACGCCGACCAAGGTGACCGCTGGGAAATGGAATCCTTTAGCGATCATCTGCGTCCCGATCAATACATCTGCTTTCCCGGAGCGGAATTGTTTGAGGAGGAGCTCATGGCTCCCTTTGTGACGTGTCGTGTCGGCATCGAGCCGCAATGTCCTCACCTCGGGGAGAAGGGCATGGAGGGCGCGTTCGACCATTTCAGTTCCAGCTCCTTTGAATTTAAGGCTAGCTTCTGCTTTACAGCTGGGACAGTTGCGAGGGGGTGGGGAGAGATGCCAGTCGCATAAGTGGCAAGCCAGAATATTGGTGCCGAGGTGGAAGGTGAGGTTCACATCGCAATGGGAGCATTGCAGAGTGTGAGAGCAGCTCATACACATTTGGGTCGTATGATAGCCGCGCCGGTTTAAAAAGAGGATCACTTGTTCTCCAATTTCTACACGTGCTTTGATGGCGGTGAGCAGGGGATCGGAAAAGAGGGTAAATCCTTTTGCTTTAGCAAACTCGAGCTTCATGTCGACAATGGTGACATGGGGGATTTTGGCAAGGTCGGCGCGCATTTTTAAAACGCTGAGCTGATACTTCCCTTTTTTCACATTGTGATAGCTCTCGATGCTCGGTGTTGCGCTGCCGAGGATCACTGTGGCGTTTGTGATCTTGCCGCGCATCACTGCGACATCGCGGGCGTGATAGGCAGGAGATTCTTCAGATTGTTTATAAGAAGCGTCATGCTCTTCGTCGATGATGATCAGCCCCAGGTTTTGAAGAGGGCTAAAGACAGCGGATCTGGCCCCGATGGCAATCGTCGCTTTCCCATCTCGGATCTGATGCCAGGCATCATACCGCTCTCCTTGGGAAAGGCGGTAATGCAAGATCGCAATTTTTTCCTGAAAACGACTTTTTAACTGTTCGATCATCTGTAAAGTCAGTGCGATTTCAGGAACGAGGAAGAGGACGCTTTTTTTTAGCTGGAGGGCATGCTCTATGGCTTGAAGGTAGATCTCCGTTTTACCACTTCCTGTCACCCCGTGGACGAGTCTCACTTCAAAGAGATTTTGATTTAAACCCGTTTTAATTTTTTCTAATGTCTCGCTCTGCTCTTCATTTAATCTCTTTGGTTTTGTGGGGAAATACTCTTCGTCGATGAGAGAAGAGCGATCGATCTGCACTTTTTGGCAGTGTAAGATCTTCTTCTTGATCAGCTGATCGATGGTGCTTCGCGAACTTTGAGTTTTTTCGAGCAGTCTTGAGAGAAAAATCCCTTTGGGGGATTTGAGGATCGAGTCGAGGGCTAACGCTTGTGCGGGGTGGGACCTTCTCAATTCATTGCATAGAGAGGAGAGTTCATTTAAAGAAAGAGCGGGTTGGATCCACAACTGTTCTTTGGCTTTTGCCTTGCCTCTGACGCTTGAAGGGAGGATCGTTTTTAACACCTTTCGGAGAGGCGTGAAGTAATATTCAGAGATCCACCGCGCGAGAAGAAAGAGTTCCTCTGTGACATGGGTCTTATCAGAGAGGACCTCACCGATTTCTAACAATTTGGCAAAGGGGGAACTTTCCTTAAAGCCGACAATGGTCCCCTCCCTTTGAGAGTTGCGCACTGGTACTTTTACCCGTGATCCGGCACGGGCTTTTTCATTTAGCTCTGGAGGGACTCGGTAGTCGAGTGGAGCATCGAGGGCATCGTCGAGCATCACCTCTGCAATGGGCAAAGGGATTATTTTTTGAGCATCTGGCATATCGTTTTCCAAAGGGCCGCTTTATGCTCTAGAGAAGATTTATAGGTGACGATGGAAGAGAGGACAAAAAGGGGTGTTTTATCTAAAAAGAATTGTGAATTGGCAGGGATCGATTTATAGAACCCCATCAATCCAGGAAATTTCTGCACTCCATCGGAAGCGATGATGAGACGAAAGTTATTTTTACTCAAAAAGAGGTCCCACCGGTGTTGCTCTTCGAGCCTCTCAGCCATTAAGATCTTCACTTTAGCCCAATGCCCGTCGATCGCCTTAGCCAGCCCTTTCAAAAAATCGAGTGTCTCTAAGCTAGAGTCGCAGGCGAGGAGGATCACTTCAGCATCAGGGATTTTTTCTTTCCAAGCGGCAGCAATCCGTTTCGCGGTAGTATCATTTGGGATTTGATCGCTCAGTTTCAAGGATGGAGCGATCCGTTCAAGCATTGTCTTGATCGGGCTTTTGAGATTTTCCGATTTGTGTTCCTCTTTTTTCTCTACCTTGGCTGGAGGAGGCAAGGGCTCGAATTTTAAAACGGGGGATGGTTGGGTGGGTTTTTTTTGAAAAAAAATCTGATCTTTCCCATTTGTGAGTAGACTCTGTTTGGGGAGGAGAGGATCCTTTAAATAAGTGAGTGTATCGCGGATGAGATCGTGTAGAGGATTAGACATGGGTGAGTTCGGTTAACAAAATTTTAAGTTCAGCAATCTGTGAAAAAAACCCCCGTTGATGGTATTGGTCGCACAGCTTGTCTCCTAGCGACTCCAAGTCGTGAGGATAGATTTTAATCAAAAATGTTCGAAGGTACCCCTCACCGATGAGTGAATCGATCGTCTCCCGATTTTTGAGCATGAAGTGGATCAAGTTCTCATTCTCTTTACAGATTTCGATCAGAGGTTCGAAGCTGAAATAGATCTTTTGTAATGCTGTAGCGAACAAGACAGGGGAGATATGGGTTAAATTCTCTGAAAACTCCCGTTCGAAAACTAAAACTTGCTGCAGATGATCGGGGAAACTTTCTTTAAGCAGCAGGCTATGTTCTAGAGCTTTGTTGAGATAACCTGTCAATGCAGACCAATCGTAAGGAAAATGGCGAGGGTGGGAGGAGATGATCGTTTCCCAATTTTCTTGTCGCTGATGAGCCTTGTAAGAGGAGAGGAGTTCAAAGAGGATAAACTGGATAAGGAGAGCCCGATGGTGTCTTTCGCCGATCGCTTGGGGAGAAAAAAGGGAGACGGCCCGATTTGGGTTGTGTGAGTTTTTAAGGTCATTATTCCAATTCATCATCATCTCGCCCTTCTCTCTTGACTTGGGTTAAATATATCTAACTGGTATACCCAAGTAAACTCAAAAAAAAGGTGATGAAGGAAGCTGCTATGAAGGGGGGATTTTTAACAGCCACTTTGTTTTTAACGCTAGCGATGTGGGGAGCAGAGCCGGAGCTTAGGTGTGAAAAAAATTGGGGAGAGAGAAAGTGGCAAGGGATGAAGTTTCATCGCTACCACTTACGCGCTGAACATTTTCCCCCAAATAAGACTTATAGTCTCGTCGTCGAAAGCTTTGATGGGGTTCGCACCGAAACCTTTAACTTTGTCTCCAATAAGAAAGGACATTTAATACTTGTGCGCCCTGATGATTATAAGGAAGAGATCTATGCGATTTGTCCGGCTAAACGTGGAGAAAGACTGACATTTTGGATGAAGTCGGTAGATGACGCCTATGCGACCCAGCTCGTCCCCTTCCCTCTTGAAATGAAGTCGAAAAAAGGAGTTAAACTCAATTTAGAGCTCCGAGGGGAAAAAGGGGATAAATTCCTCCTTACAGCAGAAGAGCTTGAATCTTATGAGGAGGTCGAGTTGTTCCTCGTGATCCAAGGGGAACCGGTTGGACTTAAGCTAGGAGAGGTGACAGAGTATGGGGAACTATCGATGATGGTCGATCTCCCTGCAGATCTGCCCGGGGGTGAAGCCAAGCTCATCTTAAAGAGAAAGAATGAAGAGGTGGTCTTCCCTTTTCAATGGGGAATTCCGGCACTCAAAATTGTCGGGGCGTGCTGCTTTGAAATCAAATAGGTGCAAACAGCGAATCTGCGTAAGTCGTAGGGTCAAAAGGTTCGATGTCATCGACTTTTTCACCTGTGCCCACCCAGCGAACAGGAATCCCCAGTTGTTGATAGATCGAAAGGACGATTCCTCCTTTTGCTGATCCGTCGAGTTTGGCCAAGATAATCCCATTGAGGGGGGTCACTTCATGAAAGACTTGGGCTTGATCGATCGCATTTTGCCCCGTCGTCGCATCGAGGACGAGGAGAGTCTCATGGGGAGCAGAAGGAACCACTTTACCGCAGACGCGGCGGATTTTTTCTAGCTCTTGCATGAGGTCGAGCTTATTTTGGAGGCGGCCTGCGGTGTCGATGAAAACGACGTCAAAGCCACGGGCTTTAGCTGCAGTCAAAGCATCGAAAGCCACAGCTGAGGGATCTGAACCGCTCTTCGACTTGACGATGTCGATGTCGAGCCGCTCCGCCCAAATGGAGAGTTGCTCGATTGCTGCTGCGCGAAAAGTGTCCCCAGCAGCGAGAAGGACTTTTTTTCCCTCTTTTTGGTAGTGTTTTGCCAGCTTTGCAATCGATGTCGTCTTGCCGCTGCCATTGACGCCGACGATGAGAAAAACAAAAGGGTCGCCAGGGAGGGGAGTTTTTGTTTCGACAAGGCTCGTCTCATTTAAGATCGAGAGCGTATGGTCGTGAAAGATCTTGAGGATTTCCTGGATATCATTGGTAGGTTTAGTGCGAAGGCGGGAACGGAGGTGCTCGACAAAGGAAGTGGCACATTTTGTGCCGAGATCAGCTTCGAAAAGGATTTGCTCGAGCTCCTCGAAGGTCTCATCGTTCCAAGGTTTCCCGAAGAGCCCTTTGATCCGCTGAGAAAGGAGAGAGCGAGTTTTGCTCAGCGCATTTTTGACCTTTTCATAACCGCTTTTGAGGAAATTGAACATTTTTGAAGGATAAATATTAATTGATGGAAAAGCAGATTCTAGCAGATAAGGAAATTATACCCAAGCGAAGGCGGTGAACCCACAGGGCACCGGACATTATAAAAATATTTTCAATCACAGAGAGGAACAGGAGACACAGAGGAACACAGAGATTAAAAAAGCGGCCTAATTTTTTCGCAAGAGCGAAAAAATTAGAGTCTTCATTTTTTGCTCTCGCAAAAAATGAGAAACTTAAAGCTCTGTGTCTCTGTGATCTCTGTGTAAATATGAATACCCACGAATACCAAGCGAAAAAAATTTTAAAACAATACAACATCCCCATCCCCGACTTTGAGGTCGCTTCGAAAATTCACGATGTGGATGTGATCATCAAACACCTCGGGCTCAAAGAAGCGGTGATCAAAATCCAAGTGCATGCAGGGGGAAGGGGGAAAGCCGGCGGCGTCAAATTTGCCAAGACCCCAGATGAGATCGTCAAAGTCGCTGAGCAGTTGCTCGGGATGAAAATGGTCAATGATCAAACAGGTCCAGAGGGTGTGATCGCACACAAAGTTCTCATCTCAAAACCGATCGATATCAAAAAAGAGTACTATCTCGGCGCAGTGATCGATCGGGAGAATGCGGTGCCGATTTTGATCGCTTCTCCAGAAGGGGGAGTGGAGATCGAAGAGGTCGCTGCCAAATCTCCTGATAAAATCTTGAAAGTGCCCATTGAATTCGACGGGAGCGTCCGGGGCTTTAGATTAGTGAAGCTGTGTAAATTCATGGGCTGGAAAGGGGAGATGGCTAAAATGGGTGCTCAGATTGCAAGAGGGGTGGCGAGAGCATTTATAGAGACAGATGCTTCTCTTTTGGAGATCAATCCCCTTGTCGAGTCTAAAGATGGGAAATTGTGGGCGCTCGATGCCAAGTTATCGATCGATGACAATGCTCTTTATAGACAGCCTGAGATCACAGCCCTTTACGATCACACTCAACAATTAGAGAATGAAGTTTTAGCCAAGGAGTACGATTTGGCCTATATCGCCTTAGATGGCAATATCGGGTGCATGGTCAATGGGGCAGGCCTTGCGATGGCGACGATGGACATCATCAAATACTACGGAGGAAAACCGGCCAATTTTCTCGATGTTGGTGGAGGAGCTTCCAAGGAAAAAGTCGCTGCGGGTTTTAAGATCATTTTGTCCGATACAAAAGTCAAAGCGATCCTCGTCAATATCTTCGGGGGGATCATGAACTGCGCGACCTTAGCAGAAGGGATCATCACTGCCATGAATGAAATGGGGATTAAAGTTCCTTTGGTCGTGAGAATGGAAGGGACAAATGTGGAAGAGGGGAAAAAATTACTTGAAAAATCCAAGCTGCCGATCATCACTGCCGATCATCTCACCGAAGCTGCTGAGAAAGTATGCGCAGAACTGAAGAAATGAGGAATTCATGGCGATTTTGATCAATAAGAAAACGAAAGTGATCACTCAAGGGATCACTGGCCAAGCGGGAAAATTTCACACGGAACAGTGTCTGCTCTACGGCTCCCGTTTTGTCGGCGGTGTAACGCCTGGAAAAGGGGAGCAAGAGATCTTGGGTTTGCCTGTTTTTGATACGGTAGAAGAGGCGAGAAAAGCAACCCAGTGCGATGCGACGATGATTTTTGTGCCAGCCCCTTATGCTGCCGATGCGATCATCGAAGCAGAAGATGCAGGTGTCCCTTTGATCATCTGTATCACAGAGGGGATTCCTGTGCGGGACATGCTCGAGGTGAGTCGAATCATGCGCCATAGTCAGTCGAGCCGTTTGATTGGGCCGAATTGTCCCGGTGTGATCACACCCGATGAATGTAAAATTGGGATCATGCCCGGCTATATCCATAAGCGCGGAGGGATCGGGATCGTTTCCCGTTCAGGAACGCTCACTTATGAAGCGGTGTGGCAGACGACAATTTTAGGACTTGGCCAATCGACTTGCATTGGGATTGGTGGGGATCCGCTCAATGGGACCAATTTTGTCGATATCCTCGAACTCTTTCAATCAGATCCAGAAACTAAAGGGATTTTGATGATCGGCGAGATCGGCGGAGATGCGGAAGAACAAGCAGCAGAGTGGATTAAAACCCATTGTAAAAAACCTGTCGCAGCATTTATCGCCGGTGCCACTGCGCCTCCGGGCAGGAGGATGGGACATGCTGGCGCAATTATTTCTGGTGGAAAAGGGGATGCTCAAAGTAAAATGGAAGCCCTTAAGGCGGCGGGTGTTGTTATCGCTGAGTCCCCTGCACTCATGGGTGAGACAATGGTTAAAGCGATGAAAAGGTAAATCATCATGCTGCAATTGCGCTGGCGCATTCCGATCAGTATCTATCCTACGTTTTGGCTCTTTGCGGGACTCATCGGTTATCTCAATAGCAGAAGTTTTGTAGGGACATTGATCTGGGTGGCGATCATTTTTGTCTCTGTCTTATTCCATGAATTTGGCCATGCGCTCACTGCGGTTATGTTTGGACAAAGTCCGCGCATCGACCTTGTTGCTCTCGGGGGTCTTACTTATTATAACGGCCAAAAGCTCTCTTTTTGGAAACAGTTTTTCATTGTGCTCGATGGGCCCCTTTTTGGATTTATCCTCGTCCTCATCGTCACCCTTCTTCTACAAGTCCCTGCACTTGCGCAAGGGATGACAGGTTCGATCCTCTCTTTAATGCGCGTTGTCAACCTGTTTTGGACAATTGTCAACCTCCTCCCCGTGATGCCGCTCGATGGAGGACAACTCCTCCGAATTGTTCTGGAAAAAATTTTTGGTCTTAAAGGTTTCAAATACGCCATCCTCGCCAGTATGGTCATCGCCATTGGGATCAGCCTTTTTTTCTTCCTCACTCAAGCATTTTTGATCGGCGCCCTCTTTTTTCTGTTAGCTTACCAAAGTTACGATACATTCAGACGCACTCGCCACCTCTCTGAAACTGACCGGGATGACTCCTTACGCGAGCAACTCGAAAAGGTCGAAGAGCAGATGCAAACAGGTAAAAAAGAGGCGGCTTTTCTTCTTTGCGAGCAGATTCGCACCAAGGCAAAAAAAGGGATGATCTATGAATTAGCGACTCAATATCTCGCCATTTTAAAGTATGAGAAGGGGGATTTGAAAGCCGCTTACGATCTGCTCCTCTCTATCCGTGAAGAGCTGAGTGGGGATGCACTTTGCCTGCTTCACAAAGTGGCTTTTGAGCAAAAAGATTTTTCCCTTGTCATCAAACTTGCCGGCACTTGCTTTCAAAACTGGCCAACCGCTGAAACTGCACTTCGCAATGCCTATGCCCATGCTCAATTAAAACAAGCCGTTCCGACGGTTGGCTGGCTGCAAACAGCCATCAACGAGGGGCTACCCAACACCAAAGAGATCCTATCTGATCATCTCTTCGACCCGATCCGTCTCGATCCCACCTTCCAAGAGCTGTTAAAAGCCAGCTTGCCCAACTGATCAATTGCTCTTTTCTTTTAAGCGCGTTAGAGCTATAAAACTATCTTTTATTTTTTAGGAGAATCTAATGGTAACCAAATTTTTCTTCTCTTTGACTGCATTTTCTCTTGCATTGCATGGTTTTCTTTCTGCAGATGGGTCAGCTTTTGAAGAGGATTTATTCGAAGAGGTGATATTGGAAGATGGCGTTGCTGCAGCAGATGGGAAAAAGGAGGATCAGACCTCCCAGTCTTCAGAATCCAATCGTCAACCTGCAAAACAAAAGGCCCTTTCCACAGAGAATACTGAGAAGCAGCCGCCAAAAAAACTTAAGCCTCAATATGCAGGCGCTCGTCGCGCTCCTGAAAAAATTAAAGTAAGCGACGGAGAAAAAAAGCCTGGTTCTCGTGTCAAAAATAAATGGTTTTCGAGCAAAACCCAGCCCAAAGTGGAGAAAAAAGAGGTCGCTGCAGTCGAAGAGAGCTCCACCGAGCTGCCTGCCGACCGTCCCCATTATACGAGAATGGGCAATTCCGATTATCTCGTCGAGCAAGAGTGGTCTAATGATGAACAGCAGGTCCACTCTGAAAAAGAAACTGAAAGGTATGATTATCTGAGAGGAGGTTTCTTAGCGCCGCGTGGACATATCTATGTTACTGCAGAATGGCTCTACTGGAGGACGCGTGAAGAGGGGATGGAATTTGTAACGGCAAAAAGGGTTAAGTTCGATTTTCAATCGGGATTCCGCGTCGGTCTGGGTGTCCATCTTCCCTACGATTATTGGGACATCTATGTCAATTATACCCGTTTTAATCCGAGAGGTTCAAAGAGTGCCCATGGCTCTTTTTATCCCCTGTTTCTCTTTCAAGGGGCAGGTGCCCCACAAGGCCCTAGCGTCGATGAAGGTCATGAGCGTTGGAAAATCGAGTTTCAGAGTGCCGATGTCGAAATTGGCAGGTCGTTTTATGTTGCGAAAACACTTACTTTTAGGCCATTTTTTGGCTTAAAAGGGGCTTGGATCGATCAAGACGCCCATATTCGATATGCAGGGGGATTCATCCCAGTGGGGCAGACTTTTCACACCTATTTTAAAAATGATTTCAAAGGCGCTGGACCTCTAATCGGCATCGAATCGAACTGGTTGATCGGCTCTGGTTTCAGCTTTTTTGGCGACTTTGCTGCCGCTCTTATTGCAGGTCATTTCCATAATAAACAGAAACAACATCAACTGGGGGGAGCAGAAGTCGTCGACTTAAATAACGATTTCAATCTGGTCGGCCCCACTGTTCAAATGGTCGCTGGGCTCGCTTGGGACTGCAACTTCAACAGAGATCAATGTCATTTCGGTTTAAGTGCAGGCTTTGAATCGCAATACTGGTGGGGGCAGAACCAAACTGAGCAATTCACTGATAAAGATTTTCCAATCTACGTCCGTGAAAAAGGAGATCTCGCTTTTTACGGCCTGACTTTAAGAGGGCGGTTTGATTTCTAGTCTAGATATCGATATTTAAGAGTTCGTCCCACGATGTTGTAAAACAGGGGGAGACATTCCCTCGCTTCATCTTCCAGCGCTGGTGGACTCCTTCTGAAGCAAAGCGGACAGTGGAACTGCCGAAGCGATGGTTAAGGGAGTCGATAACGTCCATCGCCCGCTTTTGTTTGATCGATCTGTTTTCATCGGAGCAAAAGAGGTCGGGCTGGTAATTTGTCTGTGGAGAGAATTCTCCCATGACGACGCCTACTTTTTTATAGACGTGACCGGTTCTGAAGATTTTACACAATCCCTCCTTGGCTTTGGCAATGAGCTTTGGCGTGAAGGCTGTCGGTTGATCTAGTGTCATCGTCCAGCTATTGCTGTAAGGTTGTTTGCGGAAGGGGGATGTCATCAGAAACACCGTCATAAAAGAGGGAAGGAGCTCTTCTTCGCGTAGTTTTTCTGCTGCATTGGCTGTGTAAAAAGAAAGGGCTTCTTCGATATCTTTGAGCTTAGTCACCGCCTTGCCGAAAGAACGGGAACAGACGATCGATTTGCGAGGGACAGGTAACTCATTGAACGCTAGGCAGGAAACTCCTCTGAGTTCATAAACAGTACGGAGCAAGAGGACAGAAAACCGCTTTTTGATCCAAGTGTCGGAAGCGTCTTTTAGGGCGCGTCCGTTTTTGATCCCCTCTGCTTCCAGCGCTGTGCTGAGTTGTCTTCCAATCCCCCAGATCTCTTTGACCTCCAAGTTTTCCAGGACAGTATCGATTTGCGCACCATCGGAAAAAGCAAAGATACCTTCCCCTTTTTTAGCGATATCATTGGCAACCTTTGAGAGGGTTTTCGTCATTCCGATACCGATCGATACGGGAATGCCTGTCCATTTGAGCACAGTGTTTTTGATCTCTTTTGCGACAGCGATTGTATCTTTATCGGCGATCCTTAAAAAAGCTTCGTCGATCGAATACTCTTCCATCTCAGGAGAAAAGCGGGAGAGCACATGCATCACGCGCCGAGAGATGTCGCCGTAGAGAGTATAGTTTGAAGAGAAGAGATGCACTTTTTGCATTTTGAAGAGGTCGGCGTATTGAAAAGAGGGTGCGCCCATGGGGATTCCCAACGCTTTGGCCTCTTTTGAGCGGGCGATGACGATCCCATCGTTATTGGACAGGACGACGACCGGCTTTTTGCGCAGTTTTGGGTTAAAGAGCTGTTCGCATGAGACATAGAACTGATTGCAGTCGATTAAAAAATAATTAGGTTGCTTTGTGGATGACATAGGTGACGACGCCCCACACTTGAAAGTCGCTTTCTTCTTTGATCTCCAGTATAGGGTAAGCGGGGTTTTCTGGAACAAGGGAGATCCGTCCTTCACCCATTTTAAGCCGTTTGACTGTGAATTCTCCACCCACGATGGCGACGATGATTCTGTTATCGGTCGCTTCTATCGAGCGGTCGACGATGAGGATATCGCCAGAAGAGATTCCTCCATTCTGCATCGAATCACCGGCAACCCGGACAAAAAAAGTGGCAGCGGGATGGGTGATCAAAAGTTCATTGAGATCGAGTGTCTTATCGAGATAGTTTTCTGCTGGTGAGGGAAATCCTGCCTGCACACTCTCTAAATAAATGGGCAGAGACAACGACAAAATTGCCTCTGCTTTAAAAATTTCAATCATGTTTTTCGAAAGGTCAGTCGACTTTAATGGAATAGAAACGGGTCATGTTGTTTTGACGCACGAGCAAAAGGATCCGCTTGTTCTCTGGTTGTCCGAGCGCTTCATTGAACTCGCTGACATTCGTCACTTTCTTGTGGTTGACAGCTTGAATGAGGAAACCAGGGCGCAGACCTGCTGTTGCTGCTGGAGAGCCAGGTTTGATCTTGGTGATCACAACGCCCTCTTCTCTTTGCGTCAGTCCAAGCTGCTTTGCGAGGTCGGGAGTGAGACTGTCGATCTCCATGCCTAGTTTTTGGATCAGATTGCCGCCCAATGCGATATTATCAGATGCTGTGCCGAGAACGACCGAAATCGACATGATCTGCCCTTTGCGGTTGATTTTCAAATCGATCGTGGTCCCTGGATTCATCAACGAAATTTCGTTTCTAAAGCTTTGCAGCGACTTGATCGGGATTTTGTTGTATTCGAGGATGATGTCACCTTGTTTCAGCCCGGCTTGATCGGCAGGGGAATCTTTGATCACCTCAGAAATGAGAGCGCCTTCTGGTTTTGGCAAATTGAACGCATCTGCGATATCTTTATCGACTGGCTGCAAAGTGACGCCGAGGAAGCCACGGGTCACCGATCCCTTGTCGATGATCTGAGCCATGATGTTTTTGGCCATGATGCTCGGGATCGCAAAACCGATTCCCATGTAGCCGCCACTACGTGAGACGATGGCTGTATTGATTCCGACCACTTCCCCTTTTAAGTTGAGTAAAGGGCCGCCTGAATTGCCTGGATTGATCGCGGCATCGGTCTGGATAAAATCTTCGAAATCGGTGATCCGTAAGTTCTGTCTCCCTTTTGCGCTAACGACGCCGACAGTGACAGAAGCTTCGAGCTGAAATGGGCTGCCGATCGCAATGACCCATTCGCCGATATCGATCTCATCAGAGTCTCCCAACCTGAGAAAAGGAAACTCTTTCCCTTCGATTTTAACAATGGCGATGTCGGTATGGGAATCGGAGCCGACCACAGTGGCATCCATCTCTCGCCCATCATTGAGGACAGCTGTAATTTTATCAGCTCCTTTGACGACGTGTGCATTTGTCATGATGAAGCCGTCAGTGCTCACCAGGAAGCCTGAGCCTTGACTGAGTTGGGGCGCCGGCTTTTGCGGTTGGCCGCGATAAGGCATCCCAAAGAAACGATTGAAAAAATCATCCCCATTATAATCAAAAGGGTTTTGGTAGCCATATGGATAACCATTTTCGTCTTGATCTGGGGCGTTGCTCTGGACTTTAATGAAGACGACTGCAGGGATCGATTTTTTTGCCACCGCCGTAAAAGCCTTCGAAGTTTGTTCGGGTGAGCAGACACAATTATTACTAGATTCCGGTTGAGCAAAAGCCTGCGGTGAGGATAGTAGAGCAGCACAGCTAACAGCCACAAGTGAAAAAGAGGGGAAACGGAACATATTTTTTACTCCTATTATGATCAGTGAACCCTATTTATAACTCAGAGGGCGCAAAAAAGCAAATGTCTCTCACCATTTTCTTATACAGAAACTACCTTGAGAATCGGTTTTTGACTGCGTCGGACAGCCACTGAATTTAAACCCGCCTGCATCGCTCAACTTATTCAAGTTGAGCTGCTTCGGCGCCGGCAAAGCCTGGTTTAAATTCAGGGCGCCTCCTTGTCAAATTCCCTATTCTCAAGGTAGTTTCTGTATAGTCGTAAGATTCAACCAGTAACGGGTATGGCGGAGTTCTCCCGTTTTCAATAAAGCTCCTTTTTGAATGAGATCGATTAAATCGCGTGTTGCCGTTGCCCGAGAAGTTTTTGTAATTGCAATATAATTCTCAGCACTAAGTCCCCCTCTAAAACCACTTGGACCCTCTGCAAACATTCGCAACAAAACTTTTTCTTGACGTGGATTGAGTTGTCCAGAGAGGGTTGTCAACATCTTTGATTTTTCAATCAAAAAGTAAAGAAGGCTCATCGATAATTCTTGAGCTTGCAGAACGACCTCAGCAAAAAATTCTACCCAGTGGTCGACCTCCAATGTTCGATTACATCTTTCAAGGGATGCGTAGTATTCTTTTTTCCTCTTTTCTAGTACTTTAGAAACGGCGATCAGTATCGGCCGTTCAACACCTTTGGAGAGAACTTTTTCAACTAGAACACGACCGATTCTTCCATTGCCGTCTTCAAAGGGATGGATGCTTTCAAAATAAATATGGGCAATCGCTGCTCGTCCTAGAATAGGTTCAGACGTGGTTGCAGAATTAAACCAATCGACGAATGTAGCCATTTCATCAGGAATTTTGACCGATGGCGGGGCTTCGAAGAAAACTTTAGGGGCATCATATCGATGGGAAACAATCTGCATGGATTCACGATGAGTGCGGTACTTTCCGCAATCAGCAATCGAGGACTGATCATCAAATAACATGGCATGCCATTGCCAAAGCATTTCGTGAGTCAATGGTCGATCAAAAGATTCATAAACATTGCAGAGAACCGTGGCCATTCTAGATTCTTTATCGGCCTCTTGCTTTCGGGTAGTATTTAACCCAAAGTGTTGTTTGATGGACGATTGCAAGCTTTCCCTATCGAGAATTTCCCCTTCAATTCTGGAACTTTCTGTGCCTTCTAAACTGAGAATCTCAACGACAAATTGGTTGTATTCCTGCTCGCCTATATTTTTTAGAAATGCACACGCGCTGCCTACACCCAAAAGGAATTGTCTCTCTTGTTGGGATATCCGATCGGGATGGTAATGAAATTGGGGCCAATCGGGCAATTCCCAGTTCCAGGACATGAGTTATAGACCTTGGTTCTATAACTCAAGTTTATACACAATTATGAGTTATAGAGCAAATTTCTATAACTCAATAATCCTAAGTAACTAAGGACGTGTTTATTACGAATTAGCTTTTTTTGGACTCAATCTGAAGATTCAGCTCCCATTTGTAACATTTTTCACAAATGGGAGCTGAATGTGGCTGTTAATTTTAGCTCATGTTTATCAAATTTTCAAAAATTTTAGAAATTTAAGGCTGTTTTGCGAGCTGTAGGCGGTCTTCCAGGTAGCGATCGGTGATTCTTTTGATGATATTGGTTGTGGAGATCCCTTTTGTGTAGGGCAAAGTTCTAAAAATGCCCATTTGGATGGGAACGCCGTACCACCATGTCATGGTCTTTTCATCATAATCATCTCCATGGACAACCAGATCGATCTGATGCTCCTTCAGCCATTCTTTGGTGACTCTCATAGGAGGAGCAGCGATCACTTCGTCGACATACCGGCAAGCTTGAACTTCAGCGACTCTTTCTGAGAGTGTCAAAATGGGGACTCTTTTGTAGGAAGCAACATCTGAATCGGAAAGGACACCGACGATCAAATAATCACCCAGCGCTTTGGCTTTTTTGAAAAACTCGATATGGCCGGCATGCATCAAATCAGCTACGACATCTACGTAGATGCGTGTAGGCTTTGCGGTAGAAATTTCTTCAGTCTGAACGGCAAACACTAAAGTAAAAGAGGAAAATAAAAATAATAGAATTTTGTGAAACATAACACCTCGTTTTTGCTAGGGCGGTCTTGATAAGAGTGTGTCTGCGATCTCGGTTATTTTGATTTTTGATGGATTTTGCGTTTGGTTTTGATTCGATTAGGCCAAGGAATCGAATCAAAGCCAAACGCAAAAGGCGCGAAAAGCAAACAACCCAGATCGCAGACACACTCTAAAGAGCTCTTTAAAAAATATTACGCTGCATGTATAATTTTCGAACAACATATATTTTTTTGTCAGAAACTTAAGTGAGCTCTGTATGGTAAATTCGATCACTTCCTCCTCGTATGTTTTTCAAAGTAATGCAAGCTGCTTTGAAAAACTGCCCAAGTGTTTAACAAGCCTGGTCAAGCGGATCTTTGAGGCAACCACAGGTTATTTTCTGAAAGTGAGTGTTTTTAGTTTGGCTGCATTTCAGGGTCGTTTTTCAAAATGGATCATCGCTCCTGTGGTCCTTACCATTACGAATTTTTGGAAAAGAGTGAAAGGGATTTCTCAGCAGCACGCAGCGATCGATTCTAAACGGCTAGAAAATGGGGCGGCATTTTTACGCGAATTCGCCGAAGTGTGTACTTTGACGACTCCGGGAGGTAAAGTTCTACCTTGGGTTTGCTATCGCCCAGAAAAATTTGAGCAGTGGATCCGTGCAAATGGAGGCATTAGGATCGGGGAGAAGATCTTTCCTCGGCAACCGGGAGATTGGCAGCGTTTAAAACGGCTCGGTGAATTCAAGTGGTTTGAACAGGTGGGGCACTCTTTTCGCATTCCAGCTCCAGTAACCGGCGCGCAGCAGATCTGTGTGCTCCGCTGTCAAGGTTTTGGCCGGACGATGACGATGGATAAAAACTTCATTGGGCTCCATCTTGCCGCTGGATTCAACTACGCCATTTTTGATTGGGGCAAGGAGGTGTCGATCAAAAGCTATTTTCAAGATGCAGAAGGGGGTTATCAGGCTGCTCTGCGCGAAGGATTTTCCCCTTCTCAGATCAAGATCATGGGATCTTGCCGCGCCACCTTTCCCATTTCCTATCTCAAAGAGCAACATCATGCAGAAGGTGTCGATGCTGTTCTCATTCAACCCCCTCCTTCCCTTCGTGAAATGATCGCCACTTACAAACCTCCCGCTAATTGGATCGGTCAGCTCAGTCTCGGCGCGGTTGAAAAGGATGGTGAGCATTTTGATTCTGTACGGAGATTCCGCTCTTTGCGACCGAGCAGTGGGCGCCTCTGCCTTATCATGAGCGAAGGAGATAAAACTTTGCCTGAAAATACAGCCGACCTATTCAGAAATGCCGCAAGCCATGCGGGGCCTTTTGAAATCATCTTGGACCCTAAAGATAACTCGGGGAGTGATCCCCATTTTGCAGAGCCTTTGCGCAAACCTCACATTTTTGAGCGCTACACCCAATTTCTTGTTTCCCGTTGACGATACCGCATCCGGCTTGCGAGTTTTGTGGAAATTAATTAATTTCTAGCTCATTATTCCATCACTTTTTTAAAGCAATGGTTTTTAAAAATGGAGGAGCATCATGTCAATTATTCCATATTCCAAAACGTCAATTTTTCCACATTCCAATATAGACAATGATTTTAAAATTCTTTCATACTTCAGCCCCCGAGATCAAGTTAAATTCAGCATCTTGAATCACAGAACTTATGCAATTCTCAACAACGATGATTATTTTAAAGCCCTTTTCGAAAAATACTCGGCTGTCAGCTGTGACAGATATTTATCCACTTACTATCTGAAAAACTGCTGGAAGATCGGCTGTTTTTATATCGAACCACAAAGCAAGCCCATCCATTTCAATGAGTCGTTGCTCCGTGAACCCATCACTCAATTCTTCCCTATACAACCTGCTAAAATTAAGCGTGAAATAGAGGAAATTTGTGGAACGAGGCATAAAGACCCTTCATCTATCATTCATTTGACATGGCAATATTTTGAGAAATCCTTCGATAACTCTGTGGGTATGTATGAAAAATTACAAAATGCAACAAATGTTTTATGGCAATCTGCCTGTAAACTTGAAAATCCTAATGTTTATATGAGGACTGAAATCCCCAAAACTTTTGAGAGGATGGTGGGGATTATTTCAAGAGATGATCATTTTAAAGACACTTTAATGGGATTAGACGAAAGTCTTGGATCGTCAGATGCACCGGAACTCATGCGAGCCTATTCGGTGGCATTGAAGAAACAGAAATTAGGGCAGCTACTCACTATCGAAGAAGAGCAATATATTGAGGCTGGCAAAGGACTTCGCAAATGGCAACAATATGATATCTTGGAAAATAAAAGGGCCTTTCTTCAAGAGAATTTAGATGTTGCGGAAGCGACTCTCAAAATATTAACTCATCCTTCAAAAAGAGAAGCAGCGTCTAAAAATTTTGAAAAGATAAATCGATCGCGTTTAGAAAAGCTATTTAGTGCTTATTATTTAAATCAATGTTCTCTTCAAATCGAATCAGTTCTAGAGCATCCTATAGAAGGAACTGATCCACGCCATCAAAAGATTAGAACTTTAATCAATTCTTGTTCGCCAGATATTAAGGGACGAGTATGGTGGGAATTATATGATTCTGCAGCGAATGGAGTGACAGAGGATTCTTGGTCTGAGCACCATTTTCATGAACATTTGCCAGCATTAAAGAGCTTTGTAGAACATATGCGATTGGAATTGTATTTTGAATGTAGATCTTTGAATTTGTTCCCCAACTTAGAGAACCCAAATTTCTCCGATAGCTAGCGCACAGCAGGATTATAACTTGGGGAATTGACTGATAATTATTGTGGGAATTAATTAATCTTTAGCTCATCATCCCATCGCTTTTTAAAAAAGCAGGAGTATCATGTCAATAATTCCACATACCAATGCGCCAATTTTTCGAAATTCCGCACTAGACTGTGATCTTGAGATTGTTTCATATTTAAGCCCCCGAGATCATGTTCGGTTTAGCTTCGTGAATCACAGAACGTATGAACTTCTCGACAACGATCCTTTTTTTAAAACCGTTTTCGAAAAATACTTGGCTGGCTACCATGGCAGCTGCGGCCAATATTTATCCACTTACTATCCAGAAAACTGTTGGAAGATTGGCTGTTTTTATATCGATCCACAAGGCGAGCCGATCCATTTTAATGGGTCGTTGCTCCGTGCACCTATTACTCAATTCTTTCCCGCACAACCCGCTAAAATTAAGCGTGAAATAGAGGGGATTTGTGGAATGGGGTTTGAAGATCCATCATCTCCAATTCATCGGGCATGGGTAGCTCATTTGAACTTCTGTGAAAAATCTGGGGACAAGTATGAAAAATTATCTGCTGAAGCAAATATTCTCTTCCATTTTTGTTATGCGATGAAATACACCCCCGGAACCATTGAGAGAATGTTAGAGATGATTGGATCAGATGAAAATTTCAAAGAGGATCGAATGGCAATCGAAAACAATCCTGGTTCATTAGAATTTGGGACGAATAAAACTCCTGTGGCAATACTAGAGATCATTGCATCGGATGAAAATTTCAAAGAGGATCTAAAGCAAATGAAAAGTCTTGGTTTGGATCTACCGGAACTCATGCGAACCTATGTTACGGCATTGAAGAAGCAGGAATCAGGGCAGCCACTCACTACTGAAGAAGAACAATATATCGAGGGTAGCAAGGCACATCAAAAACGGCATGAATATGATATTTTAGAAAATAAAAGAGTTTCTTTCCAAAAGAATTTAGATGATGCGGAATCGATCCTCAAAATACTAGCTGATCCTTCGAAAGGAGAAGCAGCGTCTAAAAAGTTTGAAGAGATAAATCGACGCCGTTTAGGATACGTATTTAGCTCTTATTATTTAAATCGATGTTCTCTTCAAATCCAATCAGTTCTAGAGCATCCTATAGAAGGGTCTGATCCTCGCATTGAAAAGATTCGAACTTTAATCAATTCATGCTCGCCAGAGGTTATCAAGTACGTATGGGGGGAATCATATGAGGATCGTTGGTCTGAGCTGCATTTTCCTGAACATTTGCTAGCTTTAAAAAGTATTCTAGAAGGTGCGGAATGGCAATTTGATCAGGGATGTCAAGATATGAATGTGTTCCCCAACTTAGAGAATCAAGATAATTCTGTATCTTCATAAAAGCTTCAGCCGATGGGGAAAATGGGGAGCAGTTTGTTTTCCAGTGCAAGGAGCCCATTTTCCTTTTCCAGGAGCTCTTTGCCGGCGAAAGAGACGATCACTCCCTCCTCTTTTTTGGGGACGAGCTCTGTTGTGACGGCATGCTTGAGATCGCGTGAGGTGAGGCTGAGAAGACGATCACGGAACTCTTGCCGCATTTCTTTTGTTTTACCATCGCGTAGCCAACTGTAAGCGGTGAAGGCACGGCTTCCTGGAGAAATAGGAGTGTCGAATTGTTGAATGATCCCGAGCTTTGCCTCTTCCAAATCTTGATCGGTAAAATGGCCGGCCGCAATTTCATCGATCGCCTGATGGAAGGTGTGCAAGGAGGTTGAAATGTGGGGATCGCGATAAGAATGGAAATTAAAACTCCCTAGGCTTGAGCTGTATGTCGCCCCACAGCCATAAGCGCCCCCCTGTTCGCGGATTTTGCGATGGAGGATTTTATTGTCGAAAAGAACTGTCGCGACAGTGAGTGCTGGAGCAAAGGGATGCTGGTATGTCACCGTTTTGAAAGCTTCGACATTAAAAGCCACTTGGGAGGCGATCGAGCGGGCTTGAGAGATTGTCGGTGGGACAGTAAAATCGAGTTTCCAAGGGGTAAATGATGAGCGTGGAGTAAGGTCGGCAAGTCCATAAAACCCGTTGTTTTGGATCTCGTGAAGCATCTCTTTTGAACAACTGAGGACCAGGTGAAGATCTTGAAAGGTCAATAGCTGCTCTTTTAGCCAAAGCAATTTATCGATGAGTTTTGGAATGTCTTTTGAAAGATTTTTGCTTAAGGCTTCAATGGTTTTAAAATAACGGAGACCATGCCAGGCTTCGCTGATGTGAGAAGCGGCAGAAAATCCGCTAAGGGCGAGTTGGATCGCATAACGCATCGCTTGCCTGGTTAAACGATTGAGCTGTGCCTCCCGCAGCTGCAGGATCAGTTCTTCAATCCGACTTTTTTCATCGAAGCGGGGTGTTAGGAGGGTATCGCGCAATAAGGTAAATAATTTGTCCATCTTACGGTGCAAAGCTTTCCCGCGCAGATTGAAAGAAGGTCTTGCAGTTTTCAGATCATCTGCTTGCACGTGGAGTGCACAAGAAGCGCCAATCCCTCCCGTATGCGCCTGAATGTATTCGAGATTTTGCGCATAGGTGCGAGCATCGCTGCCGAGTTCAGGAATGAGTGAGGTGAAGAGGTGCACGTAAGGCAAATCTTGATCATCGATATGGGGAAGATCGAAGAGGAGATCTGCATAGACGATGTGATTAGTGAAGCAATCGTGATGATAAACATTGAGATTGCCATGCTGATAATGTTTCAGCGGAAAATCGCGAATGATTGGAGAAACCGCATCGAGGGTGACTTTGGGAAGGCAATCGAGCGATTGTTGTTCAGTGTGTTTTTGAAAAGCGGCGAGATCCTGGGTCTGTTTGAGGATTTCAGAAATTGTTTTTTCAGAAAGGGAGTTTCGAATTTCTTGTAGCTTTTTGTTTTCTTCCACGATCTCTTCAGAGGAGAGGTTACGATCGGGATGCATGACGAGGCGGACACGATGAGGATTGTTTAGAAAGTGCTTTTTGATGAGACCTGGAAGGTAATTGGGATCTTTCACTCTGACGAGCAGATTTTCAAATAGGGAATGGACCATGAGGGAGTTTTCAGGGTCGCAGCCGTGCTGTTTAGCGAGGGCGGAGCGCATGAATAGAGTGAGTCCGAAGGGGGCGTGGTCGCCAGCGATTTCAAGGCGAGAAAATTCGAGCTGATGGATAGCAGCTTCGATGAGAGAGTGAGAAATTCCCCGTTCAATAATAGAGGCAAAAGCGTTTTTCAAGGCCTCTTCAAGTTTTTCGACATTTTCTGGATCACATCCTTTGCAGACAATCGCATAAGGGACCTCACTCATCTCTGCATCCATATAGGCATCGGCATGAATGCAAAGTTTTGTCTCTAAAAGTGCTGATTTTAAAAGTGAAGCATCTGTCTCCATCAAAATGGAGTCGAGTACGGTAAGACTTAAGACCTCTTCCTGGTCGGTCACCGATGCAGTTAAAAACCCAAAAGTCACAATAGTGCGGTGAGAGAGGTCGTCGGTGTCGCTCACGGGATAGCGCATTTCTCTTTGAATGGGCGTTGAGAATCTTTTTTGTTTGTGCAAGGGGGGGATAGGAAGCACTTTAATGACGTTTTTAAGTGCTTGTTCGGCGATGAAATCGAGATGTTTTTTCAAGGGGAGATCACCATAGAAGAAAAAGAGGCAGCGGCTCGGGTGGTAATAGGTCTCATGAAATGAGATCAATTCAGGATAGGTGAGATTAGGGATCTCTTTCGGATCGCCACCAGAATTATATGCGTAAGGGAGGTCTGGGACGAGATCTGCCATCAATGCATGCCATAGACGGGTATCGGCTGAGGCGAGGTTGCCTTTCATCTCATTGAAGACAATCCCTTTGTATTCTAAAGGGGTTGAGGGATCTTTCGGATCGGCAAATTCAAGTCGATGCCCTTCTTGAAGGAAACTCAGTTTTTTCAGTTCAGGGTGAAAAACGGCATCGATATAGACTTCCAAAAGATTGTAAAAGTCTTTTTCCACTTGCGATGCAGCGGGATAACAAGTGAAGTCTGAGCCCGTTAAGGCGTTCATAAAAGTATTTAAACTCCTTCGGCTCATCGAAAAGAAGGGGTCTTTGACGGGGAAGTTTCGGGAGCCGCAGAGGACAGTGTGCTCGAGGATATGAGCAGCTCCATTGGAGCTAGAGGGAAAGGTCTTGAAAGAGAGGCAAAAAAGGTTTTCAGGATCGTCATTGCCGATATGCATGATCTGAGCCCCGCTAGGTAGATGTTGCAGTTCTCTGACCAGGCAGTTGAGCTCTGGAAGGAGGAGACATTTTGTAACGACGAAATCGCCATACGTTTCTCCTGCCTTCTTCAAAAAATGTGGATCCAAAATCATACCCTTCCCATGTTTAAACCAAGAATTGTAGAGAAATAAGGGGTTTTTGCCAAGGGCGATAGAAGAAGAGCTAGGATCTGAACTCCATCAGCGCAGAGGAAAAACCAGAGACGCAGAGGTCGCAGAGGTAAGTGAAACTCGCCCTTTTTTAGCGAAGCTACAGCCTAAAAGAAGGGAAAGGGATTTTGAACAAGCAAATCAAAACTTTTTAAAAGAAGTCGGCTGCTTGTTCAAAATCCCTTTCCCTTCTTTTAGGCTGCGGCATGCCGTAAAAGGGCGCTATCCTCTCAGCGACCTCTGCGCCTCTGCTTTTTTTCTCTGCGCTGATGAAGTTTCCGTCTTAATTGGATAAGTCGAAACTACTCATTACCAGGTGAGGGCGGAGGAGGACTGGTACTCGGTGACGCGTGTTTCAAAGAAGTTTTTCTCTTTGCCGAGGTCGATCGTTTCGCTCATCCAGGGGAAGGGGTTTTTCGAGCGGTAGACGGCTTTCAGGCCGATGCGTTCGAGGCGGCGGTCGGCGATATACTGGACATATTCGCGGAACATCGGCGCGGTTAAGTCCGAGGATGCCGCGAGGCAGGCAATCTTCCGCATATTTGATCTCGAGTTCGACAGCTTGTTTGATCTTCTCGATGATGTTGGCTTGGAACTCAGGGGTCCAAAGATGGGGATTTTCTTCTTTGATGCCATTGATCAGGTCGATGCCAAAGTTGAGATGGATCGTCTCATCGCGCAGGATGTATTGAAATTGCTCGCCAATCCCTGTCATTTTGTTTTGGCGATGGAAGGAGAGGATCATCACAAAGCCGCTATAGAAGAAGATCCCTTCCATGATGAGGTAATAGCCGATCAGGTTTTCCAGGAACTTCTGCGCACCTTCTGGGGTTGAGGTGATGAAATCGGGGCTTCATGATATCTGTCGGTCAGCTCCATCTCGAATTGGTCTTTGTCGTGGATCGTGTTGATCTCATTGTACATGTTGAACACTTCGCCTTGGTCGAGGTTGAGCGACTCGACGATGTAGAGGAAAGTGTGGGTGTGGATCGCTTCTTCAAAGGCTTGGCGGAGGAGATACTGCCGCACTTCAGGATTGGTGACGTGCTTGAAGATCGCGAGCACGATGTTATTGCCGACCAGGCTCTCTGCTGTGCTGAAAAAGCCCAGGTTGCGCATGATGACGCGCCTTTCATCTGCGCTGAAGCGTATTCGATTTCCAGAGTTCGATGTCTTTGGCCATGGGCACTTCGGTGGGCATCCAGTGGTTGGCGCAGCCGTTGAGGTAATGTTCCCATGCCCATTTGTATTTGAGCGGCATGAGCTGGTTGACATCGACCTGGTTGCAGTTGATCAGCCGTTTTTCATTGACTTTGACACGCTTGTCTACGCCTTCGTCAGACTTGACTTGATTTTCTTCAACAGTTGACATATTCCGATCTCCTTATTTTTATTTATTGGCAGCTTTCGCAGCCTTCTTCCAGATTACAGCTGATTGGTTTTTCTTTTTCCACTGGAGTCTCTTCCCGGTCTAGTTGGATATTACTCGAAGCCGATTTATTTTTCATCCAGCGAGGTTGAAGTCCCCGTTTGTTAATATCTGTCGTCGATTTTTCGATCTGGGTGGCACCGAGACAGCGGAGGTAATAGGTTGTCTTCAACCCTTTCTTCCAGGCGATCATAGTACATTTGATGCAGTTTTTTCCCACTGGGTTCAGCGATGTAGAGGTTGAGCGATTGACCCATATCGATCCATTTTTGGCGGCGGCTCGCACATTCGATCATCCACTCGGGATCGATTTCAAATGCGGTGAGGAAGACCTGTTTGATTTCCTGCGGGATCCGTTCGATCTCACTGATCGATCCATCGAAGTATTTGAGATCGTCGAGCATCTCTTCGTCCCAAAGCCCAAGCTTTTTTAGACGTTCGACGAGGATAGATATTGGGGATCGTGAATTCTCCCGAGAGGTTTGATTTGACGAAGAGATGTTTGTACATCGGTTCGATCGATTGGGTGACTGCCGGTGATGTTGGAAATGGTCGCAGTCGGGGCGATCGCCATCGTGTTGCTGTTGCGCATCCCATGTTTTTTGATCGATTCGCGCACAGGCTTCCAATCCATAGCGGTGCGTGCGGTCCACCTCGAGGTCGCCGCCTCGTTCTTTTTCGAGAAGATCAATGGTGTCGATCGGCAGAAGCCCTCGGTCCCATTTCGATCCTTTGTAGGAGGGATAAGTGCCTCGTTCTTTGGCAAGTTCGCTCGAAGCTAAAATCGCGTAGTAGGAGATCATTTCCATGCATTTATCGGCGAATTCGACTGCTTCATGGCTGGCATAGCTGATGTTCATCGATGTAGAGCGCATCTTGGAAGCCCATCAGTCCCATGCCGATCGGACGGTGGCGTGAGTTGGAATTGTGGGCTTCTGCTGTCGGATAGAAGTTGATGTCGATCACATTGTCGAGCATGCGGACCGCTGTGCGGATCGTCGCGGCGAGTTTTTTCTCATCGAGCCCTTTTTCTGTCATGTGTTCGATGAGATTGATCGAGCCGAGGTTGCAGACAGCGGTCTCTTCTGCTGAGGTGTTGAGCAGGATCTCTGTGCAAAGGTTAGAGCTATGGACCACGCCGACATGGTCTTGCGGAGAACGGATATTGGAAGGATCTTTGAAAGTGATCCAAGGATGGCCTGTTTCAAAGAGCATGCTGAGCATTTTGCGCCAGAGCTGCAGAGCTTCGATCCGTTTGAAGAGCTTGATCTTTCCTTCATCTGCCATTTTTTCATATTCGACATACCGCTTTTCAAAAGCTGCGCCGTAGAGGTCGTGGAGATCGGGCACATCGCTTGGGCTGAAGAGTGTCCATGTGCCATTTGCGTCGACCCGCTTCATGAACAGGTCGGGGATCCAGTTGGCCGTGTTCATATCGTGCGTGCGGCGTCTTTCATCGCCTGTATTTTTACGCAGCTCGAGGAAATCTTCGATATCGAGGTGCCATGTTTCGAGATAGGCGCACATCGCTCCCTTTCGTTTTCCTCCATTATGAGCAAGGCCTGCTGTTGTCATATAAGATTCATCGTTTTCGACTTTAAGGTCGAAGACGAAGGGGCTGATCCCAGTAGATGCTGTTTTTTTGATTCGGGTGAAAATGTGGTTGCCAAGGGTGATCCAGTTGCTCTTGAAGATCGGTTTGCACTTCGTCATCTTTGCAATCTCTTCCGTGGCGGAATCCTTAGGTCATAACACATCGTGACTCCCTTTGAAGTGGGCAAGAGATCCATCTGAACGTTTGCCAGTGTGATCATTCGTTCCGACACGGTATTGGCCTGCCGTTGGGATTCCTAAACGGAGCAATTGATAGCGAAGTCCTTCAACAAAGGCTGAGAAGTATTTGTAAAGGTCATTTCTTTGCCCCGTGAGACATTGCCATCTGTTTCTAAAAGTCCTTGCACCAGCGCAAGTGTCTAGGGGCGGGGAAGATGGGAGAGGCGTGGTGCGATCCGTTTTTGTTTTTTATCATCGTAAATATCGTCGAAGGAGAAAGGGAGTGTCGGTTCTCCGCTGCCGATGATCCGGCCATTTGTAGCGTCGCGCACAGCCCCTCTTCCAGAGGCCCAGTGGATTTGCATATAGCGTTCACCTCGTGCCGTTTCCCAGAAATGGATCCCGCGCGATCCCAAATAATGGCGCACAAATTCGAGATGTTCATCACTTTGTGGATTCCCAGAAACTCCCCATTGCTGTCCTTCTTTGGATAGATGACCATCTCCTAAAAGGATGCCGTAGAGGCGTGCGTCTTCTTCGATCGAAACCGGGGACGGGAACCACTTCCATAGGGATGACTTGTGCGACATAGTCCCCTTCCTTAAGTTACCAGCATCCACCCATTCACACTTGACTTTCCCTTTTTTTATCCATTGCAATGTTCGAGAGATGGCCTGTTCTTTGGGAACGTTGCGGATAGCATAAAAAGGGTGTCCTGCAGTCACAGTGATCGGTCCAATGGAATGTTTGATGGTCATCGCTACCATGGGATCTTTCTGGTTGTAAGAGAATTTTTCCGTGACCTCTCGATAAGTTCCACTGATGCCAAGAACAAGATCTCCCACAGAGACGTCGGAAATCGGCTTTATCCCCTCTGCCGTGTAGATAACTGTTTCAGGTGCAAAACACTGATTCACAGCTACTGCGGTGTCGTTGGCGACTTTGAGGAAAGGGATGACTCCTTGGCTTTTGCCATTGGTTCCTTTAATCGCTGCACCTGTGGCGCGGACATTGGTCCAGTCATTGCCGATGCCGCCCGCCCATTTGGAGAGCTGGGCATCGTCGGCGACGACTTTAAAGATATGGGCGAGATCGTCCATCACTGTGGAGAGATAGCAAGAGCTGAGCTGGGAGTGGTTTGTCCCTGAATTGAATAGGGTCGGTGTCGCAGAACAGAAGTGAAACTTGGAGAGGACATCGTAAAATTCGATCGCACGCTCATTGTGTTGCTCCTTTTCATTGAGCGCAAGCCCCATGGCGACGCGCATCCAGAAGATTTGAGGGGTTTCCAGACGGCGCTGTTCGTGATGGAGAAAATAACGATCGTAGAGCGTTTGTAATCCGAGATAAGTGAACTGGTCATCCCGCTGCAATTGCATGGCGCGGGCGAGTTTGTCGAGGTCGAAGTTGAGCAGCTTGGGGCTGATCCTATCGACACTGATGCCGAATTTGAGATACTTTTTAAAGTACTCGCGATGGGAGGATTCGAGAGTTGGAGCGGAAGCGGAGATCTCCATCGTCTCTCGATAGAGCAGATCGAGGAGAAGGCGTGCAGCGACCTTGGAATAAGAGGGTTCAATCTCAATTTTAACACGAGCGGCCATGATGTTGGCTTGGTCGACTTCAGCCTCTTTAATCCCTTCATAGAAGTTGCTGATCGCGCTTTCAAGAAGTTCTTCCGCACATGTGAGATCCTCTATGCCTCGACAAGCGAATTTGAGACGGCTGAGGAGCTGCGCTTCAGTGATCGTGCGAAAGGTCTTATTTGCCCCCTCGATCGTGAATTGGCGCTGTTTTTTTTCTTCGGGGGGAATCGTATGTTTAAAGGCACCGTTATCCTGCTCGCCGAGATAGGCGCGACGGAGAATGAAGCTTTTAGCCACGCTGAAAAACCCTTCTTTCATGAGCTGTTGTTCAATCTCATCATCGATGAGGGGAATATTGAGGGTGTGATTGGCCTTGGCAAGGGAGACGGCCCTCGCAACGATTTTTTGTGTCAGCATATTGACGGCTTCGACGATTTGTTCCGTAGCGGGACCATCGATATGCTCTGAGCGACGGAAAGCATCTTCGATGCAGGAAGCGATTTTCATCGGGTTGAAGCGGACAATGCTCCCATCGCGACGGGTGATTTTTAAGTTAAGAGGAGAATCTTCGCGCAGAGCCTTATGCTGATCGCGATAGATGATGTAATCTCTAGCGACATCGTGATAACCCGCTTTCATCAGACACACTTCGACCTGATCCTGGATTCCCTCGACGGTTAAGGAGGCTCCTTTAGAGGCGAGCACGAACAAATCGGTGATGACGAGATCTGTGATCTGCTCGACGGTCTGGTTCAATTCTTGTGGCAGAGGAGTATCTTTAGAGACTTTTTTTGTATCGCGGAAGGCAGCGACAACGGCGCGAAAAATCCTCTCCCGGCGAAAAGGGACGAGGCTGCCATTCCGTTTTACAACAGCGAAGTGTTGCATTTTGTCCATGATATTAGACTCTTTTTTTAAAGCGGAGGAGATTTCTGCAGCCGATGGTGCAGTAGATGTTGGCTGTTCGATCACAGAAGATTTGTCATGGGGTGGCTTGCGTGTCATGAGTATCTTAAGTCTCCTATTTAAATTAAATTCTTAGAGGAAATTATAAAGTTCGAAGTACTACATCTAGTAGTCGTTGTTTATATACCCACTATATATGGTAGCTGTTTGCTAAATGTCCACAAAAAAAGAGAAAGAGGGTTAAAAAAAAGTTTCACAATTTTCAAAGTACGAAAAATGAGCTGATTAAGATGCATTGATTTTAAGGAAATGCTAAGATTTTTACCATCCCTGTGTGTCGATTTTCTCATTTTTTATTTGCAAAATCAGATCGTTTTGCCACACTCTGGGTTTTAGAGAGGAACCATGCGACAAGTTTACCTGATCCCTAATATTATCACAGCTTTTGCCCTTTCTTGTGGGCTTTTTGTCATTTTCAAAGTCAACATGGTCGAACCGGGTTCTGGTCTTTTTCATGTTTTGAATGTTTCAGCTGTGCTTTTACTCGTCGCAGCTTTCGCCGATCTATTGGACGGAGCGATTGCAAGGGCGATCGGTGCTGAAAGTGAATTTGGTGTCATTTTCGATTCTCTTGCTGATGCCGTCTCGTTCGGTGTCGCCCCTTCAGTTCTTTTGCTCAAAGCCCTTTCTTTAGAACCTGGAACTGGCCTCTCTTTTTATGCGATGCTCGGCTGTATGCTCTACTCGATCTGTGGCGTTTTGAGGCTTGTCCGTTTCAACGTCAAGACAGGGGCAGCTAAAGGGGATGCTGAGGCGATCGCAGCTCAAAAGAAACATTTTACTGGACTGCCGATCCCCGCTTCTGCTTTGGCTGCAGTCTCTGCGAACTTGCTCCTCTCTTCCCCCTTCATCGAGAAATTTTTCGACTTGTCACATGAGACGAAAGCGATTCTCCTTTCGACGATCATGATCATCTTAGGTTATTTCATGGTCAGTCGTTGGAAATTCCCTAGTTCTAAAGCCCTCCACTTTCGGGTCCCTTCTTTCCAGCTCGTTTTCTTGACAGTGATCCTGGCCGTTTTCGTCATCTACGGCGTTCTCTACTTCCTCCCCGTGATGCTCGCCGTCGTTACCTGGGGCTATATTCTGCTGGCCTGGATCCTTTCACTGATCCGGTTGATCGCTGGAAAAAAATCGAAGACATTGGAAGATTTCGAACCTGAACAGGAAGATTAAACAAGATGTGGATATCGATAGCTGCAATTCTCTCCCTGCTCGGATTATGGTTGTGGATGCGCGAACAACAAAAGCGAAAGTCGGTTGAATTAAAGCTCCTCTTCGCTCAGCAGGAGAACCAGCGGATCCCTATTCTAGAAGTTGCTTTAAAGGAGAAAGAGGAAGAATGCCATGTTTTTTTGACAGCCCAAAAGATCGCTGAAGAAAAATTGCAGATGTTGCTAAAAGCGGAAGAGCAGCTCAAAAATGCTTTTAGCGCTCTTTCCTCTGAAGCGCTTGAAAAAAACAATCGCTCTTTTTTAGACCTGGCTAAAACCTCGCTTGAGAGGTTTCAAGAGGGGGCAAAAGGGGATCTGGACAAACGGCAGATCGCCATTGTCGAACTGCTCAATCCAGTTAAGGAGAGTTTGCAAAAGCTCGATCACGGGATGCGCCAGATCGAAAAAGAGAGGAAAGGGGATCAAGAATCGATCAAAGGGCAGATACAGTCTCTTTTCGAAAGCGAAAAACTCTTGAAACAAGAAACTTCCAACCTCGTCAAAGCACTCCGGTCGCCGCTGACCCGTGGACGGTGGGGGGAGATCCAGCTCCGTCGCGTCGTCGAGCTTGCTGGCATGGTGAATCATTGCGATTTTTTTGAGCAGCAGCAGGAAATTGGCGATAGCGGCCGTTTACGCCCAGACCTCGTCGTGCGCCTTCCTGGAGGGAGGCAGGTGATCGTCGACGCAAAGGTTCCCTTAGAAGCTTATCTTGAGGCGATCCATTCAGAAGATGAGGTGATCCGTCTTCAGCGGTTCAAAGATCATGCCCGTCAAGTGAGGGCGCACGTGAGCGCGCTCGGAAAAAAAGCGTATTGGGAGCGATTTCAACCCACACCTGAATTTGTGATCCTCTTTCTTCCTGCTGAAACTTTTTTCAGCGCCGCATTGGAATACGATCCTTCCCTCATCGAAGTGGGGGCAGAACAGAATGTCATTTTGGCGACCCCGACAACACTGATCGCATTGCTCCGCGCCGTTGCCTATGGATGGAAGCAGGAGAATTTGAGCCGTCAAATGGAAAAAATGCATGAGCTTGGCCAAGATCTCTATAAACGTTTGGCCGATATGAACTCCCACTTTTCTAAAATGGGACGGAGCTTATCAAGTGCTGTAGAAGCCTATAATAAAGGGATTGGATCGCTTGAAACGCGTGTCCTCGTGACTGCGCGCAAATTTAAAGAGATGGGCATCATGTCAGGACAAGTAGAGATCGAAGAGGTTGAATGCATTGAAAAAATGCCGCGTGAGGTCGAAGTCGTTTCCGACAACTGATAATGAAGAGTGAAAAATAACAGGATGGAAGAATTTTAATTTTTTTCCTTTTTTCATCCTGTACATCCTGCCCATCCTGTTATTTTTCTCTCCTCTTTTTTCACTTGCTCTTTTCCGCTTTCCAGCGCTCAGTGCCTTGAAAGAGGTACTCTTCCCATTCAGCAAGAGGGGAGTATGTCGACATGTAAGGTTCTTGTAAGATGGCTGGATTGAAACCTTGCTCCGCCAGGATTTTTGCCTGGAAAACAAGATCTGTTCTCCCTTGACCGTCCTCGAATGGGTGGAGCCATTCGAGCTTTTGAAAGAGATCTGCAATGACTTTTATTTTTTCCCGCTTCAATCGATTGATTTCCGACTCTAAGGATGTATTGTTTAGCTTTAGATTTAATCCCCCGATTTTTTGTTGGTAATCGTCGAAGAGATATTCGACAATTTTTTCATGATGTTCAGGAGATGTGCAACGGTATTCGATTTTTACCCCTGTATCTGGCCATGCAGAAATTTGGGCAAATGCAGGAATCTGAAATTTGTTCGAAAATGCAAAGATGTCCATGTTAAGATCGAGAACTTTTTTCTTGCATTCCTTCCATAAAAGATCAAGGGCTTTTTCTCTGTGCTCTTGTGATTTTATAATGCTCTCTAAGGCAATCGCGGCTTTATCGAGAATATCCTGGCACTCTTTTTCTGGGAGAATTTTTAAAAATGACAAATCACTAAATGTATGGTCTGCAGGTTTATCTCTAAACCTTCCTGTTTCTGTACTGGTCATTAAAACATTGTTTTCATCTCCTTTGAAATGAACACAAAGTTTTTGGTGTAGCTCTTTGTAAAAGGCAACGGATAAATTTTCTGTTAGGTGTTCAGCTGCAAATTCACACCCAGATTTTAATGAGGCGAAAAATCCTGGTTCTTTCTGACCTCCGTGGAGCCCTTCATCAAATACCATCGGTCCGTATTGATGGAATTTACCGTCGATCATCTGCATCCAAAAACGATCACCCAACCCCCAAAAGACCTCATTTGCTTCTTGTTTTGTGGGCAATTTGAAGGCGAGTTGAGAGGGGTAAATTGGAGAAGTGGATTGATATGAACTACTTATAATTGACATATAATAAACCTTTGTTTTATATGTATATTATAACTGTTAATGTAATAAAATTGAATTAAAAAATAGTTTATTAGTATTTTTTCAATTTCTGAATCCAATCCTCAGGGATTCCGGCTCGCCTACGAGGGTCCTCATGTAAGACGAATCCTTTGGCGCGCTTCGGGGTCATCAATGAAGGTAGGTTTTGTTCCCACGTGTCCCACTCTGAATTTTCAGGTTTTTTCAATTTCTTCAACCAGTGCATCCCAAATGAGACATGTTTGATCTCATCTTCTAAAATCTGTTGCATCAGAGCAGCTGATGCTTCGTCGCCGATACGTGAAAAAGATTGACCATACATCGGTGCAAAATCGAGATTGGCCATTTCAAAGGTCAAACTCATCACGCTGACATAACGGATAGGGCAAGTGAGATGGGGAGTATAGGCCCAAAAATGACGATAAAGGGGTAGGTCTCCTAATTTTAAGCCAAAGGCCTCCATTCTTGCGAGGTAAAGGCGGACATGCTCTTGCTCTTCTCGTAGAGTATGAGCAACCCCTTTGCGAAAATGTTTGGAAGCATGTGGAAAAGCAAGGAGCGCCTGCGCCATGATTTCGACGGCAAGAAGCTCGTGTCCAGCAAATCGATGGAGACAAATCGCCCGTTTATCGGGATCGCGGTGTTCGTGGAAAGAGGGGAGTTTTTCTCGACTCGTATGGCGCTGAAAATGCATTCCTGGAGGACGGGTCGGCTCTTTGAAGTGGAGAGGAGCACCCGGATCAAAATCAGTCAATTCTTCAGGAGCGAGTAGCTTTTCTTCTAAGGTATTCGCACTTAAAATGCGAAGAGCCCATTCTCTGAGTTCCATAAGTTGTGAAAGACTGCGAAGGAAGAGATTCCTTCGCAGTATAACTATTCTACTGCCAAGACGTAGTAGGCAGGGAATGCAAAGTTGTTATTGGGTCGGGGAGCAGCGATCAATTTGACATTTTGTCCGATTAGGCTCTGTAAATTGACTGAAGTGCTATAGATATAGCCTACCGGAACATCTTTATTCCGTAAGATGAAATCGCCTGGCTTGCTTTTCGCAGGGGCAATATAAGGTTCAACAATCCCCGTGATCTCGACAGCTGCAAGCTTTTGTTCTTCATAATAATCCCGCTCTGCCTTGTTGTCATTGATATTTGCCCAACTCAAATAAAGGGCTTCTTCAATCGGCCCCCATAATTTCATTTTATCAGTGATCGAAAGGGTGCTCTCAAGGCTTTCTGAAAATTGTTTGGAAGAAGCAGCGATCGGTTGTTCTACAGGTTGTGATTCCAGGTAAGTGATCCGCTTTTGGAGATAGGCTTCCTGAAAAGTTGCAAGGGATTCCTTTGCTTGTTCAACAAGATCAGGAAACTCAGAATAATCGCTGATGACAGTGATGTAACCTCTGGTGACCCGATCGAAATCGATCTCTTCAAAAGGCCTACGCAGTTCAGCTTTACTTAAGAGAAAAGAAGCATCGATCAGCTGTTCAGCTGTTGCTGCGCGTCGATCTGTTTGTGCTTTAACCTCTGGACCGCCTGCATATTCGACGTACTCTTTAGCGATATAAAAACGGGCTTGCGAAGGGGGAGCGATTTCGAACCATTTAGGATTGACAGGAGAGATCGTCGGATTTTCAATTTTCTCCCCACCATTCATATGTGCGATCACAGGGGCATCTAAACTAGGCTCAAGGCGAATGTTGACGCGACTCCCTTCGACGACATTATCGAGAACAAAGCTTCTAAAGATATAAGCTTTTGTGTCCGCAGGCGCTTGCACAGCCCAAAATCCCTCTTTTTCTCCAATGACAATCACCAGGTCGTTCTTGCTGAGTTCTTTGATGATTCTACTGTCGAGATCGGGCCGCAGCCGCATCCTCACTTTTCTCCCTTTGATTTTTCCTGTGAAGGGATTAACGCTCACTTCAGAGGCTTTTTCAGGAGTTTTCTTGGCAGGGGTCTTCGGGTGGGCGACAACCGATTCCTCGATGGGCATTTGTACGATTTCTGTAGCGGTGAGCTCGGGCATAGCTTCACCCATTGTTTCCAGGGAAGCGTCTGCAAAAAGAGCGCTTGCGGAACATGCGCAAAGTGAAGCGCAAAGGATCTTAAAGAACTGTGACATCTGCTTCATTCCTCCTCATCTCCATGTAGAGTCCACGAACAATACTATACTGCACCCGTTTAGGTCTTATGAATTTTTAAGGCCATTATAACAGCCCATCTGCCAGCTGTCGCTCCTCCAAAGGATCATTCAATACATTGTTCGTCGCGACAGCTGGCATCTGGGCTGTTCTAAGACCTTCTAAACTCACAAGACCTAAGCAGGTGCAGTATAAAATGTCATTCTAGGAGGTGGCTTTTTTTTTCACCATGATTTTTTAATCCACCTCAAAAAAACAAGTTTTGAGAGCTCACTCTAAGACTCTAAAGGATATAAAATTTATTTTAACCGTCGATCAGTAAAAATATATTAATATATATAAGGCTTGCGTTCGTCTTACACACTGATTATTAGTACCTTACATAGCTGTAAGGATTAGCTATATATAAAATTTCTTTTAATAATAAAAATATCTTTCAGGTATGTTTTAGTTGAATTAAATAAAAATTTTTGTTATAATTATTTTTTAACCTTAACAAAATGGTATTATTTATGAGTATTAATAAATTAGATGTTCTTGCAGATTATGAATTTCTTTCTTTGGGTACGCAGTTAGGAAAAATGATTAAAGTTTCTGTAGTAACCATGATTGACAGTTCTGATCAAATAGTTATAGGGGCAGATCCAGAGGAAAAGATTAAAAAGATTTTTAATCTTTTTAATAATAAAAAAATCCCAATAGTAAAAAGTCAGATTCAACAGCTAGTAAATCATCGTTGTATTTCTAATATGCACTTTCCTATGACTCTTTATACGATTTTTTTTACCTATCTCGATGAACTCATCGAACATTATCAGCTCGGCCTAGAACCGCGAGATGAAAAACTCGACGAGCAATTTCAATCTATTAAATGCTTAGTGGCTCAAGGTCGTTTTGATCTCTGGAATCGGGATCAAAAAGAGTTGGAGATGATCGTAACTGAAATTAGAAATAAATTGAATGACAGCGATATTTTGCCCCCTAACTTCGATCAAACCATTTCTTTATGGGTAGAGATTTTGAGAGTCCAATACGTAGGAGAACTCAATTTAGCCCAACTCTATGGCAAGAACCTTAAGAGTGTGCACATTGCTCATGAAACGAAAATTGGTGCCATCAAAATATCGCGGCATCATATTGAGCAATCTTTCTTTTTAGTGGTGAATCAGCTTTCTAAAGATTTTGTATGGATATCAAAAAGGACGCAGGAAAAAATGCCAGAGTTGGCAGATAAAAATTTGGAGAGAGCATTCAGTCTCGTTGTAGGTAATCTCCATTACGAATGTCTGACTCCAGTTTCTAAGCAATTTCAGAACCTTATGGAAGCAATGCGCCGCTGTTTAAAAGCATTTAGTTTACTAGATCTCGACAAAAACGAGTCGCTTGACACTATGTTGCGGGTTTTAAAAATGGCAAGATCCTTCACTAGGGTATTCCCTACGCCTTCACGTGTTATCGATCAGTTATCAAAAGGAGAGTCGTTGTCAATTCCAGATGGGAACGAGAGAATTATAGTGAGTGAAGAGGCGTTTCCAGGAATTACCAACCTGTTAGTTAATTATAATGAATGTGAAGCATTAGTTCGTTTCTTCCTTACTCTCCAGACATGTTATTTAGATGAATTATTGAGGTCTTTAGCCATTTCTAATAAACTTTGGGAAAATAGAAACAATGTAAAGCTTCTTTTAGCTTCTGAAGTGGCTTCTCTTCTGCCCACTCCTATAGAATATGATGAGAGCGCCATGGAGGACTTGCTTCTTTCCACCACCTCTTCTATAAACGTGAAGAAAAAGGGAAAGGGGAAGATTCCTGATAAAAAAGGGGCCCCAAGGACCCCGCAGAAAAAAAAGCAAACCGCAAAACCAGAGGCAAAAAGTCCACAACGGCAGCTTAAATCTGAAAAGAAATCTCCATCGGTAGCACTTACTCTTATTTCTGAAGATACCGTCCAGACGAGTTCCATCGAACGTTTAAGAGCAAAGTTAAGCCATTACTGTGAAATCACCGCTTCTCCTGCTTTGAGACAGGCTCTTTGGCATTTAGACGCGTTAACTGCATTTCAGACATCTTTTGATCGATCTCCACTCCAGGCTAAGGAGTGTTTAGCCATCGCTTGTGGTGTGGCCAGCTGTGCACAGAAAGTTCTCGAGCAAACCTATCGCTCTTTGTTATTAAAGAAAGAAGGAGTAGAGGCTCTTCCCACTAGTCATAACCTCTTGCATTATCACCGAGAATTCGATCCCGCTTTTAAGAGTTATCCTGAAATTGTTAAAAAACTCTGTTCAGCGAACAATTGGTGCCGCTATTTTTACTCTCAAGAAGCGAATTTGAGGGTGATGAGCACACGAGTTGTACAAATCCCTCATATCTTAAGCCTATTTGTACAAATGGCGGAAGGTCAGACTTTTCTTCCAGCCGCCTTGAAAGAATTTGTGGACGAGACAATTGAAAGAGCTAGCTTGCATGCGGAGAGTTTGCTTAAAGGTCTGGATATTGGCTCGAGCTCTTCTCTTCCTCCTATCCATAAAGCACCTATTGCAGCTGATTCCCATGTGAAAATAGGTGTCAACGGCGCCGCGGTAAGTCGCGCGCTTCAAAATTTCCTTAACCGATCTCATCTGAATTCTCGTCACCCTGCCTATTTGTATATCAAGCAAGCGCTGGCAGCATTAAAGATGTTGGAAGTGAGCTTACAGAAAATGAACAAAGCAGAAGATCTGCACGCGCTTTCTGCATGGAACATCTGGGCAACGCAGCAACTGCAGGAGTCGATGGAAAATGTATTGCATGCCATTGAATACTTCCAATATAGGGCAGTAACGACCGATCACGAGATGGGAAAGCTGGCGCAAGACGTTGGGTTGGAAATGGGAGCGCTTGCAGAGGGTTATCACCACCTTTCTTATAAAACACGCTATCCAGCCGAATTCATCGAAAATACTCCCCTTGCTGAGAGTATCGATGACCTCGAATTTCTTAAACATCATCCTGAAATTATGGATGGGTTTATAGTGAAACAGCCCACCACCCTGTTATGGAAGATGCCGAGTGAGAATGCTTCTCTGGAGAGGATCGAGGAAAAACTAGTGAAGCAGATCGTCCAATGGGAAGAGTTTCTGCTGAATAAAGCGATCCCTCTTTTAGAAACTTGCGTAGCGCCCCGTTGGGCTTTGTGAATTTGGGCTGGTTGCGCTCCGTCCTAGCCCTGCCAGCTTTAAAAAACCCAGTTCTTAAGGCCTGGGTTCGCTTTACCAACTGATCTTTAGTATGTTATATAACAGAGTAGATTAGCTCCATATAAAATTTATTTTAATTATTTTTTAATAACAAAAAACACATTTTATATGTATTTTAGTTGAAATAAATAACAATTTTTGTTATAATTATTTTTTAACCTTAACAAAATGGTATTATTTATGAGTATTAATAAATTAAATGTTTTTGCAGATTATGAATTTCTTTCTTTGAGTGCACAATTAGGAAGTATGATTGGAGGTTCTGATCAAATATTGAAAGGGGCAAATCCAGGGGAAGCGATTAAAAAAGTTTTTAATCTTTTTATTAATAAAAAAATCCCAGAAGTAAAAGATCAGATTCAACAGCTAGTAAATCATCGTTGTATTTCTAATATGCACTTTCCTATGACTCTTTATACGGTTTTTTTCACCTATCTCAATGAACTCATCGAACATTATCAGGCTCAGCAAGAAGTGAGAGATGAAAAACTCGACGAACAATTGCAATCTCTTAAATGCTTAGTTTCTCAAGGTCGTTTTGATCTCTGGAATCGGGATCAAAAAGAGTTGGGGATGATCGTAAATGAAATTAGAAATAAATTGAATTACAGTGATATTTTACCCCCTAACTTCGATCAAACCATTTCTTTATGGGTAAAGATTTTGCAGGTCCAATACATAGGAGAACTCAACTTAGCCCAACTCTATGACAAGAACCTTAAGAGTGCGCACATTATTCATGAATCGAAAAATGATACCGTCAAAATATCACGGCAGCATATTGTGCAATCTTTCTTTTTAGTGGTGAATCAGCTTATTAAAGATTTTATATGGATATCAAAAAGGACGCGGGAAAAAATGCCAAAGTTGGCAGATAAAAATTTGGAGAGAGCACTCTGTCTCATTGTAAATAATACCATTTACAAATCTCCGACCCCAGTTTCCGAGCAGTTTGAGAACCTTATGTTTGCAATGCGCCCCTATTTAAAAACACTTAGTTCACTAGACTTCGACGATAAGGGGTCTCTCGACCATGTTTTAGCCGATTCAAAAATTGTAAGAACCTTAGCTAGGATGAATCCTAAGTCTTTATCTGTTATCGATCGGTTATCAAAAGGAGAGTCATTTTCAATTCCAGATGGGGACGAGAAAATAATAGTGAGTGAAGAGGCATTTCCGGGAATTGCCAACCTGTTAGTTAATTATAATGAATGTGAAGCATTAGTTCGTTTCTTCCTCTCTATCCAGACATATTATGTAGAGGAATTCTTGAGGTCTTTAATTCTTTCTAATGGACTTTGGGAAAATAGAAATAATGTAAAGCTCCTTTTAGCTTCTGAAGTGGCTTCTCTTCTGCCCACTCCTATAGAATATGATGAGAGCGCCATGGAGGACTTGCTTCTTTCCACCACCTCTTCTATAAACGTGAAGAAAAAGGGAAAGGGGAAGATTCCTGATAAAAAAGGGGCCCCAAGGACCCAGCAGAAAAAAAAGCAAACCGCAAAACCAGAGGCAAAAAGTCCACAACGGCAGCTTAAATCTGAAAAGAAGTCTCCATCGGTAGCACTTACTCTTATTTCTGGAGATACCGTCCAGACGAGTTCCATCGAACGTTTAAGAGCAAAGTTAAGCCATTACTGTGAAATCACCGCTTCTCCTGCATTGAGACAGGCTCTTTGGCATTCAGACGCGTTAATTGCATTTCAGACATCTTTTGATCGATCTCCACTCCAGGCTAAAGAGTGTTTATCCATCGCTTGTGGTGTGGCCAGCTGTGCACAGAAAGTTCTCGAGCAAACCTATCGCTCTTTGCTATTAAAGAGAGGAGCTGATCTTCCCACTAGTCACAACCTCTTGCATTATCACCGAGAATTCGATCCCGCTTTTAAGAGTTATCCTGAAATTGTTAAAAAGCTCTGTTCCGCGAACAATTGGTGCCGCTATTTTTACTCTCACGAAGCGAATTTGAGGGCGATGAGCACACAAGTTGTGCGAATCCCTCGTATCCTAAGCCTATTTGTACAAATGGCAGAAGGTAAGACTTTTTCCCCAGCGATCTTGAGAGAATTTGTGGATGAAACAATTGAAAGAGCTAGCTTGCATGCGGAGAGTTTGCTTAAAGGTCTGGATATTGGCTCGAGCTCTTCTCTTCCTCCTATCCATAAAGCACCCATTGCAGCTGATCTTGGTCAGAGACTAGTTATCAATGGCGCGGTTAGTCGCGCGCTTCAAAATTTCCTTAACATATCCCATCTGAATTCCCATCACCTTGCCTATTTGTACATCAAGCAAGCGCTGGCAGCATTAAAGATGTTGGAAGTGAGCTTACAGAAAATGAATGAAGCAAAAGATCTATACGCGCTTTCCGCATGGAATATCTGGGCAACGCAGCAACTGCATGAGTCGATAGAAGATGTATTACACGCCATTGAATACTTCCAACATGGTATAGTAACGACCGATCACGAGATGGGAAAGCTGGCGCAAGATGTTGGGTTGGAAATGGGAGGGCTTGCAGAGGATTATCACCACCTCTCTTATAAAACACGCTATCCAGCCGAATTCCTCGAAAATACTCCCCTTGCTGAGAGTATCGATGACCTCGAATTTCTTAAACATCATCCTGAAGTTATGGAAGGGTTTAAAGTAAAACTGCCCACCACTCTGTTATGGAAGACGCCGAGTGAGAATGCCTCTCTGGAGAGGATCTGGGAAAAACTAGTGAAGCAGATCGTCCAATGGGAAGAGTTTCTGCTGAATAAAGCAATCCCTCTTTTAGAAACTTGTGTAGCGCCCCGTCGGGCTTTGTGAATTTAGGCTGGTTGCGCTCCGTTTTTGTTATAATTATTTTTAAAACTTAAATAAGGTTGTATTGTTTATGAGTATTAATAAATTAGTTGTTTCTGCAGGTGCTAAACCAAATGTTCTTGCAGATTTTTATTTTGTTTCTTTGGGTGAACAGTTAGGAGGGCTAATTCAATCCTCTTTGGATATATCAAATGTCGAAAGTCCAGAAGAGTTGATTAAAAAAGAAGAGGTGATTAAAAAAGTTTTTAATCAGTTTATTAACCAAAAAATCTCAACAGTGAAAGACCAGATTCAACAGCTAATAAATTATCAGTGTATTTCTAATGTGCACTATTCCATGACTCTTTATATGGTTTTTTTCACCTATCTCGATGAACTCATCGCACATTATCAGCTTGGCCTAGAACAGCGAGATGAAGAACTCGACGAACAACTGCAATCTATTAAATGCTTAGCTGCACGAAGTCGTTCCGATCTTTGGAATCGGAATCCTAAAGAACTGGAAACGCTCATACTGAAAATTAAAAATAAATTGGATGGTAGCGATATTTTACCTCCTAAATTCGATGAAACCATTTCTTTATGGACAAAGATGTTGCAGGTCCAACACGTAGGAGAACTCAACTTAGCTCAACTCTATGACAAGGACTTTAAGAGTGCAAGCCTTCGTAACAAAAAAAATGGTGCCGTCAAAATGGCGCGGCGTGATCTTGAACAAGCTTACGCACTAGTGTTGGGTCAGTTTGATAAAGATTGTGCATGGATATCAAAAAGGATGCAGGAAAAAATGCCAGCGTTGCCAGATAAAAATTTGGAGAAAATATTCAGTCTCTTGATAGCCAATTCCAATTACAGCCCTCTGACCCCAGTTTTCACTCAGCATCAGCACTTTATAGAATCATCGCAACTCTGTTTAAAGACACTTTATTTACTCACTTTCAATGATAACGAGCTGATGGATGGAATGAAAAAGTGTTTAGAACTTTTAAGCAACCTTGGTGATATGCCCCCTACGCGTCCACATGTCGAACTGTTATTAGCAGGAATACCATTGGAAATTATAGACGAGAACGGAATGACATTAATGGTGAGTGAAGAGACATTTCCAGGGATTACCTGGCTGTTAGTTAATTATTGTGAATGTGACAAATTCGTTCGTTTTTTCCTGCTTATCCCAATGTATTTTATACAGGGCTTCTTGAGCTCTTTCATTCGTTCTAATGAACTTTGGGAAAATAGAAACAATGTAGAGCCCCTTTTTGCTTCTGACACGGCGTCTCTCCTGCCCCCTCCTTTTGTATATAATGAGCATGTCATCGATTCTTTACTGGAGGATCTTGCCAGCATCCCTCCTGCAAAAGTGGGGAAAAAGGGAAATACTCCTACCCCTGCTAAAAAAAGGAACCAGAAGAACAAAAAGCAGCCCGTACAAATAGCGGTAAAAAGCCAACCACAAAAGAAGCTAAAGCAGCAGCTTAAATCTGAAAGGCAGGTTCCATCCGTACCACTTACTCTTATTTCTGGAGATACCGTCCAGACGAGTTCCATCGAACGTTTAAGAGCCAAGCTAAGCCATTACTGTGAAATCACCCGTTCTCCTGCATTAAGACAGGCCCTTTGGCATTTAGATGCGTTAACTGCATTTCAGACATCTTTTGATCGATCTCCACTCCAGGCTAAAGAGTGTTTAGCCATCGCTTGTGGTGTGGCCAGCTGTGCTCAGAAAGTTCTCGAGCAAACCTATCGCTCTTTGCTATTAAAGAAAGGGGTCGCTGATCTTCCCACTAGTCATAACCTCTTGCATTATCATCGAGAATTCGACCCCAACTTTGAGAATTGTCCTGAAGTTGTGAAAAAGCTCTCTTCAGCAAATAATTGGTGCCGCTATTTTTACCTTCACGAAGCGAATTTGAGGACGATGAGCACACGAGTTGTACGAATTCCTCCTATCCTAAGCCTATTTGTACAAATGGCAGAAGGTAAGACTTCTTCCTCAGCCGTCTTGAGAGAATTTGTGGACGAGACAATTGAAAGAGCTAGCTTGCACGCGGAGAGTTTGCTTAAAGGTCTGGATATCAGCTCGAGCTCTTCTCTTCCTCCTATCCATAAAGCACCTATTGCAGCTGATGTTCGTCAGAGACTAGGTATCGATGGCAGGGCAAGTCGTGCGCTTCAAAATTTCCTTAACCGATCCCATCTGAATTCCCATCACCCTGCCTATTTATATATCAAGCAAGCGCTGGCAGCATTAATGATGTTGCAAGTGAGCTTACAGGAAATGAACAAAGCAAAAGATCTATATGCGCTTTCCGCATGGAACATCTGGGCAACGCAGCAACTACAGGAGTCGATGGAGCATGTATTACGTGCCATTCAATACTTCCAAAATGGGGCAGTGACGATCGATCACGAGATGGGAAAGCTGGCGCAAGATGTTGGGTTGGAAATGGGAGCGCTTGCAGAGGGTTATCACCACCTTTCTTATAAAACACGCTATCCAGCCGAATTCATCGAAACGACTCCGCTTGCTGAGAGTATCGATGACCTCGAATTTCTTAAACATCATCCTGAAATTATGGAAGGGTATACAGTGAAACAGCCCACCACTCTGTTGTGGAAGATGCCGAGTGAGAATGCCTCTCTGGAGAGGATCTGGGAAAAACTAGTGAAGCAGATCGTCCAATGGGAAGGGTTTCTGCTGAATAAAGCGATCCCTCTTTTAGAAACTTGTGTAGCACCCCGTCGGGCTTTGTGAATTTGGGCTGGTTGTGCTCCGTCCTAGCCCTGCCAGCTTTAAAAAACCCAGTTCTTAAGGCCTGGGTTCTCTTTACCAACTGATCTTTAGTATGTTATATAACAGAGTAGATTAGATCTATATAAAATTTATTTTAATTATTTTTTAATAACAAAAAACACATTTTATATGTATTTTAGTTGAAATAAATAACAATTTTTGTTATAATTATTTTTAAAACTTACAAAATGGTATCATTAATGAGTATTAATAAATTAAATGTTCTTGCAGATTATAGATTTCCTTCTTTGAGTGCACAGTTAGGAAACATGATTGGAAGTTCTGATCAAATATTAAAAGGGGCAAATCCAGAGGAAACGACTAAAAAAGTTTTTAATCAGTTTATTAATAAAAAAATCCCAACAGTAAAAAGTCAGATTCAACAGCTAGTAAATCAGCATTGTATTTCTAATATGCACTATCCTATGACTCTTAATATGATTTTTTTCACCTATCTCGATGAACTTATCGAATATTATCAGGCTCAACAAGAAGTGAGAGATGAAAAACTCGATGAACAATTGCAATCTATTAAATACTTAGTTGCTCAAGGTCGCTTTGATCTCTGGAATCGGGATCCAAAAGAATTGGGGATGATCGTAGATGAAATTAGAAATAAATTGAATTACAGTGATATTTTACCCCCTAACTTCGATCACACCATTTCTTTATGGGTAAAGATTTTGCAGGTCCAATACGTAGGTGAACTCACCTTATCCCAACTCTATGTCAAGAACCTTAATAGTGCACACATTACGCATGAACTGAAAAGTGATACCGTCAAAATATCGCGGCATCATATTATGCAATCTTTCTTTTTAATGGTGAATCAGCTTGCTAAAGATTTTGTATGGATATCAAAAAGGACGCAGGAAAAAATGCCAGAGTTGGCAGATAAAAATTTGGAGAGAGTACTCGCTCTTGTTGTAGATAATACCCATATCAATTGTTTGGAGAGAGTATTCGGTCTTGTTGTAGATAATACCCATACCAATGGTCTGACCCCAGTTTCCAAACAGTTTCAGGACCTTATGTATGCAATGCGCTGCCATTTACAAGCACTTAGTTTAGTAGATTTCGACGATCAAATGTCGCTCTACAGTGTTTTAGAGAGTTCAAAACTTGTAAGAGACTTCGGTAGGCTGAACCCTAAGCCTTCATCTGTTATCGATCGGTTATCAAAAGGGATGCCGTTGTCAATTCCAGATGGGGACGAGAGAATAATAGTGAGTGAAGAGGCATTTCCAGGAATTGCCAATCTGTTAGTTAATTATAATGAATGTGAAGCATTAGTTCGTTTCTTCTTCTGTATGCAAACATGTTATATAGACGAATTCTTGAAGTCTTTAATTCTGTCTAATGAACTTTGGGAAAATAGAAACAATGTAAAGCTCCTTTTAGCTTCTGAAGTGGCTTCTCTTCTGCCCACTCCTATAGAATATGATGAGAGCGCCATAGAGGACTTACTTCTTTCCACTCCCTCTTCTTCTGTAAACGTGAAGAAAAAGGGAAAGGTAAATACTCCTGCTAAAAAAGGGGCCCCAAGGACCCCGCAGAAAAAAAAGCAACCCGTAAAACCAGAGGTAAAAAGTCCACAACGGCAGCTTAAATCTGAAAAGAGTTCTCCATCCGTACCACTTACTCTTATTTCTGGAGATACCGTCCAGGCGAGTCCCATCGAACGTTTAAGAGCAAAGTTAAGCCATTACTGTGAACTCACCCGTTCTCCTGCATTGAGACAGGCTCTTTGGCATTTAGACGCGTTAATTGCATTTCAGACATCTTTTGATCGATCTCCACTCCAGGCTAAAGAGTGTTTATCCATCGCTTGTGGTGTGGCCAGCTGTGCACAGAAAGTTCTCGAGCAAACCTATCGCTCTTTGTTATCAAAGAAAGGAGTAGCCGATCTTCCCACTAGTCATAACCTCTTGCATTATCACCGAGAATTTGACCCCAACTTTGAGAATTGTCCTGAAATTGTTAAAAAGCTCTGTTCCGCGAACAATTGGTGCCGCTATTTTTACTCTCACGAAGCGAATTTGAGGGCGATGAGCACACAAGTTGTACGAATCCCTCCTATCCTAAGCCTATTTGTACAAATGGCAGAAGGTAAGACTTCTTCCCCAGCCGTCTTGAGAGAATTTGTAGACGAGACAATTGAAAGAGCTAGCTTGCACGCGGAGAGTTTGCTTAAAGGTCTGGATATCAGCTCGAGCTCTTCTCTTCCTCCTATCCATAAAGCACCTATTTCAGCTGATTCCCGTATGAAAATAGGTGTCAATGGCGCCGCGGTAAGTCGTGCGCTTCAAAATTTCCTTAACCGATCCCATCTGAATTCCCATCACCCTGCCTATTTATATATCAAGCAAGCGCTGGCAGCATTAATGATGTTGCAAGTGAGCTTACAGGAAATGAACAAAGCAAAAGATCTATATGCGCTTTCCGCATGGAACATCTGGGCAACGCAGCAACTACAGGAGTCGATGGAGCATGTATTACGTGCCATTCAATACTTCCAAAATGGGGCAGTGACGATCGATCACGAGATGGGAAAGCTGGCGCAAGACGTTGGGTTGGAAATGGGAGCGCTTGCAGAGGGTTATCACCACCTTTCTTATAAAACACGCTATCCAGCCGAATTCATCGAAACGACTCCGCTTGCTGAGAGTATCGATGACCTCGAATTTCTTAAACATCATCCTGAAATTATGGAAGGGTATACAGTGAAACAGCCCACCACTCTGTTGTGGAAGATGCCGAGTGAGAATGCCTCTCTGGAGAGGATCTGGGAAAAACTAGTGAAGCAGATCGTCCAATGGGAAGGGTTTCTGCTGAATAAAGCGATCCCTCTTTTAGAAACTTGTGTAGCACCCCGTCGTCAGAATCTAGGTATTTAAGACGGCACGGATGTGTTCGCAATGGGCGTGACCACAAGTGCAGCCAACGGGATCTCCAAGATAGACATTGTAGTGTTCCTTGGTGTCGATCGGATTAGAGACCAGATAGAGCTTATCTCCCGTTTGTGCGACATCCCAAGTTCTGAATTTCAATTCCTCATCAGTGACGATCTCTTCTTGTTCTTCTTTATCTTGATCTTGGGCCTCATTACCGAACCCTTTTTGCATCGCAGCGGCGATCTGGCAACGTAAACAGTTGCAATGGGGTTCTGGTTTGGGGACTGCGTTTGGATCATCGATCCCCAATGTTTTAGAGAGTTGAGTGATCTTATCGAGCATGTCAGGGGGGAGGTCAGGGCTATCTGCTTGTTCTGGATTGTGTTGGAGCAAAGTCCCAAAATGTTCCATGCTCACGAGTGTATTTTTAAGGGGGAGTTCGAGCGAGAGGATTTGTTCATGCCCGCCCGGGAAATTAATCGAGGACTTTGGAGGGATTTTTTGGTGAAGAATTTTTTCCTCCTGTTCGAGAAAACGGGCGTGCGTAGTGAAAATCGCTTCAATCGTAGGCAGTTCAAGGTGAGGGACTTCGATGCGTATTCCAGTGAGCAGGGTGACCACTAATACAAGCATAAGTTCTTGATTTTCAACGTGTAAGGAAGCGATGTTTTTCCAAGAGGTGGAAATATAAGGAGGTATGCTTAGAACCTTTGAATTGATTTTCATAGCTGAAAGACTCCCCAGTAAAAAAATGATCATTTACTATCCTTAATTATAATACAAGACCTCTTCTATTGTCAATAAATTAGCAATCTAATTGCTGAAGTGCTGAAATCTGACGTATATGATTGATATTCAGAAAGATAAAAAAATAGTTGAGCCGAAGCAACAATCGTGTATGCTGAGCGATTTGGACCTAATTAACCGGGGTAGGAGGCCACACCAGATCAATTTTCTGACCTTTCGAAAAACTTAAGCAACTTAAGAGGATATAGACAATGGCCCGCAAAACCTTTGTGATCGACACCAATGTTCTTCTTCATGACCCAGATGCCATCGGAAAATTTCACGACAACGATGTGATCATCCCTTTAAATGTCCTTGAAGAACTCGATAGTATGAAACGGTTTTCCGATGAGCTTGGAAAAAATGCGCGTCACGTCATTCGCTACATCGATTCTTTAAAAAAGAAGAATGCAGGGGATTTGCAAAGTGGGGTGAAGATTGAAAATGGGATTGTCGTTCGCGTGCTTGTCGATATTAAACCAAGTGAAAAGACCTCTTTTCCTCTATCCCCTGAACGGAGTGCTAATAAAATCCTTTTTGTGGCTTATAGGCTCCGGGAAAATGGGGAAAAGGTCGTCATCGTATCTAAGGATTTTGTCGTCCGCGTCAAAGCGGAAGCGATTGGCTTGGAAGCAGAAGATTATGAAAACCTCAAAGCCTCTTACGATAATCTCTATCGCGGATATCGTAAACTCGAAATGCCCAAACGTGAAATCGATCTGTTCTATAAAGATGGCTTTTTACCTATTGAGATTGCCGATCTTTTCCCTAATGAGTATTGTTTGCTCTCTTCTCCAGAACAATCTTCAGCCATTTGCAAGTACAATCCAAAGACGGGGCGGCTCGAGCCCTTAATTAAACTGGCGCGCGATATTTGGGGGATCCAGCCTTTGAATGTCGAACAGAAATGTGCTCTAGATCTATTGCTTCGCGATGATGTGAAGCTAGTGACGTTGATCGGACCTGCCGGAACGGGAAAAACATTACTGGCTTTAGCTGCGGGCTTGCGCAAAGTCTTCGATGAAGCCACCTATTCGCGCATTTTGGTCAGTCGGCCGATCATCCCTCTGGGTAAAGACATCGGTTATCTTCCCGGGACCAAAGAGGAAAAGTTATTTCATTGGATGCAACCGATTTACGACAATCTTGAATTCTTATGCCAATCGACGAGTGGGGAAACCAATGGTCTTGAGACCCAGAAGTGGGTCCTGGAAAGTAAAAAGATCGAAATGGAAGCTGTCACTTATATCCGGGGCCGTTCTCTTCCTAAAATGTACATGATTATCGATGAGGCTCAAAACCTGACTCCCCATGAAGTGAAGACAATCATCTCGCGCGCTGGGCAAGGAACTAAGGTTGTTCTCACAGGGGATGCTACGCAGATCGATAATCCTTATCTCGATAAAGATTCCAACGCTTTGACCTTTACTGTAAATAAGTTCAAACAATATCCGATTTATGGACATGTTTTTCTAGAGCGCACAGAGCGCTCTGAGCTAGCCGCCCTTGCAGCTGAGGTGCTTTAAAATTGGACTCCTAGAGTCTGTTTTCAACGACAGACTCTTAAGACTGCAGCGCCTTGAAATTTCCCCTGTTTTAAATCTTCCAAAGCTTGGTTTGCCTGTTCAAGGGGGTAAACCTTCACTATGGGCCGAATGGGAAATTTAGAAATTAGCTCAAAAAAATCTTTAGCATCACTTCGCGTTAAATTGGCCACTGACTGGATCGACCTTTCCCCCCAAAGGTCGTGATAGGGAAAAGAAGGGATATCGCTCATGTGGATTCCGCCACAAATGCAACGCCCCCCTTTTTTTAGCGCTTTGAGGACAACCGGGACGAGCGCCCCAATCGGAGCGAAGATGATAGCGGCATCGAGAGGAATGGGGGAGGAGGCCGTAGAATCGCCGGCCCAGATCGCCCCTAATTGTCTTGCGAACTCTTGCCCTTTTTTATCCCCAGCACGTGTAAATGCATACACCTTCTTCCCTTCGTGAATGGCTAGTTGGGTCAAAAGATGTGCCGCGGCTCCAAAACCGTATAAGCCCAAAGTTTTTTGGGGAGCTGCTTTGCGATAAGCGCGATATCCGATCAACCCGGCGCAAAGCAGCGGAGCGATTTGTTCATCGGAAGGAGCTGTCGGGAGAGGAATGGCAAAATCTGCATTGCTGACAGTATATTCCGCAAACCCCCCATCCACATGATAACCAGTATACTGGGCATTATCACACAAGTTTTCATCTCCCTTTTGGCAAAATTCACATTGGCCACAGCTTTTCCCAAGCCAAGCCACTCCAACTCGATCTCCTTTTTTAAATCCTTTCACATTTTTGCCAATCTCCTCCACAACACCTACGATTTCATGGCCCAACACTAGAGGGAGTTTTGGATGGGGAAGATCCCCATCTTTGACATGTAAATCTGTCCGGCAGACGCCACAAACTTTGACTTTGATGAGAAGTTCGTCATCCTTTGGCTTTGGCTTGGGAATATCCTCTTGCACGAGCATCTTTTTTTGTTCTCTGAGAACCATGGCAAGCATGAGGATTTCTTCCGTGACTAAATTTTCATTATTCTATATTAACTTGGGTATATACATTGCGGGATCAAATGGAAAATAAAATCATTCTCCACGAGAGTGAACTTTCAGATAAAAAAATCTGTGATAGAACTTTTAAAATTGCAAAACACCTCTTTGAAGTGCATGGGTTTTTAAAAATCGAAAATCTGTTTCCTCGTGAATTGATTCAGTCGCTCGCTTTAAATCTCCTCGGTGAGCTGGATTACGATGAAGAAGAGATGACCTTAAACAATGGGGCCATGGTCAGCCATCGACGTTATATCGTGCCGATTCCGTTCAGGCCACCGTTCAATCATCCTGAAATTTATGGGAACTCTATCCTGCTCTCACTGATGAGAGAGTTTCTCGGGCCCCATTTTATTTTGAGCACTATCGGTTCAGTTGTCTCTCTGCCTGGTTCAACAGACCAGCATATTCACGCAGATTACTATCCTCTATTTGAAGAAAATCCAACATTTACAGGGATCCATCCGTCCTTTGCCATCACTCTGGGTATACCGCTGGTGGATATCGATCTGTTGAATGGTCCCACTAAGATTTGGTCAGGTTCCCATCGAACATATCCTATCGATCAAAAGATGAATTCTTACTCGATGCATTTACTTTTTGGCCCCTTGGGCAGTTGCTACTTTTGGGATTATCGCACTTTCCATGCGGGCGGTTCTAATCATTCCGATCAGTTGCGCCCCCTTCTTTATCTCGGTTATACAAGACGTTGGTTCAGAGATTCTTTAAATCCCGATCGTTTAAAAATCGAAAAGGATGAGCTTGAAAAAATTCCCCAGGAATTGCGTCCGTTATTTCCTCTCTAAAGAGGCTGTTTACGGATTCAGTTTTCGTCGATTTTTGATCCAAATTCGGAGGGCAATATACGAATTTGATATTACCCCCCAATTTGGATCAAAAATCGACTGAAACTGAATCCGTAGACAGTCTTTAAAGAGAATTTTTCTTGTAATCTTTAGTAAAGAATGGTGTGATACGTAGGTTCTTTTTTAAGGGATAGAATGTTATGAGATACACGTGCCTTTTATTGTGTTTGATGGTTGGGATGAAGTCTCTTCATTCAGTCCCCATTTTGGATGATTGGGATGCATACCAAATCGAAGTGTTGAAAGAGCAGCCGAATTTTCCAGGTTGGTGTCCTAAAGAAAAAGCAAAACAGATCATGAATCTTCTTCTTTCGAATCCTTCCGATGCCTGTGTCGAATTGGGGGTGTATGGAGGGAGTTCATTTTTCCCGATTGTTTCGACACTCGCATTCAAAAATCAAGGGATTGCATACGCCATCGATCCATGGACGAATGACCTCTGTTTAGAAGGGTATGAAGAGAAAGACGAAGCTCATGCGAAGTATTGGGGTAAAGTTGATTTGGATAAGGTCATGAATAAGTTCATCAAAAAAATGCATGAGAATGGTTTGGATTCTAGATTTCAGATCATGAGGACCTCTTCTGCTCAGGCCTATCTTCAGTTTGATGATGAATCGATAGATTTTATCCATATCGATGGGAATCATTCTGAACAGTCAGCGATTTTCGATGTGCAGCACTGGCTTCCCAAAGTTAAAAAAAATGGAATCATCTGTTTTGACGATGCATGGTGGCAATCGACACAATCAGCGATTAAAATCATGTTAAACGAATGTGACCTCATGAGTGAGTCGAGCCCTAAATGGCAATACATCTTCTTGCGAAAACGGTAAGCATGCATCGATTAAAGTTCTTCACCTTTTTTCTATTTTTATTTTCTAAATTAACATGCTCTACCCCTGATTATGAATTTGATGGTTATTATAGCAATTATACAAATGCGGGGATTAATATTATTTCTTTATCCCTTCCCTACAATCCGATCGTCATCGCTTATAATAGCCATGATTCACAAATGAGTGAACGATGCGCAAAGCAATGGCCAAAAGGGGAATTTCACCAAGGGAATGGGATGGGTAAAATCCCTCCTTGCGACTTTTTGTGGATAGATGATGAAGGAAATGAATTACAGATTCTTAAACGGCTCGATAATTATCATGAGCCTAAAGTTATCTATACTTCTACCACTTTTAGAATAAAAGAGTATCATTATGAAATATTGAAAAAATATCTAGAATCCCGAGGTTTTGTTCTGTATTCACATTGGTACCGAGAAGGAGAAAGAGGATATGCGATTTTTCTTAGAAAAGATATTTACGATATGGTTATACGAAGCTTAAATTATTCCCCAGAAGGAAAGATTCAGTCAGTTGCAATTGAATCTTCCGATGGGATTGAGCGGTTCTTTAAAAAAGCAGAGGATAAGGAAAACCTGCCAAAATTCCAAGAAGTCGATTTTATTTATATGATTAACTTAGATGAGCGGCCAGAAAAATTTACTCTTACTAACAAAGACTTAAATAGTCATGGCATCTACCCATATCGGTTCTCAGCTGTGAATGGCTGGCAACTGCCGTTGAATACCATTCGGCAAATCGGTGTTCCTTTTTCTTGTAAAATGACAAATGAACAGCTCATGGGCACCATTTACAAAGAAGTGGATGGGGATGAATACATCAGCAATGAACTGATTGACCAAGAAGGAGAGACCTATTTTGCTTTAGGTCAGACACGTGGAGTTATAGGAATCGTATTGAGTCATCTATCTGTTTTACAAGATGCCTACGATTCTGGCTATCAAACCATCTGGGTGATGGAGGATGATGTTGAAGTATTAGATCGTCCAGAGCAGATTCCACAGCTCATCCAACAATTAGATCAACTGGACAAAGAATGGGATATATTATTCACAGATCCCGATACGAAGGATCCTGAAGGACAGTACGTTCCTTGCCGAGCTCTTGCTGCGAGACCGAATTTCAATCAGAATCCTCTTTCTTACTTTCTTAAAAATTTTTACCCTGTGAGTCAAGAATTATCGAGAACAGGGATGCGGTATGGGGCCTATTCTATGGTTTTACGCCGTTCTGGAATAAAAAAAATTCTAGATTACTTCAAATCTTATCAGATCTTTCTTCCCTATGATATCGATTATTGGCTCATTCCCGACCTGAGAATGTATTGTCCTAACCAAGCCATCATCTCCCATCGTCCTGGGTCTCTTTCAGATAATTTTCAACCTAGTTATGCCGAAAAAAAGGAACCTTGATCCACTTAAAAAAAGGAAATGAAAATGGCCGCTTCTGTTAGAAATGTCTCAGTGTGTCATACAAGGTCGTGCTGTGAACAACGGCCTACAAATTCTGAGCAAAAATGGACCACTTTGATGCGTCTCCTTGAAAAGGTGAGCCTCGTTGGACTAACAGCCTTATCGATTTACGCTAGCTTGGAACTGTTCATCCCTTTCTTCCTCATAGGAGTTGCTATCGGTATTTATCAATACGCGGGAGGGAAAAATCGTAGTTCGCAAACAAATATAGCTCCTTCTTGTACTCAGGGGATTTTAGAACAGATTACAGGGGTGAGATTGCCTGCGCCTGTAGCGCTTGCTGCTAACGTTGCAATTACGGCCTGTCATACTGTGCATCATGCGACGGTTTTTGTTCCCATCGTCGCTTTGTCAGTCGGTGTTTACGTCGGAAAAAATGTCACACAATGCCACAGTTTGCGTCATAGAGAGCTCTCTGTTCATCGAGTCGCTCATCGTTCAACCTAAAGTCTGGTTAACCAAACACTAGCGATTAATTAATAAGTTTTCGATCTCTTCTAAGCTTTTCCCTTTTGTTTCAGGAATGAATCGGTAGACGAACCAAAACGAGATAGCGCTGATGAGAGCGAACAAGAGAAAGGTTCCTCCGGGCCCAAATCCACCGATCAGATCGAGAAATATCAAAGAGATGAAGTAGTTGAAAAGCCAGTTTCCAAAAAAAGCAACGGTCATGGCTTTGCCTCGGATTTTTAATGGATAAATTTCAGAAAGGACTACCCAGGTCACAGGTCCTAATCCCAATGCAAAGAAAGCCACATATCCCATGAGACTAAAAAAAGCTATGGTGCCGATCATCGACGTATTGAGGAAAAATGCGAGAGCAAGAAGAGCCAAACACAATACCATTCCACCTATCCCGATAAGGAGCAAAATCCGTCTGCCTGCTTTATCGAGTAGCCATGTTGCAAAAAGCGTCGCTAAGACGTTGATGGCTCCTATTCCAAGCGTTGCCAAAATTGCCCCTGTCGCTGAAGCAACACCTGCTGTTTGAAAAATCTTGGGAGCGTAATAGATCACTATGTTGACTCCGGTGATCTGCTGAAAGACGCTTAAACAAAATCCGATGATCATCACATAGCGCAATTGCGAAGAAAACAACATCTTCCAAGTCCCTTTTTTATGGGAGCTAGCTGAGTTTTCCATCGCCTTGATTTGATGGATCCATTCTTTGTCTTTGCGCAGCCGCTGCAGAACTTTTATCCCTTGCTCTTCAAATCCATGCTTAAAAAGCCAAGGAGGTGTTTCTGGTAAAAAAAAGAGGGAAAACATTTGAAGTATTGCCGGAAAAATCCCTATTGCAAACATCCAGCGCCAATCGGCGGCAGCGGCGAGAAAGTAACTGACGAGAAAGCTGATTAACATACCGATGGTGATGGCAAGTTGATAGCAGGCGACACATGCGCCTCGGTAATGAGGAGGAGAAACTTCAGCGAGATAGATGGGTCCTGCCACTGAGATCACACCCACACCGAGACCACTGATAAATCGGCCCCAGAGCAACACCATATAAGAATCACTCAAAGCAATCGTAGTCGCTCCGATGATGAAGAGAAACGAGGTTAGGGCCATTGTCTTTTTGCGACCCATCCGATCAGCGAGCGCGCCAGCACTCAATGCTCCGATCAGAGCGCCGATCAAAATAATGCTGACCACCATTCCTTGCTCGATAATCGATAACTGGAAAGAGGGGGTTAGGAAAATGAGTGCCCCAGAAATGATCGCCGTATGATAGCCAAATAAAAATCCGCCAAATGCAGCTGCGGTGATGACAAATAGCAAGAAAGCTGTGCAACGCTCTTTCGTTCTCTCAAAAACCATAGTTGCCTGCAAAAAAAACGTGCCACAGGCCGGAGCCCGTGGCTTTCGCATGGGGTCACCATGCGGGATGATGGGAACATCTTAACTTGCTGTGAATTTTTTTTTCATACAAAAAAAGTTAAAAACATGCCAATTTCTCAAAAAGCTCTATAAGCTTCTTTCTCCCGAGAAATTGAGCTCTCGTTTTGAACTGTTCCACGTAAAATGATAAACAGCACAATTTTTAGGAAAGTGGCGCGCTTTTGGCTCAAAGTAAACGGGAAGAAGACAATTATCTGCAATTTGGCGACTTTCAGCTTCTGTTGCCATGATATCATTTACTGCACCGTGTGAGGAGATTAAAACTTTTTCCCCTGGATATTTTTCGCCCAATTCTGTGAAAAGTGATGATGCGCGCAGATAAACATCATAAATCGACTCAAGTGGATCCTGACAATCAGGCAATTTTGGTTCAACCTCTCCCAAGGATAACGGTTCTACTTTCCACTTAGCAAAACGATCATTATTAACCTGCAGCTCTTCTCGATGAGTTTCATAATATTTAAGACAGTATTCATTTCTTTTTTTATATGACATGGTATCCCATTTGCCATGACATTTCTCTCTGAGTTTTTCATCTTTATAAACGGGCAATTTTGTCTCGTAATAGTCAGCGACAATTTTAGCCGTATTATAAGAACGAGTGATGTCGGAAGAATAAATCGCAACAGCATCAGGAACATGTTGAACCAAACCTTTTCCTAATTGATGTGCCCCATCTATTCCTGCTTGACTCAATTGAGCATCACTATCATCGATCCATCCTTGAATCTCTTCGCCTTTACAGTTTCGATGAGTCTCAGCATGTCGGAAAGCATAAAAGTCTGTTACTGTAGAAAAATGTACTGCTGACATATTTAACTCCTAAATTTTGATTCGAAAAAAACATGGCCTGATCTTTCACAAAGAGAGAAAAAAAGCCTTTTGGTTTGCATGAGCCAGAAGCATAACATGAAAATATTTAGAAGTCATTTTTTCCTGTTTTGGCATTTGCAAATTTATTGTCAATTTGCTGTAGATGAATAGTTTAAAATGAAAACTAGAGGTGGAAAGACGTATTCAATGGAGAAAATTGAAGAATTTTTTTTACTAAATTTTTAAGCTATAAATAGGCCGATTCTATCTCCCATGAGAAGGATGCGAATGGATCGCATCCCATATAAGAGGGGCTTTAACGTTACATTTTATCGATGAGGTCGTGACCTTTCTCTTTGGCTTTATCATGAGCCTCTTTGCCTTTTTCTTTGGCATCATCAGCAAGCTCTTTACCTTTTTCTTTGGCCTCTTTGCCCTTTTCTTTGGCATCATCGGCAAGCTCTTTACCCTTTTCTTTCACTTTTTCTTCAGCTTTGTCGAGTTTTTTGCCGATTTCTTGACCGTGTTTTTTGTGGTCTTTTGCCCATGCGATTTGGCCTAGTCCAAGAAAGAGCGCGAGAAAGATAGACATGCTTGTTTTTGAATTGAATTTCATAAAAACCTCAAATAATTGTATTTTGTTTACTTTTAGCCATCAAATTATTTAACTTAATAGCCCACGCCAATGCAAACAATTTACATAGGAAATGTTAGAATAGCAAGGTAATAATGTGCATTAGGGGCAATTGACTTAATTTTCTTCAGCGGTTTGCGCGAGCCATTTGTGCAAAATAGTCAAAATATCTGTCCAGATCTTCCAGAGATGTTGCGACGTTAGTGACTGAAGACAAAGAGGTTTTGAAAAATTGTAGAGCAATAGCATGCAGTATGCATGACTTCCTTAAAAAAGAATCATAGGCTGAGCTGAAGTGAAAGTTCCTGCAATAGAGGAATAAAAAAGGCCAGGTCTTTTGACCTGGCCTTTGTGATTTTGGAGGTAGAGAGACACATTCAGAACTTTTGAGTGAGGGAAAGTTCACTATTCTCTTCTACGGGCTAGATTTTTAAGCTTTTTGCGAATTCATAGCTTATGAGAGCCATAGCTTCACTATTTTTATATGCATCTTCCTGGTGAGATAGATCTAGAATTCGTTGTCCGCCATCTGGTTTGGCTTTATTTGCTATGATTTCAAGCACCTCTTTTTCAGAATCGCTAAAAATACTGAGATCAGCAGGTTTGTTTGTTTTAAGAGTACGGCCTTTTGCTCGGATTAATTCACCTTCATGAATCATGAAATAGATAAGATTTTCATATTGTTGTGGGCAAGGACCGTATTCCAAATGAGCATACCTCGCGCCAGTAATGCTAACCTTATGTAATTTATAATGTAGGAAATCTGCATAAAATAACGCCTTATTCAAAAAGAGAGGGCTTTTTGCAAATTTTATAAGATATCGCACTGCTTGCTTAAAAAGCTCCCAACTAAAGCGTCGATTTCCACTATATACATCGGGGGGGTGACTTTTCCAATGGACATTAAGAGCGCTGAATTCTGCATAGGCTTCGTCGCATTTTAATCTTATATGTTCATCTTGACCTACATCTTGTACAAAATATGTTTCCCAGCGTTTTATGCTTGCCTCGCCTACTTTTAAATAATTTGCAAATGCAGCTTGTGACATGCCAAACGAGTTACGAAAACTCACGATTTCCTCAGAAGTTAATAACCCATGCTTCTTGCGATATGCATCTGCAGCTGCCTTTCTCAGCTGACTCATTTGCTCATCATTCATGAGAGGACTGTTACACTGAGTGCAAACCATCGCCGAAACTACAACCTCGACTTCTTCTCCTTTTACCTCAGGAGAAAATCGATGGTTCTTCTCTTCAAATTTATCTCCATTGCAATTTAAACATTTCATGATTGCTCCTTGCTTCTATGTAGAGACACGTAATAATACCTGTTCTCTTTAAGGGCAAATTTAAGATACATTATTTTACCTAGCTTTTTACTGTTCCAACAAAAAGCAAACAATTCTTGGTCTTCTATTGGCTTCTCATAAGATGTTTGGGGAGGCCTTCCACCCGCATAATCCTTTGGAAAGATTTCGTCTAAAAGCTCTATGATTAATTTCCAAACTTGGTTTGGTGATTCAATTTCTAAATCATAGAGTTCGCCCACGACCTTATTAAAATTGGCATAGAGTCCATTTTGCGTCATTAAAGCGCTTTAGCAGCTTTAATCTTTATATCTAGCTCGCGATCGGATGGTCGATTGCAATGCATCTGCTTCCTAGATCAATTAGTAGCATCAAATGATACCAAAATCAATAAAAAAAAGCCAATAAATAAACCAATATCCTGAAAATCAATGTCTTAGGTTAAAGCGCTTTTGGATTTTTGATGCAAAAGGACTAATCATTTCGATGTTTTTACGAGTTTGTATAAAAAAGCCAGTTCTGAAAAACCTGGCCTGAATGGAGGTGGAGAGATGGATTCAGAACTTTTCAATGGAAAAATTTATATTTTACTTCTAGACTGGTTTGTTTGCTTAAGGAAAATTACTAGAAATCGCTGATTTACAATGGTTAGGAGGATTTGCATGATTCGACTTAATTTTTTGAGCGCATCTCTTTTCTTGGTTGGTTGTGTTTGTTGCGCTTCTGTTCAATCTTGTCAAGACCCTTACCTCTGGTTAGAAAACTCGAATTGCGCTGATACGCAAGATTGGCTAGCTGGACAAAGAGCCAAGTTTGAAAAATATCAACAATCTAATCCTTATGTACAGGAAATCAAAACTACTCTGCAGAGTTTGGACGATCGGGATTTCCCAAAAAGTTTTGTTCGCATCGGGGAAAATTATCTTCTTCATCAAAAAAATGTGCTCTATATCCAGACCGGATTGGAAGGAGAGCCTCAGATGTTGCTCGATATTGACAACATAAGGGGAGACTCTTCATTCACGCTTGTAGGTTATGTACCCAGTCCAAATGGTCAACTAATAGCGTATGGATTATCTGAAAATGGATCTGATTGGACGACGTGGAATATATTACATGTTGTTTCAAAGCAAAGCCATTCAGAGTTCACTGGAAAAACCAAATTTTCAACAGTTTGCTGGTCTCCCGATAATCTCGGCTTTTATTATTCTTGTTTTGATGATCAATCCATCCATGGGGTGTATTACCATCGTTTAGGCCACACTCAGGACCAAGATCGACTTATCTATCGGGACTTAAATAACAAAAGTTATTTTTACATTCCTAGACTCAGCTCAGATCATCGTTATTTATTGATCGATATTATCACTGGTTCAATGGCGCCCAATTCTTTTCTATGCCTTGATCTAGAGCATTTGAACTTGCCTCTAATTAACTTAATTCCTTTTGATGGAGGCACTTATTGGTTTGTGTGCAATAGAGGTTCTCAGTTTTATTTTACCACAACAAAAGATGCTTCTTATCGCAAACTCATTGTTGTGGACATAGAGAATCCTTCTTCGAGACAGGACATCATTTCTGAAAAGGACTGTTTGTTGGCAGATATTTTTCCGATTGGCAACTATTTTTTGGTCTCCTATGAAGAGGTTGCTTGTAGTAAACTTTCGTTATTTGATCGTGACGGTAAGGAGGTTCGCAAAGTTCCCTTGCCAGATATTGGCGTGGTGAAGTTTTGGCACGGACAACCCGATTCTCATGGGACGAGAGATTTTTTAGAAGCAGCGTCCATTTTATTTTCATTTAGCAATTTTGTGAGACCCCCTACTCTGTATAGATTTGACTTAGGCGTAAGCGAGCCTACCATTTTTAGAAAATCAAAGATTGAGGTTGATTCTAACGACTATTCTATTCAACAGATATTTTATCCAACTAAAGATGGGACTAAAGTTCCCTTGTTCATTGCCCATAAAAAGGATCTTGTGATTGATGGTAAAACATCAACTCTGTTGTGTGGGTATGGAGGCTTTAGCATGCCAAACCTTCCCGTCTATAACCCTATGAAGATGGCATGGTTGCAACGAGGTGGGATACTTGCTTCTGCAAGTATCAGGGGAGGAGGGGAATATGGTGCAAAATGGCATCTTGAAGGAGTAAAAGAAAAGAAGCAGAATTCTATTGATGATCTATTGGCTGCGGCTGAATGGTTAATTGGGAATAAATATACAAATCCGAAAAAATTAGCATTATACGGATTTAGTAATAGTGCCATGTTGGCTGGAGCTTGTGCAAATCAAAGGCCCGACATGTTTGGTGCGATTGTGGCAGCGGGGGGTGTGTATGACATGATCCGTTATCCATTATTTTCGCTGGGTAGATTCTGGGTACTAGAGTATGGCAATCCGGGCGATCCCACAGAGCTTGATTTTATAAAAAAATATTCGCCCTATCATAACATAAAACCAGGCACTCATTATCCTTCAATGCTCATCATGGTTTCAGATATGGATACTAGAGTAGTACCATTGCATAGCTATAAATATGCAGCTGCTTTGCAAGAGGCCCAGGCTGGTGAAGGAGAAATTTTATTGCGTGTTAAGCACAAAGCTGGGCACTGTGCAGACGATATCGATGACACCGCAGATATGTTAGCATTTATTATGGAAGAACTTGGAAAGCAATAATATGAACTGGACCAAACTAATGTTGTTGCATTTCAGCCTTGCTATAACTGGAAGATTCAAAGAAACGGTCTTTAAAAAAAGGTAGGGAGGTTATCCCGGCCTTTGAGATTTTGGAGGTGGAGAGACGCATTCAGAACTTTTGAGTGGGAGAAAGTTCGCTCTTCTCTTCTTCGATTGGCTTCGTGCTGCTCTCTAGAAGACGTTTGATATGTCTATCAAAATCTGACTCGAATAGTCGATCTTGCATAATCCGATATTTCTCAAATTCGCTTTCGGCAAAAGCTTTCGCCACTTCTCGACTTACCTTTCCAGGATGGTCTAAGATATCTCTTTCATTGAATTGGAGGAATGCGTTTAATTTTTCAGCCCAGTCTTTCATTGTCATGGGAATATTTCGCGAGGCTCTGTCTTCAGCATAGTCAAGATACATTGTTATGAAGCGATCAAGAGACTTTAATTCCTTTTCAGTGAGGTAATTCTTGGCAATGACAACATCGGGTTTAAGAATTTTCCCATGAGGAGCGTTTTTCCAAGTTGTTAACCCCATTCTATCCTTCTTACTATCTACTCGTTTAACAATTAATTCTGCAGCAGTATGACCATGAATGGCAAAGTGAAGCTTATTCTGTACTGTGGCAAAAAATGTTTGAGTGATTTCTGCTTCTGGGTTGTAGTCCATTGCAGTTGCATAAATATCAGTGATCTTTTGGTAAAACCTCCGTTCGCTTGCCCGAATTTCACGAATTTCTTCCAGCAAGTTATCGAAATAAGCTTTATTGAAGAATGAACCATTTTTTAGACGCTCCTTGTCGAGTACATAGCCGCGAAGGGCAAAATCTCGTAGTATGCTTGTAGCCCATTGCCTAAACTGAATAGCTCGAGTAGAATTAACGCGGAACCCAACTGCAATGATGGCTTCAAGGTTATAGAATTCGATATTTCTTGAGACTTCTCGCCCACCCTCATTTTGAACTATCCGGAAATTCCGGATAGTTGAATTTTCATCTATCTCATTCTGGTTAAATATGTTAGTCAAATGCTCATTGATGGTTCGTACTGAAACTTCGAATAAAACTGCCATCAATTTTTGAGTCAGCCAGACAGTTTCTTCAACTATTCGGACCTCGATGCCATTTTCACCAGCTTGGCCAGTGAAAATTAGAAATTCTGCGGTGCTGTTACGAATAGCAGCTTTCTTTTGCTCCCTCATAAATTCCTCTAACAATTGATAATCTGGAGTGATGAATATAACAAAATAGAAGTCGAAGATCTATTCTGAATTTTTGAAAGGCAGAGACAGGCAGGATGTAAGCCTTTTGAGCTCTTTGGACTTGCAAGGTATCTCCCGACCTTTACCCGATAATACATTGGAAATGAGCGTGAAATTGGTTGATTTTCTTGAAAATTACGCAGTATTTACGCAGTTTAAGAAAAAGTTGTCACATTTTTTACAATCTAAAAGACTCATGATGTAACTGGATTTCTCTAGGGTGTTACAACTATCACACTTGTTACAGTGACTCTAGCGCAATACGTTCTTGTAGATTTAGGAAATCGGTCGAAGAATCGGGATCGAGGATGATAAAGCCTAATAGGGGCTCTAACGCGTCTTTATGGTTCAAGATTCCCTTATCGGAAGTAAGAAATAAGCTAGCCTTGTTCTTATAAGCTGTGTCGAGTTGCCTACAGTCCCCATCTCTTTGGGGGTCTATACCCAAAATCTTTTGGATTTCGGGGGATTTTTCCGAGTGCTTTATATTTTCCCAGGCATAGTCGGCTTTTTCCCAAGGAGAATGGTATTCGGCCCAGCTGATTTGAGTTGGCACGCTGTGGTTTTGAATTTTAGAGTTTGCTCCTTCAAACGGAAATTGAATCAGCTTTACCTGTCCTTCCTCCTCGTAGATTTTTGTTAGCGATTTAACTTTTTTGAAGTTAGAGCATCGATCGATGTATATGTTCATATCTGCTCCTTTTCTCAAAAAAAATTGTAGCAGAAAGGTTGAATAGGAGCAGCGCTTTTTATGCTGGTTTCATCCAGTCTAATGCGTAATTGAGCTTTACGCAGCTGAATTTTTCGATGCGAATTTCTGGTTGTATGCCTCTAAAAACAAAAGGCTTCAGTTTAACGACTGAAGCCTTGATTTGGGTTGGAGGTAGTTGAACGAACTCAGAACTTTTGACTGGGCAAAGGTAGCTGGCAACATTAAGTTGAGGTCTCTTCGTCCCTAGGCATAACAATACTTCGGCCATAACTCAGGTGTTCAAAAGTAAGAGGCTTTGGTCCAGGAACAATTTGTCTTGAAAAATGAGGGCAAATTTTTCTCTCACAAGAAAGACCAAAAGTCGACAGAGACTCAGGGAATATTTCAGGGAGGGTTTGTGGAGATGTGCAAATAAGTAACTCCCAATCATCCACAAATGGGATTCGAAATGCAGCTTTGTGAAAAATCAGTTCTTGAAACATTTTTAATTGATACAAGTAATCATGTTGAAATTTGCGGTCTACAAGAAATACCAATATACTTATTTGCTTTAGTCCTTCGAAACTCCAATAATATGAATCGGGCGCCTGGTCGGGGCTAGGAGGCATAGGCCATTCTTTACTATTCATAAAAATAGAATCTACTATTAACGGAGTAACGGTTTGATTGGTTTGAGGAAAAAGTCCATCTGGAAATCTACCTATACGATGATACAGAGGAGGACGACTCGAGTTGTCTTTCCTTGATCGATTTATTTCTTTGTGTTTTACATGCACATTACCGTCTATATGAAACGAATAGTGATCTATTCGGCCGGCAGTAGTTTTGGCATTGATGTCATACACGATAGAGGTTTGAATATTCTCCTGCGGAGAATAGTAAATTGCTTCTTTCCCCTTTTGTAAGTCGAGTGATAGATTCGAAGCGGTAAATGTAATTCCAGAAAGCACAAGATTTATTTTTTCAGATCGTTGCATCATTTAACTCATTAAAAGAGGTCTGTATTTATAAAAAAATTCTATCTTGTAACGCGATTAAATTCGTCTTCAAATTGTTCGATCGTTTTTAGAATTAATTCCCATGAGGGAATCTCCCTGAAAAGCATGGATTCCATCTGTACGTAATCTTTTTGAAGTTCCTTCAAAATATGAGGTGGCGGAACAAGTTTTAAAGTTCCTCTCCTAGCAGTGCCATAGTTTACCCAACCTGATGCAAAATAAATGCTTTTGTGATTAGCTACTCTTTCAAGTAAGAATGATTCTTCAAGGGCTTTTTCCTTTATTGGAGAGCTGAGTAATCGGAAAAAATCGTAGAAGTGTCTGGAAATGCGTGAAGGAATTCTTTTATCTGCAGGTAAATGAGCATATTGGTGCAGAATAGTGGCTTTTTCCCAAAAAGTTCGCTCGGCATTCAGCACACGAATCTTGGTTTCCGTCTCGTGGATTTTTTCCCTTAAAGCTTCTTTGGTATAGCTATGAATGATATGATCGTTGACAGGCCAATGTTCTGATCTTGCACCAATCTCGATTTTCACAATAGGTCGGATGTAGTCCGCGTTTGATTTCTTGCTTTGGTATTCAAATAATAACGTTTGGGAATCAGGGTCATCTGGATCGGAAAAGAGTTGCCATCCCTTGTTGGTTCCAAGCTTTGCGCCGATCGCGGTTGTTAGCTCATGTAACATGTCATTTTGTACATAGTTAGCGCAAGCTTGGGAGAGATTTTCAATAATGAGATTTTGTTTCTTCTTAGAGGGTGCGTTTTCGGGATTGTTGGGAGTTCCAAAACCAAAAAACTCTCTTTCAATGGAGAGATCAATATCTTCGGAAAAACGATCAATCAATCCATACACTTTTGAAAGAGAAGTGCCTCCTTTAAAGGTAAGATAAGGTCTCACAATTTCTAGTGAAAACAACCTCTCTAAAATCCATACAACCCAAAAGTCTTTTTCGATAATTTCAAAAGGTATGTTTTGGATGTCGGCAGCTGTTCGAAAGAAAAGTTCACGCTCATCTTGAGTTAAAAGATGGATTTCATTCATGGCTTAAGCTCCATTACTTCAAAAACAAGAGCTCGTATCCAGGCAGGAGCGAATTTCATGTTCCTTTTAATTTCCTCTTTAGGTGAGTTTTCGAGAAATTTTGCAATTTGTTTACGTGCTTTTTGATCGATATGATCTTTTCCTAAATTTTTCAAAGCTTGGATCAAAAGACCTTCTCTAGTTCCCGCAGAAAGCATGTTTTTCTTTGTCGTTTTTTTGAAGATTATTTCTTGATTACCAATTTTGACTTTTTTGGAAGCAGCTTCAGTTAGAAATATAATTCGACCAGGAACTTGTGTGGAAAGGCCAACTAAATTCGCTGCATGGGCACCTGCTGGTTGAATTAGTACTCCGTCTTTTTCTGCAATCGCCCTTGCCACTTCATTCAAATCGGGAGGAATAACACCTAATGTATCATGTTTTTTAGGATAATCATAGAGACCTCTAGCAAGTCTTCGTATGAATTTTTGTTTTTCAAGTTGTGATAATGCTTTCCTGATAGAGGCATCACTTCCTAGGTCAGAAAAATGCATTGGCGTAAAGCACCAACCAGGACCGTGCTCGGTGATTCTATTTTTTATTGTTGTTTCAGCACTATGACGCATTCGGATTAGCCTCTATTTTTCACAAAAACTAGCATGTTTTTGTGAAATTAGCAATCAGAAAACCATAGATTTCACAAAAAGAGGCTGTTTTTCGTGAAAAATGCTTGTTGCCAATTGGCCAACGTCTTGTTGGCTAAATGGGTAAGAAGATGTAGGGTTTTACCCCAGTTTCATTCAGTCTAGTGCGTAAATACTGCGTAATTGAGCTTTGCGCAGCGGAATTTTTCGATGTGAATTTATGGTTGTATCTCACTAAAAACAAAAGGCTTCAGTCATGAAACTGAAGCCTTAATTTGGATTGGAGGTGGAGAGAATCGAACTCTCGTCCTTGGCAAACTCCCTATCAATGACTACATGCTTATCGCCTTTTTACAGCAGTCGGTCCTGAGAAAGACGCCACACAATGGACCGACTCGCTTCTATTGATCTCGAACTGCCCTTTTAAGAAGCTGCAAAAGAACGTTCATACCAGGGTTAATGACAATAGTTCTGACGCTCCCGGTCGGGCATCAGGCTATCGGGTTGCTAAAACGGTTAAGTTTTAAGCAGCCAACAAAAATTCTTCTTGTGAATTGTTGTCGTTTATAATTTATCGGATGATTAAGGAGGCCAACCGACGTCCTCCGCATGCCGCTGATACTTCATTTCCAAGTCGAAACCAGTACACCCCCAGTTAGAATTATAACATGGTAATTATATTTTCCGATATAGAGGAAAGAAGTAAAGATGAAAATAATTTTTATATTTAAGTGACTTAGAATGAACGGCTTAGGTTTTGGAGGGAGATGGTCGATGTGAGTGTGATCACCGTGACCCACCAGTCTAAGGAGTTTATCGCCGACCAAATCCTTTCCGTGGCGCTGGGGGCATTTCGGGTCAATTATGAACAAATCGTCGTCGATAATGGCTCGACAGATGGGACGGTAGGGCTCATCGAAGGGGGCTATGCCAACTACGTTAAATTGATCAAAAATGTAAAAAATTTAGGGTTTGCCGCGGCTAATAATCAAGCTCTCATTCACGCTAAAGGGCGTTATATTTTATTTCTCAACCCCGATATGCAATTGGAATTTGGTGCATTGGATAAGTTAATTCCTTGGATGGATGGGGATCCTGGCATTGGAATTGCTGGGTGCAAGCTGGTCGATAGGGAGGGGTTTTCTCATGAAGCGCTACAACCGAGAAGATTTCTCCCTTGCGTTGTCAATTTGACTTTTTCTCTCAACGTCCTCTCTTTTTTCCTTCATTAAAGCCCCTTTTTCAATATGTCCCTTTCGATCCTGAAAAAGAGCAGGAGGTCGATAGTGTGCGAGGGGCGATGATGTTAGTGCGCAAAGAGGTGGTTGAAAAGCTGGGTAGGTCATTTGATCCCCGTTATTTTTTATTGTTTGAAGATTTTGACCTTTGCCGTGAGGTACATCATTTGGGGTATAGGGTGGTTTATACTCCAAAGACCTTTTGTATCGATTTATTTCACCGCAGTTTTTTGCACCACTGCCGCTTATGGAAACATTTACAGATGAGCAAGGGTCTTTGGGTCTACGCATCGAAATGGTACGGCCCAATTGAAAAAATCTTAATATTTGTCGCCATTCCGATGGGTTTTTTTCTCCGCTTTCCTTGCTGGGTCCTTCGTTGGAAAAATTCTTTTTACAAAAGGGGATGAAATATATTTATCATTTCTTTAAAATCTTTTAACGAAGAGTCCAAATATTATACCCAAGTAACCTGAAAAATTGGGAATTTGGCAAGCCCATCGCTTCAATTTTTTGATCGTCGAAGCTAAGCCATGTGGAAACACATGGCCGATGCAGACGATCAAAAGGACATCGTTTAAAACGATGTCCTTAAAGTGAAGATGATGGGGAAGCCAAAAACCAATTTGTCAGGTTACTTGGGTATTACAACCCCAGGTGTGTTATGGCAATATCATCATTAGTGACCTCACATTCCGGATCCGCTTCCAGTTCTTCGAGTGTACCTCCGAGAACACTCCAGTTAGATCCATTAATCCCTGTGTTTAGACGGATGTTAAGCGATGTCGATCTTTACAAGCCGGCTAAAACAGCGATTGATTGCCTCGATTCTGGAGCGTTTGCCAATGTTACTTTTGTCTCGCTCAAAAGCATCCCTCATGTTTATTTTGGAGATCAACCCTTGGTCAAGGAATTTGATAATGGGATGTCGTGCCGTTTGCGCTATTTCGAAGCAGCGTTCATTTCCGTAGCTTCGCTCGTCTACAATCTTGCCTATAGTGTGGTTTTCAGCGCGCTTTCCTTAGTCACATTAGGACAAGCCAAATTACTGACCTCACAAATGCGCAAGCAGTGGATACTCACGGGTCTTGCTGTCGCTGCATTAGGAGTTTCTATTGCGGGAACAGTTTCTCCAGATCTCGGAACTAAAGCAAATCTTGCTGCTGGTGCGGCGATTGGCGCTGCTTTATTGCAGATGCAGGAAGATTCGATCTCCAAAATTTGCACTGCTTATCAGCGACATAATGGACTTCTTAAACAGGAGATGACTCGAGCGTGTGTAGCGAATGGATTCGATTACGAGCGAGAATTCATCCCTTTCTTTAACTATTTAGATCAACATCTCAACGAGCGGGTGAAAACTTTTGGGAGTCTTTTGACTGTCGTTCAAGGTGCCTCTGGACTTTGTCCAAGCTTTAGACCTCAAGCCACTCCGCATGTCATTTTAGATAATTTGCGTCAATTGGCCACGCAGTGGACAGTTTCTGGTCCTGGGAGCGCTGCATCGACACCATCGACAGTTTCGACGACGGCGGCATGACACATCAGAGAAGTGCAACATAGCGAGTTTTCTTCTGAAAACTCGCTTAAATTATTTTCTTGTCATCTGGTCGTTAAAAAAATTCTATAGCGAATTATGGGATAGTCTCTAAAGTGGGTGATCGGGTATCTTTTGTCTCTTTTTCTCAACCGATATGTAGTTATGTTTGAGCCAAATCAAGAAGAAGCAATCCCTGAACGTGAAGAGCGCGTTCTCGCTTTCTGGCAACAGGAGCGGATCTTTGAAAAGACCCTTGAAAAGAGGAAGGATAAGCCCATTTTTTCTTTCTATGATGGCCCCCCGTTTGCGACAGGGCTGCCCCATTATGGACACATCATCGGCGGGACGATCAAAGATGTGATCCCCCGTTACAAAACGATGAAAGGGTATTATGTCCCCCGTCGATTTGGATGGGATTGCCATGGCTTGCCTGTGGAAAATGAGATTGAGAAAGCTAAAGAGCTTTCGGGGGCCTCCTCGATTGAATCGTTTGGGATAGCCGCTTTTAATGAGGAGTGTCGTTCGATCGTCTTGCGCTATACGGAAGAATGGAAACAGACAGTGGAGAGGATGGGGCGCTGGGTCTCTTTTGAAAATACATACCATACGATGGATCTCAATTTCATGGAGTCTGTGTGGTGGGTCTTCGGACAACTCTTTCAAAAAGGTCTCGTCTACGAAGGATTTAAAGTGATGCCTTTTTCCGCACGTCTGGGCACACCTTTGTCGAATTTTGAGGCCAATCTCAACTACAAAGAAGTCGACGACCCTTCTTTGACAGTACAATTTGAATTGCTCGATGAACCCGAAACTTCACTCCTTGTGTGGACGACAACCCCATGGACCCTCCCCTCGAATCTCGCCGTGATGGCAAAAAAAGAGATCGACTATGTCAAAGTCAAAGACCGAGCATTAGGTCACAATTACATTCTCGCTGCTTCACGTCTTCCTTTTTATTTTAAAAATCATGAAGAGTACGAAGTGGTCGCTAAGCTGACAGGCGGATCCCTTGCCGCCAAGCAATATCGCCCTCTTTTTCCCTATTATGCTGCGCGCGCTCAACAAAAGGCATTTCGAGTGATTTTGGAAGATTCAATTTCTGCAGAAGAAGGAACAGGGCTCGTTCACTGTGCGCCCGCTTTTGGTGAAATTGACTTCTTTGCTTGCGCAAGAGAAGGGATCGAACTGGTTAATCCGGTCGATCACAATGGAAAATTCACATCTGAAGTGCCCGACTTTGCTGGGCTTTACGTCAAGGATGCCGACAAAGAGATCATCCGGCGATTAAAGAATGAGAAGAAGGTCTTTCACCATGGACAGATTCGCCACCGTTACCCTTTCTGCTGGCGCTCTGATACGCCCTTGATTTATAAAGCGGTGAGCACCTGGTTTGTCGCTGTCGAAAGAATCAGAGAACGGATGCTCGATGCGAATCAACAGATCCATTGGGTGCCAGAGCATATCAAAGAGGGGCGGTTTGGCAAATGGTTGGAAAATGCCCGCGATTGGGCGATCTCCCGCAACCGGTATTGGGGAACGCCGATCCCGATCTGGCGCAGTGAAGATGGGGAGATCATCGTCATTGTCCAGCATTGAGGAGCTCGAGGAAAAAACGGGGCAGAAAATCACAGATCTCCACCGCCATTTTATCGACGATCTTACCGTGATGCAAAACGGAAAATCATTCCGGCGCATCCCCGAGGTCTTTGACTGTTGGTTTGAATCGGGATCGATGCCTTATGCGCAAGATCACTATCCCTTCGAGAATGAACAGGAGATGCTGAAACGGTTCCCTGCCGATTTCATCGCAGAAGGATTAGATCAAACGCGTGGTTGGTTTTACACGCTGACAGTCCTTGCAACGGCGCTATTCGATAAGCCTGCTTTTAAAAATGTGATCGTCAACGGAATCATTTTGGCAGAAGATGGTCAGAAGATGTCCAAACGGCTCAAAAATTATCCAGAGCCGATCGCTGTCGTGAACCGGTATGGCGCTGATGCTGTACGTCTCTATTTGATGAGCAGCCCAGCTGTGCATGGGGAAGATCTCCGTTTTTCTGAAAGGGGAGTGGAGCTCGTCCTGCGACAAGTGCTCATCCCTTTTTGGAATTCATTTGTCTTTCTCTCGACTTATGCAAAGATCTATCACTGGCAGCCTGATCAGGAGATATTTCCAGAACCCAAAGCGGAGATCGATCGGTGGATCCTCTCGATGTTGCAAAAGCTAATCGATGGTGTGACGGAAGGAATGGACAGTTACCATTTGAATCGCGCCGTCGAACCCTTTGTCCGATTTATCGATCAGCTAACCAACTGGTACATCCGCCGGTGCCGTACCCGATTTTGGTCAGAAATCCCCTCTCGCGATCGGGATGAAGCCTTTGAGACGCTCTACACTGTGCTCCATACGTTAGCCAAGGTCGCTGCCCCTTTTGTGCCGTTCATCAGCGATGCGATCTACCTAGAGCTAAGGTCGAAGAGCTCTCCTCCATCGGTCCACCTTTGCGATTTTCCAATCTACACGCAAAAATGGCGCGATGAGAGGCTTGAAAAAGAGATGGGCTATGCTCAACAAGTCGTCAGTCTTGGCCATGCCTTGCGCAAAGAACATAAATTAAAAGTCCGTCAACCCCTGGCAAAGGCCTATCTTATCTCGGCAAATCCCGATGTGCTCGGCGCTCTCAAGGCAAAGCAACATTTGATCGCCGATGAGCTCAACGTCAAAGAGATCGGATTTGGATCGGATGAAACGGCTTTCGTCTCTGTCGTGGCTAAACCCAATTTTCGGATTCTCGGCAAAAAAGTGGGCAAATTGATGAACAGTGCTCAAGCGGCGATCCAAGCATGGACCCACTCAGAGCTCTCTCTTTTGCTCAAAGGGGAGCCGATCGAACTCATTTTAGAAGGTGAAAAGATACAGATCACCTCAGAAGATGTGGCTGTGGAACGGAAGGTGAAAGAAGGGCTTATCGCCTCCACTTCGACTGAAATCGTGATCGTGCTCGACACTTCCCTAAACGAGGAGCTTCTACTTGAAGGGCTTGCTCGAGAACTCGTCAATAAAGTCAATACGATGCGCCGAGATGAGGGGTTTGCAGTCACTGACCGGATCGTGATCGAATTGAAGACAACAGACCGAGTCAAGAAAGCCTTCGATCTTCACCGCGATTACATCATGCATGAGATTCTTGCGACCCACGTCCATTTTGACTGTGAGGAAGGTACGCAGTGGGACCTCAATAGTGAGCCCACCACCATTGCACTCTCTTTAAGTGTCGTAATATAAATTTCTCTACCACTCGTTCGCTTCGCTCTCTAGAGAGCACAGAGGACACAGAGGAAGAATCAAATGAAATCTTAGATTTTTTTCTCTGTGTCCTCTGTGTTCTCTAGTGAGCGAAGCGAACGGGTGGTTAAAATATTTTATTATTCGATTTTGAGCGGGAGATGGTTTCTTTTTCTCCAATAGAGATAACCTGCTCCGATACCCACTGCAGCGATCAACCAAACAATGAGACGTGGGAAGTTGATGAAAGGGTAGGGGAGTTGGTTAGGGATGCCCCAACGAGGACCGGGCGGCCAGAAGATCAACTCAGGTCCACCACGCAGGTTGGATTCAGGAACAAAGCCAAAATCGCGGCTGTCTGCACTCATCGCATGGTTATCGCCCAAGACGAGATACATTTTAGGGGGGACCAGGATCCCATTTTGACGAATGGTGGCGAAGTTGAGAGAGCCATCTTTGTCGAGTGGGGGGCCCAAATCTTCAAAGGGTTGGTAAAGTGCTTGGGGATTAGATGTATCTCTACGTAAATTTTCCCTTTGTAAAAAGCTCTGCAAAGTGGGATCGCTTTGAAGAAGAATCGGTGCGCCGAGAAGGTATAAATCTCCATTGCGGAAATAAGCATACCGGGCAGGAACGAGGCGTTGATTTTTAATATGGGGGGAAAAACGGGTATCCCATTCGATCCCTAAGTTAAAGAAGAGTTGGACTTTAGCAGGATCAAAGCGGTAGAGCGAATGGGAAGGGGGAAGTTCTTTTGTGATCCCTTGCCATTTGATCTCATAGGCCTTTCCTTCGTAAAACTCATAACAACCATCGGGGACGTCGTTGAGATGGGGAAAGAAAATAGTCCCTGTCGAAACTTTAGGGTCCATTCCATACCGGTAGACGAGGCCGTTTTTTACCACAAAGCGGGCCGTGTACATGTTTTGGAAAATCGCTTTCAAGTGGCTCTCTTGCAAAGGGACGATAGAGGTGCTGAGCCCGATAGAAGGTCGCAATTTTCCCAGCTCGTCACGGATCAATTTAACATTGGTCAGGGAAGGGTGATGCCGGATCTCAAGATAGAGCAAACCCTCTTCCATCGTGGAAGGATTTTGGTCGCTTAGGTTCTTGACTTGATCACGGGTGAGAAGGCGGCCCATTCCATAATTTTTAAATCCCCATAAATCCCCATAATCTGCAACAGGGGGAGCTCCAGAGCTATGGATTTGCGGAGGGACGACCATCTCCCCATGCACCAAGCCATTGGAAGCGACAGAGAGCTTCACCACAGGTTCATTCATTTGATAGATGAAAACCGGGGAGTAGATTCCATTGATTGGATTAGGGGGAATGTAAAGCTTACGATCGAAATCGATAAAGGGGATGTGGTCGATAGTTTTAAGCCGGTCGATTTGCAGCAGGGAAGAGATATCATGTCCATCGGCATCGATACCGTAGATCTCTCCTCCATAAAAATAGAGGAGATCGCCTGGCTTACCGATCATCCGTTTGATGTATTGCTTCTTGCCCGGGAAAATATAAAAATACATCGTATCGACATCGCGGATGTCCATATTTTCGCCGGTGAATATTACGATGCTGTTCCTTTGGACAAGATCAGGGTCGAAATAGAACTCTGCAGGGCGCAGCGGGATGTTGATTCCAAAATCTGTCTTTGTCACCACCAGGCGATCTTGCTCTTTTAAAGTCGGTCGCATGGAGCCGGAAGGGATTTCGTAAAACTCAAACCACATCTGACGGACGAGTACGGCGACGATCAAGGCAAAGGCTAAGGCACAGACGAGCTCTTTTAAATGATCCCAGGATCTCTTTTTCAGATGAACAGCTCCCAAAGACTCGACCTCTTTGGCGAGCTGATCTGCTTTTTCCCGATCTCCATTCATTATTTCTTTTTGGAGAGCCATAAGCGCTTCAGTGAGCAAAGTGCGATTTTCTGGAGAAAGCCCTTTTTTCTTTTTTCTGAATTGATGCACCGCCTGGCGGAGAACATGCCTAGATTTTCGAAGGGAATAAATTTTCATCGCAGCTCACCGTTAATTAGGAGAATAATCTACGTTTTTTTAGAAATGTGGGCAAGTTTTTCTGAATTTTAAGTAGGGCACCCGACTTTAGAAAGATATTGTCAATCACAGAGGGGAACAGGAGACACAGAGGAACACAGAGCTTTAAGGTCTTCATTTTTTGCGAGAGCAAAAAATGAAGACCTTAAAGCTCTGTGTCTCTGTGATCTCTGTGTAAATTTAAAAAAGTCTTTTTAGAACTTCAAGGCTTCCAGGTAAAGATCTCTTCCGATTCGACATAAATGTCTGGGCCCCCTTCAGGAATGAGAATCCATTGGTAGCGGTGTTCCTCTTTCAAAATCTTGCTTAAATCGGCGATTGCAATTTCCAGGATCATCTCTTCACGCCCTGCCCCTTTTTGCGCAAAGAAGGGGACGGGGGTCGTGGTTTTAGGATGGCTATAGAGGTCGCGGACAAAAAGATGGAGTTTTTGAGAGTAGACCGGGGTTTTGATAGAAAGGGTCCAATACTCCACTCCTTTTCGCACCATGCCGAGGATTTGGGGAGAACGGTGGGGCATGGGGCCAAATAGCGGAGAGGTGAGATGATGTCCCGAATCGATGGTGCGCATTTTAAAAGTATAATGGGAACTCTGAACCTCGAGCCAATAGGGAAAGGGAAAGTCGGGGTCCTCTTTTGTGAAATAGAGTTCGATAAAACAGTTGCCCAGTCGCGAGCCATCGTCGGGCCACTCTGTTTTTAAGACATCAAAGGAAGGTTTAGGGGTTTTATGGCCGTCGATAATCAGAGGGGGATTCCAAAGGGCGCGACGATCTTCCTCATTGTGAGTTGGCGGAGGACCGATTTTTCTACGCTCCTTTTCTGCAACTGTGTGGAGTTGAAGTGTCAGTAACCGAGTCAAAAACTGCTCCGATTCATCTAAATAGAGCCATCCATTTTTACTATGGGAAAAGCATTCGATCAGCTTACCGCTGTTGCGGTCGATCTCATAGAGGGTCCAAGAAGTATGGCCAGGGGCTTTGCCTGTCACCCACTTTTTCCAATCGATTTTTTTTAGATCGATCAAATGCTCAGGGATGGAAATCTCTTCCAGAATCAACTTGTCAGTGGTGATTGAGTGGATGAAAAGCAAGGAATAGTTACCTTCTTGCGCTGTGACGATGAAATCTCCAGCATTTGCATGGGCAAATTTTTGCTCTAAAGTAAAATTTGCCGTCTCAGCAGATGAGATCGCAAAGAGAAGAAAGAGCAAAGCCTGTAAAATTGTTTTTCCCATGCGACCAGTATACCTAATTTTCAGTTAACGGGGAATTTTATTTAAGTCATTGATTGTCAATGCTTTGATCGCGAATGATCGCAGTCATAGCAATAGCGCGGCTCAAAATGGGCGGGGTCTTCGACTTGGATCGTCATATGGATGATCCCGTAATTTTGTTCGATGAGGCGGTGCGCCTCTTTTAAAGCAGCATGGGTATTCTCAGCGATGAGATGGGCACTGAGGGCGATTTTTTTCGGTGAAACTGTCCAAACATGTAAATCGTGCACCTCCTTGACACCTCGAATTGCACTTAAATCTTTTAGGATAGCAAGGGGATCTACCCCTTCAGGGGTCGACTCCATCAAGATGGAAATTGTCTGTTTGATGATTTTCCCCGATCCGTAAACGATGCCCAGAGAAAAAAGAATCGAGATGATCGAGTCGATCGGATTCCATCCTGTGAGCCAAAGAATGGCGCCGCTGATGATGACACCGATGCTGCCGAGAAGATCGCCGATCACGTGCAAATAGGCGGTGCGGATGTTGATGTTGTTTTTTTGCGATCCGTGCAGGGTGCGCATCATCATGAGATTGGCAGCTAGCCCGATCGTCGCAATGATGAATACAATCGGTCCTTCGACTTGGGGAGGATGGATCAGTCGCACAATCGCTTGATAGATCAACACCCCACAAAGTGCCCATAAGGAGAGTGCGCTTGCGAGTGCTCCTAAAATTTCTGCCCGGTGATAACCATAGCTCATTTTAGGGGTACTAGGAAGATGTGCAATCTTGAGGACGATTAAACTGAGGCCCAGTGCGCCAACATCGGTAAATAGATGTAACGCATCGCTGATCAGTGCCAAGCTGTTGGCAACAATACCCCCTATGACCTCGATGATCATAAAAATAAAAGCGATGATCAGGGCTGTATTAAGAGCCTTTCGATGAACTTTGCCATGAGCATGGCTGTGATGATCGTGTGGCATATCTATTTTTTTATCCTCTCGCTCAACTAAGGTCAACATTATACCAAAAATGGTTCAAAAGTTGGCCTGGAGCTTTCACGCAGCCCCAGGCCAACTTTTGAATCATTTTCGGTATAAATCCCCTTTAGGGTACAATGATTGCCCGACAATCGGAGCACTCAGAAGTATATGGTATCTAACGACCCACTAAAATCAACCTATAGAGAATCTCTTGCACTGCTCACCGATTTCTATGAGCTGACAATGGCCTATGGATATTGGAAGAAGGGGATGGCTGATCGAGAAGCAGCTTTCCATCTTTTTTTTCGCCGCAAGCCATTCAACGGGGGATTTGCCATAGCTGCAGGGCTTGAGATCGCGCTTGATTTCATCGAGAATTTTCATTACTCGGCGAGCGATCTCGCTTATTTGGAACAGCTCAAAGCAGCGGATGGTAGCTCTATATTCGAACCAAAATTTTTGGAGTTTTTAAGCCGTTTTTCATTCAAATGCGATATCGATGCGATGCCGGAGGGAACGGCGGTTTTTCCTTATGAGCCCCTTCTCCGTGTTCAAGGCCCCATTTTACATGCCCAGCTCCTCGAATGCCCTCTTCTCAACATCATCAATTTTCAGTCTCTGATTGCGACCAAAGCCGCTCGTATCTGTTGGGCAGCTCGGCCCGATCCCGTCGTGGAATTCGGCATGCGCCGTGCTCAAGGGATCGATGGGGCGCTCGCCGCCAGTCGTGCAGCTTACATTGGAGGATGTGATTCGACCTCCCATACCCTCGCTGGAAAAATTTACGGGATTCCCGTCAGAGGGACACATGCGCACAGTTGGATCATGGCCTTCGATGAAGAAGAGACCTCCTTTGAGACTTATGCAGAAGTGATGCCTAAAAATTGCATTTTTCTGATCGATACCTATGATACGATCGGCGGCGTGAAAAAAGCGATGGCAGTTGCAAAAAAAATGCATCATCGAGGGGTTGAGATGATCGGAGTGCGTCTCGACTCTGGAGATCTTGCCCACTTGAGTATTGAAGTGCGCAAATTGCTCGATGAAGGGGGATTTCCAAAGGCGAAGATCATGGCGAGTAATGAGCTCGACGAATTCATCATCAACGATCTGAAACATCAAGGGGCAAAAATCGACATCTGGGGAGTCGGAACGAACCTTGTCACAGGAAAAGATCAGCCAGCGCTCGATGGTGTTTATAAACTTTCCGCGATCAAAGATGAGAAGGGGAAGTGGCAGTACAAAGTTAAGCTTTCTGAGCAACTCGTCAAGGTCACAAATCCAGGTCTTTCACAAGTCAGACGTTTTTATGACGATAACGGCTACATCGCCGATATGATCTACGATATCCACTCTGAATTGCCATCCCATTTAGAGTGTATCGATCCTTTTGACGCAGCCCACTTGCAAACCTTTTCTCCGAAAATCAAGTCGAAAGATCTTCTCGTCCCTATTTTAAGAGAGGGCAAGCGGGTCTATAAATCACCCCCCCTCAAAGAGATCCGCGAGAAAACTTTGATCGAACTTTCCCAATTTCATCCTGCAACACGTCGATTTCTCAACCCACAGCCCTATTTTGTCGGTTTGGAAAAATCTCTGTACGAATTGAAACTCAGTCTGATCCACGAACTCAAAACGAAAGTCTCGAAATGAAAGCTCTTCTGATCGTCGATATGCAAAATGACTTTATGCCGGGTGGTCCCCTCGCCGTTCCCCACGGGGATGAGCTCGTGCCGATCATCAACGCCCTCATCCCAAAGTTCCCTCTTGTCATCTCGACCCAGGATTGGCATCCTGCTGACCATGTCAGTTTTGTGTCTAATCATCCCGGCAAAAAAGTAGGGGATATCATCAGAGTGGGTGAGATCGATCAAATCCTCTGGCCTGTCCATTGCGTGCAAAACACACATGGAGCTGAGCTGATCTCCTCTCTGGATAAGACGAAATTCTCTACCTTTTTTTACAAAGGGACAGATAAGAATATCGATAGCTATAGTGCATTTTTTGACAATGCCCATCTTAAATCGACAGGGCTTGCCAATGATTTGAAAAGGCGCGGCGTCGATGAAATCTATATCGCAGGTGTTGCGACCGATTACTGCGTTCTCTATTCTGCAATGGATGGGATCGATCTTGGATTCACAGTCTCTGTCATCGCCGATGGATGCCGCCCCATCAATCTTAAATCCCAAGATGAGCAGGAGGCCTTTGAACGGATGAGGGCAAAAGGAGCCAGGATCGTGATCTCCTCAGATCTTTGAGAGAGAAAAAAGTATCCCTTGAATATTGTTCCAATATTTTGGTAGTCTGCTGATCACTTGACCCCTTACCCTGAATTTGATACAGATTTAACACAGAGGATACTTTTATGAGCAACACAACACAAATCATTCACAAGGAAATGAAAGTCAATGAGATTGTCCTCAACTTTCCTCCACAAGCACAAAAACTTCGACGAGCGATTAAAAATTTCGCCTCTTTTCCTCATGACTTGCCTGAGGAAACATTAGAGGTTTATTTAGCAAAACATGGAAAGAACCAAAGTGAAACCGATCCTTTCATAAAAAGGCTTAATGGCATTCTGGAAGAGCAAACAAACCTTAATCAAATTTCAATCACTGAAAAAGCTGCGATAAAGTTGAAAGAAATGTTATGCGAAGAAGGGAAAAACGGATGGGGGGTTAAATTTGCAGATCAACCTGCGGCTTGTGGCGCCGGTTTTGAGTATAGTCTCGAACCTTCTTCCCATCCTGATCCTACGGATCTCATTTTTTATTCTCACGGAATAGAAATTTCTGTGCCTAGCTTAAGCATAAAAAGACTTCTGGGTTCTCTCATCGATTTTGAAGAGGGTTTTATCGATGAAAACTTCACAGGACTTATAAAATTAGGTTTTACCATCTTAAATCCAAATGCGAAAGGCACTTGCGACTGCGGATGTTCTGTAGGATATGGAGCCTGATATAAAGGGGGAATAGATGCATCTCGATCAGCGAAAAAAAGGGATTCTCTTTGCGATCTTATCTTCATTTTTTTTTGCTATTAGGTCTTCAATTATAAAATCCACTCCTATAGAAAGAGTAGAGACTTTCCTGTTTCTCCGTTTTTTTTTGATCTTATGATCTTATCCCCTTTTCTTTTAAAACACAGGCAACTTTTAAAGACAAAGAGATTAAGCCTGTATTTAGGGAGATCGATTCTGGTCGCTCTATCCATATATTGTTCGATCTATGGAATAAAACATCTCGCATTGGGGGATGCAATTTTACTCCAATACACTCTTCCTCTTTTCATCCCTCTGATGTGTTGGGTTTTCTACAAAAAAAAGGTTTCGATCAAATCGATTTGCCTGCTATTTATGGGTTTTATTTCTTTATTTTTCCTGTTAAAACCCAACCTCGACATGCTTCATCTAGCAAGCTTTGCTTCCTTGAGCGTCGGAGTTTTGGGGGCTATCATGGCGGTAACTTTACATGAATTGTCAAAGACAGAACATACCGTTGCCATCCTTTTTTATAGCACCTTAATAGCAGGATCGATCAGCGCAGTTCCCTGTATCCATTCATGGGAACAAGTTCCATTTTCAGTACTTTGGATCTATATCCTTCCCATTTCTGTGCTGGGTCTTGTTCATCAGTATTTGATCACTCGTGCTTATGCACTGGTCTCTCCTCATCTTGTTGGGGGTTTTATCTATTTTTGTGTTTTATTCAGCGCTTTTTTTGGTTGGCTGATATGGAACGAAACGCTAGATAGTATGAAAATACTAAGCGGTATTCTTTTAATGGGATGTGGTGTGATGATGGTGCGCGAAAACAATCCAAAAACGGCTTCAGCAAAAGACCTTCAAAACTAATCGGTGATCAGCATCAAATAGACTTCTTGCATAACCCAACGTGCCCGTGTGCTGCCCGAATTAAGATGGTTCAGAAAAGCATTATCGGGGAAGGGCACGGGCACGTAAAATGAACGGTTTTTTAACCGCCAACTTCCAAGAGATCTTCTTTAAGAGAATTCTGGTTTTTCTCCAATGTCACTCGGTCGAATTGCACAATCCCAGTCGGTGAAATGGCAAAGTTATGAACATAGGGCTTTTGCATGTAAGCATAATGGCTATAATAAACCGGTGCAATTGGCATCTCTTCTAAGAGGATCTTCTCAGCTCGCCTTGCTAAAGCTTGACGTTTTGTAGAGTCGATAGTTTTTTGATACCGTCTAAGCACGGTTTTATACTTTGAATTTTCCCAACCGGAAAAATTTTTCGGAAGATCTCTAGATTCAAATCTCTCCAAAAAGTTGATCACATCTGTATATTGCGAAAGAACCCGAAGCAGGCTAACTTCAAACTGGTGGCGTGGAAGTCTTTGAAAAAAATCCTTAAAGGATAGAGGCTCGAGCTTAACAGTAATATTAAACGTTTCTTCCCAACAAGCCTTTAATAGAGCTGAGATGCGTGAAAACACATCTGTAGCTTCATGGCTAAGAGTGATTTTTAGTTGTTTGCGATTCATTTCATTTAGAGCATCTTTAAATAGCTCTCTTGCCATCTCTTGAGATTCTAGTATTGGAGGGGAATCATCGTCTTGTAAAATGCTAGGATAGATATGATTTGCCGATAAAGCATCTGGGATAAGAAGTTTTTTCAGTAGCTTTTCGCGAGGGATGGCATAAGCGAAGGCTTTTCGCAAATTGACATTGGAAAAAGGGGATTTGAGCGTATTAAACCAGCAGCTCACAATTCCAGTAATTGGCTTGATTTGCTTGTTCGAGAAAAGAGCAGGTAAGTAGTTGACGGGAAGAGGGGAAATGGGATCTCCGATCCAATCCAACTGATCCTTCTCAAATAAATTGAAAGCCTCTTTTTCATCAGGAACGATTCTGATATGGATACCGTTGAGTTGTACAGGGTCATTACAGAGAAGATTTCTTTTTAAAGATATCGCCTCTCCTTTATTCCAATCTTGCAATTGAAAGGCTCCGCTGCAGATAGAAAAAACCTCCCCTTCTTTCGCTCTAGAAGAAATGGGAAAGAAAGGACAAAATGATGTGAGTTCGGGAAAATAAGGACAGGGATGTTCTAGTTCTACTACCAGTGTGGAGTCATTCTCTGCATGAATACCGACCTTATCCAGAGAAAGTCGTCCTTTTTTTGCTTTTTCTGCATTTTTTATATGGTAAAAAAAATTCACCGCCGACACGGGAAAAATTGAAGAGAGAGACCGTTTCCAAGAATAGACAAAATCATGAGCTGTAATCAAAGTGCCATCAGACCAAAAATGTTTTCCCAATTGAAAGATGTATTTTTTGTAGCCATCTAAAATGTGAAACGAGTTAGCTAAATCGCAGCGGATCGTATGATCTGCACCAAAGCGAGTGAGCCCTTTGAAGATGAGAAAAATCATCGCTGTAGAGATGGGGTCACTGCTTTTTTGTGGGTCAAGGGTAAGGGGGTCTTTTTGAAAGCTTAAACGGAGAGTCTTTTCCATTTCAATTCACAGTGGTGATTCAGAAACAGGGTCGAAGATAAAAAATAATAGAAAATTTTGTCAATAAAAATCTGTAAAGAGTATCAGGAGGAAACCCGGTCCTTAAGGACCGGGTATTTCAGAATTCTCGTTAAAAAAATGCTTAGGTGTTGTTGGCTAGACTATGTACATACCGATTGATCGCTGCACCTTTAAAAACTGTAGGGATAGCGGGATCGTAGAAAGCTTCCTTTCCCGAAGAATTGGGATTGAATAACCCTTTCCTGGTTAAAAGAAACTCAATCTTCAGATAGATCCCATCTTTGATGTCCTGTCCTATTCCGAATGCAAATTGTTTGATTGCCTTTTCTCTGCTTCTTTCAGAAAAACCATTCTGAGGCATCAAGATGCGACCAAGTGTGGAGAGCTTCTCTATGCCTATAGCTATTGAAATGACACCTCTTCTAACGGTGCAGCTAGGAAGATTCCGTCGATGATCTCCACTATGAAAAATTTGCTTTCCCCATTCAGGAGAGACATAGCCGATGTTGGGTTGCCATATTTTTTTCAAAAGACCGTAGATTCTTTCCTGAATCTTATTTGGAAGTTGGTCAAGTCGAACAGAAACTCTTTGATCATAATCGTGGTGATAGCCACACATAGGTCTCATTTGTTCGAGTTCAGCGTCGATCGCATTCAAAGCGTCAATTTCAGGAGATCGAATATTAAAGTTTGAAGGAATTTGTTTACTTAATTGAAGGGCGTTAAATAGCTCATAACAATTATTTCTAGGGAAGTTCTGCTCATCAACTTGCGGGAATACATTTCTTATCACTTGTTTACAGACTAAGTTTTGTCTGATTGTCTGATTCCATTCGTTAGATACTAACGTACAAGCAGTTATGTCATCTGAATCATTAAGTTGAATATAGACTTCACTTAAAATATCTGTTGGAACTATTTGAATTGAATTAACCATAATAATAAACCTTTTATTTGTTTTCAGGAATTATAATTATAGCAAATAGTATGTTCTTTGTAAATTAATTTAATTAAAAAGCATATTTTATATAAAAATAATTTTAAATCCACTTGGGTGCATACTCAAGTGGATTTAAAAATCGGGAAAGTGCTACTTGCGGTTTCTCATCCAAAAATAGCTGACACCGAGGACAAGGCCGAAAACGAGGTGCCCGAGTAACATAGGAAACGCATGAGACATTGCACCTGAACTCCATGAAACAGGTCGTCCAGCTGCCCAAGGGCACAGTGTCAAAGGGCCGAAGAACCACCAAAGGATTCCATAGAAAATTCCCCAGAGCGATGAGCTGAAAAAATTCGTACATCCTTTGGCAAAAACCAGTGCGAATATCAAGCCGAGGATGGCGCTAAAGACCAAATGGACGATGAACCCTGAAAGGGGATCGGTCATGCCCATGAGGCGGCCCGCGGTGGAGAGGATTTCAAGTCTTATCAATATGAATCCGAAGACGACACCAGCGATTAGACCGCCGACGATCCCACTACAAATGTTTTTCTTGTTGAACACTGTTACTTTTGCTTTCATTTTTTTCCCTCCTTTAGGGTTTGTTTTGTTTGAGAGACTGTCCACAAACTAAGCTTCGTCGATTTTCGGGATTATTTTGGCCGCTTTTCGATTCAAATCGCAGGGGTAATATACGCATTGATATTACCCCTGCGATTTGAATCGAAAATCGGCTCAAAAGAACCCGAAAATCGACAGAAGCTTAGTTCGTGGACAGTCTCTGATTTTCACACTGCCGTTCCTGCTTGTTGAATGAGTTTAGCGGCAAGTGCTGTCCAACCGGTCTGGTGGCTAGCACCGAGACCTGTTCCATTATCTCCGTGATAATATTCATTGAAGAGGATCAGGTCCTTCCAATGGGGATCCTCTTGAAATTTTTGCGTTTGGCCGTATATCGGTCGTTTGCCTTCTTCATTTCTTGTGAACAGGCGGATCAATCTTTTCGATAGCTCCATGCTGACATCCCATAAGTTCATTAATTTTCCTGAGCCAGTAGGAAATTCCACTTTTAAGGAATCTCCATAGTAATGGTGGAATTTTTGGAGCGATTCGATGATCAAAAAATTGATAGGGAACCATACAGGTCCGCGCCAATTCGAATTTCCACCGTAAAGACCGCTGTCCGATTCTTCGGGAAGATAGCGGACGAGATGGGACTGTCCGTCAATCTGAAAAATGAATGGCTGGTCTTGATGGTATTTCGAAATAGAGCGGATCCCATATTCAGAGAGAAACTCTTTTTCATCGAGCATGTATTTGAGAATATCGATGAGTCGATCTTCAGTAAAAATCGAAAGGAGGCGCCGCTTGCCCACCCCAGGTCGGTAGAGGCAAGGCAAATTGACGCTGATATGAGGTCGCTTGCTGACAAACCAATCGACGCGCCTGGAAAATATTTTTAGTTTTTCCATCCCTTCTGGAGCTAATGTCTCCACTGCCAGCAAAGGGAGCAGTCCGACGATCGATCTCACTTTTAAAGGGGTGATGCGACCATCGGGAAGATGCAAGGCATCGTAGAAAAATCGATCTTTTTCATCCCAAAGAGAGTGTCCTTGCTCACCGACATTGGTCATCGCTCCAGCGATCCTTAGGAAATGTTCAAAGAATTTGGTCGCGATATCTTGATAAACAGGTTCTTCAAAGGAAAGGTGGATAGAGATACGGAGCATGAGAATGCAATAAAATGCCATCCAGGCTGTTCCATCTGCTTGGTCGACATATCCACCCGTGGGAAGGGGTTTGCTCCGGTCAAAGACGCTGATATTGTCGAGACCGAGAAATCCTCCCTGAAAGACGTTCTTTCCTTCTGTGTCCTTCCGATTGATCCACCATGTGAAGTTAAGTAAGAGTTTATTAAAGATCCCTTTAATGAAATCCCGATCGTGTTTTCCTGCAGCTTTGCCGTCGATCTTGAACGTCCGCCATGCGCTCCAAGCTAAAACAGGGGGATTGACATCGGAGAAGTTCCATTCATAGGCAGGGAGCTGTCCGTTAGGGTGCAAATACCATTCGCGAGTGAGTAGCTCGATCTGCCGCTTGGCAAAATCGGGATCGATGAGGGCAAGTGGGATGCAGTGAAAAGAGGTGTCCCAGCCACAAAAATAGGGGAATTCCCATTTATCGGGCATCGTAAAGATGTCAAAGGTAGTCAAATGGGCCCAATCTCTGTTTCGATCTATTCTACGGTGAATGGGAGCATTGGGATCCCCTTTGAACCATTGTTCTGTATCGAGGTAATAGAATTGTTTGTTCCACAACAGTCCAGCAAAGGCAGAGCGTTGAATACTTTTTAGTTCCTCTTTAAGGGAATCGGGATGGACCGTTGCATAAAACTCATCAGCTTCCTTTTGCCGCTTTTCAAAAACTCGATCGAAATCCTCAAAAGGGTGTTCATTTCCTTTGCTCGCTAATCTCAATCGGATTGTCGCTTTTTCTCCTGGCCCGATCACTTTTCGATAGACGGCGGCTCCTTTTGTCCCTTTTTCTTGGGGATTGATCCCATTTTTTTCTCTTTTCACGAGATAACGGTGGAAGCCATCTTTCACATAAGGGGTGTCGTTGGGCAAATTGAAGAGTTTTTGTCTGTTCGTCTCGTTTTCTGTGAAGATGAGCTCGGGACCTTCATCACAATAGAGATAGTAATTGCCCTCAACCGGGTGGGAGAGTTCGATCGTTGAGAGTCCTTGAGTCTGAAAACCTTTTTTCAGGTTCGGCTTTCCCTTTTCATCTCCAGTAGGCCCTTTTTCACCATATCCCCAACTCCATGTATTGCGGAACCAGATCGTGGGGAGCAAGAGACATTCCGCTTTCTCAGGGCCCCGGTTATAGAGGGTGTAACGGATGAGAAGATCTTCTTCATCTGCTTTGGCGTATTCGATGAAGAGGTCAAAATAGCGGTTTTCATCGAAAATCTTTGTATCGAGAAGTTCAAATTCACGATTTCCATAATTCCGCTTTTTATTCTCCTCTCTCAACTGCTGATAGGGAAATTCATTCTGTGGATATTTATAGAGCATCTTCATGTAGCTATGGGTCGGCGTATTGTCGAGATAGAAAAAGTACTCTTTGAGATCTTCCCCATGGTTCCCTTCATGTCCACTGAGGCCGAACATCCTCTCTTTTAAAAAGGGGTCTTTTCCATTCCATAAAGAAAGGGATTGGCAGATTCGTTGGTTCCGGTCGCAAATCCCTCCGAGCCCATCTTCATTCCAGCGATAGGCTCGCGATTGCGCCATCTCGTAGGAAAAATACTGCCAGGCGTTTCCCTCTTCGCTGTAATCTTCCCGCACCGTGCCCCACGCCCTCGCACTCAAATAGGGGCCCCATTTTTTCCATTTGGACCGTTGCAAGCGGTAGCTCTCGAGACGCTCATGTTCCGCTGTTTTTCCCATTAAAGATCTCCAAATAGCAAACTGCAGGCGAAGGGGGCCACCCTTTGCCAGGCTATCCTTCCATCCTTACCTTAACGGAGAGTTTTGATTCAAAAAATATTTTACATTATTGGTGGGTGTTCTCGATGTTAAATACATATCTATTTAAATATCAGTAACTTATAAAATAATCGCTTTATATATTAAATATTAGATTTTTTTTGGGACTGAGCAAGGATTTTTGTTTCTCAATGGATTTCTGTGACGCTGTACAAGGACTCTAAAGAATTTTCACCACAGAGAAGTTTTTTCGGGATTGATTTTTTCCAGCAAGATGATTTAAGATTGGGTTATATGGATCGGGAGCTCTCGATCGGTGTCTTGCCTCAGCTTTTGCTGGGGCACTTCGTTTTGTAGAGGATATATACTCAAGAAACTTCAAAAGTTGGTCTTGGACTGCGTCAAAGCCCCAGGCCAACTTTTGAATCATTTTCGGTATAAGTCGTCTTGCTCGACAGCCGGTTTTTATTTTTACCAAACTAACGGGGACTCCACGAGAATAGCGTCTTCTGTGATCTCCAATAGCAACGCCTTCTTGACGTTATCATACTTTTCTTTGAGATAAGCAGAATGTGTCTGATACTCTTCACTTGAGATCTCTTCACGATGTTCATCGAACTCTCCCATCTCTTCGATAATTGGATCTAGCTTTATTGCGAGATCTTTGGAGAGATTTTTTTCAATTGTTTTTATCCATATCTTTTGATCCATTAGAAAGTCACGGAAACGGTTAGTTCTTAAAGTGTCGTTAACGCATTTCTCTGCCTCATCTAAATCGGTATCTGTGAGAGCAGAACATCGACGAAAGTTCATATCGTTGCATTCGATGGGAAGATTAAGCCTTTCTCGCAGGTCAACTTGAAAGCCAAGCTCTACTTCAAGATCATCGACCCATATTCCATTTTCCCGACATTGAACTAATTTTTGAACCGCGCATTCTTGAAGTACTTTGATGGAAAAATCTCCTTTGAATAGTTTAAAAATTGTCCTAAAGGATCCATTTGAAGACTGCATGATTTTCTTCTTCATTTCCAACGTATTGAGCCCGAGCGATGCGTTGTCTACACAACTGCTCGTCACATCAACGAGTTCTTTTTTAAAGAATTTTAAGTATTTTGGATTTTGGGTAGAATACTGCACAACCGAGAGGAGACGTGTACTAAAAAGAGAGCAAACTCGAGGATCTTTAAAATCCTTAGCCTCTTTAAGTTTCTCAGCCCATATCACTATCGAAGAGGTCAATTGAGGGTCTTCTTCCAAAGAAGTGCAGTCGAAATTTTGGAGGGAAACATTGGAAGTATGAGATTGGAAGTCTTTCAAGGAAGCAGCAAGGGTTGGTAATCGCGCAGGGATGCCCATTAGAAAAGGTGAAATAACAATGTTGTTATTTGTACCTAGGCTGGAACTTAAATCCCATATCTGTATTCGGCCATCGTTTGCAGCACTTGGTTGTGCTTGGAAATGTGTTAATGCGCTAGATAACCCGGAAATAATTCCGTTAGATAACCCGGAAGCACTAATGAGTCGATCTCCGTGTATTAAAATATTGCTTATCGTCATAATATTCCTTTGTTTGTTTTTAAAGTAATTTAATGATGTTAATCGTTGATAACAATTATTTAATTAAATGTAAATTTTTTTATTCACAATGTTGCCCGATCCCCTATCGGCAATGCACGACGCGGCGAGGTAAGCTGTCGTCCAAGCATTTTGGAAGTTAAATCCTCCAGTGACCCCATCGATATCTAGGACCTCTCCGGCGAAAAAGAGGTTTTTCACTAGCCGGCTTTCGAGCGTCCTAAAGTCAACTTCTTTAAGTGAGATGCCGCCACAAGTGACAAATTCTTGTTTGTAGGTGGTTTTACCTTCCTGGGCAAAAGAGGAGTGGGTCAACCTATCTGTGAGACAGACGAGATCTTTTTTCGCTAAATGTCCCATGGGGGTGCCAAGGGGAATATGGCTTAAAGTCAGTAGTCGTTTCCAAAGATTCATCGAGAGGGGAAAGGGATTTTCGTGATCGAATGCTTTTTTGGGTTTCTGTTGTTTGATTTGGGAGAGGAGTTCTAACGCCTGCTCCTTTTTGAAGGAAGGGATCCAGTTAATCCCAATTTCAGTGCAGTAGTTGCAGGCGTGAAGATCGCGTGCTGCCCAGGCGGAGAGCTTGAGCGCTGCGGGGCCGCTGAAGCCCCAGTGGGTGATCAACAAACTTCCCCGCTGTTTAAACGGAGTTCCTTTGAGTGAAATTTCAACATCTTCAACGGAAATTCCTGTTAAATCATTCAACGGGGAGGAGGGAACATTAAATGTGAACAGCGAGGGGACAGGTGGAACGATGGAATGTCCAAGGGAAGTAGCGAGTTGATGTCCATGGGAGTTGCTACCGCTAGCTAAAATCAGATAATCGCACTCCAATGGGGCTGTTTTTTCTAAATTCAGAGTGAATCGATCTCCATTTTTCTCTATGGAGCGGACAGCGTGTTCACAGCGGATATCGACATCTCCTTTCTTGGCAGCTGTTAGTAGACAATGGATGATCGTCTCTGAGGAATCGGTGACAGGAAAGATTCGGCCATCTTCTTCTGTTTTCAGTTCTACGCCCCGCCGCTTAAACCAGGTGATCGTGTCTTGAGGTTGGAATCGATGGAAAGGGCCGAGCAGCTCTTTGTTTCCCCGAGGGTAATTGGAAACTAATTTTTTCAGATCGAACTGGGCATGTGTCACATTGCAGCGGCCTCCTCCAGAGATGCGCACTTTGGAGAGCAACTGTTTTGTCTTTTCTAAGACGATGACCTCAACACCTGGCATCATTTCTGAGCAGATGGCAGCTGCAAATATCCCTGCAGCACCTCCGCCGATGATGACAACTCTTTGTTGATGTTCCATGTTTTTATGTAAGTATAAAATGGGTTAAAATATACATTTTTATCTAAAAAGAATCAATAGACCTCTTTCGAAATTGCATTTGCCCGTAAAAACCGCCCTTTTTCCGCCGATTTTTATTGCGTCTCTTCAGCGACCCACTTGGGGTCGCTTCATCGACGCAATACGAGTCTGCAAGCAGACTCTAAAAATCAGCGAAAAAATCATCGATTTTTTCGGGCAAAGCCAATTACGAAATAGGTCTGTATCAAACGATTCAATAAAATAGTTGATAATCTTTCAGATTAGCTCTATATCCTCGAGAAGAGGATAGATCTCATGCTGCACAAGTATTTGTTACCTGGGATAGCAGTCGTCGGTGCTTTAGTAGCACTTCTAGTGGTCTTTTGGAGCCAGAAAAGCCCTCCCCTGGCGCCGATCCCGTTTCAGGCATCGAAATCTCCCTATGAATATGCGATTTATGGAGCGGGAATTATCGAGGCATCGACGGAAAACATCGCGATTGGAACTCCTTTTATCGAGCTGATCATGCAGGTTTATTGTGTCGAGGGGGATCGGGTCAAAGCAGGGGATCCTCTCTTTAAACTCGACACCCGTCTTTTGGAAGCGCAGAGAGAAACAGCGTTCAGACAATTACAAGCGGCGATCATCGAATATGAAAATCAAAAGACCCAATTTTCTTTTTACCAGCGATTGACAGACAAAAGAGCGGTGAGTCAGCAGGCTTATGAGTTGGCTTACTACGCGATGAAAGAGGCGGAAGAACAGGTCAAAGTCTCAGAAGCTCAGCTTCACCAAGTCGAGGTGGACATCGGTCGCTCAACTGTACGCGCTCCTGTCGACGGAGAAATTTTGCAGGTCAATGCCCATCTGGGAGAGATCTACCCTACCGTTTCTTACAATGTGACCCAGTCTTATGTCAATCTGGAGACGGCGCTCATCCTGATGGGAACAGTCTCTCCGCTACAGATGCGAATCGACATCGATGAGGAAGATGCATGGCGCTTTCAAAAAGGAGCTCAGGCAACCGCCTTTGTCAGAGGAAATGCAAGGATCCATTTTCCGATGACCTTTGCCAGAGTTGAGCCTTACATCATTCCGAAAACTTCACTCACCGGAGAGACGATCGAAAGGATAGATACACGTGTGCTTCAGGTGCTCTACCGATTCGAAAAAAGGGACCTGCCTATCTACGCTGGACAACTTTTGGATATTTATATCGAAGCGCTTCCCAATCCGGTTGGGCAGGGTGCGCCGGCTGGAAGGTCGAAACAGGTCAAGGAGAATAGGAAAAGTGGGGTGGAATTCGGTCCATGAAACCCATTAGACCTCTTACACAACCCAATTTACGTGCCCGTGCCCTTGCCCGTGTCTTTGCCCGATTAATGCTTTTTCTGAAACATCGTAATTCGGGCACGGGCACGGGCACGCACACGGGCACGAAAATGAGATTATGCAAGAGGTCTATTTGGTCAATCCTACTCCTTTCTCTTTGCGGCTGCATGGTTGGGCCCGATTACCACCGGCCAGAAACTGCCATGCCTCTCGAATTTGAAGAAAGGGATGGTGCCGAGTATGTCACGGATGAGGAGCTTTGCAGGTGGTGGAAACAATTTGAAGATCCTTTGCTCGATGATTTAATCGCAGAGGCTTATCGCTCCAATTACGATCTGAGGATCGCTTTGGAACAGATCGTCGAAGCCAGAGCACAGTACCAGATCCAAGGCTCCTATCTGTGGCCTGAAATCGATCTCAATGCGACTGCGATCCGTTCCCGATTCAGCCAAAATCTTGTCTCTTCGACAACGGCAATAGCGGCTGCAGGTGGCGTCTCTCCGAGCTCGAGCATCACTAGCGGATCGATCAGCTCTCCCCTGGCTCCATCCATTGAAAATTTTTTTCAGGTCGGTTTTGATGCGGTTTGGGAGCTCGATTTTTTCGGAAAATTTCGACGGGGTAAACAGGCTGCTTATGACTTGTGGGAAGCTAGCAAAGAGATGGCGCAAAATGTCATGCTTACAGTCGTGAGCGAAGTGGCTCGAGATTATGTCGCCATACGCGCTTTGCAAAAACAGATCGATTTGACAAAGGAGATCATTTGGTCGGATGAAGAAGAGCTCGCTTTGGCAGAAGTTCTCTTTAAAGCGGGTTTAGACAGTCAGATCGAAGTGGAAAGTTTTATATCGACATTGGATAGCGATAGTGCGGCGCTTCCCGTTTTGGAGACGGCGCTGAAAACGACGATTTACTCACTTGCCATTCTTTTGGGGAGGCAGCCAGAGGGTCTCACTGCAAAATTTGAAGAGGGGGCTCCTATTCCTTCTGGAATGGATAAGGTTCCTGTTGGACTCCCCTCCGATTTACTGCGGAGACGGCCCGACATAAGAGCCGCAGAAAGGCAGCTCGCTGCGGCGACAGAGCAGATCGGAGTTGCTGTGGCTAATCTCTTTCCCCATATTTCTTTGACAGGAAATGGGTATGGATTTGAAAGCAATAAACAGAACAAATGGATCATCGGCAAGAGCCGCTATTGGAGCATAGGTCCGAGTCTCAATTGGGATTTGATCGATTTTGGGAAAACACGGGGACAGATCGGTGTTGCGAACTCTTTACAGAGACAAGCCCTATTGACCTATGAACAGACGGTGATCTCTTCACTTCAAGATGTGGAAGGAGCGCTTGTCGCCTATTTCGAAGAGCAAAAACGGACAGCTTCCTTTGAGGATCAGGTGATCGCAAATGACACCTCTTTCGAGCTGACAAAGGATCTCTTCAAGGCAGGTCTTGTCGATAAATTGCAGGTCTTGGAAGCTTACAAAACTTTTCTGAATTCTGAAAATAGCCTTGTTCAGAGCCAGCAAGCGTTGACAAGTGATTTGATCGCTCTTTATAAAGCATTGGGAGGGGATTGGGAATGTACCTCGTCGCCCTGAAAATGTTGATCGGAGATCGGCTAAAGTATGTCGGTTTGGTTGTGGGTTTAAGTTTTGCTTCTTTTATCATCTCTCAGCAAGGGGCGATTTTTTTTGGCATTATGAAACGGACATTCAGTTTTATCACAGACACATCTCAACCCAACATTTGGGTGATGGACCCAACGGTACAATTTGTCGATGATATCAAAGGGATGAAAGAAACTGTCCTTTATCGGATACGGAGCATCGATGAGATCGAGTGGGCAGTCCCCATGTATAAAGGGCTGATCCCCGCACGTCTTCGCAATGGGATTTTTCAGACATGCATTTTTATCGGGATCGATGATGCGACTTTGATTGGGGGCCCCCCCACAATGCTTGAGGGAAATATCGACGACTTGCATTTTCCAGATGCCGTCATTGTCAACAAGGTCGGAGCAGAGACGAAGCTCGCCTCTCATACAAAAGAGGGAGAGGTCATCCCCTTGCGAGTCGGAGATGTGATGGAACTCAATGACAATCGGGCTTATGTCGCAGGGATCTGCGATGTTTCCCGGACATTCCAATCCCAGCCTGTCGTTTATATGACCTATGGACGCGCGACGCTCTATGCTCCGATTGTCAGAGATATCCTCTCTTTTGTCCTTGCCAAATCAAAACCTGGGTTAGATCCTGAAGAGGTTTGCAAAAAAATTCAGGATCTCACTGGCTATGCCGCTTATACGACTTGGGGTTTTCAAAAGCTCACGATGTTGTACTACGCCAAATACACCGGGATCGTGGTCAATTTCGGTGTGGCGATCGTTTTAGGTTTCATCATCGGGATGGCGATCGCCGGCCAGACTTTCTTTAATTTTACCCTTGATAATCTCCCCTATTTTGGGACATTCAAGGCGATGGGCGCCGATAATTCCTTGCTCGTGAAAATGGTCGTTGTCCAGGCACTCCTGGTCAGTGCAATCGGATGGGGGATTGGGATTGGAGCGGCTGCGGCTTTTGGGTGGATATTTCGCACGACAGAACTTTCTTTCAGTCTGCCATGGTGGCTTTATCTCCTCAGCGCATTTTCGATGCTTTTTATCTGTTTTATAGCAGCGCTATTCAGTGTCATTAAAGTTGTCCGTGTCGACCCCGCAATCGTCTTTAAGAGTTAGATCATGGAAATTGCAGTGAGTTGTAAGAATGTTAAAAAGACCTACGGAGCTGGAACCTCGAAAGTGGAGGCGCTTCGGGGGGTCGATTTGGAAGTGAAAAAGGGGGAGCTCCTCATGCTCATGGGACCATCGGGATCGGGGAAAACAACACTCATTTCTGTGATCGCCGGTATCCTCACGCAAACGGAAGGGGAATGTCTCATCTCTGGCATCGATCTCAATCATATGCCCGATCGGGAAAAAACACATTATCGGGGCAACCATGTGGGATTTGTGTTTCAATCGTTCAATCTCATCCCCATGTTGACTTGTGCTGAAAATGTCTCTATCCCCCTCCTCCTTCTTGGAAAAGATCGAAGCTCAAGCATGGAAAAGGCAAAACATCTCCTTTCTGACGTCGGCATTCCTGAAAAAGTTGATACTTCTCCGAGCGAGCTTTCAGGGGGGCAGCAGCAGCGAGTGGCGATTGCGCGCGCGATGATCCACAATCCTGAATTGATCGTCTGCGATGAGCCGACGAGTTATTTAGATCACGACACGGGGATTAAAGTGATGGAGCTCCTTCGCTCGATCGTTGGAAAAGAGGGTGGCAAGACCCTGATCGTTGTTTCCCATGATGTGCGCATCACAAAGTATGCTGACCGGATCGTCCGCCTCGAAGATGGCAAAATCATTGGACCTCTTGCATAACCCATTTACGTGCCCGTGTGCGTGCCCTTGCCCGAATTATGACTGGTTCAGAAAAAGCATTAATCGGGCACGGGCACGATATGCAGTCTATAGACTACACGGAACAAGACTTTGCAATAGAGCCTGTTTATCGAGCTTGGCGACCCAGCTTTCATGGTCATCTCTTCCGTAAGTGATCCAGATGTATTTGTCGTTGCTGATATAGCCACAGGGAAAAACACAGCGGACCGGTTTCCAATACGGTTTGTATTTGACTCCTTTGTAGAAGTTTTTGCCGATGATCGGTTCAGGGCTGATCTTAGTGATGGTAAATGGGGGCTCGCTAGAGTACAGATAGGCCCCGATAAAATAGTGGGCTATTTTTTTCCCATCGGAATGGGCTGTCGCCATATCGATGGAAGAATGGAAAAAAGCGAGGTACTCTCCCCCTTCGATGAAGCCGGGCGTTCCTCCGCGCAAAATTCCCCAATCCCAGACAATTGGGTTTTCTGTACATGCAATTGTATCGCAAATGCCTGTTCCATCGAGATGGGGGGAAAAAATGCGATGGGGATCGATGCTATAGGCTAGAAGGAGATATCCTTCATAGTCGAAAGGGACCCATGCTTTTTCTCGCACGTTTCTACTCTCGTTTTCGAAATGGCTCAAACACTCGACGGGATCAGCGATAAAATGTTCCCCATTATAACGGAGCTCAGCGACATAGACTCTAAAGCCCCCTTTACTGAGCTTAGGTTCGGCGTTGTCGTCGTAAACCATGTAGAGCTTATCGTCCATGGTGATGAGACGGGCATCCTCTGCACGACAGGGAACGGGGGAATATTCATCTCTAAGACTTAACAATTGTGGCTCACTCATTGGGCAAAACTCCTCATTGAGAAAAACCAGGCCAATCTCTCCATTGTAAGAATGTTTCCGTTCGGGAATGACGCGAAAACTCATGAGCAATTGTCCTCGCCAACGGATTATCCCAGGATTGAATGCATGAGGATATCCTGGGATTTCGATCCTTTTTGTCTCTAAGACAAACTCTTGCGCTGCTGATTCCAAATCTAATAGCTCGTTGCAAAAAGTGTGTTCAATAGAGACCAGAAGGCAAAATGTGAAAAAAAGAAATTTTCTCTTCATATTTACTCTGCGGATACGGGAACTAAGCTTTGGAGTAGTTTCTTCTTGTCGAGTTTGGCAATCCAGATTTCATGATCCTGCCTTCCGTAAGAGACCCAAATGGCACTCTCATCAAAAATCATGCCAGCAGGAAAGATACAGCGCATCGGCTTCCACGTTTTATAATAGGGTGGACGATAAAAATTTTCAGCGACAATCGGTTCAGGACTGATCGCTATGACGGAAAAAGGGGGCTGGGCTTGAAATGTATAGGCGCCCATCACATAGTGGGAAATTTTTTTTCCGTTCGATTGAACTGTCGGTCGATCGACCCAAGAGTGAAAAAAAGCGAGATAGTGATCTCCATCCAACAATGCTTGTGTTCCTCCTCTAGCCGTTCCCCAATCCCATTTGAACTTTGTTGGGGTGTTAGCGATCGTTTCGCATGCCCCTTCTCCAAGGCAGGGGCGAAAAATACGATGAGGGGTGATGCTATAACTGAGGAATAACTCCCCATTATAGTCGAAGGGAACCCAATTTTTTTCGTAACGCATCTCATTTTTCCCCTCAAAATCGACTAGGCATTCAGGCTCACTCGCTGTGAATTTCTCACCATCGTAAAAGAGTTCTACGATGAATATCCTTCTCATTTCACGATGAGTGATGCTCTCCAGGATATTGTTATAGACTATAAAAAGGCGTTCGCCGATAGAGATCAACCTAGGATCTTGCTGTTTGGAGGGAAGAACGGGGTTATGAAAAGGCAGTTCAAAGAGCTGTGGGATGGTGATCGGTTCAAAATTTTCATTGAGCCAGACGAGAGCAAATGGGTTCGTCGATCCGTTTTTTGGATTGTAAGTGCGGAAACTCATCAACAAACCACCCCTCCATTTGATGATCGATGGATTAAACGCGTTGGGATACTCAGAAAATTCAATTCTCTTCGTCTCAAGGATGAAGTCTTGTACCATCGACTCCATATCGAACACGTCAGAAATGGGTAGGCTTTGATCAATTTTTTGTTCCTCTTCAGGAACAGGAGGATAATCATGATAATCGATTGCATGAATCCCAAAACAGAGAAAGAGTGAAGTGAGAACGGAAAGGTTGGATTTCATAATAATCCTTGTTTAGAAGTTAATTTTTTTGAAGTTGACATTTGGCCAGTACTCAAAAGGAAAGGCTTCGTAGATTTTTTTTAAATCGCACTCAAAAGGAACTTCTCCACCCATCTCCAGCGCTTCATCGACCGATGTCGCATATTGGAAATGGGGTCGGTTGGTGCCGAGATAATAGTCTTGATATTTGAACAACGGTTCTTCTTTGCTGATGATCAATAGACGGGCAGGAATGCCAAACGCCTCGGCAACGATAACTCCATGAAGTGAGCTAGAGATCACAAGGCGGCTGTCGATGATTTTTTCGATCACTTCATTCCACGGTTCTGTAGAATAGACGATGTTATCCCATTCTTCTTTAAGAAATAAGTGTTCCTCTGAAAAATGGGGAATAATGATGTAGTCATAAGTGGGATTTTCTTTCCTTTTGAATTCGGGAAAAAAATAAGGAGTCAAAAGAGCAGGATCCCCATAGATTTCAGGACAATCGATGTTAAAATTACGCATGAGAAATTCCCGCGTCAAAGGCCCGCGGACTGAACGTATATCTAACTGTGAGAACTTGTAGTCTTTTTTATTCTGAGTTTTCCCACTGATTCCTGTTCCCCAAATGACATCGTGGTCTTTTGCGAAAAAAAACAGCGAGCCGATCGCAAGAAGTTTTTTCTCAGGCGGCTTTTGCCCTTTTTTATAGACACGCACCTGCCCTTGGACAATCCTTTCGACCAATTTTAGCGATAGATGATCTCCGAAATTAAGAAAATATCTTCCGTGCCATTGTTCATTCCAGAAATAAAGTGGCAATCCTTGTACTGGCTCTAGTTCACCTGCGACAGCAATCTGTACCAGCCATAGCAGAGTCATTGTGAATAGACAATGTAATCGAATCGGTTTTAGTGTAGTTCGCATGAAAAATTCGGTTGCTTCATCGAATTATTTGAAAAGGGAGGAATTGTACTGAAACTTTAAAAAAATACAATAGATGTTTGCTTAAGAACGAAACTGAAAATTTTACTTTATGAAATTTGTTTCAAGATTTTCTGGACTTGTCTTAACGGACGGGTGTTCAAAATGTCCTCTTTTTTCAACCATCCTTTTCTAGCTGCATTGACCCCAGCACGAAAAAATTGGAGTGTATCAATGCTATGTGCATCGGTATTGATACAACACATCAGTCCCTTGTCAGAAGCAGCATGCCAGAAACGCCAATCCATATCTAAACGCATCGGATTCGCATTGAGCTCCATGATTTTTTTATTGGCAATGCAAGCATCGATCACTTTGGCGACGTTGACTTTATAGCCTTCTCTTTTGAGTAGGAGCCTTCCTGTGAGATGACCGACCATCGTCGTATAAGGATTTTCAATGGCGCGGATGATCCGGTTTGTCATTGTCTTTTCATCTTGTTGGAAAGAACTATGCACCGAGATCACGACATAATCTAACTTTTTTAAAACTTTGTCGGGAAAATCGAGGGTTCCATCGGTGAGAATATCACATTCCACTCCAGCAAAAACAAAAGGGCGAAATTTTTTCGATCGATTGAGCGCATCGATTTCTTCGACTTGTTTCAAAAGCTGCTGCGCGCTTTGACCTTTTGCTTGAAAGCTCGATTTAGAGTGATCAGAAATGCCGATGTATTCCCATCCCAGCTTTTGGGCAGCGGCGACCATCTCTTTTAGAGTATTTTTTCCATCTGAGGCTGTGGTGTGATTATGAAACGTCCCTCGAATATCCTTTGCTTCGACCAGGATCGGGATTTTATTTTTTTCCGCAGCTTCAAATTCCCCTCTGTTTTCCCGAAGTTCTGGAGGAATAAAGGGTAACCTAAGTGCCTTGTAAATATCCCCCTCCGTTACAGTTTTTTTTCGACCTGTAAAAGGCCCTTTTCCCAGGCTTTTTTCTGCTTCTAATCCATATTCGCTTAAAGTCCAGCCCTGCTTTAATGACCGTTCCCTCATTTTGATATTATGCTCCTTAGAACCGGTGAAATACGCCAGGGCGAATTCAAATTGCTTTTCATGGACAATTCTGAGGTCGGCTTGCATCCCTCCTTGTAGTTTTACACTCGATTTTGTATCCCCTTTGCCTAAGATACGCGCAACAAAAGGCTGAGAAGTGAACCACTGCATGACAGGCTTTGGATTTGATGAGGCGACGAGAAAGTCCAAATCGCCGATGGTTTCCAGTTTCCTGCGGAGGCTGCCGGCGATCTCGGCCCGATCGACCTCTTTCAATTGACGAAGTTCTTCTAATATCGGACTTGCCATTCCCATTGCTTCCCACCAGAGATGCCGTTTCTGGTAGGTCTCTTGATGTTCCAGCGATTCGAGAATGTTTTTCTCCGTTTTTTCCCCAAATCCGGGTAATTTCGAAAGTTTTCCCTTTTTGCACGCCTCTTTAAGCTGATCGATCGATTTGATTTTCAATTTCTCATAAAGAGTTTTGATCTTTTTACCCCCAAGCCCATGGACGTGCATCATCTCGACAAGGCCGCTCGGAATCGATTTTTTTAATTTTTCATAAAAGGGAAGTCGCCCTGTTTTAACAAGGGTTGTGATCTTATCTGCCAAATCATCTCCGATCCCTTCCAATGCGGTGAGCCTTTTCTCTAGAGCGACGGTTTTAAGGTCTTCATCTAAGCTTAAAACAGCTCTAGCGGCGTTGCGATAAGCGCGGATCCGGAAAGGATTTTCTCCCTTAAGCTCTAACAAAAGAGCGATCTCTTCGAAAATGTTTGCAATCTCATTCTTATCCATACTACCTCGTTGTGATGAAGACTTTACCTTTTTGATCGACAAGGACAGAATTTTCAGCTTGAGCGACGAGACCATTTGCTTCTTCGATGAGGGGGGGATAGCCCAAAACGACCCCACGGGTGTGGAGTTCAGCTAAGCCCAGCTTGACCTCGATCAGACTCAACCCATTTGAGATCAGATCGTGAATGGCAAAGGGGAGTCCATGGAATGTTTTGATGGTTGCTAAGAGTCGGCGAGCGAGATCTGAACCCAGAGGGGATTCTCCCACTTGAGAGAAAATGGTTGGGTGATCCCCTTCATAAATCATTCCCCGGCCGTTTGTGGCAAACGGTTCGATGGCAAACGTCATCCCCGGCTTGATAAAAGCCGTTGAATGATCATCATAGTTTGGAATTGTCGGCGATGTGTGAATTTTATAATACCCTAAGCCATGTCCTGAGAGGTTTTTTATCGGTTTAAAGCCGAAAGAAGAGATGGTCTTGGCGATGAGTTTGCCGATTTCCCGTACGGGTAGATCGACTTTGATGATCTGCTCAGCACTTAACAGCGCGGCTTCTGCGGCATCGATCAATGGCTGATGCTCACCGGACAAGTCAATTGTCACAGCGCAGTCACCAATCGCTCCTTTATAACAGACGCCAATGTCTAGTTTGACAAGTTCCCTGGAAAAAATAATATCTTGGCCTACTTGAGGTAAAAAGTGGGCCGCCACAGCACCTAACGCGATTTGAGGAGGGAATGCAGGTCTAGCGCCGAGCTGGATAATTTTTTCGTTGATTTGAGCGATGATACTGTTATACGAAGCCCCACTTTTGATGAGCGACTTTCCAAAGCTGCGAACCTGCCCAGCAAGAGCACCTGCATGTAGGAAATTTTGTCTATATTGTTCATTCATGTTCTTTACAACCGTATTCATTTCTAGTAGAAAGAGGTTTAGATTTATTGCCAAGGAGGAAATGTGGGTTTCAAGGATCATTTAAAAGCGTGGGAAAATAAACTTAACCCCAAGTTGAAGTATGTCAATCTTAGACAGATCGGAGGGATCATCTTCTTCGTCCTAGGCGGTGTCCTTGTTCTTATCGCCATCGATGCCATGAGGAAAATTGCCAAAGCCAAAGGTCTTTCCCATGATATTTCCAATTTCTTCGAACACAATCCAGGATGGAACCCGATCATCAAATTTTTTGGCGGAAAGGCGGAACAGAAAATTTCTCAATATGATTTACCTGTCATGTTGACGCTTATTGCCGGTAGCATTCTCCTCCTATTTGGAGCAATTATTTTCGTGTATTATAGAAACAGGATAAAAACAAAATGAAAAATATGTTTAAATAAATTTCATGATTAAATATATCGAAGTTATTAAAGAGTTTGTTTCTTAGAGGACAATATGATCGAAATTCATCCAATCATCTATCCAGTTTTTGCATTACTTGCAGGTATTTTAATTCTCATCTTCCCGGCGGTTCTCAATTATGTCGTGGCCATTTATTTGATCATCGTAGGAATTTTAGGGATCGTCGGTGGACGTTAATAAGAGGGTTTCACATGCCACTGGTCAAAGGTAAACGAAGCACCACTCGTGAAGGGATTTCCCAGAATATCCGCCGTGAGGTGCACGCGGGCAGGACACAAAAGCAGGCCATTGCGATCGCCTTAAGCCAAGCTCGAAGGTCAGGCGCAAAGATTCCCAAAAAGAAAAAGAAAAATACAAAAACTACCTCAAGAATCGGTTTTTGACTGCGTCGGACAGCCACTGAATTTGAACCCGCCTGCATCGCTCAACTTATTCAAGTTGAGCTGCTTCGGCGCCGGCAAAGCCTGGCTCAAATTCAGGGCGCCTCCTTGTCAAATTCCCGATTCTTGAGGTAGTTTCTGTATAGCCTGAGGTCATAGAACGACCCCAGGCTTATGAGAATTTATCTTTTCTTTTTCTTTTTGTTTTTTTTCTTTTTGCATTTATTACCTTTGCATTTTTCGAGAACAGGCGGCTCAGAGAATGATGCATCATCTCCAATATCTCCTGCTTCAATCACGCATGAGTGCTTCTCAAGGATATATTCAGTGGGATTTGCAAATCCAAATCCCATACTGAAAATAGCCATTGTGGAAAGAACGATTCTTATCATAACGATACCTCCTTAAAAGTTTGGTAAAAAGTTCATCAACGCGAAGACGCCAAGCCGCAAAGGCGCAAAGAAAATTGAAAATATTACAAAAATCTTTGCGGCTTGGCGTCTTTGCGTTAATTTCGTTGATTCATTTGCATCCGCAGCATTGTTCATTTTGAGCCGTTTTGCAGTTACATTTACGACCGCAGTCGCAACTCCCGCTCTTTTTGTAATCATCACCTGTGCGTTCTGCGATTTGTTTTTGCGAATTTGCACAACAAGAGGTTACAGTAAAAGAACTAGCCAAAATGAGAAAAAGAACGATTTTTTTCATAAAAAATATTTCGATTGTTTATATGCCTATTCGATAGGATGGCTAAGTCATAGAATTCTCAGGTTTTTACTTGCAAGGAGAAAGTTAATTTGGAGGGGTTTTATGAGTTCATTACCTATTACAGGACTTAGAAATGCTGAGATCATTTCTTCTATGGAAAATTCCTTTATGGGAAAGAAGATCCCTACCGAGATTGTGCGGCTTATTTATTCTTTTTTAAAAAAGCCGCAAGATATAAGAGGGCTTGGGCTGACAAGTCGTCATTTTTACGTTCAAATTTTTTCAGATTCCATCCTGTGGAATTTTCTTTTGGAGAACCATTTTCCCGGTGCAGGTGCAAATTCGCAATCAGAGATGGGGACTCTTTATAAACATCTCACGACCGTAGAACATCACATGAAAAAGGGGCAATATAAACTTGAATTTCTGGAAGGACATAAGGAGGGAATCAGCACTCTTATCATGTACCTAGGAAAGCTTGTTTCTGGTTCATGGGATTACACAATTAAGATCTGGGACCTTAACACCAGAAAAAATCTGCTGACGCTCGAAGGTCACCAAAATGCGATCATTGATCTTTTGGTGCATAAGGACAAGCTCATCTCTTCCTCGTGGGATCAGACAATTAAGATCTGGAATCTGAGCACAGGTAAAGTGTTACACACGCTTGATAGCCATCAAGGGTTAATCACTGCAATTGTAGCAGAGGGAGACACTCTTTTTTCTGGCTCTGATGATCACACAATTAAGGTCTGGGATCTGAGCACCGGAAAAAGGTTACATACGATTACAGGTTATCAATGCACGGTCAAGAGTATGTGTGTCTATGACAATAAGCTAATTTTTGGCTCAGATGATCACTCGATTAAGATTTTGGATCTTAAGAGCACAAAAGTGCTGCATACGCTTGAAGGCCATCTAAGTAAAGTCAATACTCCTTTAGTGTATCGAAACAGGCTCATTTCCACCTCTGAGGGTCACCGTATTAAGATCTGGGATCTGAACATGGGAAAAGAATTGCACTCACTGATCGCGCATGAGGGGTGCATCTCAATCTTTTTAGTGCATAAAGACAAACTCATTTCTGGCTCAGACGATTGTATGATTAAGATCTGGAATCCCATCACCGGAGAAGGATTGAACACGCTTAAAGGGCATCAAGGCGGGATCATGACCCTTTTGGTGTACAAGAACAACCTCTTTTCTGCTTCAGAGGATCATACAATCAAGATGTGGGATCTGAGCAATGGAAACGAGTTGCATACGTTTGAAGGGCATAAAGAGCCGATCACGAACATTTTTGGACATGGGAATATGCTCATTTCTCTCTCATTAGATTATACGATTAAGATCTGGGACCTGAATAGTAAAAGAGAACTTTATACGCTTGCAGATAACTCTCAAGAGTTCAGGAAAGTTTTCATGCATGGGGGCAGGCTCATTGTCGGTTCAGCGGATCCCAGAATTAGAATTTGGGACTTCAATTAATTCTATTGCATTTTCACTGCAAAAATAAATATAGTTGATACCCAGGTGAATTCAAAAATCGGTTTTTGGCTATCTGATGAGATGTTTGCAGTGGATCATTGTTGGGAGCACTCTTTTTCTTTCTGAGCTGAAAGCTGATGTTCCAGATCATGTCGATGTTGCCCAAGAAAGTCGACAAATGGATGAGATCATCTATCTGGTCACACAGATCGATTTTGAATACGATAAGAGTCATCCCGAGCACATTCCGATTGAACAATTGCAAAAGATCGAGATCCCCCTGTTTACCTTCGATAATGTCTTTTACGGAGATGATCATCCCAATAGTGAGCCTGTCAAAATCACGATTGATGCAATTAACAACTCGAACAAAATCATTCGACTTGCCAATAGTGCGCTAATGGAAGTTTTGCGGAAAATTCTGGAGTGTTTTAACGACCATCACATCAATTGGACAGTGGTCTATATCCCAAGTTCTGAAATTGCCAGAAACGGAGATGATGTTCGTTCGGGAGGGGATACAACATTGACCATTGTGATCTCGACCCCGGTCATTAAAAAAGTTGCAGTCCAGTATGTCGATTTTAACGATCCGTCGAAGGAGATCGACCAACCTCGATTGAGTCAAAAAATTTACGACAACCTTCCGACATCACTTCCTGATCCTTCGACAGGATATCCAGGGAGTTTCATCAACTCCAATCTCCTGAACAACTATTTACATGCGTTGAACCGCCACCGGGAGAGAAGGGTCGATTTAGAAATAGGGCCCACTGAAGCGCCAGGGGAGGTTGCCCTCGATTTCATAGTGACACAAAAACGCCCTTATCATTTTTACTTCAATGCGAACAACAATGTTCCAAAACCGATCGACCGGTGGCAAGAATCGGTTGGTTTTATCCACACCCAGGTTTCAGGAAATGATGATATTCTGAAATTGGATGCTTCTACAGATAGCTTCGATAAATTTTATTCTGTGGATGCCTCTTATGAAGCCCCTTTTGGCAATTCCTTCAAGAATCGATGGCAGATTTTAGGAAGCTATTGTCGCTTTACATCTGCTGAATTTGCCCTTCCTCAAAATTTATTCATCGGAACAGAGGCCATTGGCAATCTCGAGTTCATTCGCAATATCGCTCAATGGGACAAACTATTTTTAGATTTTGTAGCTGACCTTCAATACCGGCATATTCACAATCGGGGACATTTCTTATTTTCTTCTGCGACGAAGAATTTCATTTTGCCTGGCATTGGACTCAAGGCGATTCAACTCAAGCGTGAGACGAAGTTGATCGTTTCTTTATCGTTGCAAAGTACGATCAGTTCTTTATTTTGGGATGTGAGGAAACACTTAGATGATTTAGGAAGGCGCCACTTAAGTCCCAACTGGGCCATTCTTCAGGGGGGATTGTATGGAAGTTTTTATCTTGAGCCTCTATTCCATGAAGACAAAAAAGTGGAGCGTCTTGCAAATGAGATGGTCGTCGTGGTGCAAGTGCAAAATGCCTTTAATCAGAGGCTCATTCCCCAATTGGAAGGGATTTTGGGTGGGCTTTATACGATTCGAGGGTATCCGCAATCGACCGTTGCAGGAGATAATCTTTACATGGGTTCGATCGAATACCGATTTCACATCCCCGGAGCGCTTAAACCGAGGCCCTATGCGCGCACGAAAATATTTAACAGGCCTTTTAAATGGGCCCCTACGGAACCTAAAGGGCAGGCAGATTGGGATCTGCTATTCAGAGCTTTCTACGATGTGGGGGAAACGACAGTGAATCAGCGCCGCTCCTTTGAACACAATCACCTTCTCATGGGAGCTGGTTTTGGGGGAGAATTTGTGATGTGGCAGAACATCTTTATCCGCGCAGATTGGGGAACCGCATTCCGTTCTGCCAATGGAATTTCCAAGGGACATCACCAGTTTTATTTTTCATCGACGATCATATTTTAAAAAAGGGGGGGCATGATGAGGGTATTGTACTTACGTCTAGGATTTTCTCTCGCAGCATTGACCCTCTCTTTTCCCCTCTTGAATGCTCTCCCTTCTCTTCGAGATGTCGCCCATGGAAAGGCGACCACTCATGTCAAGGGAGATGAACTCCACATCAAGGCTTCCGATCGGACCATTCTCAATTATCGCCATTTCGATATCCAACCTCATGAGACGGTTCAATTTGAGATGCTCCACCCTTCCCATCGGGTCCTCAATCGGATCCACAGTGATATGCCAAGTCACATCGATGGCAAACTCATTTCCAATGGGATCGTCTATTTACTGAATCCAGCAGGAATCTTGTTCGGCCCCCATTGTGTTGTCGATGTCGCTACCCTTTACGCAGCAGCGGCTCACTTAAGCGATCGGGATTTTATCCAAGGGATTGACCATTTTGAAAATGTGAAGGGGAATATCGAGGTCCATGGAACCCTTTCTGCCAAAGAGATTGCCCTGATCGGCCGCTCTATTTTGCAAAACGGGAATGTGCTGGCAGAAGAAGGACACATCCTCTATGCCACAGCTGAACATGTTTATTTGGGAAGAGAAGAGGGACACCTCTTTCTCAAATGTGAAAAACAGGCTGCTTTGGAAGCACATGAAAAATCCTGCTTTCTAGAATCGGGGACCCCAGAGGCCTTTTTGCTCCACCACACCGGAGTCTCCAAGGCAAAAAAGATCGATCTTTATGCTGAAGAGGGGAGTCTGGTCAAAGTGGGTGGCAACTTAAATGCCAATCAACTCGGAGAGGAGTCCAAAGGAGGGGATGTGACCATTCAAGGGGAAGTGATCTTCCTGGAAGGTGCATCCATCGAGGCTTCGGGAACCCTTGGTGGGGGAACGGTATTGATCGGAGGAGGGCAACATGGAGAAGGACTCTATCCCACCGCTCAATACACGAGTTGTGATGAGCACACTTCTGTTCATGTCGATGCGATCAGCCGTGGGGATGGAGGAAAGATCGTCTTATGGGCAGATAAGGCGACAATCTTCGACGCGAAATTATTTTCCCGAGGGGGCGCTATTGAGGGAGATGGGGGTTATATCGAAACATCGAGTGGCGATCGGTTCCGGGCAATCGTCGGTTTTGTCGATGCCTCAGCACCCCATGGAAAGGGGGGGAATTGGGACCTCGATCCGAATAGCATTACCATTAGCTCGACAGCAGCGGGGAATACTCCCGCAGATTTGGTCTGTCAGGACGGGCCAACTCCACCTACCCTAAACGATGGTTGTGCTTGTACTGCTCCTCTACCGCCTGGCTGTGAGACCTGTCACTACATCGTGACAGCGAGTTGTATACAAGGGGTGGCAGCAGGCACAACCCTCGTTCTTGGTGCAAACGCTCAGACTCCTGGGATGAACGATACTTTCATCGCACTGGGTGATAATCTGGGAACAACTCCTGCAACCGTTAATCTTACGAATGCCAATGTCACTGTCATATTTAATTCTGTGAATGGTGTTGGGCGAGGACAGATCTATCTCAACGGATCATTCTCGACATTGTCAGGGGGGTTAAATTTCACCGGTCCTGTTCTATTGCAAGGGAGTACGACCTTGAACGCAGGTGGACCGATCACTTTTACCGATCCGATCACTGCTGCTTCCTCTTCTGCGAGTTTAACGACGACCTCATCAGGGGCGATCACATTTAGCGGGGCCGTTGGGCAATCGGGTGCCCCTCTTGGTTCACTGACTGTCACAACGCCTATCGATATCGGATTGACATCAGATATTTATACCGTGAATGATATTTTTTTGGGCCAAACTCCTACAGTCACGAACACCATCACTCTGCATGGACCCGCTACATTTTCTTCGAGCAGCGGAAATATCACTTTCGATGGAGCGTTGAATAGCGTCTCTGCGGCGACTCCAGAAAATTTGACTTTAAGCGCTGCTGGAAATATTACTTTTAACAATTTTGTGGGGAGTACACCTTTAGGAAATTTACTCGTTACGGGGGCCAATAACATCCTATTGTCCTTCCAGAACAATCCTGCGAATCCTAATTATACGATGAGGGTAGGGTCATTTATCCAACAATCTGGAACTGGGAATACTGAATTTCAAGGACCTCTGATCACAAGTGGCGCTCCGATCCCTATGGCAGGAGGCTCTCCTCCTACTCCTCCTCAAGATGGGGGAGAGGTTTCGATAACGACAAATGGGGATATCAATTTTTATTACCTGGTCCAGCCCGCGGGTAGTCCGACAACGATTGCTGTCTTAACCCCTGCGCCAACCGATACGAACGTGTTCAAATCGGTCATCACAACGACAGGGGGAAGGCAATCGAGCTCGGTAAGTATCCCGACGAACACGAATGCTCCTAATGGTTTAAGTGGGGGATCGGTCACACTGAACTCTTTAGATGGATCGATCAACCTGCTCGCCATTTACGCGGGGGGAACTCCCGCTTTTCCCGGAAGCACAGGTGTCGGTGGTTCTGGGGGTGCGATCTCTATCTCATCAGCGCTGGGGACGACGTTGTGCGGACCCATTTTTGCAACAGGGGGAGCAGGCACGTCAGGAGGTGCTGAGGTGTTGCCCACTTTAGTTTTTCCCGGTCAGAACCTCGATGTAACGGGCACTGGTTCTCCTGGGGATATTTTGATCCAAGGTCCTTTGACCTTGGGATTTAATGGGATTATCCTACGTGGCGGCACCATTAGCATTGGAGATATTGGCAGCAATGGAAGCAATTTGCTCGGCATCGATTCCTCTACAGATAGCCTTGTGTTTTTAGGGGCCCTCAACAACTTAAGTTATTTTGACATCGATTATGCCACTACAGTGTTTGTTGCAGGTCCTGTGGGAGCTGAGGGACTCGCTCTCTTCAATGCGGGGAGTGGAGAGATCACTTTTCTAGAGCATGTGACATCCACCGACATTCAGGCGATCGCTAATGAATTTTGTGTGAACTACGAAGAGGGTTACACAGCATCGACATCGACACTTCTGAACTGCGGCTGCCTCGTTCCACCACCCCCACCTCCACCACCGCCATCACCACCCCCTCCTCCCCCGCCACCGCCCCCTCCGCCAGGTCCACCCTCACCACCACCTCCTCCGCCCCCTCCTCCAGGACCTCCGTCGCCGCCCCCTCCTCCACCACCACCTCCGCCTCCGCCGGTAGTGGTTAAACCTCATGGAAAAGGATTTGCGGGTGTGTGGTTTCCTTCCTTTGATGTGTATTATTACCCGGGAAATATCTTCTTCTTTCCGAGGGATGACAGTTTCTTATACGTTCCTATGGACTCATTTTTCTTAGACTACATGATCCCACCCGTAACAACGGATAGGTTAGAATAGACCTCTAGTATAATCCCATTTACGTGCCCGTGTGCGCATCCTATTACCCATAAGTCTATTGACCACTAATGGTCTTAAGGTTTAAGAAATTTTACCACCCGCTCGCTTCGCTCTCTAGAGAGCACAGAGGACACAGAGGAAGAATTAGGAAAATTCCTGATACAGCTATCGACATTCATCATAAAGTACTCGAAAGAGAACATCCGTGGCTTGAACTCCCTGGTTCCTCCTCTGTGGCCTCTGTGCTCTCTAGAGAGCGAAGCGAGCGGGTGGTAAAATTTCTTAAACCTTTAAGAGCAACAGCTACATCCCATGTCCCAATGGAAAATAGACTTATGGATAATTAGGATGCGTGTGTGTGCCCGTGCCTTCACCCGATTAATGCAAGGAAGAGGTTTTTCGGGCACGGGCACGGGCACGTAAATGGGATTAGAAGAATGTCTGGTTTTGTGCAGAGGTGTCGTTGACTTCGCCATTGGTGACTGTGGCTTGAGAAAATTGTCCAATGTAAATCGAAGCACCTGTGAATCCAGGACTGGTAATCCACATGTTGACCCCTTGCCAAAAGGTGGTATTTTTATACCATTCAACGCCAGCGCTGCCGACCATCTTCAGATTCATTGTGCTAAAATCTTGAAGTGTTTGGTACACGACAGGATTTGGCAATGTCAATCTACCTATAGAATTTGCATAAAGAAGTAAGCGTGCATAAGCATTGATCCCGAGCCAGCAATTGAAATCCTCAGAAATGCTCTCTTGATTTCTTCCTAATGAATTGGGAGCATATTGAAGACCATTTGCCACGCCATGCCCTTCCCAGGAGAGGCCATAACGGTTATAAGGGAGGTCGGGATCATAAATGGGCTGTGTTGGATCACTTGTAAAAGGGTTGTGGGTATCTCTCCATAAAAAGTCGATCATATCTCGTATTTTGTATTGCTGCACAGACTGTCTATCCCCTCCTACAACAGGGAGATCGACCCATAACGTTCCAGAGCCGTATAACAGTTCCCAATTTGTGACCATCGCGCAAGCAACCAGAAAATATCCTGCAAAAAAATGGTGGTCGTTATAGATGTAGTTGCCGAAATCGTAGCCGCTATCGAGATTCGTATTGGTGGCAGCGTTGGGAACAAATTGTTGTAAATTTGGTCCATTGGCCCATGTGCCATCACCACCTGCGCCATTGACGCAAATGCCTCCAGAGGTGCGGTCTGCCACGAAAAAGGAAGAGCCTGGCGTTCTTCCCAGAAGATAGGCAGTCAGGCAGCTTTTGGCATTGTCGATAAAGGGTTGTGTTACAGTCACGATTTGAGAGGCTTGTCCAGTTTGGGACAAGAAATTAGCGATGTAGAGCCCCGACTTTGCCAACATGTAACATATTTTTCCCGCGTTATACCCGGGGTCTAAAAAATTTTCAGGGAAATAAGGGAGAGGGATGACGAGCTTTTGGATGATACAGAGCGCTGCATTTAAGTTAGCCATGTCAGTAGGATTGGTAATGGTGAATAAGGAGGGGATGAATAGGTCTGGGGGTGTCCCTGCTCCATACCATGAGGGGATCCCACCTTCGAGGAAAGTGACGACGCCACTAGTATTACACTCAGCGGCATAGAGCGTCCCTTTGATCGTATCGTTATAGATAAAGGGTTGTAGAGGTTGTCCCGGAATTACCGTGTTATTGAGGATTCCCGTCGTTCCTGACAAGTATTTCCAAAACGGGAAACAGACCAGGAATTTTTCTGTTGCAGTTGCTGGAAGGTTGGGAGCAAGGGTATATGTCCAGCTCATCGTCGTAGCAGTTGTCGTAATTTCCCCTTGGATCGGCACGGAAAGGCGATGGTTCGTATAGGTCGTCACATTATCAATAGGGGCAACTACATATGTAGGGAGCGTTCGAGATGTGGTTTGAAAGGTGTTGATGTTTGACGCGAGCTGGTTGGCCATGATCATGTCGAACTGGAGGAGAAAGAGGTTCGTCGCTATATCGCTCCCATCTGTATAGGGAAAACAAGGAGGGGTAGAGGTGCACGGAGAAGGGGTTGAAGGAAAAGGGGGGCATGACCCGTTGAAAGTTGAGAAAAGATTATCATAATAGGTTTGAGCCGCTACATAAGCAGACGCAAAGGGTGAAATAGAATAAGCAGGGTTTGCCGCCATGGCGATCACAGGCAAGATATCGGAGAGTGCCTGCGAGTCGGGATTATTGCCTGAATTTGTCCATGTTGCACCGATTTGATTGACCGCAAGGGGTGTGAATAAATTGGCCCAAGTCATGGGAAGGAGCATGTAAAAATTCATTCCCGTTGGAGCGATCGCATCGACCTCCACTGTTTTCCACCAGGAAGTCGAAGTGGGCTTAAGCGCGCATGTGGGGTTCTCGATAGGGCATGGAGAAATAGTAGAGGCTGGAGAAGGGGATCCGGCGCAAGCAGGGGAAGCGGGGCCAGAGGTGTCACTGCCGTCGCTAAAGTTTTCCGGCATAAAGTATGTCGATTGTGTCCACGTCGTTCCAGGGGTTACTGGATCATTTGTCGAAAGGGCTGCCAAGCGGAGGAATCCCGTGAAAGGGGCGCTCGCGGTAAAAGCAAAATAGTCACCCGTCCCACTCATTGTCGTGAAAACAATCCCACTATCGGCCTGATTGACGGGATAGAGAATGAAGCTCGAAAATCCCAGGCACGAGGGACTTCGAGGAACAAAAAATTGGATCGATTGCACTGGAGGTGTTGAGGGAAGAGGCATTGAAAAGGGATAACCTGTCACTGGCCCCCCATTAATACTGAGGTAGACGCCAGCAACACCGTCTGAATAGATTGGAATGCTCGTCGCAACCGCGGGGGTGAGTCCATTATAATAGACATCGTGGAAGACGTTCCCCATGATGTTATAATCGATGATCGTCCCCGTTATCCCTGTATTTTGAGGTGTGTAGGTGACGAGGCAAGTCTCTGAGTTGACAACATTGGTGGAGAGATTGAAATAGTTGGGTGATCCTGATGGAGGATTGGTCTCGACTGCGCCAAAGAAAATCGTCACGCGCGTATCTACGGAAAGATTTGGAAGAGCGACATTCACGTTAAAGTTGTATTGGGGCACTGTCATCTGAGGCCCCGTCTGCGACATTCCAACCAGGAAAGGGCCCATTCTCATTTTGAGAAGCCCTCCTCCCTGAGAGAGGGTGACATCACATGGATTTGCACTGCTGCCTACCCATGTGGTTGGGCTAATGGCACAAGGGTTTTGAAAAATCTGAAAATTATTCGTCGTTGGAAGTTGCTGAGGGTTGAGCCGGTTGACCGGTTCCAAGGGGGGATTTTGATTGATAGAGAGGGAACCGAAGGCGCACAGAGGAGGGAGCGGAAGGGTCTCGCAATTGCCCGATGTGGTTCCAGTATTGCCTAAATAGCCTTCAACTTGACTAGCGGGTGGACAAGGTGGAGGAGGTGGACAAGGGGCTGCCTGAATCGAGACACTCAAGGGAAAAATCGAAAAAACGATCGCGGTGATCGATATTTTACAAAGCATAGCCACTCCACTTATGAGTTGAGATGAGTCAAAAAAAGTACATGATAGGCAAAGGGATTGTCAATTTTATTTGTGGTAGGAAGAATTTTTTTCGATTTCTAAGGCGCGATAGATCTGCTCGACGAGGATGAGACGGGTCATTTGATGGGTGAAAGTGAGGCGAGAAAAAGAGAGTAGGCCTTTTGCTTTATTTTTTACATCTTCTGGAACCCCTTCGGGGCCTCCGATGACAAAACAGAGGCGTGCATAGGCTTGTTGGATGTAATTGATGAGGAATAGAGAGAATTCTTCACTCGAATATTGTTTTCCACTCAAGTCGAGGCAAATATAATTTGTCTCCTTTGCCAAGAATTGCTTCAATTGCTCATCGTTTTTTGTTAGAATCCATTCAAAAGAAAGGGAAGACTTAAGGCGTGTTTCATAAAGAGTCAAGGCATTTTGAAGCCACTCTTCTTTAGTCTTCCCAACAGAGTAAACTTTAATTTTAATCATGTTTGAATATTCTTATCTCGTTTGGGATCCCAGTCCTGGAATGTTTAATTTCAATCTTCCCATCTTGAACCGCCCGATTTTGTGGTATGGGTTCTTTTTTGCCATAGGTTTTTTTATCGGTTATCTCTGTTTAACTTATCTTTTGCGACGCTATTTCCCCTTTTTTACCCAAATTTGCAAAGAGGAGATCTCAAAAATCGCCGAGCAGATCACTTTTTATGTCATCATGGGTGGGATTATCGGATCCCGTCTAGGAGATGTTATTTTTTATCAGAATTGGGCAGATATCGCACGCGATCCCCTCTCGATCATCGCCGTATGGAAGGGGGGACTCGCTTCACATGGGGGAGCCGTGGGTATTCTGATCGCTTTATCCCTTTTTGCTAAAAAAAGGAAAATTCCCTTTTGGACTGCTGTCGATTTCACCGTCATCCCTGCAGCCATCGCTGGTGTCTGTATCCGTGTGGGCAATTTCTTCAACCAGGAAATTCTCGGTGTGCCGACAACCCTTCCTTGGGGGATTGTCTTTCTCCATCCGGCAGATGGAGGGGCGATTGTCCCACGCCATCCTGCCCAGCTCTATGAGGCATTTGCCTATTTATCCGTCTTTGTGATTCTACTCTTTTATTGCCGCCGCTCCCAATGGAGAGGGAAGTTGACCGGATTGTTTTTACTCCTCGTCTTTTCACTCCGTTTTTTGATCGAATTCATCAAGGTGGAACAAAGCGTTTACATCTCTGATCCCTCTTTTCTGACAATGGGACAATGGCTGAGCTTTCCCTTTATCCTGCTCGGTCTTTGGTTATACCGAAAACGATTCAAAAGTTGGTCTGGGGCTGCGTGAAAGCTCCAGGCTAACTTTTGAGTCATTTTCGGTATATTAGACTTCTTGCATAACCTCTTTTTCGTGCCCGAATTAAAATGGTTTAGAAAAAAGACATTAATCGGGCAAGGGCACGGGCACGCACACGGGCACGTAAATTGGGTTACACAAGAGGTCTATTCTTCAGACAAAAACAGCATGGGCCTGTTTTGTGTCAAAAGGGATGAGGGGAAGGGTTTTGGAGACAATCTCTTCCAATTGATGGACGAGGTGGCCATGGTCTAGCGTCGCTGCCGCACAAAGGAGTGCTACAGAATGCCATTTGAGAAACCGGTCGAAAGAGGATTCTTCGCTGGCACCAAAAAAGGTGTACCATGCGTACTTGTAGAGGATCCATACTCTGAGGGATAATTGTCCCGTGTAAGGGGTGAGTTCAGGGTAGTTTTTTAGATAAGCCTGGCAGATTTCACTCACGAAGGTGTGATGGGGGAGTGTAGAGGGGTGATCTTTCCATTTCTGGCAGATCGATCGGAGCAGGGTGCTTTCAGGATCGAGCCGGATCCATCGGCATAACATGTCTCCTTGAATGGCCCAAACATGGATTTTTTTCTCGATATCTTCCCATTTTCTGATCTGAATGAGATCTTTTGTCCGTTTAAAAATCTGTACGGTGTCTTGGACGAGTGCAGAAAAGGTGTGGTTGGGATTTTCAATGAGGATGCTTGCGATCTCTTCTTCGATCCTTTGGCCGATCCGATAGGGGAGTTTTTCAAGGAACCCTTCCGTTTCGCTGAGTGATTTCCAAATGGCGATTTCCAGGACATCCTTCTCCCTACCTTGTAGTGTTGGGAGGAGGATCGCCTCTTTATAGGCTGACCAGATCGCTTCTCCGACATAAGCTGGAGAGCGGCAAAATTCTTCACTCTTCATTAAGAGGAGTTCTGCCGAGATAAAGGCGTAGAGAGCTTGGGGCAGATCGGGGCGATTTTCTTTGGTCGTTGGGTAGATGGAAACGACTGCCTCTTTTAAAGTTTGCTCGGAGAGTGTTTTTGGCAACCCACTGGCTAATGTATAAAGAGCGATGATCCGCCGGACAAGCTCAGAGAGCTGTGGGTGGAGAATCGCTGTTTTACAGAGGGATGTATGCCTGCGAATGAAATTATCGATCCCGTTTTTTTGCTGAGCGAAAAAGAGGGTATGGAGAGGGGAGGTTGCATAGAGCTTTTCAGCGAGGAGTGCGGAGATGTTGCATTGCATATGGTCTAGTGAGGAAAAACTGGGAAGCTCGTGAAGTGAATGGAGGATCTCTTTAGTTTTATGCTCGAGTTCATCGCAGCCGATTTGGGGATCTTTGGCAGTGATTTCGAGGATTGTCTTCACAATTAACGAATCGATCTTATCGTATTCGTCATAGGGACTGTGGTACTGTTCAATGCCGCCCCCTGTCAGCAGGTGGCGTTGGATCGACCAGATCATTTTAGTGAGCTGTTCGAGCTCAGGTCGAATCCCATCGATGGTCGCGATGCATTCGCTCAATTTCATCGCTAATTGATGGGCAAAATGGGAAGGGTGGAAATGGATCGGATTCTTAAGGGTTGTGTAGTTTCTTAGGTTCTCCTTGATAAAGAAATGGATGTTCAGCTTCCCGTCTTGAGTGATCGCTTCTTTTTGATGTTGGATCTGCTCAGAATAATAAGCGATTTTTTCCCAGGTTTTTTTTAATGCAGAAATCCCGAGTCGATAGTGGGGAAACTTTTCCTGAAATTCAGGTGCGATTTTAAAAATCAGATCTTCCTGAATCTTTAAAGACCATTTCTTTGAAGAACTACAATGTTGCATCTCCTTTTTAATCTTCTGAGAAAGAAATAGATTGAGATCGGAATAAGGGTCGTAGAATTCTGGAGACTCATCGACTGCTGACAGGAATTCAGATAATGGGTCTTCTTTGTTTTTTTTCTTATTATTAATCGCAATAGAAGCTGTAACAAACTTTGAGGAACTAGACCAAAAATTATCTGAAGAAGGGTTTGGTGTTTTTGTTCCAGACATAGTTTCAATTTTTTTGTGTTGTATTTTTCTGTCTAACTCAAATCAATTTTTTTTGTCTAATAATTTTTTTAAACAATGGAAATATTTTAAAATTTTTTAAACAGTTGATGATAAGTATGTTAAAAAGTCAATATTAATGTTTTTTTATAATTGAAAACATTAATTATAAATGTTATAATTAATAAAAACAAAATTAAAGTTTGGTTATGAGTTTAATAATTAATAAAAATAATCATCACGCTTCAAGTGAAAGTAAAATTTTTAACCAGCAAATAGGAACTTTGCCTATTTGGTTATTGTGTCAAAAGATAATCAACGACGCAAATCACCCTTCAAATGCGCCTATGATTGTTTCCATCCCTAAGCAATCCCATTTTGATCGAGTGATCGATACCCAAACAAGTATTAAAAAACATTGCCGCCGTTTAGAAGAAATTGATGAAAATGAGTGGCATGTAGTAAATCCTCATTCCAACGGAGAAAAAGATTTAATCTATAGAAAAATACGAACGGGTCCTAACAAGTATGACCACTTGCAAAGTGTCGTCATGGCAGATCTTCTTAAAAAGGTGATTGAGGAAGAGGAGTTAAAGATTGAGGTTGCGCAGCATTGTATCGTCCCTTCCGCAAATCAAGGAGAGAGCTGGACTCTCCTTCAAAAAAGACCTCCCCACTGCAAAGAGCAGATCTTTGATGTTTTCCAGGCCCTTCCTTATCTATTGCAACTTAGATTGGCGAATGATTTGTGCAGGTTAATTTGCAGAACAGGATTTTTGCATGTGCGGGTTGAAGATATCGGAATAAGAGACGGGAAGCTGGTCCTTCTCAATTTAAGACCTTCAGGATTGCTTCGGGATATTTCAGAGGAGATCCCCCCTTTTTTTCCAAGCATTGATGAGTGTGCCCAAATCGGACTGAACAATATGTTACAATCTTTGGGCCAGCACAATATCGTTTTTCGCCTTGCCGCACTGCGTGCCCTCTCCCTTCAGAAAGATAAAGCACTGGAAAATGATTCTCAGCTCGCAAAATTAGAAATATTGAACATCGTTTTAACCGATCCTTCTCTCTCAAAGGAAAAGAAGTTGGAAGCTTTTGCTCTTTTGCCATCCCGACTTAAAGAATTTTTCCAGTTTTTAGTTTGGGGTGGGATGAAAAAACCCAACAATCATCATTTTGGTAAAGAGACGATTAGAAACCATCCAGAAATTCTCATCGAAATTAAAAATAGTCGAGGGGTTTCACTGCTTCAGCAAGTGCATGATCAACTCTCTATGCAACGACAATTTTTATCTGTGCAGCAAGCCTTAATTGCCCTTAAGTCTGAGTTTTTACAAGAAAAACCTGAAATGGGCAAGATCGATCTTGCCTTTAAAGAGCTATACAAAAAAGTCTCACGAGAATTTATTTTCAAACCTCTTTGCGATAAACTGAAATTGCCAGAGCGTGATATGGCGCCTGATGAATTAAAACATCTCTGTCATCGATTCATGAGTACCACCTCTTCTGAATCCTCCTATTGTTTGCTAGATCAATTGATCATGGCGCTACAAGCAGCTCGAGAAGATCTCTCTATCAACAGCTCCAAACACCGCTTAAGAGAGGAGATCAATCGCACTTTTCAACCCATTCCTTTGGCCGCCACTTCAAAAGATCAGATCGATGCCAAACGTTTTGATGTGACTATTCCCAAAGAGGTCATCGCGCAGCGGATTAGAATTGTCCTTGTCGCTTATGAATGTGCTAAATTTGCAGTGAAGTTTGGAGGGCTGGGAGAAGCGGCTTATGGGATCTCAAAAGGATTAGTGGCTGCAGGACATCATGTCAGCGTGATTTTGATGAAGTCAGATGTTCTTCCTCCTGAAATGAATCAACATTTAAAAAAGGAATCGGGGAGTTTTACCCATTCTTATAAAGGGGAAGACAAGGTCGATTCTTTTTATATCCATCAGACAGAAGGAATTCAGTTATTATTTGTCGAAGATACCGATCCCATTGAAGGGAAAGATCACTACCTCTTGGAAAATCGGGGCAATATCTACAAAGACGGGATTCTAGAAGATCCTCGGGAGAAATGGTATGGGTTAAAAGAGAGGATGCTCTATTTTTCCAGTGCCGCCGCCGCTTTGATCAAAGCTCATCGAGCGATGTTTGACCTTTTATTGATCAATGATTGGCATGGGGCCGATGCGATGCGCCATTTAAAATCGGAAAAGATCCCTACTCTCTTCATCATTCATAATAACAACTACGGCGCTCAAGGAGTTTTAGACCACGTTTCAGCAGAAATCCCCACCTTTTTCGGCGGCAGTTCTCGAGGGACAAATGTGATGTTGGAAGGGATTGAAAATGCCGATCAAGTTGTCACCGTCTCTCAAAATTTTGCTTTGGAAATGCAAAATCGTACCTTAGGTTCGGGGATCGATCCGTGGATACGGGAAATTGCCTATGAAGGAAAATTCACAGGAATTTCAAATGGGAGCAATCCTGATCTCTGGGATCCTTCCACGAATAAGATTCTAAAAGAATGGAAGGAGCTTCGCAAAGATGGGGATGGGACGATCATCCCCACAGGAAAAATCGTAGATCTCAGTTATAGAGCGACCGATCCCGATATTTTTGCTATAAAGAACAAGATCAAAGAGCAGCTTCAATTAGCCATAGAGAAATATTATCCCGAAGCCTATAAAAATTTTCAATTAGACGTGACCAAAGAGATCCTTCTCTTTGTCAGTCGTTACGACTCTTCTCAAAAAGGGTTGGATAAACTTCTCCCGATGATCAAAGCGGCGCAAAAGCAAAATGTCACAGTGGTGATCATGGGGGTCAGTGAAGATGTGGAAGCGACGAGAATCCTCGATGAAGTGGAAGCTTATGCTCACTTGCAGCAGGGGATATGGGTCACTCGGGGAAAAGAGGATAATGAGAGTTTAAAAATACAAATGGGGTCGGAAGGGATCCCAGGCCTTGGACCTTTATTTCGAGCTGCCGCCACTTTTGGCGCTATGCCCTCTTCCTTTGAACCTTGCGGACTTTTTCAATTCGAATGTTGGTTATTTGGTGTTCCCGTCATCGCTTCGAATACGGGGGGTCTTGCCGATACAGTCATCACAGATAAGAAATCTCCCCATTTTAATGGGATTTTGTTTGATCGTTTAGAACATTGGAACTCTCCTGAGCAAGATCAACTTGCCATGAACGCAGTGACAGAAGCATTTGAGTTTTGGACTAGCCTCGATGAAGAGAGAAAAAGAACCACCACCATGAAGTTCATGCAAGATGCTAAATCGGCGAGTTGGACAACAGCTCCCTATGGACTGACACCTATTGAGCAATATGAAAGGGTCTTTGCGGGAGCCAAAAAAAATATTCACGCGCGCGAGAAAAAATTATTGGATATCACCTCTGTGAATGAAAATCCACTCTTGAGTTCTAAACAGGATGGTTATTTTGGTGAAGGGGTGCAGACCCATCTATACGATGAATTTGGAGCTCACCTCATCAAAGAGAACGGGAAAACGGAAGGGGTCCATTTTCAAGTGCTCGCTCCCCATGCAGTTTCTGTGAGCGTCGTCATCAAAACAGAAAAAGGGGAAAAAAGTATTCCGATGGAAAGGTGTGATCGAGAAGGGGTGTGGGCATTATCACAAAAAGGGGTGCAAGAGGGATGTGTTTACGAATACTCGATTGAAACGACACTGGGAAAAATCTTACGCAAAGCCGATCCATTTGCCTTTCAAATGCAGCTTAGGCCCCATTTTGGATCGGTCGTCGTCGATCCTAGCGACTTTAAATGGAGCGATCAGGAATGGATGGGTTTGAGAAGTGAGCGTTTTGGTGAAGGGAAAGAGTACCCTCTGAATGTTTACGAATTGCATTTACCTTCATGGAAGAATGGTGAGGATGGGGGGTTTTTAAATTATCGGGAGCTTGCGCCACTACTGATCAGGTATTGCAAAAAAATGCACTTCATTCACATTGAACTTTTAGGCCTTTTAGAACATCCTAACGATGACTCTTGGGGTTACCAGGTGTCGGGATTTTTTGCTCCGACCTCTCGGCACGGCAGCCTCCAGGATTTCCAATACTTTGTCAGTGAAATGCACCGCGCGGAAATTGCCGTCATCGTCGACTGGGTCCCCTATCATTTTTGCGCAGATCAGTGGAGCTTAGGTCAGTTCGATGGATCGGCGTTGTTTGAAGATACAGACCCCTTTAACGGTATTGCTCCTTGTAAATGGGGCTCCCTTGTCTCAGATAATTCAAAACAAGATGTGAGAAATTTTTTACTTTCAAGCGCGTATTTTGCCTTTGAGAAGTTGCATCTAGACGGGCTGCGCGTCGATGCAGTGACCCATTTGATCGATTTCCGTTCTGGAAGGTATAATTACACCCCTGTTAACGGCAGCTGGCTCAATATTCATGGAATTAAACTGATGGAAGAGCTCAATCGAGGCGTACATCGGGATTTTCCAGGGGTTTTCACTGTGGCGGAGAACTGGTTTTTAGAGATGCCCGATACGACCCCTATTGAGGAGGGTGGCTATGGATTTGATAGAAGATGGAGCCCTGTCGGCAATGCTATTCAGAGATATTTAGAGAAAAATGAGGAGGAGCGTAAAAATGCATACTCTGATTTAACCCATATCGATCGATTCTCCTCAACGCATAGACAAATGATCGGCATGTCTCACGATGAGGTTCGCCCTGGTAATAAAAGCCTTTTTGCAAGGGCACCCGGGTCAGATGCTCAGAAATTTGCAAATGCGCGCCTCTACTTGACCACCCAAGCCTTTGCGCCTGGGAATGGGATCTTGACTTTCATGGGATGTGAATTCGCTCAAAAAAGATTTTGGGATCATCACCGGGAATTAGATTTCAGCGATTTAAACGAAAAGCCCCATCAACAGATGAGCAAGCTCACAAAAACGCTCAACAAATTCTACAACTCTCAACCTGCATTCTGGTCTGCAGGGCCAAAGGGAACTCATTTTGAATGGGTCAATCGATCTGATGCTGAAAACACAGTCATCAGCTACCACCGTCGCGACGAGAAGGGGCACCAGTTTCTCGTGATCCATAATTTTTCTACGAAAGCCTTTGAAAAATACAACTTGGTTTTCAATGAATGTCTACTGCCAAACAACCTTAAAAGGGTCACTGAAGTCTTAAACACAGACCATCAAAAGTTTGGTGGCACTGGATCCTATATGAACAGTGAAGAGGTAGAAATATCTGAGAAAATAGGAGGAATAGCGATAAAACTCCCCTCTTTTGCTACAGTCGTTTTCGAAGAGAAGTTTGATGAAACTTTGCTGCTTGTATAGTCACTCAAGATAAAGATATTTTTAATCACAGAGGGGAATAATCACAGAGAGGAACAGGAGGCACAGAGATCACAGAGCTTTAAGTTTTTCATTTTTTGCGAGAGCAAAAAATGAAGACTCTAATTTTTTCGCTCTCGCGAAAAAATTAAGCCTTTTTTAATCTCTGTGTCCTCTGTGCCTCCTGTTCCCCTCTGTGATTAAAAACATCTTTTTAATGTCATGTGCCCTGTGAACAATGTCAAAAGTTCTTGAGAATTTTGTGCGGAATGGGAATAATCTCAGAAAATCAGGCGCGGACAGACTCTTAACTCATGGGGGATGACAATGAATCAAACGACGATTGCAGGGCATTTAGGCGCAGATCCAGAAGTGCGCTTTACTTCATCTGGTCAAAAAGTGACCACACTTCGCGTGGCAGCACGGGCGCGTCGCAGTGGCAAAGATGAGACGATTTGGTGGAAAGTGACGATCTGGGGCGAGCAATTCGACAAGATCATCCCTTATTTCAAAAAGGGAAGCGCAATCATCGTTGTTGGCGAATTGAATAAGCCAGAAATCTTCACCGACCGTGAAGGGCGTCCACAAATCTCCATGAGCATCACTGCTTTCAATATCATGTTCAGCCCATTTGGGCGTACTGACAGTCCAGCGTCGTCGACGGGCGAGGCTTCTCAAGAAGCGCCATCGAATTCCTACGGCTCCCCTCAGGAGGCCACCCACACGGCTCATGAAACGTCTCATGGACAGGGCAAGGCCGACCCGGCATTTATCGAAGATGAGATCCCGTTTTAATCCCCATTCAGGTTAGGTCAGGTTAGGAGGTTTTTCCCATGCAAATCAGTTCGGTTTCGACGCATCAAGGGCGCAAGACTGCCGATGTCGTTGTCGTTCCCGTCTGGCAAGATAAGAAGAAGCCGGAGATAGCCTGCGCAGTCAAGGAGTTTGAATCTGTTGTCAAATTTCCGCTCAGCTCGGGCGATTTTCATGGAAAAGAAGGGGAGTGTTTGTTGCTGTACTTGCCGCAGGGGAAAGAAAAAAGGGTGCTATTGCTAGGCCTAGGTGGTAAGAAAGCTTGTCTTCCCGACACGCTTCGCCGCGCTTATGCTTCTGCAGTGAAGGCGATGCGGGCTAAGAAACTGAAGAGCGCGAACTTCCTTTTACCCGAGATCGATCTGATCGGATGGGAGATCTCATGCCAAGCGATCATAGAGGGGGTCTTGCTGACGAGCTATTCTTTCGATCGGTTAAAAGGGGAGTCGAACGAAGAGGAGAAGCATGCTTCTTTAGAGAGAAGTTGTTTTTGCGGCTTAGATAAAGCGGATCACACCCTTTTGAAAAAAACAGAAACGGTTATCCGATCTGTCAATTTTGTCCGCGATCTCGTCAACGGCAATGCTGACGATATCCATGTCGATGCTTTTAAGAAAATCGCCAAAGACTTTGAAAAAGAATACTCCCAAGTCAAGACGACGATCCTCGATAAGAAAGGACTCGAAAAAGAAAAAATGGGACTGATCCTGGCTGTCGGTCGTGCATCCACTCGGGAGCCTGCGCTCATCATCCTCGAGTATACGGGCAATCCCCATTCAAAAGAAAAGGTCGCCATTATCGGCAAAGGGATCACTTTTGATACGGGTGGGCTCAATATCAAAGTCGCTGGCACGGGATTGGAATCGATGAAGTGTGACATGGCAGGAGCGGGTGTTGCCTTAGGAATCATCCAGGCCGCTGCTGAGCTTAAGCTCAAGGTCAACTTGATCAGTGTCCTCCCTGTCACTGAAAATGCGATTGGGCCAGCGAGTTATAAGCCTGGCGATGTGTATCGAAGCCATTCGGGCAGGACAGTCGAAATTTCCAATACAGATGCTGAAGGGCGACTCGTTTTGGCGGATGCGATCTCTTATCTTCAAGACAATTATGAACCGAGTCAAATGATCGATTTTGCGACTTTGACAGGAGGGGTGATCGTTGCCCTTGGCGAAGAGGCGACCGGCTTATTTTCCAATAATGACGCTCTAGCTAAACAATTGGAAAAAGCAGGAGAACGTACGCACGAGCGGTTGTGGCGGCTGCCCCTCTATCCAGAATATAAGGATTATTTGAAATCATCGATCGCTGACATTAAGAATTCGGGACCCCGCAAAGCCAGTGCTGGTTCTGGTGCGACTTTCATTCAACAATTTGTCAAAAAAAACATCCCTTGGGCCCACTTAGATATCGCGGGTACAGCTTATCTTTCTGAACTCAAACCCTATCATTCGACACCTGCAACGGGTGTGGGAATCCGCCTCCTCGTCGATTTCCTGGAACATCTCGACGTCTCTTAGAGTCTGTCTGCGATCTTGGTTAAGAGTCTGTCTGCGATCTGGGTTAAGAGTCTGTCTGCGATCTGGGTTGTTTGCTTTTCGCGCCTTTTTCTTTTGGCTTTGATTCGATTCCTTGGCCTAGTTAATTTAACTATGTCCTGCGGAATCGAATCAAAGCCAAAAGCAAAATCCATCAAAAATCAAAATAACCCAGATCGCAGACAGACTCTAATTGCTTTTCGCGCCTTTTTCTTTTGGCTTTGATTCGATTCCTTGGCCTAGTTAACTTAACTATGTCCTGCGGAATCGAATCAAAGCCAAAAGCAAAATCCATCAAAAATCAAAATAACCCAGATCGCAGACAGACTCTAAAAAAAGATTGCACTCAATCGAAAATAAATCTTATCATTCTCCTCTAACAAGGGGGAAATGAATGAGCATACAATTTCCTTTTCATAAAAAAACGGAGACGAATTCACCAATCACTCAATCTTTTTCTCCACCTTCCCATTTTTCAATTTCGCAAAATTTCCAACAGATCTATACAAAATCATCGATCATTTCCCTATCTTCTTCCCGTTCTTGCCAATGGCTTACGAACTTAATTAAGCGGTGTTTTCCCTGTTTTTTTTCAAAATCAAAGTCACAATCCACCTCTTCCATGTTGAGTGTGTCGTCAACGACCTCGACAAATATCCCGACTCTTCCTATGACGACAACCTCTGCAGAGGTGGCAACAAGTTCTGCAGAGGCGGCAACTTCCTCTTCAACGGTTTTACCTGGAGAGACTTTGCAGGGACGGATCGCTTTAGCTAAAAATGTCGTTGAGGAACACCTTTTCAGAGATGATTTTACTCGTCGGGGGGTCATTGATCAATCTCGTCATCCAAATGAACGGGGTGTCATCATTCGGTTACACTATAACGGACAAGAGGCGGTCATTAAGAAAAATTGGGCTGATGCCAATCTGCGAGATTTTATCGGAAATCGCGTTGAAGCATTTTTGAGCGATGAAACAAACAGAGATCACTCCGATGGGGCACTCTCGATCCATACCATCTTTTTTCAAAAGAGAGGGGCTTCTGCTCTCATCACTTATGACAATCCCTTTTGCACCATCCATTTTCCTGGGGGAAGAATGGTGTCAGGGAGGGAGCATGATTCCGATTATCCACTGGCATTCAAAGCCGCCGTTGCCAATTTTATTCGCGACGATCGTCACAGAGCAGATGCTCGCAATTTCATCGACAACCTCGTCGCAAGGCAAAATAGTGATGCAGGTTATACCGAAACAACCTGAAAAATCGGTTTCTGCCTGCGTCGGGCAGCCACTGAATTTGCAACCCGCCTGCATCGCTCAACTTATTCAAGTTGAGCTGCTTCGGCGCCGGCTTCGCCTGGTTCAAATTCAGGGCGCCTCCTTGGCATATTCCCGATTTTTCAAGTTGTTTCGGTATAAAAAAAGTTGTAATCAATTGAAGATAAGCTATATCATTTTTTTTACAAAGTCCATATAAGAGGTGTAAAATGAGCGTACAATTTCCATTTCATAGCAAAACGGATTCCACATCACCTATCAACCCCCACTTCTCTGTACCGCCCCATCTTTCAATTTCGAAAAAGCTCTCATGCTTTTATGAAAGGTCATCGATCGTTTCCCTTTCTTCCCATTCGATTTCTGATACTTGCAAGCGGCTCTCCGATTTAATCAATCGGTGTTTTTCTTCCATTTTTTCTAAATTCAGGTCTTATTTCACATCTTTAATGACAAGGGTGCCATCGACGACCTCGACAATAGCCCCAACCCTTCCTGTGGCGTCAACTTCTGCAGAGGCGGCAACAAGTTCTGTTGATGCAGCAACCAGCTCTGCAGAGGCAACAAGTTCTACTGGTGCAGCAGCTTTGCAAGGAGCGACTTTGCAAGGACGGATTGCTTTAGCTAAAGATCCCATTATTGCACACCTCTCTATGGGTGATTATATCCGTTGCACGACCTTTAACCAAGCCCTTGACGAGCAATGTGGTATCATGATTGTGTTAAAGTATAACGGATATGAAACTGTCATTAGGAAAAATTGGGCTGATGCCAATAGGCGGGAATTTTTGCTAAGTCGGGTAGAAGCTTTTTTGAGCGATGTAACGAATAGGGATCACTCTCAGGGAATCCTTGAGATTCAGACGATCTGTATTCAAAAGAAAGAGGATAGAGGGAATGTAAATATTAATTGGGATCGTTCTAATAGTCGTATCCTGATCCCTCAAGGAACAACGGAATCAGCAAGAGAGAGTCGTGTCAATACTCCTCAAATGGAGTTCAATCACTCAATACTTACTATTACCAACCCGCAAAACAAAAGGGCTGCTCGCGATTTCATCAACAATCTGGCCGCCTGGCGAAATAGCGATGAAGGCTGATGATGTGTTAACATGGCGGGTCGCTCGACAGGAGACAGGGGTACGATTACTCCAGTTTTTAAGGGCAAAATGTCCTGAGGCCCCTTCTGTTAAAACTTTAAAAAGGGCTATCGACAATAAGCTCTGCACTGTCAATCATCGGATCGAGACGTTTTCTTCCTTTATCCTTAAAGAAAACGACATTGTCGTATTGAGTGAAGATGCCTTTGAGAAAAAAAGGGGGGTGTTGAGCGTAAAGATCCCCATTCTCTATGAAGATGAGGAGCTTCTCATCATCAATAAACCTGTTGGGCTGGTTTCTGACAGTCGCTCGATCAAAAGATATTTTCCCCATGCTGAGATCGTTCATCGGCTGGATAAGGAGACTACAGGTGTACTCATCTTAGCTAAAACTGTTGTAACCAAAAAGAAAATGACCGACCTCTTCAAAGAGCGGGCTGTGCGCAAGCTTTATCTCGCAGTTGTCGATGGGGTTATCGCTAAAGATTCAGGGAGGATCGACAATTTTCTCGGTAAAAAACACAGCTATCAAGGCCAGACGATTTATGGTTCTGTGAATGAGAAGAAAGGGCAAAGGGCCATTACAGATTGGAAGTGTTTAACTAAGGGAAAAACCGCCTCTATCGTCAGTTGCGAGCCCTACACTGGGCGCACCCACCAACTTCGCGTCCACTTGAGCGGCATGGGACATCCTATTCTCGGCGATGTCCAGTATGGCAAGAAATTCATTTGCCCATGGCAGCCTCAGCGTAATCTGTTACATGCTTATTGTGTTGTTTTCAAACATCCATCGACAGGAAAAGAGCTTAAAGTGATCGCTCCGATCCCTGCCGATTTCAGGCAAGCCTTTAAGGAACTTAAAGTGTATTTAAATGACGCATCTTGTCGAGTTTCTTGACAAGTAAGAGAAGGGCAACACCAAAGAGGAATGAGATCACCACAAAAATGCCAAAGAATGAATTCATATTTGCAAGCTTTGACATGAGGGGGGCCATCAGGCCGCCTAGATAAAAGGCGATGCCGATGCACAGGTACCAGACTCCGATGAGCATCGCAGTGAATCGGCGTGGGGAGAGGTGGGTAATGAGAGAGAGCCCGATGGGAGCAATCAACATTTCACCCAGCGCCATGAATGCATAGGCGACAAAGAGAAACCAGGGACTGATGGCGGCACGAAGGGCGCCCGTGGGAATTTGGGAAGCGCCGAACGACATGATCAAAAAACAAACTCCTATTGCAAGGAGGCTAAAAGCTGATTTCATAGGAGGAGTTGGATCCAAGTTTCGTTTCGAGAGGGACATATATAATTTTGCCAAAGGAACAGCGAAAATGACCAAATATAAACTCTCTGAGGAGAGTAGCCAAGAGGCGGGCATTTCAAAACCCATCACATTTCGATTCGTGTAGTTTAGCGCAAACAGGTTCATCGAAGATCCCCCCTGGTTATACGCCATCCAAAATAAAATCGAAAAGAAGGAGAGAATGCAGATCACCCAAATCCGCTTCTTTTCATGGGAATGCATTTTGATATTTTTTTTCTCCCCTATTTTGAAGTGAGCTGGAGAGATGTTGCTGGCTTTGATACTCTTGATCGCCCCATAAAAAGGGAGGAGCCCCATCAATTGGATACCTCCTGCAATGATAAAGGTGAGATTCCAGTCATGGGTCCCGATGAATCCCAAGAGGATCATCGCGAGAAAGACACCGAGATTGACAGATGAATAATAGATCGTAAATCCTGAATCGCGCAAACTATGATCGTTGTGGTATAAACTGCCAAGCAGTGCATAGATGCTCGGCGTGAAGATCGCTGCTCCAATGGCGATAAGGCCTAGCGCGACATAGAGCATGGTCACGTTTCCAAAAGTGATTAAAAAGCATCCGATCGAAGAGCATAGGATTCCGCAAATCACCGGGAGGCGATAGTTCATCCGATCGGCGATGTACCCTCCAATGACAGGGAGGACGAATGCCACTCCTGTAAATAATCCGAAAAGGTGGTCGGCCCTGATATCACTAAAATTTTGGTGTTGAACCAAATAGAGAACTAGAAGATTTCCGATTCCCCAAAAGGCAAACCTTTGGCACATTTCTGTCAGTGCTAAGAGGTACATCGCTTTAGGTTGACGTGGAGAGGGTAGCGCTTTTGCCATACAGGATACCTATATAGAGTTAATTTTAAACTTATCAGGTTTATATTGTTTTTGCTATCGTATTTTTAATATGCTTACTTCAAAGTCTATTTCTATTCTCATTATTAAAACCTCAGCCATAGGAGATGTCATTCAGACTTTTCCTGTCTTGGAGTATCTGAGAGGAAAATATCCTGATGCCCAGATCGATTGGATCGTCGAACAGGAAATCGCCCCTCTATTAAAAGCTCACCCTCTTCTCGACAATGTGATCGAAATCGGTACTAAAGCCTGGCGCAAATCACTTTTTTCCTCAGAAACTAGAAGGGGAGTTGGAGCTGTGATTAGAAATTTGCGATCTACTAATTACGACTTAGCCATCGATTTGCAAGGCAATACCAAGTCGGCTGTGATCACAGGATGTGTTAAAGCAGATGTTAAATTAGGATTTGATTGGGAAACGGTCCGGGAAAAAAGTAATGTGCTAGTGACGAGCAAACGTTTTAAAGTCCCGATCGATCTCAATGTCCGACTCAGATATCTCACTCTAGTCCAAAGGTATTTTAACGATGACCTGGGATTTAAAGGGACAGGGGTGCATCTGCAGCTCAACGAAGCAGAGGAGCAGCGGCTACAGCTCATCTCTTGCGACAGACCCCAGTTGATGGTCTGTTTCGGTTCTAAATGGGCAAATAAACGGCCCGATCACTCGACCTTACTCACCTTCCTTCAAAAAATCGCGCAAGAGTACCCCATTTCATTTCTTTTTATTTTTGGAAGCGAGGAGGAAAAGCGTATCGCAGAGAGCCTCGCTCTCTCTTTTGGCGAGCAGGGGAGTGCAGTGGGAAATTTAAGCTTACCTCTATGGCAAGCGTTGATGTGGAAGGTTAAGGGAGTCATCGCTGTCGACTCCGCTGCGCTCCACCTTTGCGGGACGACGCAAACCCCTTCATTTAGTATCTTCGGCCCTTCCTTGGCATCCTCTTACAAGCCGATCGAAGATAGACATTCCGCTTTTCAAGGCAGTTGCCCCTATGGGCGAACGTTCGCTCGACACTGTCCAATTTTACGCACGTGCGCTACGGGCGCATGCATCCGTCAATTAAAAACAGACGACCTCTTTTCTTCTTTTAAGCCTTGGGCAGACTCATTTTTATAAGAGTCTATCGTTGAAACTGAATACTTCGTTTTTTGCGCCTTTTTCTTTTGGCTTTAATTCGATTACTTGGTCTAGGCATTCAACTATGTCCTGCGTAATCGAATTAAAGCCAAAAGAAAAATCCATCAAAAATCAAAGCACCCATTTTCAACGACAGACTCTAAGAGTCTGAAAAATTTTTTTAATTGTTTGTTGGGTTTCGACAAAGATTTCCCGATCGGGTTCAAGAGTGAGAATTTCTTCAGAGGAAAACCAGCGAATGGGATGTTGGGCATTGTGCTCTTCAGAGATGAGGCCGCCGACGGCTCTTCCGAGATAGATGAAATCGATGTGCTGGTGGGCTGGTTGGGATCCATGAGGGGGCATATATTCCAGGAGGCAGAGCCAGGGCCGCTCGAAACTTGTGGCATTCAAACAGTCGATCCAGAGGTGTTCCTCTTTGATCAATTCTACGATTAAACCGGTCTCCTCGAGGGCTTCCCGTTTTGCACATTCGGGAGGGAGCTCATCGACTTCGAGGTGGCCGCCGGGTGGAAGCCATTTTTTGTGCTTGGGATGCAAGAGTAAAAGGACCTTGTCCTCTTCAATGATATAAACTGATGCTGTGAACTGTTTTTCCATTCAAACTAACCTCTTTTTTTTAAGTGGTGTTTTCCAAATTTCTCGATGAAAGGGAGGAGGACGACTTGATTTTTAATACCATCATAGTGATAGGGTTGATGGAACGACTCGGAGAGTTGCTTTGACTTCTTTTTGGCACGGTCGAAGGCGAAATTTTTGAGAATTTCCGTGAGCCATTGCATATCGAAGGCGAAAAGATTCCAAATGGGCCATTCATGTTGGTTTTGGACCCGGCCATTAAGTGTGCCCACAGAGTTTGCAACTTCAGTGCAAGCCCGTTGGATCTCCGATTTGCTAGTGGCCATTTGGTTAGAAAATTCTTCAATCGACTGTGTGAGACGGGACTGCAGAGTATTCATTGTTTGACGAAGTAGGAGTAATTTGTCGTTTTCTTCTGTAGAGTTCCTTGACATGCATTGAAGATGGAGAGAGCGAAAACTGCTAGAAGCAGTTTCTATTTCTGCGGTGTTTCTTGCAATCATTAAGGAATGGACCTGTTGATTCAACTGATTTTTTTGTTCAGAAGAGGGGAGGATATTTAAGTTGTCACACAATTGCTTCTCCAACTGTTTCAAAGTGTCAGAGGGGTTAGAGCTACCTATGTTGAGCTTTTCTTGTTTGAGCTCTGCAAAGAGAGTATAGACCACCGTCAAAGAGCGTTCTCCTTTTTGAAGCTGCTGGATCGTTTGGAGAGCAGATGCAAATTCCTGGTAGGATCGTTGTAGGGGATCAAGTGTGGAAGGGGGGCATTGATGGCGGCTCAGCGCGTCAATGTGGCCCTTAAGAGCAGAGAGCTGTGTATTGCAGAATCCCAAATCTTCAGAAGATAGCCTTTGGTTTTGCAATCGATAATTTAAAGTTCGGCTGATCGGAACACTGAACATCAGCGAAGGTAATAATTTATCGTAAGAAGAGATCTGATCGGCGATCCCCTTCATCTGATTCAAGCGCCCTGCCAAGGGAGTGCAAAGTTCTAAAATCTTCCTTGAAAATTCATTGAGGTGGTGTTTTGTCTCAGTATGAAAGTTTCTGTTGCCATCCGCTTTTCCCAAGGCGTCAACCCTGTCGCGATTGTATTGGGCGGAGCATTCGATCATCGATGAGACCTTAGCCATTAGGGTCGATGCAGTGACTGTATCGCTGGGATTTTCACTGGCGAGTTGATTCATTTGAGTAGCGAAGTTGCGGCTTTGCTCTTGTGCAGTGTGGAGGAACTGAGTGACTCCCCTTTTTTGTTTCTCATTCGTGAAGTCTAATTTTTCATCGATCGCATGAAAAATGGATGTCTCGAGGATTTGATCAGTGAGCTCTCTGATCCCTTTTTCGATCGCTGTAAAATCCCCATCTGAAACAGGTTGTCTATTCTCATAAGAATCATTGGCGATGCAAAGAGTGTCGTAAAGCATCTGTTTCATCTCATCTTCTTGCGTCATCGATCCCAATGCGATCGATAAAGTCTTGACAACGGTCTCCATGATTTCGGGGATAAAGGTGTCTTCGATTTCCCTTTCCACTCGATCTCTGATCGGAGCGTGGTGTTGGAGATAGTTATTAAGCCGGTCCTGAGTGCGGTATTGGCTTTTATTGAGAACTTCAAGGAGATATTCGACGAGCCCTGTGATCTCCATTGTCGTGACATTGGTATTTCTCACAGCGCCAGTTCCGTTCACATCTTCGTTTAAACTTTGTTGCAAGAGCTGCAGAACCCTTTGCAATTGTCGGTAGATGATCCGTTGCATCGCATAAGATGTGGGAGTATTGTGGCAAAACGAATCGATCGCTTGATCTGAATAGCTTTGAAAAAGGTTAGAGCGACTCGTCACAATTTTAGCTCCCCCTTTCAAAACCTGGTTTCCGATCCATTGAGGGATAAAGAGGATCGTTTTTAAGAAAAACCTGCAGAAATGATTGAGCCCGACGACTAAAGGATTGAGGAAATGCAGGGGAGAGTCGTTAGGAATTTCCGACTTGAAATGCCGATCGATCGCCTCAGTACATCTGATTTTAGGCCCAAAAGTGCCCAAAACAGTTTTAGCAGCAGCAGCAAAGAGCTCATTTTCCTTGAGTCCACCATTGCGCGCAGGCATTTTCATGGCATCTTGCATCATCGAGACGAAATCTCTGGCCTGCGATACAGGGGTCTGGGCGACTTGATTATAAGCTCCACTTGTCACTGCAAGCCAGTTGCGTGTGAGTTTAACTAAAAGTTCCTCCCTGGATTTTTGGGAAGTCGTTGAGTCTGTGATCCAATTTTTAACAAGTTTTAAGCTGTTATCGATAGTGGAATGGATGTAAAACGAAGAAATAGGCATGAGAAGGTCGTAGGTTCTTTTTGCTACCCATTTGATGAACGGTGCAAAAAAACTTGGCTCGGTTTGATCGATCTTTGCGAATACCCGCTGTCGAAAAAGGAGAGATAGATCATTTGGAGTGCTCCCAGATCCAGTCGCGTAAATTTCAGCAAAGAGGACACTACCCGTCTGAATACCGCACATTTTTTCCAGGATGAATTTAGCAGGCCCGAGCGAAGAGGTTCTCACTTTGATCTCCTCAGCCTTTGCTGTGATCATGGCATCAGAAACGACAGAGGGGACTCTTTGTGAAAGGGGCTGAAGAGCGTTTTGATGGGCATTGATGTTTTGAATGAATTCCGGTATTGAAGAGAGATGGTGTCTGACAGGGTTTATTGGGAGGCGCAATCCTTGCAAATAGACTTGCTGTTCTCGCATAAACCGAAAAGCCTTTTCGAGAACGGCTTTCAGTCCTGTCCAAGAGCTTTGTGCTATCGCTGTTTCAAGATCACCGATCATCGGATCGATTGTGTCCAGCAAATATTGTTGGGCACGCGTGTCTTGCCCCAGCGCATGTTGTCGAGCACGCGTTGCTTCAATATGTCCGCGAACCATATTAAAGATTTGTAGGACAAGGGTCGCTAGTAAATTTGCTCCTAGTTGGGGAAGGGCGCCCCCTGCAGAAGCGAGGAGCGAATTGAGGAACCGACCTCCTTGAGAAATCAACTGATCAAAATTGAAAAAGCCCGTCGTTGCTCCTGTCCCACTAGTCCCACTAGCGCCTACGCCTCCCGTTTGCCCTCCGATGAGATTTTGAATTCCCCGGCCGATCCCTTCGAAGAGGATATCGACTGCTTTTTCAATCATTCCCCGTTGCTTGTTAAATCCATCCATGATGATCGAAAACAGCCCATCGGTTCGTCCGAGGAGATCAGCATGTGAAGGGATTACCTCTGGAGGATGATTCAGCGCCTCTCGAAGCCCGTTATCAAACTGTTCCAAGAGCGCCCAATTATTTAGTGTAAACTGGGGGACGAGATTGCGGCCAGCCAGTAATAGCTGAAGCTTTTCATGAAGACCTCGCATCAAGGGCAATAATACTGTCAAATTCGCATTGCCACACAAAGCAGCGCGATAGGCTTCCAGGGCATCTTTACTCTGTCTTAGCGATGGTTCAACTTGGGAATTCATGGCTTGCTGGAGTATTTCGATTTGGGAATTCACGCCTTGTTGGAATAATCCGATGGTTTCAGGGACCATGCCGTTCACTGGATGATTGAGCTGCTGGCGCAAGGCCTGGAACGGCCCATTCGGATCGCTGATATTTTGTGTGAGGTACTCGAGTGTTTGGATCAACACACCTTCATGTTCTGAGATGATCTGATGAATGAGCCCCTCTGCCGTTCGAAGGCGCAGTCTCGCGTCCTCGCTGATTGTGAATGTCGAGGGGGCTCCAACGTCAATCGAAAGCTGCTCGGTAATTTGTGTATCCAGAAGAGCTCTCAATGTTGTCAGCGCTTCAATTTGAGGATCGGTAAGAGAGGGTGCCAAAGTGTGGATTTCCGCAGTAGTGAGTTCTCCCAGCAGGTGTTTGATCTGATCCAAATCGGTTCGAGAGGGATTGCGCAAGAAGTTTTGGATATGCTGCTCCAACTGACGGTACTTTACTGGGGTATGTGCGAGGAAGGCATTCATAAAAACCTCGCGCGCGCGCTGGGTAATCTCTCCTTGATGAGTTGTAAAAAGTGTGGCAAGCCGAGTGGCCAATCCGTCAACAGTGTCTGCTGCTGCTGCTCTAGTTGCACCTCGTGCCCAACTCCCCGCTCCATCCCGAAAATCACGCGCTGTATTCCACCAGCTAGAAAAAAAACCAGTATCCTGTTGTTGAGGTTGTCCAGTAGTGGACGATCCGTTTGCCGGTCCAAGGAGTAGTGGCCGATTGGTCAATTGTTGATCTCCTCCAGGAATGAATCTATTCTGTGCTCCATCAAATGTTCTTAAAAAAAGATCGAAGGGATTGTGTTGTTGGGGTTGCTCAGGATTGGCTGGTCTGTTTGTCGATTCAGTGGTAAGGACTCGACCGGTCAATTGTGGAACAGGTCCTGTTGGTCCAGAATTGACAGTAGGCTGCGTTCGTTGCCACACTGCATTTGTTGCAGTGGAGATGCCACTCCGCACTACATTCGATATTCCATTCCACACCCAATGAAAAAAGTTGGCAGGTGGAGTCGATCCAGGGACTGATGGTATCATTTGAACACTCGTATAAAAATCAAATTGCGAAAATCTTCCCTCTTTTGTTTATTACAGTCAATGAAAACTCACCCTTTCAGGATCGAAATGAAGCGCGCTTGTTTTTAATCTTCTCCTGGTTTTTAATTTTATGGAAAGGGAGCACATTTCTTCCAACAGCACGAGGTTGTTGGTTTCCGTGTGTCAAATTTGATGGATGAATTCGATTCACTTCTTCATATCGCAGAAAAACTTCTCGGCCCCAATGGGTGTCCTTGGGATCTGAAGCAGACTTTTTTGAGCCTGCAGCCTTATGTGTTGGAAGAGGCCCATGAAGTGATTGAAGCTGTCGATGCCGATGACGATCGTAAGATGATCGAGGAGCTCGGCGATCTGCTCTTCACGATTGTGTTTTATGGAAAACTGGGAGAAAAAAGCGGCCGCTTTTCTATTGAGGAGATCGTTAAAACAGTTAAAGAAAAACTGGTCCGCCGTCATCCTCATGTCTTTGGCGAAGTGAAAGTCGGCGATGCCGATGAGGTCGTGAAAAATTGGGAAAAAATCAAAGCCCAGGAAAAAGGGGAAACAAAGCAAGCGAGCATCCTCGATGGGATCCCTCCCACACTTCCCACATTGATCAAGGCGCAAAAGATTTTAAAGCGGATCGAGCGCTCAGGAGCCACTCTCTCTAGCAAAGAAACGGCAAGTGCTACCGAAACGGAAATCGGCGATCAGCTTTTGGCGTTGATTTTGCGCGCAGAATCAAGCGGCATCGACGCTGAGAGCGCTCTTCGACGCTCCCTTGCCCAGGCTGAAGAAAAATTCCGGAAGGGAGAGAAATCTTAGAGTCTTAGCCTTAATTCTTGGGTTGATTCGCTTGGACGTAGGGGATCATGGAGAGGTGGTTGATGAGTCCGTAACGGTAAGTCTCTTCCCGTTTTAAGAAGCTCATGAATCCATCCAAACGCTCTTTAACGCGTCCGCCAACAAATCTTGAAGCAAAGTCTTGCAGTCTTTTCATGATTTCAGGAACGGCAAAGTCGATATGAGCAACCTTTTTAACATTTTGCCCTTCCCATGTTGCAACCCTTTCCAAGTGCTCCTGTGCGTGTCGGATCGAATCCTGAATTCCTCTTTTCGATGTTTCACCTTGATTTGGGTTGAGGAATCCGGTCTCATTGATATCTATGACGAGCTGTTGATGAGATCGGTTATAGTTACCTTTTAGAGTTTCGATCGAAACGTTCGCTTGTATCATGGCTTGTTGGCATATCCCCACAAATCCTTGGGTAGCGGTATCGATGTCTTGAGAAGAATTGGCTGTTTCAATCTCTTTCAGCTTGTTTACTAATTGAGTGAGGAACTTCTTATCGAAAGTGTTTTTAACTTCTTGCATGAGTGTTGCCAATTTGCTTGCAAGAGCCTCATTTTTCATGATCGAACCCAGAGATTCTTTCTTTTCTTTAGCGATTTGCTCTAGCAGCAGATTAGGCTGGGATTGAGCGGTGGAGAAAGCTTTAATTTTGATCTGTTTGCTCACATCGATGAGGGTGGTTGCAAAAACTCTCTGCGCAGTGTCGATTTTTTCGACGGGCTCAGCGAGATGGCGCATCTTCTTCAATTCTTTCAAATGGGCACCTAGGGTGACCAGCTGGTTGTTGCAGAACGTGAGATCATCGTTCGTCGGTCCTCCAGGAGAGAAAAGACGTAGGGGAACGTCTCCTGCGATCTTCATAATTTGACTGAGAAGGGGAACGGTCGCTTGGATGTTTTTCAATTCCTGGTGATGTTTTTTTAGTTGAATGACAGCTTCGACAAGAGGTAGTGATTTGTGCGCGAGTCCCAAATACTGTTTGTCGAGATCCCCTTTGTTATCGGAGTTGATTTTAGAGCTCCTTACTTGGAAGCTCAATTCGCAACATTGAGTGTTAAACGCATGGGTCTTATCAAGGATGCCATCGATTTTATTTTCGATCGCTTCTTTCCTTTCTTTATCTACAGTGTTGAGATCCATTGTCGACAGAGCTGTTAAATCCTCTTTCAAAGTATAAAATGTCGTAAAGCGGCCTTGGAGTTCGTGGACGAAATGATCGGTCTCTTTTTGCTGCGTGTCACCAGTAAAGTCGAATTGTTCTTTCACTGCAGTATTGACAGCCAAACCGAGGATTTGTTCGCTCAATTTTGAAATTTTGCGCTCTTCTGCCTGCATTTCCTGCAAGGTCACTTGTTCGTCAACCTCATAAGTGCGGTTGACAAGGCTTGCAAATTTATAGGTGAGCTTTTGAGGCTGATCCTTTTCGGCAAGAGACTGAAGGACAAAAGCGAGAAGGTCGGTCACCTTTTCAATGATCTCTTCGATGAATAAACTATCGATACCTTGGCTGATTTTCTTGCTGAGGATCTGCCCTTTGATCAAATTGCGCAGCTCATCTTTTGTCTGACATTTCGATTTGCTCAAAATTTCAAAAAAGTTCTTAACAAGTCCAGATAATTCACTTTTTCTCACATCAGAGAGTCTAAGGGTTTCTGGTGTGAAGGTATTTTGTCCACTCGCCTCATCGGCCTGCAATAGTGTCCAAATCTCTTGTAATTGTTCACGGATGACAATATTCAAAGCATGGGTATAGCCATTTGTATTGAGCAGTGAATCGAGCGATTTATCGATCACAGTACGGACGATTTTTTCAGGATCGCCGATGAATTTTTCTCCTAACCAGGATAAGAATCTCGATTTCAGGGTTTTTCGAATGACGATCTGTGCAAATTGTGAATAGAGTTCTTTACTCTCAAATCCTAGATTGGATTCTTTCTTTTCCAATTCCGACTTTAACATTTCAGTCAACGTTCCTGTCGCTGAGGGATTTTTGGCGACATTTCGATAAGCTTCGCCAAGAATCGTCAAGTAACGGGTAAAATTAGTTGTGACTTGATTGCGCAGAGTATCGAATTTTTCTTCTTTATGTTGTTTGATGTAATCGAAGATCTCATTGAAATAAATATTACTTGCTTCTGCGATATAATTTCCGACGATGCTGCCATAAAAGAAATATTGGATTCTGGCGTAGAGCCTTGTCAAAAAGTTCACTTTTTTATTTTCCAATTCTTCAAAAAAGAGCTTCTTGAGCTCACCATCGGGATCTAAGGTGTTTTGTTGGGATTTTATGAGCAGACGCACATAGAACCGCTCACCATCGTCCGGGTTTAAGTGGCAGATATTTTCGTAGATGTGTTTGATCGTTAAAAATTTGGTCGTATGCTTGACGAGTTTAGTTTTTTCCACTTCTGCTAATTTTTCCCAATTTTGATCGTCGGGGTCGACAGGGGAAGTATCCTTAGCCTTCTGAAGGGCATTCACTTGATCGAAATACACCTCTTCTGCTTTCTCTACTTCTCCCTCATAACGGCCGCAGTAGTGCTCAAGAGTAGCAAGCCCAGTTTTGATCACCCCAAGCGTAGCTTCTTTTTGATCTGGAGGGATGCCGTCAGCACCTCTAGGGAGTCTTTCTATTAAGGCATTGAGCGCATTGACGTGGCTTTCTTCGGTAATCGGTATTTTTTTGAACACAGTGTTCGATTCTGCTTTTATCTCTTCGAGCAGTTCCCGCAATGCATTGCTCGCTGTTTGAATCGATCCATTATTATTGCTGTTGATCCCATCTTTCAGAGCGTTTAGCTCTTTACGGGCACCCGATAATAAACGGTACGCCTCGCTCTCCCCAGAACCCATCCTGGGAAGGAGGAAGCCATTCATGTAGATCTTTATCGGTCGCATGACTACAGCGACGTCTTTGAGGTGTTTCCAAAGCCCTTGCCAATTCCCGTTTTCTCGCACTCCACCGATCAACATAATGATCCCATTCAACGCCATCTTCGGCTGAAGAAAATCGGCAGAATCTCCCATTTTATCGATGACGTGCTGTAATCCCAAAGAGAGTATGCTCGCAAGCCCACCGAGAGCTCGTTTAGAGATAGCTTCAGTGCCTTTCCCGAGTATTTGTTCGAGAAGCGCTCCCCCTTGACTAAGAAAATCTGAGACCGTCCCTTCGCCGTTAGAAGCTCCAGCATCTGCTGAATCGTCACTTGTCGTTTTGCCAAATATATTGTTGATATTTGTTTTCCCTAAGTTCTCGAGTCTTGTTATGAAAGGATCGAGTTTTTCAACAAAAATTTCACCTATTTGTGCAACCGTTCCTTCATATTTGACGCAGTAGGGCTCAATAGTGGAAAGTGCAGTCACGACATCAGCGCGCATAGAATTTTGATCGGGAGGAGTGCCGCTATAGAAACTGGGGAGCTTTTCTTTAAATGCATAGAGCAGGCTGTGTACGTCTCCAATCGAAATAGGTGGTTTTGTAAACAGTGTACCTAATTCTGATTGTCTTTTTATCTCTTGGAGACATTGCTCCACTTCCCTGCTCAATTTTCGAATCGATTCTTTCTTTTTACTGATGATCGCTGTTTTCAGCTCATTTAACTTTTTGCGTCCATTCGACAACAAACGGTACGCCTCGCCCCCAGTCAGGTTTTCGCCTTCATCAGAAATGACCTCTTTAGCCATTTTTTTCGCATGTCCAAGTAGAACCTTCCCGGTATTGGTCGCTGTTTGTTGGACAGTGTCAAGTGTCTGTCCGAATGTCCCCTGGTGATTGATGTAATAGCCATGAATGATGCGATAGCCAATTTCGACATCCCTAAGCATACGCTCTCGATCAGGAGAATCCTCACCATAATAATGGTGGAGATTTTCTTGTAATTGATTGAGCTGAGTTCTGTGATCATTGGCAAGAGGAGTTTTTGTAAATACGCGCTTTTCGTTTGCTACCATCTGTCTGAGAAGCCGTTCTAATTCACTTATCGATTTTTTAATGACCTTATCGTTGTCTTCGTCATTGATTAATTGACGAAGCTCGCTAAACTTTCTATGTGTGTCTGGCAATAAATGATGTGCTCGATCATTGAGCGCTGCGTTCGCTTTTTTAAGTATATCGTCAAAAGTAGCAGTTATTCTTCTGTGTAAAGCATTACCTGCCCGTCCGATCGTCCCCTCGTGTTCATTGTAATAGGGTTCAATAATTGATAACGCGAACTCGACACTAGCGAGCATTTCATCATGATCAAAAAGGTCATCACTGTAAAAATGGGGGAGGAGAAGTGTTGTAAATTGATTAAGTCGATATTCGTGTTCATCGGTAAGAGCTGTTTTTGTAAAGATGCTATCTTGGTTTTCTAGCATCTGTACGAGAAGTTGTTCTAATTCACTACTCATTGTTCGAATGGCGGTTTTATCGTTCCCGTCGATTGCTTGACGAAGATCGGTTAACTTGTTCCACACATCTGGCAATAAATGATGCGCTTGGTCATTGAGTTTTGCGTCCACTTCTTTAAGTAAATTGTTACAAATGGTGGTTACTTTTCTTTCTAAAATAGTGCCTACCTTCGCAGCAGTCCCTTCATGGGCTTTACAATGACGGTCAATAATGGAAGAGCTAGCCTCGACAACAGTGGGCATGTCACCTAGAGAAAGGCCATCCTCCCTGCAAAAATTAGGAAGCTGGTTTTTTAATTTGTTGAGTAGTAATAGCTCTTCCTCTGAAATGTCTTTTGTAAATACTTTGGGTGATTTCTCTATTATCTCATTGAGAAATGGTTCCAATTCACTGCTCGATTTTTGAATGGCGGCTATGTCTTGTTTTTTGATGCCTTTCTGAAGCTCAGTTAATTTTTGACCTGCATTTGACAACAAACGGTACGCCTCGCCTCCAGTCACTATTTCGTTTGTCTCTGCAACGAGACCTTTCAATTTTGCCAGTATAGGGTTGATGTTTTTTTGTAGACTATCACCTGCCTGTCTGAATATCCCCTCGTAGTCATTATAATAGTGTTCAATGGTGAAAAGAACGGCTGTGACACTACTGAGCATTTCTTTTTTCTTAGGAGGACTAGCACTGTAAAAACTCGGAAGTTCCCCTCTTAATCGATTGAACGAAGCTTCGTCGACATTGGAAAGAGCCTTAGTCTTTTTCGAAAATATGTCATTTTTTTGTTCTACCAGCTGTTTGAGAAGTGGTTTCAATTCTCTGCTGAACTTTTGAATGTCAGCTGTGCGATCATCGTTGATCGCTTGACAAAGCTCGAGCAACTTTTCACGTGAATTTAGCAATAAAAAAGGCGCATGCTCAGTCATTTTTTTATTTGTTTTAGCAAGTATATCCTTAAGACTTTTTTCCGTTTCTTGGATCGTCTTTTCCGCTCTTTCGATGTTTTTTTGGAAACCGTCATTTAACTGTCCGATCGCTCCTTCGTGGGCTTTATAATGGCCTTCAATAATCAAATGGCTGGGTTCGAAATAATTGAGGACGTACCTTAGATAATCGGAATCCTCAAGACTGGTGCCTAGTGAATCGGGATCCATGCCATAAAGACTAGGGAGATAATTTTTTAATTCCTGGAGTTTTGACAGGTCTTCTTCTGAAATGGGTGTTTTTGAAAATACTTCAGTTGCATTCGCTATCATCTCTTCGAGAGATTGTTCCAAATCTCTGCTCAATCTTGTAATGGCATCAATGTCTATGGCGTTGATAGCTTCCAGAAGCTGGGGTAACGTGTCACGCGAACGTAGCAATGGGAGTTTCGCCTGACCAGTCAATTGTTGTTTTCCCTCGACAAGGAGATCTCTTATTGCTTTTTCCACTTTTTCAACTGCTTTATCGGCTTCCCCTGTTGCAATAGCGCATGCTTGCCCGACGTGTCCATCATGGACTTTATAATAGTGTTCAATGGTGGTACTAGCGGTTTTGATATGGCCAAGCATGTGTTTTCGATAAGCGAGGTACTCACTTGGAGAAAGTCGGTTATCATAAAAATGGTGGAGGTCTTTTTTTAAGCCCCTGAGTAGGTGCATATCTTCATCGGTGAGAGGTTCTTCTGAAAATACGGTATCTTTTTGTGCTATCACCTTGTTGAGAAGTTTTTCCAATTTTTTGCTCGATTTTTGAATGGGATCTTTGTCATTTTTTCTGATTACACGCTCAAGCTCTTTTAATTCTGCACGTAATTCTAGCAATGAGGGATTTGCTCGGATGGTCGCTCTTTTGGTGAATTGCTCGATTTGGTGATAACTTGACTTTGCAGTGTTTAAGTAACCCTTATCCTTATTGTACTTCAAAATCTCATCGAGTAGGTTATCAAAGTCCTGTAGTCCTTTCCGTGCTTCTGCTTTTTTAAATTCTCCTTTAAGAGTGTTCAACATTCTAGGGCTGTCATTGGAGGATATAACGCTGTTCAACATGTTGGCGATTGATTGGCAGAGATCGATTGAATCAAGATTGATCGTGGGAAAAAGATCCCTTAACAGCTTGGCCTCATCCCTTAAGAGTGTTTTTAAATGCTTGTCGATTGGCCGAACATCGTCGATTGTCAAATCTTCTGGAGATGTAAGAGATTTTTTTACCCATTCCTTGAGCTGTAGAATCTCCTTATGAAATGGTCCTACGAGTGCTGTTTTGAGAGGATCAACGATATATGTCCTAAGAGGAGCTCCAAACCACGCATCAGCTTTTGTCCTAAGAGGAGCTCCAACCCACGCATCAGCTTTATTATAAGTCCATTGCATGGCTTGTTGCGTGTAGCCAATTGGCGGAGTGGGTGGTTGTTGACCTGGAGACTGCTTTGAATTAATAGGTGGAACCATGATTTAATCTCTTCTCAATTTACTATTTGTTTGCTGCTTATTTTACTCTTAATCAAATATAAGTTCAATTAGATAAATTAATTAAGTTTATTAATTATTGATTAAATATAATTAAATTAACTTTGATTCATTTTTTGTGATATAGTTTCTGATTTTTTTATAATATATATTTTGTTTAATGAAGTGTAATATAAACGAAATTAATAAATCGTTCTAATTAAATTTAAATTAATGGAGAGAAACTCATTCTGAGGGTTCAAAAAAAGAATTTATATGACGCTCCTTCCGTAAACTTCAAGTTTTTATATACTAATTTTACCAACTTTTCTAAGCTATTTTTTACGCATTTTACCGACTTTAAAAGCGTGTTTTTGGAGGATTGTCAGCGTATGCGAAAAGTGCCATCCTACGCATGGATTATAGTGAGTTTGGCTTCCATTGGCGGGTGGATTCCCCTGAGTGCAAACGATAGATATAGTTTGAATAACCATTGGGAATTGGTGGGAGATTTTGTCTATATGCGCCGATCTGATATCCACAAAAAAAAACTTGTCAAAGATGCCAATAAGACCCAGTGTCCCAGCCAATGTCCAAATTTTACTGTGCTTGGCACAAAGCGTTTAGTCCATGAGTTCGATTTCGAACCCGGTTATCGGGTTGGGCTGACTTGGATGCCAGATGCTAGAATGGGTTTTGAGTGGAATTTCCTCTATATTCAACCTTGGCATGCAGAAAAAAAGGTACATAGAAATCAGAGCCTGAGTGTTCCATTTAGCCATACTAGCTATACACGGGATTTCCACGGCGCAAGCGAGGCAATTGCTAAATACAATAGCCATTTTTGGGATCTCGAGTGGGACTATTGGTGTTATATGAGTCCACGCCGCGTCGATTATTTCTCTATATCAGGACTGGCTGGGCTCCGTTACTTTCATTGGGACGAGGATTTTAAATTGCAGATGGTCAATCCTCCCGACAAGAGCAATTACAATATCCACACGCATAACAGGATCTTTGGAGTTCAATTCGGCCTCGATCTTCAATGGAACCCCGATCACTGGATCAGCTGGGAATTTTTTGCAAAAGTCGGAGGGATGGTCGATCACAGCCAGCAGAAGACTTTTCTCGGAGATTTCAATAACACGGTCACTCTGCGTGATTTTGAAAGGCAGAAAAGGGAAGTGGGGATATTCACCGATGTGGCTGCCGAGTTTGCCCTTCATTGCAACAGCCACCTTAACTTCCACTTTGGTTATCAGATGATGTTCTTTTCTGGTCTTACCTTAGCACCCGAACAGATCAGTTACCGGACGAGCAAGCACGCTGGAGAAAGAGATTACGACCATGGTAACGCTATCATCCACGGGATGTATGCTGGGGTCATTTTTGGGTTTTAGCGGTGTCGTTTCTGCCACGGCATCGATCAATCGAAGGATGTGATTGGTGCATTCTTCTTACGGATGCTCCTCAGATTCAAGATTTATACCCTCAGTTTTTGTTGGCACAAAAAAGTCGATTTGAGTACCATCCGCGACCAAAATAAATCGTTACCCAGGTTTGATATGGCAATAGGATTCGTTTCATCAGGATCAGCTGTATCAGCTTCTTATCGATCCCAAGGATCTTGTCGCTTCCTAGCAACAAACCTAAGTGCCGCTAAAATTGCAACGGTGAGTCGTCGTCGTTGGAACGCGCCAGTTTTTTTTCATACATCCTCATCCAGAGTGTATCAATACCCCCAAAGATCAGATGCTACTATTAGATCAGTTGCCCCTTTATTGACGCAAAGACCTGATAAACTTAATGAGCGACCCTCGGAGGGTAGGATGAGTATCAATAGGATAGCAGAAAATCTTTTTAATATTCAGGGTCCAACTGGATCTTTTTGTCAAGGAGATGAGAAAAGCTTCTTTGAAGCTTTAATAAAAACAGATGAAAATGAAGGCCTTGCAATAATCAAAGATCTGATCAACAAGAAAGCCATTGATCTGAATAATCTTAACCCATCTGAAGGTCTTCCTTTAATCGTGGCTGCAACCCACCATCATTTTCAAATCTGTTCCTTTTTATTAACGGTGGGTTTTAGTCCTCTTGAAAAAGATGCAATGGGCAGAACACTGCTTTTTTACATTAAACCTAAGCAACATTTTGACCAAGATAGACTACAATTGGTTTGCAAGGAGATAGAGGCCGCGAGTCATCTCTCTCCTCAAGAACTTTGGAGTATGCAGGATGCCGATAATAGAACTCCGTTACATCTCATGGCTGGGTTGTTAACTGAAGAATGGCTTCCTTTTTTAAAGGAACGCAAAGTGGATTTGAATGCAATCGATCGACATGGTCAGACGCCCTTGTATTCCGCTCTATCTTCTTGTGAAGATGTGAAGCTTTTGATTCAAAATGGCGCTAAATATGATTGTGTGGATGTGTATGGAAGAACACCCCTTGGCACAGCCATTTACAAAGGCGCAATGAGCCCAAATCCTGTTTATTATTATAATAGTGCTAAGATTTTGATAGAAGCGGGTGCGGTTCCCGATGAGCGTTGTCTGAATGAAGCTTACGAATGGGGAGAAGGTATTCCAAGGGACTTAGCTGTAAGCCTATTGGAGAAAGGACGTTTTACTAAAACTTCTGTGAGCAAGATTGGAATAGCAGTACAATTAAGACTGTCTGATCAATTAAAAAAACTGCTTCAACAAGGGGAAAACCCTAATTGGTCAAATCCTAAAATGACTGAACGTCTTTCTCTCCTGGAAAAGGTTGACATGAATGGCGATATTCTAAGTTTTTTCTTTCTCCTGGATTTTGGCATTGTTATTCCCGAGGATTTTGAGGGGTTCAACCCTCTTCGTCGTGGATTGGTTAAGATATATCGAAATCAATATCATTCGCCCGAAGATCGCCATGAAGCCATCCGTAAATATTTAATAGACTCCAAAGAAAAGTTTGCTCAGCAGTTTGCATGGAAAAGAGATTATGAAGCACTTTCCAAAGAACTAGGCAGCTTTCTCCATAAGGTCATTGACTAAAATCGAAAATTTTCCACTCATGCCTTTCATAAGTTTTTTCAATGCCATTTCGACTTTCAATTAATTTACTTCATTTAAAATATATTGAAGGCTTTCCATTTGTTATATTTGCAATACGAATCTTAACTTTGTATGTTTCTTTTGGAGGAAGACACTCATAATCATATTCAGGTAAAGGGTCTATATATGTATGGGGTGTCATCTTGCCTGATGTAGCCTCGATGATGGGGGCATTTTTATAGATGCGTCTTTCGAGTGGCTTTTTTGTCATTTTTCATATAGAACAAGAGACATCAGCGAGCGAAAGAAGTAGAGCTCTTAATACAGCCTGCTTCAAAAAAGCGCCGGAGATGGCTTACAACACAACACTGCATCCTTAAGGCTGCTACTTTCCAGTCCTGACCTGGTTCGGATCGTGTTGTTCTGTAAGGTCCCCGGCAAAAAAGCATGCTATCAAATTTTAGGATTCATGACAATACAAAGGAATGATGACTCAGAGAATCTATGCTAAAATTTTTAATAATCATTAACCTACTGCTACCATTCATCGATTGGAGACCGTTTTCATGGTGAAAGAGGGGATATTTTCCAATTGGCTCTCGGGGAAGAAGGTGGCGAGGATTTTTGGGGCTTTGTCACCTTTATCGGCCATCGCGCTTGCGCTAAATAGGCAGAGGCCAACTCCATTTCCTTCGCCAAATCCTTTAAAGGTGATTTGATCTCCACTTGCTTCGATGGTGAAATCATTGCTTTTGAGGCGTGTTGCACCGAGGGCGGATTGTAACTGGGTAAAATCGAACTGGAGGATGTCTGCATTGTCTTTGAGCCGGGCGCCGTAAACTTTTTGAGACTTGTCATCCTGGTAGAGTTCAAATTCGTTCACTTTGACGGCGCCGAGCGCACTCGCGAGCTCCTTTTTGGAAATCAAAAATTTCCACGCGTGTTTTTCTCGGTCGTGTAGGGCAAAAGGGGATTCGACACCGTGTGGCGCGCGGACGTCTTTGCGGAAGATCGTCGCAAAATCGGTTGTTTTGCCTGCGCAATCTTTGGTCCATGCTGTGGGGAAGGGGGCTCCTTTATAGAGCATCACCATATGGCGTGTGTGGTTGATCGCTCGGTTGATATGGAGGTTTTGTAAAGAGACAGCATAGCCTTCATAACCCACATCTTGGGATTCGACATGCCAATAGACGTCGGGTTTACGGGAAGCGAGGTAATAGGCGTGGGTCCGAGCTGTGATGGCGACAGCATCCATCACTTCCTCATCGATTTCAGTGGAAAATTGTGTGGTCATGATCGATTTGAGGTACCGTTCAATATCAACCTCGTTAATGAGGTATAATTTCCCTTTGAGATCGTAGATTTCGACACACCCGCGATACTCGATTCCGTCGACGAGGATAGTGCTTTGAGCGTTGGCAGGGACGATCCGGATTTGAAAAATGGCTGGCCAAAGTTCGCCCCATCTCAACCCATTTGACTGGGTGGAAAGCCAGTGCTTTGTTGTCGAAGAAGATTCTTCCAGGAGAATATCATTCAAAGGATTGTAGATGTAATGGTGTCCTTTTGCCTCGAGAAGGATCTTCTCTTTTTGTTTACTGATCAAGACTCTGATCGTGGCGGGTTTTTCTTTTTGTGAAATGTCGGTTGGGATTTCGATTCCAGCAGAAAACAAGGTGAGGGGGGTGAATGGACTTGCAACAAGTGAGGCGGCGAGGAGGGTTTTAAAGGTTTTCATAATTTTTCTCCGAATTCTTAAATTTTGTAGGGGGTTGATGCCCTAAATGTTCATAGGTTAATGGGGTGACTTCTCGGCCGCGGGGGGTGCGTTTGAGGAATCCTTGCATGATCAGATAAGGTTCATAGACCTCTTCCAAGGAATGGGCTTCTTCCGACAAAGCGGCAGCCAAGGTATTGATCCCCACAGGGCCCCCGTCATAATGGGCGATGATGAGTTTTAAGATCTTCTTATCCATTTCATCGAGTCCCCGATGATCGATTTCGAGCATATCGAGCGCGAGATGGGCTGTCTGACGATCGATGTGGGGATATTTTTTGATTTGGACAAAATCACGTGTCCAGCGCAAGAGGTTGTTGGCGATGCGAGGAGTGCCCCGTGCGCGCTGTGCGATCGCAAGAGCTCCATCCTCGAGGAGGGAGACGCCGAGGATCGATCCTGAACGGATCAAGATTTTCTCCAGGAAATCAGGGGAGTAATAATCGAGTCGTAAATTTAAAACGAAGCGGGAGCGCATCGGCCCGCTGAGAAGACCAACGCGTGTCGTAGCGCCAACCAGCGTGAAGGGGTTGAGTTTGACCTGAACACTGCGTGCGGCAGGTCCCGAGTCGATGAGCAGGTCTAAAGAAAAGTCCTCCATCGCAGGATAAAGGTATTCTTCGATGCTCCGGTTCATCCTGTGGATCTCATCGATGAAAAGAACATCCCCTTCTTTTAAATTCGTCAAGATGCCTGCCAGATCGCCAGGTTTTTCAATCACAGGTCCCGATGTGACGATAAGGTTGGTTCCCATCGTCTTGGCGATGATGTTGGCAAGCGTTGTCTTGCCTAGCCCTGGAGGTCCATGAAATAGACAATGACCTAGAGCTTCACCCCGTTGTTTGGCTGCTTGCATAAAGACTTCCAAACGCTCACGAATATTATTCTGTCCGATGAAATCGCACAGCGATTGGGGTCGCAATGGAACCTCAAAAGGCTCGTCGGGCTTGGTCCAAGAGGATTGTGTAAAAGACTCTGTCATAAATAAAAACTCTAGCAAGAAATCGATTTCACGCGCTATACCTATATGCAATAAAATAAAGACATCTGTGAATTAAGGAACTTCCCTATGAGTTTGCAATCTGACCGATGGATCCGCGAAATGGCTCAAAATCATGGTATGATCGAGCCTTTCATCGATACACAAGTGCGTTATGTCAATGACAAAAAAGTGATCAGTTACGGTCTATCCAGCTATGGATATGACTTGCGTGTCTCTAGTGAATTTAAAGTGTTCACCAACTTATACAATTCACTCATCGATCCTAAAAATTTTAATGAAAAGGCATTCGTGGACTTTGAAGCTGACGAATGCATCATCCCCCCCAATTCCTTTGCCCTTGCGCGAAGCGTCGAGTATTTCCGCATTCCGCGTGATGTACTGACGATCTGCATTGGCAAATCCACCTATGCCCGTTGCGGCATCATCGTCAATGTGACCCCTTTTGAGCCAGAATGGGAAGGGTTTGTAACATTGGAGATTTCCAATACGACGCCATTGCCGGCCAAAGTATATGCAAACGAAGGACTCGCACAGGTGCTTTTTTACCGAGGCGCTGAAGTCTGCGAGGTCTCTTATGCAGATCGTAAGGGCAAGTATATGAAGCAGACGAGAATTGAGCTTCCAGTGGCTTGATCGCTTCCAGCCGTTTACAAAAAAGGGGAAAACCCTTAAGTATCAAAATTAGGGCAATTGTAAATCACCCAAGATGTTATGGCTGCAGTAAAAGTGAGAGATAAAAGCTCCCTTCGGGCAAACCTTTGCTCGCAAAAAGAAAAACAGGGAACGTTTGCCAGAAACTGGTGGGTCGTTCTCTTTATTTCTATTTGTGGCCTCATTTATTTTAATTCGATCAGTAAAAAAAATGGGATCCTCGCCACTTTGGATCGACATCTTGGAGAGCTTAATTGCGAAAAAACCTCTCTTTTGAAGAAAAAAGAGGATCTTCTCTTGCAAATCGATAGTCAGAGCGATCCAGCCTGGATCCAACTCACCCTGATGAAGGGTTTAGGGCTTGTCCCAGAGGGACAATTAAAAGTTTACTTTCAAAGTCCTAATGATTAGATTTTGGTGACAAGATGGTCACTTTACAAGTCTTACTTCTTCTGATCTTCCTTTTCTGCTCAGGGTTTCTCTCTTCGTCTGAGGTCGCTTTGTTTTCCCTCTCTTCGATGAAGGTGAAATCATTTAAATCAGATCTCGACAAACGGAAGCAGCTCGTCGCTAAACTCCTCTCTTCGCCCAGGGACCTGCTCGTCACGATTATCATGTTAAACATCATGGTGAACATCCTGATCCAGAACGTCACATCGAGCATTTTTGGGGATTTCTCAGGATGGACCTTTAGTGTCGGGATTCCGCTAGCCCTCACTCTCGTGTTCGGAGAGGTGATCCCAAAATCGATCGGAATGGCGAATAATGCACCGATCTCTTATCGAGTGGCTCCGATTTTAAACGGAGCGCAGCGTATTTTTTTGCCGATACGCAAAATTTTGACCAGTGTGACCAGCTTCATCTCTCATCTGGTCTTTTTTTTCTTAAGGTCTGAAGAGGAGATTTCTCACGATGAACTTCAACATGCTTTAAAGACATCGCGCCGGTTTGGCATTTTGAATGAGGATGAAGCGGAGCTCGTACGGGGATTTTTGCGCCTGCAAGATGCGCAGGTCAAAGAGTTCATGCGCCCCCGTGAGGAGGTGCTTTACCACGACATTGAAGAACCCCTTTCTAAATTGATCCATCTATTTGTCGATCAAGAATGTTCTCGCATTCCCGTTTGCCGCGAAAGCATCGATAATGTCATTGGCGTGATCACGAGCCATCTCTTCTTCGTCAATCGGGAAAAATTGCAAAAACCCGCCGACCTGCAATCGCTCCTTTTAAAACCATTTTTTGTGCCTGAAGGGATGTCAGCAGAGGTTCTGCTCCGTCAAATGTACGATAAGGAACAATCGATTGCTCTTGTCGTCGATGAATATGGATCGATCTCTGGATTGATCTCTTTGGAGGATTTGGTCGAGACGGTTGTTGGAGAGATCGCCGATGCGCGCGATGAAAAGAGCCGTTACACGATGTCTGGAGAGGATGTGATCATCGCAAGTGGCAAAATGGAGCTCGTCGAATTGGAAAAGATTTTTGGCGTGACGCTTCCGAGTGAAAATAACATGGTGACCATCGGAGGTTGGCTGACAGAGTTAATGGGGGATATCCCTAAGACGGGGACGAAATACACCTCCCATGGGTTTCTCTTCCACGTCCTCGCCGCAGATTTCAAACGGATCCGCCGCCTTTATATCCGCAGGTTGAGGCAAGTGGCACAGAAGGAAAAAGGGGAAGAATGAGCCACTCTTGGAAATTTTACCTCTTCCTCATCATCCTTTGCCTCGCTATCCAAGGCTTTTTTTCCATGGTGGAGATGGCATGTGTTTCTTTTAACAAGGTCCGCCTCCAGTACTATGTCAGCAAGCAGAATAAGCGGGCGTTGTGGCTAAGTTATCTCCTCCATCACCCTGCCCTTCTGTTCGGAACCACCCTGATCGGCGTCAACAGTGCGCTCGTCGTCGGATCGGAATGCGCTCGCCGTTTTTATGATTCGATGGGTTTAAGCCCAGATTGGGCGCCTCTGTCTCAAATTTTTATTGTTTTGATCTTTGCTGAGATTGTTCCGATGTTTGCAGGGAGACGTTATGCTGAACACGTCTCCATGCTCGCCATCCCCATCTTATTTTTCTTTTCGATCCTCTTGCGCCCGGTGATCTGGATGCTCGATTTACTCTGTCGCGGAGTCAATCGTCTGATCGGTAAGCCTGTCCCCGCAGGAGCTTATCTTTCACGTGAAGAGCTTCAAAATGTCTTCGAAGAAAGGGAGGAGACGATAACGACAGGGGCTACAAAACAGGAATTCAATACTGTTGTCGCTAACATTTTCAGCTTAAAAAATAAGACCGCCAAAGATCTCATGCTGCCGTTGACACACGTTCCTCTTGTCCCCTCGTTTTGCACTGTGGGTGAAATGAGAGAAGTGGTCAAAGATAAACATATTGCCTTTTTGCCGATCTATCATCGCAATCCACAAAATATCGTCGCGATTGCTTATCCACGAGATCTGTTACGCCTTTCTGTGAACAAAAAGATTAAGGAAAACTCTCGTCAACCTTGGTTCATCACTGAAAATAACTCGATTTTACATATCCTCAAACAGTTCCGTCGCAATAATCAAAGTTTGGCAATCGTCTTAAGCGACAAGGGATTGGCGACAGGGGTGCTCACTCTCGATGAGATCATCGATGAGATCTTTGGTCATACCGATGAGTGGATGGCTTTTGAAGAGATGGTCCCCCGGGCATATCACGTTGTCGTCGATCGGACCTTTCCCAGCGAGATGCGCCTCGACGAGTTCAATCGACAATTCAATGTCAAATTATCTTATCAAGATGCAGAAACACTCGAGGAGTTGATGACACTGGCACTTGGCCATTCTCCTTCAAAAGGGGAATCTGTCCGGATCGACCAATTCGAACTCACCGTAGAAGAGGCTTCCCTTCTGGGTGCCACGATGATTTTAGTCAGAACGGTTTTTTGATGATTTGTAGAAATGAGGAAAACATAACAAGTATACTAGATGGAAGCATTGAGCCTGTTCAGGAGTCCATAAGCGATTATGAATATCCGAAAGCAAAACGATCCTATAAAATGAAAGTGCGTATTTCAGGAAGATCTAAGGGGCAACCTATGGATTTTACCACCCGTTCGCTTCGCTCACTAGAGGGCACAGAGGACACAGAGGGAGAATCAAAGGGATTCGTCGGATGACCTTTTGATTCTCTCTCTGTGTCCTCTGTGCCCTCTAGTGAGCGAAGCGAACGGGTGGTAAAAATATTTTCTAATGCAACAAATTATTTAAGTTTTACCCATTCTTTAACTTTCTTTAGTATATTCTTTTTTTACATTTACATGTAATACAATTTATTGCATAATTAATACAATGATTAAACGAGGCTGCAATATTTATGTCAAATCCTATACGAGGAAGAAATTTTTTATTTGATATCCCTCTTCAGCATCTTGAAAAAGCTTATCAAGCTGAACAAAGAGGGCTGCAAACGATTCACGCATTGTTGCAAAGAAATCCCACTCTTGCCAATGAGATCTTTCGTAAAGTATGGGAAAAATCGGGAAAACCCAACCATGCACAAAACCCCAGTATAGCTCACGACAAATTTGGCAAAGCAGCCTTCTTTAATGAAGATAACCGCACTGTTTCTCTCAAGATAAAATTCGATGCTGTGAACGAAGTGAGGAATGCGGCGAACTCTGATAAAGCAGTTCTAGCAACCGTTTGCAATGCTTTGACTGAAAGTTGCCAAGAAGAAGAACGCAGCCTACAAACTGTCCATGGTTTAACGCAAAGAAATAATGATGCTGTTCGCAATGTTTTCTTTAGAACATGGCAAATAGCCAATCAACCGACTCGCGAAAAAAATCCCGATATCGCTCACGACGATTTTGGTAAGGTAGCATTTCTCGGTGAAGAGAGACGATCCGTTTCCCTTCGGAATAAACTCGATGCTATTTGTACTCCTGTGATGCATCTGGAAAATAGTATTGCTGCTTTGAAAAAGGGAAATGAGCAAGAGGCTATTCAAGCTATTGAGACATTGATGAAAACACATCCTGGCATTACGAAAGTCATTTTCCGCAAAATTTGGGAAAAAGCAGGCAGCCCTACCCGAGAAACCAATTGGCAAATTGCTCACGATAACTTCGGTAAGGTAGCCTTCTTCAATCAGGAGGGGCGTTCTGTCTCCCTTGGGGTAAAACTCGATGTTTTGGGTGCAGTGAGAACAGAACTTGAAGAGTTATCTAAAGCTAAACAAGCTTTTTCCAATCATTCTGAGCAAGAAGGCCTGAATGCGATTCGGGCCCTCATGCATACGCAACCTTCCATTGCTGGAGCTATTTTCGGCAAAGTCTGGGAAAAAGCAGGTAGCCCTACCCGCGAAACAAGACCCGATATCGCTCATGATCACTTTGGCAGGGTAGCCTTTTTCAATGAAGACCGACGCTGCTCTGTTTCCTCTCAGGTAAAAAGCGACGCTGTGAATGAAGCCTTCCATGATCTCTTTGGTATTCAAAATATTTCCTCCTCTTCTCATCGTGTGCCTTTAGCGCCTGCTATTGCATTGGATCCTTTAAAAATATCTAATCAACCAGAACGTGCTATTACTGCAGGGCATGGTGAATATATTGTCTATCATAGGAGAAATACAGGGCAAAAAGTAGCTCCTTCCAGGGAAACCTTTGAAAGGGCGTATGCCATATTCAATCAATTCAACTCCCCCTCCATAGATAACCGTTATCAGATCATTCAACAAAAAATTAAAGCTATCGATCCTTCTTTGGAAATAACTTTTGTTCCCAGAACTTATTATGACATGCACTTTCTACAACAAGGGATAAAAGAAGATCAAAAAAGGGGGGATTTTTGCCCCAATGAGCATAAGGAACCCAATTCTTATTTACCGAACAATACTAAAGATTGCTGGCATATCGCTTATTTTCAGAACCAACCTAGAGTTAAGGAAGACAATAACGCCGAAGCGGTTAAAGCACTTGCTTTCAACATGAATCAAAGTCTAATAAAAAAAGTTCAGAAGCATCCTTTAAAGGGATCTTCCTTAACATTCAAAACCATCTCAGATTTAGCTAACAAAAAAATCCAATTTTTTAAAACATTCCACGATACATTTAATCTTCAAAATCAGCGTAACAATAGACGTTTTACTACTTCAGTATTTGGCGAAGGGACAGTTCTAGAAAAGTTTAGCAATGACAGGCATAGATTTGCCATGGGCATAAAAGATGAAAAAGATGCAAAAATGTATCGAAATGCAATCGATTTAGAATGTCATTCTATTGCTGAGAAGGCTTTTTTACTGTATCGAGGTTCTGATTTTCCCACAGATCTTCCTTACTCTCCTCAAAATATCAATCAACCTTATAGCTATTCTTTTGGCTCCAGTCTTTTGGCTGGTGCTATGAATTGTGGTAATGCTGCCACTATTGTGTATGCGAAAAGTTCTCCGGACGCTTATGTCATGGTAGTCCCAGCTCAGGATTCAGACATCGATCTTATCGATTTCCCTAGAAAGCATGCCATTTGTGATCTCACTACAGCCAGGGATGTGGTTTTTCATCCACGGACAAAAGTATGGAGAACAAATGAATCTGTTTGGGGTTTTGGAGATGCCCACAATGTAAAAAGTATTGTGGAACCCTATTTTTGTAATCTTGATAGGGAAACATTAACGGATCGAATTCTTAGTTTGAAAAACAAAAATGTTGTTTTCCTAAAATCATCTACCCATGAAACATTAGCAGTTCCCCCAGCTTTTCAACCGACAATTCATGTTCATGCCTCGGTTCCTCCTGGAAAAACCTTGTACATTCGAGGAAATGAAGGTGGTTTAAACTGGCAGAAAGGACAACCTCTTGTGCAAGTCGATGATCATCATTGGACCTACCGCCTCTCTAAGAATTTTAATCAGCTGGAATACAAAATTCTCATCGATGATGACACTGTATCGGGGTGGGAAGAGGGGGACAATCGTAAGTTTGAACTGGGAAATAATGTCATTAAACCTAATTTTAGGACGACCCCTCTTCATTCTTTTAGAAAGAGTACTCGTTTGAGTATCAGATACAATACAGTTTCTGGAAAGACTCCTAAGATTTATGGCACTGGACCAGGAATGAGTTGGAACAAGGGTGTTCCTCTTAAAAATGTAGGCCAAGACTTATGGATATGGGATACCTCCGAATCCTTTGATAACTTCGAATACAAGATTGTCTTGAATGACGTTGAATGGGAGAAGGGTCCCAATCATCGATCTCATCATGGTAAAAAAGAGGAAATTCTTCCCCGCTTTTAAAAAACAGCAACGGTTATTTCTTTAGTGTTTGAACAATCGTGGAGACGATCTCGATCGTCCTATCGATCTCGTCGAGGGTTGTATCGCGACTTAAGGAAAAGCGAATGGCAGAACGGGCGATTTGTGGCGGAAGCCCCATGCTGGTCAGGATGCGAGAAGGCTCCAGCGCACCAGAAGAGCAGGCTGAGCCATGGCTGACAGCGATCCCTGCCATGTCGAGGGCGATCAATAGATCTTCTCCACTGTCATCGGGGAAAGAAAGATTGCATGTGTTGCAGATCCTCTTTCCCATTCCATTGACGACGACGGGATTTGCTCTTTGCATCAAACCGGCCTCAAGACGATCTCGGAGGATGGCCATGCGAGTGGTCGCTTCTGGCAATTCCGTTTTGAGCAGCTCGATGGCTTTAGCCAGTCCAACGATGCCTGGGAGATTTTCTGTGCCGGCGCGTAAAGAATACTCCTGATCTCCTCCTGTCATGCAAGAGGAAAGCTTCAATGCAGGGCGAACAATTGCAAAGCCGATCCCTTTTGGCGCGTGAAACTTATGTCCTGAAAAACAAATTCCAGAAATTCCAGGATGGAGGGTAAATAATTCCTTCCCTAGCCAAGCGACGCCGTCGACGAGGAGGGGGATCCCCGCTTCCAGGGCTATCTGCCCAATCGCATCGAGATCGTGTTTAATCCCTGTCTCATTATTGACAGCTGCTAAGACGATAAAGTGGGTATCGGGACGGATCGCTTCCTTCACTTGATGAGGAGAAACGGCCCCGAGCAATCCTGCTGGCAAGTAGGAGACACTCAATCCTTTTTCTTCAAGGGCATGCATCGTGTTATAAACACAAGAGTGTTCGACATTGGATGTGATCGCATGGCCGCTTACCTCTTTTGGAAAAAATCCGCGCAAAAGTAGGTTCATCCCTTCGGTTCCTCCAGATGTGAATATCACCTCATGTCGCTCGACATTGAAAAATGCAGCGATGGAAGCGCGTGCATTTTGCAAACGCCGTTTTGCTTCCTGTCCAAAATAATGGATAGCAGAGGGGTTGCTTGGAGTCGAGGAAAGTTCTGGAAGGATCGCTTCCAAAACGCGGGGATCGATCCCTGTGGTACCATTATTATCGAGATATACTCTTTTATTCACGCGATTCTCACTAGAAGAAGGGTAATGTTATCATTTCCCCCTTTTTCCAGTGCATATTTGACGAGGTTTTTTCCCATCTCTTCTAAAGAAAGGGAGGAGGATAAGACGCGAGCTATTTTATCTCTATCGACATAATCGGAAAGCCCATCGCTGCAAAGCATATAAAGATCTTTAGAGCATAGAGGGATGATCCCCATATCTGGGCGAACGGTCAGTTGGGTGCCGATGGCGCGCGTGATCACATTGCGCATGAGAAGGGTTGGGGGTGAACCCTTTTCTTCTTTATTCCAGAGGGGTTGGCGTAAGGAGTGGTCTTCTGTAAGTTGTTCAAGTTGATTGCGATAGCGATAGAGTCGACTATCGCCGATATGGCCATAGACGAGAAATTTGTCGATCACGATAAAGCAAGAGAGGGTCGTTCCCATCCCAGCATAGTCGGGATATTTACGGGAGGCGTTGAAAACCTTAGAATTGGCCTTGGCGATCGCTTCCCTGAGAAACTGGGAAACCTTTTCCACATCGGCAAGGTCGGGGAGGGCATCGATCGATTTGCACATGCTTTCAACAGCAAAAGAAGAGGCCACCTCGCCAGCGTTATGACCTCCCATTCCATCTGCGAGAATGAAAAATTGTTTATCAGCAACTGCTGACCAAACATCTTCATTATTGGACCTGACAAGGCCAATATCTGAGATCCCGAAATATTTTAACGCGAGTTTCTGCTTCACTTGATGTCGCTGGGTTGGACAACTTTTCCCATGAATAACATCTCTTGTGACTTTAAATCGATGATCAAAAAGAGGAAGGGGTGATCAGCCACAAATTGAATCGGTGGTTCACTAGGCAAGGCAGAGGTGACGTTCATCGATGCAGCGGTTGCGGCGGCAGCTGTGACTCCATTTTCATCCAATGCAAAAAAAGCCTGATGGACGACCTTGTTTAAAAACAGATCGCGCATCCCATCAATTCCGGTGAAATTAGCATTGGAGCCGAACGGGTCTTGCATGCCGAGATCTTGCAAGGGCTTTTGCAAATCATAGCGGCTTGAAAAAGTGAATTTGGGAAGAGAGAGAGCGATGTTAAATGGCCTAAGAGAGGAGATCCATTCGCTATAAGACTTTGAAAATTCATCGATCATCGTAGAAAAATTATCTGCCGATTTAGGGAGGAGAAGGAGAAAAGCCAAGTTGCTGTCGCCATTAGTGACTCCGGTAAATGGTAAAGAGAGAGCCTGCATCAGTCCGTTTTCATAATAAGAGGTAAAAAACGTTTGATGCATCATCTTGACATTCACACTTGTCTCAGGGGTCGGATGAAAAGGGGCCACATTTGAGGCTTTTGGATTGAAGGGAGAAACCCATGCTCCCTGGAAGTAAACGGCATTTGTTAAGACGAGTCGTGTGAGTTGATCGATGTCATTTGGATTGAGAAGATTGGGAATTTTTCCTTGAGTTTGCTCAGAGATCCAGTTGTTAATTGTAGAAAGAGCGTTTGGGGTCATTTCGAAATTAAGGATACCGAGTTTGGATTTGAACTGCTCTTCGATCGCATACCGAAAGTCTGTCAATAGAAATGTCCCTTGATCGATCCAGATGGCATTGGCCATATTCAGCTGATACGTTTTTTCAGTGGTTTGTTTTGGCAATAGAGATTGATTCAAAGCATAGGCTGTTTTGGCAAGGGTTTTTCGATCCAGCTCCAAATGAAGAGCCGATTGCATCTCCGATTGTGTATCCTCTCTTGCCCCTAGGTAGACCATCGACAGGCAAGTTGAGATTGAATAGGGGGAAAAGACCAGATTATCGCCAGCCACATCTAAATTCGGGTAAAGGGAAAAGGCAAACTCAGTGTGATCTTTTGTCAAGGTTGAAAGATCTGAATTCAGATCGGCAGATAAAGATCCCGAAAGGGCAATAGAGAACATCGTGAGAGTAGAGAAAAGCTTAGTCAGCATAAATACCACCTTTTTATAGTTAACTATCGGGAAAAAATAAAATTCGACATGTGCTCACAGTGTTGAACGTGATATGGAGTCCGATCGAAGCGAATAGGGAGGCTTGTCTTTCATAGATAAACCCTAAGAAAAGAGCAAAAGTAAAAAGAGAGATGACGAGAGAGACATTGCCAAGTCCCTGACTTGGAGCAAAATGGAAGAGAGAGAAACAGAGGGAAGAGAGAATAATTGCCCCTTTTGGGTGGACATACCGTTTAAAGAAAGTTTGAAGACATCCCCGGAATAAAAATTCTTCGATGATGGGGGCGGCGAGCAAGATGGTGAATAAAGCGACAGCGAGCATGGGAGGGGAGCTCAAAGTTGTTTTCAAGTAACGGACGGCCACCTGCTCGTAATTTTCAAAGTTTAAGAAAAAGTAAAGCACCATATCGACGAGCTGTCCGATGGCAATCACAAGAGGAAAACTGATCAGCCATGTCATGATTCCCATCAGAAAATCGGTCAGGATCGGTTTGGGATGGGGAATGCTCCAATCTTTCCAAATTCTTTTGAACAATCCAGGATCTTGCCCTCTCGCGTAAAGATAGAAAAGGGAGAAAATAGCGATTAAGACAAACATTTGTACCCATCCCAAAACGGCGATAGGCAAATTTTCTTTGGAAAATAGATGATAGGAGGACTTGATGAGATGGAGCATAAGGGGCGCGACGAGCATCGTCATGCCTAGATAGATCGCAAAGACAGCCAGAACCATTTTGAAATGGATAAGATGAGTTTTTTTCTCACCCGCAAAGGGAAGGACAAAATACCCCCTTGACTTAGCTATCCAGAGAAGAGTGCAGCTGAGCAGACCAAAGAAGAGGATCACTTGGAAATACTCGACATAATCGGTTGCCAAAATCCCCCTGTTGATCGCCATTATAAATATTTCAGCTCACTTACTTATTGTTTCGCTGCCATCGAGATATAGTCATCAATACGGGAAGCGATCTCTTTTGTAAAGTCTGAATGAGCAAGCCCAAGAGGAGAGATATTGAAACACTCATCGCCCCATGTCACCTGAAAGAAGTTAGCTTGAGTGAATGGGCGTGGAATATAATGGGAATCATGGATGAGCTCCTGCAGGACAATTTTCGGCTCATCTCCGCGAAGATCGAGCACGCGGACGCGCATTGTCATATTGAGATCGGAAGAGCAATACTGTGGTTCAGATCGTTTTTTTAGATCCTGGTTGAAAACCTCTTCGTGTTCGACCAGTTCTAGAAAAACAGCGAATTGATCCCCTTGAAAAACCTTTTTCATCCAAGAAACATCGGGGCCAAAAGGATTTTGCCCTTCAGCGATCTGTTTGATTTTATGACGCACTGTAGAAGCCTTGTTAACAGTGACGTGATCTTTTTGAGCAATCCGGGTGTAGATTGAACATGAGAGTTCATCGGAAAGATTCCACTCATAGTCGTTTTTAGTATTGTCGATGATAGGCACGATCGAGACGACCGGTTTTTGTGCACCTTGTGATTGGGTGCAAGCCTGTTGATCGTCATTGCATCCTCCGACGATTAACGCCAAGAGGGAAATACTGAGAATGAAGCGTGACATGAAACTTGCCTCCAAGATCGAAAAATGTTGAGTTTACCATAGCAAAAGAGGGAGTTTTGAGATAGCTACAAAAAATCCTTGTATTTAAAGAGCTTTAGCGACGAGGGAAGAGTATTCAGGGAGGTCGTAAGTGTATTTGAGAGGGGGATGCGCATGAGGGTTTTCGATAAAATCATGGGGCGGGGCGAGTGAGGTGTCGACGACCCGATACCATTTTTTTCCATCAGGGGGAGGGGGGAGCTGGATGTGGATCGGCTGGAAGTGGGCATTGAATGCGATATAGAGGGGTTCCGATTTGGCGCTGTCGTGTAAGGTATAGGCTAGAAAACGGTTTTCTTTTCCCCAATTGGGTTGTTTGGGAACAAAGCCGTGCCATTCGACGTCGCTCTCTTTTAAAAACTCTTTGCGCTTGAGGAGGGGATTTTTCTTTCGGAATTCGATCATCAGGCGATAAAAGCGGAAAAAACTCGAATTTTTATTCAGTTCATCCCATAAGAACCAGTTGAGTGCATTGTCTTGACAATAGGTATTGTTGTTGCCATGGCGCGTATGTCCATATTCATCTCCCATCAAGACCATCGGTACGCCGATCGCAAGCATGAGGGCGGCGTGCAGGTTACGCATTTGTCTTTGTCGAATCTGATTGATTTTACGGTTATGAGTCGGTCCTTCATGCCCGCAATTCCAGCTATCATTTTGATTAGCTCCATCCCGATTATCTTCCCCGTTTTCTTCGTTGTGCTTATCTTGATAGCTGACCAGGTCGTGCAGAGTAAAACCATCATGGGCAATCGTAAAATTAATACTGTCTAGCGGAGTTCTTCCATTTCCATAAAGATCTTGTGAGCCAGACATCGCTTGAGAAAAGTTTGCAGATTGGTCATCTGTCCCTTTGATGAATCTTCGCACGCTATCCCGATACTTCCCATTCCACTCTGCCCATCTCTTTCCTCCTGGAAAACTGCCAACTTGATAAAGACCTCCTGCATCCCAGGCTTCGGCGATGAGCTTGACTCCGGCTAAGACCGGATCGGAATCGATCATTTGAATCACAAGGGGATTTGCGAGGGGAGTTCCTTTTTCATCTCTTGTCAGGCATGAGGCTAGATCAAAACGGAAACCATCGACATGCATCTCACTTGCCCAATAACGGAGAGAATCGACGATGAGGTTGGCGACGATGGGATGATTGGCATTGAATGTGTTTCCCGTCCCTGAAAAATCGAGATACTGTCCGTCTGGTTGCAACATGTAGTAAATCTGGTTATCGATGCCGCGGAAAGAGAACCAGGGACCGTCGATGTTTCCTTCTGCAGTATGGTTATAAACGACATCTAAATAGACCTCGATCTTGTTTTTATGCATCTCTCTAACGAGTGTTCGAAATTCGTCGATCGCTTGAGTCCAACCTGAGGAGGATGCATAACGGTTCATGGGTGCGAAAAAATTAATTGTCGAATAGCCCCACATGTTGCAGAGTTTTTTATGGGTTTTTGGATTGGTATTTTGATTGTGACATTCATCGAATTCGAAGATGGGCAATAATTCGATGGCATTGATCCCTAATTCTTTCAGATAGGGTATTTTTTCGATAATGGCAAGGAATGTTCCAGGGGCTTTGACTTGACTCGAGGGGTGCTCGGTAAAGGCGCGTACGTGCATTTCGTAGATGATCACATCTTCCATCGGCAGCTTAGGCTGAGCGACTTTTTGCCAATCGAAAGGGGTGTCAAAGGTGATCCTTCCCCGTGGAGTTGAGGTCGGTTCAGAATAATCATCCTGTCCCCAACAATGGCTTGTGCTCAGGACTTTTGCATAAGGGTCGGAGAGAATCCGGTTTGGATCGAACCGATTGCGTGGATCCTCATTTGGGCCTCCCACTTTGTAGCCATATTCGATCTGTTCGCTAGGGAGGTTTTGAAGGAGAATATGCCAGATGTAGCCCGTTTTATTGAGGTCTGGATCAAGGGAGATTTCAGCAAAAGGGCGTTTTTCCTTGGGTGAAAAGAGACAGAGCTTCACCTCGGTGGCATTTTGTGAAAAGAGGGCGAAATTCACCCCTTTGTGTTGGTGGCTGGTTCCCAAAGGTGTTGAACTCCCTCTCTCCCATTTGATTCCACTGGGATGTGATTTCATAAGTCTCTTTTTGTTAAGTACTTGCAAAGTTTTGTCTGAGATCTTAACCCGACCTTATCCCAAAGGGGATTTTGCTCGCAATAGAGGTGAAATTAAAATTATAATTTACATTGTATAAAGTTCAAGTTTTTGTTAAAATAAGATTAACAAACATTAGCTTCTTTGTAATTAAAGGAGAGCCCTCTTGTAGAGGGGAGTTGAGAAATAACAGCAAGATCGGTTGGTCTTGAAAGATGAAAAACATTTTTGTTGCTATTTTTGAACGTAAATTGGAAACTTCATCAATTACGCACCATTTTTCGAATGTTATACGTGTTTCGAATGATCGCTCGAAAATGTGAAGGAAGCTAAATTAAATCAAACATTAGAGTTTAAGAAGGAGGACCATCCATGTCATTGGAAAATGCCAAGCAAAATCTTAAGGAATTCGGTAAAGAGCTCAATCTCGAATTGGCATTTGACGAAAATCACACGTGTATATTAGGTATCGATAATACCTTTTCATTACACTTAACTTATGAGCCAAATTCAGATCGCCTTTATCTTTATTCTCCCATCTTAGATGGCCTTCCAAAAGATTCACAAATCCGTCTTCGCCTTTATGAAGCTCTTCTTGAAGGAGCGATGCTTGGCGGGCAGATGGCTGGCGGTGGTATTGGCGTTGCTGTTCCAGAAGAACTGATTTTGATGCATGCCGTCCTTGAAATGGGTGTGGGTGCCGATCCTTCTTCATTAAGACGTTTTGCACCTCTTTTCGTCGAGGCTGTGGAACGGTGGAGAACTCGTGCTAAGGATATCCTTGAAGGGCGTGATGTTCCTGTTAGAGAATCAGGGACAGCGCCTGGTGCTATGCCTACTCCCGGCAAGCCTGGTGGCGAACGTTTCATCAAGATCTAATTAAAAAAAACTCCTTCCAATGTGATGGGAGGAGTTTTACTTACAAGAGTTAAGCTCTTCTTCAATACGATTGAGGTAAAGGCGGGTGGGAACATCATCTGGAACCATAGACGTATATCAACGCAAAGACGCCAAGCCGCAAAGACGCAGAAAAAATTGAAAATATTGTAAAAATCTTTGCGTCTTAGCGGCTTGGCGTCTTTGCGTTAGATTACCTTGCTTCCCACTTAGTCGCGACAATGGCTCGAATGCGCATTTCATCTGTCAGCGACAATCCATTGCGGTTGTAGAAGGCATCTGCTGCTGATCCCCAATAGAATCCACCCGATTGGAATCGTTGAGCAATGGTCTCGAAAACTTTACTCTGAAACTCAGGGCTTGAGACCGTAAATCGATTTAACATCCGTTCTGAGAATGAGCAGGGTGAGGAGAAAATGAACTTCGAAATTTCCTCTTCAGGATTGAAATTTTGAGTGGCAAACAGCTCGAGAGGTGTGCCGTGGATGAACCCTAGTTTGAAAGGAGATCGGCTTAAATCGAGATCCTTGATATGAGGAGAGGGGAGGAGCCCTCTCTGAAAGAGAGTTTGATAAAGGCTTGCTTTTCTTTGCATCAGTTCATCTTGAGGATGATGGACGATCAAGGTTTTCCCTTTGAGTTTTTCAATCGCTTTTGTGCTTGCGATGTTCCAGTTCGATAATGAAAGGACAAAACAGGCAACAGAGGTGATGATGGGGATGACAATCCATTTGAAAGCATTTTTGAAATGATAGTGTGACAAGCTGCCGACGACATGATGAATAGAGGTAAACGATCTTTCATTGACATGATTCCCTTCACATTCAGGATGGATTGCCTTCACGTTTGCACTCACACCCGCGCCCAAAGAATAACCATAGAAGTGAATATCCTTGGCGGGAACACGTAACTTGTCTCTGACAAATTGGTAAATGCTCTCTCCGTCTAAAAAAAGATTTTTTTTCAAGCAGGGCTCTCCTTCCGATTCGCCACAACCTCGATAGTCGAAGTAGACAAAATTATAATGAAATTCCTGAAGGGCGGCTTGCCTGAGCACCCAATCAAAACCCCCCTGTTTGCTCATCATCGCATTAGGCTGAAAGAAAATGACAGTGGGCGCTGTTTCTGAGGCAGCGGTATGTTTAAAAAAAGTTCCTCGAAGTTTGACCCCATCAGGAGTGGTGACTTCAATGGAGGAAGGGGTGAAGTTTTGCTTTAAAAATCGATTGAGATCATTGCGTGGATCCCAGAGTCTTTCAAAATTTCTGCAAACATTTTCGACAACTGTTGGGTCCTTTTTGGAAGCAGGAACAACTATGCCTGAAACGAATTTATTCAAACGGGAAAAAACAAGGCGAGTGACTTTATCATGCAGTGTCTCTGCAAAATGTTTGTTGCTCTCTTGCAACCTGGCTTGAAAAGTGATCGGAGAACGACTGATTGGGGAGATGGGCATTTAACTACTCATGGATTGTTGAGAGCGTTTGTAATCTCGGAGAGGGAGGTTAGCAGTTCTTTGTCGGAAGTTTCAATCCTTTTTTTAATTTGTTTAATGCTCGTCATGACAGTGGAATGATCCCGACCGAAGAGCCGTCCAATGCTCTCGAAGGGGAGTTTCAACTCTTGACGACAGAAGAACATCGCTATTTGGCGAGGGAGAGAACATTCTTGGGCTTGGGACTTTCCTAAGAGATCCTCACTGCGGATCCCATAAATGGAGGAGACGACAGAAATAATTTTTTCTGGGCAAAGTGCCGTTTGTTGCTCTTGGAGGATCAGATCGGAGAGCATTTCTCCTGCCAGCTTTTTATCGATGGCTTGAGGATTCCTTTTATGGCGGGCATCTTCCTTAAGATGGCAGCGGAGGATCAAGGCTTCCAAGGCGCGGTTTAAAGATTTGCAGCTCGGGAAGATCTGGATCAAAAAGTCGATGGTTTCATTTGAAAGGGGGAAATTCAATGAAACGCACCGGTTTAGAACCATTTGTTTGAGCTCTTCCCCCTTGAGCTCTTTAAAGTGGATATTGATCCCCCATTCGAAACGGGAGACGAGGCGAGGCTCGATCTCCTCTAATAATGCTGGGGTGCATTTGGAAGATAAGATAATCTGACGGCCTGAAGTGTGAAGAGTATTGAATGTATGGAAAAATTCCTCTTGTGTGGCGTTTTTACGAGCCAATAAATGGACATCATCGATGAGCAAAATGTCGACATGTCGATAGACTTTCCTGAAAGATTGCATCTCAGAGCTGCGAATGGCGGAAACGACGTGTTCTGTGAATGTTTCAGCGCGCGCATAGAGTGCGTTCAATCCTCTGTTTCGAAAGGCTGCCGCAAGCGCAATCAACAGGTGTGTCTTTCCTGAACCTGCCCCTCCCCAAAGGTAAATCGGGTTGAACATGGCAATCGCAGCGGGTCGATCATATTTTTCAGTCTGAGGATTATACCCTGTCAATTCGCAAAAAAAGCGAAATACGATCTGATTGTCTGAACCGACAATAAAGTTTCCCAGTGTTATCGAAGGATCTAATGGGTCAAAAGAGAAATGGAGGGGGGGATTGGACTTGTATTTTTCTTTTTTGGATTTCGATACAGCTGGAGCGGCGATCGATTCAGAGAGAGTGAGATGAACTTTGATAGATCGAAAATTGTTATTTAAAAGATGGGATTTGAGAATGGGACGGATATGTTCTTCAAACCAAAGAATTTGGAAGGAATCCTTAGCTTCAAGGTAAAGATTCCTCGAGTCGAAATGGACAATTTTCAGTGGACGCAACCACTGGTTGACAACAGGGGTGCCCAGGAGTTCCTCGTGTTTTTTAATGAAGTCTTCCCAAGCTTGCATCGATCCTTTGCCTCTAAAGAGTCTGTCTGGGATCTTGGTTAATTGCTTTTTGCGCCTTTTTCTTTTGGCTTTGATTCTATTCCTTGGCCTAGTTAACTTAACTATGTCCTGCGGAATAGAATCAAAGCCAAAAGAAAAATCCATCAAAAATCAAAATAACCAAGATCCCAGACAGACTCTAAATCACCACGGTTTTGTTCCTCAATCTTCTTTTAGACATGAGCCATTGTTGCAAGATACCAAGGGCCATCGAAGAGAGCCAGTAAATATTAAGGCCTGATGGGAAATGGTAGAACATCACGGTAAAAACGATCGTCATGATATTGCCCATCATCTTTTGTTGTTTTTGTTGGTCTGTCATCAGCCGTTTGTCTTTAGGAATAGAGGCGCTGAATCGTTGTTGAGCCCACATGACTGCACCGAGTAAGAAAGGCAAGAGATGGAAATCGGTGCCAAAAAAAATGATAGGAAAATTCCAGCTGAATAGGACATCGGGAGCTGTCAAGTTATCGATCCATCCTGGAATAAAACTCGCTCCTCGTAGCTCAAATGTCGATTTGAGCAAGTCGAACATTCCGATCAAGAAGGGGAGCTGGATTAAAAGGGGGAAGCAACCAGAGAGGGGATTGACCCCTTTTTCGCGATAGAGCTTCATCACTTCTTGCTGGGCCCGTTTTGGATCCTTTTTGTATTTTTCCTGGATCACAGCTACTTTGGGCGCGATCTCCTGCATCTTCATCGTGGATTTGATCGACCAGGCATTCAGTGGGTAAAGCATGACTCTGAGCGCAAGGGTGAGCAAGATGATTGAAATTCCCCATGAAGAGGTGACCATGTAAAAGAAGTTCATAAGAATGAAAAGGAATTTCGCAAAAGGCTCTGAGATGAAGGTGAACCAACCATGGAAGCTGAGTGCGCCGATATAGTTGGGATTATAACCTGTTGTTGGATCGGAATAGGTTTGGTCGACCCTTTTGAGGATATCCCCTTCTAAGGGTCCCGCATAATACCGTAACTGTGTTGTTTGAGCACGCATAGGGAGTTGGAATTCATAACCGGGATATTTCTCCGCAGGGTAGAGCCGATAGTCTGGATCGACAACGGTCAGACGAGTGGGATCTTCCGTACCAGGAACTCTACAGGCACGGTATCCTGCTGGGATATCAGAGAGTGGATCGACGAGAAGTGCAAAAAATCCATTCGATGTACAGACCCAATCGGGATAAATTGAAGTTGAAGTTAAGCATTCTTTTGGCAAGGAGATCTGTTCGATGCTTGCTTTTTGGTTATTTTTCATGATCCGATATGTCAAGCCAGGAGCTGGGCTATCTGAGATGAGTTCGACTTCGGGGACCCCGCTCGTCAGCCAAAGACCTCGTGCGTCTCCATCGATTTTGATGCTAACCTCGAGGCAATAGGGTGCATCGCTTTGCTCTTTGGGAAAGCGGAAGATCTTATTAATTTTACGATCTGAGTCGGTGAGTTCGAACTCGATAAGGTCTTTTTCGAGCCGCTTGAGAGTGTACAGTTTGTTTCCCTGCTCAGGACTATCGGAAGTGATCTTAAGCGCATAATGTTTAATTGGAGAATGGGGGATCACTGTTTCTCTAAGAGTATTAAAAAGGGTTCTCCTTAGAAGGGGGTAAAATCCTCCAAGCTTGGGTTGATCGACTTTCTTGACCCCAGATCCATCGTTGATATAGTAAGGGAAAGCAGGGAAGTGATCATTTAATGTGTATTCTTCTAGAAAGACCCTGTCGAGATGGATCGGACGGACAAAACTCTTCAGGTTTTGTTTGCTTTGGAAAGGGAGGTTGATTTCAGCAATGGAGCCTCCGATATTGGAAAAGACGATCTGTTGGTATTCGTTTTGGAGGACAAAGTACTCTTCTTCTTTAGAAGAATGAGGGAAGGCTGGAGTAGAAAGAGCATTGAGCGGAGCTGCAAACTCGTCTTCGATGCGTTCAATCGGTTTTTGGGGTTGTATAGGTTGTGGAGACTTCTTGCCTGGAGAAAACCACTGATTGACGAAGAAGAGGGCGATCATGAGCGCGATGATGAAGATGAGCGAGCGTCTGTCCATTTGAAAAAATCCTTAAAGCTTTAAATAAGGACTTACTCTACCAGAACATCGAAATTAATTCCAAAGTTTGGAGAGGGATGAGGCAGAACAGAGGGATGAGGCAGAACACAGGAAGTAATAACAAATATTTTAATTTTCTTCCAACTCCTGCTTATTCCCATTTCTTCACTACCAGACACAATTTCTTCACCACAGAGACACGGAGGGATAGAGATTGCACAGAGAGAAGATTTCTTTTTTTGCGAGAGCAAAAAAAGAGATTTCAGCCGCGAAGCGCGGCAAATAAAATATACCGTGCTTTGCGTTTAAATTGATTTAGCTACGGAGAGACGATATTGAAAAATTCTTTTTCTGCCGCGTTTCGCGGCTGAAATCTATTTTTTTTGCTCTCGCAAAAAAAAGAAATTCTTCCCTCTGTGCAATCTCTCATCCCTCCGTGTCTCTGTGGTGAAGAAATCGAAATAAGCATGAGTCGGAAGAAGATTCAAATATTTACGCACACAACAAAGCCATTTAACACTCTTCCTGGTAGTTGCGGCGGTGGTCGAGGGCAGATAGGAACTCTTGGAAATCGCCGGTGGATCGAAGGTTGTCGAGCCATTCGTCCTGGAGCATCTCGTCGATGGGAGGGAGGGCATCGTACTCGCGTGCTTTTTGCAGGCAGCGCATCCCTCTTTCACATTGGTTTGTCAAAGAGTTGAGGCAAGCGAGGTGGTAGTACGCTTGCAGATTGCCGAGGCGGATGGCGGTTTGGAGCTTATGTTCTGCATCGCGGTAGAATTGATCAGTTTCAGAAGAGTCGTGGGCGTGCGTCGCGATGTTGATGAGTGTCGTTGCCCAATCGAGAATGACAGCGTCGTTCTCGTCATCGTTTTTCAGACTTAACCGAAAGTGATGGATGGCACGATGGTAATGCTCGATCTCTCCTGTCAGTTCACCGAGGTGGGACAAGGCTAGACCTAAACGATGATGGACCAGGTAAAAATCGGGATCGATCATGAGGACATGGGAGAAAACTTCAATGGCCCGGAGGTAATAAGAGTCCTCTTCATAGAAATCGCCGAGGGCATCGAGTGTACAAGCATATTGGAAAAGCCAGTCGGGATGTAGATAGATCGCATTCTTTTGCAGAGTGAGCAAACGTTCAAATTGAGAGGTAGCGGATTCTAGCCAACACTGTTCATTTGTCATTTCTCCAAGCTTTGAGAGGGCCGTAGCGTAATCGAAGAGATAATAAGTTGAAGCATGCAGATCGACCCCCTTTTGGAAAAAGCGTAAAGAGAGCTCCAATGTTTCTGGGTCACTCTCCATATCTCCAAGGAGAGAATAAGTCCAGCCGATAGCATGCCAATGGCGGTGGCAGGTGCGGTCGATAGAAAGGCCCGTCTGAAATTTCTCGATCGCTTGATAATAATAATCAAAATCGTTGAAATAATGGCCGAATGCTTGCATGCAGATGCCATAGCTATACCAGATGTCTGGTTCTTCACTTTCTATTTCAACAGCTTGAGAGATTTTATTCTGGGCGTCATAGATCAAATCGAGTCGGTCTGTGTAATTTCCGAGGAGGGCAAGCGCTTCTCCCCAGATCGCTTGGACCATCGGATCATTGGGGTTCAAAGCAAAAGCAGAGTGGCATTTTTCGATACAGAGGCGTAGCCGTTTTACGTCGGCAATCCGTTTCGCAGAATCACAGAGGAAGCGAGCCCAATTTAACCAAATTGCCCCATGCTTCGGTTGGATTTGTGAAGCGGCTGTAAAGGCGTCATTGGTCTGGGAGAAATGATCTTCATCATGGGTAAGGAGATAAAGCTTTTGCAGAGCGTCTGCCAACAAGCACCAGCTCTCATAAGCATGGGGTTCAAAGGAGATGGAGGTATTTAAACAGTTGATCGCTTTGACGTAAAACCGGACGTCGTTGATGTGCGATGCAAATTTCAGATAGGAGCGGCCAAAATCTTTCCAAAAATCAGCGGGAACTTTTTCATTAAATGAGTGGGCTAATCGAAAGGTTTCGATCGCCTGATGCCAATCTAGCGCTTCTCCCGAGTGTTCAGCGAGATGGGAGTGGACAATGCCAAGATCCCAATGCAATTCTGAAAGGATCTCCCGACTTTGATTTTCTGATAGGGAAACGGCTTTGTTAAGTTTTTCTTTCGCATCTAGAAAGAAATGGTGCTCGCCAGAGCTCAATCCCAATGTGCAGAGAAGGCTGCCCCATGCCTGCCAGATCGGGAAGTCATCGGGGTTTAAAAGAGTCGCTGTTTTAAATCTTTTACTTGCAAGTAATAGAGCTTTTTCTCGTCCTTTTCCTCTGCCGAATTCAAATAGAGATAACCCTTGTGCATAGTGGAGTTTTGAATTGGTAGAATCGAGTTTGAGCGCTGAATCAAAATACTCCAATCCGCAAGAGAGATCCCCTTTCAATAGGGCTGCTTCCCCTTGAAAAAGCAAAGAGTCGGCGATCTCGCTATGTGTCAGACACGCAGTGCTTTCGCAAGCGGGGAGTCGGTGCAAGGCATTTTGATCCATGGATTACCCACTGTAAAAGAGGCGGATTATAAGAAAGCCCATTTTTTTGGACAATCCAGTATCCTTTTTTGAAGATGTCTCAGGTGCAATATCCTACTTTTATACACATTTTGTCCCTTAAGGATGAGGATCTTGCTAAATTTTCCTTTAACTAAAATTTATAACAAATTTTTCCCCGGTATGGTATAATCCAAGGGATTCAAATTTTTATGTGCAAGGATCGACGATGTTTGTTTACCATACACATGTTCGCCTTAAAGATACCGATGTCACGGGTGTGCTTTATTTCACAGAACAGTTCAGGATGGCTCAAGAGGCTCTGGAAGAATTTTTAAAAGAGCGTGGGTTTCCTTTAAGGCAACTTCTCGATTCCCCCTATCTGATGCCCATCGTCCATGCTAGAGGAGACTACTTTGCTCCTCTGACCGTCGGGGACGAATTAGAGATCTCATTGAAAGTCGTTAAGCTCGGCACATCCTCTGTGACCCTCGAGTTCACTTTTCATGATCCTGATCGCAAGTTCGATGTCGGTAAAGTGCAGATCGTCCATGTAGTGATGGATAAAGAAAAGAGAGTGCCGATTCCTATTCCCGATTTTATACGAACTATTTTAATACCTGAATCGGCCATACACTTGGATTTTCTGCGCCCGCCTTTTTCCGTCTGACGTTGCGTTCACTCTTGCCAGCTGACAGGAAGATGGCTTCGAGCTCCACGCTTTGTCATACGAAAAAATTCGGGGCATAAAATCCAAGTCTATGGCCGATTCAGGTATAGAACCTCCGATAAGTGTCGTTTCAGAGCTGCGAGGTTAGGTTTGGTCCCCAATTCGAAGGGATAGGAGAAGATGTGAATAGGGTGCATAAAAGCAGGAAGAAGGGGGCGTAGCCCATCCCGAATGGTTTCCAGGGAGTATTTCCCAGCTTCATCATCGATGAAGGCAACGGGGCGGGCGCCATATTCACCATCTGCAATGGAGAGTACCGTTGCTTGGTGGATCCCAGCCAGGGAGCAAAGGGCCCGTTCGATCTCTTCCGGTTGTATATTTTCCCCTCCAGAAATGAATTGACGGTCTTTCCTCCCCATCACTTCTAGCTGATGCCCATCTGTCCATTGACCGAGATCTTTTGTGGGAAACCATCCCTCTTGATCGACTTCATCGATCGTTTCGCGAGCTACGTTCCAATACCCTTTAAATAGAGTTTTGCCGCCAGTCCAGATCTCGTTGTCCTTTTCTATTTTTATGTTTCTATGAGGGAGAGTTCCTGAGGAAAGGGTGATGATCGAACTCATCTCTGTCATCCCATAGGTCGTTAATACCGGCAAAGAGATCGCGCGGGCCTCATTCAATAAAGAAGGGGGGATCGGGGCTCCGCCGAGCAGGAGGGTCTTAAGTGAGCGTTTGATTTTTTCGATCGATTGATGGTCTTTGAGCAATCGATACAATTGTGTGGGAACGAAAGAGATGTGAGAAATTTTTAGCTCGTGAATCCCATTGAAATCTGTGAGATTGGCCAAGACCACGGTAGAGCCGGAAAAAAAGGAGCGAAAGAGAATGGCAACCCCGCTGACATGAAAAAGGGGCAAAGAAAGGAGCCACCGAGAGGAGGGTTCAAGTTGTAAGGGAGGGATCACACCCAGGGCGTTGTAATAGTGATTGCCAAAAGTATGGCAAGCGATCTTTGGCGTGCCACTCGAACCGGAGGTCAGGAGAAATGTCGCCAATTGCTCTAGCGGGATGGGGTGTGAATGGTCATAATGCACTTCCTGTCTCAGAAACAAGCTTCCCCGTTCCAAAAAAAGTGAAGGCTTCAACAATCCCAAGTAGCTCGGGATTTGTTCCTCGGGGATGCGGAAGCTCAAGGGGCAAGCGATTGCATGCATGCGGAAAAGGGCAAAAAAAAGAACGATTGTCTCCGCAGAAGAGTGGGCGATGAAAGCCACGCGGTGGTTTTCTTTGACTCCTCTATCCTTTAGCCATTTACAAAGAGCATCGATTCTCAAATTGAGCTCTTGATAAGTCCAGGTATGCTCTTGACTCATCAAGGCGCAGTGATGAGGGGTCTGTCTGGCATTTTCAGAGATCGGGCAATTCACACTCTCCATGGGAGACCTCTTGCAATACACGGGTGTCAATTTGAGGGGGGGCGGTGATTGTCAACTTTGGGGTGTTAAAGTTGACAGATGGCAATAAAAGGTCTTGTTGAAGATAGCGATGGGTATCGAGGCCGAGTGGATCGGAAAGAAGGTTGAAATGGTTAGCCAGGGAAACGATTTGAAGCAGGCCAAGTCCACTTTCAAAAGAAGGGCTAAAAACAACCTTGAGATTGTGTTTTTGTGCATACTCGATAAGGGGAGCACACCCTTTTTTTCCTCCTAGAATCGTCGGTTTGAGGATGAAGCCGTAGAGATGGGAATAGGTCTGAATTGGCAATGTGAGGTAATCACAGACTGTTTCATCCAGGGCAAAGGAAAAGGGAAAATCGGTGAGGCGAGAAACCTCAAATGTCGGATCTTCGATATAATCAAAAATGGCTGGATCAAAACGGGAAAATAGGGAAATGGCCTCTTCAAAAGAAAAGGCGCTATTGCAATCGACTCTCAGGCGGAACCGATCTTTTAAGGCGCTGATCAAGTGGGCCGCGACATCGATTGTCAATGAGGAAATTTTGAGCTTGGCCACAGTGTAGCCTGTATCGCAGGCGATTTTTGCCCGTTGTAATATTTCATCGGGTTGTCCGTGCAAAAAAGCATAAAGAGGCGCTGTTGCACTGGGAAGAGGAAATGAAAGGGCATTTTCGAGTCCAAATTGAACAGAAGGAAAAAGCTCCTCCTTCACAATGCCTGTGGAAAGGAGGCTTAAGAGTTGGCTCAATGCTTGGTCCAATGTCTCTTTGCTTCTGCCAGGCAAAGGGGCGATCTCACCCCATTTTTCTTCCCCACACCTATCGATGAGACGAAGAATTAATCCATTACGGATTCCGCCTGTGACAAGGGGAAGCTGAAAGGAATAGATTTGCCATTTCACAACAACCAACCTATGCAAAAGAGAAGGGTAAATAACCCTTGAAGCTGGCCAGTTTTGACAAAGAGGGGATTGAGCAAGCGGGGATCTCGATGGGTGAGCATGGTACGCATGAGTGGAATGGCGGGAAGGAGGGTCAGCAATGTGACCAGTACAAAAGGATGATCAGGATAGCAGAAAAGAAGAGGAAAAAAAGTGAGGAGGAGTGAGAACAGATAGAGGTACTTCCCAAAAGCTCTACCTAGACGCACAGCGATTGTTTTTTTACTGGCGAGCCTGTCCTCATCGGCATCGCGCACATTATTGATGATGAGGATGGCCATCGAGAATGCCCCTGGAGAAAGGCCGATGATGAGCGCCTCTTTGCAAAATATTCCTGTTTGCAAATAATAGGTGCCGAGGACAGCAATCGGTCCAAAAAAAAGAAAAGCGAAGATCTCCCCTAACCCAAGGTAGGCCAAGGGAAAGGGGCCTCCAGTATAGAGGACGCCCAGAGCGATCGATAGAGAGAGTAAAATAGCGATCGGTAAACCTCCTATCCAGATCAGATAGCAACCGCATAAGATGGCGATAGCAAAGACAGCAGTGACGACTTTTTTCATGGTTGCAGGTAATACAAGTCCTGCCTGTACCACTCGCATGAATCCCTTCCTTTCTGTAGTATCCGACCCTTTGATAAAATCGAAATAATCATTGGCGAGGTTGGTCCCGATCTGAATACAGAGCGTTGTCAATAGGGTGAAGAGGAATACCGTGGGGTTGAACACACCTTGGCTAAGGGCAAGGGTGGTCCCGATGAGGACAGGGCTGATGCCGATCACAAGTGTTTTAGGACGGGTGGCGTATGCCCAAATTTGTAGGGTATTCATCTGAACCTATCTCAGTAAAATTTTTCGTCGATTTTCGGGATTATTTTGGCCGATTTTCGATCCAAATTCGGGGGGTAATATACGCATGTTTGATATTACCCCCGAATTTATACCGAAAATGATTCAAAAGTTGGCCTGGGGCTGCGTGAAAGCTCCCGGGGTTCGACGATCGCAAGTCGGTTCATATTTCTAATATTGACCGACTTGCGATCGTCGAACCGCGGGGCTTTGACGCAGCCCCAGGCCAACTTTTGAATCATTTTCGGTATAGATCGAAAATCGGCTCAAAAGAACCCGAAAATCGACTGAAACTTTTTACTGAGATAGGTTCCTAAGGCCTTTTCGGAAATTGTGTGAAGTCGGGGCGACGTTTTTCCAAAAAGGCTTGGTGTCCTTCTTGAGCTTCTTCCGACATGTAATAGAGGAGTGTGGCATTGCCGGCAAGCTCTTGCAATCCGGCCTGTCCATCGCAGTCGGCATTGAGTGCCGATTTGAGACAGCGGATGGCCAGAGGGGAATGTTGTAATATTTCCAGACACCATTCTATTGTGGTTTTTTCGAGCTTTTCGTAAGGGACAACGCAGTTGACAAGGCCCATCTCAAGGGCTTCAGTTGCATTGTACTTGCGGCAAAGATACCAGATTTCGCGCGCTTTTTTTTGTCCAACGATGCGTGACAGATAGCTCGATCCGAATCCTCCGTCAAAAGAGCCCACTTTAGGGCCCGTCTGGCCAAAGATCGCATTGTCAGCGGCAATCGTCAGATCGCATACGACGTGCAAGACATGGCCGCCCCCAATCGCATATCCGGCGACCATCGCAATGACAGGTTTTGGACAGCTGCGGATTTGTTTTTGCAGATCGAGGACATTCAAACGGTGGACACCTGCATCGTCGACGTAGCCTGCATCTCCTCGAATCCGTTGATCGCCCCCTGAGCAAAAGGCTTCCTTGCCTGCACCTGTTAAGATAATCACCCCGATCTTTGAATCATTGCGTGCATCATTCAAGGCATGCATCATTTGTTCCACAGTGAGAGGACGAAAGGCATTGCGCACCTCGGGACGGTTGATGGTGATTTTTGCAATCCCACCATATTTATGGAATTGGATATCTGAATAAGAACCGCATTCTTGCCAGGAAATCGCTATCTCTTCTTCAAGCATTTGCATATTTCTCTCTCCTCTAACCGATTAAGGGCATGGTTTGAAAACAAGGTAACTTGGGTGGCAGTAGAAGATTTAGCACCACAGAGAGCACAGAGGTCACAGAGGAAGAGGGTAAAATTTATATTTTTTTCTTCCTCTGTGCTCTCTGTGGTGCTAAATCTTCAAATCAACCTCAGATTTATACATACCATTTTTTACCCATGCTTGAACCAAGCCCAATTGAGAATTTCTTTGGCACAATCGGGTGCGTTTTCCAAATGGACGCAGTGGCCACAATTCTTGATTGAGCGCACCGAGACTGTTTTTGGAAGTTTACAATAAAGCTCCCGATATTTCAAATCTTCTTCGCCATAGATGAATAAAGTTGGGCAGAGGAACTCCGTTATGTGTGGCTGATCGGCAAGAGACAACTGCTGCATGACGCGAGCGAGATCTTTAGGATTCTGTTTCATCCGCCTTTTGACGATCTGTTGTGAAAGGGAAAAAGAGTGGAAAATCGGCTGTGCATACCACTCTGCAAGTAAAGTATCGAAGGGGAGAGTGATAAGTTTTTTTTGCCACTGCTTGTCGATTTGTCGCCTATGCTCTCTCTCTGTCCTGGTTGCAAGCCCAGTGTGTGCAGATAGGATGACCATGGCAGCAGCGCACTCTTGGAGTTGCAAAGCGATTCTCCCTCCCATCGAATAGCCGATGAGGATCGGCCTAATCGAACAAATCTCTTGGATGGCGATTTTTAGAGCGGATAAGATCTGATCGCAATAAGGTGTCGACCTGTGGCCAGGCAAATCGAAGGCGATGCAGAAGAACTCCTTTTCAAAAAAGGGAAACATCTCTCCCCAATCCTCTTTGCCCCCTAAAAAGCCGTGAAGAAATATCAATGGAGGGTGGCGGGGATCCCCACAGGTGAGTGTGTTGAATTTAAACATGTGGCAATACTTGCGATGATTTGTTCGTGGATCTGTACATTTTCTACACGGTCTGTCGTGATCTCGATGATGCAGGAATGGGGCTCCTTTTTTTGAGATAAAAGAAGGTCGCTGAGTTCAGAAGGAGTTTTTGGATGTGAGTAAGAGATAGCGAAGAGCGAGGCTGCCGATTCGAAAGTGATCTCATGAGAAGCAGCGATGAATTCTTCAAACGCCTCGCCCCTTTTTGAGATGGGGAGAAAGGAGAAAATCCCCCCTCCGCCGTTGTTCACAACGCAGAGCACGATCGGGAATTTCGATTTCGAAAGGAGGGCAAGGGAGTTGAGATCGTGAAGAAAAGTCAAATCACCGATCACCGCGATTGTCGGTTGAGATTTTCCCTGGGCAATCCCACATACCGTGGCGATGATCCCATCCATCCCTGAGACGCCCCGATTGCCGAAAATCGTCCCACACGGAGCTGCCGGAAGGAAGAATTGATTGGCATCGCGTACCGGCATGCTGGTTCCCACAAACAGACACCAATCATCTGATAAAAAGGAGGCGATCTCCCAAATCACACCAGGCTCGGTTAAAGATGTTTGCGAAGAGAAAAAGCCTGCGAGGGATTGTGTGCAACTTATGTCCCAGCGGTGCCATTTCGACAGCCAGTCATCTGTATTTAGTGCGGGCAGGGAAAGGAGAAGCTCGCGTGTAAAGATGAGAGGAGAGGCCTGGACGCGGTGAGTGATCAGATGAGAGGGGTCTTGCCGTAGGGGATGGTGAGAGACATGAAGAAAAAACTCAAGGGTTTGTTTTTCTAACCATTGCGACAGAGTTTTCGAAACAAACCTGTCACCAAATTGAATGATCCCATCCACCTCGATCGAATTTTTTAGCTTGAGAATCGGGTCGAAATGGGTAATGAGCGAAGGGGGGCCCTCTACATTGCGCAGCGAAGAGAGAATATCGGCAAAGATCGGCCACTGCAACCGCTGGGCGAGGGAAAAGGCCGCTTCTGAGAGATCTGTTGGACAAGAGCCGACCACGATCACACCCCGACGTTTTACCGATAAGATTTTCTCCCAATAACGGACCGTTTCTTCAGAAGGATGCAAAACAGGGGGTTCAAAACAAACCTGTCTCTCTATGACACTCCTCTCAATCGTGCCAGAAAAAAACGGTTCGCGGAACATGCAGTTGATGTGTACAGGTCCAGCTAATGGGTACAAGGCCATCGCCACGGCGTGGTTGATCGTCGATGCGAGATACCGATCGGAGATCTGATGATCAGGACATGGGAGATCGACTTGCCAGCGAACAAAATTGTTAAATAACTTCACTTGATCGCAGGTTTGATTCGCGCCACAATCGCGCAGTTCAGGAGGGCGGTCTGCAGAAAGGAGAATCAAAGGGATCCGGTCATTACACGCTTCCATGACTCCTGGTAACAAATTGCCAATGGCTGTTCCAGAGGTGGCGATGACAGCAGCGGGTTTTCCCGTCGCTTTTCCATAACCTAGAGCATGAAAACAGAGTCCCCGTTCATCGAAGTGGACGATGTGTTTCGCTTTTGGATGGTTGGCTACACTTAAAGCTAAAGGGGTCGATCTGGAACCTGGAGCACAGCAAAAATAATCAACCCCTTGTGCAATCAAGGCATCGATGAGTTTATAGGCCCATGTCTCATTCTGCGCGCCTGTATCCATCCATTTATCCTTATTTTAGAAACATTTCTGTAAAGGGACGAATTTTCTGTTCGAGCTCGTCCCATTCATATTCAGCGGTACTTCCATCCACAACTCCAGTTCCTGCAAAAAGATCGAGCGAATGGTGTCGAATCAGAGCGGAACGGATGGCGACATATAGACTTGCGCCGCTAGGGCTGATGACGCCAATAGGAGCGCCATACCATCCCCGATCAAAAGGTTCGATTTGTCTTAAGAGGGAAAGAGCCGGTTTTCTGGGAAATCCTCCTAGAGCAGGTGTGGGATGGAGGGCGTCGATCAACTCTGCGTCAGAGGTTTGATTTTTAAGAACTGCGTTTAAACGGTTGTGAATGTGTTGGACGTGAGAGGTCTTCAAGATCTGATCGGGTCCTTCCCATCTTCTTTCTTTTGAAAAGGGTGTGATGGCTGTTTCTAGAAACTCTTTCACGATATTGAATTCGCGAAGCTCTTTCGAGTCATGCAGTAGTTCTTGTTCAAATTGAGAATCTTCCTCGACGGTTTTTCCTCGAGGCCTCGTCGCAGCAATAGCATCGGCATTCAAAACATTGCCTACCCGCTCGAAAAGCTTTTCAGGTGTAGCACCCAAAAAACAGACGGAAGGGGAGAGTTGGAAAGCGAACAGTGTTGCGTGTGTTGCCTTTTCGATGAGATGGCGCAATAGAGGCCATGGAGAAATGGGCTGAGAGAACTGCAAACACGTTTTGCGAGCGAGGACAAGTTTATTCAGTTCCCCAGAGGAGATCGCTTGCAAAACAGTTTGAGTCCCTTTTTGCCAGGTCTCAAAATTGGGTGTCTCGTGTCGATTCAACAACGGATAAGTTTTCGAAGATGGGGGTTCAATCTTAACATCAAATTGCTTCTGCGAGGCCTCTAAACTGGGATTTTCATTGAGAAAATGGAAAACCGCCTCCGTTTTCCCCCCATTTTGGGAGAGCTCGATCTGGGGAAGCCAAAAGGATACTTGGGAAAACCCTTGCCATGTGTCGTCGTTGGGAGGGTACTTTTTTGCAAAGCGGATACCGCCGTAGAGTCGTATCTCATAGGGAATGGTGCCAGAAAATTGGGGGATGCGGGAAAAGGTCACCAAGCTACCGACAGCTGCGCGGGTGATCTGTCCACCTCTTTCTTTCCAAAAGACTTTGGGATAAAGGGGTTGTTGCTGCAACCAACAGGTGAGGTCGAAAGTGGGTAGATCTTGCTTGAGTTGATCTAAGAAATACGTTCGCCCGTCAATTTCAAACGGGTGCATCCTTGTCCCCCTGATAGACTGTGACGATCCCTCCAAGAAGAGAACTTTCTTGAACATCGACAAATCCAGCAGCTCGCATCAGCCCACAAAATCTCTCTCCTTGTGGAAATGTTTCGATGGTTTCATTGAGATAACGATACGCGTCGAAATTTTTAGAAATGATCCCTCCAATGCGCGGAAGGAAATGGCGAAGGTAAAAGAGATATAGAGACCTTAGCCATTTTTTGCGAGGGAGAGTCCCCTCGAGGATGAGCACTCTACCTTTGGGTTTCAATACGCGACGAAATTCTTTAAACGCAGCCATAATATCGGTCACATTGCGGATCCCAAAAGAGATTGTCACCCCTTCAAAATAGTTATCTGGAAAGGGGATCTCAAGAGCACTTGCCACTTGAAAATTGACTTTGTTCGCATAAGGTTTTTTTGCTATCTTCTCCTTGCCGATCTCTATCATCGATGAAGCGAGATCGATCCCGATGACAGAAGAGATATCTCCCCTTTTTTCTAAAAGAGCGATGATTTGATCTCCAGTGCCCGTCGCACAATCGAGGATGCGCATCTCTTTTCCCTTCGCACCATCGAGAATGTGGTTGTCTTTCAGATAGGGAAGGAAAGAGCAGAGCCGTTTTCTCCAAAGCTGATCCATTCCAAATGTCATGACCCGGTTAACGATGTCATAAGTTGGAGAAATCCGATCGAACATCTTCCAAATTTCATGACGGGAAGGAGCCTCAAGCTCTTTTTTCATCTTAGGAACCATTTCCAAGCATTAGAAGATAGAGATAGGAAGCATAGCAGCAGCAATTCGAAGTTGTAAAGAGAATTATTTTCTGTGAAGCCTTAGTTCGTGGACAGTCTCTTAATTGTTCCATCTTTTAAGATCACCACGTTTTGGGCGACATCAGGAGGCGGCAATTCTTTCAGGTGTTGTTTACTGATGAACTTGTAGAGAGGAAGGGCTGAAAAATATTGGCTATGGCCAGTCACAAAGGCGGTGCAATCGATGAGCTGTATATTTTTTGCCACTTTTGTCAGATCAGAAGGGGCTTTAGAGCCTAAAGCTCCTTTCCTCTCTGCAATTCTATATAAAAATTTCAATACCTCATCTCGATTGGAATGAAACACATAAAGATCACGGCAGTTTTCAGTCGAATAATCGTACTTGTGATATCGCTCGATCGAATCTTTATCGACAGCAGCTCCAAGGGAATAAAAATTTTGAATCGTTCTTTTCATCGTGCCTTCAGGAGGAAAATCGAGAGCTTCGAACATCAATCGGTTTCCCATGCTATGAGCTAAGATATCGATTGTCTTTGTGATTTTTGAAAGGAAGGTGAGGTGACCTCGCGTTCTTTCCGCGAGTTTGAGCGCATTCTTTTCCGCATCAAAATATTCCAAACGATCATCATAGCCAGGCCAAAGATAACCGATGACGCTGTCGTATAGATCATTGCCATTTTTATCTTTCAGCTGACCGATCTGTGTATGAATGAGATGGTATGTGTCGATCGCTTCTGCAGCAGTATTATCAAAGCCGTGGACAAGCAGTAAAATCTTTTGATTCTTAAATTGCGAAGGTTGGACACCTCTGCTTTGATCACCCTTATCGATTACAATCTCTGTTTGTTTGGAAATTTTATCGGGATTCCAGAAATTGCCCCGATCCGACATGATAAAAAATTGTGACGTCAGCAGCAGGCCAAGTATCGAAAACATGGGGAACCTCCCGATCAACAACACTGAATAGATTTATCAGAAATCATCTGAAAAGTAAATTATTTTATTTAAGAATATTTATAATATATTGATAGTCAGGAAGATATAAAATATATAGACTAAAAAATATAAAATAGACTAATATGTCTAATATAAAAAGAGGCTTTTTTCATGTTAGAGAGGTTAGCTCATTATAAACCAATTGCAGAGGCGATCAGTATTCTCCTTTATCCCTATGCAGAGGTGGTCATTCACGACCTCAAGACAGATTGTATCGCTGGTATTTTCAATAATCTTTCAAAAAGAAAGGAGGGAGATGAATCATTGCTTCAAGAGCTCAAAAATACTCTAGAACCACCCGATGTTTTTCCGATCTATTTCAAGACAAATTGGGACGGAAGAAAGCTGAAATGCGTCACAGCGACTCTCAAAGATCAGAAGGGCATAGCCATTGCCCTTTTATGCATCAATTTGGATGTTTCCAAATGGGAAGAGATGGGGAATCTTCTTCTGAAATGGGTTCAAGAGGCAGTAGGACAAAAACAACCAGAGATCCTTTTTAAAGATGATTGGAGAGAACGGGTCAATATTTATGTTTCAGAGTATTTGAAAAAAGAAGGATGTTCTTTGAAGAGCCTAAATAAAAAAAGGAAGAAGGACCTCGTACTCGCCCTTCATCGAGAAGGTGCATTTTCAGCAAAAAATGCCTCTCATTACATTGCCGACGTATTAGAAATTTCACGTGCGACTATTTATAATTATTTGAGGTCAGAATGAAACTAAAAAAAGAAATTAAACAACTTAATTACCGACACGTCGATGTTTTTAGCAACGGTCCACTCTCTGGAAATGGATTGACAGTCTTCACACATTGTGAAGGATTAAGTACCGAGGCTATGCAAAAGATTACGCAGGAAATGAGACAATTCGAATCGATCTTTTTATTCCCGACGGTAGACCCTCATCGATTCCAAGCGAGGATTTTTACCATGGAAGAAGAATTAGGTTTTGCTGGGCATCCCTTATTAGGCGCTGCCTGCGTATTGCATGAACAAATAAAAAATGAAGAGCGAGAAGGAAAATGGGCTCTTGAATTGTCTGCAAAAACCGTTTCTATAACTACCATTAAAAAAGGGAACTCTTATTTAGCAACGATGGAGCAAGGGGAACCGTATTTTGAATTGTCTCTGGAACAGCAGAAAAATTCTAGGTTTTTAAAGGCTTTCAGTCTTTCAGAAAAAGACGTACATGAAACTCTACCATTACAAGTTGTTTCTACCGGATTGCCTTATTTGATTATTCCTGTGCAATGTGATCTTAAAAAGGTGAGGGTGGTTACGAGTGAACTTGGCCAAATGCTCGCCGAAATTGGGGCAAAATTCGCTTATATTTTACAAGTTTCAGAGCTAGAAGGGAGGACTTGGGATAACGATGGTCGAGTAGAAGACATTGCCACCGGAAGTGCTGCTGGCCCTGTAGGAGCCTATTTAATTAGGCATGGAATAAAACAGTCAGGCACAGAGCTTATTATCCATCAGGGCAAATTTGTAGGACGTCCGAGTCAGATTTTTGTGAAAATTACAGGAACTCCCAATCACATCACCTCTGTGGAAGTCAGTGGAGAAGTTTGTATGGTTGCAAAGGGAATGTTCGAAAACATTGAGATTTAAGATGAGGATTTTTTACAAAAAAGAGATTCAAAAGGCGCTAAATATACAAGCGGTTCTAGAGAGTATTGAAAAAGGATTTGTCATTTACAGTAAAAAAGAAGCGATCATTCCTCCAGTTGCTGCGCTTCATTTGGATAACCCACCAGGAGAATGCCATATCAAGTACGGTTACGCTAAGGAAGGGGATTATTATATTGTAAAAATTGCTTCTGGCTTTTTCAATAATCCATCGATGGGTTTACCTGCGAGCAATGGGCTCATGCTCCTTTTTGACAGATCGACAGGCGCCCCTGTTTGCATTTTACTCGATGAAGGGTACTTGACCGATATTCGGACTGCAGCCGCTGGCTGTATAGCAGCAAAATACCTGGCTCCGAAACAGGTCCAGTGCATTGGGATTGTGGGAACTGGTGCACAAGCTTATTTTCAGTTGAAATTTTTGCAGTTTGCAACCGATTGTCGAAAGGTCTTAGTCTGGGGAAGAGAAGAAAAAAAAGCTCACAAGTTTTGTGAGCATCCTGATCTTAAAGAATTTCATATCGAAATCGCAAAAGACTTGAATCAGTTAACCTCCCATTGCAATTTAATCGTCACAACAACGAGTTCTACGACTCCTCTTCTTTTTTCTAATCAAATCAGCCCTGGTACACATATTACAGCAATGGGGGCAGATGATTTAGGCAAACAGGAACTCGATCCTCATCTTCTCGCTCGAGCTGATCGCGTTGTAGTAGATAGTTACAGCCAATGTGCTTTATTTGGAGATGTCTCACATGCTCTTAAAGAGAGACTGCTCGATAAAAAACAGCTTCGTGAGCTGGGAGAAGTGATTTTAGATCCCTCTTTGCAAAGAAGCTCAGAAGATCAGCTAACGATTGCTGATTTGACAGGTATTGCTATACAAGATTTACAAATCGCCACGATCACCTATGAAACTTTACTGAAAAAATTTCATGGCAAATGATGAAAATGATAAAATCATCTAAGCGAACTTACTTACCTGGCGTTTTATCGTGAAGTTTTTTTTTAAGATCTTAGTATTTATCGTTATTTTTACTTCCGTAGGTCACTTTTGCCGCAAGCAGACGAAAGGATTCAGCCTACATAAGATCACTTCTAAAACTTTATCCCTTTCTCAAGAGAAAACACCGTTGGATCAACAGCTGCAAAATCAGCTCGAGACGATTTTGGAGCAGCCTTTCTATTTTTTTAGTCGAGGAGGTCAGTGCTATGTTTTCTTAAGTGGAGATGGAAAAACCGTGTTAAAGTTTTTTAAACAGCACCACATCCGCTTTTGGCATTGGTTCAAGACGATCTCTTTGCCGACTTTTTTCGATCCTTTCCGCGAGAAGCTTTTGAAAAAACATGAGCATCAATCTTCTCCCTATCTCTTCCAAAGTTGCAAAATCGCTTATGAGGAGTTGAAAGAGCATACGGGCTTGATCTATCTCCATCTCAATACGACCGAAATTTTTAAAAAAAAATTAACGATCTATGACAATCTGAAAATCGCTCATCAAATCGACCTCGATCAAACTGAGTTTGTCCTCCAAAAAAAAGCGGAGCCATTACGCACTCGATTCAAATCCTTGATTAAAACAGATCAAATCGGAGAGGCTAAAAACTGTATCGATTCGATTTTAGATTTGATGAAAGAACGATATGAAAAAGGGGTTTACGACAGGGATCCGAATATGCATACTAACTACGGCTTTATCGAAGGTCGTGCCATTGAAATCGATATCGGTTCCTATGTGAAAGATCTCTCTTTGCAAGAGGCAAATGCCTTTCAAGATAAACTAGTCAAAAGAATAAAACAGCTTAACCGCTGGCTCAAAAAACACAGTCCAGAACTGTCGCTTTATCTTACTGAAAAGATGAGTGGTGACAAAAATAGGAAAAACCATGGCAAAATTAATCACGATTGAAGACGGCGAACTTTCAGATTTTATTTCCTCGAGAGCTCATAAGGACAAATATTGCAAGGTGTTAGAAGGGGGGAACATTCTCTTTTTTCCGAAATGCCCTTTTGATTTTCCTAAAGAAGAGCTCGATTTTTTCCTCAGCCAAAAACAGACTGGTTCCACAGCACGAAAAAATATCGCTTATAAGCCTCAATCGAATAAGATCACCAATTTTGTCAAATCTACACCTGAGCAAGAGGAGCGATTATTAGAAGTGATGCAGCGGTACTCGCAAAGGGTCACCGACTTCCTGTCCCAACTGCTCGTTCCTTATAACTCAAAATGGCGTCTCGATTATGCGAGTTTTAGACCTTTTCAGGAAAAGGGGAGGAAACTCAGAATTCGCGCGCGTAATGATCTTTTGCACGTCGATTCATTTCCTTCACGTCCCATGCATGGAAGCCGCATTCTCAGATTCTTCACCAATATCAATCCGACTGAGAAGCGGCATTGGACGACGACCGATCTTTTTGACAAGCTAGCAGCCACTTTTGGAGGAGACCATGGTGTCCCTTTCCCAAAAGCTGCACATCCCTTCTTTAGCCTATCGAAAAAAATCGGACGCAAGCTCGGCCTGCCGATCACCTTACGCTCTCCCTACGACATCTTTATGTTGAACTTACATAATTTCTTAAAGGAGAATGAAGAGTTTCAAAAAAATTGCCCCAAAGATTATTGGGAATTTCCACCCAACTCTTGTTGGGCGGTCTTTACCGATCAAGTTTCACATGCAGCAACGGCCGGACAATATGCCTTAGAACAAACCATTATTGTCCCAAGAGATTCTCTTGTAAAGTCGGAACAATCCCCCATCGCTGTCTTGGAAAAAATGACAAACCGTAGCATGGTGGATCCTCTTTTTATCCGTTAATTTGAATCATTAATTGCGTTTTTTGCTTTTAAAAATACATTCTTTAAGCAATACATCAAATTATAGGATTCAATTAACTTTACAAAGGTATTTAAATGTTGGCGACGATTTTAATCATTCTCTTAGTTTTGCTCGTTATTGGTGCCATCCCTCGATGGAACTATAGCCGTGCATGGGGATATGGTCCTTTTGGTGGACTGATAGTCATTTTGATCATTATTTTGATCTTGGCTCTATTGGGCGTTATTTAAAACTGACAAAGGCCCATTCTTTTTTTTCGAATACAGGGCCTTTATACCGAAAATGATTCAAAAGTCACGACAGGTTTTTAAGCTGCCCGTTTTTTGGCTTTTTCATTGATGCCTTGAGTAAAGATGGTACCTTCAGCAATTTCGGTAAGTGTTTTGTTGGCATTCCCCTCTTCTCTTGAATTTTCTTCAAGTAAGTCGAGAATCTGGTCATATTTAAATTTCTTTGCGAGGGCTTTTAATGAACCATAGGAAGCAATTTCAAAATGCTCAACGTGCTGTACACAGTTAATAAGAGCAGCATCTTTGACATTCGGTTCATAACCCGATTCAATGACCTTATCTGCTTCCTTTAAAAGGCTTTCCATGGACTTTGAAACAACTTCAGAAAGAGATTTTCCAAGTTCTTGCAAGACAGCTTCGAGGCGCCTTACTTGCTTTTCCGTTTCTTTTAAATGTTCTTTAAGTGCCGTTTTTAGCTTACTCGAAGAAACCGCTTCAATGACATTGGGAAGAGCTTCAACGATTTGCTTTTCGACGTTGTACATCACTTGAACTTCATGAATAAATAAGTCATGTAAATCTTTCATATTCCCGATCCTCGAGGTGGTTTCTGTATAACATTCATTATTTATTCTATTTTTATTTTATTTTCAATTAAATTATTAAAAAATAAGCATTAACTATTGTTTTTCAATGAATTATACCAAATTATAATGAGGCGCCCTGAATTTTCCTTCGGTAGAACATTGTTTACAAATAAACTTCTCTTCAATTATCCCAACTAATAAAGAATCAAACACAAAGGAGATCTCTCATGAAGGCAATGTTAGAAAAGGAAACGGCACGTTTTATTGAAGAGCTGACGGCACAAGGGGGGCCACCCATCTATAAGCTTCCTGTTGAAAAAGCGCGCAAGGTCCTTGAAAACCTGCAGTCGCAACCGATTGAAAAGCTTCCGGTTCAGAGTGAAGATCTGATTCTTCCTTGCGGCCCTCAGGGCAAAGTCTCAGTTAGAATCGTCCGTCCTTTGAATGGAAATGAAAAGCTTCCTGTAGTGATCTATTTTCATGGCGGAGGATGGATCCTCGGCGGTAAGGAAACGCACGATCGGCTGATTCGTGAGATCGCTTGTGGCTCTCACGCTGCGGTGGTCTTCGTCAATTTCTCTCTTTCTCCCGAGGCAAGCTACCCGGTCCCTATCGAAGAGGCTTACGCAGCGACAAAATATATCGCGCAGCACGGTAAAGAGATGAAGCTCGATTCTAGCCGTTTAGTCGTTGCTGGAGACAGTGTGGGCGGTAACATGGCAGCTGTCGTGGCGCTGCTCGCTAAAGAACGGGGAGGGCCGACTATCCAATTTCAACTGCTTTTCTATCCAGTCACAAATGCCGACTTTAATACCCCCTCTTATCGGGATTTTGCAGAAGGTCCATGGCTGACTAAACCAGCGATGGAATGGTTCTGGAATGCTTACGCGCCAAACCTCGCCGATCGAAAAAAACATACCGTATGCCCTCTTCTCTCCACTCTGGACCAGTTGCGTGGTTTGCCGCCCACATTGCTCATCACCGATGAAAATGATGTACTCAGGGATGAGGGAGAAGCCTATGCCCATAAACTCATGCAAGCAGGTGTTGATGTCACAGTGGTCCGTTATTTGGGAACCATGCATGATTTCGTTTTATTAAATCCGCTCAGCAACACGCCGGCAACGCGAAGCGCAATTGCTCTTGCCAATGCAAACTTGGAGAGAGTTTTCAGCCAGCAAAAAGTGGCAAAGCAAAAAAAGACAGCGTGAGGGGGTTGCCAAGATAAAGATCACCCTTTTGATAAAAAAATATTTTTCCCAATTGGGACTTCAATAAGTTTTTAGGTGAAATTTTAATTTCCGTGTATTATTATTCCTATAATCACCAATAACGCCCCGATGAAAGCGAATATATTTGATATAATGATCGCTCTATTTTTAATTAATATTCCGTAGACTAACCAACTAGATACCGAAATAAGTCCTAATGAAAAACCAATTGTCGAAACATCGTTTGCTGATTTAGTTAGGAATATCTTTATCCCTTGCGTGTAAAATAATAATTGACCGAGAATGCCAATAACCAACATATATCTCTCATAATAAACTAGCAGTTTAGTTTTTGATGAAACTGAAATAGAGGCATCTTCCATATTTACCCTCCGCAATACTACTTATGTTCATGAACAATTTTAAAAGCCAGCATTCTTTTAATTTCTGGAGCAACGACTTGCAATTCGATTTCCACTCTGAGAGTTGGCCATCCGACCCATGAAATACAAGTGCCATAATAAACCCTGAGTATTTAGAGTCTGTCTGCGATCTGGGTTGTTTGCTTTTCGCGCCTTTTGCTTTTGGCTTTGATTCGATTCCTTGGCCTAGTTAATTTAACTATGTCATGCGGAATCGAATCAAAGCCAAAAGCAAAATCCATCAAAAATCAAAATAACCCAGATCGCAGACAGACTCTAAACCCCGAGTATTTACATGTTAGCCGTAGTCATTATACTCTATTACTAGCGATAAAATATACAGAAACCACCTCGAGAATCGGGAATTTGACAAAGCATTAACTTGAATAAGTTGAGTTTGGATTTTCTGTAAACAATAAATTTACGTCCACTTGGGTATAAGAGTCTGTCTGCGATCTGGGTTATTTGCTTTTCGCGCCTTTTGCTTTTGGCTTTGATTCGATTCCTTGGCCTAGTTAATTTAACTATGTCCTGCGGAATCGAATCAAAGCCAAAAGCAAAATCCATCAAAAATCAAAATAACCCAGATCGCAGACAGACTCTAACGAAAATTGTTGTTTTTCTTCCCGAAATTCATAACCTTAGATGCAAATGAAGATTTTTTCTTCAGGACATGGCGGTTATGGTTTCCTATAAAGAGTTGATCGGTTTCGTATGGCAGTTCATGCGGCGTCAAAAAGGGATCTTCATGGTGATCTTTTTCTTTGATTGCTTCGCTTGGTCTTTGGATGTAATGCTATGGCCTTATATTTTGCATTTGGTCATCGATATTTTCACACGTTATGAAGGGGACCGGACAGCTGCGTGGGAAGCGTTAAAAGGTCCGATCATCGGAGGGGTGTGTTTAGTCATCTACATCGAAACAGTGTCTCGCACGATGGGTTTTTTAATGGCAAAAGCGATCCCCAGGCTTGCAAGCGGATATCCGGATGGCGATGTTTGATCATGTCCAGCATCATTCCCCGAACTATTTCAATGAACGGTTTGCTGGAAGCCTTGCAAATAAGATGACAGATATGACAACCCAGGTGACATTGATCATCCAGCAATTATTTTGGCCGATCATTCCTGCGACTGCGGCGTGTGTCTTAGGGGCAGTATTTCTCTGGTTTGTGAATCCTGTCTTTGCATGGATCCTATTGGCCTGGATCGTCATCCATTTGGGAGTTTGCCTCAAGTTTACCCGTCGTTGCGATCTTTACGAACATCGGCATGGGGAAGCGCGCAGCACTTTGCTGGGAAAGATTGTCGACAGTTTCACAAATAATTTTGCCGTCAATCTCTTTTACCGCTTTAAGCATGAAAGAAACGCTCTTGCCCCTTTCCAAAAAACAGAGGAGGAGACAAACGTCCAAGCCAAGCGGTATGTCGAAAAGATCCGTTGCTTTTTGTCTCTTTTTTATTTTATCGGAGTTATTCTGGGGATGTTTGGCTCTCTTCTTTACTTATGGGTCCATGGTCAAATAACGACTGGCCAAGTTGTTCAGGTTTTCACAACAGTGTGGAGCCTTACAAACATCTTGTGGACAGTCGGCGCAGCATTGCCCCTCCTCTTTCAGTCTTTTGGGATCGCCAAGCAAGCCTATTCCGTGATGCGTGATCCTCAAGATATGGGAGATAAGCCGGGTGCGAAAGAGTTGAAGATCTCTTCGGGAGAAATTGTCTTTGACAACGTTTCTTTTCAGTATGGAGAGAAGAGGTTATTCGATAATAAGCATGCGCAGATTCGTGGAGGGGAAAGAGTAGGATTAGTCGGCTATACAGGGGCGGGAAAATCGACCTTCATCAATTTGATTTTGCGCTTTTTCCCACTGCAAAATGGAAAAATTCTCATCGATGGACAAGAAGTTACAAATGTCACCCTGAAATCCCTAAGGCGCCAGATTGCATTGATTCCTCAAGATCCCGTGCTTTTTCATAGGACCTTGCGGGAAAATATATGCTATGGAAAGCCTGAGGCGACAGAAGCAGAGATCATCCATGCGGCAAAGCTGGCTCATTGCGATGAGTTCATTCAGAATATTCCTAACGGCTATGAGGCGAAAGTAGGGGAGAGGGGGACAAAGCTCTCCGGAGGAGAAAAGCAGAGAATTGCCATCGCTCGGGCGATTTTAGTCGATGCGCCCATTCTCATTTTGGACGAGGCGACCTCAGCCCTGGATTCTGTGACGGAAAGGTATATCCAGGACAGCCTCGAAAAACTCATGCAGAATCGGACAACCATTGTGATCGCTCATCGCCTTTCTACGCTTTCACGAATGGATAGAATCTTAGTCTTCGACAAGGGAAAGATTGTTGAAGAGGGAACCCACGCCGCTCTGCTCGGCAATGAAGGATTATATGCACGGATGTGGAAGATGCAAGTGGGTGGTTTTTTGCCAGATGCCCCAATTTCTTAGGAATAAAATAAAATGAAATTTTTCACCTTTTTTGTCTTTTGCCTCTTTTCCATCTATGAAATATTCGCCTATGAACATAGTGTTTCCATCTGTTGTATTTTTCAAAATGAGGACCGTTTTTTAAAAGAGTGGATCGACTATCACAGATTAATCGGCGTCGACCATTTTTATATGTACGATAATGAGAGTACGGATAATTCACGCGACATTCTGGAACCTTATATCGAAGCGGGAATCGTCGATTATATTTATTGGGACAAGAGCTATAACTTGCCGGGAGAATGGTGGCATGTTCAACGGAATGCCTATATCGATGGCATTGAACGTGCAAAAGGGAATAGCAAATGGTTATGCATCATCGACACTGATGAATTTATCGTTCCGATTAAAGATCACAATCTGAAAACCTTTCTTAAAGAGTTCGAGCCTTATGGGGGAGTCTGTCTAAATTGGGTTTTTTACGGAACATCAGGAGTAAAAAGGATCCCTAAAGATACCTGGATGATCACCTCTCTACTCTACCGGGCAGAGTTATCCTACCATGGGAATCATCTCGTCAAATCGATCGTACGGCCTGAAAGAGTCGATCTCCAAAAATCTTCTTTCCCTCATATTTGTGCCTATCTCGACAATTTTTATCATGTCAACTCAGATAAGAAGCAGCTAAAAAAAAATGTCTCAAACAATGATATTTGTATAGATCGAATTCGGCTCCATCACTATTGGTGTAGAGACATCGATTTCATGCAACAATATAAGTTTCCGAGAAATCAGCGCTGGTATGGCACAGAAAAAGCTTTGGAAAAGATCGATGAAGAAACAAGAATGAATGCTTGTTTTGACCCTCTCATCCTAGATGTCATCGATAGGCTCCAAAACGAGCAAGGCCAATAGATATGCAACAATAGAGGTTAACCAAAAATAAAAAAATATTGTAATTATGATTTATTTTTGGCTTAACTGAGATGATTATATCAAGGTTGTAGTGCGTGACTTGATAGTTTTTGCCATCAGCAGCAGTTTGCCGGAATTTCCGGCATACTGAATTTTCATCTAGCTCTTTCTCTTCGTAGAACACTTAACATCAATAGCTTCCAGACGTAGATAAGCTGGATTTTAAAAAATGCCTACAATTTTCACGACAGAGGGTAGCTTTTAAAGTTTCACTTTTGTAAAATGGTGCTTATAAAAGGACAAAAGTCCTAAATCTTGTAGCATCCACTATTGGTGGTAGATATTATGGAAGGTCTAATTTTTACAGTATCTAGTCGTCAGTTTATCAATTCGCCCCCGCCCCCACCCTTTTCAGGGTAATCATTTTTTTTATTACATCCATTTGCTTTTGTTCTGATTGTTTTAGAACCTGGCTTGTTTGTCATTAATTTCGTTAATTCAATTTTATTAACTGAAATTAATATTACAAATTATTTGTGTTTATTTAAAAAATTTAGGTTTTTTTATGAAGGCGATGCGTAAAATTGTTATTAAAGTGGGAACAAGTGCCCTAACGCAGGGCACTCAAAAACTATCCCGACGTTATATGTTAGGATTGGTGCAGCAAATAGTTCATCTACAGAGCCAAGGCTTAGAGCTAATACTGGTGAGCTCAGGAGCTATCGCGACAGGACGAGATCTCCTTACTTCTGAAACAGATCAATCACTACCTTCCAAGCAAACGTTCGCTTCTATTGGACAGGTAAGGTTGATGCAAGTTTGGTCTGAATTGTTTTCCTTGTTTGAGCTTCAAGTGGCCCAAGTGCTTTTGACGAAGGATGACTTTTCTGACTGTAAGCAGCATCTTACAAGGGATACTTTGAGCTGCTTGTTACAGCACCACGTCATCCCAATTATTAATGAAAACGACACAGTAGCAACAAAAGAAATATGTGTTGGAAATAATGATAATTTAGCTGCATTAGTCGCGAATTTGATCGCAGCAGATACAGTAATACTCCTAACGGATCAAGAAGGCCTTTATACTTCCGATCCTCGCCTTAATCCCAATGCAAAGCTCATTTCTGTTGTCAGCCATATCGATGAGAAGATTTGCGCTCTTGCAGGAGGTTCCTCTACATCTCTTGGTACCGGAGGAATGGCAACAAAAATTGAAGCGGCTCAAATTGCTTTAGAGTCGGGTACACGCACGATTATCGCTTCCTCTTCTCGCCCTAATGTTTTGATCGATCTGGTTGAAGGCAGACGGATAGGGACGTTGTTTTTAGAAGAGATGCCTACTTGCAAAAGGAAAAAGACGCTGTCTACTCTGAGAAAGGAGATAGGAGAGCATTCGTCACAGATGACTAAAAACAAGTTTGAAAAGGAAAAAATATAATGAACACCCAGACAGATTTAAAAAAAATGGCAATTGCTGCCAAAACAGCGACCTTTGAAATGCTTAAGGCTTCTCTGGAGAGAAAAAATGGAGCTTTGAAAGCTCTGATTGAGAATTTGAAAAAATATCAAAAGAACATTTTGCAAGCGAATCGACAAGATGTATCGCTTGCAAAAGCCAATGGACTAAATGCTTCCCTATTGGAACGGCTGTCTTTAGAAAATCGATTAGAAGGGATTATCCACGACATAACTCACGTGATAGCCCTTCCCGACCCTGTTGGGGCGTTGTTTGATGAGCAAAGTCTTCCCAACCGGCTTAAAATTGCTAAATGTCGGACTCCTATTGGGGTGTTAGGGATCATTTATGAATCAAGACCAAATGTCACCGTTGATATCAGCGCCTTAACAATCAAGTCAGGCAACTGCGTGATATTACGCGGAGGTTCAGAAACTCTCCATACTAACAAAATATTGGTTGAGATTATTCAACAGTCCCTCGCGGCAATTGGACTTCCTACGGCAGCGGTTCAATTGATAGCTAATTCAGATCGTGCTGAAGTGAAGAAATTGCTTCAACTTTACGAATATATTGATTTGATCATTTCTCGAGGCAGCGCAGCATTACAACAATTTTGCCGTGAGCATAGTACCATTCCTGTAGTTACTGGAGGGGTTGGAATCTGTCATTTATTTGTGGATGAGACCGCTGATTTAGATCGCTCTCTCATGGTTATTTTGAATGCAAAAACACAAAGGCCAACTGTATGCAACGCTTTGGATACTTTGTTGGTCCATGCTGCTATTGCCCCTCTTTTCATTCCTAAAATTGTACAAACTCTAAGTAGAGAAGCCGTGACTTTTTGTTTAGATCGCAAAGCTTGGGAGCTCGTGCAAAATCCTGCTTGTAAGCTTGCAGAGTCGAATGACTGGGATACTGAATGGTTAAGTCTGGTCCTTGGGATCAAGGTCGTAGAGAACATGGAAGAGGCGATCCAGCATGTCCGGATTCATAGTACGGGTCATAGCGATGGCATATTAACAGAAAGCCATCAACATGCCGAGTTCTTCACTAGGGAAGTAGACTCGGCCGCTGTCTATGTAAATGCTTCTACCCGCTTTACTGACGGTGGGCAATTTGGACTAGGTTCTGAAGTGGCAATCAGCACGCAAAAATTACACGCCAGAGGACCGATGGGATTGCAAGAGTTAACCTCTTACAAATGGATCATTCGCGGCAATTATCAAGTTAGAACTTAAAGGAGTTTATATGCGAATTGCAATTATTGGATGTGGAAATATGGGCGGGATTTTAGCAGAACGCCTATCACAGATGCATCAGCTATTTCTCTATGATCATCATTGTGAAAAAGCAGCGCATCTAGTGGAAGAGGGATACGGTAAGGGTTGTAAGGATATTGAAGAGGCTCTGCACTCTGCCGAAATGATCATTCTTGCAGTAAAACCGCAGAATTTGAAACAGATTGTTAGCCTGATCCAAAAAGGCCTGCAAGAGAATCAGGTGATCATGAGTTTATTAGCAGGGACTCCCATTGAAACTCTTAAACGTTATTTTTCAACTGCGCATATCGTACGCATGATGCCAAATTTGGCCCTAATTCATGGAGAAGGGGTCATCGGCTTATCTTCAGATGAGAAAATAAAAGAGTCGGATAAAGAGCGCCTGAAAAAGATGTTTGAAGTTTTAGGGAAAATATATTGGGTACCCGAAGAAAAAATGGATGCATTGACGGCTTTGGCCAGTTCTGGACCTGCTTTCTTTTTTACGATGGTAGAAGCGATGATCGATGCAGGTATTGCAATGGGCTTTACTGCTAAAGATGTCCGAGGATTGGTTCATCAAATGTTGCGAGGCAGCCTTGCTCTTTTAGAGAAAACGCCTAAGCATCCTGGAGAGCTCAAGTGGCAAATTGCTTCCCCTCAAGGGACAACCATTGCAGGTTTAAGAAAGTTAGAAGAACTTGCTCTTCGAGGAGGAATTATTAATACCTTTTTGGCTGCTTATGAGCATGGATGTAAACTTTCTTTGCAGTCGATGGAGAAGTAGCAAAATAAAAAAATGATAAAACCAAAGCATTTTATAAACCGAAAACGCAAAAAAAGGATGTTATATGAAACGTTATTTTTCTTTAGTCAACTCCTCAATTCCTTTTGGAAAAGGACTAAACGCCTTAGCACATACCGCAATAGGTGTCGGCCATTGGATACCTAACGGTAAAATGCCAAATATTTTTGTCCTATTTGCCGATGAAGAAACCATCCGGGAGTTTCGGCAGGAAGCTCATAAGATATTATTGGGGCACCCAACTGAAGTGGTTTATTCTGACTTTACGAACACCATGACAGTGGGAATCACTGATAATTGTGTAAAAATAACCAGAGAAACACCTGAAAACCAATTAACATATTATACGGCCAGCATTTGTGCAGAGGAGGATTTGTTGGAATCTCCATTATTCAAACAAATTATTATCCGGTGTAAAACTCTTAAGAATTATCAGCCTTATGTAGCAAATAACGGTGAAAGTGACTTTGCGTTCAAGAAAATCGTTAAGTTGCCTGATTATCAGTTGCTATCTACGAAAAAACTTTCTCTCACGTTAGACCGAACAGGATTGCCAGGAGAACTAATAAATGCTGCTGTCATCTCAGCCTTAAGCCTTGGTATGCAAGCTGATTTAACCCAGCTAAAATTATTGATCTATACTGATGCTAATGATCAACAACATCCCTATATCTCATATCATCCTTTTCCAGTTCTTGCAGCGCGGCAACAAAGTAAATTTAACGCATTGGCTATGGCCATAGAAGCAGACCAGAGCCTTTTGAAGAAGATTCTAAGAGATAAAGATGGAAATGTGGTTTCAGTCTGTATGCTTGGGGACGAAGATCAAGTGAACGCCCATACAAGGCAAAAATTTATATCACTTTGGACAGCAGAATTACCAGAAGATGCACGAATGCTTACCTGATCGATGTGATAGGAGAGGTTGTCTCTCTGCAGGCTTTTCCGGGTTATGGCAAGCAGAAGCTCGAATGAGCGATCTTTTCGCATTTCTATAAGTTTCTGGGTCAAGCCCAGCCACTAAGGAGGCGCAATGATCAAGGGGCCAGAGTTCTTTAGTGAAATAGCCTTTGAAATTATTCTCCTCTGACGGCATTACTGCTTGGGCAAAACGCTTGGCGAATTCTTCCCTTATCTCGGTTTTATCCATTTTTATTCTTGTCCTCATGGTCTAAGCGTTTGCGTCCACGTTCAATGGCTTTAAGCAATTTTTCTCGAAGGAGGGCCTTGGATGGAAAAGAGGTGAGATATTCGGCGACATGGATGCCGGATCGGCCGAGCTCAAGCAATTCAACGCAATCTTCGTTTTTTCCGGCACATAGGATGAGTCCCATTGGGGTTTCTTCACCCGCACGGCGTTCATATTTGTCCAACCAACGGAGATAGAGTTCCATTTGCCCTTTATGTTCGGGTTTAAAGTCGCCGAATTTCAGGTCAATGGCAATTAAACGTTTGAGATCTCTATGGAAAAAGAGCAAGTCTAATTTAAAATCTTCTCCGCCAACGATAATTCGTTTTTGCCGTGCAAGAAAACAAAATCCAGAGCCTAATTCAAGCAGAAATTGTTCTAATTCGCGCATAATGGCATCTTCCAGGTCTTTCTCAACATACCGATCGTTAAGATTGAGGAATTCCAGGATATATGGGTCGCGAAATACAAGATCTGGTGTGACACGATCTTCTTGGCGCAAAGTTTCTACTTCTGCTTTAATGACTGCATCTGGCTTCTTTGATAGAGCTGTTCGTTCGTACAACATCGAATCAATCTTTTTACGCAGGGTTCGCACATTCCATTGTTCGATGCGACTCATCTCTGCATAAAAATCCCTTTTGATGCTATCTTTAATAGTGAGGAGCTTAACAAGATGAGACCAACTCAATTGTCGCGCCAACAATACGATAGTTTGTTCGTCGGGAAACATCTCGGAAAATTGTATCATTCTCCGTAAGTTCTTCTCATTGAATCCATTACCATAATCGGATGCCAATTGTCGTGACACTGTCACGACAATTTGTTTTCCGTAATCTGCGCGTTCGCTTTGTAAATTTTCTTTTTGAATTCGATTACCTACTCGCCAATAGGCTATCGTAAGGCCTGCATTGACTGTGGATGCAATAGATTGGCGAGCGTGTTCAATTAATCGTTTTAGGTCCTCTAAAAGGCCTTGTGGAATTGACAATGTTTGATCGGATTGGGGAGGTGAGACTAATTGTTTTGGGGTCATTTGGTGTCTCCGTTCCAACTTCGGTTAGGAGTTTTGTTGGTTGGATGGCGCTGCTGGTTAAAATTATTCTTCATTGCACCGGCGGACTACAATTTAAACTTGAAGTTGATATTCGTTCAAGTGGATTGTATCGCAAGTGCTGAGGAGGAACAGCATTTTGAGTTATCCGGAATTTCCGGACAACTGATCAACGAGTGTGTAGGTGTGTACGGTGATTAAATTGATTTAACTCACTAATAATAAGATTTTTATGATTTATGCGTTTATGCGCGTCAAGGTGTATTTAACTGTATTTCAGGTGTTTAGGTCTCGAGTGAATAATTTAACAGAAACACCCAAATGACATAATTGGGCGTTTTTGTTAAGTTTTAGATAGAGGTAAATATATGAGATCGGCTGCCGCTCTACTTACACTCGCTCCTCTTCTAGAGAAACCCTATTTTACTTCTAAGGAAGCTAGAGATATAGGGATACACCCTGCTGTTCTCAGTCATTATGTCAAAACGAGTCGTCTAAAACGGATACGAAGAGGCGTGTACCAGCGCGTTGATTATCAGAACCTTTCCGCTTTCAGATGGGAAGATCTCGTAGGAGCTGTCTATTCCGTGAGAGGAGGTGTTGTTTGTCTTATTTCTGCACTAGCGGTCTATGATCTAACCGAAGAAATTCCTCGCCAACACTGGATTGCTATTCGTCATGGTACATCTGCCAAAACCACCCGAAGGCTGAAGGTTGTTCGTTATCGTGATATGCAGCTCGGAAAAACGGAAGTAGAACTAGATGGAACCAAGATGCCTATATTTGATCGCGAGCGTACAATTGTTGATGCCTTTCGACTGCTTAGCCGTGAAACTGCGATTAAGGCCCTTAAAGCTGCAATAGCCAAGGGCGGTAAAAATAGAATTGATTTCGTGAAACTCCAAGAGTATGCTAAGAAGCTTCGATTTAATCTCTCCCCATATCTGATGAGTATATTGCTCTAATGTTTTCCAAAAAAATGTTGGGGAAAAATAATAATGCGACATAGACTGGAACAGTCTCAGAGCTGCTATGGTTTAACAGCAGGGGTAGTGAATTAGGTAACAAGGATTATACTTAATTCTCGTTAAAAATTGTCCAATCTCCGCAAACCAGTGAGGTAAAAGATGAAGAAGAAATTATGGATTTTTTTTGTATGTGTAATGAGTCTAGTTTTTCAGCTTAGTGCACAACAGGTCAACACTGAAAGTAGCACTACCGAAGTGACGTCTTCAGTCAATTCCCAAGAAGAGCCGCACTTGGAAGGGCTGTCCCTCTTCGTATCGTTACAAGACTTGGATTTTAGCGAAGAGGGCATTTCAATACATGTTGGTGGGCATTCTTATGCCGTCCATTCCTTAAAAAAACAGGAAAATCAGTGGATAGCAGAAGTTGCCAATGAACCAAAATGTGCTTGGGGACACCCGCTCTGCGTAGGTGAGCATGGCTGTGGTCAATGCCATACAAGAATCTGCCCTCTCTATCAACAACGCACTTCTTATTGCCGATGAAGCAAATTGCAGCGGCGTTTTTCTTTCTGCTGTCCTGTGTCCTCTGGGGAGGTGAGCCCGTAGCTATTCGGGTTGACTACTCAGAGGACTATGCGATTTTGGATCAGTTTTTCAAAATGACATTATTTTTAGAGGAATATGGCTATGTACTTGAAGGGTCTAAGCCGGTTTCTTTCAGAAATTTCTGTTCTCTCGATGGTTTTGGAGTCACCGGCGACTTCGAGAATACAGCTAAAGAGTTCGAGCATTCTCTCTTGATTCGCAAGGCCTTGCATGTCTGGAATCGACTCTGTTCACACCAGAAAAATTTTGCCCTCAAGGCAGTCGCCTTAAAAAATCCAGAGTCTATTGCTCCAGCGATAGAGGTGCAATTCATCAATATTTCTAAACTAAGAGAGGTCATCGACAAAAATATCGACCTTTTTCATTATATCCTAGGCTCCACTGTTACAACTGAGCAAATGGTAGATAAAATTGCCTACTCTGACGAACTACTCATAGAAAGCTTGCAATACAACCTTACCCTGGTAGGAATTGTTCTTGGTTTCGGATCGCACAATAGCGTCGTAGGGGGGCGCATTGAGATGATTTCCGCCCTTTCTATCTCGAAGGATGTAGCTCCCTTTGCTCTCCAAAGCGCTCTGATGCAAGGCAAGGAAGAGCATAGTCTGGATTTTTTAAAGCCAGGGTGCTACGGCGGTTACTACCTGGAATTGGCAGGAGGGGATGATACAAATTTTAGAAACGATCTCCCTTTGCTTCGCCCGAGCCTTGGCTTTGCAAATCTGGAAGAGGAAGTGCTTGCTATCGATGCGATGTTTGAACCGGTTCCGCCATCTCTTTGGGAGAGGCCAAGATTTGTCTTTGGCGCTTTTAAAGGAGGATCTCCCAATGAACCCTTGATCGAACAACTGCAGCAAACACAACAACGGATCCTAATCCTTCTTGAAAGGCATGATTGTTTGGAGCAGGTTTTAGAAAAAATCGGAGGAAAAAAACCAATCATTGCTTGCGGCAAAACTGCTCCTTCGGGCGGGTTGTCTCACCTTGATGCAGAAAAGTGGAGCCAGATTCTCTGGAGTGTGTCTAGTCGCTTTGAAAATGAGACGGAGCGATCTGCTTTTAGGGAGGCCTTTGAACATCCGACTAGGGTTTCTAAAGACGCCTCCGTGATGATCGGCGGCTCCAAAGCCATGCTTAGAGGACTAAAAAGAGCCCTCTCCAATCTCCAGGAAGCAGAATTTCAGTTCAAGACTTTAGCAAAAAAGGCTTCCACAAACAAGTCTTTGCAGATCATTGTCCCAGAACGGCTCTATTTTAAAACTACCCATTCTGGATCTGGAAAAGAACTCAAACGACTGGATCGTGTACGTATTGGCTACGTGATTGAAGATCGGGAGCAAAATGTTCTCTTTGCCAACTGCGATACCTGGTTGTGTCTTTCCCAGACTATTCCCGGCTTTGCCCATGGAATGCAAGGGATGCGCATAGGGGAGAAGCGCACTATTTTTGTACACCCGGTCTTGGGTTATGGCGCAGCGACAACACTACCGCCTTGCATCGGGCTGACCATCAAAGTGCACCTATTGGATGTAGGGGAAGGGTCTTCGCTGCCATTGCCGGCTTTGAATCCTCTCATCCTGGATTGGATACAAAGCAAAGGACTCTATCGCTCTATCGAAGAGTCGATTCGGCGGCAGCCGCAGCTCATTGGGTCGTTCTATAGCGCTCTGTTAGATAAAATGGGGGGACCCGACAAAACTGCTTTAATGAGTGAACTGAATGGGAATCTAAAAGGTAAGGAAGGACCAAATTTTAAGTTGTGCACCTATTGATTTATAAATAAAGTTTTTTAGTATACTGCTGCAAGTCGTGCGGTTGATAGCATTTCCTCCAACTATAACCTCGTTCCAAACCTGTTTCCCGATTCATATCTTTTGAGGCCTGAGTAAAAAACAAAAAAGGCGATAGCAAAAAAGCAAAGGGAACTTCCCATTAAAAGAAAAAGCTCGAGCCATGAAAAATGGCGGACGAGTTGCACTGGAAGATAGCCAATGACACCTGCGGGAATCAAAGTGAACATGATGATTTGCAGTACACCGGAGTAAATGTTCGTGGGATAAAGGGCAAAAAGAAAAAGTGCCTCGCAATACTTTCTAGATAATCCTTCGACGGCTCCCATCCAAAAAGGGAGGCTATGTGCAATGATATTCATCGATGTGAACACTAGACATCCGCATAAAATACCTATGAGGACCAGGAGAATGATATGAGGCGAAGAGATCCCTCCTAAAACCATTAACATGACAGATGTCATCAAGTGCCCCCATCCTTTCGAAAATGACCTCGAGCCAGCGATATGCAGGAGTAAGTTTTTGGGCTGTGTCATGAATAAGTCAAGATCACCATTTTGAATGATTTTTGATAAATTCTTTACCCCTCCAAAGCATATTTGCATCAAACCGTAACCTCCTGTTCCTACGATCATGAGGATGATCATGTCATTGAAGTTCCACCCCGCAACATCGTTAAATTGGCGAAAAAAGATCCACCAGATAGAGAAGAAGATGAGGTTGTTGCCGATCATCAAAAAGGTCTCGATGAGAAAAGCTCCTCTTGTGCTGATCGATGCCCTAATACTTGTCCTGAGGAGGGATATGAAAAACAGGAAGGTTTTTAACATTGTTTTAACCCCCTCCCATATTCAGTATGCGCAGGCCCTTGCGATAGAGAATGAAAAGAGTGATCGATCCAAAGACACCCCATCCGAGCAAAGAACAGGTCAGGGTAAGGATGTGATGGAGATTGAAGTCGAGGGCTAAAGCGCTTCTTTCCCCTAAAATTGCGGGAAAAGGGGTAAAATGGGCAATGGTTTGCATCCATTGAGGATAGACAGTCAATGGAAGCATTAATCCTCCGAGCATAAAAAGGAGTTTCTCCCATATCCAATAAAAGGGGCCCACTTCAGTTAGCCAAAAAGCAGATAGGCCGATAACCATTTGAAAAATGATTCCGATCAAACCAGCCATCAACCCGAAAACGGCAGTTACTAGCAAACCACTTGGGCCAAATGGCAAAGCGCCTGCTTGTAGCCAGGTGAATGAAAAAGTCACTAATCCTAAAACCAGTAAGTTGACACTGAGTGTCCCAGCGGCTTCAGCAAATGTAGCTCCGAGATAAGAAACAGGCCTTGGAAGCAGGTAGGCCAACCGCCCACTCCGCAAATCCTGTTCCATCTCCTCTTGTGTATCTGGTATGGAAACAAGAACCCATTCATTGAATGCGATATACCACAGGAGTTGCTGTGGATTGAAGCTTGTGATGCCAATTTTTGCAGCGGCAATTTTCCATAGGTGGGCGAAAATGATCAGGCAGGTCATTAAGAAAATGCTCAACCCGATCAGTGCTTTATAATTCTTTAAAGCATGAGTGAAGGATAGATTAAAAATCGCCAAATATTTATCTACCATGGGATGTTTTTCCATACAAAAGGCGTATGATCTCATCCATCGAGGGATCTTCAATGGTCACATCCTTTAAACTTGTCAGTTTGAGAGCTTCCTGGATCACGCGATCTATCGGTGTCACTCCGATATCGACTTCACAGCTAAAATGATGGTGTGCATTTTCCAATACCTTGATTCCAGGGAGATTTAAAGATAAACACTCTTCATCGATGGTCAAAGTGAGGATCTTCTTTTTCATGTAGGTCTTTTTCAGCTCTCTAAGAGAGCTATCAGTAATGATCGATCCTCTATCCAGGACGATCACCCGGTCACAAACCTGTTCAATGTCAGCTGTGTCATGCGAGGTCAGGAAAAGAGTGGTTCCAAGCTCTTTTGACAGCTTATTTAAAAGTCCCCGTATCATTAATTTTGCGTTGATATCTAAACCAATCGTCGGTTCGTCGAGAAAAAGAATTTTAGGTTTGTGGAGCAAGCTTGCGACGAGTTCGCAACGCATTCTCTCTCCTAAAGAAAGTTGGCGGACTGGCTTGTTTAAAAGATGGGCGATCTCGAACAACCCAATAAGCTCACGGAGGTGCTCCTTATAGATTTGAGGATCGAGTTCATAGATTTTTGACAGGAGGGCAAAGGTATCTGATGGGGGCAAGTGGTACCATAGTTGCGTTTTTTGTCCAAAAACAGTGCCTATTTGATATCCGAGAGAATGTCTGTCTTTCCATGGCACTAGTCCTAAGACCTCGATCTTGCCCGAGGTTGGATGAAGGATGCCTGTTAACATTTTAATTGTGGTCGACTTCCCAGCGCCATTGGGTCCAATGAAGGCGACGCGTTGTCCAACTTTAATTTCAAAAGATAACGCTTTAATCACCTCTATTTCATTTTTTCGAGCAAAAAAAAGCCCTTTAAGAGCGCCTAAAATGCCTGGGAATGTCTCTCGGCTAACAAACCTCTTGGAAAGGTTGTCTATTTTAATGATTGTGCCCATGAGACCCAATTGATTTAAATTCAGTAGATATATTTAATGCGACACATGAAAAGAATCAAGTTCGTAATAGTCACACTTGCAATAATTGGCGCGGTGTTTGCCATCTTCTTCGTGCTGAGAAGTGAGAATGCTTTGCTCACTCATCCTAAAGGGATCATTGCGCGCAGCCAACTGAATCTCATTTCTACGAACATATTTCTCATGCTTATCATTGTTGTTCCGACCTTTATCCTGCTCTTTGTGATTGCATGGAAATATCGCGCTAAAAATGGAAAGGCAAAATATGATCCAGAACAATCCACCGGAGTTTTTGGAGAACTGATTCTATGGATTATCCCATCAATTGTCATTGCCGTGATGATCGTCATCACTTGGAAAGCTACCCACGAATTAGATCCATATAAGCCTCTTGAAAGTGAGGTCAAGCCGCTCACGATACAGGTGGTGGCTCTGGATTGGAAATGGTTATTTATTTATCCAGAGCAAGGCATTGCCACATTGAATTTTTTCCAATTTCCAGAGCGCACTCCGATTCATTTGAACTCTCGGCAGATGGCTCGCCGATGAACTCGTTTTGGATTCCGCAACTGAGCGGGCAAATCTATTCCATGACAGGGATGACAACGCAACTTCACATCATGGCCGATGAGCCGGGGATATATACAGGCAGAGCTGTTGAGATCAATGGAGAGGGATATGCAGACATGACGTTTGTTGCAAAATCGACTTCTCCAATCGGATTTTGAGGATTGGGTTGCGCATGTAAAACAATCCCTCTTCAACTTAACTGAAGAGATTTATGACGAACTTGTCAAGCCTTCTGTGAATCAATCCGATTATCCTCTATTCGGAAGTGGAAAAAGATTTATTTCATAAAATAGTTCATGAAATATATGTATCCACACCAAACCAGTATTATGAAAGAACTTTTTCTTTGGAAAACTGACTTTAGAGCGCTGCCTCATGTTTGGTACACGATCGGAGGGACCATTTTTATTATGATGATGTGCATAGTGATTGCAATTTATCCTCACGAAAACCAAGCGCTGGGGTTGGCTTTGGCATGAGTGGCTGACATCCACCGATCCCAAAAAGATCGGGACCATGTACATGATCTTTGCATCTCTCATGTTCTTTCGCGGAATGGTAGATGCAGGAATGGTATGGCTTCAGCAGTCCATTGCTGCAGATTCGCAAGGATATCTTACTGCAGATCATTTTCAACAGATTTTTACGTCGCATGGCGACATCATGGTTTTTTTCGTGACGATGGGATTTTTCTTTGGGCTCATGAACTGGATTGTCCCCCTTCAAATTGGGGCTCGCGATCTGGCTTTTCCTTTCTTGAATTCATTTGGGTTTATGGCTCACTGTTGCAGGGGGAGTACTCATTAATTTCTTTTTTATCATCGGCGGAGATTTTGCCAATACAGGCTGGCTTGCCATTGCTCCCTTTTCTGAGCTTGAATTTAACCCAAGCGTTGGGGTCGATTATCTTGATTTGGAGCTTGCAGCTCTCAGGGCTTGGCAGTCTGCTTGCAGGAATTAACTTTCTTGTCACGATCATAAAAAAACGGGCGCCAGGAATGACTTTGATGAAAATGCCTCTTTTTACCTGGAATTCTTTATGCGCGATGGTTCTTATTATTTCCGCATTCCCTGTGCTTACCGCAACGACATTGCTTCTTTGGCTTGACCGTGCTTTTGGAATGCATTTCTTTACGACAGGATTTGGCGGAAATCAAATGATGTACTGGAATCTCATTTGGATGTGGGGCCATCCAGAGGTTTATATTTTGGTTATTACCGGCATTTGGCATGTTCTCAGAAATCGTCTCTACTTTTTCACAAAAGAAAGTTTCTGGATATGTATCCATGGTATGGGCGGCAATTATCAATCACTGCTCTCTCTTATTTGGTGTGGCTGCACCACTTTTTTGTCATGGGTGCAGGTCCGGACGTGAACTCTTTTTTTGGCATTGTGACCATGCTGATTGCGATACCCGCAGGAGTCCAAGTATTCAACTGGATTCTCACGATGTATAAAGGAAAGATGAATTTTGCTTCCCCCATGTATTGGTTTATCGGTTTTTTAATCATATTTATGATAGGAGGGATGGCAGGAGTATTTATGGCATCTCCTCCTGCCGATTTTCAGGTGCATAATAGTTTATTCTTGGTTGCCCATTTCCATACGATGATCGTCGGGGTGGCCCTTTTTGGAATTTTTGCCGGCATCACTTTTTGGTTTCCCAAGATTTTCGGATTTAAACTCGATGAACGGCTTGGACAAACAGGCCTTTTGGTTTTGGTTTATCGGATTTTTTGTCGCTTTTATTCCACTCTATCTTTTGGGATTCATGGGGGCGCCACGGCGGATTGATCACTATGATGCTTCAACCGGTTGGCAGCCATTATACATCACTGCAACTGATTGGATTTGTCATCATCATGTGCGGAGTTGTCACTCAAGTTTATCAGATCATCGAAAGCATTAAGCAAAGAAAACAGCATTTGGATACCACCGGAGATCCTTGGAATGGAAGAACGCTTGAATGGGCCACCTCATCCCCACCCCCTTTCTATAATTTTGCAGTGATTCCCACAGTCACGAGCCATGAAGAATTTTGGGACATGAAAAAAAGAGGTCTGGCAGCCAGAGAAACAATATAAAGATATTGAATGTTTTAAAAATACAGGGATGGGAATCTATATCTCTTGTTTTGCTTTCTTGCTGGATTTGCGCTTGTCTGGCAATTCATTTGGCTCGTCATTCTCGGTCTTATTGGAGTCATCGCTTGTATCATTATACTTTCCTTTGATGACGAAACAGAATATGTGCTGCCCGCCGCAGAGGTTGCAAAGATGGAGAAATCTTAGAAAGTATCAATGATAGAATGAAGAACGACACAAAAATTTTTGGGTTCTGGGTCTATTTGATGACCGATCTTGTCATTTTTGCTGTACTTTTTGCCTGCTTTCATTGTTTTGCACGAAAATACTTTCGGTGGACCTTCTGGCCAGCGAGCTTTTTCATTTACCCTCTGTGCTTGCCGAAACACTCATACTGCTCACGAGCAGTTTTACTTGTTCCCTTGGCATGCTTGCGGTTCATCGGAAACAAAAGAACCTGGGCCATTATCTGGTTCATCGTCACATTTCTTCTGGGAGTCTCTTTCCTCTACATCGAAATTTCAGAATTTTCCGAATTTGTCGACGAAGGGGCCAGTTGGCAACGAAGCGCATTTCTCTCTTCGTTTTTTACATTGGTGGGTACGCATGGATTGCATATTTCTGTAGGATTATTGTGGATGATTGTTGCCATGTCACGCCTCTGTTTTCGGGAACTTTCACCTCCCGATACTTCCAGGATTTTCCGGCTGGCTTTTTTTTGGCATTTCCTGGATGTCGTGTGGATCTTTATATTTACCGTTGTCTACGGGCTCGCAAAGCTCTGAGGAGATGATCGTATGCACTCAAGCTCATTGGGATCGCGTGTCATTGGATTTGTAGCATCACTGATATTGACCGTGGCAGCTTTTTTAATTTTCTTTCGTCCCGATTTTTTTCACCTGGAGATGAGGATGAACATCATCGTCATTTTTATCCTTGCAGTTCTTCAGTGCACTGTTCAGTCGATATTTTTTCTAAATATCTTGAGCGAAAAAGGGGTGCGCTGGAATTTAGTTGTTTTTGCTTCCACGATTTCCATCATTATCATCATTGTCTTCTTCTCGATCTGGGTAATGAACCATCTAAATTACAACATGATGATGTGAAGGGAAAAATTCAGATCCCAATCACTGTTGGTATTAGACTTCTTGCATAATCCCGTTTTCGTGCCCGTGAGCGTGCCCGTGCCGGTGCCCGAATTAAGATGGTTCAGAAAAAGCATTAATCGGGCAAGGGCACGCTCACGGGCAAGAAAATGGGTTATGCAAGAAGTCTATTAAAGGTATTGCAAAAAATTGAATGGCTAGGTATCAGCTCTTAAGTTGGCTTAAAAAAAATTAGCGATTGAACGCGCTGATTAACCTTTTAGGTGATGGAAAATGTTCCATTCAAAATATTTACACGGGATGAGGACCCAGGCGCTCATCTGTTTTTCTCTGCTTTCAGCACATGCTCCACTATTAAGCATTGTTTACCCTGTTTCTACCACCAGCGACTCCGGCGCAGGTTCTCTGCGCCAAGCGATCATCGATGCGAATACTGCGGGAATTCCGGGAAGCATTATCCAGTTTACGACAGGTGGAACGATCACTTTATTGAGTTCATTGGAGACCATTGGACCTTCCATCATGTTGATTGACACCAATGGGAATGCCGTCACTATTTTCGGAAACAACATGTATCAGGCTTTATTTGTGGGGCCAGGTGTACCGGTGTTGACAATCCAGAGCAATTTGTCAATCTCTCAAACAGCTTCGGTGGGTGGAGATGGAGGGGGAATGGGAGGCAATGGGGGTGGTGGGGGATTAGGTGCCGGAGGGGGATTGTTTGTCAGCGATGGGACGGTAGTGATGGTCACGGGACTTTCTTTTGCAAACTGTCAAGCTATAGGGGGTGATGGAGGCGTCCAAACAATTGCTGGAAACGGAGGTGGTGGTGGCGGTGGAATGAGCGAAGGGAATGGAGGGGATTCCACTGGAGGCGGAGGGGGTGGTGGCGGCGGCTATGGCGGCTCGGGTGGAATGTCTAATTCCGGTGGTGGTGGTGGTGGTGGATTGTTCTTTGCTGGCGGAGCAGGTGCTGCCGCAGGATTATCTGGAGGGGGCGGAGGGGGATCGGATGCGAATCCAGGGCAACCTGCTAGCGGGGTTTCGACGACGGGAGGAGCTGGAGGAATCGATCTTGAAGGAAATGCGGGAGGAGCGGGTGGATCCAACGGAGGCGTTGGCGGCAATGGTACGGGCAACAGCGGCGGAGGCGGGGGAGGTGGAAATCTTTCTGGCATCGGCGGCGCAGGGGGTAACTCTGCGATGGGTGCCGGGGGAGGAGGTGGAGGGAGTACTAAAGGGGGATCAGGGGGAACTTCTACGAATTCTTATGGAGGAGGGGGAGGTGGCGGGAGTGGACCCACTGGTGGCGTTGGCGGTCAAGGGGGATTTGGCGGTGGCGGTGGCGGAAGTGGCGCAGAAGTTGTCGGAGGGACAGGGGGATTTGGTGGCGGTGGTGGCGGTGCAGGTGTGAGCAGTACTGGGGGAGTGGGTGGATTTGGCGGCGCCAGCGGGGGAGGGAACGTTGCAGCCCTTCCCGGGTTCGGAGGGGGCTTCGGAGGGAGTGGAGGTCCTTCAGGAAATGGAGGTGGTGGAGGAGCTGGATTAGGCGGCGCGATCTTTGTTCAGAATGGGGGGATATTGGTGATTGGAGATCCCTTCTCACCCCCTCTATTCTCTAACAATACCTCGACAGGAGGAACAGGGGGAGCGGGAAGTTTTACCGGCGGTTCAGGCACATCAGGTAAAAATCTGGGTCCCGATCTTTTTTTGATGTCAGGAGGTGTGATCTCGTTCACGAACTCAGGAAATATCAACATCTCTTCCAATATTAACAGCGATACTGGCGCAGGGGGAGGGAGCGGCGGTGGGCTCCAAATGAACGGACCTGGAATACTCACGCTGGGTGGCGTGAATACCTATACGGGAACGACAGTTCTCAGTGCCGGCACAATTCAAGTCTCTAGCGATTCAAACCTTGGATCCAGTGCGACTGGGCTGGAGTTTAACGGAGGTGCGCTGGAAATCACATCGACGATGGGTTCTTCGCGCGCCATTTCTTTTACCGGTGCTGGAACGATTGACGTCGATGCTCTTGCCATAGGGACATTATCGGGATCGATCACGGGTGGCGGCGCCATCACTGTGAATGGGCCAGGAGCTCTCATCTTATCTGGAACTAATAGTTTCAGTGGTCCTGTCACGATTGGTAGTACAGGAAGCCTCCAGTTCAACACTGTGGCCAGCTTCCCTTCCGCTGTCGATGTGATCGATAATGGGACTTTGCTCTTTAGCAACCCCGGAGCGACGACGGTGACCGCCTCAGGAATGATCAGCGGAAGTGGGGATTTGACGATGCAAGGAGGAGGGACGCTTGTACTTTCAGGATCGAATACCTATGGAGGAACAACGACAATTTCATTAGGAACTTTGCAGATCGATGGAGCTCAAAGTTTGTCTGGGGTCAGTGTCGTCGATAACAGTGCATTAGTTTTCAATAATTCTACGACGGCTACTATCCCGCAGGACATTAGCGGCATGGGAACGGTAACCGTACAGGGAGGAGGGACGGTTATTCTCAGTGGGACGAACACCTATATTGGGATAACGACCATCTCTTTAGGGACATTGCAGATCGATAATGGAGTTAGCTTTCCCTCATTGAGCAGTGTCGTCGATGATGGTTCCCTTGTTTTCAATCAGTCTGGGATAGCGACGGCATTAGGATCGATCAGCGGGTCGGGCGCACTGACAATGCAAGGCTCTGGAACCCTCATTCTTGGCGGAAATAACACCTATTTGGGGACAACGACGATCTCATCAGGGACGTTGCAAATCAATTCTACGACTGGCCTCCCCGCAAACAACACTGTGACCGATGACAGCTCCCTTGTCTTTAATAATTCTGGAATAGCCACTGTCTCGGCAAACATTTCTGGAAGTGGAAGTTTGACCATGCAAGGGACGGGCACAGCCATCCTCTCTGGAGCGAACAGCTATCTGGGAACAACGACGATCTCATCGGGAATATTGCAGATCAATGCGGCAAATAGCTTGCCGATGAATATGGTGAACGACAATGGGCTCCTGAATTTTAACGTTCCTGGAAGTTACACATTTTCCGGGCTGATCACCGGGACTGGATCTGTGGGCCAAATCGGAAGCGGGACCCTGACCCTTTCGAATCCTGGCAATAATTTTACGGGAGGGGTGACAATATCTGGAGGGGGGGTCGCCACATTTACAAGCACGAGCAATTTTGGCTCTCCCACTTCCACGATCACACTCAATAACGGGACCTTGGATGCTCCTCTGGGCACGTTATCTTTTACATCACAACATGCTATTTTGTTAGAGAGCGGTGGTGGCACGATATCTGTCGATGATCCCGCATGTACAATCACGTTGCAAGGCAATATCAGCGGCACAGGGGCGTTGATGTTGCCAGGTCCTGGAAATATGATCTTTTCGGGAGATAATACTTATAGTGGTCTGACCACGATCGGCTCTGGGTTCCTGCAGATCGATAACGCAGACAGTTTTCCTTTTGGGAGCAGCGTGATCGATGATGGTGCGTTCATCTTCACTCATTCTGGGACTGCAAGCCTGGCCGGAGGGATCAGCGGTTCGGGCACACTCACGATGCAGGGAACGGGCACACTTCTCCTTAGCGGAAATAATACCTACACGGGGACGACCACGATCTCTTCTGGCATCCTCCAAATCAATGCCTTCAACAGCCTTTCAGGAGGAGGCGACGTCGTTGACAATAGTGTTTTGAATTTCACTCAGTCGGGGACGGCGACAATCTCCTCTTTGATCAGCGGCAGCGGGACGGTAAACCTTCTCAGCAATGGGACCCTTGTCCTCTCCAATGCAGCCAATAGTTACGCAGGGGGGACCTCCGTGAGTAACAATGGGATCTTGCAAATCACCGATGACGGCCAATTGGGGTTGTCGGGAACTTCACTCACCTTGAACAATGGGACGTTTGATCTCCCGGTAGGCACACTGGCCCTAACATCGGCGCGTCCGATTTTTCTAACTGGGCCTGGGATCTTCTCTGTCGACGATCCCCTTGGCACTTTGACTTTGCAGGGAAATATAAGTGGGGCTGGCTCTTTGACAAAACAGGGAGTGGGAACCCTGGTTTTACAAGGATCGGACACTTATTTGGGCACGACGACCATTACCAGCGGCGTTTTGCAAATCGATAATGCAAATAGTCTCCCTTCAGGTCAAAATATTTTCGACAATGGCTCTTTGATCTTTAATGATTCTGGGACATCGACGATTTCAGGGGCCATCAGCGGGAGTGGATCGGTCAGTCTGATCAGCAATGGGACCCTTATCCTCGGAAATACAGGCAATAGCTATACCGGAGGCACCAACATTTCCAACAACGGGACCGTCCAAATTACGAGCGGTTTTCAGCTGGGTGGGCTAAATGGACTGGTCACCCTCAACAATGGAACGGTGGACATCCCTTTAGGCTCTCCTCCAGTGACGATCTTCCAGCCAATCTCTTTGAGCGGGCCAGGCATCTTTTCAGTCGATGACCCTACAGTCTCCGCGACATTGCAAGGGAATATCACCGGGGCCGGCACACTCACAAAAGAAGGAGCTGGGACCCTCATTCTTGCTGGTAATAATAGCTACACGGGAACGACGATGATCTCATCGGGGACATTGCAAATCAATTCTCTGACTGGCCTCCCCGCAGCGAGCAATGTGATCGACGATAGCCTGCTCCTCTTTAATCTTCCGGGAACAGCCACGATCTCAGGGAACATCAGTGGAAGTGGTGGCTTGGCGACGGAAGGAGGGGGCACCCTCATCCTTTCGGGGATGAATAGTTATGGAGGGGCAACGACGATCTCCTCGGGAACTTTACAGATCAATACTGTAAACAGCTTGCCACCCACCTCTCCAGTGACCGACAATGGGACGCTTGCCTTTAACATTCCAGGGACGTTCACTTATTCAGGGATGATCAACGGGTCAGGGGGGTTGACTCAGCTGAGCCCAGGCACTCTCATTTTAAATGGGGTGAATGGTTATACGGGAACGACGATGATCTCTGCGGGAACGTTGCAAATCGATACAGCTGCCAGCTTACCTTCAGGATCCAATGTGATCGACAATGGGATTTTGAATATCGATGTGACAGGAACAATCACAATTGGGGGAGTGATCAGTGGAACAGGGTCTGTGAACCTGATCAACAGTGGGACTCTTGTCCTTTCAAACAATAGTAACAGTTATAGCGGCGGGACCAATATTTCTAACAATGGGACCCTTCAAATCACAAATGTTGGCCAGCTGGGAAATCCCTTTAGCCCTTTGACGTTCAACAGTGGAGTTTTAGATATTCCCGTCGGCACAACTTCCCTTTTGCTAAAGGGCCCGATTGTGTTGAGTGGGCCTGGAACCGTGTCGGTCGATGATCCTTCAGCTCTCATCTCTTTGCAAGGGAATATAAGTGGTGGCAGCACATTCACAAAACAGGGGCCAGGGACCCTTATCCTTGCAGGTGACAATACCTACGCGGGGCCAACGACGATCGGAGCGGGGACATTGGAAATCATCTCTTTGACCGGCCTCCCCACAGCGGGCAATGTGATCGACAATGGTCTCCTCCTCTTTAACCTTCCGGGAATAGCCACGATCTCAGGGAACATTAGCGGAAGTGGCGCCTTGACGACGCAGGGAGCCGGTACCCTGATCCTTTCTGGAACGAACACTTACCTGGGCCCAACGACGATCTCTTCAGGGACCTTGCAAATCAACACAGCAAACAGCTTGCCACCGGCGACGATCCTGACAGACAATGGAACTTTGAATTTCTCGATTCCAGGATTCTACACGTTCACGGGGCCGATCACAGGGACAGGTTCTGTGAACCAGATCAGCAACGGGACCCTTTTCCTCTCGAACAACGGCAATAGCTATTCTGGGGGCACAACCATTACAGGAAATGGGACGATCCAATGGACAAACGATGGCCAGTTGGGGAGCCCTTTTGGTCTCATCACATTTAATAACGGGACATTGGATATTCCTGTGGGCACGCTATCTCTGACATCGGCGCGCCCCATTCGCCTGATCGGCCCAGGTTTTGTTTCTGTGGACGACCCTGCAGGCGTCGTGACTCTGCAAGGGAATATCTATGGGACTAGCTCATTGACTGCAGAGGGGCCTGGAACATTAATCCTTTCTGGCAACAATAATTTTACAGGGCCCCTTGTGATCGATCTACCCACAACAGTCCAGATCAATAGCCCCAATGGCGTCCCGACCTCGAGCAATGTGGTGGACGATGGCTCTTTCGTTTTTAACCATTCAGGCACCGCCACACTTTCAGGGACGATCAGTGGGACGGGAACATTGACAATGGAAGGGCCAGGTACTCTTGTTCTTACGGGAGTCAACAATTATTCTGGAGCGACTTTGGTCGAATCGGGAGTGTTGATCGTCAACGGATCTGTGACCTCGCCCATCCTGGTCACCGGCACAGGCATACTCGAAGGGACAGGAACCGTTATGAATGCAGTTATCCAGGGAGGGATCGCTCCTGGCAACAGTATTGGCACTCTACATGGTACTAACTTTACCCTCGATGTCAGCTCCTCCTACGACTTGGAGTTGAATAATACCACCTCAGATTTGATTGCGGCGACAAGTTCAGTGACGATCAATGGAGGGAAGTTAGTTATGATTCCAACAGGGCTGACCCAACCTCAGGTGAGTTCTTATACGATCATCACTGCGCCAACGGTCACCACCAATAGTCCGTTCATTCTTATCAATCCTTTGACACGGTTTAATTTCTCCGTCCAATACGATCCAACTGAGGTGCTTTTGGTTTTCGATGGGACGGTCATCCCTTTTAACAACCTGGTGCCAACAGGAAATGCTGGCGCTGTCGCAAAGTGTTTTGATCTCCTCTCTTCAGAAAATCTTCCCGATCTCATCGATGTGATCGGGATTCTCAACCTGCAGACACCAAATGAATTGGCCCACTCCTTTAATCAGATGCAGCCTGCAAGCGTCAATAACATTGCCTTTGGAGAGGAAAATGTCGCAGAACGGATCCGACAGGTCTATACGAACCATTTTCAGGAATTCAGAATCGATTCATGTCGAGACGCGCAAGGGTGGGATCTTTGGGCAGCTCCTTTTGTCGAATGGGCACGTCAGAGTGGCCATGGTAGTTTAAAAGGGTATAAAGAAAAATTTGCAGGTTTTACAGCGGCAGCCGATTATCGATTTAAACAACATTGGGCAGTCACATTCGGCTTTTCTTATGCCAGCGCCGACTTGAATGACATACGAGGTCGCTCTAAAGCAGATTTCAACACCTACGCCGGCTCTTTGGGAGCTCAGTGGAGATATTCAGGCCTTTTTGTAGAGGGGCTCTTTGCTTATCTTTACAACAGTGCCCATGCATCCCGTCGGATGAAGTTTAAAGTGTCGACGCCACTCATCTCCGCTTCTACCAGTCGAAAAGCCTCCCATCACCAGCACTCGAATGATGTGATGGGACACTTGGGCCTCGGGTATGATTTTAAGATTAGATCTGCTGATTCCCATCATCTCTTTGACATCTATCCTTTTGCCGACGCCGATTACATCTACATCAAGCAGGATGGCTACTCAGAAAGGGGAGCGCATAGTCTCGACCTGAGGGTTCATGGCAAAGAGTACGACCTATTGCGTCCTGAAGGGGGGCTCGGCCTCTCCTATCGAGGATGTATTAAAAGGATCTATTTGACGCTGGATGTTTCTGGATCCTATGTTTATGAATTTAGATTTTTAGGGAAAAAGACCAAGGCGAGTTTTAAAGAGAACTCGTGCCAATTCACAGTAAAAGGGCTGCGGCCGAACAATAGTCTCATCTGTCCCTCAGCAAGTCTTGGCATTGGATCGATAAAGAATGGGCTTTCACTCACGGCCGGCTATCATGGAGAGTATGGCTCACACTTCACTGTGAAAACGGTGGAGGTTGAGCTTGGAAAAGCCTTTTAGTAACCCAGGGATTTTCTATCACAGAGGGGAACAGGAGACACAGAGGAGTACAGAGATTAAAAAAAGGCCTAATTTTTTCGCGAGAGCGAAAAAATTAGAGTCTTCATTTTTTGCTCTCGCAAAAAATGAAAAAACTAAGAGTCTGTCTGTGATCTCTGTGTAAATTTTAGTAACCGGAGTTATAGGTTGGTATGCGCACTTCTGTCGGTTTGATTTTACTGATTGCCCCTCTTCCTGCTTTTGCGGCTTTTCCAACTCCCAACACAGTGCTCAATGGAAGCTATACCCTGGACGGCGCCGGCGCCATTATCGATGCGACCACCCTTCCAAGTCTCACGGGTTATTTCTTGCAGTCGGGGACCTTAGATATGAGCAATGTGACGTTTCAAAACTTTATGACTGTCGGAGGGAGTGGAAGTGGTGGCGGCGCAGGATTTGGTGGAACCCTTTTTATCAACCAGGGTGGGGTCGTTACCCTTAACAACGTCAACTTTTACGGAAGCAATGTTTTAGGAGGGGCAGGAGGAATTGGGGACACGGGGGGGATCTTGAACAACCTTTTGATCCCTGTGAGCGATGGGGCCACGGGGGACAATGGGAGCGACGCCTTTGCTGCGGGAGCCTTTACCAATTTTGGCAATGGCAGTGGGGGGAACAACGGATTCATTGGAGGGGACGCTGTCAACGGGATTGGAGGCGCGGGAGGGATGGGAGGAGAAGGAGGGATCGGCCTCCCTGTCAATTCACTTCTTGCAGCTGCCCTTGCTCAACTTGCAATCACAACAGCAAATATAGTTACAGATACGGCTTTTGTAACAGCTTCAGGCATAGAATTGGGTGCCATTGAAGCTGCCATTGTGTTTGCGGAATCTTTCAATGCGAACCCCTTTCTGTTGGGATATCCCTTAGCAGAGGGAATTGTCGATGAAGCGATGGTTGCAGCAATAGAAACAATTGTAACCTATTTGAGTGCGAATCTCGTAGCAGGCGATGCTTTAAGCCTAGCTTGGCAAACTGCCCTGGTGACTGCACAGCAAATCACCGCTTATGAAGTCTCAGGAACCGCTGGAAAGGGGGGGAATGGGGGAAATGGAGGAGCTGCAGGGGACGGAAGTTTTGGATTTGGAGGAGGAAGGGGAGGAGATGGGGGAATGGGGGGCGATGCCACCCCAGTATCTGTATCTCCGGGAGGACTTGGTGGTAATTCCGGCAAAGGGGGAGATGGTGGTTTTGGAGGGGGTGGAGGACGGAGCGGTATTCCAGGTTTGTCTGGCGCCAATGGCACATTTGCTAGTGTCTCTAACGGAGCGAGCATGGGCTTGAACGGCATAGGGGGTGCGGGAGGTTTTGGAGGAGGGGATGGCAGCAATGGGGCTTTGGTCCCCGATGGGACAGGTGGCAATGGGGGTTCAGGTTTTGGAGGGGCAATTTTTCTTTCCATAGGCAGCACCCTAAATATTACAGGGCCTGCCATTTTCTGCGGCAACGTCGCACAGGCAGGGTCGAGCCTGAACAACGGGATCTCTGGCGATTCGGCAGGAGCCGATCTTTTCATGATGACGGGATCTTCCCTAACGCTTGATCCAGGCCTTGGAAATACAATCCACTTCGGAGGGACGATTGCAGATGACTCAACGACAAGCGTAAAAAATTCTCCCTATGGCGATGGCGCTGGCGCTGGGCTGACGGTAAACAGCGGGCTTGTGATTTTTGATGGGATGAACACTTATTCTGGACAGACCTTGATTTCAGGCGGCGTTTTACAGGCTGAGGATGGTGTTGGGGTAAATTTTAGCAGCAATATCAATCTCGCTGGCGGGATTTTTCAAGGGCAGGGCACTCTTGAGCGGTTTCTAGGAACGGGTTCCGGCAGGATCCAATTTGCGGGCGGAGGAGTTTCAAGTGGATTTTCATCGGCCGAAGGGGATTTCACCGTTACCCTCAACTGTGGCCAAACCCTCATTTGGAACACCACTCCTTTTTTTCTAACGAATGGGGCCAACCTCCTCTTTGGGTCGACAAGCGCTACTAACAGCGTGACGTTTACCAACTCGATCGACCTTGGCGGTGTCAACCGCACTATCCTTGCAACTGCTAATGCGGGGAATACCAACCAGGCAATTTTGAGCGGCATTCTCTCCGATGGATCGTTGACTGTCGGCGACCCTTCCCATACGGGTATTGTGGTTCTAGGGGGCGCCAATACCTATCTCGGTCCGACAGAGGTTAGCGGAGGGTCGCTCATCCTGACAGGGAGTTTAGCGAGCACAACTGTCACGATCGACAGCGGAGCGACCTTGGAGGATGTCAATGCAGGTTTGCTCAACACGACGGCTTTGACAGTGAATGGGACATTTAACCTCGATGCAAACGACGCGATAGCGACCCTTGCGGGCACTGGGACGATCAACCTCGATGGAGGGACCCTCACTCTCAATAGCGGGACATTCTCTGGATCGATTGCTGGCACCAGTGTGACAAGTGGCATTACAAAAGTGACAGGGGGGACGCTCACTCTATCTGGGACAAATACCTACGTCGGACCCACTCTAGTCGACGGTGGGACCCTCTCCCTAACAGGAACGCTGGGCAGCCAGCTGATCACCATCTCCCCAGGGGCAGTTTTTAATGATGTGAGCGGCGGCATTAGCACTACTGCAGCGGTGACTGATAACGGAACCTTGGCCCTTGGCGCAAACCAGACAATCGGTGGGTTGTTCGGCAGCGGCAGCGCCTCCCTTCAATTCGCCTCACTCACCGTCGGAAGTGGCAATTTCTCAGGGGTGATCTCTGGAACTAACCCTGCTTTTGGATTGACAAAGAACACTACGGGAACGCTGATCCTTTCAGGAAATAACACCTATGCGGGATTTACAGAGGTCGATGCAGGTTCTTTAATATTACAAGGCACTCTGGCCAGCCCGATAGTGAACATCGAAACCGGTGGAATATTGGAAGATGTCAATGGGGGACTCATCAATTCCACTGCCTTAACGGTCAATGGACTCTTCATCCTCGATGCAAATAATGCGATCGACACGTTAACTGGCGCGGGTGGGATCAATCTCAATGGGGGTACACTGACAGTCAACAGCGGCACATTTTCCGGATCGATTGCTGGAATCAGTGTGAACAGCGGCATCACAAAAGTTTCACCAGGGACACTTTCTCTTTCAGGTGCCAGTACTTATATCGGGCCAACACAGATCGATGGGGGCACATTATTGCTGACAGGGACCCTCGCTAGCCAAACTATCGGCATCGCCGCAGGTGCAACTCTTCAGGACCAAAGTGGAGGCTTATCAAACCTTGCGGCAGTCACGAACAATGGAACACTCTTCCTCGGAGCTGACAATACCGTTGCCACCCTTGTCAATTCTGGAGAGATCGATGGGATCTTCACCCTAACAGCCGCAACCTATCTGCTCCAGAACGGGTCTAACGTCAATGCTAATCTTGGAACGGGGGTCTTGACGACGACAGGAACGGTCAATCTCAGCGGAACCAGTGCTGCCAGTATCGTGGACGTCTCACTGGGCAGTACTTTTAATCTCCTCGGATCGCAGCGTTTAAGCAGCGGGGCGAATGTGACCATTGCTGGAACATTGAATGTGAATGGAGCGACCCAGACGATCAACACTCTCAATGGGACGGGAAGTCTCTTTGCAAACACTTTTCAGGTCAACAACGGAGGGAGTTATTCTGGCCTTATCAACGCAACAAATTTCATTGTGGGGGGCGGCGTCCTTAATTTCATCGGGGCGACCGTTTTTTCAAATTTCATCACCGTCGATACAGGAGCAGAACTGAATGTCTCGAATGGCTCGATCATCCAAAATGGGATCGATGTCACTGTACAAAGCAATGCCTTCTTAAATGTTGCCACAGGATCACAGCTCACCACTGGAGGCAACCTCCTATTAAACAACAGTGGGCTCGTTCAACTCGACGCCACAGCCTCGATAAAAGCGACAGATATCATCACAGGGGCTGGCTCGACAATCATTGTCCCCAATAGCTCGACTCTGACCTATATGTTGCTGACCGGCAATGGGACCATCAACAGTCAGGGAAATACCTTTGTGAACCTAGCCACAGTGAGTGGCAATCTGACCTTTCTCAACAATTTCACAAATCAGGGAATTTTAAGCCCTGGAACCTCTCCCGGACTGATCACGATCGGTGGAAATTACACTGAAGCAGGTCAATTAATTCTAGAGATCGACAGCACGGTTCCTGTTACGGGCTTCGACCAGGTCCGCGTGGGAGGAGTTGCCACGCTGTTACCTTCCAGCTATTTTAATGTCGAGATGCTCAGCAGCACTCTTGTGCCGGGCAACACTTTTCAAGTGATCGCCAATGGTGGAGGTGGCCCGATCTTTGTCAATGGTATATTGGGAAATATGACCCTCACTGTGAACATGCTTCCCGCCAACGTCGATGCCATCCTTTTTGATTCAGCGACAGGTCAAATCATCGTCACTGGCCTCAATCCTTTTCCCATTACTCCTATCCCTGCGGGCCAAAACCCATTTTTCAATTTCGGTTGCACGTCGAACGGGAACAAAGTGTCAAAAGCAATTTTTGGTGCGGCATTGGTTGGACCAAATCAGATCAATACAACGACGATTGCAGGACAATTGGCCAGGGAGATCCTCCAGGGAAATGTTTGTGACAACCTCGCTTTCTTTACTCCGACCTATTACGGCGCCCTGGCAGATTTCGCATTTGCCGGCGATCGTGCATTGGCAAGTCAAATATGGGACCGTGTGTCAGTATTTTCTAGCTTGCCCGAAAGATGTTGTCCGCGCGTTTCGCTTTTCGGAGGCTATCTTCAAACCGACGAGAGGAAGATTCACAAGGCGAACCTCGTGCGCCAGGATTTCTTTGGGGGAATCGATTATGCGACATGCAGAGGATTCTCCGTCGGCGGAGCCGTCTCAGGCCCCAGGGGCCACATTAAATCTTCCATGGGCAGGGGTCATATCGATGGAATTGCAGGTCTGGTTTACCTCCGTAAAGATTTGGGTGCCTACTTCACAGTTTACGGAACGGTATCTGGATCCTCCCTTGAAGACCATATGCACCGCCCAACGCTGAACGGAAAGGTAAAAAGCAGGACCACCACCAATGCAGTCACAGGCAATTTGAGCCTACTCTGTGAAGCGTGGACGTATAAAAGATTCTCTTTTTCTCCTCGGGCAAATATCGTCTATTCTCAAGCCCACGTCAATCGCTTCAAAGAAAAAGGGGAGATCGATGCGCTCCATGGCAGCGACTTCAATGCCAAGTTTTTTACAGGCGAACTCGGCTTTTCCGCATTATATTGTGGCGGTGATTTTGCCATCGAAGCGATTGCCGGGGTAGAGCAACCTTTCATGTCCCTTAGGGACCGAATGGATGTGTATATCGTGGCAAGCCCCAACATCGCCTATTCCCTTTCCCTTCCAAAGTCGACGAAGACACGAGTGAACGGGGGACTCAACCTTGGATTTACCGTAGGAAAGATCACAACGCTCTATGCAGGCTACGAAGTCATTTCAGGCGGTGATTGGGACCATTTGATCACCGCTGGCATCCGCATTTGCCTGTAGAATAGACTTCTTGCATAACCCTGCTTTCGTGCCCGTGAGCGTGCCCGTGCCGGTGCCCGATTAATGCTTTTTCTGAACCATCTTAATTCGGGCACCGGCACGGGCACGCTCACGGGCACGAAAGCGGGGTTATGCAAGATCTAATTTACTTTTGCCAGAGAATGTAGGGTGCTTCGAGGGGGACAGACGCCTCCGCAAAAGCAGGAATCACCCGAGGCGTAAAGTCGCTTGGCGAGCGGTCCATTGTCGCTTTTAGTTCGTAAATGTGTGAGGAGCCGTTGCTCGATTTTCGGTTCATCGCCATCCTCTGAGGGGGTGTGCCACTTGCGAACAGCTCAACTGTGACAGCTTTTGGATCGAGCTGATGGAGGTAGACCTCAATTTCAAAATGGGATTGATTTCCTTCAGAATTGAGTTTGAGTGGCCCAAATCGGAGGCTTGGCCAGTTTTGCTGAAGAGCTTTTTGCCACTTCAGGATCTCTTTTGCCAGAGCAGAATTATTGGCAATCCGCTTCCGGTAATTAGCCGCTGCGGGAAGATAGTAGTTTTCTGTATAATCTGTAAGGCTTCGGGTGGTGCTAAACTGGGGCGTTAAGCGGGCCATGCTCTCCCGAATTCGAGCTACCCAGGTCGTTGAGATTCCTTTTTCATTTCGTTTATAGAAATCGGGAATGATCTGCTGCTCCAAGAGTTCGTAAAGTTGGCTAGCCTCATGTGCATCCCATGCTGGATCATCTCCATGCTCTTTTCCATCGCCGATGGCCCAGCCGACCTCTGGCGTATAGGCCTCTGCCCACCACCCATCGAGTTCAGAGACGTTGAGGCCACCATTGACGAGGACTTTCATCCCGCTGGTGCCGCAAGCTTCCCACGGACGGCGAGGGGTATTGATCCACACATCCATCCCTTGGACCAATTTTTCAGACATGAGCACGTCGTAATCAGAAAGGAAGATCACATGAGGTCGAACTTCTGGTCTTCGGATGAATTGAATCCATTGGTGGATCATCTCTTGGCCAGGCTTATCGGCAGGATGGGCTTTCCCAGCGAGAATGAGTTGCACAGGGTGATCGGGATTGGCCAAAATTCGAAGGAGCCTTTCTGAATCGTGGAGGAGCATGTTGGGTCTTTTATAGGTCGCAAATCGACGGGCAAAACCAAGAGTTAAGACATTTGGATCGAATATCCGTTTTGCCAGTTCAACATACTCTTGCGACATGCCACGAGCTGCCCAGGTGCGTGCGATACGAGGACGGAAATATTCGATCATCGATTGACGGGCCCCTTGTCTCATTTCCCAGAGTTTTTCATCGGAGATCTTCCGGACATCTCTTTCTAAATTCTCGATGCTGCCAAGCCATCGATCTTTTCCGCAAGCTTCGGTCCAAGCCACATCAGACTGCTTAGATCTCCAGCTCGGGGTGTGAACCCCATTGGTCACGTAGCCCACAGGAACTTCAGCAACAGGCCATTTTGGGAATGCAGAAGAGAAGATATTGCGACTCACCTCTCCATGAAGACGACTCACTCCATTGACTGCGCCGCTCCCTCGAATCGCAAGATAGGCCATATTAAAAGGCTCAGATTGGTCATTGGGATTGATCCTCCCCAAGGCGAGAAGTTGATCGATCGAAATCCCTAGTCTTTCGTTTGCAAAAAATGTCAGATATTGTTGAATCAGCTGAGGTGGAAATCGATCAAAACCTGCTGGAACCGCGGTGTGCGTTGTGAAGAGATTTCCTGGTCTTGTCGCAGTCAGCGCTTCCCAAAATGAGATTCCCGTTTTTTTCATATAACACTTGGCCCGTTCCAATACGGCCAAGGCAGCATGACCTTCGTTGAGATGGCACACATCGGGTTGAATTCCAAGTTGATCGAGCAAACGCCATCCACCAATTCCCAATACGATCTCTTGTTTGAGCCTGAGATCGAGATCGCCGCCATAAAGTTCGCTCGTGATGCTCCGATAAGTCGGAATATTGGCTCCATCATTGCTATCCAGGAGATAGAGTTTCACACGGCCCACTTTTGCTTCCCAACAGCGGACCCAAATGGAATACCCAGGCAAAACGAGTTCGATCCGGATCCATTCTCCATCAGGTTTTCGCAAAGGTCGAATCGGCAGTTCACCCGGACTGTTATAAGGGTAGAGATCGTATTGATTTCCATCCTTGTCGATCAGTTGTCTGAAATAACCCTGTTGGTAGAGGAGCCCCACTGCAATGACAGGCAGACCGAGATCGCTGGCTGCTTTGAGCTGATCGCCAGCCACATTTCCAAGTCCACCCGAATAGATCGGAAGCGCTTCGCTCAACATGAATTCCATGCTAAAATAGGCAATGCAGGAGAGGGGAGAGTCGGGATGTTTTTTCTGGTACAAAGCTGGCCTTTGCTCCATCTCCTTAGTCATCTCCTCAAGTCTTTGAACCGTCTCACAAAATTTTGGATCTTCGATCGCCTTTTTCAGTTTTTCTCTAGAAACTGTCTGCAATACAACCCAAGGATTGTGAGTAAAATTCCACAGCTCTGGATCGAGCTGCTCCCAAAGGGAGTCAGCTTTGCGGTTCCAAGCCCAAATCAAATTTAATGCGAGCGCTTCAAGCTTTTCATAGGTAAGTTCCATTATAAGCCCCTCGTTCCTAAAAAAGACTGTATATTAGGAGCTACTTATTTGACAAAAAATCATTTCACCCATTATCTATACCGAAAATGATTCAAAAGGGAAAGACATGGGTAAGCTTGAAGGAAAAATTGCACTCATTACTGGTGGCAATAGCGGCATTGGCCTTGCGACGGCAAAGCAGTTTGTGAACGAAGGTGCCTACATCTTCATAACAGGACGCCGTGATCTGGAGTTAGCTGCAGCAGTAAAGGAGATTGGAAGAAACGTCACTGGCGTACAGGGGGATGCATCGAAGCTTGCCGATCTCGATCGCCTCTTCGCACAAATCAAGAAAGAGAAGGGCAAGCTCGATATTGTGTTTGCAAACGCCGGTGTTGCGAAGATGGCTCCCTTCGGAAAAATAACAGAAGAGTTCTATGACTCGATCTTCAACATCAATGTCAGAGGCCTCTTTTTCACGGTGCAGAAAGCGCTTTCCCTTGTGCCAGAGGGTGCCTCTATCATCCTGAATGCGTCTATCGCCGGCAGTAAAGGGTTGTCGGAGATGAGTGTTTATTGTGCTACAAAAGCCGCCGTCCGTTCGTTCGCGCGAACATGGACAACCGACTTAAAGGATCGCCACATTCGCGTGAACGTAGTGAGTCCAGGCCCCATCGACACGCCCGCAGTGAATGAACTACAGGCCAGAGAAGGAGGCGAGCAAAGATTGAAGATGCTTATCGACAGCGTTCCGCTCGGCAGGGTCGGTACACCCAGTGAGGTTGCAAAAGCTGTCGTGTTTCTCGCATCCGACGACAGCAGCTACATCACAGGAGCAGAAATATTTGTAGACGGCGGGATGGCCCAAGTATGAATAAATCTTCTTTGGAATTACTCACCCCAAATAATTGCACTCTTGCATTAATCGATCATCAGCCACAAATGTTTTTTGGTGTAGAATCGTCAAATCGAGAAACGATTATCAACAACGTTGTCGGTCTTGCTAAGACAGCTAAAATTTTTAAAGTGCCCACGATTCTTACCACAGTAGCTGCAAAAACATTTAGTGGCCCACTGATTCCTCAGTTGCAAGCTGTTTTTCCAGATCAACAGCCCATCGATCGTTCTACGATGAATTCCTGGGAAGACAAAAATTTTGTCGCTGCTGTTCAAAAAACCAAGAAAAAAAAATTGGTGTTAGCTGCGCTCTGGACTGAAGTTTGCCTTGTATTTCCCGCTATTTCTGCCATTGAAGCAGGTTATGAAGTTTATGCTGTAGTGGATGCTTCTGGTGCAACTAGTTTAGAAGCGCACAATACAGCAATTCAGCGCATGGTTCAGGCAGGTGTGGTTCCAATCACCTGGATACAATTTTTATGTGAACTACAACGTGATTGGGCGCGTCAAGAAACTTATGAGGCTGTCACGAATCTCGCAAAAGAGCACGCAGGTGCGTATGGTGTTGGAGTGTTCTACGCCCAATCGATGGGCGGGCACGGCGGATAACAAATTGCAATTTAGGTATATCTTATGGCTTCGTCCCGCAGCAAACCAGTGATATTGACCCTGGGAGTTACTGGTCAATTAGGCAAAATAGTCGCTGATCATCTCCTCAAGGATGATTCGATCTCATTGAGAGTCACAAGTAGAAAAAAAGAACAGCTGCCAAAGCTAAAAGAACACTACAGCAATCCTGTTTACATGGACCTCGATGATCCACGCACTTTTGAAGCTGCGCTTAAAGATGTCGACAGATTGTTTTTATTGACTGGATACACAGTGGCTATGCTAGTTCAAAGCAAAGCTGTTATTGATGCAGCCAAAAAAGCAGGTGTCAAACATATCGTCCATTTAGGTGTATTTACGCCGAAATTTGATTGCTATGATCCCCACTTTGCCTGGCACCAAATGATCGAAGCTTACATCAAAGTAAGTGGAATTCCCTATACATTTTTACACCCAAACGTTTTTTTTCAGAACTTCACGGGTATCTTTAATATAGCTAAAAACGGCAGGGTGCGCTGGTATACCAATGATAAGAAAGTAGGCTGGATAGCTTTGGAGGATGTAGGGGAAGCTGCCGCAAAGATTTTGAGCGAGGGGCCCTCGAAGCATCAAGGAAAAGATTACTGGTTTTCAACCGAATCGCTAAATATACAGGAGGTTGCCAAAGTGTTTAGTGAAGTCACGGGAAAAGTTTTTCATGCCGATGCTCTAGCACCAGAGCAGTTTTTAAAAGACTTTAGCGCAACTGGAAACACCATCGATCCTTATTTTATTGGCGCCGCAGAATTTTTTAAACAGGTCGCCGATGGTCGCATGGCATACATTGCGGATGTTCGCGATGATCTTCCCACCTTGATCGGACGTAAGGGAATGACTCTCAAAGACTGGGTAAAACTCCACAAAGCTGAGCTTCTAAAGTCAGCTTGAGCAAAACGTCAAGTCCGTCTTATACCGAAAATGGCTCAAAAGTTGGCCCGGGTCTTTGACGCAGCCCCAGGCCAACTTTTGAGCCATTTTCGGTATACTCATTTTAATGCAACAAAAGTCAGATGAGGAGTGAAAAACGATGAACGCACAACAAGAGACATTTTATCACACCATGCCCCTCGATGGGATAGACATTTTCTACCGGGAAGCAGGGAAAAAAGATAAGTCAGCGATTGTGTTGCTTCATGGCTTTCCCACTTCGTCGCACATGTTTCGTAACCTTATTCCCGAATTGGCAAGAAATTATCATGTGATAGCCCCTGATTATCCCGGTTTCGGCCATAGCGGAAATCCAGATCATAAGCAATATGCATATACGTTTGATAAGTTTGCTGAACTTATCGATAAACTCCTGATCGCTTTAGGGATCGATAAATACGCGATCTATGTGTTTGATTACGGTGCCCCTGTAGGTTTTAGACTCTTCATGAAACATCCAAGCAAGATCACCGCCATCATTTCACAAAATGGCAATGCCTATGATGTAGGCCTAGGCAAATTTTGGGATTCCATTAAACCTTATTGGGAAACATCTGCAAAAAAGGAACGGGAAGCTCTCCGTTGGCTAACAACAATGAAAGCTACGCGGTGGCAGTATGAAAATGGCGTATCCTCAGCCGATCAGGCAAAGATCAGTCCTGATGGGTGGCAGCATGACCAAAGCTTGATGGATCGACCAGACAATAGCGATGTCCAGTTAGACATTTTGTACGATTATCGAACTAATTTACCTTTATACCCGAAATGGCAAGAAGCTTTCCGCAAATATAAGCCACCTCTATTAGCTGTATGGGGAAAAAATGATGAGATCTTCATTTCACCCGGTGCAGAAGCTTATCGACGTGATTTACCAGATGCCGAAATACATCTGTTGAATACTGGACATTTTGCTCTCGAAACACATGGAAGAGAAATTTCAGCACTGATCATCGATTTTTTAAATCGCAAGCTAAAATGAATAGGCTGTATAGGTTTTGCTGAGATAATGCTGTTTTTTCACTCTGTGATTCATTTTAGTCTGCACTGTGGTCCTGTTTGCAAAAATTCCTTGTGGGCAAACTGTCCTAAAAATCTCGGGTGCCCTCTTGCAGGTCAGAATGCTTAAAAAAGGCTAGTTTACAAGATATTCGATTTTTGTCATAATGTAAACTAAATGGAACTGATATTAAATAGAGGTGCTTACATATGAATAACTTAAGCATTCGCCTCCAGCAGGCGAGAAAGGCTGCTGGTCTAAGCCTGCGTGCTCTCGCTGACCTCGTGAGCTTAAGTCATGCCGCTATTAAAAAATACGAAGATGGAGACGTCTATCCCTCTTCAGATATGCTCATAAAGTTGGCAAAGGCTCTTAAAGTTCGCGTTGATTTCTTCTTTCGTCCAATCAAGGTATCTCTTGAAAATGTAAAGTTTAGAAAGCGAAAAAAATTAAATGGAAAAGCGGAAGAGGCAATTAAATTTGAGGTAATTAGTCAAATCGAACGTCGTTTAGAATTAGAGAATCTTTATCCTTCTTCTCCGGTACCCATATTTGAACTTCCATCTGATTTACCTCAGAAAATTAATAGTCTCGAAGAGATAGAGGCAGTCGCTGAGAACTTGCGTAATCATTGGAAACTAGGACTAGCTCCAATCCATGATCTTATCGATGCTTTTGAAAGTCAGGGAATAAGAGTGTTTATCATCGATACTGATGAAGAACATTTTGACGGTCTTTCTACAGTGATTAATGATCAGCCAATCATTGTGATTAGCTCAAGATGGCCTGGTGATCGACAGCGGTTCAATTTGGTTCATGAACTCGCGCATTACATTTTTATCAAACGTCTTTCTCATAAATTAGATGAAGAACAAGCTTGTAATCGATTTGCAGGTGCTTTTCTATTTCCTCGTGAAGCCGTATTCCAAGCATTGGGAAAAGAACGTCGTGCTATTGAATGGCAGGAACTTCTTCTACTCAAAGAACAGTTTCAAGTAAGCATGGGAGCGATTTGTTACCGTCTTAAAGATTTGGGGGTTATTCAAGAGTCCTACTACAAAAGCCTTGTAATTCGTTTCCGACAGAAAGGATGGCATCGTAAAGAGCCTGGATTAGAAGTTCCTTCAGAAAAAGCTCATACTTTTAACCAAATGCTATTTCATGCTCTCGGTGAAGAGTATATTGGGGAACCAAAAGCCGCAGAACTGTTATCCTGTTCTCTCACTCAATTAAAAGCTCTTCGTCAGGTGCAAAACGGAAATGCTCTTACTCATCAGCGATGCTAACATTCTTATCGACATGGAAGACGGTAATTTAACACCTGTCATCTTTCAACTTCCTTACGAAATCGCAGTCCCTGACATCCTGTTTGAATTAGAACTCAGAGAGCGACACAGCCATCTTCTGCAGGTCGGTTTAAAAGTGAAAAGTCTTACTGCTGAATCGGTCAAGAAGACAGAATTTCTAACTCAACAGTATCCGCGGCCTAGCATGATGGATCATTCCGCTTTAGCTTTGGCGCTTCAAGAACGATGTCCCCTTTTGACTGGAGATAAAGATCTTCGCGTCGCAGCAAAAAAAGAAGGGGTTGAAGTGCATGGGACGATATGGATCATTGAGGAATTGCTGAATCAGAAAATTATACAGCAGTCCCAAGCGAAGGGCAGTTTTGATGCTATGAGAGTTAAGGGTAGTCGCCTTCCTTGGGGAGATGTAGACAAGCTGCTGAATAGATGGGAAGTGATTGGGGCAAACAATGAATAAATGGTTCATATCTGATACCCACTTTTCTCATACCAACATTATTCGTTACACTGGACGCCCCTTCCAATCTGTTAATGAAATGGACAACCTGATCCTCTTATTGCTTTTTTAACTGTTCACTGATTGCAACTGTTCAATAAATAATGAACAGCTTAATCCAGTGAGCAGATGAGAGTTAATGCACTTGAAAATCAATGACTTCAGTTCGCTGATGCAATGTTTCCTATTCTACTACGTAGCAACAGAGATGAAAACGGATCAAATGCCAGCATGGTTTAAAAAATCTCTGTGGGATAAATTCAATGATGGGGTAAGTGTCTAATATTTTGCTGGGTTTTGGTCATTTTTGAAAAAAAAGATGAAAATTTCATAAAAAAATTGAGAAAAATCTTTTAGAATAAAGTCGTAAATAAATTCTTTCCTATGATGGAGAAAGATTCTCGGCATGAAAATTAATAGAGCCTAAATCGACTCAAAAGAACCCGAAAATCGACTGAAACTGAATCCGTAGACAGTCTCTTACGCTGACACGTCAGGTGAACAGCGCTTTTGACGATTCACGTGTTGGGATCCCACCAACAACATTGTCTATAGTTGACAGCCATTGTCTTTTGGGTTATCATCTCTTTGTTACACAAGTGGTTAAGAGTTATGGACAGGAACACCCTCTTATCGGTTCAGAATTTAAAAAAGGTTTATCCTGGGAAGATCCCTTTTATTGCTGTGGATGGGATCTCTTTTGATCTTAAAGAAGGGGAGATCTTAGGAATGCTCGGCTCAAATGGAGCGGGTAAGACCACGACGATACAGATGTTGCTCAGCACACTGAAACCGACGTCGGGATCGATCCATTATTTTGGAAAAGATTTTTTCACACATCGTTCTGAAATATTAAAGAATGTCGCGTTTGCAAGCACTTACGTCAGTTTGCCTTGGATGCTCACTGTCGATCAAAATTTGGAAGTATTTGCCAGATTATATGGTCTCTCTCCTTCAGAGCGCAAAGAACGAACTGGAACTTTACTCGAAAGATTTGGGATTGCCAGTAAACGCAAAGCGTTTGTCTCACAGCTATCGGCAGGCCAAATTACCCGCTTGATGCTGGTCAAAGCGTTCATGATCCAGCCAAAAATTGCTCTTCTCGATGAGCCAACAGCCTCGCTCGACCCCGATATCGCTCAAGATGTAATCGAGTTTGTGCTCGAGCAAAGGGAAAAATTTGGAACGTCGATATTATATACTTCCCACAATATGGCAGAGGTTGGGGAAGTATGTGACCGGGTCTTATTTCTCCAACATGGGAAGATTGTCGCTGATGATCTCCCAGCAAATCTAGCTAAAAGTGTCGCCGTCTCGCGCATCCAGCTTCAGGTCGGAGATGGGATGAAGCGGACGATAGCTGCTGCTGAGCAGCTCAGAATGCCCTATAAAATTGAGCACAGAACAATCGAACTCGAACTCGATGGGAGTCAAATTGCGATGTTGCTCTCTGCTTTGGCTAGCGCTGGCGTGATCTACACGAATATCAATATTTTGCAACCGACTTTAGAGGATTACTTCTTGCATATGGTCAAGAAAGGAGCACGTCGATGAGCTGGCATCGAATTTGGGCAGTTTTTTTACGCTATTTTTACTTTTTTGCAAAACTGGATCATTTATCTGATCTCTTCTTTTGGCCTTTACTCGATATCTTTTTGTGGGGGATGACGAGCGTATGGATTCAACAGCACGACCCTTCCATGCCATCGATAGCCCTTGCCATTTTAACAGGACTGGTTTTTTGGCAGATCATCTGGCGCAGCAATTACGAAGTATCGGTCAATTTGCTTCAAGAGTTCTGGAATAGAAACATGGTCAATCTCTTTTCAACGCCACTTAAACTCGGGGAGTGGATCTCTGCCTTGATGCTCGTCGGTATATTTAAAATTTCGATCACGGTAGGTTTTGGCGCGCTCATCGTCTGGATACTTTATGCCTTGAATATTTTTTCGATAGGCTGGGCATTTTTGCCCTTCTGCGCCTCTCTTGTCCTTTCTGGATGGGTCATCGGTTTTTTAAGTGCATCGATCATGGTCTATTATGGGCAACGTGTTCAAATGCTCGCTTGGATGACAGCCTATGTCTTCGCTCCATTTAGCGCTGTGTTTTATCCTCTTTCAGCACTCCCTCTTTGGGGTCAGTTCATTGCAAAAGGGCTGCCGATGACCTACATTTTCGAAGGGATGAGAAAAGTCTTAAATGAAGGGACCTTTTCCTGGGGAGATTTTGGTTTGAGCATTTTGCTCAATATCGTTTATCTCATCGGAACGATGTCGCTTTTTCGTAAATTCTTTGAGATGAGCCGCTCCAAAGGGCTTGCCCGACTTGAATAGATTTTGTAATATCGTGCCCGTGAGCGTGCCCTTGCCAGAAAAATCGGGCAAGGGCACGCTCACGGGCATGAATTATTAGACCCGGATTGCGGTTCCCTCATTTGTTCCGAAGGCGATCCCTGTGGCAATTGCAGAAGAGCAGAGGCAGCCTCCCGAGACCAGAAAAGCGGCGATTAAGGTGGCAGTGGATGCCATCGTGAGAACGATACCTGTTGCTATCGTCACCGGAAAACCGAGGGTTGTTGTCACAAGCACACCTCCAACGATACCGCCGATGAGCGATAGGGCAAATTGAGCGACTTTAAAGATAATGCTATCAGAAGAGCAACTCACCTTATTGCAAATCGAATGCACAAGTCGATGACTGAGAAGAGAACTCACACCAAAGATCGCTCCACCTAAAGGGCTAATCGTCGTAAAAAGTCCTGCGGCAAGTGCGCTCGCTCCACCCATCAAAGAGGCAGAAAAAAGGAGTTGGGAGCAAGAAAGATTGTGTTGATAGTGTCGATTGCTTTGGGATGGGATTATAGATTGTGTCATGCCATTTTCCTTTTCATAAACGTTGTTCGATCATTTTTTCAAGTTTGACATTGTCTTTAGCAAAGTTGCGAATGCCTTCTGCAAGTTTGTCAGTGGCCATGGGGCTTTCGTTGAGCATCCAACGGAAGGTTTTCTCATCGACATTGATTTTGTCGATGTTCATTTTTTTAGCGGCTTCAGGATCGAGTTTACGAGGAACGGGTCCTTCAGCAGCTTGAAGCTCTTGCAGGAGTTTTGGAGCAATTGTCAGCAAGTCGGAACCCGCCAGTTCGAGGATTTCATCGGTGTTGCGGAAACTCGCGCCCATGATTTGGGTTTTGATCCCCATTTTTTTGTAATAGTTGTAAATCTGCGTGACGGAAACAACCCCAGGGTCTTCCGGAGGGGGGTAAGATTCTTTGTTTTCTTGTTTCTTGTACCAATCCAAAATCCGTCCGACGAAAGGGGAGATCAGTGTAGCCCCGACTTGAGCACATCCGATCGCTTGTCCTAAACTGAACATCAAGGTCATATTGCAGTGGATTCCTTCTTTTTCGAGGACTTCTGCGGCTTTGGTCCCTTCCCATGTCGAGGCGAGTTTGATCAATATTCGTTTCCGGTCCATTCCTGCTGCTTCGTAAAGGGAGATCAAATGGCGCGCTTTTTTTAAACTCCCTTCGATATCAAACGAGAGACGAGCATCGACTTCCGTTGAGACTCGTCCTGGAACGATTTTAAGAATTTCCAGGCCAAAGTTGACAAAGACCTTATCGAGGGCTTGTTCTTTGATATCTTTGGGGTTCTTCCCATTTTTTTTACCCCATTGGACAGCTTCGTCGATGAGGAATTGGTATTCAGGTTTCGATGAGGCAGAAAAAATAAGGGAGGGGTTGGTCGTTGCATCGGTAGGGCGATAGTTTTTAATCTCTTCAAATTCGCCAGTGTCAGCGACGATGGTCGTCATTTTCTTCAATTGTTCCAGCTTATTCATGTTTAAAAACCCTCTGATGATTTCCTTAATCTTAAGATCTCTTTTCAAATTTTGCAAGTCTACCGTTACATCTGCCAAGGCGCTAATCGTTAATAAGAATATTTCAATCACAGAGGGAACAGGAGACACAGAGGAACACAGAGATTAAAAAAACAGCCTAATTTTTTCGCGAGAGCGAAAAAACTAGAGTCTTCATTTTTTGCTCTCGCAAAAAATGAAAAACTTAAAGCTCTGTGTCTCTGTGTAAATTTAAAAAAGTCTTTTTAATGGTTGGAGCCCTGTTACATCGGGAGATGGAAAGGGTTTTGCAGAAGGGAAGGGTCGTGCAGCCGATTGAATTTTGAAGAAAAGTCTTCAGGCCTGATTGTGGAGCGATAGCCTGGAAGGATGAGGGTAACATCTTTGTGATTTTGGAGTGATTCGATCAAGATCTTCGCTACATCTTCAGAGAGCAAAAAGCGCTGTCCTCCCTCGAGGCGGTATGTCTCATAGCGGAGGGTTTCTCCATCGATTTCAAGCTTGAGGAGGGCAGATTTCGCTTTGCCTTGATAAGGAGAAACTGGGATGGAGTGGATATTTAAGTAGACATTCAACCGCTCTCCAATCTTAAGGAATTCTAAATCGATACCATGAACAGGATCATTGGAAAGATAGCTCAGCTTCGCTGAGCGGTATTCTTTTTTATCTGAGTACACCTGATCTGATATCCAATGGCTGCGGCTAGAGCAAGCAAAGAGAAAAGTAAGGAGCAGAAGTGAATTTAAGAACCTGTTATTTTTTCTTAGAATGGCCATTGTTGTTTGCGATCAAGATGAGAGCGGTTACAGCGACGACGACAGCTGCAGCAGCTAGCGCGATGTTTTGCCATTGTTTTTTCTTTGCAGCGCTCGCCCCTTCATTTGCCCCCTGGCCGACTGGAGTGCCCTCATCACTTTCCAGGTCCTCAGGAGGACTTTCTAAGGAAGTGCCTTCAGTAGGTGTTATGTAATCTAAAGAGGAAGGAGGGGGCCCAGCATTTTCAGAGGAAGAGGGGATCTCCTCAGAAGGCGTGAGGGGTGTTGTGGAATCTGGGGGCGCCTCATCCCGACCTGGAGCAGGCGTGTCAGATTCAGCAGAGAGGAGTTGTGGCGGTAAGGATTCCAGCGCTCGAAGAGGGGGCGAGAATGCGATTGTCAAAACGATAAGGCAAGCGGTCATTAACTTTTTCATTTGAAATTATTATTGTCTATTTGTTTTTCGAAGCCGTCGTAGAGTCTTGCAATGAAAGCAGTTTTTCATGGGCATTCCTTAAGATTAAGATTTGCCAAAAGGCTCCCATATCCCCAAAATTGTCTATGACAGTCTTTTGGAAAGGTAGCCAATGCTTTTGTTGGAAGGTTGGGTCGTCAAACGGGTTCTGTTTATCGGAGGAGTGAAAATATTTTTCAGAAGTTGCGAATAAATCGGCCTGTTTTTCCTTCAGTGTCTCGCGGCGCTGCAGTTGAGGAATGTTGCTAAGCAAGTCATTAGAGATCGTAAACGAGCGGAATGCCGACTGGAAGTCTTTATAGTAATTAGAAATTTCTTCTTTGAGGGCCGCTGCAGTGATGACATAAGCACGCCCCTCTTTGATAAAGATGAGTTGCAGGATGCGCACAGCTCCCCATTCAGTTGTTGAATCGATTTCCGTGAGTTGAGCCATTCCTGCGGCTGTACGCACTTTGCCTAGGGCACGCCACTGATTATTCCGGTCCTGCTCATGGATGGCTTTGACAGCTTTGAGGTAGTCGTTCAACGAGACATCTGTTTCTTCAATGGCGAGATTGATCGAAGGACAGAACCCTTTATTGTTATTTTTAAGGAAAGCGATTTTGACCTTAGGAGAAAGCGACCTCGGGTCTGTCACCTCCCAAGCTTCTGGTGGAGTGAAAAAACATTGGGAAGGCGTGATCGTCTCTACAGCCTGGATGACTGAAGCGGGGTGACTTTTAGCAAATGTCGACGTTAAAGGTAAGGAAGAAATCGCAAAAAAAAGCAATATTTTACAGCGCACACAACCTCCAGATTTAAATTCTTTTAGTCACAATGGGTATGAGAATGCCCAGCTGTGCTTTGATGGAGAACAGAAGCTAAAATTGCAATCCCTGCAGAAAGACCGAGTCCCCATCCAAGCATCGATGTTCCAACGGCTGTAAAGGTCCCATCTTCTGCGCCAGATCCTGTACGCCAGATCGCTTCAGAGTCTTTCTTGTAATTATCGAGCTGATCACAATGACTAAGAGATGGCAAGGCAAAGAGAGCCAAGACAATCAATAATCTTTTCACAAATCTTTTCATAGAAAAGCCCATCTTCAAGGAGTAAACCATTTCTTATCTCAGAAGCTCGACTTTCATGCAATTTTTTTTTATTTTAGGGATATAGCGGTTTACCATTGAAAATATCTCCCAAATGTAAATAACTTATGTGTGATGTATTGAAGGTGGATTTCAGCCATGAAAGGAACAGAACCAGGTCAAGATAAAGTCAAAAAAATCTGCGACATTTTGCGGCGTGAGACGTTAGAGCCTGCGGAAATTGAAGCGGAACAAATCGTCTCTTCCGCTAGAGAACACGCGGAGCAGATAATCGAGGCTGCGCATAGCGAGATCGAGAGGCTTCATGAAGAAGCCCGCCAAGAGATCGAACGGCAAAAAAATGTCTTTCAATCGTCGCTTAGCCAGGCTTGTAAGCAGGCGATGGAGATGTTGAAGCAAAATATTGAGGAAAAGCTATTCAATCGGGAACTCAGCCGCTTGATGACTCAACATACACAAAATCCAAAGGTTTTGGCAGAACTCGTCACTGCTGTAATCAAAGGGATCGAAAAAGAGGGGACTGAAGCGGCTTTAAGCGTTTATATCCCTGCCGCTGTTCCCGCGCGCACGGTGAATATGCTCCTGGCTCATGAAATTTTAGAAAAGCTAAAGGAAAAAAGCGTTCTCGTCGGTCCTTTAACGGGAGGGATCGAAGTTAAGTTGCATAAGGAAAACATCACTGTTGATATCTCCGACGCTGCCTTAAAGGAGCTCGTAGCTAATTATATCCGCAAGGATTTTCGTGAGCTGGTTTTCGGCTAGATAAATATTTAAGCGAGCTTACTTATATGCGCAATTACTATTTCGTCGCTGCGTCGTTGCCCCCTTTATCCTTGCATGAAAGGCCAGAAATTTCATTTGGAGAATTGATGGCGCGGCTCGAGATCAATTTAAATCGGGAAGACTTGGAAAAGACAAAGGTTCTTCGCCGTTTTGTCGATATTTACAATATTCGCGCTCTGCTCATGGAAGAGCCTGTCGACCCTCGGGGAAACCTCAATGAAAAGGAGCTCGATGAAGCGCTGCTTGTCCACGCTGTCCTTCCGGGCTATATCTTTGACTTTTTGGACCAGTTTGAAAAAGTTTCAGACAAGATCAGAAATTTCTCTGGACTGCTCGCCCGTTTTTTTAATGAAGAGATTCCTAAGCAAAAGGGGTTTTTACGCAATTATCTCACTTTTGAAAGGGAATGGCGTCTCGTCCTCCTTGCGCTGAGGGCCAAACAACTAGACAGGGATGTTGCAAAGGAATTGCAATTTGAAGATCCTACCGATCCTCTTGTCATGCATATTCTCGCTCAAAAAGATTCTGAAACCTATGAACCTCCTCAAGAATATGCAGATCTTAAAGAGTTGATCGCCTCCTGCCATAATGATCCATGGGCCGAACATCGGGCTTTTGCAGAATACCGGTTCAAAAAAATTGAACAGCTCGCTGAAAAAGGACTCTTCACAATCGACCAAATCCTCAGCTATATGGCAGAGCTGATGATTATTGAGAGCATGAACGAGCTCGATGCGCAAAAGGGAAATATGATTTTGGATACATTTAAAAGCGGATAAAATGCGATGAAAGAAGCTTCAAACATCACTGAAAAACAGATAGCGACTGGAAATGTCGTTAAAGCATTTGGAAATCTCTTACACGTCGAGTTTCAAGGGGATATCCACCAAGGTGAAGTCGCGATGGTGCGTATTGGCGGCGGCGTTGCCTTGAAAGGGGAAGTGATCGAGATCGTTGGAAATGTCGCTAAAATCCAGGTCTTTGAAGATACACGCGGCGTTCGTTTGAATACAGCAGTGGAATTCACGACCCATTTGCTCGAAGCAGAGCTTGGACCTGGTCTGCTCACATCGATTTTCGATGGTCTGCAGAATCCACTCGAAAAAGTCGCTGATGCGACAGGGTTATTTCTCTCTCGAGGAGTCTACATTCCACCCCTCGACCGTTCTCGCCATTGGGATTTTCATCCCGGAGTCAAGCCCGGCGATCTCGTTCGGCGTGGCGATAGTCTCGGCTATACGATGGAAGGGCGGTTTCACCATGAGATCATGGTCCCATTCACTCTCTTTGGCGAATTCACCATCAATTGGGTGATCAAGCCTGGCTCTTATACGATCGATACGGTGGTTGCAAGAGCTGTCGACAGCAAAGGGGAAGAGCACCATTTTACGATGATGCAAAAATGGGCAGTGAAGATGCCCCTTTTCGAAGGGGAAAAGATCAAAGCCTCCCGAATGATGGACATCGGGATGCGGATCATCGACACCCAGTTTCCAGTGCTTAAAGGGGGAACATTTTGTGCTCCTGGGCCATTCGGAGCGGGTAAGACCGTCCTACAGCACCACCTCTCCAAATATTCTTCTGTCGATATCGTCGTCGTCGTCGCTTGTGGTGAGCGTGCGGGGGAAGTTGTCGAAGTGCTTCGCAGTTTTCCTCATCTGACCGATCCACATACCAACGAGCCGCTCATGCACCGCACGGTCATGATCTGCAATACCTCTTCGATGCCCGTTGCGGCGCGTGAAGCTTCGATTTACATGGGAGCGACGATCGCTGAATATTATCGGCAGATGGGACTCGATGTTTTGCTTCTCGCCGACTCGACTTCCCGTTGGGCGCAAGCGATGCGGGAGATGTCTGGCCGCCTTGAAGAGATTCCGGGAGAGGAAGCCTTTCCTGCTTATCTTGGCGTCGCGTATCGCCGCTTTTTACGAGCGTTCTGGCGTGGTCTTGCTAAAGAATGGAAAACAAGGGTCGATGACGATCGGAGGGACCGTCTCTCCAGCTGGGGGAAATTTTGAAGAGCCAGTGACGCAGGCGACCTTATCTGTCGTCGGCGCCTTTCACGGTCTATCTCGCGCACGTTCCGATGCGAGGCGCTATCCTGCTGTTGACCCACTGATCTCTTGGAGCAAGTACATCGATGATGTCAGCAGAGAACTCGAAGAGCGTGTTGCTGGATGGGGAAAAATGGTTAAAAAAGCAGCCAAGATATTGCGCGATGGAGATGAGATCGGAAAGAGGATGGAGGTCGTTGGCGAAGAGGGAGTCTCCTTGACTGATATGATCACCTTCTTGAAATCGGAACTTTTTGAATTTTCTTATCTGCAGCAAAACGCCTTTGATAAAGAAGATGCCTATTGCCCTCTCAAGCGGCAGATCCCTTTGTTCCAGTTGATCAGTCCGGATCTTCGATATGGTTTTTGCCTTCGACTTCGCACGATGAGGCGCGTAGTTTCTTTTTAGGATTGCAAAATGAAATTAAGAACATGAACTTCATGCCATTCAAATCAGCTAGATATGAACAGACAATTGAGGACATCGAGAAGAAATTAGAAACGGCAGCTAAGAAAGAGAAGGTGACGAGATGAAAAAAGTTTATGATAAAATCGTCGACATGCGTGGAAATTTGATCACTGTCATCGCTAGTGGGGTCAGCCTTGGAGAACTCGCCCGTGTCCATAAACGGAGTGGGCGTTCCACCTATGCTTCTGTACTCCGCATCGATGGGGATCTCGTCACCTTGCAATGTTTTGAAAATACTCGTGGGATCGCGACCAACGATCGGGTCACATTTTTGGGCAGACAAATGCAAGCGACATTTAGCGATTCGCTCCTTGGCCGCCGTTTAAATGGCGCAGGAGATCCGATCGATGGGGGACCTGAGATCATGGGGGAGCATATCGAGATCGGCGCCCCTTCCTTTAATCCGGTACGCCGCATTGTTCCACGCGATCTCGTCCGGACAAACATCCCGATGATCGATGTCTTTAATTGCCTTGTCAAGTCGCAAAAAATTCCGATCTTTTCCATCGCTGGAGAACCCTACAATGCTCTTTTGATGCGGATCGCCAATCAGACCGATGCCGATGTCGTGATCATCGGAGGAATGGGCCTACGTTTTGATGACTATCAAGCATTCATCGATAATGCGGAGAAATCGGGCTCGTTGAATAAAACCATCATGTTCATCCATCGTGCGACCGATCCTGCCGTCGAATGCCTTCTCGTTCCCGATATGGCCTTAGCTTGCGCTGAACAATTTGCCGTAGCGGATAAAGACGTCCTCGTTCTTTTGACCGATATGACCTCTTTTGCCGATTCGATCAAAGAGATCATGATCACGATGGACCAGGTCCCTTCTAATCGCGGCTATCCAGGTTCTCTTTATTCCGATCTCGCTTCCCGCTATGAAAAAGCAGTCGATATCGACGGGAGTGGTTCGATCACGATCATTGCCGTGACGACAATGCCTGGCGGCGATGTGACCCATCCGATTCCTGACAATACCGGCTACATCACTGAAGGGCAATTTTATCTGCATGGAGGGCGGATCGATCCGTTCGGTTCTCTCTCTCGCCTTAAACAACAGGTGATCGGGAAAGTGACACGGGAAGATCATGGCGATATCGCCAATGGCCAGATCCGTCTTTATGCAGATTCCAAGAAGGCCCGCGAACGGAAAAGCATGGGTTTCCGCCTTTCCCGTTGGGATGAGAAACTTTTACACTTTTCCCATTTGTTTGAAGACCGGATGATGAACCTGCAGGTGAACCTCACATTAGAAGCTGCCCTCGATCTCGGATGGATGACATTAGCAGAGTGTTTCGATAAACATGAGGTGGGAATTAAACAATCCCTTGTCGAGAAGTTTTGGCCGAAACATATGGAGAGCTAAAGGGAATGGCTGAGGTCAAATTTACCAAAACTGAATTGCGCGTCCAACAGCTCAAACTAGACCGTTTGCGCAAGTACCTCCCTACTCTGCAGCTCAAAAAAGCGATGTTACAGATGGAGGTCAATCAAGCGCAAATTGAAATTGAAGCATTGGGTGGCGAATTCACTCTTTCACAAGAAAGAGTGGGCAAATACTCCCCGCTACTGACTGAGCGGAGCGCTCCCGATCTTTTTTCTGCAGTGAAAGTCAGGCAAGTCGACCAGATTCTAGAGAATGTCGCAGGTGTAGAGATCCCCCATTTTGAGAGGGTCATTTTTGAACCCTCTTTATATTCTTTGTTCGATACACCGGTTTGGTTTGAATCAGCGATCCTTGGGATCAAAGAGCTGGTCGTGATTCGTGAGAAGATCAAAATCGCTGAAGAAAAAAAACGGGCCCTTGAAAAAGAGCTGCGCGAGGTCTCCATCCGCGTCAATCTTTTCGAAAAAATTCTCATTCCACGTGCGATAGAAAACATCAAGAAAATTAAGATTTTTCTCGGTGATCAGCAGCTTGCCGCCGTTTCCCAGGCCAAGGTCGCTAAAAAGAAAATCCTTTTGAAAAGCCGAGGAAAATTGGCATGATTATCGGCGTAAAAAAATATTTGATTCTCGGCGCTAAAGAAGAGATCGATCAGTTCTTTGCTACGGCCCAAAAAAAGGGGGTGATAGAATTCATCCCTCCTCATGGGAAAAAAACGATCGAAACTCCATTAGAGATCCAGCATCTCGTAAGCGCCATGCGAATCTTGCGCAAACTCCCTGTAAAAAAGCCTTATGAAGGGGGAGGAGATCTTGAATATGCCGATGAGATCGCGCAGAGAATTCTCGAGATCAAAGGTGAAGTCGAGCGCCTTTCAGAGGAGAAACGGCTCCTCGAATCTGAGATTGTCCGTGTCGCGCCATTTGGGGATTTTTCTCTGGAAGATATCGACTTCATTGAAAAAAAAGGGAAATGCGAAATTCAATTTTTCTGCATGAAGACCGCCAAATCCCATCTCACTAATATCAGCGATGAGCTTATTTTTATCGGCAGCGTTTACGATCTCGATTACTTCATCGCGATTGGCAAAGAACCGCACAGTTATCCTGGGATGATCGAAATGAGAATCGATCGGCCCCTTGGCGAACTCCAGACACATCTCAGTTTTGTCAAGGAGTCTTTGCATCAGATCGAAGCTGAACTCAAAGGGTATGCTGGACATCTCGACTTTCTTCACGAAGCATTCGTCGAACGGCTCAACGATTTTAATCTCCTCATGGCCAAGAAAGAAGTCACCTATCCTTTGGAGAACTCCCTTTTTGCGATCGAAGCTTGGATCCCTTCGAATAAGGTCAGTATCCTTTATTCGATTATCGATGGGATGGCCATCCATTGTGAGCCAATTCTCATTGAAACAACCGATCGCGTTCCCACTTACATGGAAAACAAAGGGGTTCAACGGATTGGTGAAGACCTCGTTAAAATCTATGATATACCAGCAACGAGTGATAAAGATCCTTCAGGTTGGGTCTTTTGGTTCTTTGCCCTCTTTTTTGCAATGATTGTCGCAGATGGTGGCTATGGTCTCATCTATCTAGGATTATGCCTCTACTTAAGGTTCAAATACCGCAATCTTCGAGGGAGTGGGAAGCGACTTTTGAATCTAGCCACAATCCTCGCCACTTCTTGTATCATCTGGGGGATTTTGACCTCTGCTTTCTTCGGTATTCAGATCAGCCCAAAGAGTTGGTTTGGCAAGATATCGATCATGCAATATCTCACTGTCAAAAAGGCTGATTATCACCTTGCCCATCGCGATGATGTCTATCAATTTTGGGTTTCAAAATACAGTGATCTTTCCAATGTCAGCTCTGGTCGGGAGTTCTTGGATACGGCAGTCGTTAAAAAAGGGGAGCATCTCAAGTATGAGGCCCTCGATGCCTTCTCCGACACTATCCTTCTTGAATTATCTCTGATGATCGGAGTGATCCATATCTCCTTGTCATTGCTCCGTTATCTACGGCGCCATTGGGCGGGGATCGGGTGGGTGACTTTCATGATTGGGGCCTATCTCTATTTCCCGCTGATCCTCAAAGCGACCTCGATGATCCATTTTTTAGGGCTAGTGGATAGAACGATTGGGGAGGCGATTGGTCTTCAGCTCATCTATACCGGCATTGCGGTTGCCCTCTTTTTGGCTATTGTCCAAAAAAGACTTAAAGGGATCGGAGAGATCGCTACCCTCATTCAGGTCTTTGCAGATGTCCTTTCATACCTGCGTCTATATGCTTTAGGTCTTGCAGGGGCAATCATGGCCGAGACGTTCAATGACATTGGTGTCGGCGTAGGGCTTTTCTTGGGCGTTCTCGTCATCCTCGTTGGCCACAGTGTGAATATCATGCTCGGAATCATGTCTGGAATGATCCACGGGCTTCGTCTTAATTTCATAGAATGGTATCATTATAGCTTTGATGGAGGGGGACGTTTGTTTCATCCATTAATACGCTTAAAAATTAAAGAACATATTTAAAATAGATTCTAAAAGGAGATCTCAATATGGATTACAGTATGGTTGGGCCTGCCCTTGTTTTGGGGTTAGGTTGCGTTGGAAGTTCGATCGGTTGTGGAATTAGCGGGATGGCCTCACATGCCGTGATGAGCAGGGTGGAAGAGAATCATGGTAAATTCATCGGCATGTCTGCTGTTTCTTCTTCTCAAGCCATTTTTGGTTTTGTCCTGATGCTCTTGATGAAGAATAGCATCTTGGCAGGCACACTTTCCCCAATGTCTGGCATCGGTATTGGCCTTTCCGTCGGTCTTGCCCTTCTTTTCTCCTCGATTTTTCAAGGGAAGTGCGCAGCGACAGGCATTCAAGCTGCAGCAAAACAACCTGCGATTATCGGTAAATGTTTCGCAGCACTCGGCATCGTCGAATCCTTTTCCCTCTTCGCCTTTGTCTTCGCCTTGCTCCTAATCTAAGTTAATCTGGTGATATGAACTGGACTTTAGACTGATTTTGCGAAGGACAAAGTCTTTTCTTCATTCCAGACTAATCAAAAGTTCTGAATGCGTCTCTCTACCTCCAAAATTGAAGGCCCGGAAAAAACCCGGGCCTTTTTTCTTAAACCTTGTTCTTGCTTTTCCATAGCAATTCCTGTTATTCTCAAAGATCAACTGGTCAAACAAGCATGACTGTAAATCTAGAACACTTAGAATCAGTTAGAGTAAGTTGGGCGAAGTTTTCTCTTGTTGAGCAAATGGCCAATATTGGAAGCGAAGTAGGTCGAGCTTTTCGAGCCAATGATAATCAAGCACGTTATTGGGGTGCTGTTGTGCGAGCTCTAGATTTATTTTATCTCACCATCGAAGATCCTCGATGGAAGGGACGTCTAAGAGAAATTCTACGAGTTCGCGAACTGTTTGCAGCTGCTGCTCTCGGAAGTGACGAATACAAAACATCTCTTAAAGATTTAGAACGCTATTTTGATTGTTTTGCATGGCTGGCTAGATCAAATCGTTGAGAGATTTTAGAGACTGCACTTCTCAAATTTGCAGTAAGCTCCTGCAAAAATCTTCAATTTTTCCCATTGAAAAGTTCTGAATGCATCTCTCCACCTCCAAAAATACCAAGGCCGAGAAAAATCCCGGCCTTTTTCTTTGACAAAGCCTCATTTCCAAGAAATCTTTCAGATGAAAAAATTCTGAACTCCTCTTCTTCATATTGCAGAAAATTTTTCTTGGCCTATAGAATCATTGCCGAATGACGAGGTTTTATGCCAACGGTTCGTGTAATTGGCCCCTATCGCTTTTATTTTTATAGTCATGAACCTAATGAACCTCCTCATATTCACGTAGATAGGGACGGCTTTTCGGCAAAGTTTTGGTTGGAAGAAATTTCATTGGCTAAAAATTTGGGATTTCGCCAAAAAGAAATCAACACATTGCAAGGATTAGTAACCAAGCATCAAAAACAATTTCTGGATAAATGGTATGAGTATTTTTGCTCGTAAAATCGATGAGCGTGTTGAGGCGGTTTATTTTTCAAGGGATTCCCTAATCGTGGAACTCATGGATGGTCGTTCCATTTCAGTTCCATTGACATGGTATCCAAAGTTGCTGAAAGCAAATCCGAGAAAAAGAGCCTATTGGGAAATCTGCGGTGGTGGTTATGGAATTCATTGGCCTGAAATTGATGAAGATTTAAGCACTGAGGGCTTGTTGAGAGGCGCCCCTGCTCCGAATGCACTTAAAACTAGTCCAGCGCAAAAAACAATAAATCGCAGATCCGTCCGTTCAAGCCCCCGCAAGCGGAGAATTAAGCAAAATAACTAATTATATGGGACTAATCAGTGTAGAGCTGATGAGCCATTTTGCTGCAAAAAACAGAGGCCGCAATGATAACCTCCCTGCCTTTTTTTAAAGACCGCTTCTTTGAATCTTCCGGTTATAGCAGGGTTGAGTGACCTTCTCTTTAATTCGCCAGTGCATCCATGGATAATCACAATCTCATCACTTTATATCAACAACGCCTTAATCTTCAAAATGCTACGTTTTCACGAATCGACCATGAAGATGCCATGGTTGCTATCGTCTATAAGGTAGCCCTGCCTAATGGTAAACAGCTCATTTTAAAAGTATGTGACCGTGTTAATGACTACTTACGGGAGGTGCATTTCCTCAATCACTTTAGAGGAATCTTACCAGTACCAAAAATTGTCCAACATATTCTCCCGAGACCAGGGTTACACGGAGCGATTTTAATGGAATACCTGCCAGGGGCTCTTCTTAAAATAGCAGAGCTCACGGAGACATTAGCCTATCAAATTGGACGCTGCCTTGCGCAGATTCATCTTAACCGCTTGTCAGGGTATGGAGATCCTGTACATGGCGATTTAAGCTCCGATCCAAGAGTCTATTTCACTTTGAAGTTTGAGGAAGGTCTGGATGAATGTAGGGATCACTTGCCCATAGAATTAATGGAAAATTGCCAACGCTATTATTCAGCAAACATCGATCTTTTAAGCACAGTAGATGGACCCTGCATTGTGCATCGGGACTTCCGCCCGGGTAATCTCATTGTTTATGAAAGCCAGCTTAAAGGAATCATTGATTGGGCTGGAGCGCGTGCAAACTTTGCAGAGGAAGACCTATGCTCGTTGGAACATTATGAATGGTCAAACAACCCTCATAGCATAAAGCCCTTGCTAGCTGGGTATGCAAGTGTCCGCCAATTACCTGACTACATTCGTCTCGTTCCTTTCCTGCGTTTGAATAAGGCTATTGCGACGATTGGTTTTACGGTTAGGCAAGGAACTTGGGAAAACAGGCATTCTCGTATCTACCGATATAATCGTCAATTTCTCGAACAACTTTTTGAGGCAAATTTGTGAATCCAAGGGTGAAGAAATTCTTGTCATACTATAAGCCCTACTTAGGTCTTTTTTATACGGGATTGAAGAACAAGGGACACATAAAGAGCTAATTGTACTGAATGGAATATACGCAAATTTATATAATATGCAATTAAGGATAGAAGACATAAATGGAAGCTGACCAAATCCGCCTTGTGAAATGCACTCACGATACTGAGTGGAATTTTGCAAAAAAATTACGGTTGAAATACTTCTTTGAACCTTTGTCAATAAACGATCCTTATACATGGACATTTGACCACAAAGAACATGCTCATTTCATCCTTTACCAGGGCGATACAATGATTGCATACGCTCATGTCCAGTTTTGGCCTAATCACCGAGCTGCCTTGAGAATCATTGTCGTCGATGAACCCTATCGAAATCATGGATTAGGCAGCCAATTTCTACATCTATGCGAGCAATGGTTGAAAAAACAAGGCATTAAATCTCTCCATGATGAAGCAAGGCCTGATGCGATAAAATTTTATCGCAAAAATGGCTATATAGAGATGCCATTCAATGATCCTAGCGGAGAGGCACCAAGCGTTCACGATCTCGCTATGGGGAAAATGTTATAAGGAAAGAATAGTTCAAAAAAATTAAGGAAAGCTTAAATTTAAATTCGCTGACATGTATCATCCATAGTTTTTGAGAAAAATTCGAAGGAGAATCCAATATGGACTATAGTATGGTAGGACCAGCGATTGTCTTGGGGCTCGGTTGTGTCGGAAGTTCGATTGGCTGTGGCATTGGAGGAATGGCTTCTCACGCTGTGATGAGTCGCGTGGAAGAGAACCATGGTAAATACATCGGGATGTCTGCAGTGGCATCTTCCCAATCGATCTATGGCTTTGTCCTGATGCTACTCATGAAAAACAGTATTCAAGCGGGTTCTCTGTCCGCATTATCGGGGATTGGCATCGGCTTTTCAGTGGGGCTTGCCCTGTTGTTTTCTTCGATGTATCAAGGGATGTGCGCAGCTTCGGGGATCCAAGCAGCTGCCAAACAGCCTGCGATCATTGGGAAATGTTTTGCGGCTCTTGGCATTGTCGAGTCTTTTTCTCTCTTTGCCTTTGTCTTTGCTCTGCTTCTCATTTGAAAAATGATGCGCTGATAGAAAATCAGCGCATTTCATTGACAACTATCGAACAGAGTCAGCTTCTTTTGGGAATACTGAAACCATCGAGCCTTGAGCGCCGAGGACATAAACTTTAGTCCCTTGCTGAACAACTTTGCTTTCAATACGGTACCAGCCATCAGTTCCTAAAAGCAAAATATCTCCCTTATCAGAAGCGCGGATTGCGCTTTCAAGATCTTTTTGAGGAGCGATGATTTTGATAGCTCCATTAAATTCTTGTGATAGAACAGGTTGAACTTTTGCAATTTGGGACGCTTGATTGTTTTGTGGGAGTGCAGTGTTTGTATTTGTCTCTTTTTTTCTTGGATTCCAGCCACTGGAGAAACAGCAGCGCTCATTAAAGCAGCACCTGTTCCTAAAGTTAGCATCATTGCAGAAATGAATTTCATTTTTTCCTCCTAAAAATAATGGATAAAAATAGGTAATTCAAATTCCAATACCTATAATTCAATTAATAACAGATTTAAAATATTTTATGCAAGATTGACGATTTATTTGAATATAATAACTATTTAATTATTTATTATTAATAATTTGATATTTTTCAGTTTAATTAATGATAATTTAAAAATTTGAATTGTAAACATTATTATAAATTAATAAAAATTTTTTTTAAGAGAGTGACTTTCAATCTCTGGGGATTTCCCTTGGATTAAATAAAAAAGGAGTTGTAAATAAGAGGAAAGAACCTAATCTCAGTAAAAAGTTTCAGTCGATTTTCAGGTTCTTTTGGCCGATTTTCGATCCAAATTCGGGGGGTAATATCAAACATGCGTATATTACCCCCCGAATTTGGATCGAAAATCGGCCAAAATAATCCTGAAAATCGACGAAAAATTTTACTGAGATAGGTTCAAGGATCGGTTATGCAAAAAGAGAAGATCAGGATCGAAAAAGATTCTCTAGGCGATATCGAGGTTCCTGGGGATAAATATTGGGGCGCTCAGACCCAGCGTTCGCATGAGAATTTCAAAATCGGTGGAAATTTGATGCCGATTGAAGTGATCCGCGCGCTTGGCGTCGTTAAGAAGGCTGCAGCGATCGTCAATTGCGAACTGGGTCTTCTCCCAAAAGAAAAAATGGAATTGATCGTCAAAGTCTGCGATGAAGTGATCGAAGGAAAGCTCGATGATCATTTTCCTTTGGTCGTATGGCAAACGGGATCTGGGACGCAAACGAATATGAACGTCAATGAGGTGATCAGCAACCGGGCGATCGAGCTTGTAGGGGGAAAACTGGGTTCTAAAATACCGATCCATCCCAATGATGATGTCAATAAATCCCAATCGACTAACGATGCTTTTCCAACGGCGATGCACATCGCGACGACGTTAGAGGTGCGCCAAAGGCTCCTGCCCCATCTCAAAACCTTGCACCGAGGTTTTAAACAAAAAGCGAAAGAATTTCAGAAGATTGTCAAAATCGGCCGCACCCATTTGATGGATGCGACCCCGCTTACCTTAGGGCAGGAATTTTCAGGATATGCTTCCCAAATCGAGCACGGGATCGAGACGATTGAAGATGGGTTGAAGCACCTCTCTGAAATTGCTTTGGGAGGGACGGCGGTGGGAACAGGATTGAATGCCCCTCCCAAATATGCTAAACGTGTCGCAGAGGTGATCAGTGAAATCACCGGCGTGACTTTTATCTCAGCGCGCAATAAGTTTGAAGCACTGGCAAGCAACGACTCGATCGTCGAAATGAGTGGGGCTTTAAAGCGTCTTGCCTGTTCCTATTATAAAATTGCGACCGATATCGCATGGATGGGATCGGGCCCCCGCTGTGGGATTGGTGAACTGAACCTCCCAGAAAATGAACCAGGTTCTTCAATCATGCCAGGAAAAGTGAATCCGACACAGTGTGAAGCGATGTTGATGGTCTCAGCGCAGGTCTTTGGCAATGACCTTGCTGTGAGCTTCTCTGGAGCGCAGGGGAATTTCGAGCTCAACGTCTATAAACCCGTCATGATCTTCAATCTACTCCAGTCGATCAATCTGCTTTCCGATATGGCGATCAATTTTCACGATAAATGTCTCATGGGGATCACCCCAAACGCATTGGGTATTAAAAAACATTTGGAGAATTCACTGATGCTGGCCACCGCTCTCAACCCGATCATCGGCTACGACAAAGCGGCTAAGGCTGTGCAAAAAGCGCACAAAGAAAATCTGACATTAAAGGAAGCCGTTCTATCTTTAAATTATTTGAGCGAAAAGGAGTTTGATGAGGCAATCGATCCGAGCAAAATGGTCAATCTCAACGATTGATGTGGACGCCGAGCTTGGTGAGCAGGTAACGGCCGACCAAAATTGGATGTTGGAGAAGGAGTTTGAGGAAGACCCCATAAGAAACCCCTTTGATCTCTTTGCGAAGTATGGCCCTGTGATTAGCCGCCGCATCGCGAATCCATCCCTCATAGGGAGGAGGAAGGTCGGGAAGGGCATTTAACGGGAAAAAGCCGATATCCTTTGTCTCTCTACCTGTTTGCATCGATCCACTGGTGATCTGACATTCAAAGAGATGGGTGAATTTCGTCATTCGATTCACGGGGAGGTATTCGGCGACTTTCCTGACAATCAATGACTTAAAACCCGTTTCTTCCAGGACCTCGCGGACAGCGCCATCTTCAGGTGATTCTCCCGCATCGAGGCCGCCTCCAGGCAAAACCCAAACGGGGATATCTCGCCGTTTGATCAATAAAACCTCTGCTTTACTCGCGTTAAATACAATCCCATAGACTGCCTCGTTTTTTTCTTCTTGCATATTAGTTTTAATATTTTTTAACATTACCTGCACGATGAGATTCTATCGCTTTTTAAAGTTTTTGCTAATCCCAACTATTTTACTATTTTTCTCAGGTTGCCGGCAATATTATTTATCCATTTGCCAGGAATGGGTCGACGTGCGCTATTTGGCAAGCTCTCACGTGGCTACCCCAGATCCGAGACAGGAGCATCCTCCTATCGGGCAAATGTTGATCCTCGATTGGCGCATTCCGAAAGAAATTCTCAAAAAAAAGCCTAAGGTTGTCCTCGATTTAATCTTGTGGGATTACACCAAGCGTCAGGTTCAGATTCCGATCAAGCGGAGAATGGATTTTGCGACATACCGGTTATTTAATGAAGAATATGAAAAAACAGGGGGAATTTTAACCTACAGAGCCCAAATCTTGACTCAAGAGGGTCACATTTTCCGCGAGTGGAAACATCAACTCTGGGTCAATCTGATCACCATCGATCAAGAAACTCTCCCTCCCACCGATGTTGAAGAAAAAGTCAAAGCCGCTGAATGAACCAATTCTTCCGTTGTTTTCCAATCGAGACAGGGATCGGTGATCGAAACAGCGTATTTGAGAAGAGAGCGGTCTTCGGTCAAGAGCTGGCTTCCACTTTCGAGATGGCTTTCCAGCATCAGACCAAAGATGTTGTCATTCCCTTTTTCAATCTGTTCAAGAATAGATAAAAAGACCCCTTCCTGTTTTTCAAAACGCTTTTGACAATTTCCATGGGCACAGTCGATCATCAATCGCTGTGGCAATCGGGATTTCTTTAACATCTCTAAAGCCAGAAGTACAGATGCGGGGTCGTAGTTAGTGAACGAGCAGGCCCCACGCAAGACGATGTGGGAAAATGGATTGCCCTCGCTTTGAACGGCGCAAAGCTTGCCATGGAGATCGGCATGGATCAAAGCATGGGGAACTGTTGCAGACAAAGCGCCGTGGACCGCATTCTCGAGATTGCCATCAGTACTGTTTTTAAACCCGATGGGCATCGCTTGAGCTGAAGCAAATTGTCGATGGGGTTGGGACGCAGAGGTGCGAGCTCCGATAAAACCCCAAGTGACGAGATCTTCAAAATAAAGGGCGGCCAGAGGATCGACGAATTCAGTGGCGATCGGAATTTGCATTTCAGCCAGCGTCAGCAGTAGCTCACGGGTCCAGAGCAACCCTGTATTAATGTCGTCACTCCCATCGAGATGAGGGTCATACACGAGCCCTTTCCAGCCCGTTGAAGTGCGTGGCTTTTCAACATAGACGCGCATCACCATAAAACAAGTCGGGCTGACAGATTCAGAAAGCTCTTTAAAGCATTTAGCGTACTCAATGGCAGATCGACTATCATGGATAGAACAGGGTCCAATGATGAGTGCTTTGCGCAAGTCACCGCCCCGAATGATCTGTTTTGCACTCTTACGGGCCTCATCGATGAATGCAGCCGTTTGTGAAAGTAAGGGGAGTCGGGTCTTGAGTTCATGAGGAGAAGGAAGAGGTGTAGTCGTCATGACGCAATGTGTTGTTTTTCTAATCATCCGACCCTATCATAGCCAACTAAAATTTAGCAATGAGTGGAACTCTGTACACGACAAAATTATTCCATTCGAGCAACTATTAAGAAAATGAACAGGATATCAGGATGGACAGGATATTTTTTCTCTCATCCTGTCCATCCTGATATCCTGTTCATTTTCTTGGCATTCTTTAATGTTCTCCTCATTAAAAAATTTTTGTCATGTACAGAGTGAGTGGAAGTGTCGAATTTGTTAAGTCTTTAATTTTCAGTAGCTTATAAAAATATCCAAAATAATTGGAAATTCTGGTATCATTGGAGCTTTTTAAAGGTTTATGATGACAACAGCAGTTTCTTTTTACCAGCCCTTTGTTCAGACTTGTTCTGTTCCATGCAATTGGATCAGCGACATCTGCAAGAGGGTCTATGATCTAGCGATGAAGATGATCACAGCGATCAAGGACTGCTTTGCAACAAGGCAGAGTCTGACAACTGGAACAACAATCACCCCATTGAACACGAGAATAACGATTCCTGATCCAAAAAATGTCATCCCCTTTTATCGCGGCCTTGAGGCGAATAACAATCATACCACTTTAAATCAGATATTGAGCTGGGATGATGGACAACTAGAAATGGTCCACGATTATATCCAGTGGCTTTTTCCCTTGGAAACCCCAAGCAATTTCAACCCCACTGCCCCTGTTATCGATCAGGCGACGATCCAGACTTTCCGTGACGATTCATTACTCAAAAGCCAATTATTGCGCTCTTTCTGTAGGATGCTTGCTTTTTACGGATTGCAAATGGATGTGGCGACGCGAGTCATCACTCGAGCGCCGAATTTCAACCTCCGTGCAGCGGTTTGGCTAACTTCAGGGAATCACAATTTCCAACGGATCACACGTATCATCCATTCTTTGAGCCTTCTTGGACTACCTGAGTACAGCAGAGCATTCTTGACTGTTATGCAGAATATTGCCAGCAATGAAGGATCAAGGGTTGTTGGCAGTGAGACTGTTGGATATTGGCAAAGGAGCTATACCGCGCCCGCTTAGGTTTTGTGAATTTTGTAAGATTAGGGCTATATGAATTTCTCTACCACCCGTTCGCTTCGCTCACTAGAGAGCACAGAGGACACAGAGGAAGAATCGAAATCTTAGATTTTTTCTCTGTGTCCTCTGTGCTCTCTAGTGAGCGAAGCGAACGGGTGGTAAAAATATTTTCTTAAAAAATTCACACGACCTAACTGGGCGCAGTAGAATCTAGTTCCTTGAGCTTGTGCATTGTTTCTGTCAGTTCTTTTTCTGTCTGCAGGAGATTATTTTTGAGCTTTTCGATCAACTGCTGGGGAGCCTTTTCCAAAAATGCGGTATTTGCCAATTGCTCGCGCAGGTTATTTTGAGAAGCGATGCATTTGTCCCGTTCTTTGACGAGGCGAACTTTTTCTTTTTCTTTGAATTCTTGGGGAAGGGGAATGACGAGCTTCAAGTTACCTACGATCGAGCTTGCACTGAATTGCACTTTTTTCTCCACTTGAGAAAAGGTGATGTTTTGTGTGCGGACCAGTGCCTGGATGATCCCTAAGTTATTTTCGATGAGAAGGCGTCCTGGATCGTCAGGGGAAGAGTGGATGTGCAAATCTGTTGGTGTGCCGGGGGGAAGTTGCATTTCAGCGCGGATATTGCGCACCGTGCGGATAACCTCATCCAAAAAGGCAAAAGTATTTTCAATTTCAGGGTTGATGTCTGTCGTGCGGATGACTTTAGGATAAGCGGCGACGATGCAGGCAGGGGTGCAAAGGGCAGTGATCGTCTCCATCGTATACAGATCTGTTTTCTCTTGACCGGTGAGCCCGGAGAATTTTCCTTTGAGCATCTGGAAAAGCTCTTCGGTGATAAATGGGGCCATCGGATGGATCAAGCGGAGGGTATTGCATAAGATGATACAGAGGATCCTCTGTTTGATCTCCCTCTGCTCTTCGGTGCCGAGTTTGCCAAAGAGGATCGGTTTGACAAGTTCGACATAATAAGCGCAAAACTCTTTCCAGAAAAAGTCGTAAGCAGTGGTTGCAGCGCGATCAAAGGCGTAATCAGTCAGATGTCGATCGACATCTTGGATTGTACGATTGAGCAGCGAAAGGATCCACCGATCCTCCAAAGCGAGGGTATCGAGATCGATCCCTTTTGCAAAAGATTCAGCAGTAAGGGTCTCGATGTTGAGGAAAACGAAACGGGCCCCATTCCAGATCTTGTTGATGAAGTTCTTGAACTCTTCAAAACGTCTTCGGTCGAGATCGATCTGCCGCGCTTGCGTAGCGCTAGCACATAAGCCCATCCTCATCGCATCGGTGCCGTAATTATCGATAATTTCAAGGGGATCGATGATGTTCCCTTTCGACTTCGACATCTTTTCCCATTTGGAATGGACCTCTGGAGGGACAGGTTGGCCGAGATCATAGGAAAGACGCTCTGATGGGCTGACGTAAGCAACAGAGCCATCTTTTTGATGGCGCCAGTAGGATTTACCGTAGATTAAGCCGTGCAAAAAAGTCTCTGGAAACGGAGGGATCTCAAATTCATATTCACCCATTAAAATCATCCGCGCGACCCAAAAGAAAAGGATGTCGTGGCCAGTGATGAGCGTGCTATTGGGATAAAATTTCTTCAAGTCATCGGTCTTATCTGGCCACCCGAGAATGCTAAATGGCCAAAGAGCAGAGGAATACCAGGTGTCGAGGACATCTTCATCTTGAATCCATCCATCGGGTTCTTTTTGGACCTCAAGGGGCTCTCCTGGACCATCATGGCAGATCATCACTTCAGGATTGTCTTTACGATACCAGATGGGAATCCTGTGTCCCCACCATAATTGACGGGAGATGCACCAATCGCGCAGATTATCGATCCAATGAAAATAAGTGTTCTCCCAATTAGAGGGAACGAGGCGGACTTTTTTCTCCTCGACAACTTTGCGGAGCATCTCTTTGAAACCGCTCATCCGGACAAACCATTGTTTAGAGAGATAAGGTTCGATGATCGCTTTGGAGCGGTAAGAGATACCGACCCGATGGCGATGAGGTTCGATTTTGATAAGCAATCCTAATTGCTTCATCTCCTCGACAACGGCAGCGCAGGCCTCTTCCCTGGACATCCCAACGAATTTCCCCCCGTTCTCATTCATTCGACCCTCAGGTGTCAGGATATTGATGAATGGGAGCTTGTGATTAAGCCCCATCTCATAGTCATTGGGATCATGGGCAGGGGTAATTTTCACTGCACCCGTGCCAAAAGTGGGGTCGACAAACCGGTCTGCAATGATCGGAATGTGCCGATTTGTCAAGGGCTGAAGGACCATTTTGCCGATAAGCCCTTGGTAACGCTCATCGGATGGTGAAACAGCGACTGCTGTGTCGCCGAGCATCGTTTCAGGCCGTGTCGTAGCGATGGTGATATCCCCATCATTACCCGTGAGTGGATAGCGGAAATACCAGAGGAAGGAATCTCTATCTTCGTATTCGACCTCGTCGTCGGCCAGCGCAGTTTGGGTGACCGGATCCCAATTGACTAAATAATCACCCCGATAAATCAGCTTGGCGTCGAACATCTTTTTGAACATCGTGCGTACAGCACGGTTCCGTGTTTCATCCATCGTGAACGCAAGGCGTGACCAATCGCAGGAACATCCAACTTTTTTTAACTGATTTAAGATTTGCGTCTGGCTATGTTCTTTCCATGTCCAGACGTGAGAGAGAAATTCTTCGCGAGAAAAATCTTTACGTCTCTTTCCCTGGGAAGCGATCAAATGGCGTTCGACAACAGTTTGGGTGGCGATTCCAGCATGGTCAGTTCCCGGTACCCAAAGAGTTTCGAATCCAGACATCCGTTTCCAGCGGATGAGCACATCTTGCAAGGTGTCGACGAGGGCGTGCCCCATATGAAGAACGCCGGTGACGTTGGGGGGGGGAATAGAGATGCAGTAAGCGGGCTTGGAAGATTTGTTGTCCGCTTGGAAAAACCCTTTTTCATCCCAGAATTTGTACCATTTTTCTTCTATATCTTTGGCAGTAAAGGCCTTTGGAAGTTGTTGCTCGTTCATAGTCATTCCATTGAAAATGGGTTTTTTAAAGATAACATAGAGAGACAGAAAAAGGCAAAGGATTAATTGTTAGGTTGTTAGGAGCGCTTTCTAAAATTAAAATAAATCAATCATTTAATTATTGAAATAAAACAATTATTCAATTATAATTAATTATAATTAATTATAATTAATTTAAATAGTTGAAAAAATAATTTTTAATATGAGGTTTATTTATGTCTAATCCTATTCAAAGTACAAATCGTTATTCTACTCCCAATATTGTTGGTACTGAGCGAATTCGGACTGATTTTGGAGGCCAATACATTGCACATGATGGGATAACGTTAATTTTTTCCCATTTGACAGGACTTAGAGATCTCGTCTCATTTGCAAGTGCTAGCCGCGGCCTGTATCAACACTATCTCCATTCTTTTCAATGGGATTCCTTTGTGCAAAAATATTTTCCCGATTCTTACAAAGATTGGCAATGTGATCTCCAACCCAACCTTCTTTCAGGTCTTCAAGGAAGGGGCTTTTACAAGCAACTCATGAGCACGAGGAAAAATATTGCAACTGGGAAATATCGACTCCTCGAAATGAAAGAGGGTAGCTGTGGGTGGATCGAAGGTCTTGGTGTGCATGGCAACGATTTCTATTTGAAAGGCTCATCTGGAACAGTTAAAGTCTTCGATCTCGAAAAAAGAAAAGAGCGCCGCACATTCAATGTCCCAGGCTCTTCAATCGATATTTTTTGTATAGACGAAGATGTTCTCTATGTTGGTTTAGAAAACGAGGCCAAAATTATCGCCTTCGATCTTAAGAGTGGAAAAGAGATAGGATTATCATTTCAAGGTCCTCTTCACGGGGGCAGGAACAAAAATGTCTCAAAGATTTGTGCCGATAAAAATTATCTTTGCGCAACCTTCCAGGATAGTGAGAGTGGTGAAGTTGATGCTGATATTACAGTCTGGCATCTCGAAAACGGAAAAGAGGATCATATCTCTTACAGTCAAGGGTATGATATAGGTGTGCATGATTTTTGTATCCATGAAGGCAATCTCTATGCAGGCTTCCTCGATGGCCTTATCGAGGTCTTTGCGCTTGAAAGCGGACAGCAGATTCAGACACTTCAAAACGACCAAGAGGAAACCGATCCTTCGATTTTTTATCTTCGAGTTGATGATGGTTATCTCCATTCATGTTCAGAACATGGCACTTTTAAGATCTGGGACCTTAAAAGTGGGAACGAACTTCAAAAAATTCAACTCCTAAAAGATTTTGATGACCACCGCCGCATCACATGCTTATATGAACATAATCATTTCATTTATTTCGGTTGTACTGAGGGGATAGAGATTGGCCAAGACCTGCCCAATAACGGAGCTGAAATGATTCGGGATCTGAATGTCTATGATTTGATCAATGGACAAACGTATAAAATACCTTGTTTTCTTGAACCCGCAGAGGAGGATGTTCATAGCTTTCAAAATCTTTACATGCATAAAGATCATCTTTTTGTGCGTGCCCTTCAATCTTCTTCGTTGAAGACCCTGAGCTTTAGCTTCCCTCCTTCCCACAATAATTTCCTGCAAATCCTTGAAAAGAATTTAAACATTCTTGAAAAAATGAAAGAAGCGATACGTAGGGATGATTTTGAAACAGTAACTGCACTTGCTAAAACATTGCATCCAAGATTTAGAGACCGTCTACAACAGTATTGCTTCAAAACCATATTGTGGCCGAGGGAGGAGGACATTACCCTTGATGCTGTTATATGTGCATCTATTGAAATGAACGTTGAAAAACTGCTTCATGCCGTTCACTTTGAAGATTCGAAAATGATTTCTCAGGTTCTCAATGATCTCGAATCGAAAGATCCCTCATGTGTGGTGATGTTATGTCATTTCCTTGAAATGGCAATTTGTGGTCAGGTTCAATCAGAAGATGAAAGGAGTGCCCTACAAAATAGAGAAATCTGGGATCTTGCTTCCCGTGTTCAAAAGGAAAAAGCTGTCAATGCCTATAAACAAATTTTAAAACAAAAATGGGGCGAAGATTTCTCTTTTCAACTGATCAACCTTCACATTGTATATCCCGATGAATATTCTCGGAAACTGGGATGCCCTTCTGAACATTTATCAAAAATAGGTGTTCTCTCTCCTGGGGACCTCAATATATTGGGTATTTCTTGCCCCCCTCCTCTTCTTGAAAAGCTGCAGATCGATGCCGCTGTAAACATCGGAACAGATCCTCGTACTACAGATTTTGCAAGAAAGAAAGCCATTTCTGAATTTTTGCAAACCTTACTCAATCATGTTAACGCAAAAGTCAATGAGACAAACAACTTCAGTGTACTTCTCTATGACAAAGGCAATCCTTGGTCTTCCATTCAACAAGCATTGATCACATTTCAAACGGAGTTCACACAGATCGTGGAAAGTTCAACCCTTCCCAAAGACTTTTCGATAGTCTTTTCGCTGGAAGCTTGCCAAACGATGGCTAAACGTCTCAATGGCTATGCCGATTCGTTCCATAAATTAGATTGTCAGCACCAGATCGCCAAGTTGCATGCTTATATCAATCAAGTCGGTATTTTAAAAGCTTGGAAGGAAAACTATCGCCCACAACGGATTTACACTCTGACAGAACTTGCGGCGCGGTCTGATGTTACCCCCAATTTCTATCAAATGGGGATCTAGACCTTGTAATAAAATAAGCCTTTAATTATCATTTTGTAATTAAATTTTTTCATATTTGCGAAATGAATTTATTACTATGAGGCTTGTCTATGTCTAATCCTGTTCAAAATACGATTCATCGTTCAACTTTCGATTTTCTTAGCAGCAGCAACCCCATTTTTATTGATTTTGGAGGCCAAGACATTACACGTGATGCGATGAGTTCAATTTTTTCCCGTGTGGGAATACCTAAAGATCTCGCGTCATTTGCATTGGGAAGTCGTGGTCTTTATCAACTTTATCTCCATTCTTTTAAATGGAAATCGTTTGTGCAAAAATATTTTCCCGATTCTTACAAAGAGTGGCAATGCGATCTTCACCCAGGTCTTCTTTCAGGCCCTCAAGGAAGGGACTTCTATATGCAACTCACGAGCACAAGGAATAATATTAAAACTGGGAAATATAGACTCCGCGAAATGCAAGATGACTATGGGTGGGTCGAAGGTTTTTGTGCGCATGGCAATGATCTCTATTTGGAAGGCTCATCTGGAACACTTAAAGTCTTCGATCTCGAAAAAGGAAAAGAGCTCCGCATAATCGATGTTCCAGGTTATTCAATCGATAAGTTTTGTATAGACAAAGAGGTTCTCTATGTCAGCTTAGAAGACGAGGGCAAAATTATCGCCTTCGATCTTAAAAGCGGAAAAGAGATGGGATTATCATTTCAATGGAACATGGATGAGGCTGTCTCAAAACTTTGTGCAGATAAGAATTATCTTTGCGCAACATTCAAAGATGGTGGAAGTGATGAAGGGTATGAGCATATTACGGTTTGGAATCTCGAAAGCAGAAAAGGGAACCATCTATTTCGCAGTGATGGGGAGGAAGTCGTTGTAGATGATTTTTGTGTCTATGAAGACAATCTCTATGCAGGCTACTGTGATGGCCTTATCGAGGTCTTCGCGCTTGAAAACGGAAAGCAGGTTCACACACTTCAAAACTGCCAAGAGGAAACCGATCCTTCAATTTTTTATCTTCGAGTTGATAATGGTTATCTCCATTCATGTTCACAAAGTGGCACTTTTAAGATCTGGGACCTTAAAAGTGGGAATGAACTTCAAAAAATTCAACTCCCAAAAGATTTTGATCACTGCCATATCACATGCTTATATGAGCATAATCATTTCATTTATTTCGGTTGTTCCGACACAAGGGATACTCGAGGCTTAACCAATAATGGAACTGAAAAGATACGCGATCTGAATGTCTATGATTTGATCGGTGGACAAACGTATAAAATACCTTGTTTCCTTGAGCCTGCAGCGTTTTCTAGTCACAACTTTCACAATCTTTATATGTATAAAGATCGCCTTTTTGTGTGTGCCTATCAATCTTCTTCGATCAAGATCATGAACTTTAACTTCCCCCCCTCCCACAATGATTTCCAGCAAACCCTTGAAAACAATTTAAACATTCTTGAAAAAATGAAAAAAGCGGGAGATTTTAAAACAGTGGAAGCACTTGCTAAAACATTGCATCCAAAGTTTAAAAACCGTCTACGACAACATTGCTTCAAAACCAGACTGTGGTCGATGGCTCCCATTCCTCTTGACGCCATTTCACGTGTATATACTGAAATGAGCATCGAAAGACTACTCCATGCCGTTCACTATGAAGATTTGAATATGATTTCTCAGATTCTCGATGATCTCCAATCGAACGATCCTTCATGCGTGGTGATGTTATGTCATTCCCTTGAAAAGATGATCGATGGCGAAGCCGTATCAGAAAAAGAGATCGCTCTGCAAAATAGAGAAATCTGGGATCTCGCTTCTCGTGTTCAAAAGGAAAAAGCAGTCAACGAATGTAAACAGATTTTAAAACAAAGATGGGGCGAAGACCTCCCTCTTCTCCTGGCTGACCTTGGCATTGTTCATCCCCATGAATATTCCCGGAAACTGGGATGTCCTTTTGACCATCTGTCAAAAATAGGTATTTTCACTACTGAGGACCTCAAAGTATTAGGTATTTCTTGCCCGCCTCTAGATCGTGAATACGAAGTTGCCAAGTTACGCTCTTATGTCGATCAATCGGGTATTTTACCAGCTTGGGAGACAAACTATTACCCACAACGGATTTACACTCTGACAGAGCTTGCAGCGCGGCCTGATCTTGTTCCTAACGATTTCTATCAGATGGGTATCTAGACCCAATTTACGTGCCCGTGTGCGTGCCCGTGCCCTTGCCCGATTAATGCTTTTTCTGAACCATCTTAATTCGGGCAAGGGCACGGGCACGCACACGGGCACGTATTACTTGGGTGTGAACAATTTCCTCGAAAGCATGAGGGCGGTGCAGAGGACGCCGTCGACGGGGAATCCAGAGGCGATTTCGTCCAAGAGTTCTTGCTCTGTCTTGAGTTCGGTGTGGATCAGCTCAAATGTTTCGAGAGCGGGAGGCTGCAAAAACTGGGCATTTTCGACATAGATGTAATGGATCACTTGCTCGGTGACAGCGGGCATGGGGTAAGCGCTGCCGACGAGGGTGAACTGGCCACCCCCATAACCTGTCTCTTCCAAAAGTTCCCGTTTGGCAGCTTCTATCGGCGACTCGCCAGAGTCGATCCTCCCTCCAGGGCAGCTCAAGAGCCATTTGCCTGGGGGATGGCGATACTCTTTATTGATCACGAATTTTCCTTCTTTGGTCCTCGCTAAAATGGCGGCAGCGGGAACACCGATTTCGAGGACGCTGTAGGCAAGTTGGGGGCCGTGGGGCAATTGCAGATGGTCGATCCGTACATTGAAATAACCTTGGTGGATGATTTCGCTGCTTTTAACTTCAGGGATAGGAATGAGAGGAATTTTTGTCATAGTGAACTTAGTTTTTTTAATTCTTTTTTCAAACGGTTTGTGAACTCTTGCTCTTTTTTGGGAGATCCCGCGCAATGATAATAAAGGATCAGCTGGCGGAAAAGGGCGATTTTTTCCCAACGGAAAGCTGACGTCGACCACCTTTTTTTATCCACGATTTTTTGTTGCAAATAGTCACTGAGCAGCATTGTTGTCGGAGGGTATGGCAAGTCGATCGAGCCACTAAAGTGGGAGAGGGCGATTTTTTCTCCCTCTTCATGTAATAAATAACAACCCATCGGAACAAAGAGTGTCGAATATTCATCGCTCAAGATTTCAGGGGAATAAGTTTCGAGAAGTGTCTGAGCTTGTTTCCATTTGTTTTGCATCAGACAGGTCGCAATCTGGAGCGTATCGAGAAATGTCGTGTGGGGAAAAAGTTGGAAGTAGGGGAGCGACTCTTTGGTTTTTCCATCGAGAAGCGCACGATCAAAAAGAAAATAGGCGCATCGCATTTGAGCATTGGTGATCGATGAAGAGAGCTCTTTGGAGAGGGCTTTGAGGGAGGCATCGATCCCTCGCTCAAAATAGGTCAGAGCGATTTGGACGAGTTTGGCCTCTCTCTCCTCTTTTAAAAAATGGAGATTTTCTTCGACCCATTTTGGTCTGCCCATGACAAGAAGGGCAAAACAGGCATTGACGATGATCGCAGGGGAAGAGGAAGTTTCGATCATCTCGACAAGAGTGATTGGTTTGCTCAGCCAGAAGGCAAGTTGACAGGCTAGATACTCTTCATCCGATTCAGGTAGGAGAAAGAAGGGGAGTTTTTCTAAATGCCGTTTTAAACTCGCAATCAGCAGGGCGTGATCTTGGCTGCGGAAGATTTGAGGGAGGTGGCGCAAGGCGAGGAGAGCGAAGTGGTATGCTGCAATTCTCTCGCGCGACGCTGTTTCGTGGAGCCTAAATGTGATATGCTCACGAATCAGGGGCAGCAGAGGATGTTTAGGATATTTTCGCACGCACAGCTCAAGGCATTTGATCTCCTCTTCAATCTCTTTTGATGCCTTATACACCAGCGATTTGCCGAGGTATTCGAGGGGCGCGCCAGGGGTAAAACGCAATTTGCTGAATTCATCGAGCGCTAGCAGGTGCAGTCTTTCCTTTTCCATTTTTTTCTTCAGCGTCGATGCCTCTTCTAAAAGAGTGATCCCAGCTCTAAAAATAGCTTCCCGTCCTTCAGCACGCCCTACGAATGAATTTGCGATCCGACGGTATTCGAGAAGGGCTTTGACATAGTTTTTATTTGCTAAAAATGCATCGGGGACAGCGAGGCAATTGACCATCACATTCTGGCTGCCGATACTGACTTTGAGGGGCTCGATTTCAAAATCGGCATCGCGGCAGACAAGGCCTAAATGGGTCCCTGCTAAAGGGATATGACTGATGTAATGACAAGCTTTTTTGTGGTCGACAAAGAGAAAGAGATGGTTGTCGATTTTTTCGAGGACGATCGTATGCCACGATTGATCGTCGATCTGTACTTCTGGGATCGCCATCACCTCGACGTTGCAATGGAAAAGGCGACATTCCTTACCGATCCACACACAATACCCTTCGCTGAGACCCTTTCTTTCAGGGGCTTCTGGAATCCCCATGAGTAACCCGATCCCCTGACATTCGTTTCCCAATTTGATCTGTGTTGCGACTTTTGTATTTCCAGAGAAAGAGGCGCGTGAAATCATGAGATTGACCCATTCCATCACCTCGGGAGAGCGGGTGATCGCCGTATGGCGGGTAAATAAGACGTTTTCTTGAAATTCCCAGTCTTCAGGATTTTCGATCTTAAATTCTGCAACGGGGATCCATTCAGGTTGCCCTTCGAGAAAGTTTTTCAGTTCTCCAATGATCGCATCGACACTTTGAAAACGTTCTTCAGGAGAGTAGCGAAGGCACCGTTTGGCGATATCGCCGAGGTGCTCTGGAATATCCCGATAAGGGGCGATCTCAAGTGGGTCGATCACCTTTTCCAAGTGCATTGTTTTACGGTAGTTTTTCACAGAAGAGCGTTGAAAGGGGACCTGCAAAGTCAATAACTGGTACAAAATGACACCGAGAGAATAGATATCGGTCGTCGCTTGAGAAGGTTCACCACGCACACGCTCAGGAGCGATATAATTCAACGTGCCAGGAACTTTTCCAGGTCGTGTCAAATCTTTGTAATGTGGCCCATCCTCTTCTTCTTCGTCAAATCTCTCCACTTTTCCAATAAAATCGGCAAGTCCCCAATCGAGGAGGAGGACTTCCCCATATTTTCCGACAATGATATTGTCAGGTTTGAGATCCCGATGGACGATCCCCTTTGAGTGGGTATAGGCAATCGCTTCACAGACGTCTAAAAAAATCCGCGTCAAGGTGAGAATCGAAGAGCCGATCGGATGTTGAACTTCCCCTTCCCTTTCTTCTTCAGCACTTTGTTTTAAAATCTGTTTTAAAGTTTCCCCTTCGACGTAGGGCATCGTGTAGTAAGTTCTTTCGCTGCTCAGATCGATTGAAAAAATGGGGATGATCGATGGATGGGTCAGCTGCGCAGCCACCCGCGCCTCTCTTAAAAAGCGCTCTTTCATGATCTGGTGCTCTTTAAGCTCTTGACGGATCTGCTTTAACGCGACTTGCCGCTTGCATAACGGATCGTAAGCGAGAAAAACCTCCCCCATCCCTCCACGCCCAAGGCTTTTGAGGATCTGATAGTGACCGATTTTGTCAGGAAGAGCTGCATTCATAATTAAAAAGGTGTATACAGAAACTACCTCGAGAATCGGTTTTTGACTGCGTCGGACAGCCACTGAATTTGAACCCGCCTGCATCGCCCAACTTATTCAAGTTGGGCTGCTTCGGCGCTTAGCTTCGCCTGATTCAAATTCAGGGCGCCTCCTTGTCAAATTCCCGATTCTCGAAGTAGTTTCTGTATATCTGTTTCAATGGTTTTTAGCACCTTTTTTTGCATCGAGTGACTTGGGTATCCTTATTCAGCGCTGTGTAAGTCAAATTTTTTTTGCTTCTTTAAAAAATCTTAACTTTGATATGTTTTTTTTTAGTTACTTTTTTTTTATCGAAATGACGAGGTTTTCATGTCTAATATGACTATTCGTGATCTGAGAGCAACTCTCACTCTGAACCCTAGCACAGGAATTAATCACATCTCACAAAACACCAGTAATGGACGTTTATTTGTCAATGCTGGTCAAAAATGTTGCGATTGCACTGCAATCTCAAAAGTAGTGGCCCAATTCTTTGCTCACCGGCGTGCCGATCTTCAAATGTTTTGCCATTCGTTCAGCTCCTGGAGAGAAAATGCCTCAGGAATCATTGGCTCAAGAACCGTTATTAGGAGCCGCATCGATGAGGTCACACGTTTTATGAACGTCGTCGAAAACGCTATCCCCAATCAAGGGCCCGAACTATATAATGATCGAAATAATGATCGAAATGCCGTTTACCTCGCCTATCAACGCCTCCCTCCACATACTCGTCTGCTTTTCTCTCGCATTGATCAAAATTATGTCAGTGAATTTCGCAGAGGCCTTTTAAATACTCGAGAAATGCGGCGAGAAATGATCCGTGAATGTCAGCGCGTCATCACCTATCAGCGTCGATTGATCCCAGTCGTTATTTTCGTGAGTGTGATGCACCAAAGATCTTCTCCAGCGACAACATCGGAAATAAGAGAGGGAAGGGTTGAGCCTCATCGCCAAGGTGGTGAGAGTGTAGATGGATCGTCAACCTTAGGTGCAACCCCTCAAGTTAACCTCAGGATTCCTGGAACCCTTCCCTACATCCAAGACTTGATCCCTGTTGAGGTTCACCAGAAAGCGGACGCGATTAGTCAATTAAAAACTCGATTTGCAAATTTGCGTCCTCCTCCTAATGTTCCCGCATACTTTAATTGTAGCGTTAGTATGGATTTTATGGAAATTCCCGTATTTGATGCCTCACACCCAGCAGTCCAAGATGCACTCAGAGCAGTTAATACACCTGGAGCAGCAGCAGGTGCATTTGCGACCCTTAATAACCGCGTTTTACGCCATTCCTTAGATAAAGATAGCCTTGAACAACATTTCACAGCAAATCCACGTACTGCAAAATGCCCAACATGTCGTCATGCTCAAACCAATGATAGAGGAAATGTGATGATCAACCGGAGGGATCTTCTGATCGATACTGCTTTGCAAGATGAGATACTGGCATTCTTGAGAACTCATCTCCCATCGAGATAATTTTTTTAGATGAGAGTTTTTTTGCTTAAAAAATAAAAAAGGTGGCAAGATCTTGGGCTAAACATACCAGGGTTGATCATGGGTGAGCAGAGGAAGAGGGTTTTGACAGGGGATAGGCCATCGGGCGCTCTCCATTTAGGTCATTATGTGGGGTCGTTAAAAAATCGGGTCGAATTGCAAAATAGATCTGATCAATTTGTGATGATCGCCGATGTTCAGGCATTGACCGATCATCATGAACAGCCGGAAAAGGTCCATGAAAACGTTTTGCAGGTCGCTCTCGATTATCTGGCTGTGGGGATCGACCCTGTCAAGACGACGATTTTTATCCAGTCTTTAATCCCAGCTCTTTTTGAGCTCACCATTTATTATTTAAATTTAGTCACCTGGAATCGGCTCAAGCACAATCCGACAGTCAAGCAGGAGATTGTCCAGAAGGGTTTTGGGGAGAGCGTCCCTGCTGGCTTCATGGTTTATCCCGTCAGTCAAGCGGCCGATATCACAGCTTTTAAGGCGGATATCGTCCCTGTGGGTGAGGATCAATTGCCGATGATCGAACAGACCAATGAGATCGTCCGCCACTTCAATCGGATTTATAAAAAGCAGGTGCTCGTCGAATGCCAGGCGATGATTCCCAAAATGGCGCGCCTCCCAGGAACCGATGGTAAACCGAAGATGAGTAAATCCCTTGGCAATTGTATCTTCCTTGGCGATAGTGCCGATGATGTCGCGAAAAAAGTGAAAGGGATGTACACCGACCCGGGACATTTGCGGGTTGAAGATCCTGGAAAGGTGGAGGGGAACCCTGTCTTTACCTATCTAGATGCTTTTGATCCCGATCTTAGCGGCCTGCAGGAGATGAAAGCCCACTACCAGCGGGGAGGGCTCGGGGATTCAGTTGTTAAAAAACGGCTGCTCGAAGTTTTGCAGGCTTTTCTCGAGCCGATCCGCAAAAAGAGGGAAGAGTATGCCAAAGACCCTTCTATGGTCATGGAGATCTTACGCCAAGGGTCACAGCGCGCAGATCGAGTCGCCGATCAGACTCTGCAAGAAGTGCGCAGTGCGATGTGCCTTATGCCCACCTGACCTCCTATACGTGCCCGTGTGCGTGCCCGTGCCCTTGCCCGATAAGGCTTTTTCTGAACCATCTTAATTCGGGCATGGGCACGGGCACGCACACGGGCACGTTGGGTGGCGGTCACTTGTGCTGATCTTCTTCGATCTCTTGATTGATATCCTCTTCCTCTTCTTCCAAAGGTTCTTCTTTGCTCTCCAAATACTCTCGAAAAAGAATATAGATGCCGCCTAAAGCAAAAAGGACTGGCAGCAAAACTTCCCAAGAGATGTTAAATTGGATGGTGACAAAGACGCCGACGAAGACGAATAAAGAGACCCCCATGTCATAATGACGACCTAGAAGATATTGTCTCAAGGCTAAAGGGAGGCCGACAGCGAGCATGATCCCTGGCCACCAGGCATGTAAATAAGTGATGATCGCAAGACCTACGAGAAAGAGAGCGACAGAAATCACTTTAGCCCGCCTCTTCGAAACGATCCGTTTCATGCAAAAACCTCCAGATTCAAAATATTAAAATACTTTGGTAATTGAGCACCCCAAACGCCCAAATGCCCACTAGGATATGGGAAACGCTGGGGCCGACAATTGTCCTCTGCCGTTCATAGATACATCCCCAAAAAATTCCTAAAAGAAAAGCACAGAGTGCAAAAGTGAATGATTTGAGGCCATGGAACAGTCCAAAGAGTAGATTCGAGGTCAAAATCGCTAAAAAAGCTCCGTTTGCAGTAGTGAAAAAATTGCGTAGAGAGCTCTGTAGACAACCTCTGGCGATGAATTCTTGGACGGGTACGAGGAGGACATAGAAAAATAGGACAATATGAAAATTGATTTGTTTCTCAGGTTTGCCGAATAAATGACTAAAGGCCTGGTGCAAGAAAGAATGGGATCGATTGCCGAATTCAAATACTGATAATTGGCTAAAAGCAGGGATTGTTTTGATCACGAACCATTTTATTCCTACCATCATTATCAGAATAGGAATCGTATAGAAAACAGCTTCAATGCTGTTTTTTTTCCAATTCTTAAGAGATAGCCCGTAAAATTCGAGAGGATAACCGCTTCTTTTGACTAATAGAGCCCCTGAAACGCCAAAACACAGGATGAGACAAGAAACGAGTAGCTTTGAAACTGGCGAATAAGAACCATATTGCTCAAAGAATTTTAAAGTATAAACAAAAAAAGTAAGAAGGATGAATAGGTAGATAATGAATCGGCTCATCTGATCATGAGTTTTTGTCAGCCTGAGCTCTTCTTTAAGTAATTTGACAGTTGTTTCGTTTGCGATTTCGAGCTGTTTGGATCCTTTTTTCGCTATGTTCATCGATATTTTCGAGAATGCTGGAGATTTCTCTGCAAGCCTTTCGAAATCTTTTAGATCCAAAATCACCACTTCCGTCTTTTCTAAAGCTTTTGCAGAAGCCATTCGAGTTTTGGTTCCCAAAATTGCCATTTCGCCGAACGAATCCCCAGGCTGTAATAATGCCAACCGATAAAAGGTTTGATGTTCTTTATCCTTCTTTAAGATTTCGACGATTCCTGTTTTAATGAGAAAGAGCGCTTCCCCTTTTTCTTCTTCTTTGACGATCAAGAGATCTTTATCAAAAGACTCTGTTCTGATCAGTGGAATGAGAAGTTGGAATTCTTCTTCAGAAAGGTTGTGGAAGAGGTCGCTTTTCTTTAGAAAACCCATCAGCTCATTTTGATCGACCATCTCATCTCGATTTAGAAAAATAGGAGTTATAAACTTTTTTTTAATCTAATCTTATATAGATTTCAAGGTTGAACTTCTCCCATGGCCTCAGATTTTTCTTTAAATGCTGTATAATTAAAATAATTTTTATTACTTTAAATTAATAAAATATAATTTTACTTGTAATTTAAACTTATTTTTGTTAATATAATTAAAAAACTTAATGATATAGGTATGATATGAGTATTAACTATTTAGATTCAGATCGTGTAATGGGAGTTTGTTATTATTTGGAAGATCGCGATGTAAAGGCTGTTGGGTCAACATCACAAAGAATGCAACGCATAGCAAAAAATGAATTGGAAGTCAGAGATACGAAACTGGAACAACTTCTTTCCTCTTATACAATCTCGCGTCAGTTCAATGTTCAAACGTTGAGAGAAGCAGATCTTTTTCTTATGGCAGAAATTCATGACAATCTGCAGTGCACATCAGATCAATCAGCTCTTATTAATTTTTTGGCCCGGCGAGGTCCTGTTCTTGTTGTTTTTGAAGAATGGCCTTCGATGGAAGTTTTAAATGAAGAAGATAAAAACTTGGTGATCGAAGTCAAATCACTGAATCCCTCATTGAGGAACAATATTTATGCCATCGGATGGGATGATATGGAGCAATTGGAAAAAATGGAGGCTGCAATTGATCAGAGATATAATGAGCTAGATAAGGAATTGGATATGGATAGGTCATATGTCATGAAAAAAGCAGCAGAATTGTTGCCAAAAGAGATGCTCCCTTCCGTTAAAGAACTCTCTGAACTGAGCACTCAAGTCTCATCGAATCAGGAATTCTTTTCTGCTTTTATGAACAAAATAGTGATAAGAGACTCAACTTATAAACAACGGCTAGTCCCCAGTACACTAAGAAATTTGGTGCAAATTACTGAGTGGTATGAGGAAGTTATGAAAGTCTACAACAACATACAAATGCAAAAAACGGAGCTGGAATACTCTGTCCAGGAACAGACCTTTCCGATCCGTACAACGGCTATGAATAACACCCTAATGAAAATAGCTCTCTTTTTATCAAATTTGGGTCTCAAGCACACTAAGATAGTCCTTATTGCAGGGCATAGTCATCTCGAGGTGGAAGACGCCAACAAAGTCGCATTTGATTTAACTAGCCTCTATAAGCAATTGAATAACCATAAAGCTGCTATTTTACTCCCTGTGGAAATAAATTCTGCCGTCACTGCTGCTTATGAGGAGAAAATGAAGGCCATTCAAATATAATAAAAAATAATTAATTAATAGCCTAAGATTTTTCTTTAAATGCCGTAAATCAAATATTTAATTATATAAAAAGAATAATAGTTTATTTTACTTTTAATTTAAACTTAGTTTTGTTAATATAATTAAAAAACTAAATGATTAGGTGTAATATGAGTATTAACTATTTAGATTCAGATCGTGTAATGGGAGTTTGTTATTATTTGGAAGATCGCGATGTAAAGGCTGTTGGGTCAACGTCACAAAGAATGCAACTCATAGCAAAAAATGAATTGGAAGTCCGAGATACGAAACTGGAACAACTTCTTTCCTCTTATACAATCTCGCGTCAGTTCAATGTTCAAACGTTGAGAGAAGCAGATCTGTTTCTTATGGGAGAAATTCATGATAATGAGCAGTGCACATCAGATCAATCAGCTTTTATTAATTTTTTGGCCCGGCGGGGTCCTGTTCTTCTTATTTTGGAAGGATATTCCTCAATGGAAGTTTTAAATGATGAAGATAAAAGTTGGATGTTCGAAGTCGAATCTCTGAATCCCGCATTCAGGGACAATATCTATGCCATAGGATGGGATAACCAAAAGAAAGTGAACAAAATAATGGCTGCAATTAAAAAGAGATATAATGAGCTGGATGAGGAATTGGATATGGATAGGTTATATGTCATAAAAAAAGCAGCAGAATTGTTGCCAAAAGAGATGTTCCATTCCGTTGAAGAACTCTCTGAACTGAGTACCCAAGTCTCATCAAATCAGGAATTCTTTTCTGCTTTTATGAACAAAATAGTGACAATAGACTCAACTTACAAACAACGGCTATTCCCCAGTACACTAACAAATTTGGCGCGAATTACTGAATGGTATGAGGAAGTTCTGAAATCCCACTACATCTTACAAATACAAAAAATGGAGCAGGAACACTCTGTCGCGGAACAGACCTTTCCGATCCGTACAACGGCTATGAATAACACTCTAATGAAAATAGCTTCCTTTCTTTTAAATTTGGGCCTCAAGCACGCTAAGATAGTTCTTATTGCAGGGTATAGTCATCTTGAAGTGGAAGACGCCAGCAAAGTCGCATTTGATTTAACTAGCCTCTATAAGCAATTGAATAACCATAAAGCTGTTATTTTACTTCCCTTGGAGATAAAATCTGCCGCCGATGCTGTTCGTGAGGAAAAAATTAAGGCTATTCAAATATCATGAAAAAGAATTAATTAAAATCTCTCTCCGCAGACTTATATCGCTCGTGAGTGAAAATTCAGCCTTGAGCACCGACCAGCGCATCGATCTAAAGAAAATAAACAGGATAATAGGATGGACAGGATGGGGAATAAAATATTAAATTCCCCATCCTGTCCATCCTATTATCCTGTTTATTTTTTTCTAAAGTTTTATGCTCTGAGGCTGCCCAAATCCCGATTTTTGAGTTTACTTGGGTATAGCAATTTCATCTGCTAGCATATTTAATCACACCCTGCCTTTCAGAAAGCGGAGGTGCTCCCGTAAATAGGGGGCGGTGAGAGAACTCTTATTCTGGGCGACCTCTTCGGGGGTGCCTGTCGCGATGATCTTGCCGCCACTTAGGCCGCTGCCGGGGCCCATGTCGATCAGATGGTCAGCTGTAGCGATCAGGTCGAGATTATGCTCGATGATGAAAACGGTATTGCCCATCTCGACGAGGCGCTGGAAAATGTGCAGAAGTTTGACAATGTCATCGGTGTGGAGTCCGACAGTGGGCTCGTCGAGTAAATAAAGGGTGCTTCCTGTCGAGCGTTTTGAGAGTTCCCTCGATAGGCGGATCCGTTGCGCCTCACCTCCTGAAAGGGTGGCGATCTCTTGTCCGAGTTGGAGATAGCCGAGGCCGACCGAGATCAGTGTCTCCAGGATCCTTACCGATTTAGGGATAGGGGGGAGAAAGGAAAGGGCTTCTTCCACTGTCATCTGTAGGATGTGGCCGAGGTGTTTTCCTTTAGTGGTGACCTTTAAGCTCAGCGGATTGAGACGGTAGCCGTGGCAAGATTCGCAAGTCACCTTGACGGGAGGGAGAAATTGCATCGAGATGTAGCGCGTTCCGAGTCCCCAGCAAGTGGTGCACATCCCTTTTCGATGGTTAAAACTGAAGTTTTTGGGACTCAAGCCCCGCGCTTTGGCCTCAGGAAGTGAAGCGAAAAAATAGCGCAGCGGGGAGAGGAGGTCGACGTAAGTGCTCACATCTGCACGGCTGGTATGACCGATCGGATTTTGATCGAGGACGAGGAGTTTATCAAAGGCTCCCATCCCTTGAAATGTCGTGCCGAGATGGGTAATCTCATTGTCAGCTTTGAATCTCCCTCTTTTGCCCCGTAGCGCAGCTGCAACAGCTGTTTGAAGAAGATCGCTCACAAGAGTCGATTTTCCTGAACCTGAAACGCCGGTAATGCAAGTGAGGGTTTGGAGGGGAAGATCGACATCGATATTTTTCAGGTTGTGCAAAGTCGCGTGGCGGATCTGGAGAAAATCTTTCCCTTTGCGCCGAGAAGAGGGGAGGGGAATTTTTTTCTTTCCACTTAAATACTGTCCTGTGAGCGATAATGGGTTGGCCTTGATCTCTTCAAAAGTGCCGGAGGCAGTGACTTTTCCGCCCTGTTTTCCAGCCATCGGCCCAAAATCGAGGATATGATCTGCGAGCTCAATCGTGAGTGGATCGTGCTCGACGAGAAGTAGCGTATTGCCAAGGGAGCAGAGTTGTGTCAAGGCGCGATTCAGCCGCTCATTGTCATGGGGATGGAGGCCAATTGTCGGTTCATCGAGGACATAGAGACATCCGGTGAGTCCACTGCCGAGCTGCCTCGCAAGGCGGATCCTTTGCGATTCTCCGCCACTTAAAGTGGGTGCGCTCCGTTCCAGCGAGAGGTAGCCCAGGCCGATGGCACACAGAAAATGGAGACGTGTTTTGAGTTGCCTTAATGTCTCTTCGAGAAAAACATGATCATCCTCAGAGAGTTTGATGCTTTCGATGAACTCCGCAGCCTCATCGACAGGTAATCGGCACAGATCGGCAATCGACAAATTCTTAATTTTGACGTTGCGCGCCAGGGGATTAAGGCGGGTCCCTCCACAAGAAAGACACATCTTTTGATCGAGGAGGGGTAGAAGAGGTTCACGAACGGCAGGGTTGGAGCTTTTGGCAAGCAGAGCGAGGACAGAGTTAAACCCGAGCCATTTAAAGAGGAGCTGATGGGTATCGATCCCTTTATCTTCCTTAACACCTGAAAACAGGATTTGCAATTGATCGGGATTCAGTTCAGAAAGGGGATCGCGCGGCTGAATTTTTAATTTTTTGAGCAGTTCGAGAAACAGAGAGAGGGTTGTTTTGGTGAGATTTTCTTTCCAGAGTAAACGGAGCAGTCCAACAGGATTCATTTTCATGATTTCTAAATGCCCCGTCAGATCGGCCCCATATTGAAATCCAAGACCTTGACAGTCGAGACACATCCCTTGTTCTGTGTTAAAGGAAAAAGTATGCGGGGTGATGGGAGGGTAAGATTTCCCAGTACTTGGAACGGAAAACGAGAGATTAAAAAAGAGGTCTCGATCTTCCAGCGCAGCGATGAGCGTCCCTCCAGAGAGGGTCGTCGCTTGATCGATCGCGTCGAAAAGACGTTTTCTATTTTCAGCAGAGATCATCAGCCGGTCGATGACGAGCAGCAGTGTGTTTTTGCGCTGCTTGTCGAAAGGGATTTCCTGATCGAGCTCATAATAGATCCCATTCAAGCGGATGCGTAAGAAGCCTTGACGCTGTAATTTCTCTTTGATCTCTTCAAACTTGTCACTCCGCTTGAGGGTAAGAGGGGAGAGGATCTGCAGTTTTGTCCGCTCGGGAAGGTCGAGCAGCCGTTTCAAAACATCCTCTTTGCTGATTGTGAGAATTTTTTCTCCGGTTTCTGGACAATAGGCGGTGCCGAGATGGGCAAAGAGGAGGCGTAAAAAATCGTAGGTCTCCGTCATCGTGCCGATCGTGCTGCGGGGATTGCCCGCATGGCTTTTTTGTTCGATGGCAATCGCAGGAGAGAGCCCATCGATATGATCCACTTTGGGTTTTGGCATTTGTTTGACAAATTGACGGGCGTAGGCTGACATCGATTCGATGTAGCGACGTTGTCCTTCTGCGTAGACCGTTTCAAAGGCAAAGGAGGATTTTCCAGAACCGGAAGGGCCTGTGCAGAGCGTGATTTTTCCTCGAGGAATTTGGACATCGATCCCTTTTAAATTGTTCTGCTGGGCCCCTTCCACGATAATGTATTGCATCGGCGCGCGTAGTGGGGAAGAAGTCTTTAGCGCCGTTTCGATAGGGCGAGGCTTTAAAAATGACTTGAGTGCTTCTGCTGTCGGGTGTTTTCAAGTTTAGCGATTTTTTCAGGGGTCCCGGTAGCGATCAACTCTCCGCCGAACTTGCCCCCTTCAGGACCTAAATCGATGATCCAGTCGGCAGTTTTGACAAGGTCCATGTTGTGTTCGATCACGAGAACGGTATTGCCCCGATCGACCAGTTTTTGCAGGACGTCGATCAGTTTTTTGATGTCGTGAAAATGCAGCCCTGTCGTCGGCTCATCGAGGATATAGAACGTATTGCCAGTAGATGGCCGGGAGAGTTCTTTGGCGAGTTTGATCCGTTGGGCTTCACCTCCAGAAAGCGTCGGAGAGGGCTGGCCGAATTTGATATAGTCGAGGCCGACTATCGATGAATGTGTCGAGCTTTGATTTGATGTGAGGGATCGCTGAGAAGAACTCGACTCCTTCAGCGACGGTCATTTCGAGGACTTCATAGATGTTTTTGCCCCGGTAGAGGATAGAAAGGGTGTTGGTATCGAAGCGCTGTCCTTTGCAATGCTCGCAAGGGACCCATTCATCTTCCATGAAGTCCATATCGATTTTGATCATTCCCATTCCAGAGCAATGAGGGCACGAGCCCTCTTTGACATTGAAGCTAAATCGGCCTGCTTTATAGCCTGCAGCCACACTTTCTGGAAGCTGGCTAAATAGATCGCGGATATCGTCGAAGAGCTTGATAAAAGTGGCAGGATTGGAACGGGGCGTGCGTCCGATGGGTGTTTGATCGATGGCAATCACTTTGTCGATCTGATCCAATCCGCTGATCCTTTTGTGTTTGCCGATAGGGAGCTGTGAATTGTGCAAATGGTTAGAGAGAAGCGGGATAGAGGGTATCGGTGATGAGGGAAGATTTGCCCGATCCTGAAACGCCGGTGACTGCGATAAAGACTTTGAGAGGGATTTCAACGGTCGATATTTTTTAAATTGTGGTGAGAGGCTCCTTCGAGGGTTAAACCCTTTGTCCAAGCACGCCGCTTGGGGATAGGGATCTGTTTTTTTCCTGAAAGATAGGCTCCGGTGATCGAATCTGGAGAGGAGAGAAGTTCTTGCAGATCCCCTTGGACGATGATTTTACCGCCGAATTTCCCGGCCAAGGGGCCGACATCGACAATTGTATCGGCAGCGCGGATCGTCTCTTCATCGTGTTCGACGACGATCACAGTATTTCCTTTGTCTCGCAAACTCTTTAAAGTATCTAGTAATTTGGCATTGTCCCTCGGGTGCAATCCTATCGATGGTTCGTCGAGAACATAAGTCGCGCCGACAAGGCCCGATCCAATTTGGGAGGCGAGCCTCACACGTTGAGATTCCCCTCCTGAAAGTGTCGGTGCTGTCCGGTCGAGGCTGAGATAATGCAATCCGACGCCGATGAGAAATTGGAGCCGTTGGGTGATCTCTTTGAGAAGCTCTTCAGCGATGATCCTTTCGTTCTTAGTCCATTTAAGCTTTTGAAAGAATTGAAGCCCATCATCGATCGCCATCGCGGTGATTTGGGCGATCCTTTTTCCGCCGATCGTCGTTGCTGCGGGATAGGGGCGGATCTTCTCACCCTGGCAGTCAGGGCAGACCGATTCGTGCAGTAATCCTTTCATTTTGGAGCGGTAGAGCTCGCTTTTCGCCTCATTGAAACGCTCTTTTGCTTCAAAGAGGACTCCGCGCCATTGCACATACTCAGTCCATCGACTTTTTTTAAGAGGGTGGACGAATTTCATCTGCGTCCATTTTTTCTCTGTCCCATAGAGGAAAACTTTTTTTGCTTTCTCAGAAAGTTTTTTCCAAGGCGTATCGATATCGAATGTCGTAAAGGCGAGCCAGGTTATCGTAAATATTGCCATAGCGCACCGTCTTGTAGGAGCTCGCGATCGAGCAACAATCTTGAGCAATCGATAGATTGGGATCGATGATCCTCTCGAGGTTGAACTCTTGAATGTTGCCCAAACCTTGACAGGTCGGACACATCCCCGTGGGGTGGTTGAAAGAAAAATCGGAAGGTTCCAAGGGGCCATAGGAGAGTCCCGATTTGGGTGAGTAGGCATGCTGAGAAAAAAGGGTTTCCTCTCCACTATCACTATTTTCGACGCTCATCAATCCGTGACCCACCTCCAAGGCTTGAGTCACACCCTCTGCTAGTCGGTTCTCCTCTTCAGGTCTTAAACTCAAACGGTCGATCACGATATCGATATCGTGAGCGACTTTCCCATCGACTTTGATCTCCTCACTTAAATCGACGATCTTTCGATCGAGACGGATCCGCGTATACCCCTTGCGGACAAGTTCTGCAAAATCTTCCTTGAATTCCCCCTTTTTATTTTTTGCAAAAGGGGCGAGGAGGATCAGGCGTGTCCCTTGTGGCATTTCACGGAGAGTGCGCAAGATCTGCTCAGCGCTTTGGGGAGAGACGACCTCGCCGCTGATCGGGCAATGGGGGATCCCGATACGAGCGAAGAGGACCCGCATGAAGTCGTAAATTCCCGTCATCGTGCCGACCGTCGAACGGGGATTTCGCCCCGCTGTCTTTTGTTCGATGGCGATCGTCGGAGAGATCCCACTGATCAGCTCTGCATCGGGCTTGGCCAGATCGCCCAGATGGCGACGCGCATAAGTGGAGAGCGATTCGACATAGCGCCGTTGACCCTCGACGTAAATCGTATCGAAAGCAAGCGATGATTTTCCCGAGCCTGAAACCCCAGTAAAGACGATCAACTGATTGTGGTTTAAGACCAGGTCGACACTTTTTAAATTGTGGACCTTGACTTTTTTCAAAATGATTTGAGGCTCTTGCATAAAAAAAAAGAGTGTATATAATTCTGGAATACATTTTCCACATTCTGAATTTCTTAGTCACCATCACAATATGATTACCTAGGGCACTCATCATTAAAAAGAATATTTTACCACAGAGAGCACAGAGATCACAGAGGCGCGGGGCGCGCAAGAAATTACACTTTTTTGTATTTTTCTTGCGCGCCCCGCGCCTCTGTGATCTCTGTGCTCTCTGTGGTTAAAAAAATGTTTTAATGGTTGGAGCCCTGATGATCTCAGTTTTTTTTTGGCTTTCAAAGAGAATTTTACAACTTCCTCTTCTTTTTTTTTATTTTTTGCCAATTTGGGGAAAGGAATCTCCACAAGCTATCCTCGTTACGGGGGGAGCTGGATATATCGGGACCCAAACTTGTAAGGCTTTAACAGAAGCAGGTTTCCGTCCGATTATCTACGATAATTTAACAAATGGGCACGCTGAGGCGGTAAAATGGGGGATTCTGGAGGAAGGGGATCTCTCCGATAGAGAAAAACTCTCTGAGACGATCGATAAATATCACCCCATTGCAGTCATCCATTTTGCCGCATTCAAAGCGGTGGGAGAATCGGTAAAGGACCCTGCAAAATATTACCTTAACAACGTCTGCGGATCTGTGATTTTGTTGGACGTCATGAGGGAAAAAGCAGTGAGCAAGATCATTTTTTCCAGCACAGCGACCGTCTATGGTCAGACCTCGACATTTTCTCCTCTGAAAGAGACAGATCCTTGCCTGCCGATTAACCCGTATGGAACTTCAAAATGGATGGTGGAAAAAATTATCGAAGATTTTAGGAGAGCTTATGGCCTTCAATATGCCGTTCTCCGTTATTTTAATGTGGCAGGCGCCGATTTAAAAACAGAATGTGGAGAGCGGGGATATTCACCTCAAAATCTCATTCCCATTGTTCTCCAGGTCGCAAGTCAAAAGCGGCAGATGTTGGAAATTTTTGGAAACGATTATCCCACGAAAGATGGGACGGCGATCCGTGATTATGTCCACGTCGTCGATCTTGCAGATGCTCATGTCAAAGCCCTCCAGTACTTGCTCCAAGGCAAACCGAGCGTCATTCTCAATCTCGGCACAGGAAAGGGAGTTTCAGTGAAGGAAGTGATCGAGACTGCTTGCTCTGTAACTCAGCGGCCGATTCCTATTAAAGAGGCCCCCCGACGTGAAGGGGACCCCGTTTTTTTGACTGCAGACTTTCAACTCGCTAAGAAAGTCTTGGGATGGGAGCCGAAGCATTCCCATTTAAAGACGATCATCGAAAGCGAATGGAATTGGATCCAGTTGCAAGAGCCCAAGCCTCATTCCGTGCCCGTGTGCGTGCCCTTGCCCGTGCCCGATTAAAGAACTTCGGGCAAGGGCACGGGCACGCACACGGAAATGGGTTATCTGAAAGGTCTAATCGTAGCCGCACCAATCACATTCGGGGTGGTACCAAGGAGTACATCCTGAGCACGTGTCGCATTCCCAATAATCCTCAGGACATCGACCTTGCCGTTTTCTAACGAGGACATAAATTCCCTGATCATCTGAAAAAAGGGCGATGGCAGGGATGATTTTATCTTCGATTCTCACTAGAATTTTATTTTCCCCGATTTCAACGTCTGATGATTTGAGGTAAGTCTTTTCGAAAGCTTTATTGGAATTGGGAGGTTTCGGCTGGCAAGGGCATCGCGAATCGCTACTCTCTGCGGAAGCCGTAGCTAAAAAAACCAAAAGACAAATGATTCCTAAAAAACGCTTTAATCCCGTTTTCATGGTAACCCTCCCTTATGTTGACTCCAACAGGTCGTCAGAGTGATGTAACGACCATTTGTACATCCATTGAATTTAATAGACAAGGGAAAGTTTGAATCTTTTGCTTTTTCTGTTATATATGAACTCAATGGAGAGATTAAGGATATTTATGCAGGTGAGGACAAAGATCATTTGTACGATCGGCCCCTCCGTTGGAACGTATGAAAAGATCGTGCAGCTCATCGATGCGGGGATGAATGTCGCTCGCCTCAATTTCAGCCATGGGACGCACGACGATCACTCCAAAACCATTGCCCATTTGAAGAGAGCTCGCAAAGAAAAAAAAATGCCCCTTGCGATCATGCTCGATACGAAAGGGCCTGAGATCCGCCTGGGCAAAATTAAAAATGATCAATTTGAATTGCAGGCGGGGCAACGTCTTCTCCTTGTGAAAGAGGAAGTGCCAGGGGATGAAAATAAGGTGCAAGTCACTCCATCTGCCGCCATAGATGCTTTGGATATCGGCATGCGTCTACTCATCGACGATGGTTATGTCATCACCCATGTCGTCGAGAAGCGGAAAGAGGGTGTCGTCATCGAAGTTGAGAATCCTTGCCTGATCAAGGATCACAAAGGGGTCAATATTCCTGGAGTTAACATCGACCTCCCTGCGATGACAAGGCAAGATGAGGAGGATATCGCCTTTGGTTGCGAGCATGATGTCGATATCATCGCCGCTTCCTTCATCCGTTCTCCAGATCACGTCCTTGAAATCAAAAGCCTTCTCATCAATCAAAAGAAATCGGAAATTATCGTCATTGCAAAAATCGAAAACAGCTTAGGCGTCCAAAATTTTGATGGGATCGTTCAGGTTGCTGATGGGATCATGGTAGCCAGAGGGGATTTAGGAGTGGAATTACCTCTCAAAGAGGTCCCTAGACTGCAGAAAATGATGATCCGTAAATGTTACCAAGCGGGAAAGCCTGTGATCACAGCGACGCAAATGCTCGAGTCGATGATCAAAAATCCCCGTCCGACTCGCGCTGAGGTGTCTGATGTCGCCAATGCGATCTACGATAGCACTTCTGCCGTCATGCTCTCTGGGGAAACAGCTGTGGGGCAATATCCGATCGAAACCGTTAAAATGATGAAGAGCATTGTCGAAGAGACGGAAAAAGATTTTAATTATCGGGAGTTTTTTAACCGGGAATCCCGGATCGATTTCAACGATGTCTCCAATTCTGTGGCACTCGCCTCAGTCAAGACGGCTTATGGTGCCCAGGCGCGTGGAATTTTTTGTTTTACGAATAGTGGATTCACTGCGCGAGTGGTCTCCCGGTTTCGGCCTGAGATGCCGATCGTCGTCCTGACCCCCCATCACAAAATTTATAATCAGATGGCCCTAAATTGGGGGATCATCCCTGTGGAACCAGCTTCTGCAAAAAATGTGCAGGAAGCCGTTACGATCACGAGCTGTTTTGCTCTGAAAAAAGGGATTTTGAAATATGGTGATCTCTTCGTCTTGACTGCTGGAGAGCCTTTCGGGATCAGCGGAACGACCAATATGATGCGGATAGAGAGCATTGGCGCTGTGCTTGTCCGCGGACACTCCCGTCCAGGTCGGAGAATTCATGGGAAAGTGACACTGCTCCACGCCTCTGATGAAAAACGGCACGGGGAGATCCGCGATCGGATTGTGGTCATCTCCAGGTGCAATGATTCTTATTCGCCACTCCTGAAGTATGCCTTAGGGATTGTCCTGCAGAACCATCCTGAGGACACCGATTCAGAGCAATACGCCCTTCATCTCGCCAAGACGCTCGATATTCCGATCCTGACCCGTGCGGATAGTGCGATGAACTTGCTGACCGATGGGCAAACCGTGACCCTGGATCCCCACAAAGGGATCGTCTATAAAGGCTCGATTACCAACGATGAAGAAATGATCCCGACGATCTGCTCGCCTGCTTAAATCATTTTTAGATATACTTCTCATCATTTCAATCTCAGTTAGGTATTTCTATGAGTCTAGAAATGATTTCGTTTAAAGGGACCGGGACATGTCATCCAACAGCAATTTCAGTTAATGCAAAGTCTTTGCCAATCGATGTTTTACAACTGATTTGCTTTTATTTAGACATACCTCAGAGAAGAGATCTTGCATTCGCAGACCATTATTTTTATGCTCACATTTTTTCAGATTCCATTTCATGGGAGTCTTTTTTAGAGAAGTATTTTCCTTCTGCTTATACACATTCTCAAACAGGTTTTGCTCTTTATAAACATCTCGCAAGCGTAGAGCATAATATTAAAGTTGAAAAATATAGACTTCACGTTCTCGAAGGTCATCGAGACTGGGTCAATAACATTTTAGCACGGGAAAACTGGCTCATTTCCTCCTCTGAGGATCTCAAAATGAAGGTCTGGGATCTTAAAATGGGAAAAGAGCTCTTCACACTTGAAGGTCACGACGATACGATCGATAATTTTCGTATATATAAAGAGCAGCTCATTTCATCCTCGTGCGATTTTAAAATGAAGATCTGGGATCTAAAAGAGGGAACAGAGATCCACACATTTACAGGTCACGAAGAGCTAATCCACAATTTTTTACCACACGATGATAAGCTCATCTCAGCTTCAGAGGATTGCACAATAAAGATGTGGGACCTCAAACAGGGAATCCTGGAGCACAACTTTAAAGGACATCAACGTGGAATTAATAACATTTTAATCTATGGGGAGAATCAGCTCATATCATGCTCTGATGATGCGACAATCAAGATTTGGGATCTTAAAAGCGGAAGAGAGGTGCATACGTTTGAAGGTCATCAAGATAAGGTCACTCATATCGCAATCTATGGAAAACAGCTCATTTCTTGCTCAGGCGATGCGACTCGCATTTGGGATCTGGAAAACCGAAAAGAGGTGCGAGTATTTGACGAGGATCAATACTTAAGAGGTACTTTAGTGTATCAGAATCGGCTCGTTTTAGCCTCAGGATGTAGAGCTAATGTCCTGAAGATTTGGGATCTTGAAAAAGGTAAAGGTTGTTATGAAATTCAAGTCAATAATCAGATCAAAAGTGTGTTACTGCACGAGAATCTGCTCATTTGCGGTTTAAATAATCATGCTTTTGGGATCTGGGATCTTAAAAGGGAAAAAGAAGTAGGTATAATTGAAAGTTATCCAAGTGAGATCAGCATCAGCGCGTATAGAAATATGCTTGCTATAAGCTACGATGATCGCACAATTAAGATTTGGGATCTTGGAAGCCAAAAATTGATGCGGACGCTTATAGGTCATTATGGGCGTATCAACAACATAATATGGCATGGGGATCGGCTCATTTCATGCTCAGATGATCGAACCATTAGAATTTGGGATTTTAGCTCTCCTTTTTTAGACACATCGGAAAATGAACCTTAAGCAGCACTAGGTTTTTTGTATAAGGCTAGCTAAATTCGCAGGAGCTGTGAAAACATACGCCTTGCCCTTCTTGACCATTTTTAACAACCCCTTTTCATATAAATCTTGTAAATCATGCCTGGCAGTATCATAGGCGATCCGATGACTATTCCGGTGGGCCTCTATAGTATAATCTGTGCCAGGATGGCGGAGGGCATGGGCCAATAATGCTTCTTGTCTCGAATTGAATTTCCCATCCCTTTTAATCAGTGACTCTACTTCACTTAATTCATGTGCTTTATGCTTAATATAATTATGCAAAGATTGGATTGATTTCCGAACCACTTCAGTTTGATGAATAATAAAGTAAGTAAGATCATTCTGATCTGTTTCTGTATAAAGAAATGCTTCTCCATACTGGACAGGCGCCTTCAGGATAATTTCCGATATGGAAATGAACTCAAAAAGCCAATATCCATGACGCAACATTAACCAATAAAACAAGGCGCGCGCGGTCCTTCCATTTCCATCGACAAAAGGATGGTCGTAAGCCAACCAAAAATGGAGAATAATGGCACGGATGACAGGATGGATGAATTGAACGGGTGTTTTTCCGTTTGCAAAATCACACATCGCCTCCAATCTTTCTGAGAGTTCATTGGCATGGGGAGGAGCATGTAAAATATCTCCTGAGGTCCCATCTTCTACGATGACGTGTTCATCTGACGTGCGTAATCTCCCTGCAGCATCCGAATTATCCAAAGTTTGTTCCGTTACAGTTTTGTGAATTTCAAAAATCAAATCCTGGGAAAGGGGCTGCTCTTTCCACTCCTTGATCTTTTGCATCGTGTGAAAATTATTCAAGATCATTTGTTCACTTTTATCCTTTGCAGGACGACCAGATCTTAACATTTCTTTAGCCACTTTTCGGGTTGTGGCAGCTCCTTCAATTTGACTCGAAGTGATCGCTTCCTGGATAAGAGAGTGGACAATGTATTGATCTCGAGTATGAGGATTTACTATGGGCTCGGGAAATTCGATCATTCCACCTGCCCCAAGGTCGATTTGATGCAATTGCTCGAGCACCTTGTTTGGAAGGTTATAGGAAAAGGGATCTTTTTTATCGCGGTCCAATAAAGGGACAGGCTTAAAGCTGAGAAGGCGTCTCATTTTAATCCCAATCCACCACTCTTCCAAGGTCAATCCGCTTGGCGGAGTCAAATGGCGCAAAATGTCCCAATGACGGTATTTACCCTCTTCTTCTGCTTTATCTCCTTCTCTCCGCATCAAATCGAATTTCTCTGGGGAAGAAAAATAGGCCAATTGTTTGTCGCGGATATCTGGAGGCCTGCGAGGCATTTTCATGAATTGCTACCGATTTCTAATTAAATGGTAGCAAAATGATGATTTAGTCGTCAATGTTAAATCGAAATCATAAAATACTGATTGTTAGTGACTTGCATTTTCAATTACCAAATTGGTAGATTTTGGTAGCAATTGGTAGGAACATCATTTTCGATATAATACTAATGGAACCCGTTTAAAGTGTTTTTGACAGCTTCAGGACCGCCGTTAACAAGAGAATATAGCTGAGGCAGAGTCCACGCCGTTATACCCAATGTGATGGCCCCTTCACACCCAATACGGAGATATTCTGGACCGAAATAATCGACGGCCCGTTCACTCAGGGCTCCAATCAAGCCGACAGCATAGGTCGATTTAAGTTCAGCAATGCGTGAATGAACCCTATTCTGGATATTCTCATGGAATGAATCGCTGAACCCAGAGAGATAGATCTTTCTATCGATGGTATAACCAGGGATCGAATAATCGATATCCTGGATGCAACGTTTTTGTGGAATCAATTCAATATTAAATATGGTGAAATTGTCCCGATTTATTTCGTCTGCAGGAGCGTGGTCAGCCAATCCCACGGAGTGATTCATCTCTTCGATACCATCGATGCATACCACACATCTCTCATGGATATCTGGCGCCGAATGGGGAGCGATATTTCCATATCCTAACGTCATTTTAATGCAAGGTGTCGTCCCATCCGTCAATGGAGCTAACCTAGGAAAATCACAAACAACGACCCCCTTTTGGTTCAATCCAATGGCATCGATCACTCTGTTTATCAGTTTAACGAGTTGCTCCTCTGAGCCGATGACATGAAAACCGATCTCGTGCAGATGTGGAAATTGACTGCTCGGATTTTTTGGACATAGGCTGGTAGATGGAATACGATTTAAATAGTCTGAAATTCCATAACGTGACACGAGTTGTTGCCAAAAGCGAGGATCACTTGCTATGATCTGCCATTGTTTATCGACTTTGCAACACATTCCAAGACTCACGGGATCGAGATGATAAAAAACATGGTTGAGCATCTCATTTGGCAACCTTTCATTAATAGTCATATTCCATATTAACTAAGATGGACAGTCTGAAGGATCTACTTTGAAAAGAAGCGTGTTGCCCATGCTGTTAAAATTATTGTCAAGATAGTCCAAACCCCAAATCCGATTCCAAACCCTATTTTTTTCAATAAGGACATCAAGTCTTCTTTGTTACAATCTTGAATAATTCGTTTAACGGCATTTATGGTGTCGTTGTCTTTTCTTAGAGTTTCTTGAAAGTTCTCTTTAATGACGTCGTCAATTTTTTTTTGCGTTTTGGCTGCATAGCAAAAGATATCTGCAAACTTGTCTGGCTGCATAAGGTTGTTCGACAATTCCTGTATTGACTGCTTAGGATCGTAGTCATCAGTAAGAGGAGTTATATTAGGTGGTTTCACTCTCTACCTCGCTTGGTCTTATAAGATCCTCTGCTGGTCGGATTTCTCTTTGCGAACCCTTCATTTTTATAGCGATAGATTTGTCTTCTGCAAGGAGCAGCATGCTTACAGAAAAACGTATTAGACTTTTATAGTCTTTAAACGCCCATTTTTCTAAAGCTTCATCTAGTTTGATAAGGTCTCCATTATCCACAAGAAGATGGAGTATCTCGCCTTCCATCGTGTCTTTTACAGCCATGAATATTCCTCCACGAGTCTTCTGGGAATACTATCATCCCCTATGCATTTTTAAAAGCTGAATTTTTTTTGTAACAGATAAGGATCGCCGTCTTGATCAATGCAGTAAATCCAACGGAGTTGCCAATTTTCCAGCTTTGAAATAGCCCACCATCAATAGAATGCCGGACTACTTAATTTCCCGGTTTTGATTCGATTCAGCCATGAGTTGTTCTAAAGTGATTTCCAAGACATTTCTTCGAATGTAGCGCTGAGTGATGTATTTTCTCTGTTGGGTGTATTTTTGCCTTAACTGCACCGTTTCTTCATGTTGGGGGTTAGCGACAAAACCGGGAAGGCGCATGAAGTGTAGAGAAACTTTTCCTTCGTTAGAAAAGGACTTTAAAGAAGCATCGAGAAAGTTGAGTTCTGCATCAATGGAATCGAATTGTTGAGAAGGCTGCGTCCTTCCCTTTTTAATTCCTTCCTTTCTTAATATTTCATTTCTTTTTTGGAATAGCTCAGCGTTGGTTTTTCCATAACCAAGTAAGATTCCGATGAGATCAGCTCGGCCTCGCATGGGGGTGTTCCACAGCGATCCCTTTTGAACGAGGAGATTTAAAAGCTTTTCAGGGTCAAAATCAGGACCAAACAACTCTGCAAATTTTTCTCTATGTTTATCGACGATTTGCCGAAATGCTTCTTTATTGATCAACGTGAGTTCATAGCAATCCGCTTTTACATCTTCACAAAAGAGAAAGAGATAATTTTTTGAGGGAAAGAGATGCGCGTATTTCTCCCAAGCGCGGTATCCATCAGGCCGTATGCGAAATAATTCCTGCAGTTCGGTCGTTTGTTCCTGTTCTCTATCAAACCAATCGACACTGACCGGCTTATCTCCAAATAAAGTGTAGGCAAATTCGTGGAAAAACAAGAGACCGCGAAAGAGTTTTTCCACTCTTTCGCGATCTTTTAATGGAATAGCTTGAATTTTTTCCGCGATTTCACTTTTCAGTGTGGATGCTGAAATGTAAATAGGCGCAAATAGTGTAAATGCACTCATGAGAAAAGTTTTGATCATTCTAATTCCCATTTCTCAGCATGGTTCCTCCTAAAATATGCCTACAAAAAACTAGGATACTTAATTTGTTTACCTTTTAAGTCGATTTTTTAACAACTGAAAACCGCTTGTGCTGTTATAAGGAGATGGCATAAACTCGTGATTAATTTTTAGGAGGTTCTCTATGTCCTATTCGAACATTGAAAAACAACTCGGCGCAAAAGCTAAAGATCTGCTCACCCATGCATGTAAAACTGTTCCAAAGGAGAAACTGCATATCCCAGGTCCAGATTGGGTCGATCAGATTTTTGTCCCTTCCAGTCGCACTCCTCGCGTTTTGCGCAGCTTACAGTCGATGTTCGATGGCGGCAGACTTGGGGGAACGGGGTACCTTTCGATTTTGCCTGTGGATCAAGGAGTGGAGCACACTGCCGGCGCCTCTTTTGCGCCTAATCCTGAGTATTTCGACCCTGAGAATATTGTCCGATTAGCGATCGAAGGAGGGTGTAATGCAGTCGCCTCTACTCTGGGAGTGTTGGGCATGGTCGCTCGTCGATACGCCCATAAGATCCCTTTTTTGCTTAAATTCAATCACAACGAATTGCTCAGCTATCCGAACAAATACGACCAGACCTTGTTTGCGACGGTCAGGCAAGCTTATGAGATGGGCTGTGTCGCTGTCGGTGCGACGATCTATTTCGGCTCGGCGGAGAGCCGCCGTCAGATCACAGAGGTTAGCCATGCTTTTGCGCATGCTCACGAGATGGGGATGGCGACCGTTTTATGGTGCTATTTGCGTAACTCTGCTTTTAAGACCTCTGCTGTCGATTACCATGAAGCGGCCGATTTAACTGGTCAAGCGGATCATCTCGGTGCGACCATTGGTGCCGATATCGTCAAACAAAAGCTTCCTGAAAACAATGGGGGTTTTAAAGCTCTCAATTTCGGTAAACAGGTCGATAAGATGTACACGCAGCTAAGCAGCGACCACCCGATCGACCTTTGCCGATACCAGGTGATCAACGGCTATATGGGTCGTGTGGGTTTGATCAACTCAGGTGGTCCCTCTGGAGAAAACGACCTGGGTCAAGCTGTGATGACAGCAGTCATCAATAAAAGAGCAGGAGGGATAGGGCTCATTTCAGGCCGGAAGGCGTTCCAGAAGCCGATGAAAGAGGGGATTGAATTATTGCATGCGATCCAGGACGTTTATCTTTGCAAAGAAGTGACCATTGCGTAAACAACTTGCGATCGGTATTTCTTGCAGTTTAATTTGCATGTTTTTTCCATTAAATGCGGAAAAAATCATTCAATGCATCACAAACTTTCCGATCGATGCTGAGTGTTATACCCAAGTCCTAAAACAACGTGGGTACGATGCAAAGGTCGTCGTCGTCGATATCAAAGAGTACAAAGGAGCGCTGCAAAAGAAAAAAGGGTTTTTCCATAAGCTTTTGCGCAAGCTCGATTTTAGAAAGTTAGAGCTGCCGGATGATGTGGACAAAATCGTTTTTTTCAATATCTCACCTGATGTGGCACGCAAATACGATCTCTCTAAATTGCCTAAAGAGAAGCTCGTCTTGTTCATGTGGGAGCCTAAGACGGTTCTCCGCCTCATGTACCTTCCCCGCATTCGGGAATGCTTTTCCCGAGTGTATACGTGGGATGATTCTCTTGTGGATGGAAAGACCCATTTCAAATTCCACTACCCTGTATGGGTTCCCATGATCGAGGAGATCACCCCTTTTGAGGAGAAAAAACTTTGTACCCTTGTCGCTTCCAATTTAAAAAGCCGCTATGAACATGAGCTCTATTCTGAGCGAATAGAAGCTATCCGTTTCTTTGAACAGAGGGGAGAAGAGGGATTTGAGTTCTATGGCAGGCGTTGGAACCCTGCAGAATACAAGAGTTATCGAGGAACGATTGAGGATAAAATTGGAACGATCAAGAAATACCGGTTTAACATTTGCTATGAAAATACGAAAGGGGCGCCAGGCTATATTACGGAAAAGATCTTTGATTGCTTTGCAGCAGGGACGATTCCGATTTATTGGGGAGCGAGCAATGTCGAAGAATACATTCCCAAAGATTGCTATATCGATCGAACAGCATTCAGCAGCTTGGAAGATCTCTACCATTTCATGAAAGGGATGTCTAAAGAAGAATACAATGGATATTTGTCCCGGATCGGAGCCTTTTTAATAAGTGACGGTGCGAAGAGATTCATGTTTGAGCAGCTTGCTGAAGATTTCTACCACTCTGTGCGCGAATAAAATTTAATTTGACTTATTATTTAAAATAGTTGTAAATTAATTTTATATAGAAATGTGGGAGGAACTATGGGTAATTATCGCGCTCTAGTGCATTATACATTTAAAAAAGGGATGGAGACTCAAGGGCTTAATTTTCTTGAAAATGAACTCGTCAAAAAAGCACAAAATTATGGATGTCACTTCATTGAGTTATGGCACAATGAGAAAAAGCCAACTCATGTCGTTGGAGTAGCGATTTGGAACAGCCTGGAAGAGGCTCGCGATTTTCAAAGCCACTGGCAAGAAAAAGAAAAAGAGCTGACAAAATTCTGCACAGAGTCTCCCAAGCGGGAGTTCTTTCACCTCAAGTCGACCTACGCTGAAAAAGCAAAAAAAGCCGCTTAATATCACCTGATCAATTTTAAGATCTGTTTAAGGGGCTTTTCGTTGGGGTGGAATTGCCTTCTTTTATTATTGGGCTCATGAGACGTTTTTCCCTTTTGAGATTCCCACGGGAAGGGGTGTTTGGCGGGGGGGACTTTCGCGTCAAAGTCGGGCAAAGGGGTCACCTTACTCATGATCCCCCCGAGCACCCCTCCAGCCCCTTTTCCTAGCGCTCCTGCCGCCCCGGCTGCCCCTGTTTGCTGCCAGGCGAGGAGCAAGGCCACTTTGGCTGTCGCTTTCTTGGTGTCGATCTGGACATTATCAGCCTTTCCGCGCATCGGGATCTGCAGGACATAGTTCTCCGGCAAATTTTTGATGCCGAAGGCCTTACTTAGGGTTTGAGCCGTGAGGCCTAGGACCATGTCGACGTAATCTTGCATCAAGTCGACTTTGCCCCATGTGCAGATGTCAAATGTGTCTGCGAGTAAAATTTCCGTGCGATCGATAGCGACAATCCCTTGTTTAACGGTGAGGTCGATGGGCGCAAACCAAAGAGTGAGGTCGTTGCTTTTGTCGAATTGTTTGAGTTTAAGGAGTCCAAGGGTGATATGAACGTTTCCTTCATTGCGGCAGGTGATTTTTCCCAGTTCGATCGTCGCTTGAGGAATCGTGATCTTATCCAGGCTAAAAGGATAGAGAGGGAAGGAAAATCCAGCGGCTCCCATTTCTAAGGTCACAGGGGCCTGGGAATAGAGATAAGAGAGGTTGAGAGGGTTGACCTCCTTGAGGACGAGACGGCTGACCTCTGGGGTGATCTTCATCTGGACGTGGATCGCATCGCTGAGCGTTAGAATCCCATTCTTAATGGTTCCATTTAAATCGGCCCGAGTTAACGGAGTATTCACATTCAATGTGACAGGACCTGAGAATCGATCGAGGTCGACGTTTAGCGTCGCATTGATCATATTCCCAAATACCGTTGTGAATGGAAAATCGGTCCGTCCCTTAGCCCGTGCAAAAATGTCGAGCGCGCGCGAGGGAAGTTGTTGCGCTTTGAGCTGCAAACTCCCCGTGAGCTGAGAAAAATCAAACGTCCCCGCAGGAGTTACCGTCTGCAGTAACTTGCCGTTTAAGGAAATTGAACCGTTTTTTGAGCTGGTTGCATTTGAGCTCTGTGTCGTGATTGTGCTATCCATCGAAACGGCCAAAGGGTTTTGATCGCTCTTGTTCAATGAAAATGTCAAGTTGGAGAGCTGGATCGTATCGTGGCTAGATTTATCATAGAAAATCAATTTTGGATTGCGACCTGTAGCGCTGAGCTGAAGTTTTCCAAGGTCAAAGTCCAAATTCGGGAATCGATCGATGAGTGAACCGACTTTCTGCTTAGCTGTAACGGGGAGGGAGAGTTTCGAAAGAGTCGCTGTGAAGGTGCTGCTCTCTTTGATCTCAAAAGGGATGAGCCCCTGCGTCTGATTTGTGAGCAAAAGGTCGAGCGATTTATAACTCTCAGGAGTGAGGATCCAAGTCAGTTGATTGTTCGTCCCTTGCAATTGCATGCTGTTATTTGCGATCACAACTCCCATATCGAAGTTGAGATAGGGACTGATCCATTTGACCGCGAGGTTTTGCTTGTCTGGCGTGCTTTGCATCTTAAGTTTACTGGTGAAAGTGGGGCCGATGATCCCACTCAAACATTTGCCCGAAAACGTATCGAGAAGGGTCGAAGAAAGATTTTGCAGGTCGAGCGAGCCTTGAATGGCAGCAGAGCCTGTGGCTAAATTGGACAGAGTGAACTGCCCTTGCAAGGAGCCTCCTTGTCCGGCTTGAGATGACAACTGAACGCTGGCTGTTTGTCCTGGGCCGTCCCACTGAAAAGGGAGGATCGTATTTTGAAGAGCGACTTGGGTTGCCTGATTTCCCAGGATGATCTCAGGAGTTGAAAGTTGCCCTTTGATCTTTAACTTTAACAATTCAAATCCTGACAGAGGAAAGGAAAAAGGATCGACAGACAATTGGACGACGGCCGGTTTTATCAATGGGCTGGCTGAAGGGAGGAGCGCTTTGAATGTCTCTTTATCGAGAGTGTACTCTGCGAGAAGAGGTTTAGAAAGGGTGAATACCCCCGCTGTCTGGTTATAAGAGCCGGCCATTGTGGCTTTGATCGGTGTTCCCTCAATTTGTAGTCCGATCTGGTCGAGACCATTGATGGAGAGCACGGCTTGCAACTGGGTGACATTTAAAGGAAACTCTCCGCTGAAACTCATCTTCCCCGCATTCAAAATGGCCTCGAGGCTTGAATTTTTGATAGTTTGGATCGGAATGTTGAGATTTTGAATTGTCCCTTGAAGGGGATCTGCTTTGACCAGTTGGAACTCTTCAGGAGAAAAAAAATCGGCGATGAATTTGGGATTTAATACCCAAGTGAACTGGGAAGGGGAGATCAACGTCAATGATTGGCCGAGAGAGAGATTGAGGTCTGGAATTTTTAAAAACTGCGATTGCCAGTTCATATGGAGCTTTTGATTTCCAGGGGTGAATTCGATGGCCCCCTGAAGGTCGACGAGGGAACCTAAAAGGTCGGGTAAAGAGCTAGGGCCGATCAGACCGATAGGGAATTTTTCAGCATTTAAAGAAAGTGTCCCATGCATCCCCTCTTTAAATGGCATGTCGATATGGCTTTCAATGGCGATTGCCCCTGCTTGTCCCTGGATTTGTGTCTCTGCTCGAAGATTTGCTGAGAATTGCCCGTCCAAAGAATGGGCAGCATCGATCATGAGATTGTCGAGTGACAAGGGTTTTCCATTTAACGACAGATCGATGTGCGCAGGGGCGGCAAGTTTTGCTTGAAAGGAAGCCTGAAGCAGATCACTTGCTTTTGAGGGGATGGGGCAAGAAAATTGTTCGATGGTCGTTTGAAAAAAAACAGGTTTTGTCAGAGAGAGGTTGAAAAGGGAAGGATGGAGTTTAGCCAGCGTTTGGAAAAGGGGAGGGGTGAGGTTGAAGTTGAGTTCTGCAGGGCTTTTAAGGGAGAGGACCCCATTTAACGATTGGGTGGCGACATAGGCGGTCAGCTGGGGAGAGATCGCGTTAAAGCGGAGATCAAAATTGCCTCCCCCCATGCTCAAATTACATTCTAAATTGATCGTCGGCCCCAAAAAACTGTAGATCAACCCATTGCATTCAGGAGAGAGGATGGAGACGAATTGATCGATTCCCCGCACGGGGAGCTGGTTAATCGTCGATTGGATCGAAATATTTGGAAAAGGGGCTTTCAGATGGGAAGCTGTCCCTTTTAGCGCGATTTGCCCTTGCGGGCTCGTTGTACAGTTTAAAGTCAGGGCGATCTCATCTTTCGAGATCATATCTAGAGAAAGTGCAATCTGATCGAAAATGATCGGAGTCAACCCGGGTGAGTTAAACTCGACCTTCCCCCCATCGACAACCACTTTTCCCTTCAACGGAAAGGGGATTCCTCCCTTTCCTGCCCCCCCTTTGGGCTTAACAGGAGGACTTGGCACCGATTTCTGGGGAAGAGGGGGTGTGGGTTGAAATGGCTTCATGATTTGCAAATTAGGGGCAGCGATACGCATCTGTCCCACGTCGTTCATGCATACCAATCTCCAAAGGGGCGCATCAGTCTGAATCTCTTGGATCGTCAAGTGAAGCTGCTCATCTGGTTTTTGTGCATCGACCCCCCCCGCCCTCTGAGAGCCAAACCAGCTTAAAGAGAGCTCTTGGATCTCGAGCTCAAACCCTGTCCGGTTGCTGATCATTTTGATCAGGAATTTTTTCCCCGCAGCGGTGGAAAAGAGGATCGGCAAACACAGCACGCATATGAAGAGCAAAATAACGAATAGACCAAGACAGGATGTGATGATCTTGGCAGATGAACTTTTTTTACTTGGAAGACCATTTGACATAACGATGAACTCCTTGACAAAAACCTAACGATAACACGAAGCATTATTTGCAAGCTCGGGAATCACTTCAGCATTGAACTTCTTGCGCAACCCAACGTGCCCGTGAGCGTGCCCTTGCCCGATTAATGCTTTTTCTGAACCAGCTTAATTCGGGCAAGGGCACGGGCACGCTCACGGGCACGTTGGGCTGCGCAAGAGATTTATTCACTCAACTTCAATGGCGTAAATGGTGATCGGCTCTTTCCGGCCGGGTAGGATCATTGGCCCCAGCGAGGTGGCTTTAAACTGGTCTTTAACAGCCTCATAGGTCGTTTCACTGACCAGGATCGGTTTTTTAAGCACCTTTGTCGCTTGTTCGAGCCGGGCAGCGATGTTGACAGTATCCCCAATGGCAGTGTATTCGATCCTCTTTTCCGATCCGATATTTCCAACGATCGCCTGGCCCGTATGCACTCCGACCCCGATTTCGAGTCGAGGTTTTCCCTCTTTTTCCCATTTTGTCAGAAGTTTTTGGAGCTCCTTTTGCATCCCGATTGCAGCCTGGACCGCATGTTTCTCTTGTTCCTGATCATCTAAAGGAGCTCCAAATTCAACCATGATCCCATCTCCTAGGAATTTATCGAGGGTGCCTTGATAGAGGAAGATGACATCGAGCATCAGTTCAAAGTATTCATCGAGGATCGAAACGACCTCTTCAGGAGCGAGCTGTTCCGCAAGCTCAGCAAATTGGCGGATATCTGAAAAAAGAACTGTGATTTTACGCCGTTCCCCTTCTAATTTTGCAACCGTTTCTGCTTTTAAGATTTTTTCCATCACATGCTGAGAGACATAGCGTGCAAAATTTAACTTAAGCCGTTCCCTCTCTTTTAGTCCCGCTGACATCTTATTGATCTCATTTGCCAGCTCTGCAAATTCATCTTTAGTCTTCAAAGAAGCTTTAGCGTTAAGGTTTCCCTGCCCAATTTCTCTCACACAGAGTAATAAGGCACTCAAAGATAAAGTGATCTGTTTTGCGATGAGATGTCCCCCGATAAAAGCAAGTATTAATGAGGCCAAAGTCGCAGCGATAAAGATCTGCAGCCAAAAGAAAATGATTTGGGAAAACCGCTGGATTGAAATGTCGGCGCCGACGGTCGCCACATATTTCCCATTTTTATCGTAAAGAGGGGCATATCCCGTGGTCCAGGTTCCCCAATCGGAGATAAATTTTCCTGGAGAATAGTCCTCATTGAGATGGTCAGTGATATCAGTGGCAGCGACACTTGCAACATTATCTCCGGGATGGCTGACCCACTGAGGATCCTCTTCAGCATCGACGCTATAGATGAAGTGGCCAGGGTTGTGGGGATTGGGTTTAATGGTATAGAGAAAATAGACATACACATCTTGCCGTCGATTGGCATCGCGGGCTTTGATCAGCTCCTCTTTTGCTTTGTCGTAAGTTGCGGAGTGCTCATCGGCTGGCGTGTTCACTTGTTCTATCAGCTCAGGATTGAGGAGAGCTGCCGTTGTTGCGGCAACTGTGACTGATTTGATTTGCTGATCTGCAAAAGCATGATCCCGAAATTCATTAAACAACACTCCAAATCCAAACAACGAACTGATCGATGCTGTCCCAGCAAGCGAAAGATAAAGTTTAGTCCGATACTTCATATTCGCACTTTAAAGAGTCCCCTGAGTTTTTGTCATCTTTGAATGAAAAGCTTGACGTCCTAAATAAATCTCTTGCGCAGATGCCACTTTCATGACAAACTCTCCAAAGAATCGAAAAAAAACGGGATTTTTCCGAACAAATCGGATATATTCTCGGTTTAGAATTGCAAACCAAGTTGTTTGGCAGCTATTTAGCAGGGGTCGTCGGTGATTGAGGTTTTTTCCAGTCGTTGTGATGTTTTATCGATAACACACCTGCGCTTAATTGATTTTACCAGTTACAGCCAGCCCGTTGTGGGGGCTGGTTTTAAACAAAGAAAAACCTATAATACCCTTTAGCGGGGGTATTTACAAAACAAAAAATTAAACATGGATGCAAAAAAGTTAGGAAAAAAGATCAAGCTCGCTCGTATTGAGCATGATATGACTCAAGATCAACTTGCTTCAGCCATCGGAGCGATGCAAAAAAGTATTTCCAGATATGAGACTGGAGTCTCATTGCCCTCCCTAGACATGTTAGAGCGGATCGCCAAAGCCCTTAAAAAGCCTTTCGGATATTTTTTGGACGAGGAGTTTCAAAACCTGGAAGCAGTTCACAAATTTTTTGTGATCCCTCGCGCAGCCAGTTTAAGTAAGGGGATGGAACCTGTACTGAACGAAGGGACTGAGACAGATTAAGGAACAGGCTCCTCAAATTCGACAGAGTAAATGGAAATCGCTTCTTTTCGGCCGGGAAAAATCATCGGCCCTAAAGAAGTGGCTTTAACCTGATCTTTAATAGCATTATAGGTCGTTTCGCTAATCAAGATCTGTTTTTTAAGCAATTTTGTGGCTTGTTCGAGACATGAGGCGATGTTGACGGTGTCTCCAATAGCGGTATATTCGATTCTCTTCTCAGATCCGATGTTACCCACAACTGCAAGGCCTGTGTGTATCCCGATACCGACAGCAATTTGTGGTTTGCCCTCTTTTTTCCATTTTTCTAGAAGTTTTTGGAGTTCCTTTTGCATCCCAATTGCAGCTTGCACTGCATGTTTTTCTTGTTCTGGATCATCTAAAGGGGCACCAAATTCCACCATAATTCCGTCTCCGAGGAACTTATCGAGCGTTCCTTGGTAGCGGAAAATTACATCGAGCATCAATTCGAAGTATTCGTTGAGAAGGGAAACGACCTGTTCTGGGGGAAGCCGCTCAGCGATCTGAGTGAACTGGCGGATATCGGAGAAGAGGACGGTGATTTTGCGCCGTTCTCCTTCTAATTTTGCAAAACTTTCTTTTTTTAAGATCTGCTCCATGACCTGTTGAGAGACATACCGCGCAAAGTTCAATTTCAGCCGCTCCCTTTCTTGAAGCCCTGTTGCCATTTTATTGATCTCATTGCCTAACTCTTCAAATTCATCGTGGGTTTTCAAGAAGACCTTGCTCGTTAAATTTCCTTGGCCGATCTCTCTGACGCAGAGGAGGAGGCTGCGCAGAGATAAGCTGATCCTTCTAGCTAGCAAGTACCCCCCTATAAAAGCAAAAATCAGCGAAAGTATAATGGCGATGGAAAAAAATTGGACCCATTTTCTGAGGTCATAGAGATACCGCTCTACAGGAATATCAGCGCCGACAGTGGCGACATAGTTGCCATTCTTATCATAGACAGGGGCAAAGCCAGAAATCCAGAGACCCCAGGCATCAGAAGTGAATTTTCCAGGGGAATAATAATCGCCGAGGTGAAGAATCATGTTGACCATGTCTGGATCCTCGACGACATCACCCACATGGCTGATCAATTGAGGATTTTCCTCGGCATCGACGATGTAGATGAGCTGATCTGGCTTATTAGGATCAGGTTTCATCGTATAGAGATAGGTGATGTAGACGTCCTTGTGCCGATTGGCATCGCGCGCTTTGATCAGACTTTCTTTGATCTCCGCATAAGCAGATGTGTTCTCATCTGCCTGAGTATTGACCTTCTTTAAAAGCTCAGGATCGATCAGGGCAGCTGTCGTCGCAGCGACGATCATCGACCTCGTTTGCTCATCGGAAAAAGCGTGATGGCGAAACTCAAAAAATAAGACACTAAACCCAAATAGCGAGCTGATCAATGCCGTCCCAGCAAGGGAAAGATAGAGTTTGGTCCGATATTTCATAAACCCTTACACCTCTTCTATTCGCACTTTAAGAGGTGTCAGAGTTTTTGTCATGCAGTCATGACTTAAGAATCGTTTCTAGTGGGTCTGTCAGTTTTTCAACTGGGAAATTATCGATGTGCTTTATTAATGTATATATGAATCATGTTAGTGATTCTATTTTTGGTGTCTGGATGGTTCATATCAACAGCTGTAAAATGGTCAGTTCTGTTGTAATTTACGAATAAAGTATCCTTTAGATCGAAAAACGGATTATTTTTGGAAAAGTTGTCTATAATTTCTTCTCCTTGTACAACAGCAATATTGAACCCATCTTCGGGAGTTGGTAAAACTTTGCGATCTGGTAGTAGCAGGCCAGAAAAATCGATTTTTGGGACAACGTAGAGGAATGCTGAATCAAGGGAATTTTTCTTGTTATTACCAATAATGTAATTAGCGTAATGTTCTCTCAATTGGTCTTTCTCATCTTTTGTAAATTCGGTTTCTGCATCGTCAGTTGAAGAAATGAGTTCTTTGATCTCTTCTGGGATGTTTGGAATGGTACTAAGTGAACTGACCAGACGGTGCATAAATTCCATATCTGAATTAAGAGTATCATCTTTCAAGATGATAGTTGCTGCTTGAGTTCTTAAAAAGCCTGCGAGTGCATCGAGGTGAGCTCTATTGCCATTAACATCAAGAAGATTTTCTACGCTGGCTTTTGTTAATATTTGATAAGCTAAAGAACTATCCAAACATTGGCCAGAGCTATCTATTTCAATAGTCTGCACACTAGCAAGTGTTGGTGCTGAGGTGGGTGGGGGTGAAGCTTTTTCTCTTTCCACTTGTTTTCCTTCAGAACTAATCTGGTTTGGCTGATTAAGATCAAGTAGTTCTGAGTCTCCTCTACTACGATCATAAGAGGAGAAGATTCTTGTCTGTTTATCAAAATGTAGGAAAGCACATTGACCGGTTTGTATTTTATTAGCCCCAGCCAGATATTGTTTCGGGGGAATTTGCTTCCCCTTATCTTCTTCAATCACAACAATCTGATAGCATTCGTTACCATACTGATCGCCACGAATCCTGCTACCGCCGCTTCGATGCGCGTGAACAAATGCATTTAAGAATATGTCGCCAGTAAACATGCTATCTGGATGTCCAGCGTATGCAATGTATACTCCGGCCAATAGAGCTTTATCCTTATCATCAAGTGTTTGTTTATTTAAAATAATTCCAAAACCACCATCAGATAGTTTTTCATTGTCTGGTTTGTTTATCAATGATTTGAGATGTTGTAAACTTCTATTAAAATTGTCAGAATCGAACTTGGAAGCTTCATTTAAAGAATTACGCATATTTTCTAAATTTTCAGTCAACCATCGGCTTCTGGCTGCAGGAGTATAATTGTTACTTTCCACCATAACCTTTACATCACCTAGTTGATGTATCATGCTCTGTGCGGCTCTATGTGCTATTTTTATAGCGATGTCTTGTACGGGTTCACCGGAAAATTGACTTTGTCCGGGATTTTTCATTTTGCTAAGTTGAGCAGCTAAAGCATAGCAAGGTGTGTATTTTTCTATTGGTGCACTAGTAGGGAGGGAACCTGTGATTTTGGCAGATTCATAAGCTCGTCCTTCACAAATTTTTACGGTGTCATATTCAGTGACATTCTCATAGTGCGCATCAGGCTGCTGTTGTCCAGGAGCATGAGGTTGTGCAGAAACGTTAGGTTGTCCAGGTATAGGATTGGCATTAGGTTGAATATTGTTAGTTTGTCCAGGTGCATTGTTAATGAGTTCTTGTTTAGTGTGGGACACCACAAGAGAATCTGATAAACTTCTCAAGGTGCGGAAAACAGTAGCCCGTTGCTGGTCTGAAAGTGTGTCTTGCCGTTTTGAGAATGTCTTAACCGTCAGGTTAGGTGCATCGTCTTGTTGTTTATATCTTACTTCTGCTGTAACAATTGAAACTCGCCTATCATCGATATTGATTTCCTGCTGTTCTATACCAGAAAACTCTCCTTGCAAAGTCACTGTACCAGATGTAAAGACTCTTCCATCTGTTTTACTGTTTAAAACTTCTATGACCTGCTGTGCAATCTGTTGCCAATTTCTGCTTCGAGTGATGTTTGTTGTAAGTCCACTGCTGTCTATTTTATCTACTGAAATGGTGTATGTTTTTCCTGTCATAGGGTCAACTATATCAATTGGGAAGACTTCTATTGCAGTTATTCGGACATTGCTACCAGCAGTAAGGGGAGCATTATTAGGAATTGCCATAATCTTAAATCCTCTAAATTTAGTATATTTGTTATTATTATAATATTAATTATATCTTGTTTTGTTTTTAATTGGAACAGAATGTGAAATTAAAATTAATTTAATTCCATTATTTTATAATGTGCTGATTATTAATGAATTAAAGACAATAAATTAACTTCAAACAGATCGTTCATGAGATAAAACGCTTCTCTTTAAAAATCAATGACTTAGAATCGGAATGTCTCTGCGTAACCCACTCTGCCTCAGCCCTGCTCACTCGACAGTGACAGACTTGGCGAGGTTGCGGGGCTGATCGATGTCGGTGCCCCGTTCGAGGGCGATATAATAGGCGAAAAGCTGGCTGGCCACAGAGTAGAGAATGCTGTCGAGCTCATCGGAAACGGAAGGGAGCCACAAAATATCGTCGGCGACTTGTTCGATGACCTGTTCGATATCGGGAGTGCCATGGGGAGCAAAGGCGAGGATAGGTCCGCCGCGGGCTTTGATTTCGAGGAGATTGCTGATCATTTTCTCTTGGGTGCGCTTATTGCCGCACATCCCTATGACAGCGAGGTTTGGGTCGATGAGGGCGATCGGCCCATGCTTCATTTCGCCGGCAGGATAGCCTTGGGCATTGATGTAGGAGATCTCTTTGAGCTTTAGGGCAGCCTCGAGGCTGGTCGTGAACATATAATGCCTGCCGAGGAAGAACATGTTGTCGAAACGGGCGTATTTTTTAGCGATGATTTTAATCTCTTCGCTTTGGCGGAGGACTTGTTCGACTTTTTCGGGGAGGGATTGGATTTCAGAGAGGAATATTTGACCTTCTTCTTTGCTCATGTGGCGGAGGCGGGCCATGAGCAGGGTGAATAGGGAGAGGACTGTCAGCTGGCTCGTGAAGGCTTTGGTGGAACAGACGCTGATTTCTGGACCGGCGCGAAGATAAAGGGTGCAATCGGCCTCTCGGGTAAGGGTAGAATTGCGGACGTTGCAGATGCCGAGGACTTTTGCGCCTTTATTCTTGACTTCGCGCACCGCTGCGATGGTATCGAGGGTTTCTCCCGATTGGCTGATAGCGATGACGAGGGTGTCTTCTGAGATGATCGGATTTTTGTAACGGAATTCAGAAGCGATTTCAGCGATGGTGGGAATTCGCGCTTTGTCTTCGAGAAGAGAAGCGGCGATCTGGCCAGCATGCCAAGAGGTTCCGCAAGCGAGAATGACGATACGGCGGATGGTAAGAAGTTCAGAAGGGGTGAAGGTGAGGTTGTCGAATTCAGCAGTTCCGAAATCGGGGATCAACCGGTTATGGAATGCTTGTTGAATCGTTTGTGGTTGTTCGAAGATCTCTTTGAGCATGAAATGGGGATACCCGTTTTTGGAAATGGCAGTGGGATCGTGATCGATCCGTTCAGTGCTTTTTTTGACGGGAGTAAAGCTCTGATCGAAGACTTCGATTTTATCTGGAGTGATGAGCGCGATCTCATCATTGCGCAGGAACATCACATCGAGATTAACCTCTCCAAAGGCATTGGCATCTGAGGATACAAAAGCTTCCGCCCGCGTAGCATTGACGCCGATGGCGATCGGGTTTTCCCGTGCGGCAGCGATGATCTGATTGGGATGATCTTTGTGGATCATTGCGATCCCCCAAAAACCGCGCAGGTGTGAAAGGGCTTTTTGCACGGCAGGAAGGATCTCCCCTTCGTAGAAATGGGCGATGAGCTGTGCGATCACTTCACTGTCTGTATCGGAGTAAAATGATTTTCCAGCTGCTTTGAGCATCTCGCGGAGAGCAAAATGGTTTTCGATGATCCCATTGTGAACCACAGCGATAGTTTGGTCCTCGTCAAAATGGGGATGGGCATTTTCTTTAGAGGGCTTGCCATGAGTTGCCCAACGGGTGTGGGCAATCGCCAAATCGAGGCGGAGGGGCTGCTTCTGCAGGGCAGATTCTCAACGAGAAAATCTTGCCGACTTCTTTACAGGCAAAAATCTTCCCTTCCAGGATGCCAGCAAGACCTGCCGAATCGTAACCCCGGTACTCGAGCTGCTTAAGACCTTTCAGGCAGACTTTAGCTGGATTGCGAGGGCCGATGTAACCGAATATACCGCACATGTGAAAAACCTTTTGGGATTCAATTAAGACGTTAAAGAATTATCAGAAATAACTCAAAATATTATTAGCTTCTTCTAGGGTGAGAATTTCAAAGGAGTCGTCTCTTTTAAGGGTGGTACCGCCGTTTTCAAAACCTATTGTTAAATTCAAAGTGATCGACGTATCGACAGGTTTAATGATTGTATCCATTGCGTATGTTGTTCGAAAATCTCTAAAATAAGCGGTAAAGAGGAAGAGATTGCTATCAGTGGAATTAAAAACCTCTGTTGTTTTTTTCACATCTTTTTCTCGAACATTCAACTCGAATACCATAGATTCCTTTTCATTTCCAGATTGGAGCCATTGTGCATAATCAAGCATCTTTACACTCATGAAATGAGGGGATTCGTTCTTAAAATTTAACACCACAACAGCAGGATCTGAAATGGGGGCAAGAGATAGATAGCCGGGTGGGATGAAAGCTGGTTGGATTGTCATAAAATCTTCCTTTTTTAGGTTGCAGACAGTCTCTTGAACAGAAAAGAATAAGAAGTTGCTTAATTTAATTAAATAAGTGTATTCATTAAAATAAAAAGTTAAAAGAGAAGCATGGCAAATCTGAACCCGAAGAAGGTCTCCGATTCTGCAATCAACGACCAAACCTATAAAGTCTTTCCTAACGATCTGAATTCCACAGATACAGTTTTTGGGGGACTCGTCATGGGGATCCTCGATCGGGTCGCACTCGTCGTCGCAGAGAGACATTCAGAAAAGAGCTGTGTCACGGCCTCTGTCGATTCGATGCATTTTTTAGCGCCGGCGCGAAGAGGGGATATCCTCATTTTTAAAGCAGCTATCAACCGGACTTGGAGATCTTCGATGGAGATCGGGGTTAAGGTGCTAACTGAGCATTATGCGACGAGGGAGACTAAACATATTCTCTCAGCCTATTTCACTTTTGTCGCTGTCGATGAAGAGCGGCAGCCTATCCCTGTCCCTCCCATCGTTCCAGAGACGCCCCTTGAAAAACGGCGTTATGAAGAAGCTGAAGGGAGGCGTAAGCGGAGAAAACAAGAGAAAGAAGACCGCCTGCGTCGGCGGGAAGAATTAGGTTTCTAATCAGAGTTTCCGTGCGATAAGTGTCATGAATAAAGGAAATTCTTGTCGGCTCCGATTTTCCATTGGAGCGTGTTTTCCAATGCTTTTTTTATCTGAGCACCATTCTTCGATCGTATCGAGGAGGAATCCAGCCTGCTTGAGTTGAGCCGTGTAATAGGATAGGGGGTTGTGAAATGACCAGGTCTGCTCTGAATCCCCCTGCTCGCTGGGTTGGGTCTGAATCGGGATTTTGAGAGGGGTCATGTACCGGTCGACACGCCTGTATTGGAGTTTTTTATCTGGATCGATGCCCCAGCTCGATTGGCGGGGAACGCGAAAGCAGGGGTGGTTGAGGACGAGGATGAATAAAGAGTCTCTGCGCAAATGGGTAAAAGCGGTATGAAAAAGGGGAAGGGGGTCGGTGAGGTTTTGAGCAGCGAGGATGCAGGTGGCATGGGAGAAATCTTTGGTTGGCAAATCGAGAGGGTGGGAAAGATCATGGACAAAAAATTGGTGAGGGGATTGAGGTGCATACTTTTTTGCGGCGTCGATGAGTGATCGAGAACTGTCGATACCGGAGTATTTCATCCCTTTTGGGAGGTGGCGCGCGACGACTCCCTGGCCGCAGGCGAGATCGAGAATGTGGGGCTCCTTCTTTTTCTCGATTTCAAGGAGACGGAGCACCCCAGGAATGATCACTTGTTGATGGTAATAGTGACCCTTGGGGCCGACGATCTTATCGTACCAGCTCGAGGAGGTCTCCCACGAAGTATCGGTTTTTTTTTCCATTCAATCCCGTTCATGCTCAAGCTGTTTCTTCCAGCTCGCCTTTTGAAACAGTAAGATGATCGAGGGTGCAAAGCACGTTACCACCATCGCAAGGACCAAAAATAGCACATAGAAAATGACATTTCCTGTTTCGATCTGTGCAGGTGGAAAAAAACCGATGATCATGGCAAATAGTGAACTTAGGGCGCCAAGTCCCGAAACGATCCAGATCCCTGGTTTTCCACCTGGGACTTTGTAAGGGCGCTCCACCTTGGACTTTTTATAGCGCAGTTTAATCGCTGCAGCAAAAAGGAGGATGTACATGAGGAGATAGAGCTGAGCGGTGATGGTAGAGAGAATCCAAAAGGCGCTACTGACCGTGGGCATGAACACAAATATCATGGAGAAGAAAGAGACCAGGATCGCCTGGGTGATGAGAAGACGGGTCGGCATTCCCCTTTTATTCACAGCGCGAAAGTAGGGGGGGAGATCGCCACTTCGAGCTGCGGCGAGAAGTCCTTTTATCGACCCGGCCACCCAGGTACTGATACCGCCAAACGCTCCAGCGGCAATTAATAAAGCGATATAGGGAGTTAACCATTTTAATCCATAGGCATCGACAAAATAGGAAAAGGCCTGCATCGAACCAGCGACCAGGCTGATCTGTTTTTGAGGAATGACGCTGGCAATCGCAAGTACGCCCAGGGTCGACATGCCGATGATCAATACCGTGGAGAGCAAAATTGCTTTGGGATAATTTTTTCGAGGATGGCATACGTCGCCAGCATGGATTGCAGACATCTCCATACCGCATAAGGAGAGCATCACTCCAGTGAAAAAGACGATCTGGTCGACAGAGTTCAAGTTGGGGACAAAACTCTTCCAGTCGAAAGAGATTTCAAGGGGATGGCCCCCAAAGTACCAGGACAAGCCGAGAGTGATGATCAATCCTGCGGGAATGAATGTTCCAAAGATAACGCCAAACGTGCTGATCAGACTAGAGACTTTCATCCCGTAAAGATTGGCAATGGTGGCGCCCCAAAAAGAGATGAGGATAACTGAGAGGGTATAGGGGATGCTATTCGAAAGGGAGGGATCGAAAATGTAGGAGACGATCGCGGCGATGAACGATAAAATCGTGGGGTACCAAAAGACATTTTCCGCCCAAAGTAACCAGATCGCCAAAAATCCAGTCCGGTGACCAAAGGCTTCTTTTACCCAAACAAAAACCCCGCCGCTTTTCGGCCAGCCAGTAGCGAGTTCAGCAGCGACAAAAGAGATGGGCAGAAAGAAGATTAGCGTCGCCAGGAGAAAATAAAAAATCGAAGCAAACCCATACTCTGCGATTATAGGCCAATTTTTCACGCTGCCGATAGCGGCAACATTGATCATGGCAAGTGTGAAAACTGTGATTGTGCGCGGGGTGATTCGGGGAGTGGCTTCCATGGCTTGAAATGTATTATAAACCGCAAATGGGTCGCAATTGCTTTTTTCTTTGCTCAAAAACTTAAAAATGTATGAAAGTGGCATTTTGTACCACAAAGGGATTTAATTCCAGAGGATTACGATCTTTAAACTCTCCTTATGATCAACGATAAGTCACTTTCTGCATTAAAAAAAGCCCAGTGGACTTCCCACTTCAAACGTCCTCTCTATGAGGATTACGCTTTTTCCTGCCTGCCGAATACGATCGTGAAATTATTGACAGGAAAAGGGGAGAAGACCTTAGCTGAGGATACAGTCGGGGGGCGATGGGAAAAGTTCAACTGTTCGATCCTGTTTTTGATCGATGGGTTTGGATGGGAGTTTTTTGAGGGGTATGCCTCAAAATATCCTTTTCTAAACCGTTTTGTAAAAGAAGGGGTCGCCTCTAAAATTTCTTCAGAGTTTCCTTCGACAACGGCGGCCCATATCACGACGATCAATACGGGTAAAGAGGTGGGCCAAACGGGAATTTACGAGTGGTTTTACTATGAACCGATCGTCGATCGAATGATCGCTCCTCTCCTTTTTTCCAATGCGGGTGATCATGAAACGGGTACCCTGTTAAAAGAGGGGTTCACTGCCCAGGAGATCTTTCCCTTTGAGACGATCTATCAAAAACTCTCTAAAAAGAGAGTGCGCAGCATTGTGATGCAGCATGAGGGGATCGCCCATTCCCCTTATTCGAAAGCTCTGTTGGCTGGAGCAGATATTTTTTCTTACGCTCACCTCTCTTCAGCTCTAGATCGATTGGTCGACCTTTGCAATACACCCCTAAAGGAGCCGACCTATATTTTTGTCTATTTCGGCGATATCGATGCCATGGGTCACCGGCATGGGATCACATCACCCCAATTTGCCGATGCTGTCGACCAGTGTTGGACGATGATCGAAAACCGGTTTTGGCAAAAATTGTCTTCCCATCCGAACAAAATCGCTGTCATGTGCACTGCAGATCATGGGATGACGCCGGTGAATCCGAAGACGACGGTACTCCTCAACCGGGTCTGTCCCCAACTTTCTGCAATGGTGAAGAAGAATCAAAAAGGAATGCCCCTTGTCCCTGCGGGGTCCTGCCGCGATTTTTTTCTCCATATTGAGAAAAAATCTCTCGATCAAGCTCAAACGATTCTAAAAAAAGAACTTAAGGGGATCGCAGATGTCATTTTGACCGAAGAGCTCCTTTCTGAAGGGTTTTTCGGAAGCAAGCCCCCCTCAAAACGGCTGAAAGATCGGGTTGGCAATTTAGTGGTCCTTCCCTATTTCAATGAGAGCGTCTTTTGGTGGTTCGAAAAACATCGCCTCGAGCAACACTTTTATGCAGCCCACGGAGGGTTAACTCCCGATGAAATGGAATCGATATTTCTTTTCATGCCGCTCACCTAAAAGCCCGATCGAGCAGATCGATCAGGCTTTTAAAGAAAAAATGATCATCAAAAGGACTTGCCTTTTTTCTTTTCTTGCTTAGCCATTCTTTTTTCTTTCAATGTCTTTGAAGGTTTCTTCTTGTCTTCTTTTTTTTGATCTTTTGATTTGGTCATACTCAGACTCCTTAAAGTGAATGCATTGCTGTATTTCAGCCCTGTTGCATGAATTGTCTTTGCAACTCCAATAGGTATACCATTCAGCAACTTTTAGTGAGAAATAAAATTTAGTAGAGGGAGTTTTTGCCAACCCCCTCGATAGAATTAACCAAAACGAAAATGACCTGCGCCTGGGTCAACATGGCCTCCTGGGCCAGATGGAGGAGGCACTCCACGTCCCTGTGGAGCACTACCCGTACGGCCTCCGCCTCTGGGAACGTGATTTTGAGGACCAGATGGAGATTGTGCAGGGTGCCCGGGACCATGGCTTCCTCCAACTACAATATTTCCTCCCCTTCCATTGCCACCACGGCCTCTTCCGACAGGGACATGTTCATCGTTCATTCGATAAACGCCGGAAGGAAACCAGTTATTAAAGGATGGAAAGTAGGAAACTACACGTTGAAAAAGTGGAACGTACCCTACATCATGTCTATGCTGGTTGTTCGAGTGGTGATGAGTATTGTTGCTAAAGAGCAAATAGGCAACAGTTCCAGAAGCCAGGGCTGCGACAAAGCCAACCAAAGGCCCTAAGATGACAAAGCCTGCGATAGAAGCTCCTATAGCAGCAATCACTGTCGCGATTTTAGCCGCAGTCGACCAGCAGCTGTTGCCTTCATTGACTCGAAGACGTGGATCGTCGATAGAAGAGGGTCGTTCTGTGTATACGGAAGTAGAAAGAATAGGATTAATGGACATCTAAACCTCTTAAATGGGGATTTTGCCGGATGTTTAAACCCGGCATTTTCTTAATATTGTTTAACACGGAGGTGGTCGTCCATGTTTACGTTGATCAAGATGTGATCATAGGAAGAAAACCAAGAGTCATAAAGACCGAAGATGACATGGTCATTGACTGCCCAATCTTTTAGGACGTAGTTATCTTGGGGATTGATACACCATACCATTTGATTTTCTAAATAGACATGGCCGCCAAAATAATCGATATCGACAATCCAATGAGAATGGGGACCAAAAGCAAGTGGGCCGACATAGAGATTAGCCTTCACATAGGTGTTGTTGGTCTTATTCGTGATATAGTAGTCATAAGAGCATAACCAACTATAGTTTGGAGTGATAATCAGAGAATCTTCCCTGCGCCAATTTCTCAGGATATAAGCATCGGAGGATGAAACTTCCCAATGAGATCCATCTTCCAATTCTAAAGAGCGACTAGTGTCTGCAATGCTTACCAGCCAATGGCAATTGATCGGAAAAGAATAGGCAGTGAATGAGAATTGGGGACGTGTTGTCGTTTCACGGGGAGCTAACATAAATTGGCTAGAGGAATTTGCCAGTTTATTGCTCGCTCGGCGTATAGTCTGCTGTTCGTGGGAAGGCTTGCTTTCAGCTTCTTCTTCTTCACGCTGTTTTGTTCTGAGGCCTTGCATCAGTTCCCGCTTGGAAGGATCCAGTTCTCTGGACCGTACGGAAACGTGCTCTTCGCTGACAGCTTCTTCTTTTGCTGCAGTCGTCTCTTCTCCGAGAAGATGTGCATTGAAAAGTAAGAGGCTGGCAAGAGAGGGTAGAATGAGTTTTTTAGAAAACATGTCATCGCCTTTGATTCGAGAGGTTTGTGTGTATATAAATATCATCTCCATACGTTCTCAATTTCGCTAATCTCGAACGATGAAGAGGATGGAAAATACCAAATGGCCAATTTACAAAAAACAAAAAAGATCTTAAGCAAACCTTAATCCACTTGGGTATACAAGCTTGTTCTCCCTAGAGATGGATAAACATGAGTAGGAATGGATGAAGATGTTCATGAATGTTGATAGGGAGGGAATATTTTGTGAATTTTCGAATATCCCTTTCTCCTATGAGAGATAATTTGCTTTATTTAGTTTTTATTTACTCTTTTTATTAATTAAAAGGTGCTTACGTTGTAATTAATTTTACTTTTGTTTTATTTGACAAATTAATGAATTAATTAGTATTATAATTGTATCGGAATAGAAAGATTTCTGATCCGACATGTCATTTCAGATACATATATGTTTCTAAGGAGGCTGTATATGCAAGCCCAACAACGTATAGAATGCCAAACCCAAAAAACGGCTGAAGCCGTTATTAGCAAAGAAGGGCAACACACCCTGATTGCAAACCCTGTCACACGTCTGTTTACCCATGACGATCATGCTGAATTTTACACTGGAAAAGAGAGAATGACTCTCCAGATGAGACAGATACAGAGAGTTCGTGAATTGCAAGAATCCAATGATAATTTGCAACGCCAAGTCACGCAAAATGAAAAGGAACTTCTTCACGTAGAGGATCCTTTGGCAATTTTAGCTGAAATCGAGCACTGCAATATTATAATTGCCCGTAACACCGGCGAGATTCTCAATATTTACTCTCAGAATGAAAAACGTTTGAAACGCATTATGGAATTAGAAAAGCAAAACATTAACCTGCAACAAGAAATGAGCGACACTCAAGCCAAATTCATCACTTGTCATGAAATGGCCCAACGCACGAAATTTGCTGCAGATTTCTTCTTATCTAAAGCGCAATTTGAGAAAAACCTCGTTGAAATCCGTGAGTTGAACCTTCAGTAATAAAGCATTAATAAGTACGCCATCTGTTCCTCAGATGGCGTTTTCTCTTTTTTCTCAAATATGGGTAATTTAGGATGCGCACACGGGCACGTAAATAGGGTCTAATATCTTATTTCCAAAGGGAGAATTTTCTTGTTAACTCAGAGACTTTATCCCAATCCCCAAACAAAACAATTTAGATTATTATAGAATATGTTATCACCGAAATGCACCCAATTGACATTAATGGGTGCATTTAGTAGATTTATATTATGAAGAAGAAGAGCAAATATCACGACAAGCTAGAGCCTCTACTCATAAGACCCTTTTTCACTTTGGAAGAGGCTGAAAATGAAGGGATTCCAAGACATGTTATTATCTATTTGGCCAAAAAAGGAATCCTGGAAAAACTATACCCAGGGGTCTATCGATCATCCGGTTATGAGCCAAAAGTTGAATTTGGATGGGAAAACTTAGCTTTAATTGCAGCAAGTATCCCAGAAGGCGTAATTTGTTTAATTTCGGCTTTATGCTATTACGGTTTGACCGATCAAATTATGCGTGAAGCATGGATTGCAATCCCACACAAACAGCGAGTACCTAAACGTCCTAATGCGCATATTGTTAGAATGCGAAATACTGAACTTGGGAAAGAAAAAATTGCTATGGGTGAGTATGCTGTTCATATCTTTAATCGAGAGCGCACCATTGTGGATGCCTTTCGCTATTTGAGTAAAGAGATCGCTCTTAAAGCATTAAAGCAGTATTTCACAACTGCAGACAATAGGCCAAACCTTAAGCAGTTAGTTAAGTATGCAAAAGCCTTGCGAATCAACATAACCCCTTACGTTTTATCTTACACTACATGACAACCGATCTGGAAAAATCATTTAAAGCTCGCCTTCGAGCTGTTGCAAAAGAAACAGGTAGAGATCCCGCCGATCTTTGGCAAAATCTTATTTTAGAACGATTTCTAGTCCGTTTAGCAAAATCACGTTATCTGGATCGTTTCATTTTAAAAGGTGCTGTATTGCTATCCAAATATATCGATTTAGGTCGAGAAACTAAAGACTTAGATTTTCTTGCTCGAGGAGTTAGCAATAGGATAGCCGATCTCTCTGTTATTTTTGAAGAGGTCACAAGGATAGAATTGAACGATGGGTTCATATTTCGAAATGTTAAGGTTAACAATTTGTTACATCCCCATATGCATTACTCGGGAGCAGAGATCAGCGCAATCGCTAACTTTGGGCAAATCAAATACAAGCTTTCAATTGATGTTGGCTTTGGAGATATCGTTGACCCAATTCAGTATCCGATACCTTTACTTGGCAGTTCAAAAGAGGCTATTTTTGAGCAAAGCGTGAATCTTCTTTGCTATCCGAAGGAATTCATATTTGCTGAGAAATTAGAAACTATTATTTACAGGGGATTTTTGAATAGTCGGATGAAAGATTTTCATGATTTGCATTCATTAATCACAAGTCAAGTCAGTGGTTCTTTCAGTAACTTAAAAGTAATTATTCAAACTGTTTTCGAACATAGAGGCACCTCTCTAAATATCCCAATCACTTATCAAGCAGCCGAACTGCCTCAACTAAGAGCATTTTGGCAAAGTTATATTAGAGGTTTAAGAAGAAATGAAAGTAGGCCACCACAAAATTTTGATGAAGTAATCCAAACAATTAATACATGGCTGGTTTCAAAATGAATTTAGCAGCATATCTGTAATGCTTGTTGCCACTACCAAGGTCTAGGATAAAGCAGCAGAACAGGATGAAAACTAATGCCATTTTTCAGATTATATCATCTTGATTTTCCACGTTTGATCGTCTACAATTTAGGTTAATTTTTAGATAGGCCGTTATATGCCGCAAAAGAAAATTTGTCTTGCTAGCGATAACTGGACTTCAGCCCATCCCTTAATTGTCAAAGCTGTAGTTGATGCCAATGAGGGTTATGCGGCCTCTTATGGTTCTGATCCATGGACTGAAGAAGCCCAAAAACTAATTCAGGAAGTGTTTAGAAGTCAATGCAAAGTCTTCATGGTTCCCACGGGAACAGGGGCGAATATTTTTGCATTCAGGCTTTCCTGTAGAGCTTATCAATCTATCATTTGCACAGATATCGCTCATATACAATATCAAGAATCTGGCGCTGCTGAGGCTATTGTTGGATGTAAACTTTTGACAGTCCCTCATCAAAAGGGGAAAATGACTCCTGAAGAGGTATTAAAAAAGTTAAAAAGCGAAAGGGCTTTTGGAAAACATTCCACCTCTCCTCGCGTCTTGTCCGTTACACAGCCCACAGAAGTAGGAACTGTCTACAGCCTTAAAGAACTAACATCCTTATCAAAACTATGTAAAGAAGAGGGCTTACTCCTTCACATGGACGGAAGCCGTCTATATAATGCAGCAGTTAGCTTAGACATTCATTTGCACGAAATGGTCGAAGCCATAAATTTAGACATTCTTTCGTTGGGAGGAACTAAAAACGGGTTAATGGGTGCTGAATCTCTTCTCATCTTCAATCCCCATTTGCAAGAAGGTAGTGATCACCTACAGAAACAAACTTTGCAATTACTCTCGAAAATGCGTTATCTTTCCGCGCAATATATTCCATTTTTCAAAAATGATTTGTGGCGCACTCTTGCAAAGCAAGCAAACCAAAAAGCACAAGAAATTGCTTCTATCATCAAAACAATCTCCCCTCTTTCTTTAAGTTATCCGGTTGAGACAAATCAGATCTTTTTCACTGTACCTGCTTCTTGGATCCCCTTAATCCAAGAGAAAATCTTTTGTTATCCCTGGGATAAGGAGAAAAATGAAGTTCGATTCATAGCTTCCTGGAACACCTCAGAACAAGATGTAAAAGATATCAAATTAGCCCTCACTGAAATATCTAAAAATCCAATTTAAATGGCTAGGCTCTCGTCAGTTTTGAATGCTATATCTACCACACCCTGAGGTTCAAACATGCCTATAAACTGCTTGTACATCTCTAACCTGTCATGGCCTCCGGCCGTCGTTAAAAGTAACTCCTGACCGTAGAGGGCGATATCTTCCACGATTCGTTCATGCCGGTAATAGGCCAGGATGGTCGAATTGACTTCAGTTTTTCCGTAGCCCTTATAAAAAAACTTTTCCTCATGCGGCTTATTCCAAACATTTGCGACACCTCCACCAATAAACATGAGGTCGCGTTCCTTAGGTGCCATGATCGGATCATCCCAATCCACTATGTAGATATTGCCATTTCCATCCATCAATACATTGCCACCATGAATGTCGGAATGGCACAACACGAATTTATGCGATTGATCCTGGAGCATTTGGCCCAGCTGTTCAGCGCGGTCTACCAGTCGGCGAATTGTTAGCGTATGCTCTTTCATAAACTTCAATAATTTTAAAGCCATCTCATCGCCGATCGGTTCAGCTTCAATATGAATATAGAGCGACCGAACGGCCTCTCGCCATTTAGATGAATAGACTTCCCGTCGGAGTTGGTTTTGGATTGATATTGGAACATCAATTTCGTGAATTTGCCTCAATGTCTTGCCGAGTTTAAGCCATTGATTATCTGTCAGATTACGGCTAAATCCGTTCTCTCCTTCGATAAATGGGTACACAATGAGGGTAAAATCTTCAATCCGCTGGGTTGATCGACCAGAGATTGTTTTGACGGGCGGAATAATCTGTTGAATCCCAGCATCGTGTAACAGCTCCACGATCACTACACTGATATCATGATGGTGGCCACGTTTTAGCTTTACGAAATAAGATATCTGATCACGTGCTTGAGCTCTATATACTGACGCATTCATATCCGCGCCCAACGGAAGAAATATAAGCGTAGCAACTTCAATACCGTAATTGGTATTTAGGCAACTAATAATGAGTTGGTCTGAGAGGGATTGTTTCTCAATCATTATCTATTTATGCTGAGCAAACTTAATTTTCTGAAGAATTGCCTCTTTTGTGTACCCAAAACGCTTTGCTAGATCGAGAGCTGAAGCAGATTCTCCAAACCAGATCAATGAAATCGACACCCCATCGGCTCCAATATACTTATGCCATCCTTGATCGATGCCGGCTTCAATGCTTACTTTGAGTTCTCCTTGAAGTAGACCTTGCTTATAGGATAAAGGTTGTTGTTCAAAAAGCTCCCAAGAAGGCATTGATACAACACGTACATTCCCATCCAATTCCTCTGCTACTTCCAATGCTAGATGCACTTCAGAACCTGTTGCGATGAGAAGATAGTCAATTTTCCCCTCATCCTCTTTCTTAACGATATACGCTCCTCTGCCGACTCCTTCTTGATAAGAGTGGGGAGGAAGTTCAGGGAGAGGTTGTCTAGAAAGGATAATGGCGGACGGACCTTCATAATGGAGTGCAGCCATCCAGGACATTTTAACTTCATTTGCATCGGAGGGACGCAAAACTAAAAGGCCAGGAATAGCGCGTAATGAAGCAATTTGTTCGATCGGCTGATGTGTAGGACCGTCATGACCGATAAAAATTGAGTCGTGAGTCAATTGATAGATCACCTTGAGGCGCATTAGGCTTGTCATCCGAATTGCACTGTGCATGTAATCGACAAATCCGAGAAAAGTGCCAACAAAAGGAAGAATGAGTCCAGATTGAGCCATTCCTGCTGCAATGCACCCCATCCCAAACTCTCGCACACCATATTTAATATTTCGTCCTTCAAATTGATCTCTCTGAATAAGGGTGTACTTTTTCAAATAGGTTCCATCTGACGAGGAGAGATCAGCAGATCCTCCGATGAGATAAGGCAAAAGCTCTGCAAGGGTCTGAAGAACTTCATGAGAAGCCCATCTTCCTGCAATCGGTGAAGAAATAGGGATGTTTTGCAAAATCTTCTCTAAATTTTCTGGAATCTGCAAGCTAGAAGTAGGAAAACCAGATTCCGCTCTCTTTTGCAAAAAAGTATAAATTTCTGGATCGACGTAAAAAGGGAGCTCGGGAAGACCAAGCGCTTGTTTTGTTAAGGTGATTTCTTCTTTTCCAAGGGGACTTCCATGCGCTGCAGGAGTGGCTGCTTTATGGGGAGATCCATGGCCAATCTGTGTCCTCGCAATAACGAGTACAGGTTTTTCCTGAGCATTTCTCAATGGAGCTAATACCATATGAATTTGATCTAGATCATGACCATCTATTTCCACGACTTCCCAGTCTTGAGCTTTAAATCGTAAAGTGACGTTTTCTGAGAAACTTTCACCGACATACCCATCAAGAGACGTTTTATTGTTATCGTAGATGAGGATCAGATTATTAAGATTTAAATGACCTGCTAACGAACAAGCTTCGCTCGACACACCTTCCATGAGGTCTCCATCACCAGCAAGGACGATGACCTTTGAATGAATTTGCCCGATTTTTAACGCAAGGGCTTGACCAACACCATATCCTATTCCTTGTCCCTCGAGTCCAGTTGTAGCTTCTACTCCTTCAGTTTTAGTTAAATCGGGATGACTTGGTGTGTTTGAATCGATCTGTCTAAAATTTTTTATGTCATTGATCGTTAAAGGAAACCCAGCAAGATGAAAACAACTGTACAGCCAAAGGGAACCATGCCCTGCAGAAAGAATCAAGCGATCTCGATGAATCCACTTGGAGCAAGATGGATCAAACCTTAGAAATTGACCAAACAAATACGCCCCTAATTCAGCACAACCCATTGGCAGTCCAGGGTGCCCAGATCCAGCAAGTTCTACAGCATCCATTGTTAGATGACGAATCGTATTTGCAATTTTCTTCAGCATCGATAAACCCTCCATTTGCCCATAAAGAATATATTTTCCAAACCATTTTTTACAAGATATAGAACATTTTTTTCTTGAAATTCGTGGGGTGGATGTGAAGGGGAAAATGAGTATGCAGTTATGCAGGCAGGACGCCAATTATTTAAGATTCATTCTGTATAAATGCATGCCTTCAATATAAGCTTCATTAACTAAAGTTTTAGAAAGTGTTATATTAGCAATTTCGGTACCAGTTTCAATCAAGGGGGCAATATTTTTAATGAGTGGATGATCAACAGGAATTAAAACGACATCGCTACCAGAAAGTGTGGAAAGATTTGGTATGGAACGGATAACTTCTGTTAGAACGCCATATGCTTTTAGAACATCATTTTTTACATCCAATGAGTTGGAAGAAGAAGCTATCATCAATTTCCAGGATGAATAACTATCATCGTAAATCCAAAAGGCAGCTTTGATATCCAACTTTCTTTTGTCAAGTTCGGACAATAAAAGTTTTCCCTCTTCAACTTGCTTTTCTACCAGTGCTGTTTTATCCATGAGAGAATTCCATTTTGTGGATCGTTTATAGCATTAATGATACTAGTTGCATCTTGCTCACTTTTTAGATCATATCGACTATTTTCGTTCCATTTCGTCACTACTGTCCAATAAGTATCAAGCTGGGAGTTTGCTTTTTTGTCTTCGTCGAACTTAAATTTAAGCTCAGATTTCGTCATTAAGTCATCTAATTTATGTGTATAAAGACTTTGTACAAAATTTTTATCAGGTATCGTTTCGCGCTTAAATTTTTTGCAAATTACTGCTTTTAGCGCTAGCTCTACTGAATAACCAGCTAGATAATAGGCTCCGGCAAAACAGTTTTCTTTAAGTAAAATTTCAGCTTCTTTAATACGAGTTAACGAGAGGTTTTGTGCTTTGCTTTTATCAAGCTCTAAACTGTCGGACATCGTATATGCCATTGTAAAGGAACAGGGATTTGTCTGGTTAGAAAAATCCCCGTATTTAATTGCCCAAGATAGGACTCGAACCTACATACCTTTCGGCACCAGAACCTAAATCTGGCGTGTCTACCAATTTCACCACCTGGGCGTGGATTTCATCAAAGGATATAAAATCTAGATGGCTTTAACTCTTTTGTCAATAAATGGTTCAGACCGTTATTATAGAAAGGGAGTCATAAAGAACTCTTGAAAACGGGCTCGGAAGCGTGTGCCCCAAGTGGGGTGCTTTCCCTTTTCTGGAGAGACTTCATTTGAAAGTTCAATGTCTTTTTGCAAAATACGGTTTGTTGCAGCGGCCAAAACAGGGGAATCGGCAATTCCATTGAACTCGTAATCGGCTGGGCTATCTGCAAGGCTTTTTATACCGAAGTTGCTGCTACCGAATCCGACATACCGATCATCGACGACGACGATTTTTTTATGGTAGGTGGTGTTGGCTCGATAGAATTCACGGACTTTGACGTTCTGATGTCCTTCTCTTTCAAATAATTGTCGATATTTGTCTCGAGCTAAATCGACAAAAAGGCCGTGCGCCGACGGGGATTCTTTGTCTTTACCATTTGTGATGATTTCGATCTTAACGCCCCGTTTTGCGCCATTCGACAAGGCATCGATCAACTGTTGTGGGGGATGGAAGAACAAGTGGCTGATTACCACTTTTGTCTTAGCATTATTGATGAGATCGATGAGGGCGTGCAGATAAGAATTCTGGGTGTGATCTGGCCCAGTTGCAAACAATTTCATCTTAACGTCGTTGGCTCGATCGGTTCTAGCATCGAGAGAGGGGATTTGTGCTACCCGGGCAGTTGATTGCATCACCTCCAGGAACTGCGCTTTGAGTTTGAATGCTAGATCGGGATCTTGTAAATGGGCGTACCGGAGCATCAATTTGGCCCCTTCCAAAAAGGCAGTTGTCCCCGCACCTCCTGGGGCACTCTTAAATGCGAAGTCCATGTCTCTATACCCTTTTGCCTCGACGGGGTTAAAAATATCCATAGGGGAGTTGAGTTTTGTCAAATGTTCCGTTCCCGTCACATCGGTCCAGGCGGGGATGAGGGCGCTACCGCCAATAACGGCATAAGCTCCCTGGTCGATCGCTGTTAATTTGATGTGGTTGGTGCTAAAGAGCTGTCTGCTCCTCTTTGGATGTTGGGAGTGGTAGATTTCAGGGTTAAATACGGCAAAGAATTGATTTGGATAGGTGGTTTTAAGAAAATCGATCCGTTTGCGATTTTGTGTTGTGAGAAAGTAATTTGAAGTCAGGATGAATACTTTGAGATCTCTTTTTTGTTCGACACGCTCTTTGATCAGGTCCAAAACTTCATCGAATGTCTCTTTTCCCATGTAGCAGCTTAAGAAAATTGAGGATTGCGCATTCCGGATCAGGTCCAGTTTACATTTTTTGGATTCTATAGAATGGGGAAGGACATGTGCCGATCCCGTCTCTTGAATGAGTTCTCCCACCCTTTTGGCTTGAAAATCTCGAGGATTCAAACCAGTTGTTAAGGAAGGGGGAAAATGGTTGTGTACAGCGCAGTATTTCAAGTACGTGCGTACGCCCAAGAGAGCTAGTCCAATGAGGGCGATAGGGGAGGCCCCTATCAGGACAGGAAAAAATGCAGTTGCAATGACAACGCCAATTGCGGCAGTGCCGATGAGGGCAGCGACGATCAAGCCATGGGTCTTTTGAGCGGTCTGATGAGCTTTAAAGTTATCGGGGGAGAACCCCTCATACTCCCCAAATCCCGCCCTAGGTGAAGATGAGGAAAATGGGTTTGTCATTGTGACATCAAGTGACCTCGACATGAAGCTCACCTAAAATTTAGATCAACCATTTTAACGTTGAATTTGTTTTGAAACAACCTTGGATTTTTAAATCATGGACAAAATCTTTCAGTGGTTATAGAATTTTTGCGAATTGCAGATTTTTAAAATTTTAAACACGAGGAATTATGTCTGTAGATAATATTTCAAAAACACTTTTAGACACACAAACTGTAATAGAGAGAGAGTTACAACGACCTCATCTAGACCGAAATGAAGAATCTTCTAAAAATGATTTGGAAAAAATATCGGAAGAGATCGTCTCTATTTTTTTCGGTAAACAGACTTTTCAACCGATCGATTCTAAAGAAACACCTTTGGATCTCCTTGCGCAGAAATATATCGAGCGTTATCCCGAGCTAAAGCCATCTATCGTTCAGCTCTTTCCTGAAATAAAAATCTCTAAGATCACCCAACTCTTTGCAAAATGTAATGTGGGATGGGGGGCTTCTTTAGGCATACGTGGAAATGGGCCGAATTTAGATTGGAACGTCGATGGGACGATGAGTTGTACGGGTTCGAATAGCTGGAATTGGGAAACGACAACCGATTTTAAAGCTCCTTTTGAATACAAACTCGTATGGAGAAATAATGATACTAAGGAATTGATCTGGGAACAAAGAGATTCCAACCGGACGATGCATTCTAACAGCAAAGAGATGATCATCCCTATCTTCCCTCATCTTGCACATGAAGAATCAAATGTTTTTTTAACTAGCGACCGACTCAACCAGATCTATTTTTCTCAGTATACAATTGATAAGCTGAAAAGCTCTTTTAAGTTGATCGATCAGATTGCGACTCGCTCAGTGGCTTTGAGAAATAATCCAAAAAAAGAGACTCTAAAAATGAATGAGAAAAAAACTTTAGTGCACAACACGGCACAAGAGATCGTTTTAAGGATAGAACCGACTACGGTATTTCAGACAGAAAATAACGATTTGCCTATAGAAGAGTTGCGTAAAGCATACATTGCAAAATATCCTTTTCTCGCTCCATTTTTTAATCAAGTCCACTTTCCCTCTCAAGAACTACCAAAAGAGGAGATTGCACCTGTAGTGCAGAGTGAACCGACTCCTCTAAAAATTGATAATGGCATTGTTAATTTGAAGGAACAGGACTTTGTTTCTCAAAAAATTACAATTTCCCCTCCTATCAATAATAACGAAGTTATTAAGTTCGACTATTTTAAATTCGATCAAAAAATTGAAGTAAAAAGCAAAAGAGATATTCTACGTAAAGTTGGCGATGTCATCGAGCAATTTGGAAAGAAAATCAGAATCAAGGTAGTGCCCAGTATTGTCCATCGTGGTGTCCAATATTCTAACGGAGTGCGTTTAGAAGTTGTCGCTGGTAATATGTTTCAGGATAAAAATATTCACTTTCGCGGGATCGCTGGAAGTCGGGATCACCGCGCCCAACCTGGAGGACAGGCAGCTGGAGCTCTCGCTGCAATGGGGGCTATTGGAAGGGATGATTATTTTTCAAAAGTGGAGGATTTTTTTCTCGAACATCGAATGCTCCAAGACAGAGAGATGGGATATCGTGCTCAAGGAAGTGGGATGACCAGGAGCTTTCCTGAAACTCCTGAGAATCTCGTCCCACTCATGGAGATTGGAAAAGACGTTTTAATCTCCTCAGGTGGAGATGCTGGTGGGGAGTTTTTATGGGTCAACGGTCCAAATCTCTCTAATCCGCAAAATGTCGCAGTCAAAAAACTGGGTGAGAAAAGGATCGACGAGCCTCACATTGAACAAAGGCAAATTCGGGAGGCCGCCCGCTACTTGATTCTTACTGCAGTACAGCGAGCTCACGAACTTAATATTAATGGCCCTGTCAACGTCGCTCTTCCTTTAATCAGCGCAAACATCTATGGATATGAACCGAAAGAGTCGTTGCCTCATGTGTTCACAGAATTAAAACAACTCGTGCCAAACCTTTTTGGAGGCTTGAAAAAAGAGTTCTGTTTTAAATTCTATGAATTGCCAGACAATAAAAATCTCCCAGAGCTAATCAAAGCTTTCGATAACGCTTATATGCTCCAATAAACTTGGGTTACAAACATCAAACGCGAAGACGCAAATTTTGCTGCGTCTTTGCGTTGATATTGTTTCTTCACCGACAACCGGTTTACACCCAAGAAAGTTGAAGAATCTGTAAAACTCGAACAATTTGTTGCATCTATTTTTGACTTAAAATCTATTAAGAAATTATTTTTACCACCCGTTCGCTTCGCTCACTAGAGAGCACAGAGGACACAGAGAAAAAATCTAAGATTTCATCCGACGAATGCCTTCTTTCAGATACTTTACATTAAAATTGATCAACAGTCCGATCGTGCAACCCGACAATTTTAGATAAGACAATAACTGAGCCTCATGGATCGAAGCAAGATTGCTTACAGATTTGATTTCTACAATGACTTGATCTTCCACAACCAGATCAGCACGATACCCACATTCAAGCATCACATCTTTATAAAATATGGGTATCGACTTCTGCATTTCGACTTTCAATTTTTTCTATCGCAGTTCGTAGATTAGACACGTTTCATAGGCCGATTCGAGGAGTCCAGGACCTAATGCTCGATGAATATCGATAGCTGCGCCAATGATTTTTCCTGTTACAGTATTTGATTCTTCCTCTGTGTTCTCTGTGCTCTCTAGTGAGCGAAGCGAACGGGTGGTAGAGAAATTCATATAAAGCTCCATCTTAATAAGACGGGATAGGTGCTCTGATGGGTCGAAAGCGATCCCTAAAAAACGGTGGGTTCGAGGTCCTCTTCGAAATCGTAAACGGGATGGATCTCAAAGCCCACTTCTCTGACAGAAAAGATCAATTGAGAGATGGGCTCCCATTTGGCTTCCTTGTCGATGTGCAAGAGCACTTTGGTCTTTTCTTTTTCTCTGGGCAAAAGGCCTAAATCTTGCTGTTTAATAAGTTCAGTCTGAATCCCTCTCACATCATCGATGAGATACTCATTGAATTCAGTGATCCACTTGTATTCACCCTCTTCATTGATGCTCAAATTGACGATGTAATAATCATTTTGCCCGATGAATGGGGAGTGTTCTGAGGCGGGCTGCACTTTCACAAGTTGAATCTCACTGTCGTAAAGGGCAGCCTTAGTCACAGCTAAGGTGGCGAATACGGCGACGACGAGAAAGAGAAAATCGACCATGGGAGCCAAGTTTAAACTCCCAAAGCCTTTAAGTTCTTCATCAGGAATGATGCTCATATTCACTACCTATTATAAATAGAGGTTCTATCGTCGATGAGCGTTGCTACGCTTTGAGCTTCATTTTCGACCAAAGCTAGCGCTCTGACAAGACGGTATTTCGCAGTTGAGTGGAGAATTAAAGCGAGGATGGCGACGACAAGCCCTGCCACAGTTGTCCCTACGGAGATCCCCAGCCCATCAAAAAGAGTGGAGATGCTTTCAATAGAGCGGTTGACGTCATAGAAGGCGTAAAACATGCCAAGCACAGTGCCCAAAAGTCCTAACATCGGCGCGATGATCGCAATATCGTTGATCAGTCCGATCTTTTGCCAGAATGCAATGGAAGAGCGTTTACCTTCTGCTTTCATCGTCTCGATCATCATGGGCAGCCCATGACGGCGAGAGTGGATACCGCTCGAGATCATTTTGCAAAAAAGAGTATTGCTCTCTTGGCAAAGAGAAAGGGCTTCCTCAAATTGGTTGCTATTGAGTTTGTTTTGTAGGTTTTTCATCAATGGATCGGAAACGCGGGCAGACTGATTCAGTGAGAGGATCGCATAGAGCCAGATGCCGACAGCAAATATCGACATCGCCAATAGGAGTGAGTAGATGATCGGCGATCCAGTGAAGGCTTGCTTTAAGTCGACGGCGATCTGATCATTATTCACAGGTGGTTCGATGAAGGAGGGCACCGGTGTATTTTTGATGAAATTTTCTGCTAAAAGGGGTTTGTCTGATCTCTCGACCGGCTGACTCTTTTCAACGATGGGGGAAAGGACAAATGAGTCGACAGCAGCTGTTTTTGTCGCTTCAAAATATTTGGGCTCAGCTGCAGTTTCTTTTCTTGCACTTGACGTTTCCATAATAGGAATGTTTGACGTTTCAATCAGAGGAAGTTTGGCAGCTTCGATCGCCACTTCCTTGATCGGCTCATCGATTGCAATGTTAGATAGAAACTCTGAAGGATAATTAAATTCAGCCTCTGGGGAAAGGGTATCGAATACGAGAATAGGATCATTTTGACTGTCGCTGCTCTCCTCAAATGGGGCAATTTCTTCTTGCGCTATTTCTGTTTTTAAAAGAGTGTCGGCAACCGATTTTTCCCCCTTTTGCAGGTCATTTTCTAAGGAGTATAATTCTTCTTTGAATTCTTCAAATTCTTCATCGAGTAGCGAAAGCTCTTCATCTAAAGAGGTCAAAAAGATCTCTTCTTCCCTTTGTTCGACTAATTTCATATCAGAATCTTTCGTCTGTGCCGTTTCAGCACTCAAAGAAAGAAAAGGGACCATAAATCCAGTGATGATCATGCGGTGTAAGTATTTCATTGGGGACGTAACTCCATACTTGTAGAAATCGTCAGACGATTCCTTGTTTATGCAATATTTAATTTTTAGGTTAGCAAGGGAAGGGAGAATAGATCAAGAATCTTTGAGCGACTTGAGTATAACCATAGCGAAGAATGGATTGAAAGAATAAAATATACCCAAATGAAACCTAAAAATTTAAAATCTCCTTTAACTTGGGAAAAGAGGCGACCTTTAATCCACGATCGGGTCCTTTTCGTTCCTCAATATTACGACCTTCATCATGAATGGACATTTCCTGGATGGGAAAGTCCTGAGGTCTTTGGAAGGGCAGCTCCTATTGAGATTGAATACTGCAGTGGTAACGGGGATTGGATCGTCGAAAAAGCGCGCGCTCACCCTGCGCGCCATTGGGTCGCTGTGGAAAAGCAATTCGATCGAGTCAGAAAAATTTGGTCAAAGATGCATAATTTTGCCCTGACTAATCTCTTTATCGTTTGCGGCGAAGCGCTGACGTTCACCCGTTTTTATGTTCCCGACCAGAGTTTTGCTTTTATCTATATCAACTTTCCCGATCCCTGGCCTAAGGCAAGGCACGCTACGAACCGTTTGATCCAGGAGCCCTTTATCACTGAAATGGCACGGGTATCGGTTGAGGACGCAAGTGCGACCATTGTCACTGACGATCCCACTTATGCTTTCCAAATCAATAAAACGATGCTCGCTAATCCTTTTTGGGACCCACGTTTTTCCCCACCCCATTATGTGACAGAATGGGAAGAATATGGAACTTCCTACTTTGATACTTTATGGCGTGAGAAAGGTTTACCGATCCATTACATGCAATACCTTAAAAAACAAAGAAACTGCAATGAGTGACTTTACAGCTGACCATCACGGTTTTTACCAGGGCGGTCGCCCTTTTTTCCCTTTGATTCAAGAGGAACCTTTTCCGCTCATGGATTGGTCGAATGCCGTTTTTCTGAGGCTCCCTGCTTCTTTAACTGATGATCTCGCATGGAAAGAGGAAAAGGAGCGGGCGAAGCAGATCGCTCTTTCTGGGAAATACATTCTTTGGGAAATCGACTTGGGACTCTCCCGTTTTCAATTCACACCTGAAAATTCCGCTGCATTTTTCTCTTTTTCAGTGGCTATTGAAGAGTTTGCAGCTCATCTCTGGCCCCCATTTCAGAAACAGACGTTTGGAGTGGTTCTCTATCGTGGAGGTTTTCCAACAGTCAACCACTTCCCGATTGCGCGTTGGGAACCAACCTCTTTAGAGGATGACCTTTATTGCATTCAGATGCTCAGCGAATATCTCCACCGATTGGTTTCTTTTTTGCCCGATTCAGTTTTGCCCTTTGCTCTATTCGATGTCAATTCAGTCGATTCTCCTGGAAAAATCGCTCAGCTACTCTCCAAAGAGCGTTTTGAACACGTTCAACTCGGTTTAAAGGGTGTGAATTTCCCTTTTTCTGGGATATGTTGGGATCGAGGTCGAAATGGGTCGGGCTACTTGGGGCTAGCGCCCCACATTAAAGAAGCTGTTCCTACACCTTCTTTAGGGATTTATCTGCCCAAAGATGATCATATCGATCCCTCTCTGATTTGCAAGCTCGATCGACTCATCGCTGAATTGAATGAAAAACAAACCCCTTTTCGAATCATCCCTGAAGAAAAGCTCACAGAGCAGTGGGATGGGGTCGATACATTAATCCTCCCTTCATCAGAGGCGATCAGTAAACAGGGAAAGCGTAAGTTGCTCGGATTTATCGCTGCAGGCGGCAGCATTACAACTTTCGAAGGGGAAGATCCCTTTAAAGCGAGTTGTGGATAAGAAATTAAGAACGGGCACGGGCACGCACACGGGCACGTTCACGAAAGATAGTCAAGAAAAGCTCCCGCTTTCTCTCTAAAGCTCGGCTTATCAAGAGAAATTAGTTTATTTTTCAACTTTTTACGACATTCTGGCTCAAATTGCTTGCAAAAATCATCGATATCGCAAAAAATTTCCACTAATGCATCTGTTTTGATCATTTTTGACCTTTAAGGTTAGGGTTTTGGATTGCTAGAAAAAATTTTAACTATGTAGAGGTCTTTTTTCAATTGTTAAAATGGCTTTTAAAATGAAATATTTTGATCATGAGAAATTGGATGTCTATCGAGCAGGGATAGAATTGGTAATTTTGATAGATGAAGTTGTGCAGCATTTTCCGCGAGGTAGGGCCTATCTTACAGATCAACTTCAGCGGGCAGGTGCATCAGTGCCACTAAATATTGCTGAAGGTGCAGGTGAATTTTCAAACAACGAAAAAGGTCGATTTTACCGAATGGCAAAACGTTCAGCAACGGAATGTGCTGGCATTTTTGATATATGTTGCCGACTTCAGATTATTGAAGAACAAAAACACGCAAAAGGAAGAGAGTTGCTAATACGGATAGTATCAATGCTCACAAAGATGGCTCAGGGGACAGGAAATGGGTCAATGGGGATCTCATCGGAGTCTTTCGTGAACGTGCCCGTGTGCGTGCCCGTGCCCGATTCTTAATTTCTTATCCAAAACTCGCGTTCTTTAAATTCTCTTGATTTCGAGCAGTTTGCGGAAAAGGGGACGTCCTGGTTTTGCATCTTCTCGGAAATGGCTTAGGAAATGGTTCATCAGTGAGCGGACGATGGAGGGTTTGAATTTGACCTCAGTCTGTGTGGGAATCCCTAGCAAAGAGATCGCTTCCGACAGGCGCATGGAAAGGAGCTGGTTTTGTTCATCTTGATAGCGGAGCATTGTATTTTCTAGGTAGTGTTTTAGCTCACTCAAGGGATGATACCGTTCATCGGAGCGAACTTTGGAAGCAAACTTATGCAGCTCATTCAATCTTTCAAGAACGTGCTCTGCATCCTTTTCAGGTGAAAATTCTTGCTTTTGACTCATTTCCAACAATTGATCAGCGCAAGCTTTGATCTCTTGGTGGAGCATATCATAAATAGGTGAACGATTGCTCATAGTTTCATCTCCGCATAAAAGAATGTCTATGACAGAGAGAATTTATTTAAGCAAGAGCTAATCGGAGCAGAGGGATTCGAACCCCCGACCCACTGCTCCCAAAGCAGTTGCGCTAGCCAAACTGCGCTATGCTCCGATTAGAGAGAAGGGATTCTATAATACTTTTCTCTTTCCTCACAAGGATTTAAAAAAAGATTATCATTATATAGGAAATCAGAACAAATATTCGAATATTTGTTCTGATATCCTGTGCGCTGAAAGATTATCACTCTCTTTGGATGAAAGAGCGGATCAGTTCTGTGACAATTTCAGGTTTTTCGAGGGGCGAAGCATGTCCGCAGTCCTCGATGAGGGCAAGTTCAGCGTCTTTAATCCCACTAGCGATAGCTTCATGCTCATTTGGGAATAAGGCATCCCCATCGCTGTGTACCACCAATGTGGGAGCGATGATGGCAGGATGATGATGCAAGGAGGAATAATCACCGAGCATTGCTTCCAATTGTTGTACAAGGACGCTCTCAGGAAAACTGGTGATCATCGTCTGAAGTTGTCGAACTAGCGGGAGATCTTGCACGCGAGAAGGATGGATGAGCAACGGTAATTGCTCCTCCATCACTTCGATGATTTGCCCTCGTTTCAAACATTCGCAAACGTCTCGTTGGATCGACATCATTTTTGGATCGGGAGTTGCCCACGTGTTAAGTAAAATGAGCTTTTCAACCCGTTCAGGGGCCATCGCTGCGACAGCCTGTGCAATCCATCCGCCCATCGAATGGCCAGCCAGAATAAAGCAAGAAGGGGCTTCTTTAAGCAATGATTGGACCATCTCAGTGCGCGTCGTCTCATGATTCATGATGAATACATGGACATCGCAAAGATCGGTGAGTGTATCGATTTGATGGGTCCAAACCCGTTCATTATTGGCAAATCCGGGGAGGAGAACTATACCGCTCATGATTTTTTTTTCCTTAGATTGAAAGTTCCTGATTAATAGTCTCCAAGTCTTTGTATCGCACTGATCGTCTGTTCGACAAGAAGGGGGATCATCTCATGTGCGGGGAGATTTGTAATTAGGGAATAATTTTGCCCTGCATAGAGAGGGATGAGGTCGGCGCGATTCATCTTTGCAGCAGCGGTGCGGATATCTTTAGTCAATAGATTTTGATAAGGAAAAGGGGCAATCGATCCATTTTTCAGCTCCATCTCTTTGATGAATCTATTGTAGAGCATTCGGGCAGGTCTTCCAGAAAATACACTCGTCACAACCGTTGCTGTTCCATGAGGATGCAGCAAAGCATCTTTGTAGGGGCGTGATGCACCACTTTCAGGGCAAGCGAGGAATGCTGTTCCGAGCTGGGCAGCTGCAGCTCCCAATGCGAATGCGGCAGCGATCCCCTCTCCATTCATAATCCCTCCTGCTGCGATCACAGGAATTTTCAGGGCCCGCGTAAGCAAGGGGATCAATGCAAAAATTCCAAGCATGGGGTCATTTGCAAGCTGTATAAAAGTCCCCCGATGTCCACCCGCTTCAGCCCCTTGCGCGACCACTGCATCCACCCCACTTTTTTCTAGCAATAACGCTTCTTCGACAGTTGTCGCTGTTCCGATGGTCACGATTTTTTGTTTTTTTAGCCGTTGCAGAAAGGGGAGAGGGGGAATGCCCAGCGTGAAAGAAAAAATGGGAGGCTTCTCTTCGAGAATGATTTCGATCTGCTCAGAAAATTCAGGAAGCTCTGAGAAATCGGGTTCTGTTTTAGGAATGTTGAGTTCTTTGCGAAAGGGATCTAAAAATTTTTGCGCTGAAGCGATCCCTTTTTTATCATAAGAGGTCGAAGTGGGAGCGAAGAGATTGACTGCAAAAGGCATTTCTGAAAGGTCGCGGATCTCTCGAATTGCTTCCTTGATCTCTTTGGGAGACATGTATGCCGCTCCTAAAGATCCCAATCCACCCGCATTGGATACGGCAGCGACAAGACGCGCCGTTGTAATATTTGCCATGGGGGCTTGAATGAGGGGAAATCGGAGATTGCATATTTTTACAATCGGGTTTTTTTTCCACATTTTTTCATCTCTAAAAAAAACTTGTGCGAATGATCCTTTTCATGTCATGATTGACTTATCTTATGTTATATACCGAAAATGATTCAAAAGTTGGCCTGGGGCTGCGTCAAAGCCCCGGGGTTCGATCGATCGCAAGTCGGTTCATATTCCTAATATTGACCGACTTGCGATCGTCGAACCGCGGGAGCTTTCACGCAGCCCCAGGCCAACTTTTGAATCATTTTCGGTATACATCAATCCTTGTGTTTGTTCAATGATTTGTGCATCATAGGATTAATTATTTGTTTATGTCTATGAGGATGAATATGCCTTCATTTCGCCATTTAAAATCGGTCGTTCGATTAAATGAACTTGCCGAAGATCCTTATGATTTAACAGAAGAAGGTGCTGTCACACCCAAACGGATCGATACGATGATCGGAGAAGCGGTGGGCCTTAGGCTCTTTTACGCCATGGAGAGAATCTCTGAAATCACCCTCTCTGCTTTAAGTGAGCTCGCAGATGAGACTCAGGCGGTCAAGAAAATGATCGCCATGCAAGGAGGGGAGATCGTCAATTTTATTGAAGGGCATGAGAGTGAAAAACGTCCTGCCTTGCACACGGCGATGCGCGACTTTTTCGAACATCGCAATGTCTCGAATAGCGCCAAAGAAGCAGCGGAGCTCGCTTATAAAGAATGTGAAAAGCTCCGTACTTTCTTAAATGAAGTGGAAAAGAAAGGGCAATTCACGACCATGATCCAGATTGGGATCGGGGGATCGGAGCTCGGTCCAAAAGCTGTCTATTTGGCATTAGAAGCTTTTCATAAGCCAGATCGTCAGGTTTACTTTCTTTCCAATGTCGATCCTGACGATGGATCCAAAATTTTCCATCAGATCGATTTGGAAAAGACACTTGTCGTTGTCGTTTCAAAATCGGGAAGTACATTAGAAACGCTGACCAATGAGCAGTTTGCACGGGAAAAATTCAAAAAAGCGGGTTTAAATCCTAAGAACCACTTTTTGGCAGTGACAGGCAAGGGGAGTCCAATGGATGATCCGCAGAATTACGCCGCTTCTTTTTACATTTGGGATTATATCGGCGGTAGATATTCAGCAACATCGATGGTCGGTGGTGTGATCTTAGCGTTTGCTCTTGGCATGGATAGGTTCTTGGAGTTTTTGCGCGGTGCCAATGCAATGGACAAAGTCGCCCTCCGCCCAGATCCTAAAGCCAATCTTCCCCTCCTCTCTGCGCTGCTGGGGATTTGGAACCGCAATTTTTTAACATTGCCGACAACAGCGATTATCCCTTATTCGCAAGCCCTCTCCCGCTTTCCTGCCCATTTGCAACAACTCGATATGGAATCCAACGGCAAGCGGATCGATAAAAAAGGGAATCCTGTCGATTTCGATACGGGCCCCATCATCTGGGGAGAGCCGGGCACCAATGGCCAGCACTCTTTTTATCAGTCGATCCATCAAGGGACAACTGTTGTCCCTCTAGAATTGATCGGTTTTAAAGAGAGTCAATATCGGGATGATATCGTTTTTCAAGGGACCTCTTGCCAGGAAAAACTCCTTTCGAACCTCTTTGCACAATCGATCGCGCTCGCCGTTGGCCAGAAGAATGATAATCCGAATAAATTCTTTCCAGGTAATCGTCCCAACCGGATCCTCTTCGGCATGCGGCTCGACCCTTATACGATGGGGACGATTTTAGCTTATTTTGAACACAAAGTCGTCTTCCAGGGATTCATCTGGAATATCAATTCCTTTGACCAGGAAGGAGTGCAACTCGGCAAAAAACTCGCTCTTAAAATCATCGATCAATTTGCCACATCGAAGCAAGGTAAACCGATCGATCTGAAAGGATTTCCCCTCGGTGCAGCCTACATAAAGCAAATCACTGGGTCTTAGAGAGACTATTGAATCTCTTTTTGCCATTCTCTCATTCCAGCGATTAAAAGAGAGGTCACTTCATTAGGGTCCTTGCAGCTTGTGACATAGGGGAATTCGAGAATGACAGGAGTGAAGCCATAGCACGTTAAAATATAATTTAAAAAAGCAGTGCCGATCCTGCCAGATCCGTCACATACAGGATGCAACCATTCGATCCTCTGAATCAGTTTTGCGATGGCCATGACTTTAGATTCCTCTGTTTGGGAATGTCCGATATCATAGTAAAACTCAGTGAGGAAAAAGTTGAAAATAATCTCCACCTGCTCTCTTGATAGATGATGGTAATAGATGGCGATACTCTTTGGTGAGTTGGATTTGAGACTTAAGTCACCAATTCGGAAAGAGGAGCCAAAAAGTAAAGTCAACTCGCCGTTCAGAGAATTAAACCCATTGATAGCGCTCTGTGTCATGGAATGGGGTTCGGGAAAGGTTGCCGAAATCGTATCGCCCAGGCCACGGAACACACCCACTTTTTCCTGTCCCATGAGTGTATTTGTCTCTTTCCCATTAAAATGGCCACAGGTTGCTTTGTGCAGAGCTAAGTAGAATTCAGCATCGATCTTTCGATTGGGGTGAGCGGCTAAAAATTGAAATCCCTTTTCTATCCCACTTAAAAACCCTGGCTCTGCATATTTTCCATGCAGATTGAGATCGTAAACTTGGGGTCCATGGAGATGGTGCATCCCATCGATCCCTTCCTTCCATTTTTTTGCTCCCAAACGCCAATAAACCTCAGCAAATTGAACATTTGTCAAAGAGGCATTCAAAACAACTTGTTCAACACCATTGTCCAGGCGCGGGAAAAGCAGAGGATTTATAGACCAAAAAGGAAGGTCTTGAATACCCTCTGGAAATCTCTGTAAAGGGTTGTGTGCATAATCGAAGAAGTTGAGCTTTTGTAAATTTCCCATCCCTTCGGGCAATTCTGACAATTCATTGTAGGAAATGGAAAGGTATTTTAGTTGTTTGAGAGCGCACAGGCTTTGGGGAAGTTCTTTAAGCCCGTTCCGATCGACAAAGAGGGATTGAAGCGATCGGATCCCACCGATATTTTCTGGCAAAGCTTGCAGCCCATTATTTTGCACTGATAAATACTTCAAATGGGGCATCTTGCATAGGGAATCGGGAAGTGCTGAGATCTGATTGTTAAAAAGATAGAGTCCGATGAGATAAGGAAGTTCCCCTAAAGATGACGGTAGACAAGAGAGGCGATTGCTCTCCAAAAAGAGATAGTTCAAAGATTTCAATTTCCCCATTTCTTCAGGTAACCAATCGATCTGGTTTCTCGATAGATTGAGTGTTTTAAGCTCCCTCAGTTCACAAATTTCACCAGGAAGAGCGATCAACTGATTAAAAGAGCACTGAAAATTCTTCAAATCGGTGAGATGACCGATCGCATTAGGTAACGATTGGAGTAAATTATTGTTCAGCCGTAAATCTGTAAGTTTTGTTAAATAACCTATCTCTTCTGGCAGTTCTTCGAGAGCATTTTGAGACAGATCGAGTTGTTCTAATCGAGTAAAATAACCGATTTCTGGAGGGAGAAATTTCAATTGTTGTTGGACTAAATTCAGAGTGGTGAGCTTTTGAAATTCAGAACAATTCTCTTTGAAAAATTGTCGAATCAGCTCCCCATTTTCGAAAGGTTGCTGGCCCAATGGCAGCTTAGACATCAAGGCTTTGAGTTCATGGTCTCCGTTTTTAAGAATGGCGGCCCATAGTTTGCGATAGCTCTCTGCAATTGCCAAAGGCCTCATGTACTGTTTTAAGGCTTTTAAATCATAGTTTACCTCTCTAAGAGGGGCGTTATAGCCACATTTGTTTTGGCATGCTGCATGAAATAAACCATCGATCTTGACAGGGTAAGATTTTTCTTGTAGGTGGATTGTCTTCAAAGCATATTGCAAACAATATTTTCCAAATTCATTTTCCAATCCTTGATATAACGCGTTTGCTTCAATCTTCACATTGTCGTTAAACAACTTGCATACCTTTGAAAGCTCTGAAATATGCCCAGCTTTGAACAAGATATATCGCAAGTAGTTTTGATCTAGTCTGGGAAAATAATTTTCAATTGTCATATATGCAACTTTTTAATTTAAACGAAAATTGTACAATATAAAACAAATAATAATATATTAAAAAATAATCTACTCATTTTTTATACTATGCGCAAATTAAAAAAATAAAATATAGGTGGAAAATAATCAATAGACAGCACTAAGATAAATCGTTTTTTCAAAAACCTGAAATTTAGGAGATGATTTATGGCTACAACTGGTGTTTGGTTTGGGGATTCTTCTGGGGTTGCAGCGAGTACAGCTGCTTGGGAACAACATTTTGGTGTTCATTTGGGAGATTGGGCTCAAAGTTGGGGGACTTCGGGAGGTTGCGGAAGCACATCGGCTCCCTATTCGTATCCATCCCACTCATCGATTATCCGACCTTATGTTCCTTCCGATAACCGGGAGCTCGTCAAAGCATGTCAAGAAACGTATAAAAAATATTTTCTAACACCCCTTTTTAATGAGACGGGTGCACTATTTCATTTCCATCGGGATGCTCTCTCCTTCGCTTTTGTTTATCTTCATCCGAAAGACTTAGTTAATTTTTCAGAAGTGGACAAATGTTGCTATTTGGCAACCAAAACCGATGCCATCTGGGAAAACCAACTCAAGAAGTTGCTTCCCAATACGCAAATCATGCCGATGCAAGTGTGCTGTTTCTCTCCTGAGCACCAGTTCAAAATCATTTTCAAGAAAATAAATAATGCGTTAATGCCCTATATTGTCCAATTTGCGAAAAATAATGTGATATTACGCCGCTTGAGGGGTCCCAATGGAATGGATGGAGAGATCGATAGTAAGTGGAAGAATTATGAACAGTTAGGTGGAAATCCAGCAAGACTGAGATATCTGAGTATAGTGAATAATGCATTTAATAACGGTCAACCCATCGATTGGGAAGGACTGCAAGATACCGACGATTGCAAAGCTGCACTCATTTATGGACATTATACAGATTTAAACGAGAGCCGAATCCACTTAGCAGGTAATGCTTATGACGGTACCATTGAATCAATTGATCCAAATAGCCAGCAGGGGCGTTGTCTTCGTGTGATTAATGAAGTGCTAGTGGCTGAAAATTTCAATAATCAAGATGAGTTTGAGATAGTCATTCAAGCCTCTGAAGCACTCAAGAACTATACATCTCAAAATAATGATGAAGCCGTTCCTCAAGGTTCCGTTGAACTAGGCTCTGCTACATCAGAAGTAGTAGATGCAACAACGGATTTTGCAACGTAGGTTCCTATCACAATATTCAGATTCAGATTGGCAGGGGGGTAAGCCCCCGCCAATCTTATTTTTTCAATTTTCAGGCTATACCCAAGTGGATTCAAAAATCGGGAATTTGGCAAAGTTGGTGCCTTGGATTTTCATCAACTAAAATTTAGGGGATTATTTATGACTATAGCTGGTGGTTGGAATGGGGCTAGTTCAGATGTTCAGAATTATAGTGCAGGCGATCATTTTGGGGTTCGTTTGGGAAATTGGAAGTCAATGTATTTGATAGGTCGGAGCACAATATCAGTTGTCGATTCGAATCCTTTAAAAGCATCGATTATCCAACCTTATATTCCTTTCGATAACCAAGAGCTTGTCAAAGCATGTCAAGAAGTATACACCAAATATTGGGAAACACCCTTTTTTAATGAGACGGGTGCACTATTTCATTTCCATCGAGATGCGCTTCCAATCGCTTTTGTTTATCTTAATCTGAAAGACCTGGTTAATTTTTCTGAAGTAAACAAATGTTGCTATTTGGCAACCAAAACCGATGTTATGTGGGAAAACCAACTCAAGAAGTTGCTTCCCAAGACACAAATCCTGTCGATGCAGGCGTGCTGTTTCTCTCCTGAATATCAGTTCAAAATCATTTTCAAGAGAATAAAAGATGAGCTAAAACCTTATATTGCCCAACTTGAAGAAAATAATAAAACTTTATGCGAATTGATCGGCTCCAATGGAAAAAGTGGAGAGATCGATAGAGCATGGGAGCGTTATCAACAGTTCGGTGGAGAGTCAGCGAAGGGAAGATATGAGAACCTCGTGGATGTTGCATATGCTAATAATCAATATTTGGATCTCTATAAAACCGATGGATACAAAGCAAATTCCGCACATCTACATTACGATCATTTAGACATGCGCAAGCTCTACATTGGTGGCCCTGCATATGACGGTACCATTGAATCATGTGATCCAAATAGCCAACAGGGGCGTTGTCTTCGTGTGATTCATGGAGGATTAATGGTTGATAGCTTCAATGAGCAAGATAAGTTTGAGGCAACCATTCGAGCCTCTGAAGCACTTAAGAACAGCACATTGCAAAATAATGATGAAGTCGTTCTTCAAAGTTCCATTGAACTAGACTCGGGTAGATCAGAAGTTGAAGATGCAACAACGGGTTTTGCAACGTAAGATCCTATCCTATCTCAGCTTATATCAACGCAAAGCCGCTAAGACGCAGAAAAAATTAAAAATATTATAAAAATCTTTGCGGCTTGGCAGCTTCACGTTTAAAAATTCACAAAATGATTGTATGCCCAAGTGGATTCAAATAAAAAACATTTACTAATGTTTTTTAAATTCGCAAGTATAATTTTTGAAAAAACAAAAAATAATGAAAGTAATTTGCAAATAATGCTAATATAACTCCTGTTTTTTTAACTAATGTTAAAATTTAAGGAGATTATTTATGACTACAACTACTACTTTAAGTTCCCTTACAGGCGATCAGTTTGGTGTTAATTTCGACAAGTGGGGAGAGAGAAAACCGGTTCGTCGTGCGCTGAATTTGGGTGTACCTAGCTCATCGATTATCCAACCCTACCTTCCTTCCGATAATCAAGACCTTGTCAAAGCATGTCAAGCAGCGTACAGCAGATATTATCAAGCAGCTTCTTTTGATGACACAGGCGCAAAATTTGGTTTCAATCAACATGCTCTTAGAAATGCTTTTGCTTACCTTGATGTGAGAGATTTGGTCAAGTTTTCAAAAGCAAGCAAATGTTGCTATTTAGTCACTAAAACTGATCAGATCTGGGAAGACCAACTCAATAAGTTTCTTCCTAAAACGCAATTCTTGTCGATGAATGTGTGCTCTTTTTCTCCCGAGCAACAGTTCAAAATCATTTTCAAGAGAATAAATGATGAATTAAAACCTTATATTACCCAATTTAATGAAAATAATGAGACTTTATGCCGATTGATGGGTTCCAATGAAATGAATGGGGAGATCGCTATAGTGAGGGAGAGTTTTGAAAGTTCGGGTGGAGAGGAAGCGTTACAAGGATTTACTAATGCGATGAATACTCTAGGTTCTAATCATAGTGACGATGATGTCAATGTGTTAATCAAATATCAAACTTACAGTGACTTAGTCAGATGCAGAGACTACATAGGCGGTGAAGGATATGACGGGACTGTTGAATCATTTGGTCCAAATAGCCAACAAGGGATTTGTCTTCGTGTGATTCATGGAGGATTAATGGTTGAAACATTCAATAATCAAGATAAGTTTGAGTCAACCATTCAAGCATCTGAAGCAGTCAAGAACAATACATCGCAAAATAATGCACCGGCTGTTGCTCGAAACCTCTTTGGACTCGACTTCGATAATATGCATGAATCATCTGATACAGCTGATGAAATGTCAGATATAGAAACACCACCTGATATGTTCAGATCGCCTGATCGATTCGTATCAGAAGATGGAACATTAGCAACGAATTTTTATCATTATAACCCCAACTCCTATCAAAACTAAGGAGTAACCCAACCTCAAAAAAACCCAGGCCTTAAGGTTTGGGTTCCCTATTTTGCACGGCCCCTTTTTCAATGGTCATCACCTGAAGGGGAACATTTTCAGCAAAATGATCTTGCAGTTGGATAGGGGAGGTGAGGAACACTTGTTTAAACCTAGATAAGTGGTTTGTCAGTTGTAGCCGCCGCTCTTTATCCAATTGTATCCCAAAATCATCGATTCCAAGTAGAGGCGGGCCCTTAAGCGTTTCAGCCATCTGTTCCCACTCTGCAAAACGCAAGGAAGAGATACATGAGCGCTTTTGCCCTTCACTGGAAAAAACTTTCGCAGATTTTTCAGCGAGATGAATCGTTAGATCATCACGGTGAGGGCCTATTAAAGTTGTTCCGATATGGATCTCTTTGGGGCGCGTTTTTTGCCAGAGTTGTTGAAAATGGTGCAGGAGATCATGATTGTCCGAAGGTAGGGAGAGGGAAGATTGATAGCTGATATTGATCGAATCTTCCCGTCGTGAAAGGATCTCCATCCATTGAGAGATGGGGGCTTTTAGCTCTGCTACGGTCTGTTTCCGTTTTTGGACGAGATAACTTGCCGATTGTGCCATCATCTGTTCCCAGACCTGGATGGTCGATTCAGTTTTGGAGCGCAGCAGATGATTCCGTTGCTTCATCGCTTTAAAGTAGCGGCCGAGGTGGTGGACATAAAGGGGATCGGTTTGGGCGATATGAAGGTCGAGAAAACGGCGCCGCTCAGCGGGATTACCGCTGACAAGGGATAGATCGTCTGGCGAGAGGAGAACGGAAGGGAGGATCCCGAGTAGACAGTTTAATGTGGTATAAACAGTCTCGTTATATTGGACTTTGCGCGTATTTTCATCATAGTAAATCTTGAGGTTTTGGGTGACCTCTTCTTTATAAAACTCTGCTTCGAGGTAGAAAAAACTCTGGCCAAAAGTGATGAGATCGGTGAGGGAGTGGGTGCGGAAAGAGCGCCCTGTGCTCACTAAATGGATCGCTTCGAGCAAATTGGTTTTCCCTTGGCCGTTTTCTCCTTGAATCAAATTGACAGAAGGGGAAAAAACGACCTCAGCATGTTTATAGTTGCGAAAATTGCGGAGCAAGAGACGTTTTAAAAACATCATCTCCTATTCAAGCCGCATGGGCATGATGACAAACTGTGCAGTCGATGAGTCGGTGACCAAGCCAGGATTATAAGAGTCTGTGACGTTGAATTTCACTGTCTCATCTTTGCTATGGCGGAGGATATCGAGAAAATAAATGGGATTAAAGGCGATCTCGAGCTTTTCTCCAGCGTAGTTGACAGGCATATTGACTTTCCCTTCACCGATTTCCCCTGAAGTGGCGGAAAGGTGAAGCTCACCTGTGGTGAAGGAAAAACGGACAGAGCTGCTCGTCTCAGAAGTGAACAGGGAAACCTGACGAAGCAGTGTCATCAACTCTTCACGATGGAGAGCGATCGACTGTTCTTTTTGCGCTGGAATCACACGGCTGATATCGGGGAACTGTCCTGAGAGCAATTTGCTGATCAGCGTTGTCGATTTTAACTCGAGGGCGATCTTATCAGACATCAGCGTGATTTTGGCTAGTCCTCCCTCATCTTTGACATCGAGCATCCGAATCATCTCTTCAACGGCTTTAAGAGGGATGATATAAGAACCGTTAAACTCGGGAGGCAGGTCGACATTCGAATGGATTTTGGCCAGCCGTTTGCCATCAGTGCCGATGAATGTGGCGGTTTGAGCCGCATGCTCCAGTAGGACGCCATTGAGCACTTGACGGCTATCATCACGGGCAGCTGCGAAAGCTGAGCGTGAGAGCAACTCCTTTAGCGAGGCGGAAGGGATCGAAAACTGTACCCCTTCCGACAGATCGGGCAAAGAGGGGAACTCTCTCTTGTGCATACCATGCACTTTGAAATGGGAAGAGCCCGCATTGATCGTCGCTATCTCAGGGGAAGGAGTGTGAATTTCAACCTGTGGCGCAGTCAGTTCACGACCGAGTTGAAAAAAGCGTCGAGCCGGCAATGTGATCGATCCTTCCTCCTGTACCTTAGCTCCAATATAGGCACACATGCTCACTGTGAGATCGGTAGCGCTGATGATCAGCTGGTCATCGACTGCCTCGACCAAAACATTAGCCAGAATGGGGATCGCTGGTTTAGAGGGAACGACATTTTGAATTTTGCCGATGAGGGCAATGAGCTCTAATCGAGGGATGATGACTTTCATGGGTTAGATCTCCACATTGTTAACCTGAGTTTATGGGTTATCATAAACGATCGTATAAAATCAGTCTATTCACTAGAATTAGTGTCCATGAAAACAATCATTTTAAAGGTTTTGATTTTGGGCGGCACGAGCTTCCTGGGCCTCCACCTCACTCACGAGCTGCAGGAGCGTGGCCACGAGGTGACCCTTTTTAATCGAGGGATTCACAACTCTTCCCCCTTGCCCAGGATAGAGCAGTTGCATGGAGATCGGGATGGCGATCTCCAGGCGCTTGAAGGACACCATTGGGATGCAGTGATCGACACTTCTGGATCTCTTCCAAGGGTTGTCGAGGATTCTGCAAGAATCCTCCAAAAAGGGACCGATCACTACACATTCATTTCATCCATCAGTGTTTATGAAAATTTTTTATCTCACAATATCGATGAGAGTTATCCCGTTGCCCGTTTAACGGATGAAAAAATCGAAGAGATCACAGATAAGACTTACGGCCCTTTAAAAGCTCAGTGTGAAAAAGTGGTTCAGCGCCACTTTCCGACTTGTTCCTTGATCATCCGTCCAGGCCTGATCGTAGGGCCGCTCGACCCGACAGACCGGTTTACCTATTGGCCCGTGCGCATTTTGGAAGGGGGAGATGTTTTAGCGCCAGGTGAGCCTGAGCAAAATGTGCAATTTATCGATGTACGGGATTTGGCGAAATGGATTGTCGATATGATGGAGAGGAAGAAAACTGGAACTTATAATGCCACTGGACCTGCAGAGTCGCCTTTAACGTTTGAGCAATTGCTTAAAGCATGTGAAAAGTTTGCAATGAAACCGGTCACCTTGAATTGGGTCAGCGAGAGTTTTCTGAATGAGCATGGAGTACAAGACTGGGTTGAATTGCCGTTATGGTTTTCTAGCCAAAGGAAAATGCCAGGGTTTCATTCTATTCATTGTCAGAAAGCGATTCGGGATGGACTGACTTTTCGCCCTCTTTCTGAAACAATTTCTGCCGTTCTCGAATGGGATCATTCACGAGCAAGAACAGCTCATCGACCAGGACTTGACCGTGAAAAAGAAAAGAGGTTGCTCGACATTTGGAACAAGAATAGACCTCTTGCACAACCCAATTACGTGCCCGTGTTCGCATCCTATTACCCATAAGTCTATTTTCCATTGGGACATGGGATGTAGCTGTTGCTCTTAAGGGTTTAAGAAATTTTACCACCCGCTCGCTTCGCTCTCTAGAGAGCACAGAGGCCACAGAGGAGGAACCAGGGAGTTCAAGCGACGGATGTTCTCTTTCAAGTACTTTATGTCGAAGTCGATTCGAAAAGTTCAAGCCCCCTATGCTCGATGAATGTCGATAGCTGTATCAGGAATTTTCCTAATTCTTCCTCTGTGGCCTCTGTGCTCTCTAGAGAGCGAAGCGAGCGGGTGGTAAAATTTCTTAAATCTTAAGAGCATTAGTGGTCAATAGACTTATGAGTAATCTAGGATGCGCTCACGGGCACGAATAATTAGGAACGCTCTTTCATGGCGCGGTCGATCGCTCTTTTATCCTCTTTTTCTTTCAGGGCAGCGCGCTTGTCGTAGCTTCGTTTCCCTTTAGCGACGGCGATTTTGACTTTGACGAAACCATTTTTGAGATACATGGCAAGAGGGATAAGAGTGAGCCCTTTCTCTTCAGAGACCGATTTGAGTTTGGCAATCTCTCTTTTGTGAAGGAGAAGCTTCCGATCGCGCCTCTCTACATGGCCAAAAGTGATGCCAAAACGGTAAGGGGCGATCGAGCAATTCTTCATTAATACTTCACCTGAGCCTGAAACGAGAATGTATGCATCTTGCAGGCTCCCCCCATGACCACGTAATGATTTGATCTCTGTCCCAGTGAGGACAATCCCTGCTTCGTAGGTATCCAGGATTTCATAATCGTGGGAGGCTCGGCGATTAGAGACCAGCTCTGCATCGGGTTGTTTTTTCTTCATGTTGTCTTTATCGACCAAAGAGAGATTGCCCAAATGGAGTCACACAGAAGCATTCCTTTCCATTGTGCGAGCCAATGGCAGTCACTCCGATTTCAAATAGCCACTCTAGTACAGTCGCTTTGATCAAGGCAAGCTCTTCTTCTGAATATGTCGGTAGGGTGTATTTCCAGGTTTTACCTTGCCGTTTGAGCATCACGATCGATTGCTCCCCTAAAGGGACGATCACGCCATGGATAAAATCGTCAAAATAGACCCAGCCAGCGCCGAGCGCACGGACAATGCTTTTTTCTGCTTCACGCAAATTGCGGTCGGTGATCATTTCCGCGGGAACCGCTTTGGAGATGAGATGATTTAAAGGGTGGCGGTAAAGGAAGATAGCGCGGCTTTCAAGACGCATGTCGAGAAAGTCGTTAGCGCTTTCTAACGCGTAGAGGCGATTGTCGACGATATCTGCCAGTTTGAGTTGGCGTATTTTCACGATGATACGATCGACATAGGCAATAAACGCGGGATCAGACTCATCGAATCCCTCTATTTTTGCAGCAAAAGAACTTAAGACCGCTTTGCCAGGAACCATTTTCTTCTCTTTATCGGCAGATATTGCAAGGGGTTGTTTTTTAGCCATGCTCAAAATCTGGCTTAAGTCTTGAATATAGGAAAAATCGTGAGGGCGAAAACGGATCGTTTGGTCGATTGTAGAGATCGGAGAGACCTCTGTACTCTTTAAGAACGCAGAGTATTCACACCATTCGTGGAGAGGGGTGACGATCTCCGTCCATTCATCATCGATTTTCTCATAGCCCAGAGTGCAGACGAAATGGAATTCGAGCTGCAGCAAATACTCTTCAAACTGCTGTCTTGAAATTCCATATTTTTCAATCAGATCCTTGCCGTAGATCTTAAACTCTGGAGCCTTGTAGACGTCGTTGACAATGTGAGAGAGGATCGGATCGGTAAAGTTGAGATCCATGAGATGACGGAGAAAAATCTGTGGAGTGAGCAAATACTTCTCCACAAGAGAGTCGAAGATATTATTGGATGTCCTTGGGATCGAATACCAGATCGGAAGGACATGAATAGGCACTTTTCTTAAAATGTTTTGTAGAAATTCCATACCCGGTTTGAAATCGGGATCGAACTTTACAGCCTGCGCTTCGAAATACTTGCGCATCTCTTTATCGACGACGATCGAGTCTCCTTCAAAGGTAAAAAGCCCCGTTTTACTCAGCTTTTCCAAGATGGAAAAGACTGCGTCTTCGTCTAATTCGACACTTTTAGCGAGTTTGCGGATAGGAATCTTGATCGAGCTGTAGAGAATCTCTTCTAGGACGTCGAGGTCGTTTGAAGTGAACTGGGCCATGAGCAGACGATTTTCGATATCTTGCCTGTAATTATAGTCCTCCAAAGTGATTTTATTCTTCCGAAGAGTACTCAGTTCTGCCATGTCTTAAACCTAAAAAAAATATAAAAAACAGTTAGAGACTGTCTGCGGATTCAGTTTCAGTCGATTTTCGGGTTCTTTTGAGCCGATTTTTGATTCAAATTCTGGGGGTAATATCAAACCTTCGTATATTACCCCCAGAATTTGAATCAAAAATCGGCCAAAATAATCCCGAAAATCGACGAAATCTGAATTCGCAGATAGTCTCTTAATGATTAACTTTTGAGAATACCTTCATTTTTGATTTGTGACAAGAAGGTATTTTTAAACGTATAATTTTGCTTTTAAGCAATCATCATTTCATTTCGATACAATTGTAACAAATTTGCGATAATGCAAATAGGTATAAAATAATTATTGCATTAAGAATACATCTATAATCTTGATTAATTGCTTTTTTAGCCATTTTATTGCAGATTTAATTTAATCAAAAATCAAAATAGCTCTGATGTTTAACAATTAAATTTTTGTATCCTTCTCTGGACAAAGGAAAGAAATTAGGGTAGAATTTTTCCAAACTGTAAACACCCTATTCTTCATAGAAGTCATTATGGAAAAGCTGAAATACGACCACCAACACATCGAACAGAAATGGCAACGGATCTGGGAGGACCGGGAATTATTTAAAGCAGTTCCCGATCGCACCAAGCCAAAATATTACATTCTCGACATGTTCCCTTATCCTTCCGGAGCTGGACTCCACGTGGGGCATGTCACTGGATATACTGCGACCGACATCATGGCGCGTTATAAACGTCAAAAGGGATTCAATGTGCTCCATCCGATGGGATGGGACAGCTTTGGGCTGCCAGCGGAACAATACGCGATCCGCACCGGAACCCATCCTGCTGTGACGACAGAGCAGAATATCAACAATTATCGAAGGCAACTAAAATCGCTAGGTTTCAGTTATGACTGGAGTCGAGAGATTGCAACGAGCGATCCCAAGTACTATAAATGGACACAGTGGATTTTTACCAAGTTGTATGAAAAAGGGATGGCTTATGAAGCGGAGATGCTGGTCAATTTTTGTCCCACTTTGGGAACCGTTCTATCCAACGAGGAGGTTGAAGATGGCCGTACAAAAGATGAAGGGTATCCTGTCGAACGGCGGCCGCTGCGGCAATGGATATTGAAGATCACTGCTTATGCTGACCGATTGCTCCAAGATCTCGATCTCATCGACTGGCCAGACCACCTGAAAAAATTGCAAATCAACTGGATCGGTCGCAGCGAAGGGGCTAAAATCCATTTTATAGAAAAGAAGACTAAAAAACCGATTCAAGTGTTTACGACGTGCCCCCATACGCTCTTTGGGGTGACTTTCATGGTGCTCTCTCCCGAACATCCACTCGTTGCTGAGATCATCACCGCCGAGCAGAGAGAAGAGGTCGATAAATATCGGAAAATTGTGGCTTCCAAGAGCGATTTTGAACGGACTGAAGTTGCAAAAGATAAAACAGGGGTGTGGACAGGGGCGTATGCCATCAACCCTGTCAATGAGCGTCTCGTTCCGATCTGGATCGCCGACTATGTCTTAATGGGCTATGGAACAGGGGCTGTGATGGGTGTTCCTGCTCACGATTCACGCGATTTTGAATTTGCTAAAAAATTCGACCTGGCGATCATACCTGTCATTTCTCCCGATTGCGAGGGATATCCCGACCAGGTTCCAGCCGATTTGAAACCAGAAGATGTCAAAATCGAGGTCCTCGCAGGAAGACGTTGCTGGACGGAAGGGGGGACCGCGATCAACAGTTCCCATGGGAGTTGTTCGATCGATGGCCAAACGGTTGAGGAAGCGAAAAAAAACATCGCCGATTGGCTAGAAAAAAATCAAAAAGGGGAGCGCACGGTCAATTACAAGCTAAGAGATTGGCTATTCTCCCGCCAACGGTATTGGGGGGAACCTTTCCCTATCCTCCATTTTCCCGATGGGACCAAACGAGCGCTCGATATCGATGAGCTCCCTTTATGTCCACCAGAACTTTCCGACTTTAAACCTTCAACCTCAGGGGATAGTCCCCTTTCTAAAGTGAAAGAGTGGGTTGAAATCGTCGATTTAAAAACGGGCAAAAGCGCCAGGCGGGAGACCAACACCATGCCCCAATGGGCGGGTTCCTGCTGGTATTATTTGCGCTTTTGCGACCCGTTTAATGACAAAGAGGCTTGGGATAAAGAGATCGAACGTTACTGGATGCCAGTCGACCTCTATGTCGGCGGGGTTGAGCATGCTGTCCTCCATTTGCTCTATGCGCGATTTTGGCATAAGGTCCTCTACGACTGCGGTTACGTCACCACTTTAGAACCTTTTCAAACCCTGCGCAATCAAGGGCTCCTCGTCGCCCGTTCCTATCAACATCCCAACGGAGGGTATGTCCCTCCGGAAGAGGTGCGTGAGGAAAACGGATCTTATTTTCAAATCGGGACTGAAGAAAAATTAATCAGTCAGATCGATAAAATGTCCAAATCGAAGCTCAATGGGGTCACTCCCGATGATATGGTCGAAGATTTCGGGGCCGATGCATTGCGCCTGTATGAAATGTTCATGGGGCCATTCGATAAGGAAAAAGTATGGAATACCGATGCGATGATCGGCTGCCGACGTTTCTTGAACCGGTTTTATGATCTTGTCCTATCAGACAAGCTTTCCGACGAAGAGACAGAAGAAGCTCTCAAGCTCGGCCATCGGCTTGTCTATCATGTTGAAAAAGATATCGAAGGGATGCAGTTCAATACGGCCATTGCTAAAATGATGGAATTCATGAACGCCTTTTCCCAGCTCCCTAAATATCCTAAAACCATCCTCCGCATGCTTACGCAAGTCCTCTATCCTTTTGCTCCTCATATCGCTGAAGAAGTGTGGGAGCACCTCGGTGGTACTCAAAGCCTGACATATGTTCCATTCCCATCCTACGACCCCATTTATCTCACCGATGAAACAGTGCAATATGTTGTCCAAGTGAATGGGAAAGTCAGAGGAAAATGGATGCTCCCCAAAGATACTGGAGAAAATGAGCTGCTCGCGTTCATCAAAACCCAGCCCACTATTGCAAAGCATCTCACAACGCCCATTTCAAAGGTCGTCTATGTCCCAAATAAACTGATCAGTATTGTGTGCGATGTTTAGTCTCTTTTATAATTTTAGCCTCTTACTGCTTGCGATCGTCACCCTGCCAAAGTTGCTTTGGCAGTGGTGGATCCATGGCAAGTACCGGGAAAGTTTAAAAGCCCGGCTCGGCATCTCCCTCCCTCCTTTGACCCTAAAAAAGGGACAAGAGGTGATCTGGATCCATGCAGTTTCAATGGGGGAGACAAGAGCGATCATCCCCTTATTTCGCAAAATCCGCCAAACATATCCTGAAGCGGCCATTTTAATCTCGACGACAACGGAGACGGGACAAGCAGAAGCCAGGCGCAGTATGCCAGAAGCGGACGGCTATTTCTTTCTCCCTTTGGATTTTTCCTACATCATGCGCCGCGTCATCGACCAGATCCAGCCCACGATCCTCATCCTCTGTGAAAGCGACTTCTGGTACCATTTACTCAAAATTGCCAAGGAAAAGGGCGCCCATATCCAGCTCGTTAACGGAAAGGTTTCAGAACGCTCCTGCCAAAGATTCAGAAAATTTAGTTTTTTTACCCGTAAACTCTTTGCCCATTTCGATCTTCTCTGTGTGCAGAGCGAGCGGTATCGCGACCGATTTGTCTCCATGGGCATTTCCCCAGAAAAAATTTTCGTCACCGGAAACCTCAAATTCGATTCCCCGACAACAAAAATGGGCCTGACTGAACAAAAAGCTTTTACAGAATTTCTCAATATTGCCGACACAGATCCCGTCCTAGTCATCGGATCGACCCATTCTCCTGAAGAAGAACTGATCCTTTCCGCTCTGGATCCCGTTTGGAAAAAGTTTCCCCGATTAAAAGTCCTCCTCGTTCCCCGCCACCCCGAGCGATTCGAGGAGGTCGCTCACCTCATTCGTGAGAAGGGGCTAGATTGTCGCCGCCTATCCGATAAGAAAAAAGGGAATGAACGTTTAATCCTCATCGACGCCATGGGAAAGCTCAATCAATGTTATCAGATCGCCGACATCGCCATTGTTGGGGGAAGTTATACTTCCCATGTCGGTGGGCACAACATTTTTGAACCTGTGGTCTTTGCCGTTCCCGTCTTTTTTGGTCCCCACATGCACAGCCAACCCGACCTAAAAGAGATCGTTGTTACCTCAAAAGCAGGTAAACAAGTCACCATTGAACAACTTCCAGCAACCTTGACCGAAATCCTCGAAGACACCCCTCTCCACCGGCAATACGTCGATGCCTGCAACCACCTCGCCCAATCGGTTCAAGGAGCTACAGATCGCACTCTCTCCCACCTCTTTCCAGGGAAGTTTTGAAAAATTTTAAAAAGGGATTGAGCTTTAATCCCCTCTGTCATAAACTCCTACTTTCGTTTTTCAAAGGTCTATCGCGGGGTGGAGCAGTGGTTAGCTCGTTGGGCTCATAACCCAAAGGCCGGAGGTTCGAATCCTTCCCCCGCTATTTTCTTTCGGCGGTATAGCTCAGTTGGTTAGAGCAACGGAATCATAATCCGTGGGTCGTTGGTTCAAGTCCGACTGCCGCTATCCCTCCAAATCTCATAGATAAAATCACTGTTTGTTCTGGCACCGTCAGCTTCATTTTTTGCCTTTTAAGGAGTTCTTCAAATTTCAAAAATTTCCAGTAGAAAATTTTTACTCAAGAGAATAGAGTTCTCTTTTCAATTAAAATATTGGAAATGGTTTAATGGAGATCCTTCTTCCCGAATATAGTGATTATGTTGTTTATGTTGATGAAAGTGGAGACCATAGTCTTACGACGATTGATTCTCGCTACCCCATCTTTGCTTTGTCGTTCTGCATTTTTTATAAAGATATTTATACAGACATTGTAACACCGGCATTGCGCAGGTTAAAGTTTTCTTTTTTTGGCCATGACATGGTCATTCTTCATGAACATGAAATTCGCAAGAAGGAAGGTTTTTTTCGATTGTTAAGTAAAGAGCCGAGGGAACTGTTTTTAAACACGTTCACTGACCTAATGGATCGGATGGATTTTGTTATTGTTGCAGTTGTAATAGACAAGTCAAAACTGGGAGACACTTCTTCGTTTTCTGTCTATCATCTTGCTATGAAAATAGGTCTTGAACGGGTTTTTCAATTTCTAGAATCACAGGATCAAAGCACTCTTTTAACTCATGTGATTTGCGAGGCTAGAGGAAAGCCTGAAGACCAAGCCTTGGAAAAAGAGTTTCGACGCATATGCGATGGACTTAACTCTTTTGAAAGAACTCTACCTTTTCAAATTATCATTGCTGACAAGAAAACAAATTCTGAAGGATTACAGCTTGCGGACATGACTGCTAGACCAATAGGTCTAGCAGTTTTACGGCCTGACCAGCCTAATCGTGCATTAAGTGTAATAAGCAAAAAGTTCTATCAGGGACCTAAAGGTGAGATAGAGGGGCACGGATTCCAGCTCTATCCTGTAGAAATCAAAAGGTCTCAAGGTTTTCCTTGGAGTCTGACATCAGTAAGGTAGTCCCTAATTCAAGAAGCCTTCATTTTGTTTTTGAAAACAATCTATATTTTTCTTTTGTCTACAAAGCAAAAGACCTCAAGGAAAGCCTTGAGGTCTTTTGCCGGCCGGGTAGTCCCAGCCCAGAAGCTTCAAACCCCAAGGTTTCCCTCAAGGTCTGACGCCGGCGGGGTAGTCCCAACCCATTTATACCTTTATTTTGTCATTTCAATGAGTTTTCAGCAATAAATAATTGCCATCTGAGTTTATAGCCAAGCTAGTTAGAGCAACGGAATCACAACCCGTGGATCGTTGGTTCAAGTCCAAGCGATCTTTTTTAGTCATCTATAACGGTTTCCCTGATCTTCCTGGTCTTTTTCGCTTCTTTTTCTGAAAGCGGCTTTCCTGAATATTAAGAGGGAGAAAAGCATAAGCTTTTTCTGCAAGGTTCTGAATTTCTTTCAGAAAAGGGTAGCGGGGATTCCATTGAAATACGCGGGTTCTTCCTTCTAAAAAGCTAGCCAGGAGGCTACCTACTTTATCTGTTATATAACCGATTAAATAGGTTTGTGTCTGAGCTGTCCATAATCTTTCGCGATGATCGTACATTATTTGGGGGAATCAAAGCCAAAAAATGACAACAGACGCGACACAAAAAAATCACTAAGCTCGATGAATGCTAATCTTTAGGTATCAGGATCACGGCTCGGTGTTTCTTCAGCTCGTTATAAAGCTTGGTCAAATCAAACTCTGGCCTGTTGCGATTGGTTTCTGAGGTACGCAAATGATGCATTCCAGCTTGAAAAATAGCTTTACCCGTATACTCATTAGTTTTTCGTAACTTACGAAGTTTTTTTAAAGTTGTTCCCATCGCAGAGGTGCGAAGAGGAAAATCACGCTCAATTACCTCATGCAAATCATTCATGCAAGTCAAGAGTTGCTCTTCTGCCTGTTTTATTTGCTCTTGAAGGTTTGCGAGCTGAATAATCAATTGCTCGATATTATTGAAATTTTCCAGTACACATGCCCGATCGGAATCATTAAGATTCACTATCTTAGAACTATACTTTTTTATTTCTTCTGTTGAACTTTCAATTGAAGGAGCCACACCCATTTTTGATGCGATTAAACCCTCTACTGAAGTTCTTTCTTTGTCGAGGAACTCTTTTTCTCGTTGGAGAGTTCGAAGAGTCATTTCAGCTTCGACGGCTTTATTGTCAGCCTGAATAGCTTCGGGGCTTTCCATGTAATCCCATCCAACTAATGAAATATTTGCATCATGTGTTAGTCTGTCAATCCATAATGCCCTTTTATAGAAAGACTCAGAATACTTTAATTTCCCTTCAGATGGGGAACCCTCAACGTATATTCTAACAACACCATTTTGCGCTGCTTCGGCAACAAGTTTTGCAAATAGGGCTCGGCATTTTTGAGATTCGTGATTTTCAGCATGTAATAAAGTATCTGCTTCTTCAACGGATTGAACATTAAAGAATATCAAGGTGTAATTAGAATCGAAATTTTTTACAATTGCATTAGTTGACATATTAATTCTACTCCTTAAGAGAACTTATTGTTTTTAAAATAAAACTACATTTGGCATGGGCAAGTTCTTGAACCTACCCGTGGGCCATATTATTTTGTGTTAGAACTTTGGTTTCAGAGGGAACTTCACACTGCTGAAAGAATGATTACCTTCCAACTTCTCCCATTTAAACGCTCCATTTTTTGTCTTCAGAACCAACTTGAACTCTTTCACATCCGAGGGGATGCTGATCGTCCATTTGTTCTCTCCGTGACAGTTTAAGGGTTTCCCCTGGGAAGGATTCCAGCTTAGGCCTCCTCCATTCCCACAAAGGACAAGAGAATTTTCATAACCTGTATTACATTCGACGCTGACTTCGATTAACGATGGCAGTTTTTGGACCTCAATGGGGGAGGAACATTTTGTTGTGCTCAACGCTAAATCATCCTCACAGAATGGACTAGAAAACTTGTTTATAGCTTCTTTAAAGTTAGCAATCAAATTCACCTTGTCTGGTGGGCTAAAATCCCAGATCCTGATCGTCTTGTCAGCAGAGCCAGAGATGAGCTTGCCCTCTGCAAAGATAAGGGAGGAAATCCAGCCTTTATGCCCTGTAAGTGTTTTTAGGCATGTCCCTGTTTCTAAATCCCAGATCTTGATCGTGCTGTCGTCAGAGCCAGAGATGAGTTTACCTTCAGCAAAGATGAGGGAGGAAATCGTCCCTTTATGCCCTTTAAGTGTTTTTAGGCGTGCCCCTGTTTCTAAATCCCAGATTCTGATCGTATTGGCGGAAGAGCCAGAGATGAGCTTACCCTCAGCAAAGAGAAGGGAGCGAACCCAGAGTCCTTCAAGTGTTTTTAAGCATGTCCCTGTTTCTACATCCCAGATCTCGATCGTGCTGTCGTCAGAGCAAAAGATGAGTTTACCTTCAGCAAAGATGAGGGAGGAAATCCGTCCTTCACGCCCTTTAAGTGTTTTTAGGCATGTCCCTGTTTCTAAATCCCAGATCTCGATATCGTCAGAGCCAGAGATGAGTTTACCCTCTGCAAAGATGAGGAAGAGAACCGGTTTATGCCCTGTAAGTGTTTTTAGGCATGTCCCTGTTTCTAAATCCCAGATCTTGATCGTCTCGTCAGCAGAGCCAGAAATGAGTTTACCCTCTGCAAATATAAGGGAGGAAATCCATTTTTCATGCCCTTTGAGTGTTTTTAGGCATGTCCCTGTTTCTAAATCCCAAATCTTGATCGTCTCGTCGTCAGAGCAAGAGATGAGCTTATCCTCAGCAAAGAGAAGGGAGCGAACCCGTAGTTTATGCCCTTCAAGTGTGCGCAAAGCATACACTCCATTTGTGAGATTTGAATTCAGAAGATGCTGCTTTTTATAGGCTTCGAAACGGATTCTCAGTTGATCTGATTTCAAAGGAGTTGAAAATCGCCTGTTAAATAATATCCCCCAAAGATAATTATCTTTAGCGAGAGCATTAAAGCCTTTGCAGGTTAAGCTGCATGAAGAGATGTCGCCCAAGTTCAAGTCTGACATAATCTTGAGTATTGCATCCGTTGGCAGCATTGCTAATGCAGAATATCTCTGCGCACATAGTAATTGAGGCGCTTGCTCTCTGGTTGTAACAAGAGCTGCAGAATTTTGAGAATTTGTTGTATTTGAAACAGACATATTTTTATTTCCTTTGTTCGGTTAATTCAACAATCGTTGTTAAATGGTTGTCGTTTTAATATTTATTAATGAATATAACAAATATCATTAGTTAAATTCAATTATAAAATTATAATTATCTAATTTATTTAAAAATATAATAATTTTATTTTTAATTCGAGGAAGTCAAGAATCTTGCAAAAACTGATTCTTATATGCATTCTGGCAAAGTCCAAACCTGCTAGTCGTCCTTCCCCAAAGCCATGCAAGGGAATTGCGACAGTCATTTTATAAGTATCAGATTATCAGTATGTTACATTTTTCTTCCGGAAAAATTATTATTAATATTTGACTTTTTATAATATATACATTAAACTAATATTTATTATTAAGTTAATTGGTAAAAATTATGTCTATTATAAATGTAAATTCATGTGGAACTTTTTTTAGTTTTTTAAAATCTGCATTCCTTTTGGATGATTCCAAGAAGTATAATTTTGGCTCACCCAACATTAATGAGTTCGGAATCGGGATAAGCTTTGAAAAGGGACACATCGAAAATAAACCCTTATTAGGAGCAGGTTTTGTATCTGCATTAGCAAATGTATTCCGAAATAATTATCCCTTTCAAGTTGCTACCAATGCAGGCGTTCACATCACTGCACATGAACTGGGCCATGCTGGGGCTGCGTATGCCCTTACTGGTAAGTGTTCAGAAATTGCAATTAAAATCGATCAGTGCGCAGGGGAAACTCATATTCCCCGTTGTGTTACTAAGCTTGCGGGATGGAAAAAAACTGTCATTGATGTCGCAGGCCCTATGGCTGATGTCGCTCTATGCGCTTGCAAGCTGATGGGTGCTTCTGCATTGCGAAACTTTTCGTCATCGATAGCCCCATCGTCGCCAGCCACATCGGTGGCTTTATCATCGGCAACCGGGGTTTTGGCATTTGGAGCCATGATTTGGATAGCTGGTGAGTTGACGTATGCTTTTTGTGGCGTTGTCAATCGTAATGAAGTGGATGATTTTAAAAAAATTGCCGATCGAGGTAAGATCCACCTTGCAGTAGCCAGCCTGGCACTAGTGACAGAGTGTGCGCTAGCCTTAGCTATTTTTTGTTGAGGCGATCGATTTCCTGGTAATAATGCTCAAGAAGCTCGGGATAGGTATTTGCAAGCTGTTTGCGCAGGCTCTCTGTCATTTCTTTGACGTGAGGAATATAATTCTCCTCGAGTGATATCCCTTCTTTTTTGATCAGATCGCCGACATCGATATGGATAGCGCGATCGGAGAGCAGCCCATAATTTCTGCTCAGAATGGGGTCGTTGTCGGCATACCCTTTTTGGGTGCTAATGGCGATTAAATGGATGATATCGCTCACTATTTTCTTCGCCTCATCGATCTTCCTCTCTTTGATCAGCCTGTCTAATGTTGGGTAGATCAGATTGGCTTTATATTGCAGGATAAAGGTGGTCTGATCGAGGGGAACGCAGTATTCCGCTTTAGTGGTATCGACTAAAGTCACCGCGCGGTGCAAGCTATTGGTTCGGTTGATGTGGAGTAAGATCAGGCCAGCTTCTTCTTTGAGATCCCGATAGCTGTTTTTATAATTTTGCAAATTGTAGTATAGCCTCCTCATGTTATATTCTTTAATTTTCTTGCGCCGCTCGCTGAATTGATAAGAAAAAGGATGTGTCAGCCACGGGAAGATGCGCATATGGGAAGCGAAACGGTGGAATTTAATCACATATTTTTGATCTTCAGATACAAAAGCATAACAATGGGTCCCTTTAGCGAGATAATGGAACTTCTGCTTGAGGATCTCGTCTAAAGTGGACTCCTCTTCTGGAGAGAGGGGGAGCAAATCCCACTCAGGTTGGTTAGGCAAGGAAGAATACAGAAATTGAACGCAGAAGCAGTTATTTCTTTTGAAAAATATCCGATCGACCTTGGCCAAGGTGGCGATGAAGAGCACCATCATCGATAAGAGCAATATTACATAGCGCCTGCTTAGGTTTTGTGAATTTTTAAGGCCATTATAACGGTCCATCTGCCAGGTGTCGCTCCTCCAAAGGATTATTCAATATATAGTTCGTCATCGAAAAATTTAAGCTCAATCTCTTTTTTATTTTTTTTAAAAAAATAGACTGCGTTGCGATTTAACAAAAAATCGCTATTCGTACAAAATGAAGTTCAACTTCAGATTGTACGGAACATGTTTAAAAGGCAAATTGCAGAAGAGCTCAAAATACTGGCAGGAGACTATCCCATTGTCACGATAATTGGGCCATGCCAATCGTGTAAAACGACCCTGGTTCAGCATGGGTTCCCAAAGAAGCCTTAGTGAGTCTCGAGGACCAGATATTCGAAGTCTTGCCACTATAGAAATTTCCTGATCGTTGAAAAAAAACGATTGCAATGTTGTATCTTTCTCGGAATTCATTTAATTTCAAAATGCTATCTCCAGGTGCTTATGACTCTAGTTGGACAGAGTTCACCTTTTCCAGACGATATTACCCGTCAAATTTTTGCTTATCTAGAAATCAAAGACTTAGGAAGGACTCAATTAGTTTGCAAAAACTGGAATGGTCTTGCAGCGGATGATGACTTTTGGAAAGCTTTATTTCAACGGGCATATAAAGAAGAGGTCCCTGATGGAAAGCTGGGAAGAGACCTCCTCAGATCGATAAACATAATCAACGGGGAAAATGAATTACAGAAAGTGGTCTCTACTTTTTTGTGTCAGTTTAAATGGGACAAAAAAAGGCGATTTGAATGTGTGTTCCGAGATAAGCCTATCCCTCCTTTAGTGATCGAACAGGGATTTGGGCCTTACCGAGGGACAAAGGAAGGGCTGAAAGGGGCTACAGATGAAAAAAAATACTATGAGTTTATAGGCGATTTTGCTTCTCAAGAGCCGCTTGCTTTGGTCGATCATACACTGTTCATGGGGAACTTACCATGGCCAGCAGGGGTGCCTATTCTGGAATTGGTGACATCAGCTGTCCATGTCTGTGTCTCTTCTGGCAGTTGTTTTTTTGAAGTGAATATTGAAGGAGTCGATGTTCAGTCTGGCGATACCTTAGGTTTTTTCTCAGATATTAATGAATGGAAGGAGCCTTTTATATTCATTTGCGTGCCAGGAAATGAGGGAGCCCCAATGTGGACTGGCCGGATCCCTTATTCAAATTTTAAATTTGTTAAAATAGGTGCAGACGGTCATGTGACATGGGAGAACATTCGTGCAAATCGGAGCTGGGATCCCCGCTTTTCTGGCCGTCCCTATAGTTGGGAACTCTACCTGCAAGTTTTTCCTATCGAATTTTCAAATTAAATTTTCATTTTTTAAATAAAAGTCTTTATAATATTTTTTTTATTTATTTTAATTAAGTTATTTAATTGAAATTAAATAATTGTAAATAGTATAATTACATACTATAAACATTAATATAATGGAGTTGTTTTTATGAGCTTTGAAACGAATGTTAGTTTGTGTTGTTATAATACTTTAATCTTAAAAGCGCCTTACGACGGGAAAGATGACTATACCAAACATGCCAAGGGTGGCGTATTTTTTGGGGAAAATCTCGACTCTCGCTATGGAGTGAGGATTGCAAATAAAATTATAGGACTCAACCGGGATTGTGTTGCACTGCAAGAAGTGAACAAAGTTTCTTTCGATAAGCTTGCTGGGAAACTATGGCAAAAGGGATATCGAGGGATCTTCTCAAATCGGAATAATGGAGAAGATGAAGGAGTTGCCATTTTCTGCAAGGAGCATCGTTTTAATGTGGTTTCTAATTACACCCATTATTTCAATGATGGAACGGGTCGTGGTGTCCTCGATGTAGGCCTGAACCTAAAAGAAAATTCCAATATCTCTTTCCATTTCATGACAACCCATATCGATTGGCGACCTCAATTTTTACAAAAAGAATGTCAGAGTCTTGTCGATTATGCATCGAAGATTACCGATCCAAAAATTGTCTGTGGAGACTTTAATGTGACACCAGATGACCCAGCATTGCAACCGCTCTGGAAGAACAATTTTAAAGATAGTCTCTATGGAATAAAAGGAGTAACGTTCCTCAATCGAAGGATTGATTACATCTTAACCTGTCCTAAAATCAACGATGTGTTTCACGCAGAGGTGATCGGCGATCCTCGCAAATTCCCTACTGCTGAAGAACCTTCCGATCATCTCCCTGTGACAACAACGGTTCGTTTCAAGGCAGTGCACCAAGTTGTGCCCCAAATTACCGCAGCACCGGTTCAATTAAAGGCTGTGCCACAAGCTGTGCCCCAAATTTATGAGATGAAGATTAAATGCAAAGTTCCTTCTGGGCATCATCTTTACATTCATGGAGATGGAAATGGGTTGAATTGGGACGATGGAAAACAGCTGACCCCAATCGACCAGGATCATTGGATCTTCCACTCTTCTACACCCTTAAAGGATTTCGAGTATAAATTCTCGATCGATAAACTTTGGGAAAATCGGAAAATCAATCGTAAATTCTCTAATGGGAAAGGGAATGAAGATCAGCCACAATTCAATTTGAAAAATCTTTAAGAGACTGTCTAAGCCGCAGGTTTGGAAGTCTTGGCAAAGGCTTCCATCAATGTCCGTTGTTCAGCTGTGAGATGAGTGGGGATTTCTACAGCAACAGTGACGTATTCATCTCCATGGGTCGTATGATCGATCTTTGGCATCCCTTTCCCTTTCAGTCGAAATTTCATTCCGTTTTGCGTGCCTGGTGGAATTTTCATTAAGACTTTGCCGAAAAGGGTAGGGATGGAAACTTCTCCTCCGAGGACTGCTGTAGAAAGGGGGATTGCCACATGGGTCAGTAGATCATTTCCTTTTCTTTCGAAGAAGGGATGGGGGTTGACTTCGATAATCACAAAAAGATCGCCTGCAGCATCTTCCCCCTCGCCATGAATGCGCAGCTTGGCCCCTGTATCGACACCTGGAGGGATTTTGACGTGGAGGTGGTGTGTGGTTTTAATCCTCCCTTCTCCATGACACTCGGGGCAGGGAGTTGTAAGGATTGTTCCCGCTCCGTGGCATGTCGAGCACGTTTGAACCACCTGCATGAATCCCCGTTTCGAGACAGTTTGTCCTTGTCCTCCACACTGGGGGCAGCGTATGTTTTTTGTTCCAGGCTTAGCCCCGCTCCCGTGACAAAGTGGGCAACGGTCATACCGAGGGAGGGAGACTTTTTTTTCACACCCTGTAGCTGCTTCTTCGAGACTAATCGCTAAAGTGATTTGCAAATCATGGCTATGAGGGCGTCCTTTCTTTTGCTTGCCCGACAAATCGAAACCAAAGTCTCCAAAAATTTGATCGAAGAGATTTTCCCCAAAGCCAAATTCCGATAGGTCTTGAAATACGGTATTGAAATCGGCCCCTTTAAAGATGTCTTCATAAGCGTACTTTTGATCGATTCCAGAATGTCCATATTGATCGTAAAGGGCCCTTTTTTTGGAATCGGATAAGACGGCATAGGCTTCAGAGATCTCTTTGAATTTCTCTTCAGCTGCTTTTTTTTCAGCTTCGGGAACCCGGTCGGGGTGGTGTCTTAGAGCGGCCTGGCGATAGGCATTTCTAATCTGCTCAAGAGTCGCATCTTTGGAAACACCGAGGATTTCATAGTAATCTTGCTTAGTAGACATATAGATACCGTTCTAAGCCTGTTTTCTATGGTCCTCATCATCTTTATCTTCTTTGAACTCAGCGTCGACGATGTCCTCTTTTTTCTTCTCTTCTTTAAATTGTTGTTTTTCTTGTGTCTTGCGATAGATCTCTTCAGCTAATTTGTGAGAGACTGTATTGAGCTCTTCCATTGTTTTTTTGATCCTGGCGACGTTTTTATCTTTAATCGCTGTTTTTAATTCATTGATTTTACTTTCAATCTCACCCCTTTCGTTTTGACCCACTTTATCCCCAAATTCTTTGAGCGACTTTTCAGTCGCGTAGACCAAAGTATCGGCTTGATTCATGGTTTCAATCTCTTCTTTCCGCTTGAGATCTTCCGCTGCAAACTGGTCGGCTTCTTTGACCATTTTGTCGATCTCTTCTTTAGAGAGTTTTTTTGGTGCTGTAATCTTGATCGACTGCACTTTTCCAGTGCCTAAATCTTTAGCTGAGACATGGGCAATCCCATTGGCATCGATATCAAAGGTCACTTCGATTTGCGGAATGCCGCGGGGGGCTGGAGGAATGCCTACCAAGTCAAACCTGCCGAGTTCGACATTATCACTTGCCAAGGCCCGTTCTCCCTGTAATACACGGATTGTCACTGCAGATTGATTATCGGTAGCTGTAGAGAAAACCTCTGTTTTACGTGTAGGGATTGTCGTATTTCGATCGATCAGTTTTGTGTCTACCCCGCCGAGCGTTTCAATCCCCATAGAAAGGGGAGTGACATCTAAGAGAAGAACCTCTTTGATCTCTCCTTTGATGATCGCACCCTGAATGGCTGCGCCCATGGCGACACATTCCATCGGATCGATCCCTCTTTCGATTTTTTTTCCCAGGCAATCTTCGACAAACTTTTGAACGATCGGCATCCGTGTTGGCCCACCGACCATGATGATTTTATCGACATCTTTAACTGAGAATTCGATCCCTTCCTTTTTGAAGGCTTCCCCAGCATCTTTGAGAGCTTGTTCAAGCGGCGGACGGCACCGTTCGATAATGGGGCGGATGAGTTCTTCGAGCTTAGCGCGGTTTAAAGTCATCGTGAGGTGCTTTGCCCCCTCTGCATCTGCTGAAATGAAGGGGAGATTGATATCTGTCGTCAGGGTGCTCGAGAGTTCCACTTTAGCTTTTTCTGCAGCTTCCAGAATCCGTTGCATCGCCAATCGATCCTTTCGAAGGTCGATCCCCGAATTCTTTTGAAATTCAGAGACGATGTACTCGATCAAGATCTTATCCATGTCGGTTCCACCCAGCTGGGTATCTCCGTTTGTCGCCATCACCTTAAAGCCACCCTCTTTCCACATCTCCATGATCGTGACGTCGAGCGTTCCTCCTCCAAAGTCGAAGACGAGGATTTTTAACTCTTTTCCTGTCTTTTCAAGGCCATAAGCGAGGCAGGCCGCTGTAGGCTCATTGATGATCCGCAACACTTTAAGCCCTGCAATTTCCCCAGCATCTTTTGTCGCAGTCCGTTGATTATCATCAAAGTAAGCAGGACAGGTGATGACAACCTCTTCCACCGCCTCTCCTAAAAAGGCTTCAGCATCTTCCTTGATTTTCTGTAGGATAAAGGCGGAGACTTGCTGAGGGGTGTATTCCTTGCCAAAGACTTTGAACTTAAAGTCTGTCCCCATTTTTCGTTTAGCCGCTTGAATGGTCCCTTCGGGATTGATCGCTGCTTGTCTGTGAGCGGGTTCCCCAACGAGCCGTTGACCATCTTTTGTGAAAGCGACATAGGAGGGAAAGGCTTTTCCTGAGGCCACCCCAGCCCCTTCTGCAGAAGGGATAATGACGGGCCTTCCCCCTTCCATAAACGCAGCCGCAGAATTAGATGTCCCCAGATCGATACCGATGACTTTGGCCATAATTCTCCTCGGATAGCCTCTTATAATTAAATTATTTGGTTTTTAATATAAAATCAAACTAAAAAATTGAAAATATTATAAAAATCTTTGCGTCTTAGCGGCTTGGCGTCTTTGCGTTAAATGTTTAAAAAAAACTTATGTTATTTAAATATTTTTATAATCAATAGTTTACTGAATTAAAAATATTATTTATATTGAAGTATAATAGTAATTGTAATATTATAAGTTACAACATAATGTTTATAACAAAAGGTTAAATATATGATCCCTATTAATACATCTCCAGATTCTTTTAATTCTATCATACAGAATTTAAGAACGGTCCTTATCGATCCCTTATCCGATTTTGGATCGAATCTCGAAGTGATCGAAAGATCAGAAAGACGATCATTTGCAAGCTTTACTGAGCTCGTCAATAAGACAGAGGAACTATTCTTTAATCTTCTTGAAAAGGGGAGCTTATCGAAAAAGGAAAATGAGTATGTGCCAGGTAGAATTAGTGTGTGTCTGGAGAGGATCGCGCAATCTCAATATCGACATTCTATCGAAGAGACCCATCAAATCATGAAATCTTTCTCAGAAAAAATCCTTGTGGCATTAAAACAGGATTTGCCGCCGAACACTGTTTTTTTAAAGCCCGATGTGGCATTCACCAAAAATAACAAAGAGATTTTTCCTTTTTATCAAGAAACACAACAAACAATACTCTCTTGCCAGCTCCATGCTTTCAATGCTGCTGTGGGTTATCCAATTGTCGCTTTGAGCTCTCCAGAATTTCTTTCCCTCAACACAGATCTGGAGGGAATTGCATGCAAAATCATCCATCAGGCCACAAAAAAAAACGCTCTGTTCATTCCTATCGATGATTTCATCGAGAACAAGTTATATGAAAACTACCCTGCTTTTATGGCATCCGATGGACCCCATGCATTTACCTATCGCAAAGATCAAAATGGACAATGGTGGAAAGTAGATAGCCTATACAAAGTTTCCGAATCGACTTACCAAACCTCTGTCGATCTTTTAGAAGAAAAAGAGAAGTGGACTCAAATACGGGTAGTCACAGATAGCACTCCGCAACTCTTGACCCGTTTGGAGCATGAGTTGACAGAGCTTTCTTATCGAATAGCTGAAATTCAGAAAAAACATTTAAGCAACACAGAAATAAGCGATGTTCGTGCATTAACAGACGATATCACAAACAAATGCTTCACATTCATAAGGTCTGCCAGCTTTTGCCACCTCGAAGAATTTCATACAGATCATCCTTTGATCGATGATTCTTTGGCTTTGTTGCAAGGATGTACGCGGCCAGAAAGTAAGTTAGTCGAGCTAATCTCAGACATTAATATATCTATTAGGAAAAAAATCATCGATGTCGGCCAATTCAATGCTAAACTGGACGCTGCTCGAACGATGATCGCTAATGCACTATCCTCGTTACAGAAAAAAGCGCAAAAATAGAAGTTTTCTTCAAATCATTTGTCACGGTTGCTTTCCATGAGTTTTAAATACTTGTAGAATGCCGTGTGGCCGTTATAGATCGAAATAATGAATCCCTCTTTTCCCCCTAAAAATCCCTTTTTCAAAAGATAGCTTTTTAGAAAAGCAAACCAGCCATGGGCGATTGCCTTCATCATCGAGGAGTTCTTTTTCCCTTTGTTCTGTTCGGCAAAAAGAGTGGAGTAAACCTGCATTTTGCTCAAAAAGTCGCCCATAGAGCGATATGGGGTGTGGAGGAGGGGAGAATAGAGGGGGGTGAGTTTGAGATCTCCGACGATCACTTTTTCATGGACGGCATCGTCTGTAAAACGGGTGGCCCTCCTATTATAGAGGCGGACGACAGGATCGGGGTGCCAGCCGCCACACCATCGGATCCATTTGTCGTTAAAATAATTTTTACGGTTGATTTGGTAAACTTTGGAGGGGTTTAGATCTAAGTGAAAGATCTCTTCGATCAATTCTGGGGTGAGTATCTCGTCGCTATCGATAGAGAGGATCCAGTCATGGGATGCATGGGAAGAAGCTGTATTGTGGGTCGGTCCAAAACCGGTGAATATCCCATTGATTATTTTAACGTTAGGGAATTTGGAAGCGATTTCAAGGGTCTGATCTGTCGAACCTGAGTCATAGATGAGGACCTCAGGAAACCTTTTAAGCGATGCTAAGGTAGCAGCGAGGGTAGTCTGACAATTTTTTGTAAGAATGGTAGCGCTTATCATATGTATAAAATAGTGTAGAACCAGATAGAAAAAAACTACAAATTTCGCTATTTGGAAGAATGGGCTCTATGTTATTATATATTTGTCCTTTTAATGGGGTATCGTGATGTCGTTTAGAAAAGCCTATACCTTCGATGATGTGGCTTTAGTGCCGCAATTCAATAATGTCCCTTCGCGTACTGAGCCTTTGCTAGAGACGTGGCTCACAAAAAACCGTAAAATGAACATTCCGATCATCTGTTCGAATATGGATACCGCGATCAGCGAAGAACTCGCCGAAATTCTCCTTGAGGCGGGGTCGATCCCCATTTTTCACCGGTTTACGGGCATGGATGTTCAAGAGCATTGGGTAAAGAAATATAAAGAGAGAACATTTATCTCTTGCGGGATTCTTAGGATTGATGAGACGCGCAAGCTTCTCGATTTAGGAGCTGTCGGTGCCTGTGTCGATGTCGCTCATGGCCATTCCGACCGGATGTTTCATTTCATCCAAGAGCTAAAACGGACCCATCCTGATAAGGAGATCATCGCGGGGAACGTCTGTACGGCGATGGCCTATCACGATCTTGTCAATGCAGGTGCTGATGCTGTCAAGGTCGGTGTCGGCCCCGGAGCGGCTTGTACGACACGTATGGTGACCGGCTTCGGCGTGCCCCAGCTCAGCGCTATCTACGACTGCGCTAAAATTGCTGAAAAGCTCCGTGTTCCTTTGATTGCTGATGGGGGGATCCGCAACAGCCGCGATGTCGTTCTCGCCTTAGCGGCCGGTGCGAGTACGGTCATGATCGGTAAATTGTTCGCGATGACAAGTGAGAGCGCTGCCCCTAAACGGAAAGGGGGATCTTCTCCCACGGGCATGGAGGCGAAGTTCCGCGGTCAGGCCAGCGAAGATTTCCAAAATGACTTCTATGGCGGGCTCAAAGATAAAACTGTGGCAGAAGGGATCGATTTCTGGGCGCCTGTTTCAGGGAGTGCTAAACAATTATTGGCTGATCTTCTCGGCGGTCTGCGCAGCGGATTGACCTATGGGGGCGCCCGCAGCATCAAAGAGTTGCAACGGAAAGCAGAGTTTGTCGAAGTCACTCAGAGTTATATTCAAGAGAGCCATCCTCGACCTGAAGGAGAACTTGCTTAATGGATCGGACTCAAAAAATTTACGATGCAGTTCACGGATTCATTCGATTCTCAGAGCTTGAGCGGATGTTGATCGATTCAGAGCCGTTTCAGCGGTTGCACCACATCCATCAACTCGGCATCGCGCACATCGTTTATCCAGGGGCCACACATACCCGTTTTGAGCATTCGCTCGGCTGTATGGAATTAGCGACGCGGATCTTCGATCGGATCACCTCAAAACAATTTTCCCTGCCGGAAGCCCCTTATTGGCTGCAGATCATCCGCCTAGCCGCTTTATGCCACGATTTGGGTCACCTCCCTTTTTCTCACGATGCAGAAAAAGCTCTGCTCGGGAAAGCTGGCCACGAGGAATGGACGTTAAAGGCGATCCGAAGTGACTATTTAAGTCCTGTGTGGTCGGCTCTTCACTCTCAATTTCCAGAGCGGGATGTCGTCTCCGATCTGCTAAAAATGGCGATCGGCGAGAAAAAGCTGCTCGACATGGGTATCGATTTGAATTTTTCCCCAGTGGAACGTGTTCTCACTCAAGTGATTACTGGGGATTTTTTCGGGGCAGACCGGATCGATTATTTACTCCGCGACGCGCAGTGCACAGGTGTTGCCTACGGCCTTTTTGATTACCATCAGCTGATCGAAATGCTTGTGTGTCCTTCCGGTGGATGGGGAGTTGCAACTCGGCATTGAAGAAAATGGGATCGAATCGTGCGAAGCTCTTCTCCTTGCGCGCCACTTCATGCATCAAAGGGTCTACCAATACTCTTCGGTAAAAGCCTACAAATTCCATTTAGCTCGTTTCATGCAGGGCTTTTTTACCGCGGGGAACTACCTGGATAGCCTCGAGGCTTATCTCTCTTTGAGCGACAGTGAAATTTTATCCGCTCTTCGAAAATCGGCCAAGGATCCCCATGCTCCTGGATACCTCGATGCCGATTCTTTGCTCAGAAGGGAAAAACGGTTCAAAGCGATCAGTTTAAAAGAGGGGTTTGGGGAAGAGGGGATCAAACAGGTTTTAGCTGAACTCGACATTCCAAAAGAGACGATTTTCTGGGAATTGACCTCACAAAAGAGGGAACTCAAAGGTCTTTCTTTTCCTGTCCAAACACGCTCTGGGGCAACGGTTGTTGCCAGTGACCTTTCACAAATCTCGATCCCTGCAGGGGGCATCCAATGGGCATACGTCACTCCCCAGCATGAAAAGGCGTTTCGTTTACAGTTGGAGAAACTCAAGTGATCTCCGCTCCGCTAGCCCTTCTCAAAAGGGAATTTTCAGCTTTTACGACCCGTGAGCGTCTGTTTGTTCTTTTCGCGATGCTCTGTGGTTTTTTTATCTCTTCAGAATACGCGATCATCAGGCCGGTCAGCAATGCTGTTTTCCTGACAGCCTATGGTTCTGCCGCTTTTCCTTATGCATGGCTCGCAATAGTGCCGCTTAACCTTCTCATCGTCTCGTTTTATAATAAGTATTTGCCTCGATTAGGTTGCTTTAAGATGTTTGTTTTAGTGACGGGTGTCGTCATCGCGATCAATCTTTTTTGCTCCCTATTTTTAACGGAGATCTCCTGGCTCCCCTTTGTATTCTACCTCTGGAAAGAGGTCTACATCATGCTGATGTTCCAGCAGCTCTGGTCGGTGATCCACTCTACGATCTCTTATGAGCGGGCAAAATATCTTTACGGCTTATTTTTTGGAGTGGGGGCACTCGGAGCTGCAATGGGAAGCATTCTCCCTGGATTTTTTGCAGTGAAAATGGGATCGGAAACTCTCCTTATCGCCACTCTTCCGATCTATCTTTTACTCTCCTACTGTTATTATTTCGCATTGAAACAGACCTCTGCTGGGGTTGGGATGAAGCTCGACGATGAGAAGCAGCGGACATCCCTCAATGCCTTTTTGCATGGCGTGAAAATGATCGGCTCTTCCCGTTATCTCACATTCATTTTGATCATCGTCATCTTTATGCAACTCTCTTCGACACTCATCGATTTCCAATTCAATACTGTCTTAGAAAAGACAATTCTACAAAAAGATTTAAGGACTGAATATACGGGGAGGATTTTAGGAATCGTCCATACGACGACGATCTCGCTACAGCTTTTTGGGAGCTTTCTCTTGATCCATTTCTTAGGAGTCAAGAGGAGTCATTTGTTAATCCCCTCTTTTCTTTGCTTAAATAGTATTATCTTTCTATTTTTTCCTGTCTTCGGAGTGATCTCTTTTGCGTATATTTCGATTAAAAGCTGCGACTTTTCCCTATTTGCCATCATCAAAGAGGTCCTCTACGTCCCGCTAAAGCCCGATGAGAAGTTTCGCGCAAAGGCTGTCATCGACGTCTTTGCTTTCCGCTCTTCTAAAGCGATCGCCTCTGGTTTAATTCTCGGGCTGCAAGCCATTTTGGGAACTACCTTCTTGCCTATTTTAAATGGGGGGAGCATTATCCTTTTTATCGTATGGATTGCCATTGTGATCTCTTTGCTTAAAGAACCTTATGCAGCAGTGGATTGAAGATTTCCTCTCTTATCTCGGCTCTGAGAAGGGGCTTGCTCAAAATACTCTCATCTCTTATCGCCGCGATATCGAAATGTTCCTCATCCTCCTCAAAAAGCTTGGGATCTCCTCTTTGGACCGGGTGAGGGAAGAAGAAGTGATCGGTTTTTTATCCTCTTTGAAAGATCAGCAGTATGCGACGAGCTCGATTTGCCGGGCCATGGTGGCGGTGAAGATGCTTTTTCGATTTTTAAAGCGGGAAAAAGGGGTTGAAAAAGATGTGACCCAACACCTCGATTCTCCACAGATGTGGCAACTCATCCCAGAAGTTCTGACAGTTATGGAGGTGCAAACCTTATTGAGTGCTCCCGATCTGAGGACGATGACGGGCGCGCGTGACCTTGCTGTTCTCCAGGTGATCTATGCCTCCGGCTTGCGCGTCTCTGAAGTGTGCGGGCTCAATCTTCACGATGTCGATGATCAGACCGTCCGCGTCAAAGGCAAAGGGGGTAAGGAACGGATCGTCCCGATTGCAAAAACGGCGGTCGACGCGGTCGACCATTATCTTTTGCATTATCGGCAGGAGGCTGCGCATGAAAAGGCGACTCCACTTTTTGTGAGCGAAAAGGGGAGGCGGATCGATCGGACGCTGGTGTGGAAGCGGATCAAGCTCTACGCTAAACAGGCAGGGATCGGCAAAGAGATCTCACCCCACACGCTCCGCCATTCCTTTGCGACCCATCTTCTAGAAAATGGAGCGGACCTCCGCGTGATCCAGGAAATGCTCGGCCACTCCAACATCTCCACGACCGACCGTTACACGCATATCAGCAATCGTCACCTTATGGATGCGTTTGAAGCTTTTCATCCCAGGCCTTAGGAAGAACCAAATATCAAGGTGGGAATTTTTAAACATTCAGAATTTCTTTTAGCTTTACTTGAACAGCTTTTTTATCCCCGTCATGAAGAAAACCAATACGGGTCTTGATAAGCAAGTGATCAATCGTGAATATTTTAAAACGGATAAGGGAGGATTCTATAAGACCAGTTGGTTTTAAATCTTTTATAGTCATATCATTTGGCCATAATTCCTTTCCCGTGTTTGAAGTGATCATTGCCATTATGCTTTTCCCATTTTTTGCATTAAAAAGTTCAGATGAAAGAATAAGAGCAGGCCTATTTTTTGACTTTTCTCGATCAGTAAACGGGAAAGGAACTACAACGATTTCATAGGTTTTGTAAGTTTTTATAGGCTCGTTCATCATCTTCTGAGTTCCATTCAGTCAGCGTTGATTCGATAGATTTTAGATATTCCAGGTCAAGAGGAGTTGTCTTTCTTACGACTACGGTCCCATCACTAAGCAATTCGTAGACGATTTCATCCCTTTTTTTTAGGTGCAAATGCTTCCGAATCTCTAAAGGTATGGTCGCTTGGAATTTTGAGGTGAGCCTTGAAGAGTATCTTGTTTGTGTCCTCATGCGTCTTCTCTTTTTTGTTTTTGTCTTCATGTAAACACACCCATGTTAATACGGTATTACCTTTTACTCCTAGCATAAAAGTTTTTTTGTCTGTGGTTTTTTTTGTTTTTCTCTGTGTCCTCTGTGCCCTCTAGTGAGCGAAGCGAACGGGTGGTAAAAATGTTTTCCTATGCGACAAATTGTTCGAGTTTTACCGAATCAAAAATCAACTTTAGTTTATTTTTGATAGGGTATAATTTCAGTCTTTTTTTTCCTCTTCAACTTCGCGTGGAACTGCTCGATGTAGGTGTAGATGACAGGCGTCAGAAAGAGGGTCATGATCTGAGAGAAGATCAGTCCGCCGACAATCACGATCCCGAGGGCCTGCCGGCTTTTGGCTGTGGCGCCGCCGATGGCAAGAGCGATGGGGACGGCGCCCATCAGCGCGGCAAATGTCGTCATGAGGATCGGACGGCACCTGACCATGCAGGCATGGTGGATGGCATCGTGGATCGATTTGCCATGGCGTTCTCGAGAATCATTGGCAAAGTCGATCATGATAATGCCGTTTTTCATCACAATGCCCAGAAGCATGATCATCCCGACAACAGCGTAAAGGGAGAGGGTTTGTCCACAGAGCATCAAACTGAGCAGGCCGCCGAGGGCAGCAGGGGGAAGTGCCGACATCACTGTAATCGGGGGGAAGAAGTTCTCATAGAGGATGCCGAGGATGACATAGATGATGAAGAAGGCGACGATCATGAGGAATTGCAAATTGGCAAAGGAGGCTTGAAAGACGCTTGCAGAGCCTTGGACTGAACCTGTGACATTTTCAGGAAGGGTGGCTTTGACTAAATTTTCGACCTCTTTCAGTGCTGTTTCCAAGGGGACATTGGGTGCGACGTTGAAAGAGATGGTTGCAGAGGGGAGTCCATCGAGATGGTTGACGGTGAGAGGGCCTAGATCTTCAGTCACCCTGCAAATCGACCCAAAGGGGACCATCTCGTTGTTCGTATTGCGAAACCAGATTTGTTGTAGATCGGTTGGATCGCGGTAAAAGTGGGGAAATGTCTCCATGATCGCGTAATATTGATAACTGGGGGTATTGATCGGGGAGAGATTGCTCGTCGCATAAGCGAGGTTGAGGACATTTTCGATCTGATTGGCTGTGATATTGTATTGGGAAGCGCGATCGCGCATGATCTCAATTCTGGCTTGAGGTTCCTGGATGTCCATGTCGGAAACGACTGCTGTAATGCTTTTCAACAGCTTCATTTTCTCTTCCAGGATGGGGCCAAATTTATAGAGGTCGTCTGTGCTCAAGCTTTGCAGTGTGTATTGGTAATCCCCTCTGCTCTCTGTGGTCCCTGCTTGAAGGTTGATGAGAGGTAAAGGTTTTAAAAATACGCGGCAGCCAGGGATTTGATTGGCGATCGGAGTCAAGTGGTGCAAAAGGGGCTCGAGCGCCAACCTCTCATGGATCGGTTTGAGACTTAAATACATCGCCGCTTCATTGTCCTGGGGATAAGCACTGACACTGATGATCGAATTGATATTAGGGTCTTGAGCCAGAATATGGGAGATCCTATCTGTGTAGTCTCCAATTTGGAAGGGAGATGTCCCATCGACCGTCTGGATGAATGCTTCGACAAGTCCTAGATCATCTGGGGGAAGGAAGTCTTTAGGAAGTTTGACGACCAAAAAAATCGAAAGGACGAGGCTTGCCATTCCCAGGATAAAGACAAAAAATCGATGAGATAATGCCCAATCCAATGAGGGAGAGTAGACGGATAAGATTTTTTCATTGAGCCCATGAGAGATCTTTTCGACCCATTTTTTTTCCCGTCCCTCTTTATAAGCGGGAATGAATCGACTACACATCAAAGGGGTCAGTGAGAGGGAAATCATTCCTGAAATGAATACGATAGCGACGATGGTTACGGAAAATTCGTGTAGAACCCGCCCGATGATCCCCCCCATGAAAAGCAAAGGGATAAAGATGGTGCACAAACACAAGGTCATCGATAAAATGGTGAAACTGATCTCTTTCGACCCATTCATTGCAGCGACATGGGGATCCTCCCCTTGCTCGATATGCCTTGCGATATTTTCTAAAACGACGATCGCATCATCGACGAGATAACCAATCGATAGTGTAATGGCAAGGAGAGACAAGATATCGATCGTGTATTTCATCCATAACATGATCACGAAAGCGCCCAAGACAGAAAGTGGGATCGTGATGACGGGGATGATCGTATCGCGCAGCTTTCCGAGGTAAAAGAAAATCACTAAAATGACAAGGATCAAAGCGATGAATAGCGTCAGTTGTACATCGTGGATAGAATCGAGGATGAATTGAGATTGGTCGAAAATTCTTATGAGGCGCACCGAGGCGGGAATCTGCGTTTGCAGGGAGGGGAGCAAGAGATTGATATCCTCGATCACTTGCAATGTATTTGCACCTGCCTGTTTGCGCACCGCGAGAACGACACTCGGCGCTTCGTAATCCCGTTCATAGTAATTTGTGAAAGTTTTATCATCTTGAACACTGTCGATCGCATGGCCGACATCCCGAAAACGGGTGATCGATCCATTGTCGTTCTTGATGATCACAGGATCGTAATAAGCAGCGGGGATGAGAAGACCATTGACGTCGATCGTATATTCCCTTTTTTCCCCAAATAATGTTCCGACGGGCAAATAGACGTTCGCATTTTGAATGGCCAGCCCAACATCGTCGATGCCGATCCCTTTTGCAGCCATTTTTTGGGGATCGACTCGCAAGCGCACCGCATAAGGTTGTCCATAAGTTTGAACCTGAGAAACCCCTTCGATGAGGCTGATCCGTTGTGCGAGCACCGAATAGCCGTAATTATAGAGTTCCCCTAGAGTCAGCACAGGGGATGTGACGCAGATGAACAAAATGGGAGAGGCCGTCGGGTTTGTCTTGGAATAAGTGGGAGCGTAGGGGAGATTTTTTGGAAGCTGTGGAGTGGCTGTATCGATCGCTGCCTGAACATCTGGAGCGGCGAGATCGATATTTCGATTGAGGCGGAATTGGAGAACAATCGTCGCGCTCCCCGTATAGCTCGTCGATGAGATCGTCTGCAGCCCTGGAATTGTGGTGAACTGCTGTTCAAGGGGCACGACGACATTATTGGCGACAGTTTCAGGATCTGCCCCTGGCCAATCGACATTGACGGTGATTGTCGGATAGTCGACATCAGGCAGGTCGCTGACGGGGAGTTTGATGTAACAGAGGATCCCAAAAAAAGCGACCGTCAACATCACGAGAATTGTCATCACCGGTTTGCGAATAAAGATTTCCGATAGATTCATCCTCTCCTCCTATTCTTTTTCATGATCGAGTTTACGTGGCTGCTCTAGCGGGAGATTTTTAACCTGGACCTTCATCCCAGGATAAAGGTTGAGCTGTCCTTCTGTGACGACAATATCGGCTGCCGTAATTCCCGATTCGATCGATGTGTATTTGTGTTCATAGATTTGGCCCACTTTCACATTGCGCGTTTCAATTGTCGAATCGGGTTTGACAATAAACACATAATGCCCTTTTTGCCCGACCATGACAGATTCATTGGGAAGGAGTAGAGCTCCTTTCTTTTCATCGAGGATTAAGCGGACATCGACAAAATGTCCAGGCCACAACATTTTTTCCTCATTGGAAAGGGTCCCTTCCAGAAGGACAGTGCCTGTATTCGTATTGACCTGGTTGTCGATCAAGGTGAGCTCTCCTTTAAATGGATAGTTGTGAGCCGGATCGGGATAGACAATCATTTTTAAATTCCCTTTCCTCTGTTTTTCCTGAATGGTGAGAAGATCGGTTTCAGGAATATAAAAATCGACTAAAATGGGCTGAATCTGATTGAGAAGAGTGAGCTGGGTTCCTGAATTAGCATCGACGTAATTGCCTGTTTTGACTTGCAATTTTCCTGTGACGCAGTCCATCGGTGCGATGATGTAGCAATATCCCAAATTGATCTTTGCCGTCTCAAGGTCAGCTTTGTTCTGTCCAATGACAGCTTCATCGACAAGGACATTGGTGACATACTGATCGTAATTGAGCTGAGAGATAAAATCTTGTTGCACCAGAGGGGCGTAACGGATGGTCGTTTCTTTATCGTAGTGAAAAGTCGCGTATGTTTGAGCAAGTGTGGCTTCCGCTTTAGCCAAGGTGGCCTGGAATGGTCTCGGATCGATGACTAAGAGGAGATCCCCTTTTTTGACCTCTTTCCCCTCGGTATAGTATTGTGCGACGATGTTTCCTGAGACTTGAGCCATCACTTCGACATTAGTCATTGCCACCATGTGACCGATATAATCGACATAAGTGGGGACATCGCAGACAAGCGCCTTGGTCGCTGATACCCCATGTGCGGGGGGCGTAGCCTGGGGAGTTTTTTTACACCCAGCTATCGATAAGATTGAAAGGAGAGCAAAAGATAGTTTAAGGGATTTCATAACTTATAGCCTCGTTTGATTCATCAGTTTTGACAATTTCCTCGTTTTGGTCGGTATTAAAGGGTGTGAGGTAACTCGGAGAGATGATCCCCGTCGAATACGCCAAATTCGCAAGCGATGTGTACCATCCCTGGATCGCATTTGCCTGGGAAGCGCGCGCATCGACGAGCGAACTTTGTGCAGAGACGACATCGAGGATGGTATTTGTCCCTTGCTTGTATTGAGCAAGCGCCACCACATATTGTTCTTCTGCAGCAGCCAGATAGGCTGTTGCGAATTGGAGAGTGTCGAAGGCGACGCGGACATTGTAATGGTATGTCGTCACTTCTTTAATCATCATCAATTCAGATTGGGCGACCTGTTCTTCTGCTGCTTTTTTATTCGCTTCAGCTATTTTTATCGCATTCCGATAGTAAAAGCCTTGGAAGAGGGGCATCGAAAGGGTAAAAGTGCTCGAGAAATTATATTGATCGTGCAGGCCACCATTATAGTAATTTTTGCCGAGGTCGAAAGAGTAGTTCAATTGGGGTAGAAATTGACGTTTGGCGGCGAGCAAGCTTTGCTGTTTTGATCTCAAATTGGCTTCTGAAGCGAGGAGGTCGGGGCGATTTTGCATCGCAATTGCGATCAGAGTTTCGAGAGGGGGAACAATATCATTTTTAGGAAGATCTGTTGGCAAATCTTGCGTAGTGATCCTCATGTTGGCCGGAAGGCCCATATCGCTCAGCATCGTCGTGTAAGCCGTCTCGACATTCTGTTGCTGCCCAGACCAGGTCGTTTGATTTTGCAAGAGTTGTGTTTTTGCTTGTAATACATCTGAGACATCGCGGACTCCCGTATTAAAACCGGTTTCCGCAGAGTCTAAAGTCAGGTTTGCCGTTTCTACATTAGCTTCATCAGCGACGAGCAACATCTTTTGATAGAGGTAATTATAAAAGTCGGTCATGATCGTTTGCAAAAGTGTTAAAATCGCATCGTTATGTGTCCAGTCGGCATTGTAGAGAGCTTGCCTCGCCGCTTCAGAGGTAGCCCTTGTAGTGCCGAAATCGAAAATCAGATAAGAGACCGATAATTGGGGTCCCCAGATGCTATAATAAAAGTCTTGAACTGTAGTTGCACCTAAAGTGGAGGTTCCTGCAGGATTAGAAGGGGCCACCGCAGCCCCTGCGGGAGCTGGACTGAGTATATTCGTTCCCGCCGTGACAAAAGTCGGTTGCCTAGCCCGTTGGTAATAAAAGTCACCGCTAATCGCGGGGAAAAATTTGCTTTGTGACTGACCATACGTGGCTGCAGCCGATCTCGCCTGTGCCCACGTGATCTTTGTTTGAACGTTATTGCGCAGAGCGATATCGACCAGTTCAGCAAGGCTGTAGGGCTCTTCTTGGGTGGGCATATCTGGCGGATCATCAGAGAGTTCCATCGGTTTCACATTTTTTGGGGGGACCCAGAGCTTGGAAGGGGAGCGCGGGGCATAACTCCAAGGATCGATCACAGCCCGGTTTGGATAGCATCCTCCACATATTAAAATGATAAACACTGGAAACGTAATGCGAGGATGGATCATTTTTAACCAAAAGGTCACGATGGCTATCCTTAAAAAAATGTAAGTAAATATTTTACTTACCATTATAGCGCAGTATAGCGACTAAAGTTTTTTGGTCATTCAAAATGAGAATCTATACAGAAACTACCTCAAGAATCGGGAATTTGACAAGGAGGCGCCCTGAATGTGAGCCAGGCTTTGCCGGCGCCGAAGCAGCTCAACTTGAATAAGTTGAGAGATGCGGACACTTGCAAAAGAGCGGGGGTTCGCTCTTTTGCAAGAGGAGTAGGGCGGGTTCAAATAGAGTATCAAATCTTTCGCAATGGCGTGCTTATCGCTACAGTGAGCAGTGGTCAACTTTCGTTTAAACAGCATGATCTTCAGAAAAATAAGAGATATGTTTATTCAATTTATGCGGTAAACAGCAACGCTATCACACTTTTTATCGGGAGTGTTTCTTTAAAAACTTAAAAATTGTGAGCTTGGGCAGTCTCCAAGGCTGAACTTACAATTTTTTCTACGAAGAGAATATTTATTTGATTTTTTTTAGGCCTTGGTTTTATTCTTCCGATTTATGAACAAAAGAGATCGAAAATGAAAAAAGCAGCCCAGAGTCTTTTTATTTCAGCCCTTTTCTTCTCCTCCACATGGCTTCATGGAGTATGTGATCAAGCTTGGATAGGGGATAATACTGGAAATGTAGCGGTTATCGATACAGACACTCAAATGGAAACTTCTGTATTTCCACCAGGGAATGATGTAGCAAACGCAATGGCGTTCACTCCAGATGGACTGGAAGTTTTTCTCGTCGATACTTCAAGTGGGATCTATGTCATCAATGCAGCGACCCAAATGACTATGCATATTTCACTCGCACCTGGTACTGATGTTACTATCAGCCCAAATGGGGAATTTGCCTACATTCCGTTCACGTTCATGGGGGACGGGTTCATTTTGCAGGTGAATATCATGACATTAGTGGAAACTCTTTTTCCTGCTGCAGGGAATTATCCAGGCCCACTCAATGGGATTGCAATCACGCCAGATGGATCTAAGCTCTATGTTGTTGGTTTTGATAATGTGCTAGTTGTGGATGCCGCCAATGGCACTCTATTGGAGACGATTCCAATCGCTGGCGCAAATCTTGTCAGGGTAGCGATCACGCCTGATGGATTATTTGCGTATGCTATCTCTGGGGATCCAGACCCCGCTGTTTATCAAATCAATACCTCCACTTTTGCAGTGGCTACAGTCACTGTACCATCACCTTTCACCGCTTTTGTAGACCCTGCTGGAATTGTCATTAATCCCAATGGTCAATTCGCCTACGTTACAGATGAGGAAAATGGCTCTGTTTATGTGATTCGAATTTCCACAAATAGTGTGGTTGAACAGCTCACCCCTTTTTCCGAACCTGTAGGGATCGCGATCACCCCTGATGGAAGCTCCCTTTATGTGGCGAACTTTGGAGCGCCATTCAACACTGTCTCGATTGTCAACACATCTACTTTTGCAATCACGACGGTGACGACAGGTGATTTTCAGCCCATTTCCATTGCGATGTCACCTGGTTGTGCGGCTCCATCGGGTCCAGTGAGTGGAAGAGTGTGTAAGAATGAAGATTTTTGGCAGAGCGAAATTTTTAGCGCAATATCCTGGAATCCGCCGCTAAACTTCACACCTGTAGAGTATCAGATCTTTCGCAATGGCGTGCTAATCGATACGGTTAGCAGTAGTCAACTTTCTTTTAAACAGCATGATCTTAAGAAAAATAAGACATATGTTTATTCAATTTTTGCAGTAAACAGTAACAATGTCACACTTTTTATTGGGAGTGTTTCTTTAAGAACATAGAAATTTATGAATAAAACTTTTATTGCCCTTTTGACTCTGTCCTTCACTTTTTTAAATGCGTTCTGCTTGTCCCGAGAGTACTTTTTTGAAGGAAGAGCTAGCTATTTTTATCCTACCGATCATCGATTTCGGGAAGTCTACTCGGGTGGAGGGATGTATGGCGTGGAATTCGATATGCAAGCGTGGAAGGAGCTTTTTGTCTGGGCTGGCGTCGATTATTTTCATAAAACCGGTCACACTCACGTCAAGTGTCATCACGCGGTCAACGGCCCTGTACAACATTTTAAAAAACATGGCAATAAGACCCATATTACCCTTGTTCCCTGCAGTGTTGGATTAAAATACATCACTAACACAGATCCTGTTCAATTTTACGTCGGAGCAGGATTCCTTGCCGAGTATTTACACACTCAAGCCAATTCTAAATATTTAGTGAGAGAAAAATCGAGATGGGGATATGGAGGTGCATTTAACACCGGACTGCTTTTCAATATTGGAAAATCATTTTTAATCGATCTCTTTACCGATTATTATCTCGTCACAGTCCATCTTCATCGAACACACAAAAAAGTCTACACACACCATGCTGATGTCAGTGGCTTTTCATTTGGCGGTGGCCTTGGCTATAAGTTCTAAATTTATGAAGAAAAAGGCAGTCCACACTCTTTTTATTTCAGCCCTTTTTTTCTCCTCCCCATGGCTTTATGGAGTCTGTGATGAAGCTTGGGTAGGGGATAATAATGGAAATGTTGTAGTCATCAGTACAGAAACTCAAACGCAAACTTCCATATTCCCACCAGGAGACGTGGCAGCATCAGGAATAGCGTTCACTCCAGATGGAACGGAAGTTTTTCTTACCGATTTCATAACTGGGGTATTTGTCATCGATGCAGCGACCCAAACCGATATCCCGACTCCGGGCACCCCGATTTCAATCGTACCCGGTGCCGATGTTGCCATCAGCCAAGATGGAGAGTTTGCCTACATCCCGTTTCAGATCCCTGCGGAAGGGCCCGAAGGGGCTGTTTTAAAGGTGAATACCACCACACTTACCCAAACTATTTTACCAACTCCTATTATAGACCCTTTTTATGAAATCGTCCCCAGTGGGATTGCAGTCACGCCAGATGGATCTCGGCTCTATATTGTTGGGGAGGGCTCGTTCTCTGGTCAGGTGTTAGTTGTGGATTCCGCTACTGGCAACACAACATTCGCGACGATTCTAATTACTGGATTTCCTTTCAAGGTAGCGATTACGCCTAATGGATCATATGCGTATGTTACCGTTCAGGCTCCGGGCAGTGTTTATCAAATCAATACCTCCACTTTTGCACCGACTCCAGTCGTTGTACCATCACCTTTCACCTCTTTTTCTAACCCTGGGTGGGTTGTCATTAGTCCCAATGGTCAATTCGCCTACGTCACAGATTCGGGAAATAACTCTGTTTATGTGATTCAAATTTCCACAAATGCTGTGGTTAACCAGATCTTTAATCCTTCCTTTAATGAACCTGCAGGGATCGCGATCACTCCCGATGGAAGCTCCCTTTATGTGGCGAACTTTGGATCTAGCTCGCCAACTAGCACTGTCTCGATTATCAACACATCTACTTTTGCGGTCACGACGGTACCTACGACTAATAGCAACTCCGCTGTCATTACAATGGCACCTGCTTGTGCTCCTATTCCTCCATTTAGTGGTCCGGTGAGTGGAAGAGTGTGTAGGAATAAAGATTTTTGGCAGACTGAAATTTTTAGCGCAATATCTTGGAGTGCGCCGCTAAATTTCATTCCTACAGAGTATCAAATCTTTCGCAATGGCGTGCTCATCGATACTGTTAGCAGCAGTCAACTTTCTTTTAAACAGCATGATCTGAAGAAGAATAAGACATATGTTTATTCAATTTTTGCGGTAAACAGTCTGAATATGACACTCTTTATTGGGAGCGTTTCTTTAAAAACTTAAGAGGTGTTTCTTAAATAAGACCGTGGCCTGTTGCTTTTGAAGGAGAGTGGCAGTGCACTCCTCTTTATTGTGAAAAGCGAGCTCTCCCCATCCCCATCTTACAGATCTGTCACTGCCACAGACCTCCCAAAGGAGGCTGTAAATTTTACCATTTTGAGGATCGATTGTGACGAGCTGATTGAGCAATTCAGAAACCCTTGTCTGATCTTTATCGTGGATCGCATGGAGAAGAGCTTCGACGCAAACCTCTGTTTGCACACGTAAAATCACTTGAGCAGAATAAGTGGAGGGAGTTCCTACTTTAAAAGCGTGCTGATTCAAACGTTCTCTAAAAGCGGGATCGAGTTCCTTCGCCAATTCCTCCAAGGTAATTTCAGGATGCCGATCGTACTCAGCGCGAGCCATTTCTCCGAGGATGGAGAGACTCTTTTCGACGAGTTGTTTAGGATAAGTCGATAATGGAAAAAAACTAAAATCCCAGATCTTAATTGTGCAATCTTTTGAGGCTGAAATGAGCTTATCCTCATCCATTAAAATTTTAAGGACTGTGTTTTTATGACCTTGAAGCGACTGCAACTCTTTTCCATTTTTAAGATCCCAGATCTTAATCGTACGATCGTTTGAGGCTGAAATGAGCTTGTCCCCATCGACTAAAATGGTATTGATCGGCCCTTTATGTCCTCTAAGTGTCAGCAATTCTACTCCGCTGTTAAGATCCCAGATCTTAATCGTATGATCTTCTGAAGCTGAAATGAGATGGTTCCCATCCGTTAACATGCTATTGATCCAGCTTTTGTGGCCAGTAAGTGTGTGCAACTCTTTTCCACTACATCGATCCCAGATGTTGATGCTGCCATTCACCGATGATAAAATGAGCTGGTTCCCGTGCACTACAATCCTAGTAATTAAGTTTTGATTTGTAACCGTCTGCAACTCTTGATCGCCCTCAAGATCCCAGATCTTAATCGTCCGGTCAGATAAAACTGCAATGAGCTTCTTCTCGCACACCAAAATGTTACAGACAGAGCCTTGATCGCTTAGAGGTGTCTTTAGTTCTTGACCGTTTTTAAGATCCCAGATTTTAATGGTAAGGTCGACAGAGAGTGCAATGAGCTTATCTCTGTGCACTATGATATCTTTAATCCCACGTTGGTAGCCTTCAGGTGTTTGCAACACTTCTCCGCTTTTAAGATCCCAGATCTTAACTGTGTGGTCGGCTAAGACTGCAATGAGCTGATTCCCATGCACTGAAATTTTACTTATCCCAAACCGCCCTGGAGCGGCTACAGGTGCCTGCAATTCTTTCCATTCTTTTCCACTGATCTGATCCCAAATCTTAATCGTGTGATCTTCTGAAGCTGAAATGAGCTGCTTCCCCTGCACTAAAATGTTATTGACCCAGTTTTGATGGCCTGTAAGGGTTTGAAGTTGATATGTGCCAGTTTTCATATTATTCTCTACGTGTGTCAGATGCTTAAAAACTTCTAGTGGGGTGTTGATCTTTGATTGGGAATTGAGCTTAGACTTAGGAAAACATTTCCCTAAAAGAGAATTCCACAAGGAAGAATCTGCATCAATTAGAGCGTATAAATGCTTTTTTGCCGAAGCAAATCGAACCAAATCAGAAGCACTTAAGTGAGAGCAAATGAGTCGTAAAATATCTATTGGATAAAATTCTACAAAAGGGGAACTTGGTATTGAGTAACAGGTATTCCCATTTCTCAATACAGGATTGTTCAAGGGGGGAATCATAAAATACCCTAAATAATTAAAAATTAATATTGCAGAATTTAACTCAGGCTAACATAGTAATTTAATTATATGCAATTTAAGTTACAATTTTAATTATTCTAGCTGCTCTAGTCGAGCTGGCAAGTTCCGTTTTTTCAAGTTGTTTGGGTATTAATTCATTCTCAGTATATAATTGGCCTTATGAAATATACCGCAGATAAAAAAGCTTCACTTCTCGAGATCCTGCAAGGGATGGCGCCTGACAGTTCAAAAAACACTTTAAGGTCATGGCTTCAGGCAGGGCGAATTACCGTCGATAACCAGTCTAACCATCGTGCCAATACGGAAATTCAGCCAGGCCAAGAGGTCTGCATTGGATCGAAGGTTTCCTTTTTGAGAGGGTCGATACGCATACTTCATGAAGATGATGACATCATTGTTTTAGAAAAACCTGAAGGGCTGCTTAGCGTAGCTACAGATTTTGAGAATCATGCCACGGTCCACAACCGATTAAAGCGGCGGTTTCACAATCGCAGGGTGTATCCTGTTCATCGTCTCGACCGGGAAACGTCTGGCGTCATGCTCTTTGTTTATAACGAAAAAGCCAGAGATTTTTTAAAAACCCAGTTTGAGCAGCACCTGATCGATAAGACCTATTTTGCCATCGTGGAAAAAGAGATGGCGCTGCAGAAGGGGAGCTGGGAAAGCTATCTTGAAGAAGATGATTTTTATTATGTGAAAAGCACGAACGATTCAGAGCATGGGAAACTGGCGGTGACCCATTATGAGGTCTTGAAAGCTCATAAAAATCGCTCTCTACTCTCCCTTAAACCCCAAACGGGCCGTAAGAACCAGCTGCGGGTTCACTGCAGCGAAGCTGGGCATCCGATCGTTGGGGATAAAAAGTATGGGGCTGCCACCAACCCCCTCAAACGGGTCTGTCTACACGCTCAGAAGATCTCCTTTGTCCATCCCTCCCATCAGCGAAAGATGGTCTTCTCAACGCCTCTCCCTGAGATTTTTAATAACGCCTTGGATATCAAAGACTTACGTTTATAGTTCCCTTTTTTTATTCATAGGAAGATGGTATTTAACATTGCGCAAAATAAGCTTGTGGAGGGTCATCCTTGATTCGGAAAGAAAAGTTTGATGAGTTACACAAGCGAATGGAGAGTCTGGGTATTAAAGAAGGGGACCTGATCGAAAAGTTCATCTTAGGCTCTGGCAGCGGGGGCCAAAAAATTAACAAGACTTCTTCATGTGTGTATCTCAAACATATCCCCACTGGAATCGAGATCAAATGCCAACGGGAGCGCTCTCGCGAAATGAACCGTTATTATGCCCGCAGAGAGCTCTGTAATCGGCTTGAAGAAAAAATCGAAAATAAGAAATCGGAGCGTCAGCAGGAGACTGAAAAAATCCGCAGGCAAAAACGTCGCCGCTCACGCAAAAGCAAAGAAAAAATGTTGGCAGCAAAGAAGCAGCTTTCAGAAAAGAAGTCCCTAAGACAAACTCCAAAAAATTTGGATTAATCCAGAGACTGTCCACGAACTAAGGCTTCGTCGACAGTCTTCGATATCTTTAAGGATACCAGCGGCGTGGTTTGGCTTTATATTGGTTAGACTTGCCTTTATTCCTGAACTCTTTTTTTCGATAAGGGAGGTTTGACCTTGGCTCATTGTAAGTGGCTTCAGGTTTTGGCTCCATGCCGGTGATTTGGTGCAGGTCCATTCGCTTCCCTATTAATTTCTCAATTTGCCTGACGATAGACATATCTCTCGATGCGGCAAACGAAAGGGCAATGCCGCTTGCACCAGCGCGCCCTGTGCGACCGATCCGGTGAACATAGTCATCCGCATCCCTCGGGAGATCAAAATTGAACACATGGGTGATTGTTTGGATGTCGATACCGCGCGCAGCCACATCGGTGGCAACGAGAATGCTAAACTCTTCTTCGCGCATTTCTCTGATGGTTCGAGTCCTTTGCCGTTGATTCATTCCCCCATGCAGAGCTCGAGCACTGCGGCCGAGATGGGCAAGTTTTTCCACGAGGTGATCTGCTTGTCGTTTGGTCGCTGTGAAGATGATCGCCTGAGTCAGGCTTGGATCACTTAGCAAATGATTGAGTAGGCGATATTTATGCTCGAGATTATCGACCCGGTGCAACCGCTGTTCGATCTTTTCATGATTGACACGCTCAGGAGAAATACGGATTTCAACAGGGTCGGTTAATAGCCGATTTGATAACTTAACAACATTGCCGGCAAACGTCGCGGAGAACATCAGTGTTTGGCGAGATTTTGGCAAAGATTCGCAGATTTGCTCTACAGGTTGGATAAAGCCCATATCGAGCATCCGGTCGGCTTCATCGAGAATCAAGATCTCAACTCGTGAAAAATCGACCCGTTTTTGTTGCATATGGTCGATCAAACGGCCAGGAGTTGCCACGAGGATTTCATGGGGACGGGAAAGATCTCTATTTTGAGGAGGATAAGGGGCTCCGCCGTAGATACAGACAGTTTTGCAGCGGGAGAGATATTTACTGTATTTGGTCGCTTCAACGGCGACCTGCATTGCAAGTTCGCGTGTCGGAACTAAAATCAGAACTCGAGGACCTTTGCCAGGAAGTGTGGAGGGGGTTTCGAGCAGGTGTAGTGAAGGAAGGATGAAAGCTGCTGTTTTCCCAGTTCCTGTCTGTGCAGAAGCGCTTAAGTCGCGTCTCTTCAAAATCTCAGGAATGGCTCTTTCCTGGATAGGGGTTGGAGAGGTATAGCCGGCCTCTTCGATGGCTTTAAGGATATTCTGGTGTAAACTTAATTCTTTGAAACTCATGTGGTACCCGATTCTCTTTTTATAAAATCGAATAACCATAACACGGCAGTACTATAAAACATAGCTTATTCAGTCTCTAAGGTCGTATGCAGCGCGCGGTACAGCAGGGGATGAAATTAAATAAAAAATTTTACTTCTTTATGAAGGGGAGGCCAATCCTTTATCCTTGAGCAATTGGAGCGTTTTTCTCTTCCATCCCGGCTCATTTGGATCAGGAAAAGCATCTCGGGTTGGACTGTAGATCATCTCTGGATAGGTGATCGCTATCTGTGTTTTTTTTATTTCTTCTGGAGAATTTTCCAAAACAAGCTCAATGAGTCTTCCTTTGAGGGGAAAGCAAATGTGTTGGGGAAAATGGTGAGAATTTAGGTTAAAAAGCTTCAATGGGAATAGGGATTTCACTTCAATCATATTCATACTGGGCAATTCTCCCCAGAAATGAATACCCCCATTTTTGTAATTTGGATCCTTTGAGGAAGTTAATCGATAGGTTAACCTCATGAATTGAAGACCACACCGATTGATCTCCTCGGGACTCAAATGGTCGGCATCACTGATCTCTTGGATGGACACAGGGTATTTTTCAGTGAGACAATTGAGTTGTTCGTAAACTTTTTTTGTCGAAAGAGATCCTTGACTTTCATCGATTCGCTTTAAGTTTAAAGCAAATTTTGGACAAAACTCCTCAAGTTGACCAGGGACCATCTTGAGGAAGTTCTCAGCTTTCCGTTGAATACTCTCTTTAAAAGAGTTGACCAGTTTTTTCTTCCCATTTTTTTCTGCTATCGATAAGAAATTTTTATAGGCTATGCCACATTTTGCACACTCTTCAGGGGATAGAAAGCCCATGACAATGTTTATCAATTCAGGTGGAAGTATTTCAAATCTATTTTGAATGGCAAGGGTCATGAATAATACCAGAAGTTAACTCGCTTAAGATACGATAATAATTAATTACCTACTACATAAAATAGTAGGTAATGCTCTATTTCTACACGTTTACTTTTTCACACTCTTCGATAAGAAAAGTGGAGAAGGAGGTCTTAGCGAATAGTTTATCTTGGTCGAGTTGATCTTCCTCTTGAAGGTCTCTTCGTTCGAGGACAAATTGCTCTAAATTATCAGTCGGGCAGAGAATTAGTTTTGTTTGGTGAGTCATTAAACAATCAATAGTTTTAGTGAATGAACACATATCTTCTTGCGTTCGCATATATCTGCTAATATTGCTTACATAAAGAGTATCTATTGCAACTGCATTCTCTTTTAAAATTTTTGCGATGGACCCAAATGTTTCATGACTTCGAATATCTCTTGTGATAACAGATATTTTTCCTTCAAGTGCTAGTTTTTTGATGTAATTGAATCCATTATCGGTCGATAACCAGCTTCCGTTACGGTTGAGTTCCAGTTCCACTTCTTCATCAGGAGTGACAAGTTCATCCTTCATTAAGCCTACGTTGATTGAAAATATTGTAAATTTATTCTCCACTTTTTCTTTTACAACTTCACAAAAAATTTGTCTTGTTTCTGAACGAGTCGCAGTGGACAATGTGAGGTCGAGAAAGCTTTTTGTATCTGGGTTAAAATCACATAGAACAGCTCTTGTCGATTGTCTTTGAACGATAATATCAAAATTATGCCAGCTGGAAAAGCCGATATGACAAGCTTCTGGAAGTTGAGGATGCTTTTGTAAAAATAAAGCCGTTGTTTCAACTTTTGTTTCGTTAGTGCCGATATAGACACCACCGACTGAGTTTTTTTGCCCAGAGGTATCAGAAAGGGCATTAATCCCTTTTGTTATGTTAACTGAATTCATATTAAGACTCATTATTTACCTGTAATTAAATTATTAATAAATATTATTATATAAAATTTATTAATTTAATTAAACTAAATTTATTTGTTATTAATTATAAAATATTAATTATATGTAATTGAGATTGAATATGAGTTAATTCTAAACCAATTAGCGTTTTATTAATTAAAAAATTTTCTTTACAATCTATTGATAATTATTATTTTAAATTAGACAAGAACCAATCGGGCCAAGTAGTATTTTGGTCTTATTATTTCGGCCTATGAAACCCCTTTCCCTATTTTTCTTACTTCCTTTGTTTGCCTGCCTTTCTCTTTTTGCAGAGCCGCTCAGCTTGGCTGAGCTCGTGGATATCGCTTTAAAAAATAATCCAGAAACGGAAAAGGTTTGGTCGAACGTCAAACGGGCTCAAGCGGCCATCGGTGTGGCCAAAAGTGATGAGTATCCCCACTTGAATGCCTCGGGATCGTTGACACATGCTCGCGAGGTGAAGTTTCCCAATGGGCCAAATACTGTATTCACAAGTTATGGCGCTGAACTCAATTTAAATTATCTGCTATGTGATTTTGGCGAGACGCGCGCCGCCGTTCGGGCGACAAAAGAGGCACTTCAAAGTGCAAAATGGTGGGCCGATTTTGCCATACAGAAAATCATTGCTGAGGTAGCTGCCGATTATTACGAATATCTCAACGCATCCCAGCTTTTGTTGACGAGAGAAGATTCATTCCAGGATGCAAAAATGATCCTGGATGCTGCAGATGAGCTTTTCAAGGCAGGCCTGCGTGCATCGAACGACTCTATCACGGCTAAAGCGGCTGTCGCAGAGATCCAAATGGGCCTGGCACAACAAAAGGCGGATGTCGCAATTGCCTATGGCAAACTCCTCATCGCCTTAGGGCTTCCGATAGAGACCCGGTTACAGATCCAAACGGCTGCTGAAGGGATCCAAAATCCCCTCTTCAAAGAAGGGATCGCCACATTGATCCAATCGGCGGAAGAGCACCGGGCCGATCTGATGGCCAAACGGGCCTCTTTATCTGAGATGAATGCCTATGTCACTCAAGCGAGGCGGGCGCCTCTTCCTAAGTTACGCGCTCTTGGGCAAGGGGGATGGCTCGAATATGGAAAACATCGTGGAAATGGGTATAATTATAGCGCTGGCGTCGCATTAGACATTCCACTGTTCCAAGGATTTAAATATTCCTACCTGCAAAAGCAGGCGCTCGCAAATGCAGAGATGACCGGAGCTGAGCTCAAAGAGCTGCAAAATCAGATCGCCTTTGAGGTTTTGAGCTATAGCGAGAGGGTCAAGGCGGCAGAGGAGGCGATGCATTACAGTGGAGAGTTCTTTGGCGATGCATCTAGATCTTATGGGTGCTCGATAGAGAGCTACAAAGCAGGTCTGATCAACATTTTTGACCTATTGCATTCACAGCGATTTTTGGCAGATGCGCGGATTAAAAATGCCCAGGCGAGGACAGAGTGGCTTGTCGCCTTATCACAACTGGCCTTTGCCATAGGATCCAAATGATCTCTAAAAATAGGAATGGATCAATATGAGACGTGGATTAATTTTCGGATTAGGAATTGCGCTAAGTGGTTGTGGGGATAAAGCTCCTGAGCAAGGATTTGTGCCCCCTCCGGTGCCGGTGCAAACGGCTGATATCGAAGTGCGCGATGTTCCCCTTTTTTTTGAAGCGATGGGTGTCGTCAAGCCTGCTCAGACAGCTGAGATCAAAGCACAGGTGGATGGGATCATCAAAGTGGTCCATTTCAGTGAAGGGGAGTGGGTAGAAGAAGGAGCGTTATTATATACGATCGAAGATGCACGTTATGCGATTCGGGTCCAAGAGCTAGAGGCACAGATGAAGCAAGATGCAGCGGATCTGAATAATGTTAAAAAGAAGTTCGAGCGTTTTAAGAGTTTAACAAAGCAAGATCTGATCGCTCAAGTGGAATGGGACGAATTGGAAACTAAAATCGTTCTACACGAAGCGATCGTGCAAGCAGATGTTGCGCGTCTTGCCGCCGCTAAACTCGATGTCCAACATTGTCAAATTACAGCTCCCATTGCAGGATTTGCAGGTAAAAACCTCCTTGGAAAAGGGAATATGGCAACGGGATCTTCTTTAGTGGTCCTTACCCAGAAAGATCCGCTGTATGTCGATTTTTTGATTACGGAAAAAGAGTTGCAACAGATCGCCTCTGAGGCCCCCTTGATCAAAGTTTATGCCGCTGGCAACGACGAGTGCAAGGCTGTTGGGAAAGTGACCTTCATGGACCACACCATCGATTCGAAATCAGGACTGATGGCGGTGACGGCAGTTTTGGCAAAATCACATCATCCCCTTTGGCCTGGGCAATCTGTGCGCGTTCATCTCTATTTTGGTAAAAAAGAGGGGGCGAAACTAGTCCCGATGCGCGCCATTCGGACGAGCCAAGAGGGACCCTATATTTTTACTGTCAAAGAAGATAATACCGTTGAGGTCCACCCCGTTAAACTCGGACCTGAAGAAAAAGGGCAGATCGTCGTCGAAGAGGGGCTGGACGAGGGGAATAAAGTCGTGATTGAGGGACATTTACGCCTCTTTCCCGGAGCAAAAATTGAGGAAGTCAAGTGAACATTTCCTATCCTTTTATTAAAAGACCTGTGATGACGACCATTGTCATGGCAGTGATTTTGCTGCTCGGGATTTTGGCATTCAAAAAACTTCCTGTCACCGATCTCCCGAATGTCGACTATCCCGTGATCATGGTGCAAGCATCGTATGCTGGCGCAAGCCCTGAGGTGATGGCGCGCACCGTGACGACTCCTTTGGAAAAGGAGTTGATCAACATCAATGGTATCAAACACGTCACTTCGCAGAGCGGTCGAGGTTTTACTTGGATCACCCTCCTTTTTGAACTCGATCGGGATATCGATGAAGCGGCGCAGGATGTCCAGTCTGCCCTCAAAAGAGCAGAACACGCTTTACCGAACGATTTAGAGCAAAGCCCCGTTTACAGCAAGGCCAATGCCCACCAGGAAAGCATCATCTACCTCGTCTTGACGTCGAGCTCATCGACTTTATCCGACCTGTATGATTATGCGCATACGCGTATTGAACAGCGGGTCGCTCGTATCGAAGGGGTGGGTAAAGTCGAGCTTCACGGCTCTCCTTATGCGTTACGGATCCAGGTCAACCCCGAGTTGATGGCGGTCCGCGGGCTGACATTTGATGAGGTCCGCGCGAGCATTGCGCAAGCAACTGGCAATATCCCTCTCGGTGTTCTCGAGACAGCAGGACGTAAATTCACCCTTGAAATTCCTGGCAAGCTAAAATCAGCAGCGGAATTTCGGAACCTTCAACTCGCTCCCGATGTGCGCCTTAAAGAGATCGCCGAAGTTTTCGATGGCCTCGAGTCGGAAGAGGTGTTCCACTACATCACCAAAGAAAAAAATAATCTCGCAGTGATTTTAGGGATCAAAAAACAAAGCGGCGCCAATGCTGTGAAGATCTCTCAGCAGTTGCAAAAAGTCGTTGGAGAGCTTAAGTCGGAGCTCCCTCCTTCCATGCAAATCGAAATCTGGTTTGACAAGGCGAGTTGGATTAAAGAGGCGATCGAAGATGTCGAATGGTCTTTGATCCTCTCATTCGTTTTGGTCGTCGCTGTCATTTTTTTCTCATTGCGCCGCTTGCGCGAGACGGTGATTGCGGCAACAGCCCTCCCCCTTTCCGTGATCGCCACTTTTATCATCATGCACGCGCTCCATTTCAACATCGACATCCTCTCCCTCCTCGCTCTCACATTGGCCATGGGATTTGTGATCGACGATGCGATTGTCGTCCTAGAGAATATCGTCCGCCACCAAGAGAAGGGGCTCCCTCCTATGCAAGCGGCTCTGATCGGCTCCAAGGAGATCGGCTTTACCATCCTCTCGATGACTCTCTCCCTTGTCGCTGTCTTTATTCCGATCCTCTTTATGAAGGACATCACCGGCAAGCTCTTCCGTGAATTTAGTGTCACACTCGCTGTTTCGATCCTCGTCTCAGGCTTTGTCTCCATGACATTGACCCCCATGTTGTGCAGCAAATTTGCCACACATCACCAGCAAAAACCTTTGAGGAAAAATCGACTCCTCAATTTCTATCGCCATACGCTGAGCTTATGTTTAAACAACCGGAAGAAAACATTAGCTGCTGCCCTTTCTTGCGCAGCGCTCACAGTTTTGCTGTTCCGCTTTTTACCGATCAATCTCTTTCCTGAAGAAGATCGGGGATTCATCTGGAGTTTTGTCCAGATGCCAAGTGGAATGTCGAAGATCGATTCAGAAAAATATCAGGAAAAACTCAACGCTATCGTGCAGGTCCATCCCGCTGTCGATACCTTTGTGACGCTCAATTTTAAAGACTATTACATTTACCTGATCAATCTGGAGAGCGCACACAAACGCGCTGCTCAATCGGTCATCGTCAGCCAGCTCCAGGCCCAGTTTAACGCCGTTCCTGGCATTCAAGCATTCATGCGCGGGATGCAACTCATCTCTTCAGGCGGCGGCGGGGGATTCACCCGCAATAATTACCAGTTTGTTTTGAAAGGCACTGATCTCGAAGAGGTGCGCATCGCCGCAGAAGCCCTCAAACGGAAGCTCGCTGCGACTGCCGCCTTTGTCAACCCCGATCTGAGCATTAAAGCCGATGATCCTAAACTCGAGGTGAATGTTTTTGAGCCTCAAGCAGAAAAACTGGGTCTCACGCGCCGCATGATCCAATCTCTTCTCCAAAACGCTTATGCCGGTGGCCATATTGGCAAGGTTGAAAAAGGGGGAGAGGAATACTACGTTTTTCTCGAACTCGACCCCAAGTTCCAAAAAAGCACCTCAGCCCTATCTAAACTCTACCTCAAGACATCTAACGGGGAATCGATCCCGTTGAAATCGGTCGCCTCTTGGAAAGAAGGAGTAGGCCTCCAAAGTATCGAGCATCTCGATTTGCTCTCCAGCATCACCCTTTCTTTTGATATTTCCAAAGAGGTGCCCCTCGCTGAAACTTTGGAAAGCCTTAAAAAAATCGCAGCTGACACTCTCCCTCCTTCCGTCTCTGGCAAGCTCGAAGGTGTTGCTGATATGGTCGACAAAGCCAGCGGTGACACGATCCTCCTCCTTATCCTCGCCGTCGTCGCCATGTACGCTGTCCTCGGCATTCTCTATGAAAGTTTCATCCATCCTTTGACGATACTCTCCTCACTTCCATTTGCCTGCCTGGGTGGAATTTTGACCCTCCTCGCTTTCCGCGAGCCCCTTTCTCTTTATAGCATGGTCGGCTTCCTACTCCTGATCGGCATCGTCAAAAAGAATGGGATCATGATCGTCGATTACGCGATTGAGATACAGCGCAACCAAAACCTCACTTCCCTAGAGGCTGTCCAAGAGGCCTGTCTCATCCGTTTTCGTCCTATCATGATGACCACTGTCGCCGCTGTCATGGGCGCGATCCCTGTCGCCATCGGCATCGGAGCCGGCGCCGAGACTCGGCGCGGCCTCGGCCTCGTGATCGCCGGCGGCCTCCTCTTCTCCCAATTTCTTACCCTCTACATCACTCCCATCATCTATCTCTATCTCGATCGCCTCCGCTCCCGAAAAAAACCATCAGTATTACTTTAATGGGAAGTCCATCATTCTCAACTCATCCCTCAAGGCTGCAATTCTCTCTTGATCGGAAGCAAGCAAATCTTCCTGCACCTTAAAAAACCCCTCTTTCTTTGAGTTGTATTCCCTTTCAGCGATATCCTCTTTATTTATTTTTTTTAAAGAATCTCTATATGATGAGTAGCTCATATCGTATAGGCTCTCATCGAGATCTTTTGGATCAATTTCGATATGGTCCGCCTGACCAAAAGCCTTATGGCCTTCGATACTTTGGTATAAAACTGCAATCGGCAAACCGCAACCATCAAACAGATCGTACTCTGAATCTCCAGTGGATCTATCAATAACTGGAATGCAAACACGATCCTCTATTTTTCTTACGACTTGTACACCTTTATTATAGCCTGCATCAGGAAATCCTGGCCCAAGCCATATACAGGAGTTAAATTTTGACGTTAAAGCAGAAGAGGCGTGGATGACGTTGACTTTTTTGCAATTGGATGGATCGAGAGGGTGATCGTACGGCAGAACAGGGGAGACGATTCGATAGGGATTAATTTCCAAACGACCCTTGACTCTTGTTTTATCGAACAGATGTTGTGTCGCCAATTGACCATAGTGTTCCCAACCTCCAAGTACAATAGCGCCTGCGCAGATACCGATCAAGTCCAGGCTGTTTGTTGAACTCGCTCCTTTATTCCAAACCGATTGAATCTTTTGCAACGCCTCTTCGGGGATATGTTTAGCAATCTCTACTGCACTCCCTCCAGGTATAGTCAACCATTTTTTTTCAGGGCCTTGTGCCGTAATTGCAGAATAAAGGGTATGACTGTCGACCACCTTTGTCTCAACCTGTCTGTTATCAATTTGTTGCTCATACGATTTAATTGTCTGAGCAACACAAAATGAATTTGCTCCTGTTCCTGCATACACAATATTTGACATGTTATCCTTCTTAGTTATAATTTTGTTAATTTTGGAATTTAGAGTCTGTCTGCGATCTCGGTTAATTGCTTTTTGCGCCTTTTTCTTTTGGCTTTGATTCTATTCCTTGGCCTAGTTAACTTAACTATGTCCTGCGGAATAGAATCAAAGCCAAAAGAAAAATCCATCAAAAATCAAAATAACCGAGATCGCAGACAGACTCTTACTCTCTGCCGCGATACCACGGCACAAAATAGTCATCGTTTAAGTTCAATACGAATGCCATGAATAGTTTGATTTAGGCTTATATTTTCTATTGCATGCAGTCCTTCGGGCTCCTTCCACGTCACTACTGTGCGGGTAATCGGTACCGGTGGAACTGTTCTTTCAAACACCACCTCTCCGGAAGCTCCAAGGTATCTCATACTTGCAAGTGCATCCACGATAAATACAGACTTCCACCTATGTGTATGCAACTCTTCTCTTTCACCCGGATTAATGATAACATCTAAAATCCGTATCTCTTGATTTTCGAAGAGAATGCGATGATTCTGCGGTGATGCAATCATCGCATCTTTCTCATCCCCCCACTCCCACGTTTCATTAGGTTGTATCGTTTCAGATGTATCCACAAATTCCCAACCTAAAACATGCTTTTTTTCTTCTTTCATAGTGTCCTCAAATTTCATATAAGCTCCTTACAATTGGCATATTATCTAACAATGTTAGATTTTGATCAAAAAAATTATTGCTTCCACGCTTTTGCAAGCGCATGAAGCCCTTCTTTTACAAGTTGCATACAACGCTCTTCCCCGCCCTGCAATTTCTTTGTAAGTGCAAGGGAAACGACCCCATGTAAATAACCCCGTAATAGATCGACCTTATTATCCAAGTCTCTATCACCTTTTGTCGCCCCTTGAATCCATTCTTTTAGGATTGTTCTCAAAGTATGAATTTCGACAAAACCTCTGTCTTTGTCCTCTATTTCCATCACGGCTTTATAAAGCTGCCCATTTTCCAGGGCATTTTTGGCATAAGCTAAAGCAATTTTTTCCAACGCCACTCCAGGTTCTTTTTCTGCGGCGTGAATTTTTTGAATGAGATCCAACATTTTCCGTAGCCATTCTTTTTTTAACTCGTAGAGCAAAACATCCTTATTTTCAAAATGCTCATAGATGGTAGGGACACTATATTCAATGGCATTAGCGATCTTTCGGATTGTCACTGCGTGATATCCTTCTTTTTCGATAATCTCAAGTGTCACATCCAAGATAGCTCGTTTTAGTGAAGATTTGAGCTGCTGACGACGCTGTGTACTTCCCATGTTTTTCTCCAATGGCGCAAATTATCTAACATTGTTAGATTTAATCCAAGCTTTTTTTCTGGAGTTATAAAATTAGACAACGGTGTTCAAAAACCAATTTTTGAGTTTACTGAGGTGTGACCGCAGTCTTAGTTGGGCGGGGAGCAGGAGGCGTGAGTGTCCATGTGGTTAGCAAGGCTTGATGGTCTGATAATGCCTCTGTGGGGGCCTTGACGTGATAAAGGGGGATAAGTGTTTGGACAGAGGTTATGGCCATTGGGGAGAGGGTGGGGCGAATACAATAATCGATCAGTTCATAGGAAGGGGAGATCTTGTTCCTCTTATCTAAAGGGGCGAGGACGAGATCGCTAAAGTAGCCGGTACAGGTAGCTTTTTCAACAGAGAGCTGGGTGATGTAAGGAATGGAAAAGAGTCGAGAAAGGCCGCTTTTGCTGAATTCTTGAGAAAAAGCGTTAATATTTAGATCTCCTACAAGAAATCCCCAAGAACGATCAGCGGGTTCTCTGGATATCGCTTCCTGGAGGGAAGCGTAACAAAGGAACAGCTGATCTTGTCGCTCTTGTTGCAAGGGCGGGCTGCTACCATACTGTAGGTGAGTGGTGATGAAAGCGAGGCGTGTTTTCGCAACGTCGCATGTAGCGCTGAGCATTCCCCGGTTGGATCCTTCTGAAATTTGTCCGGGAAAACGGGTATATGCAATCGAATTAAATTGCAGCTTGCTGGCGATGAACAGACCACTGCTGAAGCCCATCTTATCGACTTGGATCGTTCCTGCGGGGTCTCCCGTATCATAGATAAAGAAGGCGTAGTCATTTTTTAAACGCTCTGCCAAGGCTCGCATAGCTGCAGGATCCCACACTTCTTGCAAACATACGATCTGTGCTCCAGCATTGCGAATGACATCGACCAGCTGATCGATCCGCTCTTTCCATGGAGAGATCCCTCCATATAGGTAGGTAAGAGTTCCAGGAAAGGAGCAGATATTGGCTGTGAAGACCTTGAGCTGCGAGAGTTTATCTGGATTAACGGGAGCAGCCAATCCTTTAGCATGGATGAACGGCTCTGTTTTCAGTGGGGATAATGTCTTCAAGGCCTCATCGATTTTAGAGGCTTCATTAGGGAAAATTCTTTGATATTCTCTGAGAATATTTTGCGTAAAGAGACGTTGTTGAGGCGTTAAGAGCGCAGCTGATCCTGCATTGCGCAAAAAGGTGGCAAAGAGGGTGGGATGGGTAAGAAGTTTTTGCTGAAGCACCTTGTGCAAGCGCTCTATTTCGGCATAGGCAGAGAGTTGGATTTGGTCATTTGGGGGGAAATTCAGTATTTGGATCAGCTCCAGTAGCGAAGAAACACAGTTAAAAAGTAAATCGGACCAAACTTGGTAAGCGTTTGCAAAATCGTTTTTTTTGCTGAGTTGAACAAAGCGGTTGAGGTCGGTATCTGCCGATGTTTCGCATGTGGTGCCTACACACTGTATGGCATCGGCGGATTGAAGAACGATATCCCGCGCATAAGGCAATTCTGCAGAAGAATGGAGCATTACAGAGGCAACAATGGCAAAAATCATATCACATCTCAATTAACAAGTTATTCGAAAAAACCAAGGCATAAAATCCAGGTTTGTCCTTAGAGACTGTCCACAAACTAAGCTTCTGTCGATTTTCGGGTTCTTTTGAGCCGATTTTCGATTCATTTTGCGGGGGTAGTATCAAATTCGTATACTACCCCCGCAAAAAGAATCGAAAATCGGCCAAAATAATCCCGAAAATCGACGAAGCCTTAGTTCGTGGACAGTCTCTTAAACTCTATATATCCTGCACGCAGTTAGATTTTCAACAATTTAATATCGATGAGCCTGGGGCAGCCTCTTACAAGGCGAGCTGAGCGGTTCTTCAGAGGGCCTCGGCAGTCATCGCTTCTATGCAGCGAGGATGTCACGAGCTTTTTGCCTTTCACTCCAAAGGATAGGAGCCAACTCATAATTACGTAAAGCGTCAATTATTGACTGCGATATATGTGAATTCGAATCATTTAATAATGCAAATAATTGTGAATCAGAAGGGCGAGTTTCTTTCGTATCTAGCCATTTAAATACTAATGCTTGAACTGCTTCTTTATCAGGAACATTCAAAGTTTGTATGAGTCTTTCAGAAGACTTTTGAGACTTGGGAATTACAAAATCAAACATATTATCAAAACCGCTTTTACCAGAAAATTTTACTCTCGGAACATAACGAATATTGACAGAATCCAGCCATTTTGTAACATCCTCAACAAAAAGGCTCTTAGTATGAGATGTTGCAAGATAAAAAAGATCATTAACAGCCAGCATTGCCTGGATGAGGCTGTGCTTTTTTAAGGGAAAATTCTCTTGCGAAGCATGAATGACCAATTGATCCCCATTTAACTGAACTCCGAAACCACTGATTGTTGTCTTAAGGAATTCTTGCCGTTTAGTACTTTTGAGATCACATCCAGTGCTCAGCAAATCATTCAGAATATATCCGTCATCTGTAAGTAAAAACCCATTTTCATCTTTTTTTGCGTATATTTGAAGACAATCATTATGGCGATCAAGATAAGGAGTAGTTATTTGTATCCATTGATCATCAATAGTTTTAAGAACTGTTTTATCTTTCATCCAACTAGAGTATTTTTCAATAAGCTCATCCATTTCGTTTTTGAAGCTCATTTGAGTAACCCTCGTTGTATTGTATGTTTGGCTTCTTTATGATATTGCAATATTGTAAAAATTCTTCAAGTGTATTCCAGATATTTGCAGGATCTGAGAAATCTTCCGGTAATGGATATGCCCATTTATCATCGTAACCTTCTCGGTACAAATGAACATGTGGGCAAGGGATCTCCATTCCATCTGGATTCCGATGCGGTGAACCCCCAAGATCAAGCCTAACTAGCACCACAGTTTTTTTTGCTCTGTTTTGAAATGTGTATTTTTGAAGTTCAATACGTCCACGAGAAATATCCAGCATAAAATTTTCATATGTGTCTTTCGATTTAAGAGGAATTCTTAAATATCCCCCTGAATCAGGAAACTCATGGAGAGAATCATCATAACAATATTTTTCCATCTTAAAATAGGAAATCAGCTTCTTTCTGTGTTAATTCGGAACCAGCCATTTTATCGCCATATGGTTGCTACAAATGACTCACATTTTAGATATTGAAACATTTGAAAAAAAGCACGTTTTTCGTATGCGTCTAATGTAGCCAATTTTTAAAGCTGGAAGGATCATACTCAAAGCTTCCAGAGCAAAGCAAATTGATCAGGCAGGGGAATTCATGAAGCTTCTTAAAGGCGAGCGGAGCGGTTCATCAGGAGGGCGTCGGCGAGGGTGAGGGCGGTCATCGCCTCGACGATGGGGACGGCGCGGATGGTGACGCAGGGGTCGTGCCGTGAACCTTCGGGAAGTTTGAACTCTTTTTCCTCTTTTTGTAGATTAACGGTCATCTGCGGCTTTTTGATGCTCGATGGGGGTTTGAAGACGACGCGGAAGATGAGGGGAAGGCCTGTGCTGATCCCGCCGAGGATGCCGCCGGCAAAGTTGGTCGCGGTGGAAACGTTGCCTTTATCATCGAGGATGAAGGTGTCGTTATGTTCTGAACCTTTCATATGGGCGGCGGCAAAGCCCGATCCAATCTCAAACCCTTTGGTCGCGGGAAGAGAGAGCATCGCTTTTGCGAGATTGGATTCGAACTTCTCGTAGATGGGATCTCCGAGGCCGATCGGAAGATGAAAAGCAACCGTTTCGATGATGCCACCGAGAGAATCTCCTTCTTCTTTGGCTTTTTCTAGGGCATCGATCATTTTTTTTTCGGCTAAAGGGTCGGGACAAAAGATAAGGCTTTGACGTGTGGCCTCTCGCAGAGCGGTAGGGGAGGAATAGGTGAGCTCAGAAGTAGGGATTCCGCCGATCTCTTTGATGTAGGAAACGATTTCGATGCCGAAATGGGCGAGCAGTTTTTTGGCAATGGCGCCAGCAGCGACTCGGCAAGCGGTTTCTCGAGCAGAGGAGCGTCCGCCACCGCGGTGATCGAAAATCCCATATTTTTCGAGATAGGTGAAATTGGCGTGGCCGGGGCGTAGGAGGTCCTTGATCGGCTCGTATTTGGTCGAATCGGCATCTTTATTGAAAATGATGATCGAGATCGGCGCACCTGTCGTTTTCCCTTCAAAGACACCTGAGTAGATTTGCGCTTCATCTTTTTCAGCGCGGGGGGTGACGTATGGGGTTCTCCCTCCCTGGCGAAAGGACAAATCGGTGTTGATCTCTTCATCTGAGATGGGAAGTCCGGCAGGGCATCCGTCGATGACGACGCCAATCGCTTTGCCGTGGGATTCTCCCCACGTCGTGATCTGGAACAAAGTGCCGAAGGAATTGCTAGCCATGAGATGATCCCTCTAAGATCAACGCACTGAGCTCCAGTATGACTTGATCTTGTGTCTTAATCTCCAGATCAATCGATAGGGGGGAAATCGCTTCATATTTTGCTTGTCTCTCCTCATAAAGTTTTTCGAATGACCCTTCAGGGTCGGAAGGATCTAAAAAAGCGGGGAGCTCATGGCTCAGGATTCTTCTTTTTAAGGTCTCTTTACTTACTTTGAGATAAACGAGCTGGCCCAATTTTGCAAGGAAAGCTGCGTTTCGTGGATTTAAAATCGAGCCGCCCCCCAGGGAAATGATCCCATTTTTGGTGGTTTTGAGTTGATCGATGGCATCCGATTCGAGAGCACGGAAGGCTTTTTCGCCCATCTTTTTATAAATTTCACGAAAGTGGAGTTGCTGACCCGTCAACTTGTAATGGAGTTGTTCGAGCATATTGTCGGTATCGAGAAAGGGGCAGTTCATGTGGAGGGCGATCATTTTGCCAAGGGTTGTTTTGCCACAACTTTTAAAACCGAATAAAATCAGGTTCACAGCCTCTCCTCAATCCTGGCTCCAAGTGTCTGGAAATCACGGCTAAAAGAAGGATAAGTTTTAGCGATGCATTCAGTTCCTTCGATTAAGGATTCACTGCTGGCACCGAGAGCGGCAATCGCAAGGGAGATCGCAACCCGATGATCGCGCCAGGAGGAGAGGTGAGCGCCGTGAAGAGGGGAGTGGGAAATGATCAACCCATCCGGTTTTTCATCAATTGTCGCGCCCATTTTTTTAAGTTCGGTCGCCATCGCATGGAGCCGGTCTGATTCTTTCTTGCGCGCAATGGAGCCGTTGATCAGCTCGGTTGTCCCTTCAGCATAACAGCCAAGGACAGAAAGGATCGGCAGAGCGTCGATGAAATCATTAACGTCGATCTCTCTTCCTTTTAATCGGCTGTTTTTGCGGACAGTCAGTGTTTTTTTCATCTCATCGATGTCGATCTTTGCTCCCATTTGCTCTAAGACTTCGATCAATTTTTTATCCCCCTGGCAATCTTGCATATCGATATTTGTCAAAGTCAGATCAGAATTCGTGACGAGTGCTGCGGCGATGGGGAAGGCTGCAGAGCTGAAGTCGCCAGGGATCGAAAGGGAAAAACCATCGATGCGCGCAAAGCCTGGAACGAGATATCGAGAGTAATTTTGATGGGAGATCTCAATGCCGAATTTTTTTAACCAGTGCAATGTGAGATCGATCCAAGGTTTTTCCCCTGGATTGGTGACTTCGATTGTCGTTTTTCCTGGAAGTAGGGATGTGGCGATGAGCAGCCCAGAGACGGGCTGTGAATCTTCCCCCGGAAGCTGGGTCGATCCCGGTTGGATAGGGCCCTTAATGATGATGGGAGCATGCCCATCGAGCCGGGAAGAAACTGCAAAAGCCCCGAGCTGAGTCAAACCGTCGAGCAGCGGTTTAACAGGCCGATGATTGCGGATCGAGTGGTCACCGGTAATGACTGTATAAGAAGGGGAGAGGGCAGCAAGGGAGGCAATAAAGCGCAAGACTAGTCCCGAGTTGCCCGCATCGATGGTATTCTCGGCGCTGAGGAGTTTGCCGCTCAGTCCCCGAATCCGCAAATGGTCTCCGGTCATTTCAATGCCAGCTCCGAACAAACGGATCGCATCGATCATGGCGTTAGTATCTGGGGAATGGAGGAAATTGCAGATCTCAGAATAGCCATCTGCGATCGCTGCGAAGAGGATCGCGCGCAATGTGTGTGATTTGGAAGGGGGAACTGCGATTGTCCCTTGGATCGAACTTGGGCGGATATGCAATTTGGTCATTGTTTTGCTCCCCACTTGGACAGGCTCTTTTCGATCATCCAGGCGAGTGCATCATCGAGGAGATCTTTGGGAATTTCACAACAATACTGTCCATCGAAAGGATGGCATCCACCGATTTTTTCGAGTAGGACAAAACGGACGCCATTTTTTAAGGCTTTTTTATCAAAAGCGAGCGCTGAATGGATCTTTTCTAAAGTGATTGTAGGGCTAATTTTTAAGTGGAAAGGAAAAGATGTGATGAGTTTGTCAATTTCCATCAGAGAAGAGATTGAAAGATGCCCCATTTTCATGCTGATGTAACTTTCAGTGAGCATTCCAATGGCGACGGCTTCCCCATGGGAAAGATGATAATTTTCTAATCGCTCAAGGGCATGTGCAATGGTATGTCCGAAGTTCAAAATCCGACGTAGGCCCGTTTTTTCTTCGTAGTCCTTTTCGACCACTTGAGCCTTGATCGAGATACACGCGTAGATGATTTTTTCGAGATAGGTCTGATCTTCAGGATTCCATGTTTTAATCGTTTCAAAAAGCTCGGGAGAGCAAATGAGTGCATATTTGATCACCTCGGCGACCCCATTTGTCCACTCCGATTTGGGAAGAGAGGAAAGGAGGGTGGGATCGATCAGAATTTTGTCAGCAGGGTAAAAAGTCCCGATGAGATTTTTACCGAAGCGAGTGTTGACACCCGTTTTCCCACCGATTGCAGCATCGACCATTGCAAGCAGTGTTGTCGGCGCAAAGATGAGGGGGACGCCGCGGCAATAGGTCGAGGCGAGAAAGCCGATGAGATCGGTTGTGACCCCTCCTCCGAGCGCGATCATGCCAGTGTCGCGGCCAAATTTTTGTGAAAGGAGGAGATTTTCGAGCTCCCCTTTCCGTTCACGACATTTTTCTCGCTCTCCGGGAGGAAAAGTAAACAGAGTGAGATCGAGTCCCATTTTCTGTAACCACATCGTCCATTGACTACCGTAGAGTGGGAGGAGAGTTTCATCGCAGAAAAGAGCAAACCGGGAGGGTCCTTTAAGCTCACCCGCAATCGATTCTGAAAAAAGAAAATGGGGAGAGATAATCACTTCGCTCTTTCGCAGTTGGGTGGCAATGGCAACCCTTCTCATCACTTGTGAGGCTCTTGCAAAGTGATCAATCCTTCCCTTAAGACCTCTTCTTTTTCGGCAAACGCCATTCTCAGGTATCCCTCGCTACCAAATGCAACGCCAGGGACACAGGCGAAATTGGCTTTTGTCATGAGCTCTATGCAGTGTTCTGATGAGGTCAGCGTTTTTTGAAAAATCGAAAGGGGAATAAAAGCGTAAAGGGCCGATGGAGGCTTTTCCAGTTTGCGATGAAATGAATCATTGAATGTGTCGATGAAGAGATCTCTTCGTTTTTTCATAATGCTCCAGCAAAGAAAATACGGAGATGATCATAGATGATGCTGATTTTAATTAGAAGGTTCACACTCAGAGTTTCATGAAAAACAGCCCTTGAACTTTTTTTAATACTCAAGATTTTACCGAATCTGTATTGTCACATCAAGACTATTTTTCAATTTAGAAGTTATGAGCACACTGCTTTTTGGGGTCATTCCTGGACCAGATATCAAATCAGCAGAAAATCTCCTCTCCAAGGGAAGATCCCATATCGATGGGATTGAGCTCAGGCTCGACCATTTCGATAAAATCGATTTAGAAGGGTTGAAGGGATTTTTAAAGGGTTGTGGGCTTCCTGTGATGTTCACCGTACGTCGCAACGATCAGGGAGGGGCTTTTTTAGGGACGGAAAAAGAAAGGCTTGAGCTACTCGAATCTCTCTGTGCCCTTGAGCCCGACTATCTCGATTTGGAATACGATGTCCCGATCGATTTCCGTAAAAAGCTGTTCGAAGCTTTTCCAAAGGTCTCTTTTTTAAGCTCTTATCACGATTTCACCCATACGCCTGCCGATCTTGAGGCGATTTTAAACAAGATGAAGACGCCCTATGCCCATATTTATAAGATGGCCTTCACAGCTAAATCGAGCGTTGATGCACTCCGTCTCCTCACATTTGTGCTATCTCACGAGAAGATGATCGTCGTTTCCATGGAAGAGGAAGGGAGAGCGACGCGGATCCTGGCACCTGTCGTTGGTTGTGTTTTGACATATGCGACCTTTGTAGATGGCAGCTCAACCGCGCCCGGCCAGATCTCAGCGAGACAGTTACAAGAAATTTATCGTTTTCGAAAATTAAACCGTCAAACAGAGGTTTATGGAGTCATTGGCGATCCCATCTATAACAGTCTGGGACATCTCATCCATAACGCCGTTTTTGACGATGCGAACAAGAACGCCGTTTATTTCCGAATCCGCCTTAAAGCTGAAGAGCTCTCCTCTTTTATCCCTCAGATTCTCAAACTGCCGTTCAAAGGCTTGAGTGTCACGATGCCGCTTAAAGAGGCGATCATGCCCTTCCTTGGACAAACTTCGATCGATACCCGAGTCATCGGTGCCTCCAATTCGATTCAAATCAAAGAAGGGGTAGTGGTGGGTTACAATACCGATGGGATTGGGGCTCTGAATGCGATCGAACGGCGGGGACTTGTCTATGGACGGCATCTCGTCTTTGTCGGGGCGGGTGGTGCCGCCAAAGCTCTGATCTTTGAAGCTGCCCGGCGCGGGGCGTACGTGACGGTCATTAACCGAACCCCCGATAGAGCAATAGAAATCGCCAATATTGTCAAAGGAAGGGGAGGGGGATTTGATCTCTTTCCTGAAGTGTGTAAACAGGGTTATGATATCATTATCAATTGCACCCCCGTAAGTGATCTCGTCGATGAAAAATGGATCCTCCCCGAAAAGATCGCTATGGATATTGTCTACGTCCCTAAAAACACTCCGTTTTTGGTGAAAGCCTCTCAAAAAAAGTGTCGGATCGTTTACGGCTATGAGATGTTTGTCGCCCAGTCACTTGAACAAGAACGGATTTGGTTTCCTGAGGGGATCGATTTCGAAAAAGCTTATGCCATTATCGAAGAAAAGGTGATCAGCGCGTTAGCTTAAATTAACGCGAGTTTTGGATAAGAAATTAAGAACGGGCACGGGCACGCACACGGGCACGTTCACGAAAGATAGTCAAGAAAAGCTCCCGCTTTCCCTCTTAAGCTCGGCTTATTCAGATCGTATGCATACGCCAAAAGCCCACTGATTAATTTATTTTTCATCCTCATCTGAGTCCTTCGTGAACGTGCCCGTGTGCGTGCCCGTGCCCGATTCTTAATTTCTTCTCCAAAACTCGCGTTAAATTAAAAAACGTTTTTAGTAAGAACCTCTTTTTCCCCTTCAGAACGAGCAACTAGGACGGCGCAGCAACTGTCGCTGAATACATTGACCGTTGTGCGGCACATGTCGAGGACGCGGTCGACGGCGATGAACAACCCGATCCCTTCAATCGGAAGGCCGATGGCTTTCAAAATCGCGATGATCGCGACAAGCGATGCCGAGGGTATGCCGGCAACCCCGATTGAGGTGATCAAGGCGAGCAGAACGACGATGAACTGGGTAGAGAAGGAGAGATCGATCCCGTAAGCTTGAGCGACAAACATCGCAGCAACGCACTCATAGAGGGCAGAGCCTGACATATTGATCGATGTGCCGAGCGGGATGACCAAACTGCAGATCTTATTAGAAACGCCAGCTCTTTTTTCGACACAATCGATTGTAATCGGAAGAGTCGCAGAAGAGGAACTCGTCGAAAAGGCTGTGATCAAGGCAGGTCCCATGGCTTTAAAATGGCGTATGGGGCTGACTCTGCCGATCACTTTCAATAAGATCGGAAGCGCCACAAACGTAAAGACGATAAGCCCTAAAAGGACAGCGAGTGTGAATAATCCAAGCGATTCAAGCGAGTGAAAGCCCGCTTCTGCAAATACCCGCGCGACGAGAAAAAAGACGCCGAGTGGAAGGAATTTCATGACAAGGTGGGTAAAACGGATCATCGCTTGAAAAATCCCTTGCCAAAACCCCATTAAAATGGAGGAATTATGCGACTCGATCTTAGAGATGCAATAGCCGAAAATGAGACTGAAAAAAATCAGTCCGAGCATTTGACCGCGGCTAAAAGTGTCGATGATGTTTGAAGGGACGATCTGCAGGAGGATATCGGAGAACTTACTAGCCTCTTCTGTCGTAATATGTTTTTGAACATCGACGACATTCACATGAAGCGCCAACGTTTCAGGTTTGATCATGAAGCCAGGCTTTAGAAGGTTGACGAAAAGTAAACCGATCAAGATGGCAAGCAGGCTGGTTCCGATATAAAAACTAAATGTTTTTACCCCAAGACGTCCAAATGCAGATTCATTTCCGATCCGTGCGATCCCTGTGATGATAGAAGAGGAAACGAGAGGAACTACGATGAGTGTCAACGCGTTGATAAAGATTTTTCCGCACAAGTCATAAACCGGATAAGTGTAATCATAGAGATCGATGCCAAAAAGAGTAAAACCCTGCTGAGTAAAAGAGCCGATGACCATCCCTAGAATAATGGCGATAAAGACTTTCCAGGGACCTGGTTTCTTGTTCGACGACATCATTTCTCCATGAGGAATTCAAAACCGCCAATCATATCCCTTTTTTTTGTTTTTAGCTATACCCAAGTAAACTCAAAAATCGGGAATTTGGCAAAGTTGGCGCCTTGAATTTTCATCAGGCCGCAGGCCGTCGTCGAAGCAGGGCCTGTTGACTAATAGGCCCGATGCAGACGGATGGAAAGGCTAGGATGCCAACGCAGCCAAAAACCGATTTTTGAATTCACTTGGGTATGCTGATGACTTTGGCAATTTCTTCTTGAAAACCGGTCAGTCCTAATCCACCTCCAGAATGGATAAAGAGGATGTTGCCCTCAAGGTTTTGCTCTGCGAGGATTTTTTTACCTTCATAGAAAAGCTTAGCAGTAAAGACAGGGTCGGTCAAAAACCCTTCCGTGCGAGCCATTTCGACAATTGTTCTAAAAATCGCTGTGTTGACTGTGCCAAAAGAGGGTCCTATCGAAGGTGTATAAAGCTTGAAATGGGAAGGGAAGGGGACTGATTCTTCCAGGAGAGCTTCGAAATCCTTTTTCCTTGTTGCAAGAACGGTATGGAACGCTTTCTCATCTCCTGCGATTTGGACGATATGTAAAAAAATGGGTCTACGCAAGTAAGCAAAGGCCAAAAGGAGTGCACATGAAGTCAACCCTGTTCCCGAATCGATAAAAAGATGGTCGAACTTGACACCTGCTTCCTGTTCGTTTTGCAGAATATCGAGGGCAAGGGTCAATGCTCCAGGCATCGCATCTGCACAGTTTGCACCCATCGGTACAACGAGAGTTTTTGTATTTTTCAGAGCTCTTTCTTGAGCATAAGCCTCAGCTATTCGATCGATGGTCTCCCATTTGCTCCGATCGAACCAGTGGATGTTTTTCGGCTCGACAATCAGTTGGGAAAAGAGGAGATTGCCTTGCATTTTGCAAGTTGGATCACCGAGCAGGAACAAAAGGGGATCGATCCCATTTTCTCTAAGTAATTGGGAAAAAGAGAGCACATGATTGGAATACGCGCTTCCGACGACGATCGCTTCATCGGGCCTCTCTTGCAAAATAGCTGGAAGGAGTGAGAGATACTTACGGATTTTTGTTCCACTGATCCCAAATCCCAGCTCGTCCTCCCGTTTGACAAAGCAGCTCTTCTTAGAAAAAGAACGGAGGGGGTGGATGCGCGAATGATGGGAAAAAGGCGCCATGGGCACACGACCGATGGCCTGAGTTAACTCAATCATAAAGAACCTACTGAGGAGAATTCCTGTCGACGAGAATTTCGCATGAGGGATCGTGGTTGTTAATATATCTTTCCATCGCATTTTTGAAAAGCTGTGTGGAAGTGATCTTGATACAACCCAAATTGGGGTCAAAAAGATACTCCGTATTGTCGTCGATTTTGATATAGACGACTTGATGGGAAGAAGTGATGATGCTATAGACCCCAGGAACACGAAGTTGGAATTCGCGTAGAATCGTTTCTTGACTTTTTCCTGCGACACTAATTTTAGAATTTTCTTGATGCACATTGAGGTGAAGAAGATCGTAAAGGGGAGTCAATTGAAGTGAATGTAAAAAGGCGCTTTGTCGGGAAGCTCCTTGTGAGAATTGTTGTCCGACAGCGCGCACATGTTGTTCCGGATTGGAAAAATGGTGCTCAGTTTTAAAATAGAGGAAGATGAACCAGAAACACATCCCACGGCATACCCCTTCTTGGTGAAAGAAATTCAAACGGGTTGCCTTAGGGGATGTTGCAAAAGGAGTTTGTAAAGGCGGTTGCAAATAATAATCTGCAGTCTCTTTTTGGTGGGTGTTGATCGAACGAGCGAGTAGGGTAGCCTGGAAGATCTTTTGTGTTTTTATCGCAGTGGCATCGGCAATGGCATGCCGTGACATCACCCAGACTCGCTTAGAAAGATGAGACAAACAAACGAGACGAAGGAGGTAACTTGTCACTGTTAAGATAATCCCTGAGACCTGATAATAAAGTTGATCGGTGGAGCGTCCCTGATCAGAGGATGTGGAAGAGGACGTGGTCCTATGCATGATTTCCGCTGCTTCCTGCTCTCCATTTAAAAAACGGGCTGCGGAAGCTTGGGTAAGTAAAGCGTCTGGTTTGAAGGGGGTGGTAATTGAGGTAGTCATAGATCTGAGTTAAAATGAAAAAATTTTGCAATACTATAACTGGCTTAAGATTAAATAGGAATCTATCGATGATTGAAGGAAAAGATTTACAAGGTTATTCCTGGTTAAGAGATTTGCGTTATGACGATTATTATTATTTGAAAGATTTTGAACATCTCGTGGTGATGAAAGTTGTCAATTTTAGTGAAACCTTGCCAAAAGAACATTGGGAAGCGATTGTTTTTGAGGACGAACGTTGTCAAAAAGTTGTTGGACGGCAAGAATTTATGACAATGCGCGAAGCTCAAATGAGTTTAGAACAATTGATGGAGGTTTTAATTAAAAATCGCAAATTATCAATTGAATAGATCATTATTTTAAATCAAAATAATTTAATTTGTTTCTTTTTAATTAAATTATCTGTATGCTAGCTCGTAATTCATGTAATTAGGAGTTAGCGATGACAGAAAAATTATCTTTCAAAAAGATCTTTCCAGCTGGACTTTTAGCACTGCTCAGCATCTTTATTTTGACGACGAGTTGGCAGAGGTACCAATCCCATCCCTTAGCACCCGTTGGGGCTGAATTACTTCCGAACTTTTCATTAGACCACACCTACGTGACAGTTGTCGCAAAGGCGATGAGTTCAAGTGAAAGCAAACAGAATTTTGGGCACGATTTGGTGAGCCGTGGCGTTCAACCTTTACAACTTTCGATTCAAAATAATACTTCTAATGAATATTCCCTTTGTCCCAGCTCTGTCGATCTTCCACGCATAGAACCGAGTAAAGTCGCCTTTAAAGTCACTAAAGGAGCAATCCCTAGGGGAATTGCTTATAAGATAGCGAGCTTCTTCTTCTGGCCCTTTATGATCCCAAGCACCATCGATAGCATCCGGGTTTTGTCCCATCATAAGCATTTAAAAAAGGATCTCATGGCCAAGTCGATGAGAGATGAGGTTGTGGCCCCTTATTCGACCTTCCATCGCGTGTTATTTGTTCCAAAAGATGAATTTAAACAAACTTTTAAAGTGACCCTGATCGAACTCGACTCATTGGAGTCAACTGAGTTCAATACGACCGTTCAAGGGGCTTTACCCGTAGAAACTCCAGATCAAGAGATTTTGCCAGCAGAAACTCCAGAGGAGATGCAAGAAATTGAATAAATTTCTTTAATCTTTTGGAGAGCTCAGTATATCCTTCCTACTTTTAGTCGACATTGTCACTACTTGATAGGAGGTAAGTATGACTCTAGTAAATCATTTAACGACTCAAAAGGAAATTCCTTTACTGAGAGACGATGAAGTTGAAAAGACTTCTTTTTCCGATGCAGAAAGAACAATATCTGCCGTAAAGAGGGTGGCTGATCAAACGAATGCAGAGTCGGAACTCGAATCGCTTAGAAAAAAACAAGCCAGATTTCATAGCTGGTCCTCAACAGAGGCAAATGATTTATGGAAATTTGTCAAACCTGCAGATGGGGTTTGCAATCCTTTTGCTAGCGTTAAAGTGAATGTCCTCATCGGCAACGATTCATCTGGAAAGGAAAAATATGCCTCATTTCAGCTCCCTCAAACCGTTTTAAGAATTACGGCTCCTTCTTTTTACGAAAAGGAATTTAACGAGAATTCAACCTGGAAGGAAAATCAACAAGGGGAAGTATTCTGGAAAGGGGACGCCACTTTTCCTTGCATCCATCCTGAAGCCGCTGGGCAAGTGATCCTTTTTGCCAATACCAAAGGGGGGATTATCAATCGAAGCCTTTATAGAACTTTAGAACAGCTTCGACATGAATTTCCAAACAGTTTTAACGTTATACTGAATGATATTTTAAGACTTTCCCATCAATATGACATTGCTAAATTGAGGAAGGAATCTCTTCAATTCATCCAATCGCAAATCATGCAAAATAATGAAAATGTTGTTTATTATTTAGAATGGGCTTTAGCCGCTTCTCCACAAATCAATGCTTTTGAATTATGGGTTTGTGCATTGGAGAATGGTTTAAAAAAGAAAGATAATCTCGAATTTTGTTCGATCCTCATATTTCTCGCTGAAGCCGATTATTCAAATATACCCCAGGAGAAAGCAGAGATATGTAAGATATTGCAAAAATATTTTAAGGATAGAATCCTCTCTCCCATTGAGATTAAACCTGATGAATGGGATAAAGTCGTCCATTGTTTTCGATTGATCTATCCTAAATTTGATATCCCGAAGGAAGTGATCCAGGCGATAAATCTAAAGTTCGACAAGTCGTATTTCAATCTCTTTTCAACAGAAGGAAAACTCCTCTTTTATTTTTGCCACGTCTTCGGTGATTGTTTTACCTATGGTATGAAGGCGGATATCCATCGCTATTTGAATTCACTATCAGGAAACGAGCAGTTAATTTTTCACGAAATCGTATCTCTAATTAGAGCGGGTGCATTTGTAAACAGCACTCCTGGTGGTTATCCAAGAATTCAGCGAATGTATCCCAACAACATCCTTGCGATGAGAAAATCGATTGAAGTGTATAAGGCAAGAGAGAGGTTTGATTTAGCTATTCCGATCATCACGCGACTTTTAACATTGGCTCCAGACGACATCATTCTTTTAGAAGAGAGGAGGATTTGCTATGAGAAAATGGAGCAGGCTAAGCGAGCGGAGCAAGATTTAAACACCATTCAACAGTTAAAGGCCCAACAGACGGAGCGCCACAAGTAAATGCAACATAAGATCAATTATCAGACGTTCAGCATTCGATTCACCAAGGTACCTACCCCGTCTTATTAAGATGGAGCTTTAGATGAATTTCACCACCCATTCGCTTCGCTCACTCGAGAGCACAGAGGACACAGAGCAAGAATCAAATACTGTAACAGGAAAAATGAAATCTTAGATGTTTTTCTCTGTGTCCTCTGTGCCCTCTAGTGAGCGAAGCGAACGGGTGGTGAAAATATTTTCTTAATAGATTTTTTTCCTCCAGAGCCTTTAGTATGAAAATTACTATCTGGAGAAAAATATAAGTATGATATTTGCCTATATCGCCTATTTTTTTATCGGTGCGATCGCAGGAGTTTTAGGTGGATTGCTCGGAATCGGAGGAGGTGTCATCACCGTTCCCTGCTTACTCTATATTTTCCATCTTTTGGATTTTCCACAGCCCTACATCATGCACATGGCCATCGCTACATCGCTTGCAGCGATGATTTTCAACATGACTGCAGCGACATGGGCACATAATAGAAGAGGGACAGTGCTATGGGACGTCTTTAAAAAGATGCTTCCAGGACTTGTGATCGGATCGGTATTGGGAGCTCTTATTGCAACCTGGCTTTCAGGGGTCTTTCTCGAAATCATTTTCGGCATTTTCCTCTGCGTTCTCGCCTTTATTTTTTATCGGGCAAAACCAGTCCACGTCGGTACCTATAAGCTCCCTTCGACTCCCAGGTTAAGTGGTTACACATGTTGTATTGGGGCATTTTCAAATATTTTAGGAATTGGGGGTGGAAGCATGGTTGTTCCCCTGCTGACGACTTTTAAAATTCCAGATAAAAAAGCGATTGGCACTTCTGCAGTGTCGACACTCGTTACGACAATTTTAGGGGCAATTTCCTATTTGATTTTGGGATGGGGTAGGCTCTCTTCTCCTCAGACGGTTGGTTTCATCGACTTGCCAGCCTTTTTTATCATTGGGGTCGTCTCATTTTTTTGTGCCCCGATCGGTGCCAGGTTGACCCATGAGATCTCTTCGGAGAAAATAAGAAAGATTTTTGCCATTGTCCTCGTGGTGACGGGGATCTCCCTCATGATTTAAAAGCTAACAAAAGGTTTCGATCCGATGCAATGTGCATTAAGCGATTTTCAACATATCCGTCCCCATCATGAGATGGAGCAGGAAAAATCTTTGGATTGGATCGCTGAGGCCCACGCTAGAGCTGCAGAGCGGTTTGAAAATCGGGAGCAGGGATCGTTCAAAGTAGAGATTCGGGAAAAACTCACTCGTTTGGGGCTTGGAAAGGAAAGGATCCAAAATCGAGGACTTATGATCAGCGATCTACTCGAAGAGGATTGGTCAAAGATGGAGATCTACCCGGTGACAGAAAATCCCCATGGGCACGGTTTTGCTCGGCGCAGCCAATTTTTCGATCGGGAAGTTTCGAAGATCTTCGAACAGTTTTATCCTGAAGAGATGACGTTGCCTGACCATTTAATCCATGTGACATGTACCGGATATGTAGCGCCGAGCCCCGCTCAAAAACTCGTCTCCCTCCGGAGAGCCGGAGAAACGACCACGGTCACCCACGCCTACCATATGGGTTGTTATGGAGCGATCTCCGCCATTCGGATCGGAGCGGGATACACCTCTTTCCCCTCACCCTCCCCTTCTCCAATTGAGATCGTCCATACAGAGGTCTGTAGCCTACATATGCACCCGCTTTGTCACCGCTCAGAGCAGCTTCTCGTGGAAAGTCTATTTGCCGATGGATTCATCAAATATGCGCTCAGTTCCCAAAAAGAAGGGAGACTCCATTTGAAAGTGCTTGCACTTTCTGAAGAGACGATCCCTGAATCGACCCAGTCGATGACATGGCAATGTGAAGATCATGGGCTCAGCATGACACTTGCCAGGGATGTGCCTGTTTTGATCGCCCGTGCGATCAAGGGTTATTTAGAACGACTCTGTGCAACGGCGGGATTAGATAGCGAAAAAGTGATCAAAGAAGCCTTTTTTGCAGTCCATCCTGGAGGACCAAAAGTTTTGCAGCAGATTAAAGATCTTCTTAAACTCGAACCCTATCAGTTGGAATATTCAGAACATGTCCTTAAGCATTTTGGCAATATGTCCTCTGCAACACTTCCCCATATTTGGGAAAAGATGCTCACCACTTCAAATGTCCCCTCTGGCGCGCTGATCGTCGGGTTGGCATTTGGACCTGGATTGAATATCGCTGGGGGACTTTTAAAAAAAGGAATTTGAGAAATGGGTCTTTTGATTTTAATCCCTTTTATCGTTCAAACTCTCGTCATCATGATCGATGAATTTTATTTCCATGTCAGAAGGGGCCTTCCTAAATGGGAACGGCTTGGCCATCCTCTAGATACCTTGACGGTTCTGGCCTGTTTTGCGTTTATCCTTTTTTTCCCCTGCACCTCTTTTTTTGTGAAGATTTACATCGGTTTGGCAATATTTTCCTCCGTCTTTGTCACTAAAGATGAATTCGTGCATAAAGAGTGTTGTCCTGCTCCTGAGCAATGGCTCCATGCCTTGCTATTCTTGAATCATCCTGTTGTATTGACAGCTGTAGGATTGATCTGGCCTGTGATCGATGGAGTGGATAGCCCTTCGTGGCTCAGCTGGCTTATCCCTCATGCAGGACTGTTGTATGGGCTGGTGCTCATGCAGACAGTGTTCACCGCCCTATTTTTTATTTATCAATTGGTTTATTGGAATTTCATATGGAAGGATCCAGCACTCGAGTGAACAATGCATTCTATGAAGAGTTGGGAGAGGCTTGGTATGAAGACCAAAAGCACCCGATTGCCCTTTTGCGCGCTGAAAATAGAGCGCGCAATCCTTGGGTTTTGGAGCAAATCAAACAAAGAAGGGGCCCTGCGTGTGATATTCTCGATATCGGTTGCGGTGCGGGTTTTTTGACAAATGCATTAGCGTTGCATGAACATCGGGTCACCGGGATCGATATTTCCCCGCGGAGCCTGGAGGTTGCACAAAAAAGAGATTCGACAAAGACGGCCCGTTATATGCAATTGGATGCATTCGCACTCCCCTTTCCCGATCACAGCTTCGATGTGGTTTGTGCGATGGATTTTCTTGAACATGTCGAAATCCCAGAGCAGATCGTCCGAGAAGCTGCCCGCCTCTTGCGTCCCAAAGGTCTGTTTTTCTTTCACACTTTTAACCGCAACTTGTTGAGCTGGTTGCTCGTGATTAAAGGTGTCGAGTGGTGCGTGCCAAATACCCCGACAAATATACACATCTATTCTTATTTCATTAAGCCTACAGAGATGAAGCGCTGGTGTGAACAATCGGGCTTAAGTCTACAAGAGATGCACGGGTTATCTCCCCGTTTCAGATCCTTTTCATTTTGGAAGAGCTTTTTAACTCGAAAGGTCGATCGAGATCTAGAATTTCATTTCACTTCTTCTCTCCGAGTCGGCTACGTCGGCCTCGCTCAGATGGGGAATAGACCTCTTGCATAGTCTCATCGGCTTAAAGAGTTTTTAAAACAAGTGGACTGGACTCAGTCATCATTGTAGCGAGCGGATTAACTTTAATACTTCTTCGCGAGAGGTGTCGACTTGCATGCTTACCCGATTGGCAGCCTCTTCACTCGTTTTTAGATGATTAGCCTCTTCGCCCCATACTGTGACAAGTTTTTGGATTGTTTTGGGCACTGGATCTGGCATTAACTGTGAAAGATCGCTGACTAGAGCTATATATCCCCAACCAAGAAAGGGATTTCCTAGCATATTATCCGATTGGAAATAGGCATAATTAACAACAATTTGCAAATGCCCCAAATTTTTTAGGATTTCAATCCCGGCCACTCTTAAGTTTTGGTTTTTTTCAGAGATCTCAGATCGCCATGCAGTGAAAACAAAAGCAGAAAAAATAATCAGTAGGCTAAAAATAGAGATGATATTGTCAAATAAATATGTCATCTAACTTATGTGTAAGTGGAAAGTATTTTTTTTGTCAAATAAAGATCTTCGCATGTTTCTTTACTCACGGATGGTAGATTGTCAGGGAATTAGGAACTTATGGGTAATAGGATGCGCACACGGGCACGTATTAATCGGAGAGGTATTTAATCACGCGTCCGATCTGGAAATGTTGTTCTTGATTGATTCTTCCCCATTCTTGAAGGTGGAGATTGTCAGATAGATCTTGCTGTGACGATGATTTGATCCGGACAACGTCGTGTCTTTTTGGACCTGTATGCTCCTGCTTCGAGATGGTTTTTAGCCGTTTTGAAACGAGAAAGTGTTCTTTGAGACGGCAATAAGCGACTCTTGCAGCAGAAAGAGCATTGATTGGCTGAAGGTAATTTAAATTCTTTTGGCAGATGGTGCAATGGGATTGATCGATCGTATAACGGAGCATCTTTGAAAAGTTTTCCTTAGTCACCTGTCGCTGTTTAGTTGAACGCTTCTTTTTAGAAAGGACATATCCTTGAAGAGGGAGGTGCTCGACTTGAGATGGGATCCGAGGGGGTTTCACCAGATCACATTTGTACTTTTTAAAAAAGGGCTGTGTTTTAGTCGAAGGTTGAGTGAAAGGTAAAAAATGTTCCTTATCTTTTCCGAACCAATATTGAATGCGGATGGCTGCCGTTTCGCATGGAGTGGAAAAGGAAGAAGTTTCTTTCATCTGTCCTCCAAAACTCACTGAGTATTTCTAATGTATAGAGTCCAAGTCAACTGGCAATTCCTGACAAAAAGTTGACAAGAGTTTAATGTGACCTTTATATTTCAAGCAATGTTTTTCCTAAAAAAGAAAATTGGGTATCATTTCACAACCGGAGGTAAAGTTCATGGCTAAAGTCACTTTGAAAGGTAATCCGATCCGCACCAGTGGAGATCTCCCTTCCGTCGGAGCGCAAGCACCCGATTTTGAGCTCGTCGGTGGTGATCTCACTAACCGCTCTTTGAAAGATTTCCGAGGAAAGAGGAAAATGATTTACGTCGTCCCGAGTCTCGATACTCCCACCTGCTCAATCTCGACGAAAAAATTCAACGAGAAGATTAAATCCCATCCTGAAGTGGATGTGTTGGTCGTTTCTGCCGATTTACCTTTTGCACAGAAGCGGATGTGCTCTCAAGAACAAGTGGCAAATATCACTCCCCTTTCGATGATGCGTTCCAAGGAGTTTGCCAAGGCTTATGGTCTATTGATCGAGGATGGCCCCTTAGCGGGCATTTGCGCACGTGCCGTGATTGTTCTCGATGAAAACGATCGTGTCATCTATACACAGCTCGTCCCTGAGATCGCGCAAGAACCCGATTATGATAAGGCATTAGGAGCTCTTTTAGAAGTATAATACCGCGCGCAGGGAGGTTTTGTGAATTTGGGCTCTGCGAGACAAAGCCAAATCGAAGCGAAGCGTTTCGAATGAGAAGCGCTTCCCTAAACGGGAAGGGCGACGAAGAGAATCAATTTGGCGAAGTCGCAGCCAGCCCAAATTCACAAAACCTCCCTGCGCGCGGTATAGGTTGGGTATTTCGGATACCACATTTTCTGGTCGACCCGTTGCTCAATCTCTCGTTGTGAAGACTTAAGGACGAGCCCTTCTTCTTCTGCGACATGGCCGACACCAATGGCAATCTCACGGCTGACGCTGCGAAGATCTTCTAATGAGGGAAAGAGGCCGCCATTCAGATCTTTAAGTAGTGGAGTGTGCTTGCTGAGGATACGTGCCGCCTCAATGAACATCTTTTCAGTGACTTTGGGAGTTTTGCAAGCGACAACACCCAGGCCAACCCCTGGAAAAATGTAGACATTGTTACATTGTGCGATCACGATTTTCTTTCCATTGAAGTCGACAGGAGGAAACGGACTGCCCGTGGCGATGATCGCTTGACCATTTGTCCAACGGAGGAGATCCTCAGGTTTAGCCTCAGAGTGGGAATTAGGATTAGAAAGGGGAAAAATGATCGGATGGTCGACATAACTGACCATCGTTCTAACGATCTCTTCGGTAAAGACGTTGGGCCTTGTAGAAACGCCGATCAGAATGGTCGGCTTCCCATTTTTCACTACGTCGAGAAGGGTGATTTTTCCGCTGCTCGAAATTTGCCAATCCTTTAAAGAATTAAAATCATGAGCGAATTTTTTCTGATCGGCAAACGCCTGAGTGAGTTCTGTGTGGATCAATCCATCGATATCGACAATATAAAAATTTTTCCGCGCCTCTTCTTCACTACACCCCTCTAACATCATCGCGTGCACGATGAGCTCTGCGATCCCAAGCCCTGCCGAACCCCCGCCGAGCATCGCGATCTTTTGTTCTTTTAGTCGACCTTTTGCTAATTTCACCGCTCCCAAGATGGCTGCGAGCACAACGGATGCAGTTCCTTGAATATCATCATTAAAGCAACAGATTTGATCCCGGTATTTTTCTAATAATGGACGTGCGTTAGGACGTGCGAAATCTTCCCATTGCAATAACACTTTAGGAAACCGTTTTTTGATCTGTTTGATGAAAAGATCGACAAAGTCGTAGTAGTCATCGCCGCCCACACGTCGATCCCTCCATCCGAGATATAAAGGGTCATCCAGGAGGCTCTGATTGTTAGTCCCGACATCGAGCATGATGGGGAGGACCCGGCTGGGATGGATCCCTCCAAAAAGTGTGTAAAGGACGAGTTTGCCTTGAGGAATTGCCATGCCGCCGACACCGACATCGCCCAAACCGAGTATCCTCTCCCCGTCTGTGACAACGATCACATCGATATCCCCTGTTGGCCAGTTAGCGATGATTTCGCCGAGTTTATCTTTCAACGGGTAAGAGAGGTAAAGCCCCCGATGCTGCCGATAAAGAATGCTAAAATCGCGTGAAATCTCCCCCACTGTAGGGGTATAGATCAGAGGGACCATCTCTGAAACATGTTCTGCGACAAGACGATAGAAAAGGATCTCATTCCGGTTTTGCAAACTTGAGAGAAAAGAGTACTTGGCGAGCTCGTTTGTCCTTTTCTTAAAATTGTCATAGCGACGCTCCACCTGCTCCTCTAAGGTCGAGACATGAAAAGGGAGAAATCCATGCAATCCAAATGCATCCCTTTCCTCATTCGTAAACGCTGTTCCTTTGTTAAAGAGTGGAGTGTAGAGGAGCTCCAACGGTTCCATAGATAACTCAACGATATCCATCCCATCCCTATCTTTTTTTGTCACAGTAACGGAGTTAAGCGAGGATTGTCAATTTTTTCGAGTTGATAGATCCGGTAGTAGCAAGCGAAATTGATCCCGAGCCAGACCGCTTTGACAACAAGAGCAGCGATCATCGGAGCAATTCCCCCAGAAAGGAAAACAACTAAAGTCACTGAGGTGACTGCAATTACCGTTGAAATGAAAATCCAGAGCTTGTCGAACCGTCCTGGATCTGTCGATTTGAATTCGTTGAATAATCCGTAACCATCCAGGAGAATCCAGCCAAGAGATGTGGCAAGACCGAGTGCTGCGGTGAGGATCATCCCAACTGGCCCAGCCAGTGTACAAGAGATGAGCGTTGTCGCAAGCCCCACAGCGATAAGTGTCATTCCAAGTGCTGCGAGGATGATCTTCTCTTTGCTTGTTTTCTGAACGGCTCTAATGACGCTATTTGCCTCGGTAGGGCCCTTCTGACGGATTTGAACCAAACACTCCTCATTTGTCAAACGCTTCAAATAGGCCTCTTTTTTCATGAGAAGGGTGTTTGCTCGCTCCTCGACTTTTTCAGTAAGCTGCTGAGGATTTAATGAGCTGAATTCAGGCTGCATGGCGATCTCTTTCTGAATCTCTTCTTTTTCTTGAGGAGAGATCGATGCAAGCTCCTTCAAATGTTGAAGCGCTTTTATACCACGCTCTTGCTCTGTGGAATTAGGATCGTTCAAAATGAGATCGAGTTCATTCCTGAATAGGCGTTGTTCGTGGAGTCGAATACTGATTCCAATCGCTGCTATGATAGAAACAACTCTAAAGCAAGCAGCCCCAATATTGCCCAAAACATTAGCTAGAGTAGAAACGGCTTTCGATGTTGTAATTACGCTAGCAATTGTCAAAGCGCGTGCAGGGAGGGAAAACGATCCTGCAGCGATTTGAGCTGACCCCTTGGCGGCTTTGATCAGGCTTAATTTTTTTCCTGCGATATCAGAGACTTTTTCCGCTGTTTTGAATTCACTAATGGCATTTTTGATATTTAATCCGCCTGAAACCAAGCTGAACTCAGTTGCAAAACCGAGTGCTGCTAAAGCGATCGGACTTTGTGTTCCATACACTTGATGATAACTTGAAAAACCCTGTCTGATCTGGTATGAAAAATCGGCGACAACATCTGCGCTACTGAGAACCAAAGGACTGAGCAACCCTTTCTCTGAAGTGTCAGTTTTTATGCCGCGCTCCGTCAGGTTTGGTGAATTTGGGCTGGCGCGGTGTATCTTTTTTATTTCTGGAGAAGGAGTAGAACGATTAAAATTTTCAATCATTCTCAGAGCAATATGTGTAGGAATAGTCATGGTTAAATTTATATTTGATGGGAAGTAATTTTTACTTGTCTCTGATTGGGAGAAAAAGGAGTAGGGTTCGGGAGTGCAACCACCCGAAAGTGTAAAGTTTGAAAATGAATGTATGTTATTTGCTGTTGTCATAATTTACACCTGCTTGTAAATTATAACAATTAATATTAATAAAAGGAAGACGATGAATTATTATAAATGATCTAGTTTATTTAGATTTTAATAATTATTTTATACAGACTCTTAAGCGACAGCGTGCTGAACTTGCTGAAAGATCTGATGCATGTGCTGAATCGAACGAGTGGGCTTTTTGAGCTCCTCGTTTTGAACAAGACCAGTGATAGTTTGTTTGTCGTCGATGACTGACTCAACAACTGTTTTTAGGTCTCCCAGGCTCTCTTGACGTTTGACAACATACCAAATATCGTTCGTTAATTTTTCAATAACATGGGGACCCAATTCCCTGAGTTTGCGTTCGAATTCGAATCTGTCATCTTCCTGTTCCAATTCCCTCTGAGACACTCTTTCAAACAAAGATTGCAATTTCAAGGCAAGCTCTTTGTTTTCCATACTCTTTGTCTGAGCCCATCTTTCCCAGAAGAATTTGACAGTTTTCTTCATTCCAAGGGTCAGCAATTCATGTTCTTTTTCATTTTTTCCACCAAAGTTACCGTTGATCACATGCCAAATATACTCTCTTCCAAACTCATGAGTTGTATCCAATTTTATGTATTTGCCTTGTTTAAACGTCTCTTCATTGTTTTTGCTCATATCGCCATATTTTTTACGGATAGCTAGACGATCTTCCTTAGGCAGCTTTTTAAATAAGTCGGGTACCGTTTGGTCCACCTTCTCATTCTCATCCATGACTAAATTTTGCGTTTGAGCATCGAGTAAAGCCTGAAATTTCCCTAGGCTAGGGTGATTTTCGTCCCAAGCTTTCTTTTTTTGATCTATTTTATAGTAAGCGTAGCCGCTCAAGCTGAGACTTGCAGCTCCGATTCCTAAGGACATATACATCGGCATTAATGCTAAACCAAAGCCAAGTGTCAGACCAACGCTGACAGCCATTGCTGTTACCAGCACTAAAGAGACCAGAGCGAGATAAAGTTTATCGTACTGCCCTGGGACTCCACCCTGCTTCCAGCCATTCCACATGAAAAATCCATCTGTACCCATCATCGTGAGGGCGAGAAGAACTGTTACCGTTATCAAGACAATCGACATAACGGCAGACAATGGGAAAAAACCCAAGACTGTAGAGGTGATCCCCAAAATAGCAATGGGGATCATCACTCCATGGATCCATTTATTTTTCGTATTTGCAGAGTCGATATTCCCTTTGAGTTCGTCCAATTTCTTTTCCGCAGATGCTTTGACGAGCGGATCATCGGATACCAGGCGTAGGGCTAAACCTTGGTTGCCCAGCTTTTGGACAGCCTTGACGCAATTAAGGTCTGCCACACGGGCAAATTTCGCTTCTTTTTTCGCTCGCCTTCTACCTTGCTCAAAGTTAAAACCCATTAGTTCGAGCGTAGTAAACCCAAATCCCTCAACGTCATCTTCCGTTAAATCAAGTGCGGATAAAGCAGCTTTATGGACTCCATTAGGGTTTTTAAACTCATTTTCCTTCGCTTCAAAAAGATCTTTAAATAATTTTTTTAATTCTTGTTTTGTCAGAGGTTTTCCTTCGAGCTTGAGTTCACCTTGCCATTTTAAAAATTGGTTTGCGAATCTAGAAATAGCCGTCTTTGCAAGTCCCTCTTTGAAAGCAGTGAGCTGCGCTTGTTTTTTTGTATCTGTCAGGCTGTTCCAATGGTTATTTAATTTCACAAGTTTAGTTTTAGGATCGGCCGAGACCTTACCCATCAGAAAGTCAAATAGCTTATCGTTTTCCTGCGCATCCATTCTGCGGCTAAATTGCCAATCTTTGACAGACCCATAGCTTCCCCAGATGCCGAGCAGCATGTAAAAAGCCATAAAGGCGATATTCCCAATCAGTCCTAGGACATAAGCTGCACGTCCAAGCGGGGTCGCTGCCTGTAATGAGGAGGTGTCAATCTTGTGGATATCTGCAGCGATCCTCGTGCCGCGGTCCCCTGCATAAGCAGCACCGCCAACCGCTTGATAATATCCACGGGCGTAGTCGATCGCCGCTTCGATCATTCCCGAACGATCGCCGGTACTTTTGGCCAGTGCAAAACGTTCAGCGGCTGGGACAGCAGCAAACCACCCTTGAAAAGCATTGACGGCTGTGGGGAATCCAGCCGCCTGAGTGGCAGCGTGCTCTGGCATAAAAATTCGGAAAAAGAAGGAGATATCGGAAAATACATCTTCCGTGCTAGCGGTTCCACAGGTCAATAAAGGGGCGTTGGCCCTCTCTTGAGCCTTTTTGAACACAATTTCAATAACGGTCTTAAAATGGTCTAACCTTATGTCATTTAACGAGTTAAGGAGTTCTTCCTCAGAGGTAGGAAGCGAAGGGTAAGAGTTATGAGGAGAACTGCTTGGTGTGACGAGAATCATATACCCCTCCTCTTGTTATAAACTTTGCAGGTTTAAAGGTAATATCTTTTAACTAATTAATTTAATTATACGCTATTTAGCTAGTTAAAATAAACAAAAAACACATTAACTGTAAGATATTTAATTGCAAGTTGGCATCTTTGCGCTAAATGTTCGATACCCGAAGCGGTTTATCAAGTAAAAATATTAGTTTTATTAAAAAATAAAATAAAAAAAACGATGTATTAAAAAAGTAAATCGAATTGAAAACAAAAGAATGTAGTGTTATAATATAAATAAAAAAACAAAATAAAGATAATGGCAATTTCAACATCGAATCAAAATTCTTCTTCAACGCAGTATCCTGCCTGTGCAGAACCAGGTTACGTCACGACGTTAACTGTTGGCGGACGTGTGTATCAAATTTTTGCTTGCATAGAAGAGCCGAACGGAACAAAGAATTATCTCCCCTCCAATTGCAATCCACAAACTTTTGAAAAAATTCAAAGTTTAACTTCAGGACTGATAAACGCACATGAAGCTCGCCGTCAATCGCTAAATGAAGCCCCTTACGACCTGAAAATGTTGGACATTAGAGGGTTGATGAAAGCTGACAATACCGTTGCCTCTCATGATTTTCTGATTCAACCTGTTTCACCACTGATTGCTGATCAGATGGCCAGTGCGATTTCTCTAGCTGACCAACCGATGCAAGCGCCTGCTGTTAAAGCGATCGATATTTGGACGACGATGGAAAAACTCATCCAGAACGAGATAGGAGGAACTTCTCGCCCAGCTCAACTACCGATACAAAATATACCGACCCCCTCCTCCCCTCTTCCCACTTCGACAAATTCGACTCCACCTGAGACAGATCAACCTTTAGATCCACATACTCCCCCTCCTCCTGCCTCGACAAATTCAACTCGAGCTGAGACAAATCAACATACCCCTGCCTCTCCTCCTCCCCCTCTTTCAAATGAATCTGCTCCACTGTCAACGCCTCGGAAGTGGATTACAGCATCTGAGCCTGATCTACAAGGGTTGGATTTGGATGGGGACGATGGGTATAGCCAGATCCCCGGGATCATTACAGAGATCGTTGAAAATCGCTGTCTTTCCAGAGGAGGAGACTATGAAAAAGTGTGGAAATTTTGTGAAACACGGGTCAAGAGTAAGCTCGGCTATGATTCAACATCGGTTGTCGAGGCATTATTGGTTGTCAAGGAACTTAAGGACCTTAAAGATCAGATGCTTTGTTGTCGAGACAATCGCTTAGCGATCCACCCTGATATCCGACAAGAGGCTTCTGAATTGATCGCTGCTTTTTATAATCATCTCGACGTACAAAAAAAAATTATCTTATTCATGCAAAAAGAATTTGCCTTTAAGGAACAACTCTTGTATCGGATCGGAGAGCAAGCGGCAGCAGAAGGGGTTGTGATCGAAAAAGAATGCCGTGAATGGGCTGAATTGCACTATCTTGAAAATAGCCGTCGCTTTGTTCTAGCGCTCACGAGCTGGCTGGACCCGATTAAAATATAATTCTCGCTTTCAAATACACTTTCATTTCTTTTTAGATAAGATTATAAGCTACAATGAACTGATTTTGTTATAAAGTTCATTTATATTGCTTTTGTTATTTTATAAAAACGGAGCGTGAACGAATAAAGTGCACGATGTTGAACACAGGAGTACACAAAAAAAAATTGCAATTTAACATGGGGAATAGACATAATGAATCCATTTAAATTTTTATTCAGTTCTTTGTGGAGAAAAAAACATGCAATCAAAATTTAATAATATTGTTTTCGCATTACTTTTATTTTTAATGAGATTTTCAACTGAAAATGAATTGAAATAAAACAGTCAATACAACTATAATTTAGCCGTAACGCAAAAAAAGACGTACCCAAATTTACATGATCTTAGTTTTGGAGGAAAATAAACTATGTCAACTATACCACAAGTATCGAATGCTGCAAATGCTGCAGCAACACAAGAAGCAGTAGCAGCTAGGGCTATAAAAGCGCTCACTACTCACGAAACATCTAAAAAAGATGAGCTTTGGAAAACAGAGGTTACCGATAAAAGCGGATTAAGGAAAGTGGCGGGATTGGTCATTTATCTTTGGAACAAAAAAGCAGCTGTTGCAAAAGATAAAGAATTCGTTGCTAAAATTGCCGAATTCAAAGATGCAGCTGTGCAGCTCGTGAATGCTGTTGCAAGACGTCAACTCTCACCTAAAGAATTTGAACAATTGGGTTTAGAAGCTCCAACATTATCGGGTAAGGATGGTTATAGTACTATTAACCAGATTGCCGAAGCGAAACTGGACGCTGAAGCAAAATTTGAAAACTTCTATAAAGTTTTCCAAGAACGGGTTTCTCAACTGAATATTGGGAAGAATCACGAAGATTTTGCTGCTTATGGCGCAGCCGCTTCAAAAATGGTCACAGATCATGCTAACACCTTCCCAAAATATCAAAACGTCCTTCTTAAACAACTTAAATCAACAGAGTTGAATAAGTTCAGCGGAAAAATACTTGAAGACATGGCTAAAGGCTATGCTAGTCAAGAACTTGCTGATATCAATCCCGATAGCTTCAATGCAAAAGTTAAATTGATTAGGGAATTCTATAATCAAGTAGCACAACCCGAAGCCGAAGGGATATTACGTGACGCTATCATAGAGAAGCACACGCAAGATGGTCTTTTGAAAGCTGGAGCTGAGTTCACAAATCCATGTGAGGATAGTCAGTCCTTTATTGGTATAATGACTCGCGTTAAGGCTGAATTGACAACTACAAGAGATGCTCTCAAAGCTGAATACGAAGTATTGTGCGGTACACCGGAACAGATTCAGACTCATCGTCGGGAATTTCCAGACGCACAGGGCTTTGGAACAGTTCATAAGGCATTCATAGAAAAAGAGGATGCTGAAAAAGCAGTGAAAGAAGCAATGAAGGCGTTCGTAGCTTTATTTCCGGCAGACTACCAAGTCAATGATGCATCTACAGAAGAAGACTTGTTAGCAATTAAAACTGCTGAGATTACTCTTCCAGGATATGTAGCGGCGCAAGGAGAAATTAGCAAAGCAATTGCAATTCGTAAAACTAAGCGAGATGCTCTTGCAGATCTCGAAAAGCAACTTAAAGAACTTGCAAAAACATACGATAATGCAGGTAACGTCACTAGCGGTAAATTGTTTGAAGCTGAGAAGGATCTCCGAGACAATCTCGAGAGATTGGTTCAAATGGAACTGAATCAAACTGCCCTTTTCTATAAAGAACTTGCTGTGGCTGTCAATAAAGACAACTTCAATGAGCATTCAGCAGCGTTGAACAGGATCACCAGCAGAAAACCTAGACAAATTCTAGAAGATGCTCGTCTCAGTGCACAAGAAGATCGTCTCCGTCAAACCAGATTCACAGAAAGCAGTGATGCAGATAGGCAAAGACAGGCGAACGATGCCCAACGCTTTGCACATCCCTTCACAAGATTGCCTAATGGCATGGAAATGCCAAGGGTCCAAGGGTTGGCTAATGCTTAATCAGCATTAGCACAAAAGCGGGTGTTTCATCCGCTTTTGGTTCCAATAAAGGAGCGACACTCGTCGCTCCTTTTTTTTTTAACTACGCTCGGGCGCAGTATAAATGAGTTCTGAAGCCACGCTATCGTGGAACAACTGCCCTGAAGGGGTCAATCTCACCCTCCCACCCTCCTTTTCTATCCATCCTTTTTCGATTAATTGTTGAAACGACTGTTCCACCGCGAGGGGGATCGGGCCGTACATCGTTGTCAATTGGTGTAAATCGACCCCTTTGAAGAGGCGAAGCCCGACGGCAAGCCGTTCCTGGAGATTGCGTGGATAGGCGAGACGCTCTTCGAAATCGACGGGAAAATGCCCTTCATTGAGCGCTTTCAGGTAGCGGTCGAAATGGGCGACATTGGAAAAGCGGGCACCCTCCCAATCGCTGAATGCGGAGGGACCAAAGCCCAAAAAAGGGCGCCCTGTCCAATACCCTGTATTGTGGCGAGAATCCATCCCAGGCCTCGCAAAAGCGGAGATCTCATACCTACTAAGACCGATCGATTCAAGGGATTGGACGGCGATCTGGAGCATTTCAAGGCGTATTTCCTCGGGTGGAAGGAGGGGTAGGAGCTGTTTCTGTTGTTTAAAAAAAATAGTACGCTCTTCGAAGGTGAGATTATAAAGGGAGAGATGGGTGATGGGCAAATGAGAAAGGGTCTGTAAAGTGGCCCTCCACGATTCAAATGTTTGCTTGGGGAGCTCAAACATCAGATCGATGCTGATATTCGTTATTTTTGCACGATGGATCATTTGCACCGCCTCTACGGCGCGATTGGCATTGTGGGTACGGCCGAGCAGCACGAGGTCCTGGTCGTAGAGCGATTGAACGCCGAGGCTGACCCGATTGATCCCCACCTCTCGATACTGCTCCATTAATAGCGATGTGACATCTTCAGGATTTGCCTCTAAGGTGATCTCGCAATCTGAAGAAATTTCTACATCTGAGTGGGTGATTCTCTCTAAAATGGAGCGGTAGTGGTGGGGTGTTAACTTAGTGGGTGTCCCCCCTCCAAAATAGATAGAGACCACCCTTTTTCCCCGAAGCTGGGGGAGACGTAGCTCCCATTCTTTGAGTAGAGCGTCGATAAAAGGTGATTTGAGTCGCTCATCGTTCGGAAGGACAAAAAAATGACAATAAGGGCATTTCTTTGAGCAGAAAGGGATATGGAAATAGAGACTCACATCGGGATTGATCACCAATCATTCGCATCGGGATCTTCGAGGACACCGCGGCGCCAGCGATTCCGGTCGCTGAAAGGATCTTCATCGTCTTCTTCTTCAGGTGCGGCAGCCTCTTCGTCAGCTTCTTCTCCCTCTTCCCCGGTTGCCGTGTTCTCCACATCAAAAGGTTCTGTCTCCATATCGAGGCCAGCATCGGTGAACCCCTCTTCGGCGATGTCGATATCGGGAAGGCTTTGTGGCTCATGAACAGGTGTACGACCTCCAGGACGTTTGGGAGCGCTAAATTCCTCCATCTCCCCGCTTTCTTTCAAGAAGCGGAGCCGTTCTTTCTCCTCGCCGATTTTGTCCCCTAAGGCGCGCATCTCCTCTCTGTGTTTCTCCATATCTTTTTTGGGAACTAGACCGAGTTTGAGCCAATGTTCCAAGTCCTGGAGTTCCGATTCCAGCTTTTTCAAACGCTCAGATTTAATGTTCATCGTCAGACACCTTACCTAGAGAAAGTTCAATATGATCGTGGTTTTATACGGTAGCCCTATTTTTAAGCAAATCAAAATTCAAAAAATTTTTTTCACATTTGAATGAGATTTTGCTAATGCCATCGGGAGTGTTTTCCCGACTACTAGGAGCCAGAAAGTATTAGCAAAGAGTGGGATTAAGTTCAATATCCTCTTTAAGTTTTTGAATTATATTATTTATTTGATATTTATGGGGCATGAGCAAAAACGATTTTTCCTACGCAAGCCTCTCAAATCTTCCTGAGCTTGAACAGCTCTACCAAACCTACCTCAAAGATCCGAACCGTATCGATCTTTCCTGGCGCCACTTTTTCGATGGGATGGCTTTTTCCCAGAGTAGCATGCCCACGATCCCGTCGTCTCAGCGGAAAGAGAGTCCCGATCTCAGGGTCTATCTACTCATCGATGCTTATCGCAAATTTGGGCATTTGATGGCGACATTTAATCCGATTGCGACCTCCAGAATCGAAGAACCTGAAGAATTAAATATCGAAAAGCTGAATTTTAAGAAAGAAGAACTCAATGCTCCTTTTCCCACTGCAGGGTTTTTAAAAACACCCGATGCACCGCTTAAGGATCTGATCGATGTCTTTAAGAAAACATATTGTGGAACGGTCGGTATCGAGTACATGGGTCTTGGCAATGTCGAACTTGAAAAATGGATCCAGCAGGAAATCGAACCTCTTTTTCCCTTGCATCTGAGTCAAGAGGAGAAAATCGAAATCCTCCACAACTTAAACAAAGCTGAGCTCTTCGAGGTATTCCTCCATACGAAATATGTAGGTCAAAAGAGGTTTTCCTTAGAGGGAGGAGAGACGATGATCCCGATGCTCTCTGCGATCATCGAACGGGGTGCGCAGATCGATCTGTGCGAGGTTGTTTTAGGGATGGCCCATCGCGGCCGGCTCAATGTCCTCGCAAATATTTTAAACAAATCTTATGAACAGATCTTTCATGAATTCGAGGATCACTATTCACCCGATCTGACGGAGGGGACAGGAGATGTCAAATACCACAAAGGATTTATTGGCGCCCTCCCCACTCGATCAGGGAAAGCAGTGACAGTGACGTTGGTCGCCAATCCGAGCCATTTGGAATCGGTCGATCCCGTCGTCGAGGGGATCACCCGAGCGAAGCAAGAGCTCAAAAGAGATAAGTTGCAGCGGCAAGAGATCGTCCCCATTCTGATCCATGGCGACGCTGCAGTCGCAGGACAAGGGGTTGTCTACGAGACAATGCAGCTCTCTCGCCTCAATGGTTATGCGACGGGGGGGACAATCCATCTCGTGATCAACAATCAGATCGGTTTTACTGCGCTCCCCAAAGAGACCCGTTCGACAGCTTATTGCTCCGATATCGCCAAAGCCTTTGGGGCTCCTGTTTTCCATGTCAATGCAGAGGACCCTGAAGGATGTGTACGCGTCGCTAAACTGTCGATCGAACTGAGACAGAAATTTCAATGCGATGTCTTTATCGATCTCAACTGCTACCGAAAATATGGGCATAATGAGAGTGATGAGCCCACTTTCACACAGCCTCTGGAATATGGTTTGATCAAATCGAAACGGACGATCCGAGAGATCTTCTGCGATCGATTGATTCAGCAACAGATTTTCGATGAGGCCCAAAGCAGAGGAGCTGGAAAACGGATTTAAGCAAAGCTTGCAAAAAGCGCTCGAAACACTCTCTGCCATCGGAGCAGAAAAAGGGGCTCCCCTCGAAAAGAAAGAGGCTCCAGACACTGCAGTATCGAGCGTGAAGAGAGCCTTCGATGCTCAAAAACTGATCTCTCTGGCAGAGCAGATGTGCACAGTTCCCAAAGAATTTCAGGTCCACCCTAAAATCCAACGTCTGTTGCAAGAGCGATTAGCGATGGTCCATACCGATCCCAACAAAGCGAGCATCGATTGGGGGATGGGAGAATTGCTCGCTTACGCCACCCTGTTAGATGAAAAAGTTCATATCCGGATCTCTGGCCAAGATGTGCGTCGCGGGACATTTTCCCATCGTCATGCCATCTTGGGTCGATCAGGTGAAAGAACAGAAATATTTCCCCCTTTCCCATTTAAATTCAGAGCAAGCCCCATTCGACATCTTCAATTCCCCTCTTTCTGAATTTGCAGTTCTCGGTTTTGATTTTGGCTACAGCGTCGCTTATCCCCAATCACTGGTCATTTGGGAAGCGCAGTTCGGCGATTTTGCCAATGGAGCCCAAGTGATCATCGACCAGTTCATCGCCTCTTCTGAACAAAAATGGAGCCTCGATGCGAATTTGACACTGCTCCTCCCTCACGGTTATGAAGGACAAGGGCCTGAGCACTCCTCTGCGCGCATGGAAAGGTTCCTTCAGCTCGCCGGCTCATGACAATATGCGGATTGCCAATTGCTCCACCCCTGCTCAATTATTCCATCTCTTGCGCGCCCAGGCGTTTCACCCTGCTAAAAAGCCACTGATCGTATTCACACCCAAAGCGACTGCTCCGCCATCCTGATTGTGTCTCGAGCTTAAATGATTTTACAAACGGAAGTTTTCAAGAAGTGATCGACGATCCCTCCTCTTTGCAAAATCCCCGTAAAATCTTGTTTTGCAGCGGTAGAATTTTCTACGATCTTGTTGCAAGAACGGCAAAAAAGGGGGATTTCCGATATCGCACTGGTGCGGATCGAACAGCTCTACCCATTTCCTGAAAACAGAGTGAAACAGATTTTGCAGAAATACAATGGACGGGGGAAAGTGGGTTGGATTCAGGAAGAGCACAGCAACATGGGCGCCTGGGAATATATCCACCCCTTCTTCAATCAACTCCTTGGAGCAAAAGAGGGTCGAGTATATCGGAAGGGACCGAAGTGCATCGCCTGCTGCAGGCTCTCATGCGCTGCATAAAAAACAGCTAGATGAAATCATGCAAACTGCATTCGAAAAGGAAAAGTCATGAAAGTGGAGATCAAAATTCCCGCCATGGGAGAATCGGTCGTTGAAGCGATCATCAGCACTATTCTCAAACCCACAGGAAGTTTTGTCAAGATCGACGAGGATATTGTCGAATTGGAAACGGACAAAGTCAATCAGGTCCTCCATGCCCCTCAAAACGGGCCAGCTCACTCTCAATGTCAAAAAAGAAGAGACGGTCAAAATTGGGCAAGTGATCGGCTATATCGAGACAGATGCAAAACCTCCTACTGGAGAACCTCCGCCTGTAGCGGCTAAGGAGCAAAAGCCCCCTCCCCCTGAGCCAAAAAAAATAGAGGGAGAGAGCGCAAGAGTGATGATGGGCGAGTTTGCATCCTCTGTAAAAGAAGGGGTCAAAAAACCACCTCCACAACAACAGCCTAAAATCATAGAAGGTAGGACGACGCGTAAAAAAATGAGCAATTTGCGCAAAGTGATCGCAGCTCGCCTTGTCGAAGCCAAAAATACGACGGCGATGCTCACGACCTTTAACGAGGTCGACATGTCGCAGTGATGATGATCAGAAATCGGGAAAAGGATAACTTCTTAAAAAAATATGGCGTCAAGCTAGGCTTCATGTCCTTTTTCGTCAAAGGGGTCGTCGCTGCTCTCAAAGAGATCCCTGAGGTCAACGCATCGATCGATGGCGATGAGATCGTCACCTTCCAGAGTTATGATATCGGCGTTGCCGTATCGACAGAGCGGGGGTTGATGGTTCCCGTGATCAGAAACTGCGATCAATTGAACTTTGGCGGGATTGAAAAAGAGATCGAGAACTATTCTAAAAAAGCGCGCGAAGGGAGCATCTCGATCGATGATCTGCGCGGCGGAAGTTTCACGATCACCAATGGCGGCGTCTTTGGCTCGCTCCTATCGACGCCGATCCTCAATCCCCCCCAAAGCGCGATCTTAGGGATGCACACCATCGTTGAAACGCCCCGTTGTCGTCAATGATGAGATCGTCATCCGGCCGATGATGTATATCGCGCTTAGCTATGACCACAGAATCGTCGATGGAAAAGAAGCGGTTCTCTTCCTCGTCCATCTGAAACAGAGCCTGGAGGACCCCTCCCGACTTTTATTGGACTTGTAATAATATTATGACAGAAAATTCGATCTCGTCGTGATTGGATCGGGCCCTGGCGGCTATGTCGCCGCAATCCGCGCTGCACAGCTCGGCCTTAAAGACCGCCTGCATCGAGAAACAAATGAGCTGGGCGGCACATGCCTCAACGTCGGATGCATCCCTTCTAAGGCCCTACTGCACTCCTCAGAATTCTATCAGAATGTTGCAGAATGAAGGCAAAAACCCATGGCATCGAAAGTGAGCGCCGTCTCATTCAATTTTAAACAGATGATGTCCCGCAAAGAAAAGATCGTCGCCTCCTTTAATGCAAGGGATTGCAGGCCTTTTCAAGAAAAACAAAGTGACCCGCTTGAATGGAACAGCGTCTTTAATCAATCCCACAACGATTCCATCTCCAGCGATACGGGCACATCAAGAAATCTCCGCGCGCAATATCATTTTAGCGACCGGCTCAGAACCCATCGCCCTCCCCTTTCTCCCCTTCGATGAACGGAGGATCCTCTCTTCCACAGGAGCCCTCGCCTTAGAACAATCCCCAAAAAAATGCTCGTCGTCGGCGCCGGCATCATCGGCGTGGAACTCGGCTCCGTCTATTCCCGCTTGGGCACACAGGTCACCTTCATCGAATTCCTGGATAGAATCTGCCCCACCCTCGATGACAGCCTCTCCAAAGAGCTGCAACGCCTCTTCAAAGCACAAGGGATGCAGTTCCATCTCTCTTCAAAAGTCACTCAGCACCAGTCAGCGAAAAACAGATCACCCTCAAAGTCGTCCATGCCTGATCAGTCGATTCAAGAGATGAGCGCAGATGTCGTCTTAGTCTGCATCGGCCGCAAGCCCTACACACAAGGGTTAGGCTTGGAAAAAGTCGGCATTGCTGTCGACTGAAAGAGGATTTGTGAAAATCGATGGCTATTTCGCACAAGGTCGCCAACATCTTTGCCATCGGCGATATCGTCGATGGCCCCATGCTCGCCCATAAAGCCTCTGAAGAGGGCGTCGCCGTCGCAGAGATCATCGCAGGCCATCATCCTAAAATCGAATACGCCGCCATCCCCAATGTCGTCTACACCCATCCTGAAGTCGCCTCCGTCGGCATGACAGAAGCGGAAGCAAAAAATGCGGGCCTTGAATTCAAGACGGCACATTTCCCTTCAAAGCCAATTCCCGCGCCCGCTGCACAGGAGAAGAGGAGGGATTTGTAAAAATGATTGCAGAAGCAAAGAGCGGCATGATCGTCGGCGTCCACATCATCGGCGCCCACGCCTCCGAACTCATCGCCGAAGCTGCGCTTGCCATCCAGAAAAGAGCGACAGTAGAGGAGATCGCCTGCACGCCCCATGCCCACCCCACCCTATCAGAGGCTATGAAAGAAGCTGCCCTTGACGTCGACAAGCGCGCCATCCACAAATAAACCTTAATAACTTTGGGATTTGCCGCAGCCGCATGAGCCTTTGGCATTGGGGTTGCTGATCTTAAAGCCAGGCCGTTGAGCCCATCGATAAAGTCGATCTCTGAACCCATCAGCCGAGAGACATCGTTCTTATTGACATGAATTTCAATTCCATGACAGGGAAACACTTCGTCGTCATCGTTTGCTTTTTGTGAATAATCGAGCACGTATTCAAAGCCGCTGCAACCTGCTGCTTTGTCACCAAAGCGCAAGCCCCAGCCTTCTTTTCCTTCTTCTTTGAGAATCTGAAGGAATTTATCGGCAGCCCGTTTTGTAAGAGAGATCGTAGAAAGATCCATTTTTTCCGCGAGAATCCCATTGAGACGACTGACCATCTCTTCGACATCCTCTTCTGCAAAGCCATGGCTGAGCATCCCCGCCTCTAAAGTCTCCCAAACGGCTGCTCCGCAACCGACGCAATGCAAACCCCGGTTTGTCATCTCTTGCGCTAATTTTTGACTTTTATGAGGAAAACGAGAAAAGATCTCCTCAATTGTCATCTCTTTAGAAATTTTTTGTTCTGTTCTGTTTTAGCCATTGTCAACCTATAATTTAATATTTGATCTTGACGCAGCCGCTTTTGATCTTGCATTGGCAAGCAAGCCGCTCCCGATTTTGTTCCCCTAAAAAATCTTTTTCCTCTTGAGTGAATTCGGAAAGATGCTCAATCCCTTCGACAACTTCGATCACACAGGTGCCACAGACCCCTTCAGTACAGGCAAAGGGCACCCCCGCTTCTTCACAAATTTCATGAAGGGGTGAGTCCTCGTCGAGTTCTTTTTCCTCACCTGTATTTTCAAAAATGAGCTTGGGCATCTTTTCTCCATTTTATTTACTTGGAGAAATTATCAGAAAATGGAGGAAAAGTAAAGTGAATAGAAATGAAAAAGGAGCAGGTGAACCACCTGCTCCTATTAGATTTAAATACTTTATTATTAATGACTTAAATTAATTCAGTACGCTCGTGATAAGAAGGGTCTTCCGCAAGCAGTTCCTGCACCGTCTCTTTGAGTGTTGCGATCCCTTGTGGAAATCCGCAACGGACGAGCATCTCATTTAAATACATGAGCTCCGATTCGAGCATATCATTTTTGCTCTCCAGGCTAGCAACTCTAGCCTTGAGTTGAAGTAGGGTATTATCCATAATTTATTACCTTCCCCTGAGGGGTTTATTATTCTCTTTATATCTATCATAATTATAACAAATTTAAACTATATATGCAATTAAGACACCCCTTCATTTTATCTAAATCGCCATTAATCATTCACCTATAATAATTAAGTATATAAAACACTAAATTTGAAGGATTAACACCCAAGTAAACTCAAAAGTCGGTTTTTGGCTGCGTTGGCATCCTTGCCTTTTCATCCGTCTGCATCGGGCCTATTAGTCAATAGGCCCTGCTTCGACGCCGGCCTATGGCCTGATGAAAATTCAAGGCGCCAACTTTGCCAAATTCCCGACTTTTGAATTCACTTGGGTGTAAAAGATTTTAGCAGAAAGACAGCGGGGCGTTTGTTCACATCGGGGAGGGGATTTTTTTTCCAATCATTAAGAGGCTTAGTCTGTACGAATTGGGAGGGTAAGGTCAAATCGCAAGCGATGCATAACCAGGTTTGGGGATGCAACTCGAGGACGATTTTTTCTAAAAGCCTCTGATTGCGATAGGGCGTTTCAATAAAAAGATGGGTCGATTTTTCTTTTGCAGAAATTTTTTCAATTCTCTTGAGCTCCTGAATTAAAGGATTTTCCTCTTTGGGCAGGTAGCCGTGGAATGTGAAGTGTTGTCCCCCCAATCCCGATAGAACAAGCGCGAAAAGAATGCTCGAGGGTCCAGAGAACGTCTCTATAGGGATCCCTTTTTCTCTCGCCATCAACACCAGATCGGCGCCGGGATCGGCTAAACAGGGCATCCCACAATCGGAGACCAGCCCCCATTTTCCACCCTGCACGATCCCTTTTAACAATGTTTTCCTGTCGCCTTCAGTACTATGCTCATTGAGCAAGTGGATCGGAATGTCCCGAAATGTCCTCTCTTTAAAAGTAAAACGGCGCAAAAAGCGGCGCCCCTCTTTTTCATTTTCAGCGATCAGCGCGCAAATTTCTGAAACGGCACCATCGATGCTCGCCGGAAGGTAAGCAGTATGTGATTCGAGGGGGGCAAGGAGATTAGGAAACAGGTACAACATAAGAGTCTGTCTGATTTTTTTTCAAAAGGGCTAGTTTAGTTAAAGCTAAATCGAGGATAAGCCCAGGTTCGAAAGAGCTGTTTTTAGCCATCAGCTCAATCTCAAAAAGCAGGTCGAGCGCTCGTTTAAAGAAAGGGCTTTTCCTCACTTGGACAACTGCCGCCATTTTGCTTAGAGCGGCAGGCCTGACGGTCGGCAGGTGGTGGGTAATTTCCCCCTGTGTGGCTCCCCTTTCCATCAGAATCGCGAGGACCAAACCTTGCTGCAATTGGGAGCGCAATTGAGAAAGAAGCGGAAGGAGCATCGATAAATCGCCGATCTCTTCTACTTTAGAAAGACCCTCTTTCCAGACAATCTCCTCTGCGATTTGCCACACACTAGAATTTTTTTGTGGTGTGCAAAGAAGCTGCACATCTTGTAGCGTCAGTTCTGAACGCTCTGCGATATAAGTGATCAGTTTGGCCAGTTCTTGCTCTAAAGCCGCTAGCTGCAATCCCACATTCTCAACCAAATAGTCGGCAGCATCGCTGTGCAGCCGTTTCCCCGCTTTTACCCCATCCTCGATAAGGGAGCGTTTGAACCGCTCTTTCCGGTCCCAGGGCTTTTCATCACTCAAATCGCAGACGATCAGCTCTTTTTTCCCTTTTGTGTAAAGATCCCCTAAACTCTTCGAAGAGCTCGCCCCTAGCAGTAAATAAGCGAACGGAGAGGGACGCGCTATGTATTCGGCGAGGAGGACCAGTCCATTTTTCTTCTGTTTGTCGATCTCATCGAGATAAACCACCTGTTTTCCGCTTAAGAGTGAAGCAGTGTTCAACTCGTCGATCCACTCCCCGACCGATCGATGAGCCCCATCTTCTCTATGCAAATGGAGGACGTGCTCCTTAAGACGAATGGCAGCGACGATCCTCAGGACGATCTTCTTCCGTTCATACGGGCAAGAGGAGACCACGAGAAAAACTCGAGAAAGATCCACTTTTGCCGCTTGCTCCAGGTGTTTTACAAATGCAGAGAGATTTTGATACTTCATAAGTTTTAAGCTATCCTAAGTAGGATGAAAAAGCAAAGGTTTAAATAAATTTATTGACAAACTCTCCACCCAAGGCTAAACTAGAAATTAAGGGGTCTATTAACTAAAGGATACCTAATATGATCTCTCGCTTCTTCAAGAGGAAACCCAAGCCACCCGAGCCAAAGAAGTCGACCTCAGACAAATCTAGTCCAGAAAGCCCTCAAAAGAGTCCTTTTCCATCTAAAAAACTTCTCACTGCAGAAGGGTGGAAACGGATGATGATGGGTAAAACCGGCAAAAATAAATAAAATTTTTACATCTAAGGAAGCTTGAGCTTTTCCCCTTTTTCTGTTATACTGTAACTTCTAAATTTTACTTTGTAAGGGGTCGCTATGCTATCTATCAATCTCAAAGGGAAAAAGGCATTTGTCGCGGGTGTAGGCGATGATCAAGGGTACGGCTGGGCCATAGCCAAAGCGTTAGCGGAAGCAGGTGCAGAGATCATCATCGGTACTTGGACGCCAATCCTAAAAATTTTTACTCAATCCTGGAACATGGGTAAGTTTGATGAGTCGCGGCAACTCTCCAATGGGAAGCTGATGGAATATTTAAAAGTCTATCCTTTGGACGCCTCTTTTGATAAGCCGGAAGATGTCCCCCAGGACGTCCGTGAACATAAGCGGTACCAGGACGTTTCTGGATACACGATCTCTGAAGTGGCAGCAGCTGTGGAAAGAGATTTTGGCAAGATCGATATCCTCGTCCATGCCCTCGCTAACGCTCCAGAAGTAAAAAAACCTCTTTTAGAGACCTCGCGCAGCGGGTATCTCGTCGCTTTGAGCTCTTCGAGCTATTCTTTTATCAGTTTACTCACACATTTTGGTCCATTCATGAATTCTGATGGGGCATCGATTTCGTTGACTTATCTCGCTTCAGAACGGGTCATTCCCGGTTATGGGGGAGGAATGAGTTCTGCTAAAGCCGCACTAGAAAGCGATACTCGGACACTCGCTTTTGAAGCAGGGCGCAAATGGGGCATCCGCGTCAACACGATTTCTGCTGGCCCACTACGCAGCAGAGCAGCGAGAGCCATCGGTTTCATCGACAGCATGATCGAGTACTCAAAGGCCAACGCTCCCCTTGTCAAAGACATGACAGCAGAGGAAGTGGGTGGCGCAGCAGCCTTCCTTTGTTCTCCTCTTGCCACAGCGATCACAGGAACCATTTTATACGTCGACAATGGAATGCACGCCATGGGACTGGCTATCGACAGTCAAGCACTCCATAAATCCAAAGAAGCTGAGCTCGCGCCAGCGACATAAGAAACGTGCCCGTGTACGTGCCCTCATCCTATTACCCATAAGTCTATTGACCACTATTGCTCTTAAGGGTTTAAGAAATTTTACCACCCGCTCGCTTCGCTCTCTAGAGAGCACAGAGGACACAGAGGAAGAATTAGGAAAATTCCTGATACAGCTATCGACATTATTCATCGAGCATAGGGGGCTTGAACTCCCTGGTTCCTCCTCTGTGTCCTCTGTGCTCTCTAGAGAGCGAAGCGAGCGGGTGGTAAAATTTCTTAAACCCTTAAGAGCAATGGCCACTTAATCTATAAAAAAGAACTTTCGGGCACGGGCACGAAAATTTTGTGGTGAAAATCTAATCATTTAGACAAAAACCCCATTTCAGTTGCTTTTGTCAAAGCTTCGATAATCCCATGCTGCTCGCCATGTTCAGCTAAGATCGTCGCCATCGGATGCATTTCTGGAGGAGCTGAGGACATGACGATCTTCACATCGGCAATTTGGAGCATGCTGATGTCATTGAGATCATCACCTGCAGCGATCACGGGACCCCCATCTCCAATCACCTGTTTGATGATTTGAAGGGCATTGCCCTTCGTCGCTTGTTTTGCCGTGACGAGGATGAGATAAATCCCTTCTCCTAAAGGATCGCGTATCATCGTGGCAGAGAGATTGGGATGGGTTTCCAACAAGCTGGTAACGCGCTGCATCGCTTCTTTCGATCCAAGGCATTTAGCTAAAGGAAATGAGATCCCTTTTTCAAAGTCAAAATTTTGCACTGGTTTCCATCGTTCAGGAGAAAGGGCCATGATCTTATGCAAATGTTCAATGTAGGCAGGAGAAAACCGGTCAGGTCGATAATAGCAGAAATCTCCATGTTCGTAGCCCGCATAAATGAGAAAATCCTCTTTTTCTCCTCGATAGGCTGCATCCAGAATGGGAATGGCCTTATCGTCGAGATAATGGCGGGCGACCCGCTCTTTGCTGGGCATGTACAAGATATCTGCGCCGTTTTGCACGGCGAGATAAAAAGGGAAATCGAACTCTTTGACGACGCGATAGCCGAAGGAATAGGTCCGGCCAGTGATGAAGATGAGCTCCCATCCCCTTTTTTCAAGCAAGTGCAAAAAATGGACGACTTGAGCAGGGGCATGATGGGTCTCATCCGTAATAGTGCCATCAATATCTAAAGCGATCCAACCGATATGTTTACGCATAACGTTGGTAGGATAGCATGAGAGGTTGAAAAAAAATAGCAAGAATCGCAGACTGGATTTTTATACCAGGAACTTATGCATTTAAAAAAGCTATTGCTTGCCCTATCCCTTCTCAGCACCTCGATCGTTTGTTCTGCTGCAAAAGAGCAACCCGACACTTCTTTGCCAGTGACAGAGCAACCCGCTCCAGAGCAGCCAGCGCCAACCCCCGAGCCACCTTTAGCGCCTAATCCCCTCGAAGCACCACCGCCTGAATTAAATCCTCTTTCCCTCCCTTCTTCCAAAGAGATGACGACTTCCTATGAGAGTGCATTTGTTCGGATGCTCGTCACCATACTTGGGCTCGTATTTCTCGTCTTTGCGACATTCTGGATCTTGCGGAAGCTGGGAAAAGGAAAATTCAAAATGGGCTCGAGCCGTACAATCAATGTGCTTGAACGGCGAGCCCTCAGCCCAAAATCGATGCTTTATATCGTTGAGATCGGAAATAAAAAAGTGTTGCTCTGTGAATCGCAGCTCCAAGTGCGCACTTTAACCTCTTTTGAGGAACTTCCCGAAGAGATCGAATCTTAAGTCTTAAGAAATAGATTCCCGGCGAATAACGACGATGCGGGCATCTCTGACATTTCCCCGAACCTGGAAACATTGGGCGAGATAACAAGGATGAGCGTTGCCTATATCCTTGGCGAATGCCTCCCAGCAATTTTCATTTGGGCGAGGGGGAATATTTTTACAGTCCTCTTTATAAGAGAGACCCCGTTGCGAGGCATGCTCGAGCCCTGCTACAACGACTCTGGCGTGATAGGGTTTGAAAATACCGTAAAAAGAGGCGAGAGCGGTAGCATAGCCAAAAAATGGCGCTTTGATGATTTCAAAGAGTCCGTTGCCAAACATGTCAGGAATTTGGGAAACCCCATGCCGCAGCTTAACGCACCCTTCATAGAACCTGCTCATCGAGAGCTCATCACCTGCTTTAATGAGAGTGTCGATCACCAGCGCGCTGATTTCCAAAGGGGTTTTAAACGCATACCAGGCGATTTTCCCGAGGGTATAGAAGGGCATTGCTAAGACAATGAGGGCGCATTTGGTCGCAATGACATAATTTGGCTCGTCGAATTGAAGATCCCCTGTCTTAATGTTTTCGATATAGGTGAGAATGACGACTTTTTTCCCAGCATTCTCTCTATCGTCGTAAAACTTGATATTTCCATCCCCATCTTTTTTCATCACATACACACGGCGAAATGCACTATCTGTACGCTGGCAAAGAGAAGTCAATAGAGTGCTGAGAGAGGAGCAAAATTCTTGAATTTGGGAAAAAGGGCTTAAAGGTCGAGTTTGAGAAATCGCTGTCATCATTATTCTCCACTAAAGAAATTGATTGGGAGAAAAGATAGCAAAAAAAGGATTTAATAATGCATCGGTAAAGAAAATTTCAATCTCTGTTTTTTCACTCAAGAAGGGGCAAGTTGGTTTAAATATTCCAAGATATCCCTTTGGGCTTTTTCCAGATGTTCAGGGGTATGCGCAGCAGATAAAAAATTAGCTTCATAAGCAGATGGGGAGAGATAGATTCCCCTTTCAAAGAGGTAGCGGAAAAAGTGTTTAAACCGGTTTTCATCCATAGAGCCAAGGTCTTCTTTACTCTCGATTTTTGTGACTCCAAAGAAAATGGTGAACATCGATCCGACGCTCTGGATAGTCATGGGGAGTTGTTTGGAGGCGATGGCGTGGCGTATTGGCTCTAAAAAGCTTTCCAGTTTTTCCTCGAGTGATGAGTAAAACCCTGGTTTTTCGATAATCTTAAGCGTCTCCTCCCCGGCACACATCGCTAAGGGATTACCTGAAAGGGTCCCTGCCTGATAGACAGCCCCTAAAGGGGCGATCATCTCCATGATCTCGCGCTTTCCTCCAAAAGCAGCAACTGGAAACCCCCCTCCAATTACCTTTCCAAGACATGTTAAGTCTGGAATAATCCCGTAAAGGCCTTGTGCTCCATTTAGTCCTACTCTAAATCCTGTGATCACTTCGTCAAAAATCAGGAGGATCCCCTTCTTTGCCGTTTCCTCTCGCAACATTTTGAGAAATTCTGGTTTGGCAGGGACGACCCCCATATTGCCGGCGACAGGCTCGATCAACACAGAAGCGATATCATCCCGGGAGCGGAGGAAGTGGCGACATCCCTCAATCTCATTGAATGGCAAGGAGACGGTCAATTTGACGAGCTCTTCGGGGATCCCTTTGGAAGAGGCTTGGGGAAGATGGGTGACACCCGACCCTGCCTGGATCAATAAGCTATCGGAATGGCCATGAAAATGGCCATTGAATTTTACGATGGTCGATTTTCCGGCATAGGCGCGAGAAAGGCGGATGGCGCTCATCGTCGCCTCGGTTCCAGAGGAGACAAAGCGGATTTTTTCGATGGAAGGAAGATGGCGGATGATGATTTCTGCTAGCTCCTTTTCATAAGGGGTGGCAATCCCAAAAGAGGAGCCGCGATGGAGCTGCTCTTTTGCTCTGGCGATGATCGCCTCGTTGGCGTGTCCGAGGATCAAAGATCCCCAACTTTGGCAAAAATCGATGTAGGGATGCCCATCGACATCGAAGATCATATCCCCTTTGCCCTCTCGAACGATCAAGGGGGTTAGTCCCATTCCTGTGAACGCTCTCACGGGTGAACTGACCCCTCCTGGCATTATAGCGCACGAGTCGCGGTACAGGGTTTCCGTTTGAGGACGGGCTTTTCCTAAATAAGGATCATTCAGCAAATTTTCGTTCATAGAAAGAGGGAGTTGCTTTAACCTTTTGTTAAGAATTTAGGAGAATATCAGATTGCGATATAGATTTTATAAAGTTTTTTTGGCTGCAGTCTTATTCTTTCTCCTTCCTCTCACAGCTTTTGCGGGAGGGATCTCCTATAATGTCGAATTTGAAGGGTTAGACGATCCCCGCACTTTAAGGGAGATCAAATTGGCTTCCCATCTGACTTCATTGAAGAGACGTCCACCCGCTTCGATCAATGCACTGCGCTACAGGGCAGATTCCGATATTCCTGAATTGATTAAAGTTTTGCAGGCACGGGGGTATTATGAGGGAACGGTCAACATTCAAATCCAGAAAATCAATAAAGATCTCAATGTGACCGTCATGATCGACCCTGGGCCACGTTATAGTCTCGAGGCGTATGATATCCACCTTTATTGTGAGTCACCAGAAATTCCCAATGACTGCTGTCATGTCACTCTTCAAGATGTGGGTGTTCAGCTCGATAAACCTGCCCTTACAGAATCGATCCTGGATGCAGAATTGAAGGTTTTAGAGCGATTATCTGAATGTGGTTATCCCCTGGCAAAAATCGAGCATCGGGAAGTGGTTGTCGATGGAAAGACAAAAGGGGTCCGCGTGTCGCTCGCTGTCAAGACTGGCCAAAAGGGGGAGTTTGGTCCGACGACAATTGTGGGAACCACCAAGGTCAAACCCCTCTTTCTCCAGCAAAAGAAACAGTGGAAGGAAGGGAAACCCTACGATAGCCGCCTTGTTGAAAAAACGCAAAACGCTTTGATCGAGACTGGCCTATTTAGTTCCGTTTTGATCACGCATGAAGAAACCCTTTCCCCCAATGGGGAAATTCCGCTCAAGATCGAGGTGAGTGAAACAAAACATAAAAGTGTCAATATCGGCGTGAGCTATCAAACGGTCTTTGGGCCTGGTCTCACTTTTGGATGGGCTAATCGGAATGTGGGAAGAATGGGTCGCACATTTAGTTTTCAAGGAGATGTGACACGGATCAGCCAAACGGGAAGCGCCGTCTATTTTCATCCCGATTTTAACAGAATTGGGCAAGATATGATCGCGCAAGCCCAAGCGGCACATGAAGCGTTGCCAAAAGCTTATTCGATGCGCTCTTATAGTGTGATCGACCGTTTTGAAAGGCAGTTCAATCCAAGGTTGCGCGGCTCAGCTGGGCTTAAAGGAGAGAGGCTCTATGTGACGGACAGTGCTCAAAATGGGAATTTTTGGCTCGTAGAAATGCCCCTGTATTTGCGATGGAGTTCAGCCAATAGCCTTCTCAATCCGACTCGTGGCCTTACCCTTCAATACGTGCTGATGCCATCTGTCAATGTCGCTCACCTCCGAGAAGCCTATCTCACTCAACAATTCATCGAGAGTGCTTACTTTGCCTTAGACGAAAAAGCGCGCGTCGTCTTAGCGGAAAAATTGACCTATGGCGTTATTTTGAGCAATGGTCTTTCTGCCATTCCCCTTTGCCAACGGTTCTTAGGAGGATCTGAAGAAGATTTTAGAGGTTACCGCTACCGCACAGTGAGTCCTCTTCTCCACGGAAAACCGATCGGCGGCAGATCGGCGATCTATTTTACTTTAGAAACACGTTTCCGCGTCAGCGAGACGATCGGATTGGTCCCTTTCTTCGATATTGGCAATGTCTGGACCACAGAATATCCAACAGCGCATGGAAAATGGCTCAAATCGGTGGGGTTGGGATTCCGCTTTTTTACATACATGGGCCCCTTTAGAATCGATGTCGCTTATCCAATAGATCGCAGAAAAGACCTCGATCCTGTATATAAAATTTTAGTGAGCATTGGACAAATGTTTTAAGCTTGCTTAGGGGTATGTATGACATTTCGATTCCTGTTTAAAATGACTCGTCTCACGATCATCGGGATCGGTGGGCTCGTTCTTTTGTTTTGCGTCCTTTTCGCTGTTTTGCAGTCGAAATGGGTTAAAGAGCAAATCAAAGAAAGGATCATTTCCTATCTCGACAAAGCTGGGATTACCGCGACTATCGAAACCTTAAGCGGCCAGCCCCCTTTCTCTTGGACGATCGAAGAAGCTGATCTCCACTTTAACGATGATCACACGTTAAAATTGACCGACGTTAAGCTACGCATTGCCATTTTGCCTTTATTAAAAGGAAAAATGGTGATCAACTATTTGAAAGCGGAAAGTGCCACTTACATTTATTACCCTTCTGATGAAAAACAGTCCAAAAGCTGGCTTCAAAAGCAGATCGGAGAGATCCACCTCCCCTGTCCAATCGATATCCACCACTTAAAAGTGGCTCATGTCGATCTTTTGAATTGCAAAGTCGGCTCGAAGCTCTCTTTTGCAATGACAGCAGCAGCCAGAATCGATCGGAGCGTCGAGAAGTTTCTAGTCGATTTAACACTTTTTTCACCCGATGATAAAAAAACTTATCTCGAAGCTCACTTAGATGGAAGTCAACCAAACGATTTTATCGAAACTGAGATCAAAGTCCATCTCGACGCCATTCCAAAATTTTTAGCATCCATAGATGAATTCGAAAGTCAAATCGCTGCCGAATTTAGTCTCAAAGGCTCCTGGACGACTTGGAAAGAGATCTTTTACGATCTTCCCCTTTCCAAAGAACCGCTGACTGGTGAGTTCAAAGGGATGGTGACGGCAGCCCTTCCTAAAAATCTCGACATCTTGAACCGAGATTGGAAATTCAAGGCTGATTTTTCTCTTTCCTCTGCTACAGAAGCCCATATTCAAAGGTTCCTTCTGCTCAGCGATCTCATCCACATGAAAGGAAAAGGGATTTTGCACCGTGAACTTGAAAAGAGCAAAGTGGTCGCTGCTTTCTCCCTTCCAGATCTTTCCCAATTGCCCGCATTCCCCTCTTTGCTGGTGTTGGGTTCAGCGCAAGGAAAAGCCTTTTATCAAGGAGGGGCATATAAGGCTTCTTTTCAAACTCAGAATTTACAGATCGATTCTTTTGCTGCAAAAACTTTGCGCGGCCTCATCAAAGGGAATCAGGAAAATAACGACTGGGAAGGTCAAGTGATCCTCTCCTCATCTGATGCCGATCTTCCCTTTAAAAGTAGTTTCGCCTTTGAATATGCGCCCGAAAAATTGCTTTCGATCACCGGTTTTAACTTGAAAATTGCTGAAGCGACAGCCCGAGGCCATTTTTCCTATGACATGGCAAAAGAGCTTTGTAACGGGGCACTTTTTGCAAGCGGCGAACACCTCGACCCATTGACCTCTTTTTTCAAAGATGAGAATTTAGGAGGGAGTTTTTCAGCAGAATGTTTCCTCTCTTCAGAAAAGGATGAGCAAAATGTCAATTGTGTCATCCACGCCAAAAACTTCCGTTTCCGCGACTATCTTCTCGAAGATTTAGCTGCTCATATTGAGATCGAAGATCTTTTCGATCTCCCTTCAGGACAATTCAACATCGTGGCAGAAAAGGTCCAAACACCCAATTACTATCTCGACCAGTTAAATTTCGATACTCGGTCCGATGAAGCGAACTGGCCTTTCTCCTTAAATGTTGAAGGGAGAATAGAGAATCCCTTTCATTTGAGTGCAACAGGGTTTTGGAATAAAGAAAATTCCCTTTTTTCTCTTGAACTGATCCAACTTTTTGGGACCCTTTCTGAAACTCCTTTCTCCTTGAAATACCCTTGCGAGTTCGAATGGGGATCAGACTCTATCACCTTAAGTCCGCTCGATCTCCTCATTGGGGACGGAAAACTCTATTCAGCCTTTGAATTCAGCCCCATTCGCTCTTTTGGCAAGTGGGACCTGGCCCACTTTCCTCTAGAGATCTTGCGTTGTTTCCAGCCCCGTTTTAAATTGAAGGGGTTTGTTTCTGCGGGAGGATTTTTTGATGCGATGCCAGAAAATATCGAAGGGAATTTGAATCTTGTCCTTGAAGAGATCGATCTCCTTCACTTCGGAAAGGAAACACCTTTCCGCGCTAAAGGAACACTCCAGGCCCATCTCAATCAAAACATGTTGCAGACCCACACCGATTTACAAGCGACCGATGAGCAATTTCTCGATTTTAATGCTTCCCTTCCCATCCACTATCAACTCTATCCTTTTCAGATCACTTTTGATGAGTCTAAGAACACCTCTGCTGAACTCGTCGCTGAAGGGAAATTGCAAGACTTATTCGACTTTGTCAATTTGGGAACGAACAATTTTACCGGATTGCTCTCCTGCCGTCTTTTCCTCTCCCACACCCTCGCCTCCCCTTCTTTGCAGGGAAAACTCGAATGGCAAAATGGCTCTTACGACAACTACTTCACCGGAATGTCACTGCGGAATATCGATGCGCAGTTTGAAGCCAAAAGCGATACGATCCACCTACTCCAGTTGAATGCGAACGATGACAAAAAAGGGAAAATCTCAGCTCAAGGGAAGATCTTGTTAAAGCCTGAAGAATTTTTTCCCTGTGCATTTGATGCTGAATTGCATCATTTGCATGTGCTAGGCTTCGATATGATCGATTGCGATCTCACAGGGCCCCTTTATCTGAGTGGCGATATGCGCAATATGCTGGCACAAGGGAATCTTCTGATCGATGAAGCAGCGATCCACATCACGGAACGGCTCCCCTACGAGGTCCCCACTTTGCCTTTTACTTATATCAACCGCCCTGCCCATCTTTATTCAAGGACAATCAAACCCCGTCCTGGATTTGTCTTTCACATCGATTTGGAATTGACAGCTGAAGGGAACGTCGTCGTCTCAGGAAGAGGGCTTAATGCTGAGTTAGAGGGGGATGTCCATCTTCATGGAGCAAATACCAATATCGCTGCAACAGGAGCCCTGAAGCTGATCAAAGGGGATTACCAATTCTCCGGCAAAGTTTTTAAGCTCACAGAAGGGGAGATCGTCTTTAATGATAAACCCGCCCCTTCAGCTTATCTCAATCTCAACGGCACCTTAAGCCTGCCCGACGTCACCATCACAGCGATGCTACGCGGCCCGCTCGAGTCTCCCCAACTCACCTTCAACTCCAATCCACAGAAGCCAACAAGCTCGATTTTAGCCCTGATCTTGTTCAACAAAGACATCGCTGACATTTCCCACCTTGAAACAGTCCAGCTCGCAAACACCCTCGTCAGCCTTTCTGGAGGAGCGGCTCCCGATGTCCTCGAAGCGATCCGCAAGAGCATCGGGGTCGATCGCCTCAATATCTCCTCTAAGCCTGGCACAGATGAGCTCGCTCTCCAAATCGGTAAATACCTGACCCGTGGGATCATGATCACCCTCTCCCAGAGTGCGACCAGCAGCCAAGTGATCGTCGAGGTGGAGCTGCCCAAAGGATTCGTCTTTCAAGCGGAGACACAGGAAGAGGAAGAGGGTAAGTTTTCCCTCAAATGGAGAAGGAGTTATTAGACTTATTTACGTGCCCGTGAGCGTGCCCGTGCCCTTGCCCGATTAATGCTTTTTCTGAACCATCTTAATTCGGGCACCGGCACGGGCACGAAAGCGGGGTTATGCAAAAAGGCTTTCTTAGCTTCTGCAAACTGACCATTTTTCCCACATGCTTTGATATATACGTTGCAAATGACATCAATTTTTTCTCGATCAGGAATGTTTTGGAATAAAAGAGTGATGAAATTCCAGGATTGCGCCTTTTTAAAAAGAGCAGAATAGATGTAGCTATTTGGAGAAAATTCTTCTTGAGTCATTAGTTGTAATGCTTCTACAAAAGAATGAGATTGGTTAATTTTTTCACAAGCGAGTTTCGATTCAGATTTTATTGGCTCCCGCTTTCCACCCAGTGAACCGATCAAAGTTTTTGCATCTGCGCTACGAGATGAGGGATATCGACCTTCCCTTCCGCGAAAATTTTTACCGGCGACGCGTCCTCCCTTTTCAGAATTTGGAGCCTGCGCAGAAAATGCTTCTCTGGGTTTGGGAGATCTAGGTTCAAAAGTAGTATTTACCCCTCTTTTTCCTACTTGTACGACTCTTTTATCTTCAGAGGTAAAATCACTTTCTTTGCGAACCTCTGAGTTATGAATCCCTCCGCGAGATCCTCTGCCGCCACGATTTGCTCCATGGGGTCCTCTGCCACGAAAAGTGTCGTTCTGATTGTTTGGCCCCACCGATTGGGAAATAGAAAAATTTGTTGAACTCATAGATGCCTAAGGCTGATATTTCTGCAACATCACTATACCGTACGTGAATGAAGAATATCAACGCGAAGACGCAAAAAAATTATAAAAATCCTTGCGTCTTCGCGACTTGGCGCCTTTGCATTTAATACACTCAATTTTCTTCAAATTTAGTTGTCAAAGCCTCAAAAAATTAAACTTATGATTTGAGTTTTGTTAAGATTGCTTTAATGCTTTCCCTTTGGTATGCTTAGCGTGTTATGAATAAAAATATAGAGGTGTTTTCATGGGAAATATAGATACCGCAAGAGCGAATCATGGATATAATATCGGGCTTGAAATCACTGGATGTTATCAAAAGTATTTCGATCACCGTGAAACTGAACTCAATAAGATCATCGATAGCTTAAAGGTGACCAACCTCCAAATCAAGGTGATGTCGGATGTGATGAATAAACTCACCCACGCGAAACAAACTGATAAGAAATTCGACCTTTCAAAGGATGAAACTGCCAGGAAATACGCCTATCTCGTTCATTTGCGCAATCCCACTATCTTCGAAAATAAAATTCATAATTTACCCGTTGCAGATTATGATCTTGAACAAAAAATTACTGAGATTATCGCGCAACTCAAGGAAGAAGGAGTCCCAGATCCACAAATTCATCTCGGCATCATTATGGAGAAATTCCCTTTCGATTCCAATATCCGCTTCGATGTGTTGAATGAAGAGACGATCGATGTCGTCGTCCAGGGATTGGATGCTGAATTGAAGATGCTCAATGCAGACCTCAACGAAAGATTGATGAATATCAATAGCAAATATGAAGACCGCTCTCAAATGACAGAAAACGCACGCCAAGTTCTCAAAGAAGCAGATGAACTGAACAAATCGATCATCCAAAAAACACGATAAAATATGATGCGGAGCACGTTTCAACAGGAAGTGATGGAAATCTTGGGGATCTCTGAAGAGGAGATCTCTCCCATCCCTTTGGAAATGGAGCGGCAATTTTATGCAACCGCGTTTGGATTATATGAGAAGGGGGATTATCGAGGTGCAGCGCTATTGTTTACCCAGCTTGTGCTGACCGATCCTTACTCAGAACATTACTGGCACGGACTTGCCAGCTCCAAGCAGATGGCGCGCGAGTACATGGCTGGCGTGCACGCCTGGGCTATGGTTGCCCTGCTAAGAGAAAAAGACCCGATGCCCCATTTTCATGCGGCGGAATGTTTTCTCAGTTTGGAAGAGAAAGAAGATGCTTTAAAGGCGCTTGACGCCGCTTTAGATTTATGCCAAAATGATGAACATTTGCGCGATAAAATTAACTTATTAAAAACAATCCACTATGCCAAATTTTGACCCCATTTCTGCAATTCGTCCGACAATGCCAGTTCCTCCATCTGTGGAGCCAGCGCATAAAAATCGTTCTCTCATTTCCGATTCACTCGGGTCGATGGAGGGAAATCCTGAATCTGTTTGGACACCTGAACGCCCGACTTTAATGACTCCCGATTCCTTACCGATTTTCAATGGTACTTCCAGCGAATACAGGCTGCTCGCCGCTACTGAAGAATCGCGCAATCTCGGGGACACGATCATAGACACTCTTGGAGTTCGACTCCAAAATATCAAGCTTAAAATCCGTGAGATCTCTGCAGATAACATTCAAAAACTCAAAGAGAATGCAAAAAGAGCTTCTGAGAGTGGCTTTTGGTCGATACTGCGTAAGATTGCGACGAGCCTCCTTGCCGCCATGTCACTTGTTTTTGGCATTGCCTTAGTAGCCTCTGGAGGTGGCGCTCTGATCGGCGGTGCGATGATCGCATCGGGGATCCTCTCTCTTGCTAATTTTGCGATGTCGGAAACGGGAGCCTGGGACTGGGTTGTCAAGCAACTCTCAGGCGATAATGAAGAGAGGCGAAAAATGCTCGCTATGGCCCTTCCAGGTGCTGTAGGCATCATTGCAGGGGGCATTGGACTTGTCGGTTCGGTCCAGGGTATCGTTTCAGGTGCGCTTCAGTTCACTGAAAAAGCAATCTATGTCGCCCAGTCGGCCCTTGCTATTTTCGAAGGGATAACGATCTTCGGTAAGGGGCAAGCGGATGCAAGGCTCATCTGGAGCAAGGCAGAACTCTCTGAGATTGAAGCCGACTTGACTGTCGAACGGACAAATTTCGACTCTGTGATGAAAGAGATCGAAGGCAGCATGGGTGATTTTAGAGCCATTAAGGCCAAAACAAAAAAAATGATACAAACCCTTTCACAATCAAACGTACAGCTTGTCAGACAAGCGTAAAAAAGAGGTATTATGCCAGCAGCATTAGATAGAGTTTTCGCAGAAGTCGCCGATTATTCTCGGACGATGGGAGGTCTTCATCACAACTTTCTCGATCTAGTTAAGCGCGATGTCGATCGATTCTTGGAAAAATCAAAGAATTTGAGTGATCAAATGTTTTGGCAAGGTTGTGCCATCTTAGGATTGTCAACCATCAGCGCAAGCCTCGCGATCGCAGGCGAGTTGGTCCCAAAATCAGGACCAGCAGCCGCAAATACACCAACACTTGACCGTCGCCTGAATACAAACGATGGAATCACTGACGGGTTTTCCAATGCCATGAAGGCCATTTCTCAAAAATTGTCAGATAATGACTTTTTAAGAACGACTTGCAAAACAGCTTCTCATTTTTTCGGTGAAGGAGGTCTTTCTAGAGTTGTTCAAACTGGGTTTCAGAGCACTACAACTAAGATTGAAGCTGCTAAATCGCTCCTTATGAGCTGCAACATATCAGACGGACAAGGCAAAAAGTCGATGTTCGACCAGCAAGTTAATCAAGCCCACCAAGCTGCCCTTCGCCTGCTCGAATCTAAATCAAAAGGCGGCTAATTTCGCCTCGAGAATAACCTAGGCCTTTGAGGCCTGGGGGTTTCTTGAAGAGCTATACTGCATATCAAAGATCGGGTAAGGAGCGACGAATCAAGGCTTTTGCGAATTGCTCACCCTCCTCAAGAAATGTGAAATTTGATGAACCGGTGAGATAATTCGAATGCAACCAGTCAATCCTTAAACCATGGTGAGCTCTTTCGTGAACGACTTGTTGAGGAAGATCAAAAACCAACAAATCAATAACGCCTTTTTTATTTAATTCTGTTATTGTTTTACTTAAACATAGATTAGCTTGATTTGGAAAATAGTAATCTTGTTTTACTCCAGACACGAGGATAGAAAATTGTCTATCCTCTCGGTATTTTTGACAAAGATCGGCAATTTCCTTCTCAACATCAAAGGACCATCCGCTGAATTTGGCGAGTGTGAGCAACATCGATCCGCCCCAGTAGTTTTTGCTCGTTTCGCTAATAGAAGATGGCGCACAGTGCAAACTCAGGTGTTTAGGAAAAATGGGATCCGACTCCTGGCCGATCTGTTTTGAAGCCGCAGCAAATAAAATAGTTCCCATAGAATGGGCAAAGAGGTGATCGATTGCACCGAACTTTAGATGGAGATGCTCCAAGGTTTTTTTAAGAATGACTCCAGCCTCCTCTAAAGTTTCTGGCTGGAATTTTCTTCTCGACAGGTTTTGTGTCGCACATTCTATATCATATTGAGTGATGATGATAAACCTTCCTGGTAGTAAATCCTCATCTTCACGTTTCAAATCTAAATAAGAGGCAAGAAAAGGATAAATCCCTACCACATTACCATCGATCGTTGAAACATTACCAGGCACGAACACAAAGTTATAATATTGAGATTGAGAATGTGATTTCGAACGGGATTCAATAACCCGATAGGTTAAAAAGAGCTCCTTTCCAGGTAGAGTCAGCTGCACTGTTTCATTACGAAATTTAAATTCCTTCCGAATGTGCGCCTGGAAAGGGAAATTCAAGTCTAGAGGAGCATCAGATTTCCAAAAATTAGCCGCATATTTTTTTTCAATCGCAAGTTGTGCCAGATGGGCAGGGTTATTCAGGTTATTTAAAGGAAAAAAGAAGATATCCCGGATTTTTCCCCCTACCGCAGCTTGCGTGAAGGACCACATCCTGATTGAACTTCCGACAGTTGCATTCCAAATCCTGTCAGATATCCCTTCAGTCTTTGTAAGGGTAGTGTTGTCCTGTGTTGTTTCATTCGTACTGGCAATGAATGGAACATATTCGCACGTAGTATCTCCTATACGAAGCATAACTTCCTCCCTCGATTGAGCGAGTTGATAAAAAAATAAAATTCTATGAGTCTTTTGGAATTTTCTAAAGATGAAATTTTTTTAGAAAAATTTAAGAGTCCGCCTGCGATCTTGGTTATTTTGATTTTTGATGGATTTTTCTTTTGGCTTTGATTCTATTCCACAGAACATAGTTAACTTAACTAGGCCAAGGAATAGAATCAAAGCCAAAAGAAAAAGGCGCAAAAAGCAATTATACCCAAGAAAGTTGAAGAATCGTTAAAACTCAAACAATTTGTTGCATCTATTTTTGACTTAGAATCTATTAAGAAAATATTTTTACCACCCGTTCGCTTCGCTCACTAGAGAGCACAGAGGACACAGAGAAAAACATCTAAGATTTCATCCGGCGGTCCCGTTACAGTATTTGATTCTCCCTCTGTGTCCTCTGTGCTCTCTAGTGAGCGAAGCGAACGGGTGGTAAATTCATATAACTCCATATAACCAAGATCACAGACAGACTCTAATGTTGGGGAATGGGCATTAAATCAGAAATGCCAGCATTGATGGCTTTTTCTATGACATGTGTTGTCTGAAAGGGAAAACGGAAAAATAAATAATTGATCACGCAACACAATATGATGGAGCTGCCAAGAATGCATGCCCAAAATTTCCAACTTTTTATAATTGCGGAAATAAAAATTTCATCGGCATCTTTGCGATTTTTCAAAGCCGCAAGTATTTTCTGTATTGCGTCTTCATGACCTAGACATTCGAGGAGATCTTCTTTTGTGATCGATATATATGGCCCGGTAATTGTAATGCCCTTTTTAATCTTTTCATATTTTTTATTTTTCAAGAAACCCTCTTCGAAAAGCAATCACGGCCTCAGAGACTTTGAAAATATTTGCAAGCTTCTTATTCGTCGCAGAAGAGTCGGATATTTTTTGAAGAAAAAAGATTGGAACCAGTAAATTTGCAGCAAAGCAATTTGCCTCTTGTTCCAAGGGGTTGGTTTCATCATCTATTGACCTCCTGTAAAGGACGACAATATCGCGATTGTTTTGCAGTTCCTTCTGGTGAAGAATCCAGTGCCCTAATTCATGGGCGATCGTAAACCTTTGTCTGGTGGTTGAGTCATACTTGTTGACGAGGATTAATTTTTTTTCGAAATCGATAAATCCTGATATCTCTTTTTCTTCAAATTCTGCAATCGCAATATTCAGCCCTTCCCCTTCTGCGATCTCTTCTAAAGAAATAGGTGGAGACGTGATACGATTTTTTTGTATGATCCTTGTGGCTTCACTTTCAGCATGTTTAAAATTGGCTTCTTTTTTGCTCATACAAAACCTCGCGTATGTTTTTCCGTGTCAAGATTAAAATATACTGACATATGTTTTCAACACAAACATCTTGAAGTTGTTTGGGTATACTCTGTTTTTCATTCTTATTCCCTATTTTATCCCATTTGACCCCAAATTGAGCCTTCCTATAGAATCAGCTTAAAAGAATGAATTTAATCCACCCCCCTCCCCTGATGGCTATCGAAAATATAAACAATAATAACCATTCTCTTCGGCAGACGATCTTCACTCAGTTCAGGATCATCCTTTCTATTGGAGAGTGGATGGCACTCATCTTGAATGTGGTAAAAGCGACGATACGCCGCCCCCCTGCTCTCAATCTCATCTTCAAGCAGCTTTACGATATCGGAGTGGCTTCCTTGCCCGTCGTTGCAATCACCGGATTTTCAACGGGACTGGTGCTTGCTGCCCAATCGATCTACCAGCTCTCCGACAAAGGGCTGACATCTGTCACAGGTTTGATGGTGACTAAAGCGATGATGACAGAACTTGGGCCTGTGTTGACGGCATTCATGGTCACAGGACGAGTGGGGGCAGCGATGTGTGCAGAGCTGGGAACGATGCTCGTCACTGAGCAGATCGATGCCCTGCAGACACTTGCCGTCAATCCCCATCGGTATTTGATTGCGCCCCGTTTCATCGCGGGGATTTTTATGATGCCCCTTCTCGTAGTTTTTAGTATTGTCATGGGGATTTTTGGCGGGTATCTGATCTCAGTTTATTACTTTGGGATGTCGCCCAACACTTACATGAACCCGATCCCCATCCATGTGCAGTATTTCGACTTTTTCATGGGGATCGTCAAGGGATTTGTCTTTGGCGTCTTGATCCTGACAATCGCTTGTTATAAAGGGTTGCGTACAAGTGGGGGTGCTGCAGGTGTGGGCCGGGCGACGACAAATAGCGTCGTCATCACTTACTGTGCAATCTTGCTTACCAACTTTTTCCTCACTCTATCCTTAAATGCCCTTCACGATACCCTCACCAGGATCAAATGATAAAAATTTCCGATCTGTGGAAACGTTTTGGCAAGATGCAAGTGCTCGCAGGGCTGAATCTCGAAATCAAGGATGGAGAAACCTTGGTCGTACTGGGCCCTTCCGGCATTGGAAAAAGCGTTTTGCTCAAACACATTATCGGCCTGCTGAAACCCGATCGCGGCACAGTCGATATCAACGAGGTACGGATCACTGATTTATATGGTCCTGAGCTGTTCAAGTCGGTTCAAAATATGGGGATGCTGTTTCAAGGGGGTGCCTTGTTCGACTCGATGAATGTTGAGGAAAATACCGCTTTTTACCTCAATCAACACGGCGATCCAGAAACAGGAAAAAGATTGAGTAGAGAAGAGATCGCTGATCGGGTCATGCATGCGCTTGAACTCGTCGGATTACAAGAGACGCAAAAAAAAATGCCATCAGAGCTTTCCGGCGGCATGCGTAAACGGGCTGCGCTCGCCCGCCTCATCGTCTATCGTCCTAAAATCGTCCTCTATGATGAACCGACAACGGGGCTCGATCCGATCATCGCCATGCAGATCAACGAGCTGATCGTGAAAACAAAGGAAGAGCTCAAAGCGACGAGCATTGTCGTCACCCACGATATGTTTTCTGCGCTCTATGTCGGAGATCGGCTAGCCCTCATCCGCGATGGAAAAATCGCTCATATTACCGATCCCGACCATTTTATCCAGATCGACGATCCGTTGATCAAACTGCTCTACGGCACAATCTCTCAAGACCCAAGAAAGTTAAAGGAGAAAAATCATCATGGGTGAACAGACCAAGAACATGTTGATAGGCGTCTTCGTCGTCGCCGCATGCGGAGTGATCATCTGGCTGATCCTTTTTCTTAAACCCACTGTGGGAAATGGCAAAGAGACACTCTATGTCCGTTTTTCCAATGTCAATCAGATCAATGTCGGCACGCGGGTCTTGTTTGCAGGAAAACCCGTTGGAGAGGTGGTCGCGATTAAGGCGGTCCCCGATGCGCGTCAAAAGCCGATGGCTGATGTCCTCGGAGAAATTTACTATTACCAGCTCGTGCTAAAAGTCGATTCGAGTGTGAAAGTTTACGATACCGATGAGGTCACCATTCAGACATCTGGCTTATTAGGTGAAAAATCGATCGCGATCATCCCTAAAGTTCCTCCCAAAGGTGTGATCCCAAAATTGGTCGCCGACGGCCAACCGATCTACGCCGAATCGGTCGACCCACTCGAACGTGCTTTCACCGAAGTGACCAATCTCGCAACCGATATGCAGAAAACTTTCCAACAAGTCACCTGCTGGATTCAAAGGAATGGGGATGACATGGGCAATGCTGTCCGCTCTTTTGGGGGGGCTATGGATGAGATCCAATGCGCCGTCCATACGGTCAATCAAGAATGCATTTTGCAGGATATCAAAGTAGCTGTGAACCATGCCGCCGCGACCTTCCATGAGATGCACGATGCGATCTGCGAGCTCAAAGTCAACGATACCTTTGTCAATGCAGGGATTGTGATGAAAAATCTCAAATGCACAACTCAGAACCTCAGCATGATTACAAACGATATCGCCGATGGGAGAGGCACAATAGGAAGACTCATCAAAGATGACAATTTTTATCTGCATATCAATGCGATCATGAGCAAGATCGATACCTTGATGAATGACATCAATAACTATGGTCTCTTATTCTACATGAACAAGAGTTGGCAACGGCAACGGGCTCAAAAAATCACTAAGCTCAATGCCCTCGATACTCCAGAAAACTTTAAAAGGTATTTCGAAACAGAGGTGGATGATATCAATGTTTCGATGTCACGCCTTTCCATGTTGATCGATAGGGCGGAACTCCGTCCTGAAAAAGAGGAGATCTTGAATGATGAGCAGTTCCGCAAAGATTTCCGCGAACTCCTCCGCCTCTCAGAGGAGCTCTCCGATAACTTAAGGCTCTATAATCAACAACTCATGGATGCTCAAAAGGACCCTTAAAACCTCAGTTCTGGGTTGATTTTATAGAGGATTGCCGCAGGTTTCGAGGGGATTTTTGGCTTTTTTGACACGTTTAATAGCCAACGGTGCCTATAGACGTATCAAAAAAGCCAAAAAGCACCCGAAAGATGCGGCAAGGCTCTATGAAAGCAACCCAGAACTGAGGTTAAGATGGAATCGATTCCCTACACCCAATTGACAAAAGGCTCATTTCTGATCGCGAGCCCAGATATCGACACAGGGATCTATTTCCGCAGCGCTGTCATTGTATGTGAACATAGCGCTGTGGGATCGTTCGGATTGATCATCAATAAGAACCTGGAAATCGAACTTCCTGAAGAGATCATCAACGTTAAAGAATTCACCAATCCTAATGTCCACATCCGTGCAGGGGGACCAATCCAACCTAACCAGATGATGCTCCTCCATTCTTCTGAAAGTATTCCCGAACAAACGCTAAAACTCTGCGATGGAGTCTATTTAGGCGGAGATTTGCAATTCTTGCAAGAAGCTGTCAGCGATCTGAATGGCTCTGCAATCCGTTTGTGTTTTGGCTATTGCGGCTGGGGCGCTGGGCAGCTAGAAAGGGAATTCTTAAGCGGCAACTGGTTTCTCCATCCTGGGAGCGCCAAACATGTTTTTGAGACTCCCTCAGAAAAGGTCTGGCAGGCCATCTTGCGCGAGATGGGCGGCAAGTATGCGACTCTATCGATGATCCCTGAAGATTTAAGCCTGAATTAGTCACTCAGATTCTTTGACTTTTAGCCCTTTGAAAAAAGAGAGCTGATAGAGTTTGCTACAGGCAGCCACTGTCTCACGATAGTGGGCTTCCAGCTCGGCGTTAACGATAATGAGTGCGCTGATCATTCGATTGAACCGATCGACATCGATCGCCCGCTCACGGATAACAAGAGCTGGAGAATAGAGCATCCAAAGCAAAAAATCCTTTTCCTCTTTCGACCAATGGGAGGCATCGTTCATCATGCGCAAGAAAGCAAACATTTCACTACTGGCGGCAGCACCGGTATCGACGGCATCTTTGCAGGTAAAACTAAGAGTATCTGGCTTAAAAAATTCGATCAGTTTAAGGATGAACAATAAATAGAAGATTTCGATGAAATCAAGACGGTTTTTATGGATCAGGATCTCTTTGCTGCTGAAAAAGACTTTATGGATCATCTCTAGAGCTGCATCGGTGAATTTTAAAAGCATCTTCTGATCGATTTCTGGAGGAAAGTAAAAACCACACTGCTCTCCACCGACGATCTGTTCTTTAAATTCCCTTTTAAAGCTACTTGCGTCATTTTGCTCCAGATAGCTTCCCGACTGCATATAAAAATCGGCGTTTTTTGGAAGAGTGATTGTCATCAAGGTGTTCGTAAATTCACGATTATTTTGGATCTCTTCAATGGCAATGCAGCGGGCACGTTCATGCCAATAAGTCCGATCTTGCAGATTGATGAGAAGATGGCGCTGATTTCTCTTTTGCGAGCCCAAAGAGCGGAGAAACCCGTAAAACTCATTGGCAACTTTCGCTTTGTCGATCGATTGTTGTGCCGTAGGCGAAGGTAGCCTGAGACAACTGATATGGATCTCATCGCTGATGATCGTAAATATTTGCCCAGGGAAGTTCTGCTGGGCAATAGGATCGAAGCCGCTCAATTGTTTATCTTGGCTGAGCAACCGCAAAGTCATCATTAACGGACCACTCGGATATTGTTTTAATAAGTAACGGATGTTGTCATCCTGATCGATCATTGTATTCCATAGGGAAAGGGGGCTACCCGTCTGACTTTGTGTCGAGCTCTCTTTTCTCCCCCTCTCGATCAACATGTGGATGAAAGAGATCATCTCTTTTTTAGAGATCACGTTGAAAAAAAAAGAGGCACACAGCACGTGGGATAAATTGATCAAAGAATGGAGGAATTGTTCAGAGAGATCGGGAGGATTGGAGATGAAACGGTGGTATTCTTTAGATTGCAATGCATTTCGTAGGTAATCGCGGAAATCGGAGTAGTAGTTCAAACAACATTTTCCCACTGCGGTTTGCATCGAGTTTCGCGTATTGGCAGCGAGCATGAGTGCCATGAGCGACTTATTGATCGCTGCGACAAATCCCATCCCTTTAAATTTTAAAGCTTCTTTATAGTACTCATCGACATAAGGTGCGGCCAGATGTAAAATTTCTTTAGCAGAGATGTGAGCATCTCTATCCTGAATCATCGGAATGCGTAAAAAAGGATTTTCTCGGGTCTTATCGCGGAGCATGAAATCGAATTGTCCGATGAGCTGCATATGGTGCAAAAGAGCCCGATTGAAAAACGGATGGCCATCTTCTCTCCGAATCAGAAAAAGTTCATATTCTTTGTCCCGCCGAATCGTCTCTAAATCTTTAAGTCCCCCTGTTTGGATACCGATCCGATCCTCTTCAACCCCCGTTCCCCATTCCACTTGCCATTTTTCCTCCCTCTCCATGATTTTTGGAAATCGCTGGACGATCTTAGTGAGGTAAAAATGTTGAAGCTCTTTATATTCATGAAGTTCAGTGACGCTCTCCCCTTTGTCCGACTTGAAGATTCCGGTGAAATTATCGATTTTTTGAGCCGCTTCGCTGGCAAGAAGCATCATCGCTTGAATGCCCCGCTGCGTCTCTTCATCTTTCAGCTGATCCTTCCCTTTTTCATAAAGATCTTTCACATACTTAAAAATAGCCTGAAATGTCTCTTTGATTCTTTCCCGGTTGTACGCATCATATTCAGGGTGATGCCATGAAATCGTCGCCATCCTCTCACTCAGCTGCTCTTCAGTGAGTTCGAGAGGCTTCTCAGGTTCTTCAGAAATCGATAGGTCGATCTCTGCCATGTGCGACAGATTATCAACAGCTTCCATGATGGAAAGCTCTGCGTGGCCTTTACGAAAATGCATGGGACACCTTTTGAAGGAGTACTCCCCTATATTTTATTATTAACTTTAATGATTAATTAATCAAATGATTTATTAATTAGATTATAGTAAATCTGAAATTAACAAATTACTTATTTTATTATTAAATTAGAAATCAGGCAGACCAGTGCTGCGACGATGCCGGAACCCGGGAGGGTTAAGATCCAGGCGAAGGCCATCTTCTTCCCCGTTGACCAGCGGACCTTGGAGAGGGCTTGCGCTGCCCCGACACCGGTCACACTACCGACAATCATGTGGGTCGAACTGATCGGCATCCCTAAGAAGCTGGCTGTAAGAATCACACAAGAAGCGCTCGTCTCAGCAGCAAATCCTTGAAGCGGTCTGAGTTTGGTGATCCCATACCCGACCGTGCGGATGATCCGAACCCCTCCAGAAGCTGTACCCGCTCCCATGACAAGGGCGCATGCTCCAATCACCCAAAGTGGAATATGAGTCGTAGCGATCATTCCTGCAGAAAACAGCCCAAGAGTGATGATACCCATGCTTTTTTGAGCATCGTTCAATCCATGCGACAGAGCGACCAAACTCGCCGAAGCGATCTGCAGATGTCCGAACAGCTTCTCTTTATTGTGAAAAAAACGGGTTTTAATCAAAACATTGAGCCCCTTTAATACGAGGAAACCGAGTAAAAATCCCACAAACGGCGATACGACCATGGGGATAATCACCTTAAAGCAAAGCCCTTTCCATAAAATCGATTTAAACCCCTCTTGCATCCAGGAGGCTCCAATTAATCCTCCAACAAGAGCATATGAAGAGCTGCTAGGGATGCCAAAGTACCAAGTCAGGATGTTCCAGGCAATGGCCCCTATGAGAGCAGAGAGCACCGTGATCTCAGTCGCACTACTGATCTCGACAAGTCCCGTCGTGATTGTTTTGGCCACCCCACTGATCTGTGTCGCGCCGAGCATATTTAAAAAGGAGGCGAGGACAATCGCCGTCATAGGAGCGAGAACACGCGTGGCGATCACCGTTGCGACCACATTTGCCGCATCGTGAAAACCATTCGTATAATCGAAGAGCAAACCGAAAAAAACGATCAGGACAACCAGCTCCATCGGTCCAAACGTCATGCCACCTCATTTTAGAGACCGTCTTTCGGATTCTTTTGAGCCGATTTTCGATTCAAATCGCAGGGGTCATATCAACTTGCGTATATGACCCCTGCGATTTGAATCGAAAATCGGCCAAAATAATCCCGAAAATCGACGAAGCCTTAGTTCGTGGACGGTCTCTTACTCAACCAATAAGTGATCGTGCAGAAAAAGGCAATCGATATGGACTTAAAAGCAGTGAAAGGGGTAAACGATGTTTAAAGAAGGAGATTTCCTTATGATTAAATACACACTACTCGGAGCGATAGCGATCTTCTGCTCGACGGGATTTTGCGCTAATCTCGAAGAACAACCTTCAAACCCTAAAGGCCTTCGGATAGTTCCAGTCGACCCGACCCCCGACCCTGATCATGTGGAGACTAGAATTTTATATCCCAAAGAAAATGAAATCAAAACCTCCTCTCCAGTTAAAGGGCAGATCCGCTTGGAAGGGATAGCTCTTGGCGTAGATACTGAGCAACCGAGAAAAAAGGAGATCTGGAACGACCCTGAAGGACAAAGTTTGCATATCATCATCGATAACCAGCCCTCCTTTTCTGTCAATGAAGCCTTGATCGATGCATTAGATGACGTTGAAAATTACTTTGACCAAACCGCCGATTTTGAAATCCCATTTAAATTGCAGCCTGGAATGCATGTGCTCCGCGCGTTTCCTGTCCGATCTTATAACGAAAGTATCAAGTCGGATAAAGCCTTTGCAGCCACAGTTTTCTATTACCAGGAAAAAAAAGGGAATTCTTCAGTTGATCTATCGGAGCCGTATCTCACCTATAACGAACCTCAAGGACAGTACGATTATGACTCGAAAAACCTGAAGCCCCTTTTGCTCGACTTCTATATCACCAACTGCGAACTTTCAAAAGATGGTTACAAGATACGCCTCACGATCGATAATGACAACCAACGGATTTTAACCACTTGGCAACCCTACTACATCTATGGATTGAAAAAAGGGCAACATCGGATCCGGTTGGAGCTTCTCGATTCCCAGAATAATTACGTTTCAGGACTATTTAACGACGTCACAAGGACAATTGTCTTAAAATGAAACTTTAGAAAAGAAGCCGCAAAGGCTTCTTTCCTAGGTCTGAAACCCGAGCAAATCTATCAAGGATTCGGAGGGGGAAAAGTATCCTTAGAGTTGAGGTTTGTCTGGATTACTTCATGACCCCCAGAAGTATAGTGATAAACCAGGGAAATAACGAAGAGGACCAAAAAGATGATGAAAAGGACTTTAGCGATTTGTGTTGCAAGGCTTGCAACCCCACTAAATCCAAATAATGCTGCAACAATTGCGATGATCAAAAATATGACAGCCCATGTTAGCATAAAAAACTCCCGTTTTTCTTTATTCTATTAATTAAAAATCAACATGTCAATTAATTTTAATTAAATGGAAGTCAAAGTCCAAGATCTTAATTGTGCAAACTCCTGAGGTTAAAATAAGCTTTTCTCCGTGCATCAACATCTGACAGACAAGTTCCTTTGATTCACAAATCTTCTCTTCGTTATACTCGCGAGATATGTTCAAAATGGCTCTTAAAATTTGTGGATTCATCCTCGTCGCCATCTTCTTGAAGAAGTTTTGCTATAGTAAGACAGATGGATTTGCCTTGTATAAGATCCACTCATCACTAGCGTATTGTCCAGATTGGGAACCAAATCCTTCCTCATTGCAGGAGCACGATCAGATCGTAAAGATTTTCGATCAGCCGTTTTATTACCTTGCAAAGGGGGCGCAATCCTACGTCTTTGCATCTGCAGATGGGCAAACGGTGATCAAGTTTTTCCGCATCTATCACCTTCGTCCCCCCTTTTGGCTCACAGCCTTCACCCTTCCCCTCCCATTACAGCCTTATAGAGTGAGTAAAATGATTGCGAAAAGGGGCGAGCTAGACAAAGACTTTCAAAGCTACAAGATCGCTTTTCAAGAACTCAAAGAGGAAACAGGGCTTTTGTATCTGCATTTAAATAAGACAGACCATTTGAAAAAGCGCCTGACCATTTACGATAAGATCGGCATTGCCCATCAGCTCGATCTCGACCAGATGGAATTCCTCCTCCAAAAGAGGGCCACCCTCGTTTTTCCCTCCATTGCCCATCTGGTAAAAACGGAGGGGATCGACGGAGCAAAACAAGCGATCAGCTCCCTAGTGAAATTGCTTATTGGACGCTGTGAGAAAGGAATTTTCGACAAAGATCCCGACCTCAATACAAACTTTGGATTTCTCCTCCACAAGATCCCCGTGCAAATCGATATTGGACGATTTCGCAAAAGCCAGGAGCATAAAAATCGTGAGAAGTATCGGGATGAGATCATCCAGATCACCGATAACTTCCGCCAGTGGCTAGATCAGAATTATCCTCCCCTGGCGGAACATCTGCTTGGAGAAATCCAGAAAATATGAACTGGATTCGAAAAATGCTCTTAGTCTTGCTCTTTGCCATCGCTTTGTTACCCGCTCTGATCCCCCATCCCCTCCCTCTGAGGAATAAAAGCTTTTCGTTAGAGGCGATCTCCACTCACCTCCCTTTCCACCCTGAGTGGGAGGGACGGCCATTGAAAGAGGATGAAAAATGGGAAACAGCACAGGCGTTATCTCAACCTTACCATTACTTGGGAAGTGGCGGACAGTGTTTCTCATTTGTCAGCGCCGATGGAAAATATGTCATCAAATTCATCAAACAAAAAGCTTTTGACATTCCTCTATGGATGAATCACTTTCCCCTCCCCTTTCTCATCTATTGGCTACGTGAAAAGAAAGTGATGAGAAAGGAGGGCAAACGTCACCGGGCCTTTACCGCTTTTAAACTCTCCTTTGACCTCTTGCCTGGGGAGACAGGGTTACTCTATATCCATTTGAACAGGACAGAGCATTTAAATAAAACACTCCCCTTTTGCGACGCCTTGGGAAAAACCCATTTGCTGAACCTGGATGAGCTTGAATTTGTCGTCCAAAGAAAGGCTGATTTAGCTTATGCCGTTTTAGATTCTTTAATGGAAAAAAGAGAGATAGAAAATGCAAAACTGGCCATCGATCAATTGCTCTCTTTGAACGTCAAACTCTATCGAGAGGGATTTCAGAACCGGGACTGCAATTTTCGCTCCAATTGCGGATTTATCGACACTCGAGCTATTGTGATCGATGTGGGCAGAATCATCTACGATGAAGAGATCAAGAATCCTAAAATTTATAAAGAGCACTTAAGACAAACCACTGTTAAATTCAGACATTATCTCTCGACCAGCCACCCAGAGCTTCTTTCCCACTTCGATCAATCCATTGCAAAGTTGATGCTATGAAATACTGCACTTTTCTCATTCTCCCTTTGGTAGGTGTGATTTTCTATATCACTGCAAATTTTTGCGAAAAGAAAACGGATGGATTTTCAGTTGCCCTCATCCATTCCGATCTCTCCTATAATCCAGTTTGGGAAATAGCACCCATCTCTTTAGAAACGGAGGCTGAACTTGAAACCATCTTCTCTCAGAAATTCTACTATCTTGGATCTGGCGGCCAAAGTTTTGTTTTCGTTTCAGAAAATAAAGAATACGTGATTAAGTTTTTTAAACATCGGATACGAAAACCTTACAGTTTTTTACTCAGTCTCCCCATCCCAAGTCTGCTTGAGTTGCAACGACTGCGCAAACTCGATAGGGCTCTTTTTAAGCACTGCAGGGATTTCACGAGCTATAAGATCGCCTATGAAGAACTTCGAGAGGAGACAGGTCTCATCTACATCCACCTCAATAAAGGGACACAGCTCAATCGGTCTCTTCAGATCATCGATAAAATCGGAATTGAGCATAAAATCGATTTGGACAATATCGAATTCATCGTCCAAAAACGGGCGGAGCTGATCTATCCCCGTATCAATCGATGGATGGCAGAGGGGGATCTAGCTGCTGCAAAGCAATCTCTCCACTCGATTTTGGAGCTGCTTGTCAACCGTTGCAAAAAAGGGATTTTCGATGAAGATCCGCGCATTCACAATAATTTAGGCCTCATCGATACCCAAGCGATCTTTATCGATGTCGGCCGGTTTGTCCATGATCCTGAGCGGACACGCCCCACTGTCTATAAAAATGATTTAACAACCATCATCGATAAGCGTCTTCGCCCTTGGCTGGAACTCAATCATCCTCAGCTCCTTATTTATCTTGAAGAAGAGCTATACAGAAACTACCTCGAGAATAGGGAATTTGACAAGGAGGCGCCCTGAATTTGAACCAGGCTTGCCGGCGCTGAAGCAGCTCAACTTGAATAAGTTGGGCGATGCAGGCGGGTTCAAATTCAGTGGCTGTCCGACGCAGTCAAAAACCTATTCTCGAGGTAGTTTCTGTATTGACGGTCTTGATTATTAACAAACAACTTGTTAATTTAATTAACATGTTTAAAAAAGTTCTAGTCTTACTTTTAAGTACTGCATTCTTTATTGGGCTGCAGCAACTGATCGAGCTCAAAACACTTGGATTTTGCCTGCAAAAAATTAAGGCAGACGACCTTCTCTATCAACAATCTTGGGAAACTACTCCCCTTTCTCATGAAAGAAACCGGGAAATCGATAACCTCCTCGACCAGTCGTATCATCTGATCGGCGCAGGGAGCGAATGTTTTGCTTTCAGGAGTGAAGATGGGAAGGCTGTGATCAAATTCTTCAAATTCGACCACACCCGCCCCGTCTACTTTAAACGGGGGTTATTCTCTGAAGATCACAGTGGTTATGCGGGGACTCTTTCTAACCATCCCCTCACACGGATGGTTCTCCCCGCCCCTCTCGATCACTACCTCCGCCGCCTTTTGGGAATTCGGGAGTTCCGTATCCAAAGGACATTTTCCAGCGTTAAACTAGCCTATGAAGAACTCAAAGAGGAGACGGGTCTCCTCTACTTACATCTCAACCCTACAGATCATTTTCATCGGATGCTTACCCTCTATGATCGCAATGGGATCCGGCATGAGATCGACCTCGATTCGACCCGATTCTTTTTGCAAAAGCGAGCCGTTCCTATCCAGCACCATTTCTCCAACTTACGCAAAAACGGAAAGCATCGAGAGGCGAGTGAGAGTATCGACTCCCTCCTCAACTTGATCCTAAGCCGTTGCAAAAAAGGGTTTGCAGACAGAGACTTTTTCAACAAAAACCTCGGTTTCATCGACAATCAAGCCATTGAAATCGACACGGGATCGTTTCACAAAAATCTGCACATGCGCGAATCCCGGATGTATAAACGGGAGCTCTTCTTTGCAACTTTAGAATTGAAAAGTTGGCTGAAAAAGAATTACCCTGAGATGGTCAGTCACCTCGAAGAAAAAGTCTTCCAAGAAATTGCTCGATGAGAAAAAGGCCACTTTTAACCTGAGTTTTGAGTTCATTTCATGAAATCTTACCGCGTCTTTCGGGCCATTTTTGAAGATCGCGATGCGTCCATAGGCACCTACCGGCTATTGAACGCATCGCGATCTTCAAAAATGGCCTCGAAATCCGCGATAATCTTCCATAAAAGCAACCCAAAACTCAGGTTTTTATTTGCAATACTCACTCTTCTTATTCTCTTGGTAGCGTTAGAGAGAGTTTACTATTTACGGAATCGGGGATTTCGAATCGGCAAGCTCATCTCCTTTCAACCTACAGTGAATACTCCCCCCTCTAGCGAGATCGATCTCATGCTCGATCAATCTTTTCGTTATTTCGGTTGTGGAAAAACCACTTTTGTTTTTTTAGGAGAAGATGGAAAGACCATTCTCAAGTTGTTCAAACACCACCATCTTTTTTACAAAAGCTTTCTCTTTCATTTCCCATTCCCAGGTTACAGTGACATCTGGCGGGTTAGCAAGAGAGTCACCTACGAAAAGAAGGAGCACGATAAACGGCACCCCTTTTTTTTTAACAGCTGCGCCATTGCCTTCTCTGAATGCAAAGAAGAGACTGGACTCATCTATCTCTGTCTCCAGCCTAATTTGCATTTTAATCGTGAGATTAAACTGATCGACGCTTGGGGAATCCCCCATCATCTCAATTTGAGCAAAACAGAATTTGCGCTACAAAAAAAAACCCAGTTATTTTTTCCTTACTTAGAGGAGCTCCTTAAACAAGATCGGATTGGAGAGATGAGAGTGGCCATCAACTCGCTGATCACTCAAATCGTATGCCGCTGTAAAAAAGGGATTGGGGATCAGGATCCTAATCTTAAGATCAATTTCGGCTTTCTCGATGGAAAAGTCATCGAGTTCGATCTAGGTTCCTACTATGTAGATCCTTCCCTCCGCTCCCCTCTCAATGCAGCTAGAGAAGTTTTCTTCACAACATCTGCTCTACAACAGTGGCTCGAAAAACACTCCCCTGACCTATTGGACGACTTTTTGCAACAAATCGCAACGATGATCACAACCCATTTAGATTCATAAACTACTTAAAATCAAGTAGATATAACCTTCTTTCGAATTATCTAAAAAAATGGTATTCTTTACGGATGAACGAGATCATTTTTTTAATCCACATCCTCCTCGTGATGGGCTTTGGTTTTGGCGCCTTAAAGATGGGGAAAGGAGCCCTCACTGCCTGGATCGCTCTGCAAGCGGTGCTCGCCAATCTTTTCGTCATCAAGCAGATCTCCTTTTTTGGATTTCATGTGACATGTAGCGATGTGTTTGCCATCGGGAGCATCTTTGGCCTCAATCTATTGCGTGAATATTATGGCGTGGAGGCCTCTAAAAAAACATTATGGACCTGTTTTTATGCGATGATCTTTTTTGTCGTGATGTCGCAAGTCCATCTGTTTTACCAGCCGAGCTCTTTCGATACGACCCATTCTGCCTTTGAAACGATCTTATCCTCATCCCCCCGCCTGCTTATCGCTTCTTTGGCAGTCTTCATTGTTGTCCAACAGATCGAGCTGCGCCTCTTTGGATTTCTAAAAGATAAGTTTCAGTCTCTATCACTCAGCACTAGAAATGCCTTTTCTGTCACCATCACACAATTTCTCGACACCTTCCTCTTTTCAGTGTTTGGACTCTGGGGACTCGTCGCCCACTTGTCAGACATTATCCTCATCAGCTTTTTGATCAAACTTTTTGTGATCGCCCTCATGAGCCCATTGATCCATTTTTCTAAAAGATTTGTCCCTTCTCCCCTTAAGATGGGTAAAGTGTGAATCTGATGCCCTATTCCCCTCCTGTCGAAAGACCACCCTTTTTATCTCCTTATCTTCCCCCTTCCTTTTTACCCGGTTTTAAATTTGAACTGATCCATGCATCGAAAAAATCGCGGGCGCGTGTCGGCAAAATCACAACACCCCATGGCGTTATCGACACACCGAATTTCGTTGGGGTTGGGACAAATGGCACCCTTAAAACTTTAGACAATGTTTCCACCCATGAGATCGGCCTCCAGCTGATGTTCTGCAACACTTATCATCTCATGCTACAACCAGGGACAGCGATCATACGAGAGGCGGGAGGACTCCACCGCTATATCAACCGGACACTTCCGATCATCACCGATTCAGGAGGTTTTCAAGTCTTTAGCTTGGCCTATGGTTCAATCGCAGATGAATTGAAGGGGCGGGGCAAAAAAAAACAGGATGGACACGTCTTAAAAATCACAGAAGAGGGTGTTCTTTTCCGATCTTATCGCGATGGAGCAAAAGTCTTGCTCACCCCCGAATCGTCGATTTCAGCTCAAAAAGACCTCGGCGCCGATATCATCATCCCTTTCGATGAGCTCCCTCCCTATCACATTACCGATACCGATTTAAAGAAGTCGTTAGATCGCACCCATCGTTGGGAGAAGCGCTCCCTGGATGCCCATCTGGCAACTCCCAATAATCAAGCGATCTACGCTGTCATTCACGGTGGAGTTCATCACGAGCTAAGAAGAATAAGCTGTGAGTATTTATCTCAGCTACCCTTCGATGGATTTGCTATCGGTGGAAGCATGGGAAAAACTAAACAGGAGATGGTCTGTATGCTTGCATTCACCATGCCACATCTACCCACCCATCAACCCAATCACCTACTCGGAATCGGCGATCTCGAATCGATCGACCTGTGCGTCCCTTTAGGGATAGACACCTTTGATTCCTCTTATCCCACCCGTGCAGCCCGTCACGGGATCCTCCTTACAAAAAAAGGCCCTCTTAAAATCACAAAGAGCAATCACGCCAAAGCCTTTTCCCCACCCGATGAGGAGTGCTCTTGCACCACCTGCCGGCAATTTTCCCTCGCCTATCTCCACCATCTTTTCAAAGCAGGTGAAATGACCGGCATGACGCTTGCCACCCTCCACAACCTTCATTTCATGGTCGAATTGATGCGGGCCTATCGCCACAAAATCTTAAATGATGAGATTTGAATTTTGATAAAAAAAGAGGCAGGGTTTCTCATGATTGAGAAACCTGCCTTACTTTGAGACACTATTCCTGGAATTTAACAGGAAAAGTTGTGAGGTGTTCTTCAAAACTATTAAAGTGAGAGCTAAAGTCGCCCCAGTATCGATTTCCAGTATCTGTATCAAGGGTTGGGATACCCTTTTCCCACGTCACTTTACCCTTTTGATCAATCTTAACGAATTTAAATGCTGAATAGGGTATCCGCCCTGCCCATGTGGATTCGCCTATGCAAGTCAGCGGAAAAGGTTGTTTCCAGTCATCAGTATCTGAGAAATAGGCTAAGGTATTGCCATAACCGACATCGACTCCTTTAATTTCCACCGGAATGTAGTCCCACTCGGGCATATTTTTTAGAATCTCCTGATGATATATTGTCCATAACATGGTTGTATGTATGGGTAGATGACCTAATCTGTCTTCTCGCGACACTGTCCAAGTTTGGTTAGCAGGCTGTCCTGAAAACGTTGGACCTACAAACTCGTAATACTCCGTTTCGTTTACAGGACCTTCAAATCCCTCCGGGGTTCCGCGATGAGGACCAAAACCCTGCTCAATGACCAGAGAAAAAGTTGGATCATTTGGAAATGCGCATTCAAGTCGTCTTTTTGTTTCCCATTTTAAAAGACATAAAAACCTGCTTAGGGTATGCACCAGTTTTGCTTCTGGTATCGTTTTGGTTCTTCTCTTTGATAGACAAGCCTCTTTTCCAGACTTTGTTTCTGGAACCGCTTTGTTGTACATACGTTCAAATAAATTCCGCCACAATCTGTCATTACCTGCCAAAACTTTCCAGCCCTTACACACCTGCTCAGCCTGTCCTAAATCTTTCTCTTCGAGAAAAGAGAGGATGTGGAAGTCGGCGTCACGTGATATCGCGCCATGAAACATTGATGCTGATACTATTGCCATAAAAAAACTCCTTTTTATTAAGTTATATGTAATCAAAGATTACAATAAATAATATTGTATCACTAATAAATTAAATAATTCAAGATAAATAGTAAAATATACTAAATAAAATATTTATTACTATTTTCGGAAAGAATAAACAGGATGATAGGATGGACAGGATAGGGAATTTAAAATTTATTTTTTACACTAAAAGTTCTGTTATTTTTTAGATCGATCCGCTGGTCATCGCTTTTCGCTTTAACTTTTTTTCAATTTTCGACATAAGAAGTCCTTGTCTTCAAAGTTTTTGGAGGAAAGGACATGTTCTTGATGACAGATATCCACGTACGTTCATTCACCGGATCGGGTCTAAAGTCCTACCTACATTCAGTGGCTAAATTGCGCCTGGAAGTCTTCAGGGAATATCCCTATTTTAAAGAGCCTGATCTCGATCGGGAAACCCAGTATTTGAGAAAACTATTTTCCAGCAGAGAATCGATTGGGGTATTGATTTTTGATAACACGACCCTCGTCGGCGCTTCCCTTGGCCATCCCTTATCGATAGAGGAAGCCAGTGTGCATCACCCCTTTAAAGAACGGGACCTCAATGTTGAATCGTATTTCTTTTTTGGAGATTCAGCACTCCTTAAAGCTTATCGGGGCCGGGGCATCGGGCATCATTTTTTTGACGGACGGGAAGCCCATGTCGCTCATCACCAGAAGTTCAAACATATCTGTTTTTGCGTTCCTGATTGCCCTGAAGTTGATCCGCAAAGACCGAAAGATTATATCCCGCTGCACGATTTTTGGCGAAAAAGGGGGTATACTCAACATCCAGAAATGAGATGTTTTCTTCCCTGGAAAATGATCGGAGAGAGCACTGTGGCGCAAAAGCAAATGTGTTACTGGATCAAAGATCTACACTAAGAGAAGAGTGTGTCTGCGATCTGGGTTGTTTGCTTTTCGCCCCTTTTGCTTTTGGCTTTGCTTCGATTCCTTGGCCTAGTTAATTTAACTATGTCCTGCGGAATCGAATCAAAGCCAAAAGCAAAATCCATCAAAAATCAAAATAACCCAGATCGCAGACACACTCTAAGAAATTTCAAAAGAATCTAGGAATGGGTTTTGGTGCATCTTATCTGCCTGCTTGGGTGGATAGACGATAGAGAGTTTATATAAAATCTTTCCAACGATGAGGAGGCGCCCTTTCACTTCTTCATCCGACCCTTGTTTCATGCGGAAATCGAGGACACGATGCCCCCCAAATTTCTTGAACTCTTTCTCGATGATTTCAGCGCCTTCCGTATGTTTGACCATCACGTCGAGCACCCCTTTGAGAAGGGTATTGTCACTCGCTAATCTCCATTTACGGGGAAGTGTCATATGGCTGACAGAATAGTGGATTTTGTCGTTTTGGTTACTTGTGACCTCTTCGTAAGGAAGCACTCTCCCACTATCGGGAATCACCAATTCTTTATATGTTTCTTCAGGATTTGTGGGGAAAGAGATTTTAAATCCTGCATACTCAGAAGAGTATTGTATCCAGTCATTAGGAGAAATTCCCTTGTTTAATCCGACACTCCACAAAGTAAGAACATTACCATATGTCCCTGCTAGCACAAATGCAATACTTGTCACAATGGCGCATAGTTTTCTTTTCCAGGATGTGCTCTTTTGAAGTATAGTACCCGGTCTTCCTGGGAGAAAAAGTGACCTCCATAACGAGATGGAAAAAGGGAGCTTAAATCCAAAGGTATCCCGAATCGATAGACCCCAGAGTGCTTTTCCTGGTGTGGTTCCCCATTTGCTAACCAAGAACGCCTCTATAGGGACCCATAATAGAGGAGTGACGAGCGCGAGATAATAGTAGAAGAAAGGACCGTAGAATAAAGGGAGAAATAGAGTGATCGCGCTCAAGATGAGAAAGAAAAGGCAATAATCGCAAAAGCGAGCAAGGGCGCGAAACCAAAAGTTTATTTCAAAATAAAACATATAAATCCAATTTAATATGGATATTATAACAGTTAGTTCTTTTAAATAAATAAAAGTAAAATTTTATTATGTAAGAAAATTATTATTTTATATTAAAAATGTTTTTAAACAACACGAGCTGCGTATAAATTTCTTTATCGAAATTCAATATTTTGCTTCACTGAGCAAAAAGTCATTTAAATGCTAGAGGTGATCATGAGGCTGCCACAGTTAAAAAATATTTTTTCCTGCATCTTACTCTTCACTTTTCATGCGATCTGTCAAGCTGAGGAAGAAGCGCGACAGGTCCCCACCGATTTTGTTCGGGATGTGATGCAGCCGATGGGAATCCCCGTCGTCTCTTCTTTTCACGCGATGAGAGAAAATCACTTTCTCAATACTAAAGTCCAAAACGCTCAAGGGCTTGAATTGATTGGTGACTTCTTTTTGACCCCTTCTCGCTATCTCTTTGCAGGAAAAGAGATCATCCTTAAAGACCCTGAAGCCACTGATTTTGAGGTCGTTCAAACATTTCAATACGATAGCCTCCACTGGTTAAAGTCGCTCATTTCTATTGTGGCTCTCCCCTTTAGCGAAACGCTCGGAGTTGCTTTTAAGGGGCTAGCTTATCTTTCCCCTGAGGTGCGACTGCAGCATGAAAAGATCCAAAAAGCAATGAAATCCTCTCCTGTAAAATCTTATCTTGAAACATACCGTCAACAAGGATTGGAAAATTTTCATTGTGAAGAGTTCATCCCTTGTCAACACCATCAGCGCCCTTCCCTTTTGACAAAAAAGCAGAAGATCGAGATCCAGGCCCTTAAAGAAGTGATCGAGCTCTTGGAAGCGAACCAAATCATCCACTGGATCGACTGCGGGACCTGCCTGGGCGCCTATCGCTATGGCGGCATTATCCCCTGGGATTGGGATATCGACATTTCAATCCTTTTGTCCGATCATGAAAATGTGAAAAAGGTTCTCTCCAACCTCGATCCTGAAAAATACCAAATTCAGGATTGGTCGAGCTACTCGAAGCCGAAGACCTTTTTGAAACTCTATGTCAAAGAGACCAAAAATTTCATCGATATCTACCACTACGAGATCGATGAAAATGCGCGCACAGTCGGCTATTTCTTTACCTATCTCGATAGCCCATTTCCCGAAAGCTGGAAAAAATGGGAGCTCAAATGCATGAAACCGTTGAAATACGAAGAGGTATTCCCCCTTAAAAAGGCTAAGTTCGATCATTTGACAGTATGGGCCCCGAACAACGTCGTCGCTTTTTTACAGAGCAAGTATGGAGAGAACCTCGACCCGACAATGGTCTGGGACGAAGAGACCAAAGACTATAAAAAAGTCGAAGGGCATCCCTACTATCATTAGGCCTCTTGCATAACCCAATTTACATGCCCGTGTGCGCATCCTATTACCCATAAGTCTATTGACCACTAATGGTCTTAAGGTTTAAGAAATTTTACCACCCGCTCGCTTCGCTCTCTAGAGAGCACAGAGGCCACAGAGGAAGAATTAGGAGGTCCTGATACAGCTATCGACATTCATCGAGTATAGGGGGGCTTGAACTTTTCGAATCGATTTCGACATAAAGTACTTGCAAGAGAACATCCGTCGCTTGAACTCCTGGTTCCTCCTCTGTGGCCTCTGTGCTCTCTAGAGAACGAAGCGAGCGGGTGGTAAAATTTCTTAAACCCTTAAGAGCAACAGCTGCATCCCATGTCCCAATGGAAAATAGACTTATGGGTAATTAGGATGCGTGCCCGTGCCCTTGCCCAATTAATGATTTTTCTGAGCCATCTTCATTCGGGCACGAAAACGAGATTATGCAAGAAGTCTACTGATGACAACTTGCGAAAGCATCACTTTACCGGCGCCGGTAACCCAAAGAATTAGTGAAAAAGGACGTACACAAGATCCCTCTTTACTTCAAATACTTAACACGAGACCAATTAAAATGCAAAAGGGGCCTTGAGGGCTTTCTGTGCTAGAAATTCTTTAGAGTATTTCAGATATTTTCGTTCCCTAGGGAAAAATGAAAAAAAACTAAGAGAATTTTGGCTAAATCATCTACAAGAGATGATTGTAGGTAAGAGATTGTGGATAAGAAAAATCTTAATTTGACTAATTAATGCCTTCCCTTGGCTATTAATTGACGCAATTGGGGTATTGCACTAGGCTTTTCAATCCAGTCTGCAATATCAGCAGGGAGAGAAATTCTGCGTGTAGGTGGTTTCTTAGTGCCTTTCGGCCTTCCAGCACCTTCACGCTTTCCACCACGTCCTTCAGTCTTTTTTTCGACTGATTCCCAAATGTTTTCGTTTAGTCTGTGTTTAATGAATTCGTGAAGATAGCGAGGGTAATTTTTGATAACTTCCTCAGGAGAACCACCGAAATATTCAACATCTGGATATTTTTTGTGGTGAAATTCCCAAGCATTGAATTTCTTACTAAACTGAGGCTTGATCTTTCCTACTTCTTTAAGAGCTATATTCAAGTGCCTTTTGATTTCTTTTGCGGAGGCCATTTTAATCCCTTTTCCTTAAATTTTTTCTCAGTCTTTTGTACATGAGGAGCTATAACTTCTCTCTTCTTTCCTTTTCCATTTATGTGGCCCATACGAACATCCAAACCCTTGCACCCCTCGATGAGGAGTCCAAGGGCTCGAATTGGTTGCAATATCGGAAGAGGTAGGATTCCCCTGCGGGCCGGTTCGCGCGCTGCATCGCGCTTCACTTCGAATACCTAACGCGAGCCAAGCAGTTGGCTCGCTCCTCTTGCGATAAAAATGCAAAAGGGGCCCAGAGGGCCCCTTGTGCATTTTGATCGGAAGAGGTAGGATTCGAACCCACGGTCGGTTGCCCGACTGCTGTTTTCAAGACAGCCGCAATAGGCCACTCTGCCACTCTTCCATTGAAAGAACGGGTAATTATAACAACTTTAACATAAATTTCAACCGAACTGTTCGAGAAAGCGGAGGTCATTTTCAGTGAACATGCCGGATATCTTTGATTCCATAGCGGAGCATGGCCATCCGCTCGATCCCCATCCCCCAGGCGTAGCCGCTGTATTCTTCAGGGTCGATCCCGCCACTTTTTAAAACTTCAGGATGGACCATGCCTGCTCCGCAGATCTCTAGCCATCCTGTTTGTTTGCAGAGGCGGCAGCCTTTGCCGCCGCAAGAGGTGCAGGCGACATCGACTTCAAGCCCAGGTTCGACGAAGGGAAAGTAGCTGGGGCGAAAACGGGTTTTAACTTTGGAGTGGAATAATTTGCTCAGGAACTCTTTCATCGTGGCGAAGAGGTCGGCAAAGGAGACATTTTTATCGATGTAGAGCCCTTCGACCTGATGAAAGAAGACATGGGAGCGGCTGCTGATCGTCTCATTGCGGTAGACGGTGCCGGGAGCGATGATCCGAATGGGGGGCTTGTGGCTCTCCATCACGCGGAGTTGGGTATTAGAAGTATGGGAGCGGAGCAACATCTCTTTTGTGATATAAAAGGTGTCCTGCATGTCGCGCGCGGGATGGTCGGGAGGGAAGTTCAGTCCTTCGTAATTGTAATAATCGCTGTCGATATCGGGGCCGTACTGGACGGAAAAGCCCATGCCGATAAGGATTTGGATCACTTCACCCTGCACCAGGTTAATCGGATGTTTTTTGCCGAGATAGCGACGGCGGCCTGGCATCGTCACATCGATCTTTTCTTCGCCGAGCCGTTTTGCCGTTTCGATTTGAGAAAAACTGAGGAGTGCCTGTTCGCAAAGTTGGGAGATCTCCTCTTTGAGCTCATTGATCTGTTGTCCGATGAGGGGGCGCATCTCTTGCGGGGTGTTGCGCAAATGTTGCATCAGGTCTTGAATAGGACCTTTTTTACCGAGGTACTTGACCTTGAGTTGTTCAACTTCTTTACTGTGTTGAACTTGACCGAGTTCACTTTGGAATTGTTTGCGCAGAGAGGTGACTTGTTGTTGCACAAGAGTTCCTAGGGTAAAGAGAGCCTGCACTTTCTGGGAAAAAAGTGCAGGTAAGGACTTATGCTAACGCTTGCTTTGCGGTATTTGCGACAGCAGCAAAGCTGCTTGGGTCGCGCAGCGTCATGTCAGAGAGCATTTTGCGGTTTAATCCACAGCCTGCTTTTTTCAAACCAGAGATGAGTTTGTTATAAGATATCCCATTGATCTTTGCACCGACTCCGATACGGATGATCCAAAGGCGTTTGAAATCTCTTTTTTTCTGTTTGCGGTGGCGATAGTTAAATGCCAAAGCAGACATCACAGCATCTGCGCTCAAACGGAGGTGATTCTTTCGATCACCGACAAATCCTTTTGCCAGCTTGAGAAGACGCTTGCGTTTGCGATTGGCAGCCACTGCATTGGTGACTCTTACCATTGTTAATTCTCCAAATTTACGATTTTAATCAACCCACTTGCATCATGCGGGAATACATTTTAACTTGGCCGTGATCGACCAAGGCGTCCTTTCTGAGACGGCGCTTACGTTTAGCGGCTTTCTTAGTCAAAATATGGCGACGGCCAGGGTGACGACGCACTAGTTTGCCTGTCCCAGTCACTTTGAATCTCGCAGCCACTGCTTTATTTGATTTCATTTTCGGCACGACACTTTCTCCAATTTCCAAAATCTATGAACCATTTGCTGTCTTTTTCTTTGCTCCAGGGGTCAGCACAATCGACAAATTGCGACCCAACATTTTTGGTGGCGACTCTGGGCTTGCCACATCAGACAAGTCGTCGCACATCCGTCGCATCACGCGCTGTCCAAATTCTGGGTGGAGCATTTCCCTGCCACGGAACATACATGTCAGTCTGACTTTGTTTCCTTTGGCGATAAATTCTCTCGCATGCTTGGTTTTCGTCGTTAGATCGTGCTCATCCGTATTCGGCTTGATTTTGATCTCTTTGACTTTGACCTGATGTTGCGATTTCTTTTGCTCTTTTTCTTTTTTCGTTAGCTGATAGCGGTACTTACCGAAATCGATGATTTTGCAAACTGGAGGTTCAGCCGATGGTGCAATCTCGACCAAATCGAGCCCAGCTGCTTCTGCTTTAGCTAACGCTTCAGCTAATGTCAATACTCCGACCTGTCCGCCATCTTTATCGATGACGCGTACTTTCAGAGCTCGGATTTCCCTATTAATTCTTAAGTTCAGAGTTTCCACTCCCCATTTCCCTTTTCAGTCTGATGCAGAACTCATCCAAAGACAAGGTCTGCTCTTCACTTCCGCCATAAGTACGAATGGTGAGAACCTCTCCCCTCTCTTCTCGTTCACCGAGTAAAAGAATGTAAGGCACTTTCTCAACAATCGCACGATAGAGACGCGCTTTTAATGGTTCTTTGCCGCTCTCTATTGCTACTCGAAACCCTTGAGTATTCAAGGTCTCGTAAACTCTTTTTGCGTAAAGATCGGTTTTATCATTTGCAACCAGGATCCTCACTTGCTGGGGAGCAAGCCAAAATGGCAGCCACCCTTGATTCTTTTCCAGCAATAACGCACACATTCTCTCTAACGATCCAAACGCGGAGAGGATCACCATGCTCCCCTTCCCTATCGGCATCGCGATGTCGGGAATCCTCAAAAAAGGCCCCGTCCATCTTCTTCCTAAAGAATCGGCAATCTGAATATCGATGCTCGCTAATGTGCCGACTCGATATTCCTTTTCCAGCGTGTAATCCAAGCCGGTTTTTTCCAACACTTGCCGTAAAAGGAGTGCTCCTTTTGCTTTCGCTCTTTTAGCACCCTCGCTCGAAACTGATAAGACAATTTCGAACTTAAAACCCAGAATTTTAGGGATTTTAAGGATGAAAGGCAAGGACGAAATGCATTCTTCTAAAAGTTTCTCATCAGAACAAAATCGATGGATTCGATCGCCAAAAAAAGTTTTTGGAGAGAAAAGACCAAGGCTCAGATCGGAGTAATCCCCATTCGAAATGAGGGCCATTTCGGCAATCTTCTCCTTGCCAAATCGGAGAAAATATTCCCGATGGCTGTGGCTAATGCTCTCCTCTCCACCCTTGTCGATGAATGGGGTTGGCGACGCGATCAAATCAAAATTTTGTTTCACGCATTCAGCGCGCCACCACTCGATCCATTGCTGCCTCACCTGCTCTCCTTTTGGACACCAATACCACATCCCCTCTTCGCCCATTGGGGCGCAAAAATCGATTGCGGGAGCGAGTTTCAAATGGGACTGGGAGGAGATAGAGGGTTGCTTAGCGATCTGTTTTAATGTTTCTTTATCATCACAGGCAGCGCCAATAATCCGAGTCGCTTTCCCCACTGAAACTTCTCTAGAGTCCCCTTCTAAAACTTTAAAAAAGGGAATAGAGAGCCCTTTCATCAGAGTTTGTGGAAAAAAAGCGATGAAATCTCCAATTTGTCCCATCTCTACTGTTGCCCTTTGGATCTGCTTCAGTTGTTCTGCAACAATTGTCTGATGGTGGTGTCGCATCAGCTCAGCTGCATTAGAGGGCATCATCTCAAACGATCGGACTCCTCTTTTTTCCCGGATGATCAAACGCATCCTCTCTTCAATCAGAGGTAAAAATTCAGGTTTGAACTCGAAGGGGAAAACAAAATCTTGATAAAAATAATCGGGAGTTCCTTGCCCACCGATCATCGACGTATCAGGAAAAAGCTCAGACACCGCAGCAGCTAAAAGCAAAGCAGCCGTCTGATTTAAAAGGGGTGTAGATTTTTTTGAGGAGATTTCCATGAATGTTTGGTATTGGGATATAGCTGACTCGAACAGCTGACCTCCACGATGTCAACGTGGCGCTCTAACCAACTGAGCTAATACCCCGCTAAAACTTTAAATTTTAGACACACAGAAACTGCCTCGAGAATCGGTTTTTAACTGCGTCGGACAGCCACTGAATTTGAACCCGCCTGCATCGCTCAACTTATTCAAGTTGAGCTGCTTCGGCGCCGGCAAAGCCTGGCTCAAATTCAGGGCGCCTCCTTGTTAAATTCCCGATTCTCGAGGCAGTTTCTGTGTAAGTATAATAGTCTGAATCGAAAATTACCTGCAAGTAAAAATGAACGGTGGTAAACTTGATCTCTGCATTGATTAAGAACCTATCTCAGTAAAATTTTTCGTCGATTTTCGGGATTATTTTGGCCGATTTTCGATCCAAATTCGGGGGGTAATATCAAACATGCGTATATTACCCCCCGAATTTGGATCGAAAATCGGCTCAAAAGAACCCGAAAATCGACTGAAACTTTTTACTGAGATAGGTTCAAAGGAAATTATGCCTGCCCATTTCCCTATTTTTCATTCCCATCTCGATCTGGCTCATCACTATTGGGAAAAGCTCTTGCAAAAGGGGGATTGGGCGATCGATGCGACATGTGGCAATGGCAATGACACGCTCAAATTGGCAAAGATTCTTCTGGAAAAACAAGGGGGTGTCATCGGCATTGACATTCAACAAGAGGCGATTGCACTGACAAATCAACTCTTGGAATCCCACTTTCCTTTAGAGGACAGGGCACATGTTCATCTCTATTGCCATTCCCATACTCATTTTCCACCCCTTGCGATAGAGAAGCCGATTCGGCTCGTCGTCTATAATCTCGGTTATCTTCCTAAAGGGGATAAGCAAAAGACGACGATGACACAAACCACCCTGGAAAGCGTCCAGAAAGCTTTGGATCTGATCGTTCCCAGTGGAGTGGTGTCGATCACCTGCTATCCTGGCCATGCAGAGGGTCTCAAAGAAGAACTGGCGCTTTTCAATGAAATCGCAAATCTACCTGCGACCACTTGGAACGTTTGCTATCACACATTTCCCAACCGGATGAGCGCTCCCTCTCTTCTGCTGATTCAGAAGAGTCATTAATTTAATTAATTTTTTTAAAAAATTAATCATTCTCTTTAATTAGTAAAGTATTTAAAGTAACCTCCAATAAAAAATAAAATATCAATTCCTTGACCTCAAACTTAAAAAAGATGGAGTGATTATGTCTTTGACAGTTAAACAGCAAATTTCTAACCAAGCGATTCAGCTACAACAACGGTTAGCTGAGATGAAAGTGATCATTGATGTTTTGCCCCCTGCGGAGCAAATCGAAAATTCGGTGGGGTTATTGCAAAATGACTCTGCTCTTTTGACGCAACTGCAGAAAAAAGTCGAGGCGACATATCTCAAACGAGCCGACGCGATTCCAGAAATTACTGACAAGGAGCTGATGAAACTTTCTGGAACACTGAGCCTTTCTGCAGAGATTTTAGAATCGATGGATAAGAATAACGAGACAGCAGTTCAGTATGGGGAAATCGCATCTGAAATCGGAACCTACGACACTTTAAATGAAAGCCAAGTGAAATCGCTTCAAGAACGGATTAGGGGTCTGATGAGCTCTAATCCTTTTCTTAACCAGGGCATCAGAGAAGCTTTTGAAAGTTTGGAATTGGATGCGTTGGCGTTGCCTATGCACGATTCTTCCCCTTCCCCCATCCTGCAGGGGCGGACAAACCAACTCAGACAGAGTAGAGCTGACAATTTACCCCTTCAGACAATCGCGCAGGATGAAGACCAGCTTTTGCAACAACAGCAAGATGAAATGTATCAGGCTTCCCTATTTCGAGATCAATACAATGACTTTCAAAAAACCTTTTTCGATGATCCTATCCAAGACTTTGAAAAAGCTCTCGACTATTACATGAAAGTAAAACAATACTCTTTAACCAAAACGTCATTCACTTCGGAGACAGCAGCTTTTCTGATCAAAAATCGCTTAGGAGATGCAGAAAAACTATTGAATCTAATTTATGAACTGCAAGCGAAAAATGAAAGTCAGCAAGTAGATCAGCAAGTAGAAGTGAACCAAGGGGAAGGAGTGCAGAGAGAGGCCTTAAAAGAGCTTCATGCGAATATTCATAAGACCCTCACTGCTTCGGGTGACGATCTTGCGCCAGGCTTTTTGCAAATCGACCAAACGTATAGAAAAATTGAGCATGAAGAACAGATGAAAATTTTTGATGCTCTTAGCGCGATTTTGAAAGAACAAAAAACGTTCAATCGAGATCTTCCAGTTGGACTTCGACCAAAACCGCTTAGGCAATGGCCTGGATCTCCCCAACAGAAAATGGAAGCTGTGGAAAGAGTTCTATCGGCGACAGGTGAGCCAATCGTGCCGTTAACGGTCGTTAAAAAGGCTGATGAGATGAAACGGCGTCTGGATGAAGCCAGAAATTTGCAGCCTGCAGCGCCTGCTTCGCCAGTAAAATCTAATCCACCGATCTCTACCACTTTTGGCATGAATAGAGATCTCTATCCAAACTTGAGTGGTATCCGTAGCCTGCAATCACTTCTTCCCCTCTTGCGAGTGGATGCAAGAGATGGTGAGCTCCAAGAAGCTTGCGCTCTTCTACAAATGCTCGATTCTGAAGGAGGATATGCGACCTTTTTGATGAGTGAAGAAAAGCCTCGTCCCATCGCTGATCGCCCCCGTTTTCACCTCTACTTCATCCATAAAAATGAAACCTCCCAAGTGAATGGTGACCCGTATTATGGTAACAAGGCATTTGCAGGAGAATTTCCAGCCACTAATGAAGAGCGTTTACGCTCAGTTCAGCGCACCATTGCGGAACTGGCCTTGGGAGCTCTTGAACTTCCGATCACTCTCGAGGATGGCCCAACTGTGAAAAACCTGCTCGACCTTCTTGAAGATGAAAGGATGAAACTAAACACGAAGGATCGGCTCAATGAACAACACTCCGTGGCTTATAATCTATTCAACGCCTTTTATCACCTGCACCTCTCTGGTCGCGCCCACAATGCTTCTTTAATCGATCCGCACGATGGTCAATTCGGAGGAGATTTTGGCCGTTTAGGCTTTCTCAAATCGATGAAGGGGATCGACCCTGCCATCAAACACCTCGCGATCAATCAAGTTCGCAATGAGTTGAAAGCAGCCTGGAAGATAGAGTAAATTTCGACATTTCTAAAAGAAAGCTATGTCTCTAAAAAAGAGCGTAGCTTTCTCCATTTTTAAAAAAATAATCATTCACTTTTACTCGCCCCTGCTCAAAAATAAATTAATTTATTAGCACTAAGAGACTGTCCACGAACTAAGGCTTCGTCGATTTTCGGGATTATTTTGGCCGATTTTCGATTCAAATCGCAGGGGTCATATACGCATTGATATTACCCCTGCGATTTGAATCGAAAATCGGCTCAAAAGAACCCGAAAATCGACAGAAGCTTAGTTCGTGGACAGTCTCTAAACCTAAAAAGGTGGAGGCGATGATGTCTTTAACGGTAAAGCAAAAAATTTTTAACCAAGCGACTCAACTACAAGAGCGGTTAGCTTTTGTGCAAGAATCGATTGATCATTTGCGTCCTGCAGAGCAGATCAGAAGTTCAATAGAGTTGCAAGGAGACTGTGGTCTTATGAAACATCTGCAGCAAAAAGTCACGGCGACGTTTCATCGTCAAACCGACGGGATTTCAGGAATTTCTGAAGAAGAGCTGATCAATCTTTCTGAAAAATTGAACGCTTCTGCAAAGATTTTAGAGGCGATTAATAAAAATATCGAGACAGCCTTTCAGTATCAGGAGATCGCATCTGAAATCGAGACCAGCGCCGCTTTAAATGAACCACAAATGCATTCGCTTCAAGAGAGGATCAGAGGTCTGAACTCCCCTCATCCTTTTCTTAACCGCGGCAACAGAGAAGCTGTTCAAGTTCTGGAATCAGCTCTGCAAGCGATGCAAGATCCTCCCCTTTCGCCCATCACGCAGCGGAAGGGATCGGTACAGAGAGCAGCTGACTATTTACACCCTCAGACAACCGTGCGTGATGAAGAGCAGCTTTTGCAACGCGCACAAGAGGCTTTAAAAAACCTTCATATGCAGATGCAAAAAGCCCTCACTGCTTCAGATATTGATCAAACGCCATTCTTTCCCCACATCCACGAAGCGTATCAAAAAATTACGCACGGTGAAAAGGTGAAAATTTTTGATGCTCTTAACACGATTCTGATAGAACAAAGAATGAAATACAATCTTGCAGATGGACTTCGAAAAATATCGATCAACCAATGGCCTGGATCTTTGCAACAGAAAAAAGGGGCGGTGGAAAGAGTTCTTCTCACGACAATTGCGCAGGTAACGGTCGTTAAAGAGGGTCACGAGATGAAACAGCCTCTGAACGAAGCCAAAAATTTGCAACCCAGATCGATCTTTCCAACTTTTGACATGAATAGAGGTTTCTATCGGATCTTAGGCGCTATTCATGGCCTGCAATTCCTTTTTTTCCTCTTTCAAGAGAATGCAGGAGATCGCGAGCTCCGGGAAGCTTCTAACCTTCTACAAAGGCTCGATTCTGAAGCACGGCTTGCAATATTCCAGATGAGTGATGAAAAGCATCGCTCCATCGCTGAACGCCCACGCTTTCACCTCTACTTCATCCATAAAAATAAAACACGCTGTGTTTATGCAATCACTAATGAAGAGCGTTTACGCTCAGTTCAGCGCACCATTGTGGAACTGGCCTTGGGAGCTCTTGAACTTCCGATCTATCTCGGAGATGACCTAACTGTGAAAAACCTGATCGATCTCCTTGAAGATGAAAGGATGAAACTAAACACGGAGGATCGGGTCAATGGACAATATTTCGTGGCTTATAATCTATTCTATGCCTTTTACAACCTGCAAATCTCTGCTCGCACCCACCATTCTTTTTTAATCGATCCGCACGATCCTCAATTTGAAGGAGCCTTTGGTCGTGTAGGCTTCATCAAATCGATGGCTGGCATCGATCCTGCCATCAAAATCATGGCGATTAAGCAAGTTCGCGATGAGTTAAAAGCAGCCTGGAAAATACTGTAAAATATTTTAATTTGACATTTCTAAAAAAAAAGCTATGTTTCAAAAAAAGAGCATAGCTTTCTCCGTTTCCCTTTTTGAGTGAAGGGACCTACTTCGAAAATTTTGACAACTCTTTGCTTTATAATTATTTATGGGAATTGATTATTATATGAATAACAACTACAATCAAGTTAAGGCACATTGTTGCCTTATTAATATAATAAATATAATAAGAAGAAGAAACTATGAAATCAAATGAAATTAATCATCTCAGCGGATCCCGCTGGCTGTACTCTGAGGTACAGACGATCGAAGGGGAGATGTCCCGTCCTTCTATTTCCCCAAAAAAGTATCAATACTTGTCCAAGAAGCTCAATCTGGCTTCGCAAAAACTTCAAGATTTAGAAAAGACCTCAGATGTTTTTGCCAAAGCGCAGACGGAGCATCTTAAAGAAAAAGTTGTCACCCTTTCTCGAGACCTGGTCGATCGACTCGTCGAAGGGGAAGTCACACAAATCCAACAGGAGTCCAGCTCGCTAAAACAAGGGAAGGTAACGCCCAAAGCGATCAAAATGTTGGAAACCCATATCCACCAGTTAGAAGACAATCATAAGACATCGATCCCCCATCGTCGGATCATCGCCGATGCTAAACATGCCCTTCTCGAAGCCAAGGCCAAGCTTAAAGGGGAACAAGTCATTCCACACTTCGATTGGATGGCTAAACAAAATAGTGTCCGTTTTGTCGAAGAGAACGAATTGCTCCCTGGAGAAGTGGAGGAATTATTTGACATTGCAAAAGCGGTCTATAATCGGGACTTTAGACAAGCAAAAATGCGCTTTACTCTACTGCCCGGAGATCACAAACGGCGCTTTCAAAAACACATGCAACATCTCATGGCGCAGCCTTTTGATGACTCCCTCGAAACGATCCAATCATTGATTGCAACTGTCAATGAACTTGTTGAAAATGGAGAAACCTATCCCACATCCCACCAGATCGATCAACTATTCTTAGGACTATCTCAAATCACTGACGAAGAAAGAACAGAGGGAAAGGTCTTTTCACTTAGGTCTGCAGGGGGCTGAATCTGCGTGACGACCCTTTTTGCTTCAGCCATGATGTAAAAACTTCCGCAGATCACGAGGATTTCATTTTGAGCAAGTGCAGTGGCATACGCCTCTTTTACCCCTTCTTCGACAGAAGAATGGGTAGTGAAATCCTCTTTTAATAGAGATTTTAACTCATCGGTCGATGCTGCACGAGGAGTTGCCGCCTCGACGAGGTGGAGATGTGTGGCGACAGTTGTGATCAGATCTAGACACTGAGCGTATTCTTTATCTTTAGAAAAGCCGACTAGAAAGCGAAAAGATCCTTGAGGAAAAAAAGTATGTAAGGCTTGAAGCAAGTAAAAAATAGCTTCTGGGTTATGAGCAACATCGAAAATGACATTTTCTATCCTTTCAAAGCGACAGGAAGGGCGAATGGGAAGGGCTTGTTCGATCGCTGTTTGATCGAGTGTAAAAAATAGTTGAGCGCGACTCAAGGCCAGTTCAGCAATGGCACTGTTCTCTTCGTCGTAGAAGTAGCTTATCTTCTTAGATGCAAATACTGGAGAGTTCAATTCATGGGCTCGATTGTAAATTGACTGACAACGTGCCTTAGGACCCAAAATGAGGGGGACCTTTTCTTTAATGATCCCCGCTTTTTCTGTGGCGATCTGTTCGAGATCCTCTCCTAAGATTTGTGTATGCTCTCGGCTGATCGACGTGATGAGGGTCAGTAGGGGTGAAATGAGATTGGTCGCATCGAGTCTTCCTCCAATTCCTGTTTCGATAATCGCGATATCGACTTTTTCTTTTCTGAAATGATCAAAGGCAAGAAATGTCGTCATTTCGAAAAAGGTCGGATCGAGCCTGAGTTGCTCATTCACAGAAAAGATCTTTTCCATCCCCTCGACGATCGCTTCTTCTGGAATAAGGTGGCTGTCGATGGCGATTCTTTCACGGAAGGAAAAAAGATGGGGCGAAGTGTAGAGGCCGACACGATAGCCTGAGTACTCAAAAGCTTTGGCAATTTTTGTCGCCACCGATCCTTTCCCATTGCTCCCTGCGATATGAATTGTGGCATAGGATCCAGTGGGGAAGTCGAGAGCTCGATTAAGCGCATGCGCATTCTCAAGGGAGGGTCTTATCCCTGAAGAGGTCGCTTGAAATAAACGATCGATAATCTGGATGTATTTTGACATTTAAAAAAGCCCTTCAAAGCAAATGTTGAAAGATCTTGTGAAAGCTCTCTTCGTCGACCCAGGAGCATCCGAGTTGAATATAGTTTTTCACTGAGCCGTGAAAATCAGATCCCCCGCTGATCAACCAATCCCTTTCTTTAGCGGTTTGAATCCACCGTTTTTCTTGTTCGGGAGGGAACTTTGCATAGTGACACTCTATCCCATCAAAGGGGAGTTTGAGCAGCTCTCTAATCTTTCGATTATGCCCCAGCAGATGGGGATGGGCAATGAAGGCTTTACCCCTTCCTCGATGTATCGTTTCGATCGTCTCTTCCACTGAAATCCCTTCCCCTGGGTCGTAACAGGGCTTGCCGTCGCCGATATACTGATTGAACGCCTCTTTGATCGAGCTGACATATCCTTTTTTGACCATGAGCTGTGCAATATGGGGCCGTCCTACGGTTTGCTGACCGATAGAGGAGAGTTCTTCTTCTAAAATGGAGAAGCCGAGACGACTTAAATTGCCTAATATGACTTTGTTTCGATCTGTTCGTCTCACTTGATGGCGCGCACACAGCATTTCAATCGGAGGACTATTTAAATCAAAATCATAGCCGAGCACGTGGACGCTCATCTTCTGAAAAACAGAAGAGAACTCGACACCGCTCCCTAAAAGCAAACCGAGCTCTTTGGCAATGGCCGGGGCCACAGAATAGGCCTCGATGGTGTCGTGATCGGTGATCGAGATGCCGGCAAGCCCGATCTCTTTAGCATGACAAAGAAGCTCCTTAGGGGTCATCGTCCCATCGCTAAAGAGCGTATGGCAGTGCAAATCAGCATGAAACATCATCCCTCGGAATATAACGGATCTCCATTTCGAGAACGATCCCCGTCTTTTCTTTCACCACCCTTTTTACATTTTCAACAAGCTCGAGAATATCTTTAGAGGTGGCATCCCCCTTGTTGACGATGAAATTAGCATGTAGAGTAGAGACCTCAGCTTCCCCGATCGATTTGCCTTTCAACCCACATTGTTGTATCAAGGCGCCAGCAGAGTGGGACTTCGGATTGCGAAAGACACAACCTGCTGATTTATCGCTATAGGGCTGTGTCCGCGTCCGGTACTCGACAATCTCGAGTTGTTTTTTGCGCGCTTCTTTAGACGGATGGAGTGAGAATTTAGCGCTGGCGATCACCCCTCTCCGGTTTTGGAATGAGGAAAACCGGTAGGAAAAATCGATTTGGTCCCGTCTCAAGATCTCGATCTCCCCTTTTTCATTGACGAAAGTCACTTCAGTAAGCGACTCACAAGTCTCCGCTCCACTGGCCCCCGCATTCATATAAATAGCACCGCCAACCGATCCAGGAATTCCTGAAGCAAATTCAAGCCCTCCCCACCCCTTGCGGGCGCTCTGTGTCCCCAAAAGGGAAAAAGAATATCCACCACCGACATGGATCATCGGCCAATCGAACTCACAAAAAGTGATCTTGTTATGGATGATGAGCCCATCAAAACCCAGATCATCAAAAAGGCAGTTCGAACCCTTGCCCACCACAAAAAAAGGGAGTTTTTGTAGATAGCAATCCTTGAGGAGGATTTGGAGCCCATCGATCGTTTGCACTTCAGTAAAAAAACGGGCAGGTCCACCGATTCTGAAGGTAGATAGTTGGCTCAAAGGTTTATCGATTTCAAACGGGCTGACTGACGGCTCGGTCATGCAATAACGGTTCCTTGTAGAGAGAATCTAAGATCGCATTGACGAATGCCGCAGCTTCCGGCGTTGCGAATTTACGTGTGAGGCGGATCGCCTCTGCAATGGCCACTTTAGGTGGAGTATCCGATGAAAAAAGGATTTCATAGGCTCCTAAACGGATCACATTCCGTTCGACACGGGGAATCCGCTCAAAATCGTACGATTCAGAATGTTTGCAAATCAGCTCATCGATCTGAGTTTTTTTCTCAAGAATTTTTTCCTTGATCTCGCAAGCCTCACGCACAGTTTTTTTTGTAACGGCAAGCTGTGACATGATCATTTCCACAACTTCCGCGCAACCGCCAAAATCATCGCTATAGAGCAGCTGGAAGACAATTTCTCGGAACTTTTGCGGGGAAATGGGCATATATCATCCAAAAGATCAAAGGGGGCAAATATAACAAAAAACCCGCTTTAACACTACCTTTATTAGGCCACACCATAAAGTAAAAATTTTAAAGTTGACTTCTTAGGAACCAAGCCATTTTTTCATGCGCGCCTAACATGCGGCCGAGCATATCCACCGTTGCAAAGTCCCCATCCCTATCTCCGATTTCAGCGACTTTTCTCCCATTTCGGATGACTGTTTCATGCCCATGGATCAAACTCCTCAACATTTCGTCTGCAGTTAATACTTTCTCTTCCTCTTTGACCGCCGATAAATTCGCAAACCCTGAAAAAGAGGCATCCACAAAAAATCCCAAAGCGCGGATCCTCTCGGCAATCTCATCGACAGCGTCCGCCAATTCTTCATACTGTTTCTCAAAAAGAAGGTGTAGAGAATAAAATTCAGGCCCCCTCACATTCCAATGAAAATTTTGCGTTTTTAGATAAAGGGCATACGTTTCAGCAAGCACCCTCGCCAACCCTTCGCTAATCGATCCCCTGCTCTGCTCTGAAATCCCCACATTGAATTCCATTCCACCCTCCCCCAGCTAAAAATTCTTTATTTATACTCAAACAACTTGAAAAATTGGGAATTTGACAAGAAGGCACCCTGCATTTGAGTCAGGCGAAGCCGGCATCGAAGCAGCTCAACTTGAATAAGTTGAGTGCTGCGGACACTTGCAAAAGAGCGGGGGTTCGCTCTTTTGCAAGAGGAGCAGGGCGGATCTCAAAGGCAGTGGCTGCCGACGCAGCCAAAACCCAATTTTTCAGGTTGTTTGGGTATACACCAGGTCAGACTCATTTGTCCATCAATTTACTTTTTACCTTTCCCACTTACAACGGGTGCATGTAATATTCCAGTCCCAATTGCATGTATTGCAAGGTATCTCATTAGCATCAGGCCTTTTACATCTCCACTGAGAGGGACCACAACCATCCTTCACGTTTTCGAAAAATATCCCCTGGGCGTCGGTGCTAAGGCTTTCTGTCTGTAGGGTGAAATCATCGATCTGCACAAAAATTCCATTTTCATAAAAGGCGATTTGTTCAGCATTGACATATGTTTTAGGACAAGCGACGAAACGGATCTCAGCATGAGAGCAATGGCAATCCGCCGAGCAGTTTACGCAAAAGCAAATGAGCACCATGAAGAGCACTTTAGACAGACTGTGTTTCATAAAATTCTCCTGTAGAGGTTTTTAAACAGTTTCGATATCTTGATGAATAAATAAATTTTAAAGGAAACGTTTTGCTTGTCAAGAAATTTAGTGTGATATTATCACCTCGCCACCAAATAAATATTGAAATCTGAACAACCTTCTTGTTACCCTGACTATCTTCAGAAAATAAAAATCGGACGAAGCTGTGTTGGGAATATTCCTGGACACTGAGACCAATGGTCTCAATTTCCAAAAACATAAAACCCTTGAAATTGGCTTTCAAATCGTGGACGTTTTTGACGGGCAGCTGAAGGATACATTTCATTCGATCGTTTCTGTTTCACCTGAGGATTGGCAAAAAAGCGATCCTGAAAGCCTCCGAGTCAACGGCTTCAAGTGGGAAGAGGTCGCCCAAGGTCCTTCTCCTCAGGATGTCGGTCTTAAAATCCAGGAATCTTTTGCAAAAAACGGGATTAAACGGGGAGAGGCTGTCTTCATTTGTCAAAACCCTTCTTTTGACCGGGTTTATTTTTCACAGCTGGTCGACCCCGATCTTCAAGAAAAACTGCTTTGGCCTTACCACTGGCTCGATCTAGCATCGATGTATTGGACCGAAGCGATGAAAAAAGGGGCGCTGGGAACGGGAAACTATCCTTGGGAAACCGGTTATTCCAAAGATAAAATCGCTGTCACTTGTCAACTTCCCACCGAAGAGCGCCCCCACCGCGCGATGAATGGTGTCCAGCACCTGCTCCTTTGCTACAAAGTGATCGTCGGATTCCCCGGCCGCCCAAAAGCCACTTAAACACATCGAGCTTTATATGAATTTTTCTACCACCCGTTCGCTTCGCTCACTAGAGGGCACAGAGGACACAGAGGAAGAATCAAAGGACCAGACCAGATTTTTTTCTCTGTGTCCTCTGTGCCCTCTAGTGAGCGAAGCGAACGGGTGGTAAAAATATTTTCTTAGCTGATTGTTTCCACCATTAATAGCTCGAGGGGCCGATCTTCACTTTGCCTCGGAAGATCCGATAGATGATTATCCCATACCCCAGCACCATCGGTATCCCGATGACGACGATGATGAGGAGAACTTTGAGGGTCAGCGCGGATGCGGCGGAGTTGTAGAATGTCAAACTGTTTTGATCGGGGTCGATGCTCGAACGGACGAGGTTGGGATAAGTCCCGATCCCATAAACGCAAAATAGAAAGATAATGCAAAAGCAGGAAGAGAGAAAAGCCCATCCATCCTGGTTACGTGTGAACATGCGAGGGACGTTTAGAATGGCACACAGAGCAGCTAAAGGAACGAAGAGAAACCAGGGAGTTTCCAGAAACTTATCGACCATCTGAGGGAGATGAACCCAAGTCATCAGGGTCGTCAAAATAAAAAAGGCGATGAAGACGACGATGGAACGTATTGCCCATCTACGGAGACGCTTGTGTAAATGACCTTCTGTTTTGAACGTGAGATAGATCGATCCGTGCATCATCAACAGGCTAACTGTAAAAAAACCGATCAAGACGGGATACGGCCTAAAAAAGATACCAAAATTACCAACGAAATTCTCATTCTTGTCGAGAGGGATGCCGTTCATCAAATTTCCAATGGCAAGCCCTAAGCCAAATGCGATGAGAAGACTTGCAATCGAAAAGATCGCGTCCCAGGTATAGCGCCAACTTTTTGATCTCCTTTTACTTCGAAATTCAATAGCGACTGCCCGGAAAATTAAGGCAGCGAGAAGGATCATGCAAAAATCGTAAAAACCAGAAAAGAGGGTGGCATAGACTTCTGGAAACCCCGCAAAGAGCGCCCCTCCGAAAACGACGAGCCAGACTTCATTGCCATCCCAAACAGGCCCAATGGCATTGAGAAAAATTCTCCTCTCTTCATCTTTTTTTGTCAAAAGGTGCATGATCCCGACGCCGAGGTCAAACCCATCTAAGGCGACATAAAAGATCACACAAGCTCCAATGATCAAATACCAGAGGAGAGCCATTGTCAACTCGCTCATTTTTTCCCCCTTTTTGCCTTTGGAAGGGTGTTGCGGTAGATCTGATCTTTCTCCATCACAACCCCTTCCTCATCTTCTACCGGCCCATGCTTGATCTTACGGTCGAGTAAAAAGAGAAACAGGATGAACAAAATAGTGTAGATAACGATGAACATGATGATCGAAATCAACACTTGATGCGCATTGATTGACGGGGATACTCCATGTGTGGTTCTCAATAATTTCCACACAACCCAAGGTTGCCGCCCAATTTCCGCAGTCATCCATCCCGTTTGATTAGCGATCTGTGGAAAAATCACTGAGATAATTAATGTCCATAAGACCCATTTTGTCTTTGCCAATCTCTTCTTTTTCCACAAATAGAGGCTGACAAGTGTGATAAATGCCATTAAGCCCCACATCATTATCATCAGGTGGTAGGTCTGGAAAACAATGCCAATGGGAGGATGCTCATCAGCTGGGATTTGATCAAAGCCTGTGATCGGAGTTTCAAAATCTCTGTAGACCAGAAAGCTCAGCAGACCGGGAATTTGAAGTCCTTTGACAGTTTGACTCGTTTTGTCCACCCATCCAAAAACAGTTAGAGGGGTTGCTTTTTTAGTTTGATAGATCCCTTCCATTGCAGCGAGCTTTGAAGGTTGATTGAATGCAACCCCGCGCGCTGTGACATCAGCAGAAATGAGCTGCAAAATCAAGACGACTGCAGCTGCCCAAAGTCCAATCTTCATCGTCTCTTGAGCAAAGGGGGTATGTTGTTTTTTTAGGTAATAATAAGCTCCAATGCTGAGCACGAGAAAAATGCCAGAAAGCCAGCAACCGAGAATGACATGTGTCAAACGATCGATAGAAGAGGGATTGAAGATCATCGCCCAAAAATCGGTGACGACAGCTTTTGCCTTTAGCCCTTCGCCCACAATTTTAAATCCGGCAGGGGTTTGCATCCAAGAGTTAGCGACGACGATCCAGATCGCGCTAAAATGGGCTCCTAAACAGACGCAGATAGTGGAAAAATAATGCATTTTAGGGCCGACCTTATTCCAGCCGAAGAGCATCACCCCTAAAAAACCCGCCTCTAAAAAAAAGGCAAAAACTCCCTCTGCCCCTAAAGCGCTCCCAAAAACATCTCCGACGTATCGGGAATATTGCGCCCAATTTGTCCCAAATCCAAAGAGTTGAACGAGCCCTGTCGCGACACCAAGCGCAAATGTCAATGCGAAAATTTTCACCCAGAATTTAGTGATCTCCTTGTAAAGGGGATTCTTCGTCTTGAGATAGACCCCTTCGAAAATCACCAACATGACGCCAAGCCCAATGCTTAATGGAGGATAAATGTAATGAAATCCGCTCGTGAGGGCAAACTGAATTCGGGATAACATCACAACATCCATTGGTACTCCTTTGTGAGATTGACCATCCATCCTACACGTTTCAAAAAAAATGTCAAAGAAGAGCTGTATCATGGGTGCCAGAGCACAGAAAATCGGACAAATGTTTGAATCTTTTTTTAACTCCTACTTATTCCCATTTTTTCACCACGGAGACACAGAGAAAGATAGAGATTGCACAGAGGGAAGAATTTCTTTTTTTGCGAGAGCAAAAAAAGAGATTTCAGCCGCGAAACGCGGCAACTAAAATAACACATTTATAAACTAAGTCGCTACGGGGAAACGATAACCAAAAAATTCATTTTTTGCCGCGTTTCGCGGCTGGAATCTCTTTTTTTGCTCTCGCAAAAAAAGAAATTTTTCCTCCGTGCAATCTCTACCCCTCTGTGTCTCTGTGGTGAAAGAAATGGAAATGGGAAGAACTGAAAGTTGTACACCTGTGTGATTTTCAAATTGTGATTCTTAGGGAATTGTGCTATGATTAGGTTGTTTTACCGATCTGTTTTTTCCCGATTTTATTGTGGTTGATAGGAAATGAGCCCGCTATTTCACGGTTTTACCCCTTTTGTTGAGATCATCATCATCTCGGTGATGATCAATTACCTGCTTTCTTTTTTTTGGAACACACGTTCGATGGACCTCGTCCTAGGTCTCCTCGCATTTCTCTTGATTTTTGCCATCTCATCGTGGCTCAATTTGCCTATCTTGCACAAGATCATGGTCCTCATCGGCAATGTCGCTGTCATCGCTATCCTGATCATCTTCCAGCCTGAACTCCGAGTTGCCCTTTCAAAGCTCAGCCTTAAAGGGCGCCGTTACAAAGAGCTCACAGAATTCGATAAATTTTTAGATCAATTGGCAAGCTCGACTTACCGCCTTGCAGAAAAACGGATTGGCGCTCTCATCGTCATTCAGCACGAAGATTCTCTCGATGAATTTGCCAATAAAGCTGTGATTCTCAACGCCAATTTCTCATCAGAGCTCCTCGAATCGATTTTTGCAACGACAACTCCCCTTCACGATGGAGCTGTGATTATCCGCGATACGACGATCGTTGCAGCCGCAGTGATCTTGCCCTTAGCTGAAGACAGCTCTCAACTGACCCGTTCGATGGGGACACGCCACCGCGCCGGGTTAGGGGCGAGCCAGCTCACCGATGCGATGATCATCGTGATCTCAGAGGAGACTGGAAAAGTATCGCTCTCTAGAGATGGGGTGATGACGCCAGGAGTCAAACTCGACCGTTTTAAAGGGATCATCCGCAGCATCTTTACGCCACCTCAAAAAACAGACTTCAAAGGGCAATTTAATTTGCGGGAGTGGCTAAAGAAATGAAAACTTTGCTATACAAACTTTTTATTGAGCATTGGCCGCGTAAACTCGTCTCGATCATCTTGGCGATCATCATCTGGCTAGTTGTCAATCATACCCTCACTGCATCGCGCAATATCAGCAACGTCCCCATACGGATTATCCATTTGCCACCTGGAAGGACCGTCGAAGGGATGCAGCCCAATGGTCGGCTTGCAAAAAAACTCACCTTGACGGTTGTCGGCAATAAAGACTTGATCGATGTATTGACCCCTTCCGATTTTGAGATCATCGTCGATGCTTCCGATAAGCCCGATGAATGGATTGCCACAGTGACAAAAAAGAATCTCGTTCCCCTTAATCCTGAAATTGATCTCACGGGTGGAATCACGCGTGTTTACCACCCCAACTTCGTCGTGAGAATGACCAAACTCGTCACAGACCAGATCCCGATCGTCATCACGCAACCGATCGGTGAGGCGCCGCGCGGCTATCAGTTCCTCGACATCTGGCCCTACCGTCTGACATTGACTGCGAGCGGTCCTGAAGAAGTGATCAAACGGCTCAAACTCAAAGAGCAGAGGATCACCTTCAATTTAAATGATATCTCAAAGGCTCAGCTCGATGAGCTCTCGCTTAAATCGGAGGGTAATTCTGAGGTCGTGAGCTTCTATATCCCCGATCAATGGAAACAAATTAATATCCCTATCCTCTCCGATACTCCGATGGAGATCGATGACCTTCAGGCCAAAGCTTTGAGGATCGACTTTATCCGTTGCAATCTCCTTCCTATCGATGCACCGATCCAACTTTCCCTCTTTTTCCCTCCAGACAATTTGGAGAATTTCAACCCAGAAAACACCTTCATCACTCCAAACAAGCTGGTTAAACTCACCAAAGGAACTCCCCTCATCACTTACCCCCTTCACGCCAATGGAGTCGATAACCTCTTTTTACAAACTGTGAAAGAGATGATCGAGATCGTCATCATCCCCTCGTCAAAATCGGACCATAAGCTGCTCGATTGGAGTATTCAATTCGTAGGTCCAAGACAGCTCGAAGATCGGTATGTTACGACATTGATGTCAGATGTTTCCGACAGGGACATCCGCGTATTGCAACCCGCCCTTCGGGAAGAGTATCTCCGCAATCGATTTCGAAGTTATATGAGCCGGTTTCAACTCTTCCGCTCAGATGACAGCAAATTCGATTTGACAATCTTTTTAAGGGATCACCAAGTCCAAGTTGAGGAAACAGGCTCTATGACTGAGATGACTCCTTTAGAACATGCAAGCAAACCATGATCACCCTGATCAAAGCAGAGCTCTTTAAACAAGGAGGATTGGAGAAATATACCTGGCAGATCGCCCGTGACTTTTGCACACTCGGTTGCGAGGTCACCCTGCTCACAAGTGGAATCTTTCAGCCCCCTTTTTCTAGCCCTCTCTTAAAGATCGTGACGTTTCCAATCGATCATCCCTTGAGTGTTTTGAACCTCATCCATTTTGACAGATCTTGCAGTGATTACATTGAGAAACATCCAGCCCCGATCATTTTCAGCCTCGATCGCAACCGGTTCCAAACACATCTACGCGCAGGTAACGGTGTGCATGCTGCCTACCTTGAGCGCCGCTCAGCTGAAGAAGGGTTTGTCAAAAGACTCAGCTTTGCGTTGAACCCCTTACATCGAGTAACCCTCTCTTTGGAAAAAAAAGGGTTTGAGCACCCCGACCTAAAACTCCTTTTCACCAATTCTTTCCTGGTCAAACAAGAGATCTCGCAGTTCTATCACACCGATCCCGACAAGATCCAGGTCGTACACAACGGTGTCGAATGGCATGGGATGCAAGCCCCTTTTGACAAGTGGGAATCGGAAAAAGAAAAAAAAGCGCGTGAATGGCACTTGGACCCTAACGCTTTTCAATTTCTCTTCATCGGTCATAACTTCCGCCGAAAAGGACTCGAAAAACTCCTTTCTGCCCTTGTGCGCATTAAAGGTGAGCATTTTCAGCTCTCTGTGGTCGGTAAAGATAAGAATTTGTCCCATTTCAAAGCCGTTGTCCAAAGCTTAGGTTTATCGAAAAAAGTTTTTTTCTTTGGTCCCCAAAAAGAGACCTCCCCGTTTTATCAGATTGCTGATTGTCTGATCATCCCCTCCCTTTACGACCCCTTTGCCAATGTCACAGTCGAAGCGCTTGCCATGGGATTGTATGTCATCTCTTCTAAATCGAATGGGGGGCACGAGGTTCTTAAAGAGCAAAGTGGGACAGTGATCGAATCTTTAGAAGATCCCCTCTCTTTTGCTGAAGTCTTAAAAAATGTTTTACGATGTAGAAAAACTGTGGCCAGAGCTTGTTCCATACGGCAATCTGTCAAGCATCTCGATTTTTCAAATCAGCTCAGAAAGATCACTCAATTGACTGTCGATTCTCAGGGTACTAATCATTAAAAAGAATATTTTAACCACAGAGAGCACAGAGGTCACAGAGGCGCCAAGCGCAAGAAAAATGCAAAAAGTGTAATTTCTTGCGCGCTTGCGCGCCTCTGTGACCTCTGTGCTCTCTGTGGTTAAAATATTCTTTTAATGGTTGGAGCCTGGTTCGATTCTACTGTTGTTTGACCTTGAGAAAATGTTATGATGCCCCTATGATACGAAGTAAACTTTATTTCATTTTTATCCTTATTTTGACCTGGCCTATACGTTGGCTGCCCTATTCAACGATCCATCGTTTGGGGGCTTTTTTAGGAATTTGCACTTATCATTTTGTCCCTAAATTCCGCAAACGATCGTTAAGCAACTTGGCCTTAGCTTCCTCTCTCCAATTATCGGAGCAAGAGATCCTCCGCTTAGCAAAAGGCTCATTGCAGAACTTGATGATCACGTGTCTCGAATACTCTAAATTCGCTTCAGAAAAAGAGATCCATCACGTTGTGTCGTGCGTGAATCCAGAAGTAGCAGATCAATTGATGAAAGAGAACAAACCGGTGATCTTTTTCTGTGGTCACCAGTCGAACTGGGAGGTCCTCTTTCTTGAAGGGACGAGCCGGATGCCAGGGGTCGCCATTGGGCGTCCCATCAAAAATGCCGACCTTTATCGCTGGGTACTTTCTATCCGACAGAAATTTGGGGGAAAGATGATCACCCCGCAAAATGCAATCCGGGAAGGGTTAAGAGGTTTGAAAAAAGGGGCTTTTTTAGGGATCGTCGGCGATCAAGGGATGCCCAACAGCGGCTATTGCTCCCCTTTTTTTGGAAGGAAAGCTTGGACATCTCCGATAGCTGCCATCCTCTCCCATCGCACAGGATCGCCGATTATCGTTGCGACGACGAAAAGAAAAGAAGGGAAGTACTACATCCACTACTCCGATCCGATCTGGCCCCAATCTGAAGCCCCCCTCGACCAAGAAGTCGACCGGCTAATGAGAGCAGCTCTTGCCCATTTCGAAGAGACGATCAAAGAACAGCCTGGCCAGTGGCTATGGTCGCATAATCGGTGGAAACAACAGACCCCAGAAAAACTCAAAAAGAGATTTCGCCACGAGTCGATACTGATCATTCTCCCTTTCGAAGAGCAGTTGTTACGCTCTCTTATTTCCACCCTTTCGACTTTTCGGGAAATCTATCCCCATGAGTTCATCACAATTTATGCGCCTATTGACAATATAAAGGATGTCCACCTCGATGATGCGGAAATCCTCCCCTATTCTGTAGAAACCGATTTGTTAAAGCGGGATTACCGGTTCAAGCTCGTCTTCAACTTTTCTTCCTCAGGCAAAGTCAGACCCCATTTCAAAAAACTCGCCGCCTTTCAAGTTGTATCCTTAAAGCAGCTCCAGAAAATTGCAGGCACAAATGAGCAAACTCCCCTCGAACCCACTTTAAAAAAAGCAATCCTCCGCCATGCCTCATAGCCGCTATTACATCGATACCCCCCTTCAAGAACAGGGAACGGTTATTCTCTCTGACGATGAATTTCACCATCTCTCTCGAGTCCTCCGTGCTAGAGTTGGAGATCTCGTCGAGCTGATCAATGGGCGAGGACAACTCGCTGAAGGTAGGATTACAGAGTTAAAGAAACAAGCAGCTGAACTCCGCGTCGTGCGCCTCTTTGAAGAACCACCCCAAAAACCACCCCTGATCCTCGCTCAAGCTTTAACACGGATGAACCACCTCGAATGGATCATAGAAAAAGGGACTGAACTCAATGTGACAGCCTTCTGGCTCTTTCCAGGAATATTGAGTGAAAAAGATCAGCTCAGTGAGACACAATCTGCCCGCCTCAAACACCTTGCCATCTCAGCCATGAAACAATGTGGCAGACTCGATCTACCCACCATCGAATTAAAACCTCCCCTCTTGAAATGGACACCCCTGCAAGGAACTCTACTGTTCGGGAACTTAAGTGAAGACACTCCCTATCTTTGGAAACTTCCTTTAAAGAAACCCCTCCCAGCCCCCGTCGTTCTTTTTATCGGTCCTGAAAGCGGTTTTGATCTCCGAGAGGGTGAGTTTTTAAATAACTCCCTTAGTGCCAAGGGGATACGTCTACATTCCAACACTTTACGCGCTGAAACAGCTTCCCTTGTCGCTCTCAGTCTCATTCAGGAATATATATAATAATTAATTTAAAGTATAAAATATATAAAAATTAATTGCAATAAACCAAACAATAATGTTATTCTAAATATTGTTAATTAATAGTATAAAACAAACAATTTAAATATATAAAATAAATTATAGGACGTTTTATGTCATCAAACATTACCCCAGTAAGAAATCCCTTATCCTTAACGACAAATTCTCCTTTTGTCAAAGCATTTAGTTCAAAAGACATTTTTCGTCTCATTTGCTCTCACTTGAGTGCTTATGATTTGGTTCAATTTACTTCGGCAAATAAGCGTTTATACACTCAAATTTTACCAGATCCCCTCTTATGGAATTTGCTTTTACAGAAATGTTTTCCTAGTCTTTATGTCGCTTCTCAATCAGACAGCAAATACCCACTAGAGGTTTATCAGTATCTGACACGCATAAACAAAAATATGAGAACTGGCAACTATCAACTTCGGGTGTTAACAGAGCATAAAGATGCGATCGCTCACATTTCAATATACGAGAACAATTTCATTTCAGTATCATACAAGGATACGATTAAGATCTGGGATCTGATGAGCGGAAAAGAGTTACAATCGACGTTTGCAAACAAAAAAAGCTTGGCTAATAAATTTTTACATAAGAATAAGTGCATTTCAGCATCAAGCGAGAATATAATTACAATCTTGGATCTTGGAAGCGAAGAAAAGTTGCAGCTTACCCATGAAGGCTGGGTCAGTATCATTTTAATGCATGGGGACAAGCTCATTTCAGTCTCAGACAACACAATTAAAATATGGGATTTTGAAAGCGGAAAAGAGTTGCAGAGGCTTACAGGCCATCGAGGCGCGATCAATAGCATTTTAATGCACGAGGGCAGGCTCTTTTCACGTTCATTCGATGGTGCAATTGAGATCTGGGATCTTGAAAGTGGAAAAGAGTTACAGACGCTACCCTGCAATCGCATGCTCTCTAGCTTAGTACACAGGGGCCTGCGCTTTTCAGCATCAAGTGATTTCACAATTGATATCCGGGATGATAAAAGCGGAAAAGAGTTGCAAAATCTTAAAGGCCATCAAAACCAGATCAGTTTCATTTTAATGCATGATGACAAGCTCATTTCAGCCTCTCGCGATCGCACAATTAAGATCTGGGATTTTGATGTTCCCTCCTTACCGCTTTCTAGCCCAGTCCCTGCAAAAAATCTAGCCATTCCTAAAAAGCAAAGCCCTGAAGAAGTCGCTTCTTTACTTGCCGCTCTTGGAATAAACAATTGTTCTACGCAGCTGCAAATCGGATCTAGTTTCTTACAGGATGTAGGGATTCGCTCTCTTGCCGACATCGAAGCATTGGGGCTTTCTCTTCACGATTTTCAACATCTGATTGCGCTGGATGAAGTGAAAGGGAGCGACCACAAAACACGTCAAACTCAAGCTTTAGCAAAGAGTGAGCCTATTTTTACCCTCTTGCAGGCTTTGCTAGGCGCCGTGAATCAAAGAATACATGAATCGATAAATTGCACCCTGCCCCCCTATGAGAATGATAGAAATAACCCCTGGATTGCCTTAAGAGCAGGGTTAATCGATTATTTAGATAAATTCGTTCGTGAGTGTGGAGCTCCTGTCACCCTTTTGAAAAAGTTTGAACCAGATAACTATGCCAAAGTTATAAACGATGTGAATGGTCTAGTCGATAGGTTTAAAGCCACAGATGGTGAGCACCGGATTGCTCGTCTTCGAACTTATGTGGGACAACATGGTCTTAATTTGGTTTGGGGTGCGATTCACAAGCATAAGATTGACAGCCTTGCAACTCTTCTAGAGCGGACAGATATTGCTCCTCAAGATCTCTTCGCAATGGGGATATAATATATTTTAGAGCTCGAAGAAAGGAGCCGTAAAGGCTTCTTTCTTCAGTCTGTTCGGGGATCTGAGTGAACATACTCCCTATCTTTGGGAACTTCCTTTTCAGTTTAATCCAGCAATATATATAATAATTAATTTAATATATAAAAAATAATAATAATTGCTTTAAATTAAAAGTAATGTTATTATTAAATTAATTAATAATACAAGACACACAGTTTTAAATATAAAATAAATTATAGGACATTTTATGGCTTCAAACATTACCCCATTAAGAAATCCCTTATCTTTAACGACAAGTTCTCCTTTTGTCGAAGCATTTAGTATAAAAGACGTTTTTCCTCTCATTTGCTCTCACTTGGGCGCTTATGATTTGCTTCAATTCACTTCGTCAAACAAGCCTTTATACATTCAAGTTTCTTCAGATTCCTTCTTATGGAATTTGCTTTTACAAAAATGTTTTCCAAGTCTTCATGCCGCTTCTCAATCAGACGCCAAACACCCACTAGAGGTTTATAAGCATCTGACACACGTAGAGAAAAATATGAGAACTGGCACATGCCAACTTAAGATGTTAAAAGGACATCAAAAAAAGGTCACTTCCATTTCAACTGATGGAAATCGACTCATTTCAGGATCACACGATGGTAGAATTAAGATCTGGGAAGTTAAAAGCGGAAAAGAGTTGCAAACACTTACACGCCATCGAGGCCAGATCAATACCATTTTAATGGACGGGGACAAGTTCATTTCAGCATCAGATGATGGTGCAATTAAGATCTGGGATCAGATGAGCGGAAAAGAGTTACAACAGATGCTTGCAAGCGATCGAGGCTTGGTCAATAGGCTTCAAGGTTCGGTCAATAGCATTTTAATACATAAGGATAAGCTCATTTCAGCATCAAGTAATGGTATAATTACAATCTGGGATCCGATGAGCGGAAAAGAGTTGCAGACGCTTATCCATAAAGGCTGGATCAGTATCATTTTAATGCATGGGGACAAGCTCATTTCAGTCTCAGACAACACAATTAAAATATGGGATCTTGAAAACGGAAAAGAGCAGACGCTTACAGGCCATCAAGGCCCGATCACTAGCATTTTAGTGCACGAGGGCAGGCTGTTTTCATGTTCATGCGATCACACAATTAAGATCTGGAATTTTGAGAGCGGAGAATTGTTACAAACGCTTACAGGTCATCAAGACGTGGTCAACCACATTTTAATGCACGGGGACCAGCTCATTTCAGCTTCGGATGATGGTACAATTAAGATTTGGGATCCTAAAAGCGGAAAAGAGCTACAAACACTCATAGGCCATCAAGACTTGAAGGTCCAAAAAATTTTAGTATATGGGAACCTGCTCATTGCAGGATTATGCAATGGTAAAATTAAGATCTGGGATCTTGCAAACGGAAAAGAGTTGCAGACGCTTAAAGGCCATAAACAAAGGATCCATAGTATTTTAATGGATGAAGGCAAGCTCATTTCAGCCTCAGACGATTGCACAATTATGATCTGGGATTTTGATGTTCCCTCTTCCGACTAAGTCCCTACAGATAAAATATTTTAGAGCTTAAGAAAGAAGCCGTAAAGGCTTCTTTATTAGGTATTTAAGTCAATATATCCCTCTTCTTAATAGTCATATATCTAGAATAATTAAAAAAAAGTTTTTACAAATAAACTAAAAAAGTAATTAAGTTAAAGATAAATTGCACTATATTAAATAATATGTTAACATTAATTAGATGTTACAATAATGACTTTTAAATATAAAAAATATAGGATATATTATGACTTCCCCGTCAAACGATCTTTCATTGAGAACTCAGAATACTAGTTACTCGATGACAAATTCTCCTTCTATAGAAAAATTGATCCCAAAAGAAATTTTGCAGCTCATTCTCTTTCAATTGAGCGCTTATGATTTGGTTCAATTTGGTTTGGCAACTCCTCATATCTACACTCGAATTTTTCCCGATCCCCTCTTATGGGATTTTCTTTTAGAGAGATGTTTTCCTGGTCTTTATGTCGATTCTCAATCAGACGCCAAACACCCACTAGAGGTTTATAAGCATCTGACATGCGTAGAGAATAATATGAGAACTGGCACGTGTGAAGTTCAGACGCTTACGGGCCATAAGGGCCGGGTCCGTAAGATTTTAATGAACGGTGATCAGCTCATTACAACCTCAATCCATCCTACAATTAAGATGTGGGATCTGATCAGCGGAAAAGAGTTGCAAACGCTTACCGGCCATACCCTCACGATCAATAACATTTTGATTTATAGAAACAAGCTCATTTCAACCTCAATCGATCGAACGATTAGAATATGGGATCTTGCAAGCGGAAAAGAGCCGCAAACGCTTAGAGGCCATTCAGGCATGGTCATTTCCATTTTAGTGCATAAAAACAAGCTCATTTCAGCCTCAGACGATCACACAATCAAGATCTGGAATCTTGAAAATGGAGATGAGTTGAAGACGCTTACGGGTCATCAAGACGGAGTCATTCAGATTTTAATGCATGGAGAGCAGCTCATCTCATCCTCAAAAGATTGCACAATTAGGATATGGGATCTTGAAAAAGGAAAAGAGTTGCAAATACTTACAGGTCATATAGGACCCGTCAAACACCTTTTAATATATGGAAAGCAGCTCATCTCAGCAGCGGGCGATGGCAAAATTAAGATCTGGAACCTTGAAAACGGTCAATTGTTGCAAACGCTGACTCATCCTGGCTATATCAGTCAGATTTTAGTGTATAAAGACCAGCTCATTTCCGCTTCAAGCATTGGTACAATTAAGATATGGGATCTTGAAACCTATCAATTGTTGCAAATGCTTAGAGGTCATAAAGACTGGGTCAATCAGATTTTAGTGCATGGGAACCTGCTCATTTCAGCCTCAGATGATGCCACGATTAAGATATGGGATCTTGAAAACGGTCAATTGTTGCAAACGCTTACAGATCATAAAGACAAAATCCGTACCATTTTAATGGATAGAGGCAAGCTCATTTCAGCCTCAGAAGATCTCACAATTAAAATATGGGATTTTGGTGTTCCCTCTTCCAAAAATCTAGCCTTTCCTAAAAAGCAAAGCCTTAAACAACTCGCTTCTTTACTTACCGCTCTTGGAATATATGATTGTTCTACGCAGCTGCAAGTCAGATCTTGTTTCTTAGAAGATATAGGGATTTTCTCTCTAGCCGACATCGAAGCATTGGGGCTTTCTCTTCACGATTTTCAACATCTGATTGCTCTGGATGCAGTGAAAGAGGAGGACCACAACAAACGTCAAACTCAAGCTTTAGCAAAGAGTGATCCTATTTTTATCCTCTTGCAGACTTTATTGGACGCCGTGGATCAAAGAATACGTGAATCGATGAATTGCACCCTACCCCCCTATGAGAATGATAGAGATAACCCCTGGATTGCTTTAAGAGAAGAGTTAATCGATTATTTAGATAAATTCAAACATGAGTGTGGAGCTCGTGTGACCCTTTTGGAGAAGTTTGAATCTGGGAACTATAAACTAGTTATAAACGAAGTGAATGGTCTAGTCGACAGGTTTAAAGTCACAGATTGTGAGCACCGGATTGCTCGTCTTCGAACTTATGTGGGACAACATGGTCTTAATTTGGCTTGGGGTGCGATTCACAAGCATAAGATTGACAGCCTGGCAGCTCTTGTAGAGCGGAGGGATATAGCTCCTCAAGATTTCTTCGCAATGGGCATATAATGTATTTTATTAATTATTGCGTTAATCTGAATTAGTTATTATAATAATAAGATTTTAAAATAAATACGAGATATTACATGACTCCCTCTATAGACAATCCCTCATCGAGAACTCAGGATACCAGTTACCCGATAACAAATTCTCATCCTGTAAAGAGCTTGATCCCAAATGATATTTTACGGCTCATTGGCTCTTACTTGATTGCTCATGATTTTGTTCGATTTACTTCGGTAAATCGGAATTTATACACTCAAATTTCTTCAGATTTTTGCTTGTGGAACTCTCTTTTACAGAAAAATTTTCCTGGCCTTTATCTCAATTCTCAATCAAAAGCCAAAGATCCACTAGAGGTTTATAAGCATCTGGCCTGCGTAGAGCGTAATATGAGGAGTGGTAAACATCGTTCTCAGACGCTAACAGGGCATCAAAGCGGGGTCACTCACGTTTTAATAGATGGAGATCGGCTCATTTCTGGATCGATCGATAACACAATTAAGATCTGGGATCCGATCAGTGGGGATGTGTTGCAGACACTTACACACCATCAAAACAGGATCCGTAGCTTGTTAATGCATAGAGGCAAGCTCATTTCAACATCATACCATAGTGGTATAATTAAGATTTTAGATCTTAAAAACAGAAATCAGTTACAGGAGCTTGTCCGCCATCAATCCACAGTCAATAGCATTTTAATACATGAGGGCAGGCTGATTTCAGCCTCAGACGATTTCACAATTAAGATCTGGAATCTCGAAAACTGTCAGTTGTTTCAAACGCTTGTAGGCCATCGTAGATGCATCACTCATATTTTATTGCATGGGAATCAGCTCATTTCAGCTTCACAAGATCGCACAATTAAGATCTGGGATCTAACCAGTGGAGAAATGTTGAAGACACTTTCGACCTATCCATACCCTGCCAATAATATTTTAACATATAAAGATAAGCTCATTTCAGCTTCCGATTATCACTCAATTACGATATGGGATCTTCAAAGCGGAGAATTATTGCAAAGGCTTATAGGCAATTTCATTTTCGTGCACGAAAACAAGCTCATTTCAGCATCATACGATCTCACAATTAAGATCTTAGATCTTGATAGTGGAAAAGAGCTGCAGAGGCTTAAAGGTCATAAAGCTGCGATCGCTCGCATTTTAATCCACGGAGACCTGCTCATTTCAGCATCAAACGATGGTATCATTAAGATCTGGGATCTGATCAGCGGAAAAGAGTTGCAGACATTTACAGACCATCAAAAATTCATCCATAACATTTTAATGCATGAGGGCAAGCTCATTTCAGCCTCAGATGATTCGACAATTAAGATACGGGATTTTGGTGTTTCCTCTTCCGATCAAGTCCAAAAGAGTTAGAGCCTGTCTGTGATCTTGGTTAATTGCTTTTTGCGCCTTTTTCTTTTGGCTTTGATTCTATTCCTTGGCCTAGTTAACTTAACTATGTCCTGCGGAATAGAATCAAAGCCAAAAGAAAAATCCATCAAAAATCAAAATAACCAATATCGCAGACAGACTCTTAATTCAGTAATTTATAATAACTTATAATATTAAAAAATAAATCTAATTGAATTTAATTACAAAAAATAAAATAATAAAGATAAGAAAGCATTCCAAGGAGAAACTCTATGGGCGCCCTTCCTGTTCCAAAATCATCCCCTCTTGTTAAAGAAACCCAAAAAATCAAAAGCCGAATCGACACTTTAATCACTAAAATGCAAAGGGATACAAATTTTACTCCTACTCGAGAGCAACTCGAAGAGATTGCAGATACCGTCATCGATTTTATCAATGATAAGCATTCCAAAACTGCTCCCCATGAGTCTTATCTCAAAGCAGTGGTCATTGACCTGACTGAAGTTCCCGTCATGACAGCTCAAATGCAACGGATTTCATTCTTGACAGCACTCAAGGACGCTTCTCACGAAATGGATCTATTCTTAAGCTGTTTATAACGAAGTGTTTTCAGATAACTTTTTTTTCATCAGCCGCTGTTTCAATCCCATCTCAAGAATGGTTTCCCCTTCAGCCTGATAGCCCATGAGGGAATAAAACTCCTCCACTTCGGGCCTTGCAAAGAGATAGACAGCGTCGATCCCCTTCTTTATAAGCATCCGTTCCAGAGTATGTAAAAGCTGACGGCCAAAACCACGCCCTTGATACTCTTCACTCACAGCCATTTCAAAGATCCGGCCATTTGTATCACTTTCAGGATAGAAGCAGACACAACCGACAAGCCGTTTACCATCGGTGGCAATCAGATGTAGACTCTGTTTTTCTTCGGGGAGGATTTCCCATTCTGGAGGGATTCCCAAAGGCTTAGACAAGACCTCCCATCGCAGCATCCGCTCAGCCTGATATTCGGGAGCATCTGGAGTGATGATTTTAAATTTCACGTCGCTCCATTTGTACAAAAGACTTCTTGTATAACCTCTCTTACGTGCCTGTGAGCGTATCAGTGCCGGTGCCCGATTAATGCTTTTTCTGAACCATCTTAATTCGGGCAAGGGCACGGGCATGCACAGGGGCACGTAAATTGGGTTACGCAAGAGGTCTAAAGCCCTTTTATACAAATGGGATCTTTTAACGCAAAATGCTTTTCTTCAAGAGATATGGAGAAGTAAACTTTTCAAATATTTTCCTTCGGGATGGAAAAGGGAGACGGGGTGATCACTCGCTTGAATGTGCCGAGAGCAGATGGCAGCTTCCCGTTTAGCCTCGATCGCTGCTTGAAAAACGACCTGTTGGAAGAGATCCTCATCGATAAAATGGGAGCAGGAGCAAGTGAGCAGGTAAGAATCGGGTGGCATCATTTCAAAGACACGCCGGTTGATCTCTTTATAGCCGCGGCAAGCACTGTCGACATCGTACCGCTTTTTAGCAAATGCTGGGGGATCGAGGATCACGATATCGAAAGGTTGTATGGGGTTTTTCAAATAATCAAAAACATCCGATCGGATCACTTCATGGGAGTGAAGGGGAATGTGGTTGAGCTGGGTATTTTCCATCGCGTAACGGCAGGCTTGTTCACTGCTGTCGATGCTGGTGCAAAACTCAGCCCCCCCTTTCAGGGCAAAAAGGGAAAATCCACCTGTATAAGAAAAGCAGTTGAGCACCCGCTTATTTTGACTCAAACGATAGATGAGTTGGCGCATCTCACGCTGGTCGAGAAAAAAACCTGTTTTTTGTCCCTCTTCAATGGCAACCAGAAACAATAGGCCATTTTCTTTGACGAGGATCTCTTTAGGACATTCTCCGAAAAGAGCTCCCACAGAGTCGGGAAGCCCTTCTTGACGCCTAGCGCTTGAATGGGATTTCTCATAAATGGCGCGCAGTTTTAGCTTGCTCTTGAGTTTTTCTACGAGGAGGGGTTTAAGCTGCTCGATACCGTGTGTATTGATCTGAACAACGGCAAGATCGTCATAGATATCGACGATCAGTCCAGGCAATCCATCCCCTTCAGCATTGATCAGACGAAAACAGTTCGTTTTGTCTCGATCAAACATTTTTTCCCTTAAGGCAATGGCTTCAGAGATCCTCTTATCGATCGCATTTTCGATAGGCTCATCGATAAAAGTCAGCACGCGCCCACAGATAGAATTTTCAGTATGGAAATAGGCTTTGGCAAGAAACTCCCCCACAGAACTATACACGGGTAGAATCTCCCCATTTTCAAAATCGGGAAAAGAATCGATGCTACCTGAAAAGATCCAGGGATGGCGATTGTGGAGGGGTTTTTCCCTTCCAGCCTTTAAAACGACTCTTCGTGGGTGATTCATGAGAGGAGATTGAGTGAGGGTTTCTTTGGTGTAATGGGGCCAAGGACAGAGCCGATCAAGTCGTAATCGGCGACATCTGTGATTTCTACCTCATAAAATTTCCCGAAAGCATCGACTTTTCGACCGTCGTTGATGATCACCTGACCGTCGATCTCAGGACATTGTCCATAAAACCTCCCTCGCATCAAATAGGGTGAATCGGGATGGTACCCTTCGACGATGACTTTTAACTTTTTACCTATGTAAGCGCGGCTCCGCTTGCGGACAACCTCCCTCTGGGTAGTGGCGAGCTTTTCAAAACGGGCCTGCTTGACCTCTTCAGGAAGGTGTCCTCCCATTTTTGCAGAAGGGGATTCCTCTTCACGTGAGTATTTGAAGATTCCGATGTTATCGAGGGGATACTCCTGGATAAATTGGACCATTTCCTCAAACTGCTCTTCCGTCTCTCCAGGAAAGCCGACCATGAGCGAGGTGCGGATAATCGCGCCGGGAAGGCGAGTGCGCAGCGTTTGAATTGTAGAGATGATCTGTTCACGGGAGGTTTTCCGCCGCATCGCTTTTAGCATCGCCCCATTGACATGTTGAATGGGCATGTCCAAATAGGCGCAAATACGGGGATCCGATGCCATGAGTGCGAGCAGCTCATCTGTAATCTCATCGGGGTATAGATACAAAAAGCGGAGCCAAAAATCCCCTTTTCGTTTCAACATTTCGCGGACAAGAGCTTCTAGGGCAGATCTCTCTTTCCGCTCTTTGCCATAATCTCCGAGATCTTGCGCGATCAGGATCACTTCATGGACGCCTGCAGAAAGAAGGGTATCGAATTCTTTTAAAACCTGTTCTTGAGGTTTGCTCCTCAAGGGTCCCTTGATTTTTGGGATGATGCAAAAAGCACATTGCTTCGCGCACCCTTCTGCAATTTTGAGATAGGCGTAATTTTTCGGTGTGGAGAGTTGCCTGGGAACTTCACCCCATTCGAGATAACTGCGCGCAGATGTGACAGCTTCCCCTGGGATATCTGACAGGACCGCTTCTAAAATCTTCTCCATATCGCCAGATCCCAAGAAATAATGGATATCTGGAAATTGCGCTTTGAGCTCATCTTTGTGCTTTTGCACCATGCAGCCAGCGACGATCACCTTGGCCCGTTTTTTCTTCGCTTCAAAAAGGGAGGCGATCGTGTCGCACGATTCCTTGCGCGCGCTTGCCAAAAAACCACAAGTATTGACGACGAGGTAATCTGCTTTTTCGATAGCTTCAGTCACTTCATAGCCAGATTTGAGCAGAATGCCGAGCATCACCTCTGTATCGACGAGGTTGCGCGCACAGCCCAAACTGACAAAATGGATTTTATTACCGAAGTGGTGTAAGCGCTTCATAAGGTCAAGATGATAAGGCTAAATTGAATAAATCACAAGAAGTTGTCATTCTGGACACCAAAAAGACTTTTTTAAATTTACACAGAGATCACTGAGACACGGAGCTTTAAGTTTTTCATTTTTTGCGAGAGCAAAAAATGAAGACTCTATTTTTTTCGCCTTCGCGAAAAAATTAGGCCGTTTTTTTAATCTCTGTGTTCCTCTGTGCCTCCTGTTCCCCTCTGTGATTAAAAACATCTTTCTAATGTCTGGCGCCCTGCTTGTGATAAAAAAAAATCTTTCCTAAAATCCCATTTTTTAATTTAATTCTTTCATGAAAACTTGGAGGTATACCCGCTATGAAAAAAAAAGTATCGATCCTTCTCACTACCCTTTTTTTTGGAATGTGCACGACACTTAGCTATGCGAAATGTAAATATGAAGGCAACGGTTTGCTCGTGGGTCAAACCGCCCCGAGTTTTGCTACCCAAGCGGTTGTCGATGGGCAAATCGTCGATCATTTTTCTCTAGAGGAATTCAAGGGGAAATACGTCGTTCTCTTATTCTATCCCCTCGACTTCACTTTTGTCTGTCCGACAGAGCTGCACGCTTTTCAGGAAAAAGAGGATGAATTCGCTGCCAGAAATGCCCAAGTCGTCGCCTGCTCCGTCGACAGCGCATTCAGCCATTTCGCGTGGCTCAATACCCGAAGGGAATTGGGAGGGATTCAAGGGGTCGAATACCCTCTTGTTTCCGATTTTAACAAATCGATTGCCCGTGATTTCCACGTGCTCAGTGAAGAAGAAGGGATTGCTTATCGCGCCCTTTTTGTGATCGGTCCAGATGGGATTGTGCGCCATCAGCTCATCAACGATCTTCCGATCGGACGGAGTGTCGACGAAGTGCTCCGCACGCTCGACGCGCTCATCTCATATGAAAAATTCGGTGAAGTCTGTCCGGCGAATTGGATGCCAGGTGACAAGACCTTTGCGCCGACAGCTGAGGGGTTGATCGATTACCTAAAATAACTGGTGCTTTTTACTGAAGTTTGGACTATACCAAAGTTCAAAATTGGGGATATCGACATGGACCGATGGATTTCATCTGGCGTGGCCTTGGCATTATTTCTTACAGGCTGTGGTAAAAAAGATAAGGTCTACCACCCAACTTCACAAGAGCTCCGCTTAAATATTCATTCAGAACCTCCAACGATCGATCCTCGCAGGGCAACCGATTCGACCTCAATTTCTATTCTGAAGATGTGTTTTGAAGGACTGACGCGGATCGATCCGACTGGCCAGCCGATTCCAGCGGCTGCAGAGAAGATCGAGATCTCTGAAGATGGCAAACGGTACATTTTTACTTTGCGAGAGGCTAAATGGTCTGATGGTGAAGATCTATCGGCCTATGATTTTGAGAAGACATGGAAGGAGATCCTCAATCCCTCCTTTCCATGCGAATTTGCTTATGATTTTTACATCTTGAAAAACGGGAGAGCCGCCAAATCGCGCCGTTGTACAATCGATGAAGTCGGCGTTAAGGCTTTGGACAAGAGAACTCTTCAAGTCGATCTCGAACACCCTGTCCCCTACTTTCTCTCTGCGCTCGCGACACATGCTTTTTTTGCAACGCCATATCATATCACCAGCAAATACCCTAACTGGACCCAAGATCATTACGTCGGCAATGGACCCTTTCTTATAGAGGAGTGGCAACATCATCATTCCATTGTCATGGTGAAAAATCCCCATTATTGGGACAAAGAAAATTTGAAGTTGGAACGTGTCGTGTTTACCCTTGTCGAAGATGAGACGACAGAACTTGCGATGTTTGAAAATGGTGAGCTCGACTGGGCCGGGTATCCTCTATCTAATCTTCCGACAGAAGCGCTTTCCTCTCTCATTAAAAAAGGGGGGCTCGAGAGTTATCCTATCGCTGGAACCTATTTCTATGTCTTCAATACCAAAGAATTTCCATTCACGAATGTCAATATGCGCAGAGCATTTGCACTTGCCATCAATCGTGGGGCAATTGTTGCGAACGTGATGCAAATGGGGCAAATCCCCGCGATGAGTTTGATTCCACCCACCATGTGGAAAGATCCCCATCCCTATTTCCAGGATAATGATATTGCAGAAGCAAAAAGGCTTTTTGCCCTCGGATTAGAAGAACTCGGGACGAGTGTCGAAGCTCTTTCCCCCATCACTTTGAGCTACAATACTCTTGTCGGCCATCATAAAATTGCCCAAGCGATCCAGGAACAATGGCATCGAGCCTTCGGGATCCAAGTCAAATTGGAAAATAAAGAATGGAAAGTCTTTCTCGACGAATTGCACCACCATAAATTCCAAATTGCCCGTTTGGGGGAATTGGCCAATATCAACGATCCCAGCACATTTTTAAACTACTACCGTTATCTGTCGAGCAGTAACAACCATTCCCAATGGAACAATCCCAGATATTCTGAACTGCTCGAAGAAGCAGACCTCACCCCTGATCCCGATCGACGGATCAGATTTCTCAAACAGGCAGAAAAAATCTTGATGGACGAGATGCCGATCGCCCCGATCTATTTTTATACCGGTGCTTATGTCAAAAAACCGTATGTCAAAGGGATCTATCTCTCTGAATTAAATGATTTGGATCTCAAATGGGCCTATGTGGAGTTGAATGATCCAGTACCTCGCTAAGAAAGGAACCATCCTCCTCATCTCCCTGTTCACGGTAACGACCCTCACTTTTTTTCTCATGCACGCTATCCCTGGGGATCCCTTTGTGCAAGAACAGGCAATCCCTGAGGAGATTCTCCAAGCGATGAGGAAACACTACGGCCTCGATCAACCCCTTTACGTCCAATACGCCAAGTATCTCAAAGGGATCCTAAGGCTTGAGTTGGGCCCCTCATTTAAATATGAAGGACGCACGGTCAATGAGATCATTTCCGATGGCTTTCCAGTCTCATTTTATCTCGGGATGGAGGCGCTATGTATCGCCGTTTTTGGTGGGATCACTTTAGGGTCGATCGCCGCTTTCAACCACCTCAAGTGGCAAGATCACCTCACGATGGCGATCGCTGTGATCGGCATTTCAGTACCCAGCTTTATTTTGGCGAGCTTTTTACAGTATTTTCTGGCGATGAAATTCGATCTGCTTCCCGTAGCGCGCTGGGGAACCTTTTCTCAAACGATCATGCCCGCGATTTCACTTGCCGCTTTGCCGATGGCCTTCATTGCCAGATTGGCACGTGCAAATATGGTCGAAGTGATGCAGCAGGATTATATCCAAACAGCGAAATCGAAAGGGCTCAATCCCTTTCAAATCATTTTTTTCCATGTGATTCGAAATGCCCTTTTGCCTGTCATCACCTATCTCGGCCCTCTGACAGCAGCTGTTCTGACAGGAGGCTTTGCCGTTGAAAAAATCTTTGGCATCCCTGGCCTGGGCCAGTGGTTTGTGATGAGTATCACCAACCGCGACTACACAGTGATCATGGGAACGACAATTTTTTACAGCGCTATCCTAATGCTATGTGTATTTTTGGTCGATCTCTTATACTGTCTGATCGACCCCAGAATTCAGTTACGAAAAGTGATCGATGGAAGATAATGCTTTTTCTCCTCTAACTCAAGCTGAAAAAAACAGCATCGAAGAGGCCACTGTTTACGCGCCAACAACCTCTTACTGGGAAAATGGTTGGCATCGATTGAAACGGAATAAGATCGCGATGGGCGCTCTGATCTCCCTTTTTTTTCTCCTTACCATGGCCATTGTCGGTCCACTGATTTCCCACTACACTTATTACGAAACTCAGCTCTCGCTTAAAAATACGCCCCCAAACTCGACCTTCTGGTTTGGAACGGATGAGCTCGGTAGAGATCTCTTCACAAGATGTTGGTGGGGAGCGCGTATCTCCCTTTTTGTCGGAATGACCGCTTCCCTTGTCGATCTCGTGATCGGAGTCTTATATGGGACCCTTTCCGCTCTACTCGGTGGAAAAGTGGAAGAGTGGATGATGCGGATCGCTGATATTCTCTATGCCATCCCCTATCTTCTCGTCGTGATCCTCTTGATGGTGATCATCGGCCCTGGCATCATGACGATCATCATCGCCCTCACGATCACAGGATGGATCAATATGGCTAGAATTGTCCGTAGCCAGATTTTGCAGATCAAACAACAAGATTACGTCAAAGCCGCTTTTGCCTTCGGCGCTTCTCGCTGGAGAGTCATGCTCCAACATCTGATTCCGAATGCGATGGGACCGATCATCGTGACGTTGACCTTGACGATCCCCTCTGCAATTTTTGCCGAAGCCTTCTTGAGCTTTCTGGGCCTGGGTGTCCAGGCGCCGATTGCGAGTTGGGGAACGATGGCCAATGATGGGCTGCCCGCTTTGCGCTATTTCCCTTGGCGACTTTTCTTTCCTGCGACCTTCATCAGCTTGACGATGCTCAGTTTTAACTTACTGGGCGATGGTCTAAGGGATGCCTTTGACCCGAGGTTAAAGAGATGAATAAACTACTTGAAGTGAAAAATTTGCATGTGAAGTTCCACTCTTTCGGAGGGGCTCTCCACGCCGTTCGCGGGATTAACTTTTCCCTCTTCGAAGGAGAGACGTTAGGGATCGTCGGCGAATCGGGCAGCGGTAAAAGCGCTACAGCCAAAGCGTTGATCCAGCTAAATCCTCGCCACAGTTCAGAGTTTGCCGGAGAAGTTCTCTACCGAGAGCAAAACCTCCTTTCTTTATCGGAAAGAAAAATGCAGGAGATTCGGGGCAGGGAGATTGGGATGATTTTTCAAGATCCGATGACCTCACTCAATCCCACTTCAAAAGTGGGTGGGCAGATCATGGAAGGGTATTTACGCCACTTCCCAAACACCTCGCGGGCAGCAGCCAAAAAGATCGCTATAGACACTTTAAGAGAGGTTGGCATTCCAGAAGAGAGGTTCGAAGCCTATCCCCACACTTTGAGCGGAGGGATGCGCCAGCGTGCGATGATCGGTATCGCTCTTGCCTGCAAGCCAAAAATAATCCTTGCCGATGAGCCGACGACAGCTCTGGATGTGACGATCCAGGCACAGGTTCTCGATCTACTCAAAGCGATCCAACAAGCGAGCAAGACAAGTATCCTTCTCATCACACACGATATGAGCGTCATTGCAAAGATGTGCGACCGGGTGATCGTCATGTACGCAGGGCAAATTGTCGAATACGCGCCTGTAGACCAACTCTTTTCCCACCCTAAGCACCCTTATACCCAGCGCCTCCTTTTCGCAATCCCCCGGCTCGATCAGCCGAAAGATCATCCCCTTTTCCCCATCGAGGGGACACCGCCAAACCTGAGCAATCCCCTCAAAGGGTGTGGCTTTTGCGCCAGGTGTCCCGATGCGATGAAGATCTGCATTCAGGGGCAACCTCCCCTTGTAGAAGTGGGCCCAAACCATTTTAGCGCCTGTTACAAACATGATTTAAGATATATACAGAAACTACAATGACACCTCTGATCGAAGTTAAAAATCTGCGTAAAGAATTTCATGTGCAAGGAAAAAAGCTTGTCGCCATCCGCGATATCTCCTTGACAATCTTCAAAGGGGAAACACTCGGCCTCGTCGGTGAATCGGGCTGTGGTAAATCGACAACGGGGCGCTTGCTCCTGCAGCTCGAACGAGCCACCTCTGGAGAAGTGCTTTATGAGCAAAAGAACTTACTCTCATTAAACCGTAAAGAGCTGTTCCTCTTTCGACGTCACGCACAGATCATCTTCCAAGACCCCTATTCCTCTCTAAATCCCAGGATGACGGCGGGAGATATCATCGCCGAGCCGCTGCGCATCCACCGATCGATGGTTGAGGCAGAGATTAAAAACTATTTATCGACGCTGATCGATAAGGTGGGCTTAAGTCAATCGGCACTCAGTCGATTTCCCCATGAGTTTTCAGGAGGGCAACGTCAACGGATTGGGATTGCCCGCGCGCTGGCTCTTAAACCCCATTTTATCGTCTGCGATGAACCGATCTCGGCACTCGACGTCTCCGTGCAAGCGCAGATCGTCAATCTACTCAAAGATTTGCAGAAAGAGCTCAACTTGACCTATCTGTTCATCGCCCACGATCTCGCCATGGTCAAATACATCTCCGACCGGGTCGCTGTCATGTACCTGGGCAGCATCGTCGAAATCGCCCCTGCCGCAGAGCTCTATAGCAATCCACAACACCCTTACACTCAAGCACTTCTGTCAGCAATCCCGATTCCTGATCCGATGTTAGAGCGGAAACGAAAACCCACCCTCCTCACAGGTGAACCGTCCAGCCCCCTCGCCCTCCCCAAAGGATGCGCCTTTGCCAGCCGCTGCCCCCACGCCATGGCCAAATGCCATCAAGTCCAACCACAAGCGACAGAGCTTATCCCCGGCCACCTCGTCGCCTGCCACCTCCACACTGAAGAGGTTGCAAAAAAAAACATCAACGCAAAGACGCCAAGCCGCTAAGACGCAGAGAGAAATAGATAATAAATCTTGGCGGCTTGGTGTTAAATGGTCATAATATTAAAAAAATATTATATATCTTGTTGAGTTTGCTTAACAGCCTTTTTATCAAGATTTTACTTCTTGTATTTTCTTGCTTGAAAAATTAAAGGTTGACATTGTACATTGATTGATGTACAGTTAAAGAAATAGTGACAAATGAAGAAAGCAGATCTCGAAAGGCAACTTTCCAAGTTTGGGTGGAAGTTTTCCCGTCATGGCGGTAGTCACGATATATGGACAAATGGGGAGAAGAACGAATCGGTTCCCAGACATAGAGAAATTAATGAATATACTGCTAAAAAGATATTAAAGACAGCTCAAGATAATCCTCCTAAGGAAAAATAGGATATTTTATGGAATTAGAAGGCAAGATTTGGAAAGAAGGGAGATGGTGGATAGTTGAAGTGCCTTGTTTAAACATAACCTCCCAAGGAAAAACAAAAAAAAATGCATTTTTAATGATCAAAGATGCGGTTTTTGAGCTCATGAAAAGCTACTTCAGCGACTGGAGCAAAGAATTCAATATTACTGTTCATGATTATAAAGGTGATAGTTTTGGACTAACTTCCAACGATAACAAGCTTCTTCTGTCTTTTCTTCTTATAAGGCAGAGAGAAGAGAGCGGATTGAGTATTCGTGATGTCGCTGAACGTCTTTCTTCTAAGAATCCCAATTCTTATGCCCAGTACGAAAAGGGAAAAATGAATTTTTCAATAAATCAATATGAAAAATTGATGCATGCCATCAATCCAAAGCGCATAAGTATTCTACGAGTGATTTGACCGATTCGAGAAAAAGGAGACTATTTACTCGGATGATTGAGATCCATCACAACCCATTTAAGTTTGGAGATCCTGTAAAAGGGGAATATTATTTCCCCCGTCCGGAGCTCACAAGAACGATAACCCAATTTTTAAGCAACCGGATCCATGTTGTTTTGATTGGACCGAGACGTTTTGGTAAAACTTCATTCATTTTAAACTTGTTAGAAGAACTTGAAAGACAATCTTATATTTGCATTTCTGTAGATATCTTCAACATCACTTCACATCGGGATTTTCTTCAGCAGTTATTGAGAGCTTTAGAAGCTAAAAAAAGTCTATGGAAAAAAATCAAAGGCTTTTTGTCACAGCTGCGGCCAAAAATGCAAGCTGAGATCGATCCACATTCTGGTTACCCCTCTCTGGGCATCACAATGGAGCATTTTTCCGATAGTGATGTTAAAGAAGCGATTCAAAATGCACTTTCAGGGCTAAATGACTTAGGTGATCGTGTCATTCTCGCCATCGATGAATTCCAAAAAATATCTCAAATTGAAGATCAAGGTTGGCTTGAAGCGACCTTACGCACCCATATGCAACGGCAGCAAAACACTTCGTTCCTATTTTCTGGCTCACGAAAAAGCCTGATATATGACATGCTCAACAATAATTCCCGCCCTCTTTATCGATCTTGCCAATCGATGGAATTCCCCTCCTTTGGAGAAGAATTTACAGATTGGATCATCACTCGATTTTCAAAAGTTGAAATCAAATGCGAAGACAAGGCTGTACAGGATCTCAGAAAATTAGTTCAAGACACTCCCAACTATGTACAGATGATTTGTTTCCATCTGGTCGCCGAAGGCACTCGTCATATTTCTCAGGCTGCAGTTGAAAATGCACTTACGAAAGTAGTACGACAAAATGCTTATGTTTATCAAACACTTTTGAATTCATTGACTTTGACCCAACAACGAGTTGTAAGGCTAGCTGCAAAAGAAGGTAAGCAGGTTTTTCATAAGCAGCTATTGCACAAATATGAAATTTCAAGTAGTGCAGCACTCGCCTCGTCAATTAAAGCACTAAAAGAGAAGGGAATCCTCGATGAGGAAGGGACCAATAGAGGTTCTGTTGTTTTCGATGACCCCCTCTTTGCAATATGGTTAAAAATCACTTAGTTTTAAACACGCGCAGGAGAACGCTTGGCAACGTGAGTAGCAGCTAGTGTGACTGGCTTGCTGGCTTTAAGAGAAGATGTTTTGTATGCCTCGACAATGCCTGCAATGTCAAATTCTCGAAAGGCCTCTCGAAATATCTGATTATTCATATTCAATTTCTCTAGAATAAATAGACGAATGCAAAGCTCTGTGGTTGGATTAATCTTTGCTGGCTTGTCGCCCGTTTTTTCCCAAATTAAAACAGCGGCATGTGTAACACCGAAATGCTTTCCAAAATTCTCAAGTGTCAACTCGAAGTACGTGCGGATAAAATGGGTCTCATTCCCCGTTAAAGCAACAGGTTTATGAGTCAAGGCTAAAAGAACCTCTTTTTGCAATTTGTTGTAATCGATAGCTGGAGTCCAAATGCCTCTTTTTTTTACTAGAGAGACATTGATTAAAACAACAGGAAATCCGAGTCCTTTGTAAATGAATCGTTTCACTCTTTTTGTTTCCATGTTTACTTTGTTCCTCGAGCTATTTCGATTACTGTGATAATTAACATCTCATCCTCATCAAAAGCAATGGCTATTCGAATGTCCCTTCTATCGATGCTTAGACCCCGGATAGAGTAAGTCCAGTCTTTATGCTCTAAGCTATACTGATCTTTTCGCTTCTCGTGATAACCATGACGTAAAACATAGAGCACATGCATCAAACTGATTTGACGCTGGATTTTCCTCAGAATCGCATGAGATGTGTCATAGTATCGGCCTTGCTCTACACATTCTCGTGCTTTTTTTAAAACGTCGCCGATCTTTGATGGTCGTTTCACGTCTATACTCAAGCAATCAAGCCTGGGAATTGTAACTCATTTACATTTCTAATGCAACGCTTTCGTATCTTGCGCTTAATCCCTGCCCACAAGGGTCTCAACGCAAAGAGAAATAAATTATAAATCTTTGCGTCTTAGCGGCTTTGCGTCAAATGGTCGTACTTTTATACGAGTAGAGTGGATTCAGCTTGTCCATCTGTTTCACTTGCGCAAACCCAGACACGACAAGGGGATCTGCGGAGGATCTTGTCCATGACGTTACTCATTCCCTTGGTCTTAGGATCATGGATCGACTTTAAAGAGCCTAAGACGAGAAGGTCGTATTTTCCCTTCTTAGCGACCTCTAAAATAGTCTCGTGAAGAGAGCGGGAGCGAACGAGTTTGAGTTCGATATCGATACCGATTTCACTCGCAATCGCTTCTGCCCTTTTTAAAATCGCCTCTGCAATGGCTAAGCGATGGGGAATCCCGATATCCAGGGGAAGAGAGGAGGGGATCTCGATCACCTGAAGTGCTGTGATTTGCGCCTTGTGCAACTTGGCGATTTCACACGCCATCTGCACGGTATCTGTCTGCAGCCCGCCGCGCGTAGGGACGAGTATCTTTGCAACTTTCATCGGCTGGTATCCAGGAACTTCGATCTGCTCGATCAAGACTCGGCCTGCCACTTTCATTTTTCTTGTTTTTCGATAGCTGAAATACATGATGAGGCCGACCGTCATCCATGCAAAGCCTAAATAACGCCCTTGTGGCTTGGTGATCACGATGAGCCACCAGACACTAAACGTTGAAATAGCTCCGATAATCGCCGTCAAGGGGATCGAAAATTTTCCAAAGGGGATATTTAAAGGAGCGCGAAAGGGGCGTTTCAAATTGGGTTTTTTAATCCTTAAACGGATCAGTGATAAATGGGCAGAGAGAAAAGCGAGCATCGCTCCAAAGTTATACAGGTCAGCAAGAAAGTCCATACTTCCCCCGCTAACCATAACGACAACGGCTGCCAGGATCGCAAAAAATGCCAGGGAGACGATGGGCGTGCGGAAACGGGGGTGGATCGCATAAAAAAAACGGGGCAGCTGGTAAAACTCTCCCATATTGAATGCAAGGCGGGAGGCTCCGATGAGTCCAGCATTTGCAGCAACGCTCAAAACGATAGCCGCGACCAAAGCAATTGCAGGGGATAAAATTTTACTCCCATATGGCAATGCGTCGACAATGGCAGCAATCGGATTTAAGATGTATTTTGTTCCCAATTCTTGGGGAGTGATCGCGGAAAGGGCGACGACTGAAATCCCGAGATAGAGTAAGAGAAGAACCCCCATCGTCAAGACAACGGCTCGAGGAACTGTTCGTACGGGACGCTGTGCTTCTGCAGCGAGCTGTGCGATCGATTCGATACCGGTATAAGCCACCATCGCCATCGCCACCCCTTTAAAAAATTCCCCCCAGGTAGGTGACCAGATGGCATTAGGGACATTGACCCGGGCATGATCGATGACATGATCGAAGTCGAGCACTGTGCTGAGTCCAATGGCGATAACGACAGCCTGAACGAGAATAGTGATCGTCGTCAGAAGGAGACTGATCCGCGTCGATTGTTTGACTCCAATGACATTCATCGCAAATAAAATGGCGATCAAAGCCCCCGTAAAGACAAGTTGGACCGATGTCTTGTGCAGTTCACTGAAAAAATAGGAAAGATAGGGGCCCACTGCAAAGGCTGAAATGGCAATTGTCACGATGTAATCGAGAAGCAATCCCCATCCTGCGATAAAAGAGATCAGATCATTAAAGGCATGTCTTGCAAAGCTCGCCGAGCCCCCCGACTCATGAATTGTTGAGGTCATTTCAGCATAGGTGAGCGCAGTACAAATAAAAACCACCCCGGCAAGAGCAAGTGCAATGGGTGTAGCCCCAAGAGCAAAAAGAGCAGTGACTCCCAAGGCATAATAGATCGATGATCCTAAGTCTCCATATCCGATCGCAAAAAGGTCAAAAACCCCCAGGACCCGTTTGAGGGTTTCTTTTTTCAATTGAAAAATCGTACTGGAAAAATTGTCTTTCTTCATAAAACTCGAATCTCAGGAAAATGGGCAACCTCTTTTAGATATGAATGCAAAGGAATTTTTTAAGCAAGTAAGAATGGCATTGACCGATATTAATACCATTTGGTATAATGCTATTAGTTTTTTTTAAAAACACAGGATGTTTGATATGTCATTTCGTATCCCTTCTTCAGGCACGAGTACATCAATGGGAACCATGAATAGTGTTGCAAGTGAAACCTACTCCACTTCAATAAACCACGACAGATACCTTTCGTCATTACAATCCGGTGCTACAGAAACAACTTTTTGCAATAAATTTGTTGTCAAATTACAGGCGATCTGGAAACGAATTTTAAATTTTTTTTCCCGCTCATCATCCACAGGTGAGACTAACACTTCAATTTCGCTAGATGTACAAAATATCATCGACTTCGGTAAAAGGTGTATCACGCACCATTTAGGTACAGAAAATTTATCAGAACTTCCTAAACCTGAATGTAAAATGGCAGTCATCACAAAACTAAATGGTCAGATCATTTCTCAAAATTGTGTAAAAATTGACGCCCCATCTATGCCTCATATTAAGCAAGCAGCGATTACAAAAATGACTCAAGACATTACACAATACAGTCAGAATCACAAGATACAACCTAGAGACAAATTAAGAGTGGAAACATATTTTGTGGCTTCTTATCCTGGCAATCAGTTCATTACACATTGGTTTTTTAATGAACAAAGCAATGGATTAGGCAGTGATAAAACCCTTCTATTGTCAACTCGTGAGGTATCGGAATATATTTCCCTGCATTATCAGGCAAGCGAAGACGCGCATAAGCAGAATCTCCTCAAATTCATGCTAAATAATGGTTAATGATCCCTTCACATGCATCGAATCCCATTGCGACGACGAGGTCGAATGCTTCTGCACCATCATAGTAAGGATCGGGAATGTCTTGATTCTTAAATTTTTTTGAGTAGGCGGTGACCAGAACGATCTTCTTTTTATCCTCTTCAGAAGGAGCGATGCCCATGAGAAGATCGGCAGCTTCATTCGTCACAGGAAAGAGGAGGTCGAACCGGTTAAAATCACTCGGTTTGAATAATTGGGATACGTGCTCGATTTCAATCTCTTTTTTCGCAGCGGCTTTGCACATCCGCAGATCGGCTTGCTTGCCCAAGTAATAGGTTGTCAGAGCCATGCTATCGACGAAAAAGCGATCGGCAACTCCCTTTTTTTTGACAAGCGAGTTGAAAATGGCAGCGAGCGCAGGCGAGCGGCAAATATTGCCGAAACAAATGAAACAGAAAGAATAAAACTCTTTATTCTTCAGCGACATCGGCGACACACCGAAATCCGTAAGTTCCGTTCATGATCCCAGGATTGTTCCGATGGCGATGCGCACAGCGCAAATCCTCCTTCGAGCTCTTCCAACACCCTCCACGCAGAATCCGATATACGCCTTGTAAAGGTCCTTTTGGATGATTGGGTTCTTGAACGGAGAGATCGTAGAAATGGTAGTCGTACCAATCTTGGCACCACTCGTAAACATTCCCCGCCATGTCATAGAGTCCAAAGCCGTTGGGAGGGTAACTCATGACAGGGGTTGTGTCGGAACTAAAAAAATTGGCTTCAGTCCGTTCGAGTTGATTTCCAGTAGGAAAGATAAAATCCTCTCGTCCACCGTAGGAGGCAACTTCCCATTCTGCTTCAGAGGGCAACCGTTTACCTACCCATTTCGCGTAAGAGATCGCACCATACCACGATACCCCTACAACGGGATGTTTGACATATCCCGATTCGATATTCAGTTTTCCACCTACCCGTTTAATCCGGGATTCCCTTAAGCGGATGATATCGCTATTATTACTGTCTTTTTCCCCTCCCATCGCTTCTAGAAAAAGGACAAATTGCTCATTTGTCACAGGATGAGTGTCGATTGCAAAAGAGGGGAGATGAATGGCATGGCGAGGCATTTCATCCCTTCCGCCATGATTGCTCCCCCGCAAATAAGTCCCTCCAGGAACGATCGCCATTTCAGTCTGAAGGGGTTCGATCTCTTTCTCTTCTTGGGGCTGAAGTTTGTAAGGAGAAACAGTCATTTCAGTTTGGAAAACTGCACCTGGATCCGCTTCAAAGGAGGGTCTGGTGATCTCTTTTGGTTTGAGAAGAGGCTTCACCTGCAGGGAAGAGAGATTGGCAGAGTGGGGGCCCGCAGATGAAGGGGCAAGTCTCGAAGCGAGCTCTACATTCTCCTCAGCAATTGTCTTGAGCTTTTGCAATTGGACCCGAGGTGAGGTCAGCGATGTGGAGTTGATGAGCTCTTCGATACGGATAGATAAATTTTCTGGGCGTTTTAAAGGATCGGTCTGCAGCGCCCTACAGATCAAAAGATCCCAGTTCCACTTCAATTCAGGCACTTTTTTTGAAGGGAGTTCAAAATACCCTTCAGGAAATTCCCCAGTGAGCAAATAATAGAGCAAGACACCGAACGCATAGATGTCTGCTTTGATAGGACTCGACTTAGGATGGCCGATCATCTTTTGCTCTGGAGCTAAAAAGAGGAAGCTCTGACAGAAGGAGCGGTGAAGTTCAGAGGTTTGAATCGGATCCCAAGGACCCGTGGAATACTTCTCTTGCCCAGCCTTGTGAATGGCAAGACCAGTTCCTGCGGCAAGAGAGGTTGCAACAGAGTAATAAGTGCGGCTTAAAGCTGCAAGTGGCCCGATGATGCGGGAAAGGCCGAAATCGGTCATGTGGACTTGGAGCCCATCTTTGTTCTCTTTGACGACAATATTGTTGAGCTTGATCGATCCATGGGAGACAGATTCGCTACCGAGGACTGCTTCATGAGCAAAATCGAGCGCCGAGGCGATTTGACGCGCAATCCTGAAGACCTCTTCTTCAGAAAGGCGGTAGTGTTTTTTGACAAAGTACTCTGCGAGATTGGTCGAGTGGTTGGCCTGATCGAGGATGGGCTCTGAGACGAGAAAGTAGGTTCCCTCTGAAGAAGAGGCATTATGGATTTTGGCAATATGGGGATGCTCGAGTTTAGAAAGTGAGAGGATCTCCTTTTCAAACCGTTTGATGAATTCAGCGTCGGAAGAGAGTTCTTGTGGCAAAATTTTTAAAATAAAGAGACGCTTTAAAAATCGATGCTCTGCGAGAAAGGTCTCACCCATCGACCCTCTTCCGAGCTCTTGGATCAGCAGATAATCGGCAATTTGACGTTGTGCCATGTCCCTTCCTTAGTCTATAAAGTTTCCAGTCTCTTCAAAATTTCCCCTTTTTCAAGCAATGGGGCCTCACACTGGTTTTGTCGGCAAATATAAATTGCAGTCTGTCCATCGATCGAATTTTTATCAACATGTGCAGGAATTAAAGTGGAGAGCAGATCGTCTTTAGGGTTCTTCCAGATCGTTGTAAGATGGGGCATAAAACGGGAACTTAGGATCTCTTGAATCTCATTTTTTAGATTTCCCTCTTCGTCGAGGGCGATGACGATCGTGGGAGCTTTGATATCAAAATAGCGTTGCAAAGCGATCAAATGATAACAAGCACCCGGAGGGTAGACTTCGATGTAGTGTTTGGCCGCTCTGAGAATATCTTCTGCTGCAGCCAAATACTTTGCATTCTGCGTCATTTGGAAAAGGCGGAGCAAATTCTCACAATGAACTGCATTTCCTGATGGCTCAGCGCCATCGTAATACTCACATTTTCTAATCAGAAGAGCAGGATCTTCCAAATTGTAATAAAAAGCTCCCCCTTCTACTTTGAACTCCTTTTCCAATAGATCGGCAAGCTCGATCGCCCACTTCAACCAATCCGATCCACACCCTTCTTCAAATAGGCTGATCAGTCCCTTGATCAAAAAGGCATAATCGTCGAGTCCCCCCATGAAACGGGCTTCATTATCGCGCCACCGACGCAGGAGGTGTCCTTCCTTCCATAAATTCGCCTTGATGAAACTCGCTGCCTTCAACGCGGCTTCTCTGAACTGGGGTCTCTTCAGCGGATAGGCGGCTTTGACCATCGCATCGATCATCAAACCATTCCAGGAGACTAAAATTTTATCATCCTTGAACGGACGCTGACGGAACTGCCGTCTTTTGAGCATTTGAGCCCTCCCCTTTTTGAGGATAGAGCGGATCTCTTCGATTGGAATGGTGCGCAGCTGCGCAAATTCCTCTAAAGGCATTGGGATGTAAAGGACCGATCTCCCTTCGAAATTTCCTTCAGGCGAGATACCGTAATATTGACAGAAGAGTTCTGCCTCTTCATTGGAAAGAACTTCTCGCACCTCGTAGGGGGTCCAGGTGTAAAACACTCCTTCATGCCCTTCTGAATCAGCATCTTCAGCGGAGTAAAACCCCCCTTCAGGATGGGACATCTCATTCAAAATATAATCGAGCGTCTCCAGGCAAACAGTCTGATACGTCTCCTTCTTCGTGTATTTCCACGCTTCGAGATAAGCGCGGGCCAATATCCCATTATCGTAGAGCATTTTCTCAAAATGGGGAACTATCCACCGCTCATCGATGGCATAACGGGAAAAGCCTCCACCCAGCTGATCGTAAATCCCCCCGCGCAGCATCATGTCTAGAGTGAGTTCGACACAAAATAGGGAACGGCTATCCCCTTTTTCGCGGGAAAATTCTAATAAAAAGAGGGATTGGTAGCCCATCGGGAATTTGGGATCCCCTTTCAGTCCCCCATAAACAGGATCGGTCATTTCAAATGTCATCTCGACAGCTGCTAAAAGATTCTGCTCTGTGGGAATCGCATCGCCGATCTCTTTTGTGGAATGTTCAAATATTTCGACGATTTTATCGGCTTGCTCGATGAGTTGTTTCCGCTCATCACTTTGCCAAAGCTGCTTGATATGTTGAATGAATTGCCCCATCCCGATCAATCCGCGCCGACTCGATGGAGGGAGATAGGTCACAGCGAAAAAAGGCTTTAAATCGGGCGTCAAGATCAAATTGAGTGGCCATCCCCCCGCAGACGACATCAATGCCTGGGCAAACTCCATATAGATACTGTCGACTTGAGGAAGCTCTTCCCGATCCACTTTGATATTGACGAAGGCCTCATTCATCAGCTTGGCGATCTCTTGATTTTCAAACGATTCATGCTCCATGACATGACACCAATGGCACGTCGCATATCCGATAGAGAGAAAAATCGGTTTATCTGATTGTTTCGCAAGATCAAACGCTTCTTGCCCCCAAGGATACCAATCGACAGGATTATGGGCGTGCTGCTGAAGGTAGGGCGACTTTTCGTGAATCAGGCGGTTGGCGGAATGTGGCGTCGACATGGATTGACTCGGGGGTTAGTTAGAGAATGCCGAGAAACTTTGCCAAATACCAGGCGATGATGAGCACAAGGGCCGCAGCTCCTGCCCAAATCAGGTTGGGCAGCCACTTGACCCCTCCTCCCATGCTCCCTCTCACTTCCAGGGTGCCAATCCCATAAGAAAATTCATGTTTTTCCGCAGGCATGCGGAAGGCAACAGGATTATCGCGGATCATCCCATCGATATCGAGCCCCAAAAATTGACCATATTGTTTGATAAATCCCAAGGCATAAACCCCTGAGATAAATTCATGAATTTGTCCCTCTTCTATCGCTTCGAGAAAGGCAGAACGGATCGAGGTTGAATTTTCAATTTCCTTTAAGGAAAGGCTGAGATCTTGCCTCTTTGCCTTGAAAATGTCTCCAATCCGCTTTAATTCTTCACTCATTATTCCTCCGGAATATAGTATAAAAACGACCCACACTGCAAAATCCAATTCTAAGCTTGTTTTTTTTCGAAATCAATGTAAAAATAAATTCCTGATAAAATGATTAAAGAAAATTTAACAGATGACATCTGAAAAAAGTTCTTGCTTTGTTGCCACGATCAGCCTGGAACTCGCTGATAAATTACGCAATGATCTCATCCAGAAAGGGTTTAAAATCACGACCCCTGCCTATACAGTTTTTTCTGCGCAAAAAAAAGGGATCTCCTGCACCCTCTATGCCTCGGGAAAGCTGACAGTCCAAGGCAAGGATATGGAAGAGTTCATCACTTTCTATCTCGAGCCAGAAATTATCCAAACGGTCGCCTTTTCCTATCCTGAAACGACAGTCAATTTGACGCCCCATATCGGGATCGATGAGTCGGGCAAAGGGGATTTTTTCGGTCCTTTATGCATCGCTGGAGTCCAGGCAGATGAAGGACAGATCAAACAACTCCTCTCTCTTGGAGTCCGCGATAGTAAAAGTATTGCCGACCAAACTTCGCGTAAGCTCAGCGCCAAAATCAAAGCGATTTGCCCCCATGCCATTGTCTTCATCTCCCCCAAAAAGTATAATGAGCTCTATGGTAATTTTCGCAACCTAAATAAACTTTTGGCTTGGGGGCATGCGACAGCGATTGCAGAACTCGTCGCAAAGACAGGCTGCATTGAGGTGATCATCGACCAATTTGCAAGCGAACACGTCGTCATCAGTGCCCTCAAACAAAAAAAAATCGAGGTTTCGCTCACCCAAAGACATCGCGCAGAGGCGGATCCCGTCGTCGCCGCAGCTTCCATTCTGGCCCGCGTCGCATTTTTGGAGGGGCTCGAACATTTAGGAAAACAGTATGAAATGGAGCTTCCCAAAGGAGCTTCATCTCAAGTGATCAAGACTGGAAAAGCCCTCGTGAAAAAATTTGGTCCCGAGGTTTTGGAACAAACCGCCAAGCTCCACTTTAAAACGAAAGAGGAAATCTTAAGTGATCAAGCATTTGATCTTGAATAACCTCGTTTTAGTCGATTCTTGTGAAATCCATTTCAATCCTTCTTTTAATGTGATCACGGGAGAAACAGGAGCGGGGAAAACAGCCCTGATCGAAGCGATCGGACTCGCTTTGGGCAGTCGTGCAGATCATGGATACATTCGAAAAGGTTGTGACCGTGCTTTTGTCGAAGCAGCCTTTGAAATCGAATCACTCCCTCCCCTCAAAATCATGCTCGAAGAAGCTGGCCTCAACATCGATCCTGGGGAGTTTCTCGTGATCCGCAGAGAGATCGCTAAAGAAGGGAAAAATCGCGCCTTTATCAACTGCCGCATGGTGCCCCTTCCCCTTTTACAAAAAATTGGGCAACAACTCATCGATTTGATCGGCGCTGGCGCTCATCAGACACTCCTTTATAACGACACCCAACGCCATCTCATCGATCTTTATGGGGGGCTCTACACCGATCTCAAAGCCTTTCAAAATGCCTTTTCCAAAGAAAAAGAGGTTCAAAAGAACCTTGAAGAGCTTCAGCAACTCTCTTTGCATCGGGAAAGGGAAGAGGAGATCTGGCGCTCACAAATCGAGGAGATCGAGTCGATCGATTTGAAACGGGGAGAAGATGAAACCCTCTACGAAAAATACCAGCGGCTTGCAAATGCTCAAGAGATCTCAGAAAAGATCGACATGATGATCAAAGGGCTTTCTGAAGGGAGCTCTGCCGTCGTGCCCCAACTTTCCCGCTTCAGTAAAACCTGTGAATCTCTTCTCACTTATGACCCCAGCCTTAGCGAGCCCTCCAGTCTGTTTCAAGAGGCTCAAATTGTCCTCACAGAAGCATTGCGAACCCTTCAATCCTACTCGCAAAACACCGATACCAATCCCAACACGTTTCAATTTCTCGAGAATCGGTTAAACTCGATCTCCCAATTAAAGCGTAAATACGGTTCGACATTTGAACAGATTTCAGCTTACCATTTGAATATCAAAGAGAAAATGGAACGGTTTGAAAACCTCTCTGAAGAGATCAAGAACGGGGAAACTGCACTTGAACAAGCACAATATCAAACCAAACAAACAGCTCAAGAGCTGACGTTAAAGCGTAACGAAACTGCCCTCCGATTGCAAACAGCTCTCACATCTCAGCTTCGGCAGTTGAACATGAACAGCGCTGAAGTGAGTATCGAAATTCTCGCGCAGCCGCGCAACAATTTAGGCGATGACCTCGTCCAATTTTGGCTAAAGGCAAATGCCGGAGAGCATCCTGGACTTGTCAAAGAGCACTCGAGCGGCGGCGAGCTTTCCCGTCTGTTATTTGCGATTAAAATTGTCCTCGCTGAAAAAAATAATGTCCCCACTTTGATCTTCGATGAGGTCGATGCCAATGTCGGAGGAAAAACCGCCTCGATCATGGGAGAAAAACTCCAAGAGCTAGGAAAGCACCGGCAAGTGATCTGCATCACCCATTTTCCTCAAGTCGCTTCGAAGGCCGATACCCATTTCGGCGTCCAAAAAATCGAAGTCGATGGACGCACCAAAACACAGATCGCCCCCCTCTCCAAAAAAGAGCGTGAACAAGAAATGGTGCGTATGCTCGGCGCCGATCCTCTGCTCACTTTGCTTTAGTTATTTCTGTTTTTTCACCACGGAGACACAGAGAGATAGAGATTGCACAGAGGGATAAATTTCTTTTTTTGCGAGAGCAAAAAAAAGAGATTCCAGCCGCGAAACGCGGCAAAAAAAAGAATTCTTCGGTTATTATCTCCTCGTATTGAACTTTAATGTCCCCATACTCAAAGCCGAAATCAAGCGACTTAGTTTATAAATGTGTTATTTTATTTGCCGCGTTTCGCGGCTTGAATCTCTTTTTTTGCTCTCGCAAAAAAAGAAATTTTTCCCTCCGTGCAATCTCTATACCTCTGTGTCTCTGTGGTGAAGAAATGGGTCCAACTCACTAACATAGGTAACACTTTTCTAAGACATTATATAATTTTCTTTTTCCAATAATTCTATTTTTGGTAGTGTCCTATTTAGGTGTTAATCATGAGCAAATTTTACTTTCTCCCCATTTCACTGATCCTGTTAAATCCAGGCCTTGCCGACAATCTGGATACTCAGAGAAAATTAGTTGGGCATGCTGAAAATGCATCTGTCGCTGGCGCAGCTGTTGGAAAAAATCCCCAACTTTTAAAAGAAAACCTCATTAAAATTCCTAAAATTACAGAGCGGAGCACCTCAAAAAATACGGCATTGAAAGAGCCTTCCTCCATTGAAAAAAAGAGTGTTCAGCTAAAAGAGGTGGTGCCTAACCCTCTTCAATCCAAAAAGGTTGAGAGCCAACCTAAAGGCAAACAACCACCTTATTTTCCCATCGAAGACTCATCCCCTTCCATTGTTGAAAACACTCCAACCGAAAAGGCGCCGGAAGAGGTTAAACCCAAAAAGGAACCTGCGCAGCCTAAGGGAAAAAAACAGATTGTCAAGCAACAAGAGGTCACCCCAGAGGCCACTCGAGTCGCTCCCAAAGAGCAACAGAAGGAACCCGCGCAGCTCAAGCAAGAAAAACAGATTGTCAAGCAGGAAGAGGTAACGCCAGTCGCTCCCCAAGAACAACCCTCAAACCTCTCCCAACAATCTACAGCCCCAGCCGAGCAAAAGAATTATCCGATGATTCACAGTCCAGACCTATGCCGGTCCCCCTTTCATATGATGCATGTTGGACTGCGCCATACAGAAGCGCGAGGGGTTGGCTACCATAGCGGATACACGACCCTGGAAGGGTTTGGGATTTATGATCGAACCACGACATGCATGCCTTTTGTCGATATTCGAGGGCATGTGTTCGACGATGGCAAGTTTGCGGGAAATATCGGCGTTGGAGGGCGTACTCTCCTTTCCTCGATTAATCATCTCCTGGGATATTACTTTTACTACGATGTCAGACAAGACCACCACCATCTAACGGCTCAACAAGTGAGCCCTGGAATTGAACTCCTTGGCAAGCGCTTCGAATACCGGATGAATGGTTATTTCCCCGTCGGAGACCAGAAGAGCCATAAGTATGGATTCAAGTTCGACGAATTTCATGGGCACAATATTTTAATAAAAGCGAAACAACGGCATGTGATGATCGGAGGCGATGCGGAAGTCGGCGCTCACATCACTCAAAGCACTAAGTACGACCTATACGCAGGCGCTGGCCCTTATTATTTTTCATCCCCTCACGCCTCTGCATGGGGAGGAAAAGTCCGCCTCCTGGGACGTTTTAAAGAATATGTTTCTTTAGAAGCGACCTATTCTTATGATCACCTCTTCAAAAACATTATTCAAGGATCTGTCGCGGTCAATCTTCCTTTTGGAAGAAAACTCAAAAGAAAAGGGAAAGACTGCCCTCAACAGAACGATCTTCTCCTTTCTCGCGCTGCGTTTGCCCCTTACCGCTTCGAGATCCCTGTGATCAAGAAAGTGTCTAGAAAAGAAAAAGCGATCAATCCTGTGACAGGAGATCCTTGGATGGTCTGGTTCGTGAACAACACGAGCAGCTCCAACGGCACCTTTGAGAGCCCATTTCCGACACTGCTCGGCGCACAAAATGCCTCAAGTCCCAATGACATGATCTACGTTTTCGCAGGCGATGGCACTTCAACAGGGATGAACCAGGGCATTACATTGCAAAATGGGCAGGTGCTATTTGGCTCTGGAATCTCCCATGATATCCCTACGACAAAAGGAAAAATTAAAATTCCTGCTTTCACGAGCAACTTTCCTCAGATTACTAATACAGGGGGAAATGTGGTGACCTTAGCGAATGGTAATGAAGTTTCTGGGATGGATATTACCGTTACTGTAACGGGAGCGTTTGGAATAATTAATGGAGATAATAATATTAATGGAGCTATTATTAAAAATAACAACATCATTGGAAGTGTAAATTATAGAGCAATTCTTGTCACTGGACAAGGCATAGTCACTATAAAAGACAATCAATGTATCAATTTATCAACTCCAGCCCCATCTCTACACACAGGAATTAGAGTTGTAGTAGAAGATGCAACATTTATGCAAGCTAATATATCTAATAATACTATTTATGGGTTTCTAGATGGTATTGATTTTGGCCCCTTTGCAGATCCTACAACTGCTACAACAGATGCAACTATCGCAAATAACTTGATTTCAAATTTTAGCAGCAGTGGTATTTTCCATTTCACAGGCATGAATAATTCAACTGTTCGCATTACCGGAAATACAATCCAGGATTTAGCTGGTAATAGCTCACCCATTGTTGTTCAAGTGAATAACCCTTCAGGCGCGGGTGACGTTCTTATTCAAAATAACAATATCTCGTCGACTACGACCCATCCTACAAATGGTATTCTAGCTCAAATTAACGCAGCTACAGGATGCCTTCTTAACGTTGATATCGCCAACAACCAGGTCACCACAGGCAGTGCGGTCGGATCGTCAGGGATTAATGTGAACACAACTACAGGCCCCGCTACCATTTGTGCAAGCATTACAGATAACACAGTCACACAACAGACAGCTGGCACAAATTCTTTTCAAATTACGGCAGCTGCAGGTAGTAACATTAACATCGATGAATTCTCAGGCAATATTGGTCCAAACGTCGCTGTCAGTGGCAATGTGAACTTTGTACCTCCAGGCACATGCGATCAATAACTATCCCCTATTGAGAGAGCTGGAATGATTCGACAAAGGTGTTGTAATGGATTTCGTCGTAATTTTGCACTTCACATTCCATCGCCATCAGGTATAAGCTATTTTTCACCATCAATGCACGCCCTTTGAAGTAGACACTTCCTGTCCGAATGAAGAAGTCGAGTGCCTCGTGACCGTTAACGAGTGACAAGTCGGCAAAAATCAATTGGTTGTTAGGATTGTGTGTTAAAATCCCATTCAAAAAGCCCTCGAGACTCATGCGCGCGTAGCTTTCATCGACAAAATCAGGGTATTGTGCGATGAGGAGGAGAAAAACAGTCTTTTGATCCATTGCGGAAATATAAGCATCGTACTTCAAATCGAAACCTTCTTCGGGAAGGCGCATTTTTTCAGAGAGGTGATCTGGATATTTAGGAAATTTCATCGTACATTTTCCAACGACGGAATGAAACTCCTGCCAGGGTGAAAGACCCTTCTGTGTTTGGACAGCAACCTTCTCTTGTTCTTTAGCAGCAACTTCATTGCCTTCATGACTTGCCACGAGTGGACTGAATGCCATGGTCAAAACTGTTGCAGATGATATTACGACCCCTTTGATCGCATCGAAAATATATTTTTCCATACCCCTCTCCTTTTATTAATTATGAATTGATCCTGTTCCATATAAAAACCATCCCACCAGCCAAATGAGCGCCACTACGATGACAAATGGAATTAAGATATTTAGCAGAGCCCTCCACGCTGAAAATCCTTGGACCTCAGCTAATCCTTGAAGCAAGATGATAAAGCCCCAAATAGAGACAATTGCCTGAAACAGAAAGACAATGAAGACAATCCCAGCTTGATATCCTATAAAGGGGGTCTCAGAAAATTGCCTGTTAAACACCAGTCCACCAAAAACAAATAACAAGACAATCCACATCAAGATCGTGACAGTATTTGGAACATTTGACCATGCCACAGCTGTCCGGACCGTTTGATAACTTCCCTTCCCTCCGATCCAACTTCCCGTAAAATGTAACAGCCATGTCGCAATCGAAATTCCGACCATTCCTAAAAACGTGCAGACGATCAGCGAGCCGATCAATATCGCCCAGGTGGGGACCATGGTCCCTAATGAAAAGTTCTGAGCTAGATTTAAAGCCATGGGTAGCCCATAAATTGCAGACAGGATCACAAAGCCGAACTTTGGATTGGTAGTGACAATGGATCGAATCGTTTTTCTTGGTTCAGTCCAAATACTTAGCCAAGGGTTCCCTTCTGCTTTTTTTTCCATGGACTCCTCTTAATAACGGCACTTGATTCCACTTGTGACAGCGACATTTATTTACCGCCCTATGTTCTAATAATAAAAACAAGCAATTAACTATTCAATAAAATAATTAAAAAATAACTAAATATAATATAAAACGTAATTAATTAAAAGTTTGTGAACAAAAAAAAGAGCGCTCGATTTTTACACCGGGCGCTCGAAAGAGAGATTCTTAGAAAAATAGACCGTTAGTTACTCACCCCTTCGTCATCATTGGTATCCTCTTCATCCATAATGATGATATCTTCATCGACTTCCCCGTAATCCTCATTATTATCTTCGTCGTACCCGGAAGCGGCATCGCTGATGAGGTTATTAACCGTCTGAGGGGATTGGGCATTCCCGTAAAGGGATAGCATGAACAAACAAATTGTGGAGATGAGTTGCATATCGATTCCTTGCTTAAAGTTATAGAGTTTCGAAGAACATGACATGTAAGTCATTAAGAAACAACAAAAATAAACATTGGAGTAGAAAAATAAACATTGAAAATAAATAAATTGTTTAATATTTTATAGTTATAAGGATAAATGGTTTTATGGGTTTAAGATTAAGAAAAATGAAAGCCTACCATCCGAGAAGAAGAATAAAAGGTCTCGATTTACATAAACAAAACCTAAACGACATAAAACATAGAATCAGCTCCGATATCGGCTGTTTAATTGTTCTTTTTGAAGAAGGAAATCCCGACCAAATCACCTCCGCTCAGCAAAAAGCGAAAAGCGATTTTCTCAAGTACGGCTCAGAAATGCAAAAGATCGCCCAAAAGATGGGAGACCGTTACCAACGCGCCGTGCGTGATTACCTCGATAGCATTGACATCATCGTCCACTCCACCTCTGAATGGCTCGACGAAGCTAAAATCACCAATTGTTATACCATGACAGAAAAATTGGAAAAAGAGCTCTCCGCAGCCTAAGAGACTGAGACCATTGCATAATAGGACAATCTTCAGTTTGATGGGTATTCGAACGAATTCTTACCGAAAAATTCCCTTCTCTGTGTCCTCTGTGATCTCTGTGGTGTACTTTTTTTCTTTTATAACCACAGAGAGCACAGAGGACACAGAGAAGGGTCATTCGAAAAAATTTGATCGAATTCTTTGCGTCTCTGCGTCTTCGCGTCTTTGCGTTGAAAAACTTTATAACGCAAAGACGCGAAGACGCAGAGACGCAAAGAAGAGTAAAAGCAGCCTAAAATCTACAGCACAAAGTCTAAGGCACTCTTTAAATCTGGATAGCGAAAAACATATCCTGTTTTGAGTAATTTTTCAGGCTTGACCTTTTGACTGGAAAGGATCGTCTCCTCTGCCATTTCACCGAAGATTGCCTTGAGGGCCCAGGTGGGAAGGTGGCAAAAGGCGGGACGGTGCAACTTTTTGGCCAAAATATGGACAAATTCCGCTTGCGTCAGAGGCAAAGGGGAAGAAAAATTCACAGGCCCACCGATCTCTTCCCTCATCAGGCAATGATAGGCCGCTCCCAAGAGATCATCGATGGCAATCCAGCTGACCCATTGCCGTCCGTTGCCCATTCTTCCCCCTAATCCCAAGCGAAATGGGAGAAGTAACTTCTTCAACATCCCTCCCGTGGAGTCGAGCACAACTCCAAATCGCGCATGGATCACACGCGTGCCCCTACTTTCGATCGCGTCTGTTGCTTTTTCCCATTTTCCACAGAGCTCTGCTAGAAATCCAGCGCCTTGAGAGCTATCTTCTGTCAATTCTTCTTCCCTTCGATCTCCATAAAACCCCACTGCTGATGCGCATAAGAGTGTTTTTGGAGGGCGATGTAGTCGACAAAGGAGCTGTGAAAGCAACCAGGTATCCCGGCAACGGCTTAAGAAAAGCTGTTCTTTTTTATGCTTTGTCCATCTGCCTGTAGCAATCCCCGCTCCGGCCAAATGGATCACTGCATCAAACCCTTCGAAATCCTCTTTTTGTACAAATCCATGGATCGGATCCCAAAAAATAGTATTTTCTCTAAGATCCTCTCGCTTGCGCACAAGGGGGACGACCTCATGGCCAGCAATTTTTAAAAAGAGCTTGAAATGAGAACCGATAAATCCCGATGAGCCGCTGAGCAAGATCCGCAAAGAGGCTTTCGGGTAACGATCGATGATCGTTTGCCAGGCAGACTCAGAAACAGATGCCAGAGCCAGTTGCAAAACTCCCCGCCCCAGAAAAATCGATGATTTTGGGTCAGTTTGTCGGGGTCGCAAAGCGACCCGAACTCCGCCGCCAAGGACATACTCGAGAGAGTAGGACTTGGGGGCGGGGCGACAAAATGGCCCAAAAGGGCGATTTTTCTGGGGCGGGGAGTTTTGCAACTGGCTCGCTATATTGCTCATTTTTTCGGCTTGCAACGTTCTGCATCACAGCAAAAATGTTTGCAACGAGGGATCAGTCGTAAGCTCCAAACCCCAGCTAAACCAATAATGGCATAAATGAAACGGCTCATCCAAGTCGTATTGCCGTTAAAGAGCCAAGCGACGAAATCGAACTGGAAAAACCCCCAAAGACCCCAATTAAGCGCACCTAAAATAACGAGAATAAACGCAAAAACATTCAGACACTTCATCTTTTTCCTCCCCTTCTTTCCTTCATTTTAAAAAAAAGGAAGTGGTTTGTCATTAATTTTTTAATAACCTGAGTTTTTGGGTTGCTTTTATGAAAGATTATCGCGGATTTCGAGGTCATTTTTGAAGGTCGCGATGCGTTCAATAGCCGGTAGGTGCCTATGGACGCATCGCGACCTTCAAAAATGGCCCGAAAGACGCGGTAAGATTTTATGAAATGAACTCAAAACTCAGGTTAAGTGGACACCCAATCGCTGCATCACCTCGCAGAATAGGGCCCTGCGCCTCTTTTCCGATTCAAGCAAAAAGGGATAAAGACGGGAGAGATGGGGATCTTCTTTAAGAAATTTAACCGAGTATTCAAAATGGACACCGCTTAAAAGGGCGAGTCCCTTTCCTATTTCGATCTCCAGGATAGCCGGAGGTTGACTTGGTAAATCGAGATAGAAACTCAGGGGTTTGACATGAGGAAACTCCTCTTCAGCGGCAAAAGTGCACCCTCCATTGAAATAAACATGGCAATCCCCATGATTCCAAGAAATTTTTGCAGCCTCTGTTCCTTGTAGACTCCCATAGGAATATTTATTCAAACCATACGCTGGCCCCGTTGCAGTCCCAGGAAACAATTGGAGAGAGCGAGGAGCGCACACTTCAAGGGGGCCCCCTTTTTCGAACTCGATCTTTTTGCAAGCAAAATAAGCACCCGCGCAAATCCCCAGGTACTTTCCCCCTTTTTCGATGAAAGAGCGGATCTTGTCGGTCCCCTTCCCATTCAGTAAAGAGTGGTAAAAGACGTCCCTTCCACCCGGAACGATCAGTAAAGATGTCTCCTTTTCCCAAGGGTCCTCAATGATGGCTTTAGCGCGCACTCTTTGCAGAACATGATGAGAGGGATCGACGATTTCTCTAAGACTTAAGATCAAGTGTTTAAGCGATTCCCCGTCGACTCCTTGATCGGCATATACGATGATCTTGTCCATAATTTCTCTTTACAGCTGATGATCAGAAGAATATCATAGTGGTTCTCATACTATTTTGGGAATTGTCATGGAAGAATTCGACGAAAAAGAGCTCGATAAGCTCGCTCATCTATGTCGTATCGAGTGCACTGAAGAAGAAAAAAAACAGTTGCATCAGAAGCTCGCTAGAATCCTCAAGTACGTGGAGCAGTTAAGTGAGATCCCTACCGAAGGGGTTGAGCCTTGCTATACTGTGCTTGAAACCCTCACAAACGTGATGCGGGAAGATGAAGTGGGTGAGACCCTTTCTCGAGATCTTTTCCTGGCCAATGCCCCCTCTCACGTCGGCGGAATGATTCGAGTTCCACCCGTTATCAAATTTACAAACCCTTAAGAACCCAAGTGACGATGTACCATTTATCTGCCCACGCCCTACGTGAACTTTTTTGCAAAGGGGATGTTTCTGCTGAGTCGATCGCTGAAATGACCTTGAAACGGATTGCCCATCGCGATGGGAAAATTGGGGCCTTTCTCTCTCTTTTATCGGAACGTCTGATGGAAAAAGCTAAACAACTCGACCAGAAGAGAAAATCGGGCAAGCCCCTCGGAAAACTCGCTGGGGTCCCTATCGCGGTCAAAGATAACATCCACATCAAAGGGGAGATCTCGACCTGTGCTTCCCGCTTTTTACAAAACTATCGCGCTGTCTTCGATGCGACCGTCATCAGGTTGTTAGAAGAAGAAGATGCCCTGCTCGTCGGTAAGACCAATCTCGATGAATTTGCCATGGGATCCTCAACTGAAAATTCTGCTTATCACCTGACGAAGAATCCTTGGGATCTAAAATGCTCCCCTGGGGGCTCTTCTGGGGGATCGGCTGCTGCCGTCTCAGCGCGCCTCTGCCCGATTGCGCTGGGCAGCGATACGGGGGGGTCGATTCGGCAACCTGCCTCTTTTTGTGGCATTGTCGGTTTTAAACCGACCTACGGCCGCGTCTCCCGATTCGGCCTTGTCGCCTTTGCTTCCTCCCTCGACCAAATTGGACCTTTGACACACAATGTCACAGATGCCGCATTGATGATGGAAGTGATCGGCCGCCATTGCGAGCACGACTCTACAAGCCTTGCGATAAGCCCGGAAGAATACGTCAAAAAAATGCAGGCCGATATCGGCACGATCACAATTGGTGTGCCTTGGCATTTCCTCGAACATCTCGACAAGAAGGCAAAGGAAAATTTCCTGGAGTCGATCGAAATATTCAAAGGGCTCGGCGCTAACGTTATCGATATCGACCTCGATTTGCTCAAGTACTCGATTGCCGTCTATTATATCCTCGCCACTGCAGAGGCATCGACAAATCTCGCCCGGTTCGACGGGATCCGTTATGGCAAACGCTCTCCACGCGCTGCGACACTCGAAGAGGTGTACGATTTCTCCAAGCAAGAGGGTTTTGGACCTGAGGTAAAAAGTCGGATTTTGCTCGGAACCTATGTCCTCTCTTCAGGATTTCAAGACGCTTTTTATAAAAAAGCGCAAAAAGTTCGCACACTGATGATCGAGAAATTTAAAGCCGCTTTCGAAAAGTGCTCGATCATCGCCATGCCCACCTCCCCTTTTACGACATTTCCTCTTGGCGCCATCCAGGATGCTCTGCAAATGTATCTGCAAGATATCTTCACGATCGGTGCGAACCTGGCTGGCCTTCCTGCAATCAGCATCCCTAGCGGATTTGATGGTGAAAACCATCCATTCGGCCTTCAATTACTCGGCTCACAATTGGACGACTCTAGGGTTCTTATGGCCGCTTACGCTTTCGAAAAAGCAACCAACTTTTCACTTAAAATCCCTCCCCTTTTTGAGGAATCATGACAGATATCGTTTACGAAAATTGGGAACCGGTCATCGGGCTAGAGATCCACGTCCAACTCAATACGAAATCGAAAATCTTCAGCCCAGCTCCTAACCATTTTGGCGATGAGCCGAATACAAATATCGGAGTGGTCGATACAGGGCAACCCGGTTCCCTTCCCGTACTCAATAAAGAGGCTGTCCGCAAAGCTGTCCAATTTGGTCTAGCCGTTCGAGCGCACATCTCCCTGATTTCCAAATTCGACCGTAAATCTTACTTCTACCCCGATAGCCCGCGCAACTTTCAGATCACCCAATTCGACCAGCCGATCGTCGTCGGCGGTTCGGTCGTTGCGGAAGTGGGTGGCCACTCTAAACATTTTGCGATCCACCATGCCCATCTTGAAGACGATGCCGGCATGCTCAAACATTTTAGCAGTTTTGCTGGAGTCGATTACAACCGCGCTGGTGTGCCCCTCATCGAAATCGTCTCAGAACCCTGCATGCATTCTCCAAAAGAGGCTGTGGCTTATGCGATGGCGGTCAAAGCGATCATGCAATACCTCGATGCTTCCGATTGCAATATGGAAGAGGGATCGCTTCGGATCGACTGCAACATTTCGGTGCGCCCTAAGAATGAAAAAGAACTTCGCAATAAGATCGAGATCAAAAATCTCAATTCCTTTAACTATATGGAAATGGCGATCGAGTCGGAGGTCCGCCGGCAGATCCGTCTCTATACGGCCCATCCGCACGAAGATCCTGAAAAAGTGATCGGAAAAGGGACCTATCGTTTCGATCCCGATAAAAAAGAGACGATCCTCATGCGCCAAAAGGAAAGTGCAGACGATTACCGTTATTTTCCAGAACCCGACCTACCGCCGATTGCCCTCACTGAGGCCTACATCGAAGCGATCCGCGCCGCTCTTCCTGAACTCCCCTACGAGCGGTTTAAACGGTACATTTCAGAATACCTCCTCCCGGTCGGTTCAGCAGCTGTCCTGATCAATGAAAAAAAGCTGGCCGATTATTTTGAAGAGGCTCTCAAGGTCTCTCCTCATCCCAAAAACATCTGCAATTGGATCACAGTCGAATTTTCAGGACGGTTTAAAGATTCTGGAATCACACTTCTCAGTTCAGGGATCCCCGCAGAGCATGTCGGAAAACTTGTCCAACTGATCGAAGCAGGGACCATCACAGGGAAGATCGGCAAAAGCGTCGCTGACGATATGGTCAACTCTCCAATGAAGGACCCTGAACAGATCGTCAAAGAGAATCCCGACTATCAGCCCATCCAAGATGTTTCCACCATCGAGCCCCTTGTCGACCAGGTCCTCGCCGCCCATCCCCAATCGATCGCCGACTTCAAAGCTGGCAAAGGACGCGCTTTTGACTTCCTTGTTGGACAGGTGATGAAATTATGCAAGGGCAAGGCCTCCCCTGCCCTCGTCAATGAACTTCTGAACAAAAAACTTAAGTTAGATTGAATGCTTTAACAAAGAGCTCATGTCTCCGTTGAGGCGTTATCATTCCTCTGAATTGTCTAATAGTGAATCCATCCCAAATGCATTTTTTCAATGCCTTCATCTCATCACCAAGCTCATTGAAATTGCTCGTTATGCACGAAGCAAAAAAAGCGACATATTCCATAGCATCCTTTTCCCCTTCAGAGTAAGTGATGACATTGCCCATTCGCCTCATCTCTTCCTTGGCATCAATTGTTTGTAGCAAACTTTGAAAACCGGTCGGATCCTTCTCCGAGCGAGCTGCACATGCTTCCATTTTCCATTGTTTGACTTCATGATGATGCGCTTTGTAGGCCTGCAAGAGGAGTCTTTGAAAATCAGCCACGTAACCTGCAATTAAGGGATCCTCATCCCACTCACAAAAATAATCCAGCCCGCTGTAAAATTGTACAGACCACATTTCCGCAGCAGAAGCTCTTTGATTGATATTCTCGATTTTTGGAATCGGATAAAACAATTTGGCAGACAAAGAAGCCCACTTTTCTTTGACAAAGTTACTGAACGCCTCGTTAAAAGCAGATTTTAAACTGGCAGCTTGCTTAAGGGTCAAAAAATTGGTCTTATCCACGGCCAGGTTGAAATTTTCAAGTTGAAGCCTAATCAATTCTCGGCTGGTATAGGAAAGATCGCAATCTGATTCAGTAAAGGCTTCTTCCCTGGTGCATTGACAACATCTTTGAATACACTCCTTTAAATCGATCTGGTTCAATGAGAAATCAGCGAGAGTTTGCTGAAATATCTCTTCGGGACTTCTCTTGGGAATGGGTTGAGAGTTGTCTCCCCATATAAGGTGGCTCACGCCGCTTGTAATTCTAGAAAGAAAAGACATATTTGTTCCTCCTGTTTTTAAATTTAAGAGTCTAACTGAATGCTTTAACAAAGAGCTCATGTCTCAGCTGAAGAGTCATCAATCCTTTGAATTCTCTAATAGTGTATCCATTCCAAATGCATTTTCTCAATGCCTTCATCTCATCATCGATCGCAGTGAAATTCAATGTTGCGCACGAGGTTAAGAACCTTGCACATTCCATAACATCCTCTTCCTCTTCAGAGTAAATCGGAATGATGTTGTCGATTCGCCTCCTTTCTTGCTTCTCATCAACTGCTTGTATAAAACTTTGAAAACCGATCGGATCCTTTTCCGCGCGAGCTGCGAATACTTCCGTCTTCTGTTGTTTGACTTCATAATAATAAGCCCGGTAGACCGGCAAGAGGAGTTTTTGCAAATCAGCCACTTGATCTCCATCTAAAAAAAATTCGTCATCCCACTTATAAAAATAATCCATTCCGCTATAAAACTGTTCAGACCACTTTTCCGCAGCAGAAGCTCTCTGATTGATATTCTCGATTTTTGGAATCTCATAAAATAATTTAGCAGACACAGAGGCCCACTTTTCTTCGACAATGTTAGCGAACGCAGTTTTAAAAGCAGATTTTAAACTTTCAACTTGCTTAATGGTCAAAAAACGGGTCTCATCCACGGCAATGTTGAAATTTTCAAGTTGAAGGAGAATCACTTGTCGGCTGACATCGGAAAGATCGCAATCTGATTCGGTTATAGATCCTTCCTCAACACATTTACAACACCTTTCAATACATCCTTGTAGATCGGTCCATTCCAAGGAGAAAGTTGCAAGAGCTTCTTGAAATATCTCTTTGGGACATCTCTCAGAAATGGGTGGAGGTGGAGGGTGGTTTTCCCATATAAGGGGGCTCATCCCATTTGTAATACCAGAAAGAAATGACATATCTGTTCCTCATGTTTTAAAAACGAGAGACTACGCTAAACTTAAAAGAATTTTTATTTCCATAGTTTTTTTTCCTTTCCGGGATAAGCGATATTCATATATTTTGTTCTTAAAAGGGGGTTTTATGGGAAGGGAGCGTGGCGTAGTTAAATGGTTTGACGAAGGTAAAGGGTTTGGATTCATTACCCCAGAGAGTGGGGGCAAAGATCTTTTCTTTCATCGCACAGATTTAGAAACTCTGGAGCAGACGATCGAAAATGGCACACGGGTTGAATATGAGATCGGTTCAGGAACTAAAGGGCCACAAGCCAAAAAGATCACTGCTATCTCTAATGATTAGATAAAGGGAGGATTGCTATGATCCAGTCTTTTGCCGATAAAACAGCAGAGGCGATTTTCAATGGAATCCATACCCATGGGATACGGAAGGATTTTTCTTCAGATCTGGTAAAAGCTGCCGAAAGAAGGCTCGACCTGCTCAATGGCGCCGACAGTTTAGAATTTCTGCATCAGATCCCTTCGATGAAGGGAGAGGGAGGAGTGAGGGACGCTCATGGCAAGTACAGCATTCCGATCGATACCCAGTGGCGTCTGGCATTTGGCTGGAATGATGGTCCTGAAAATGTTGAAATTAAATGCTGGTAATACCCAAGTAACGGAGTCGTATGTTACCTAAAAGACGCAAACCGACCCACCCTGGTGTCATTTTGATGGAAGAATTTCTTAAACCGCTTGGCATGACATCCCGCCAATTTGCAGAAAAGCTCGGTGAAAATTGGAATGAGTATAAAATCGAGGCCATCATCAATGAGAAAGAGGGTCTCCCCGACAAAGCATGCGCCGAGTTCGCTGCAGCGCTTGGCACAACCCCCCAATTCTGGCAGCATCTCCAGAACAGCATTCATCAATGGGAACAGACCCACAAGCACAACGAAAAAGGCTCTCTTAAACCCTGGAAAAAAGCCCAGTAAAGCTAGACCTCTTATTACGTGCCCGTGAGCGCATTCTACCCATAAGTCTATTGACCACTAATGCTCTTAAGGTTTAAGAAATTTTACCACCCGCTCGCTTCGCTCTCTAGAGAGCACAGAGGACACAGAGGAAGAATTAGGAAAATTCCTGATACAGCTATCGACATTCATCATAAAGTACTTGAAAGAGAACATCCGTCGCTTGAACTCCCTGGTTCCTCCTCTGTGTCCTCTGTGCTCTCTAGAGAGCGAAGCGAGCGGGTGGTAAAATTTCTTAAACCTTTAAGAGCAACAGCTAGGAGCTTAAATATTCCTTGTCCTCCAATTCCTTGGTAAGGTATAAACGATTCTTTACGAAAATCTGAGATGAGGGAGAGGTCGATGAAATCCACTAAGGAAAAAGTCAGTTATTGCATTGGGCTTGAAACAGCGCGGAACTTAAGGCACCAATTTGGCGACATGGATATGCAATGCTTATCGGAGGGGTTCAACGATTCCCTTTTGGAGATCAACCCTAAACTCACTCATGAAGAGATTCAATCGATCCTCGGCACATTGCGAAATCAAGTTGAAACGCAGCAGCGTCAACATTATGCAAAGATCGCAGAAGAAAACAAAAAGCAGGGCGAAACCTTCTTGAATGAAAATAAGGGCAAAGAAGGTGTGATCACACTGACAAGTGGATTGCAATACAAAGTACTTGCCAAAGGGGCAGGATCATCTCCCCGTCCAAGCATGCTCGATTTCGTCAAAATTCATTACCGTGGAAGTTTTATCGACGGACGCGTTTTTGATAGTTCCTACCAGCGGGGCCAACCTCATATCTTTCCCCTTAACCGGGTCATTCCAGGGTGGACAGAAACACTCCAACTCATGACTGTCGGCGACAAATGGCAAGTCTTCATCCCCTCTTATTTGGCATATGGAGAAATGGGCTTTGGTCAGGAGATCGGGCCGAATATGGCACTCGTCTTTGAAATTGAGCTTCTAGGGATCAACGAGAAGTAAAAGAGCGTGTTATCTATAACACCTAATTATTCAGAATTTGAGGATTTTAAATCGCCCTGTCTTATTAAGAAAATATTTTTACCACCCGTTCGCTTCGCTCACTAGAGGGCACAGAGGAAGAATCAAATATTGTAAGGCTTCGTCGGGTGAAATCTTAGATTTTTTCTCTGTGTCCTCTGTGCCCTCTAGTGAGCGAAGCGAACGGGTGGTAAAAATATTTTCTTAATAAATTCTAAGTCAAAACTGTTGCAACAAATTGTCCGGGTTTTAACGATTCTTCAACTTTCTTGGGTATAGTCGAATTTAGTTAGAGCAACTTTTCCGGCTTGACACGCTTTCGCCAGTAATCCTCTCCATAATCGTAACAGAGTTGGGTTCCCGCCAGAATCGGTTTTATCGCACAGATGATGATGTGGATCACTCCATCACAATAGACAGCAGCCGGTTCTAGATTGGGCTGAAAGCTATGGTTGATGAAACGGGTATAATTGCCGTAATCTTGTGCATCGATCACATAGCCACTTTTTCTCCCTTCTCCGACGTTATAATCGAAGCAATACCGGTTCTTCCATCTTCCAAAAAAGAGTCGTCTCCGAAGCACTCCTGTATATTCTCCGATGTAAGCGTGAGCGGGAATATCGACATTGGTCCACACCCCGTATCCGATCCTCTCGTCGATCCATGCAATTGTCAAATCGAGATAGATCGCTCCCCGGATGGCAGGGGCATAAAACTGACCGAGCCACTTTTGCCGAGTAGAGATCGATTTTTTATGATCCATTTTTGAGCAGAGTTTTTCGATTTTATCCTGAGTTTTTTTATCCTTGAAGCTAATGGCTGGCAAATAGCCGATTCCAAATACTTTTTCGAAATCCAGATAGGAATGGATAGAAACCGTCTCTCCTTCAGGATTGATCACTTTCAAAGGCATAAAAATTATAAGGCTTTTAAAGGGGCGATGAGTAGTTGGTAGATCAAACTCCCTAAACCACCTCCGAGAAGGGGACCACAAATGGGGATCCAGGCATATCTCCATTCTGAACTTCCACGGGAGGAAAACGGGAGGAGAGCATGGACAATGCGGGGACCTAAATCGCGTGCAGGATTGATGGCATAGCCAGTGGGACCGCCGAGGGATAGACCGATGCTAAAGATTAAAATCCCTACCGCGTAGGGGCCCATTCCACTGGCGATATGATTATGGGGATCGAAAATGGCTAAAACACCGATCAATAAAACAGCTGTGCCGATCACCTCTGTGATGAAGTTCCACTTATAATTGCGAATAGCCGGATGGGTAGCAAAGCAGAGGAGTTTACTCGTCGAATCATAGGTCACCCGCCAATGAGGATAATAGGACAACCAAACTAAAACGGCACCCAGGATCGCTCCGAGCATTTGTGAAAAAATATAGAGTGGTAAAAGATTCCAAGCCGTTTTTCCAGCCAAGCAAAACCCAAAAGTGACGGCGGGGTTGAGATGACCACCACTGGCCCATCCCGTCGCGTACACGGCAATGCCGACACCAAATCCCCATCCCGCAGAGATCACAATCCACCCTGAATTATGCCCTTTCGATTTGTTCAGCAACACATTGGCAACGACCCCATTTCCCAGCAGGACAAGGAGCATCGTCCCAATCAATTCTCCCCAAAAAATATTCATCCCAAATCCTTCGATGTTAATTAAAATCAACTACAACAAAAACGGAGAAAACGATCAAGATAATTATTGACAGCAACCTTCAAAAAACTCAGATTGAAAAAATGATGGGCGAATTTATATTAGCATTAGATCAAGGGACCACGAGTTCCAGAGCAATGCTCTTCATGCGCGATGGGACAGTCAAAGCGATCGCCCAAAAGCCTTTTCGGCAGATATTCCCCTCACCTGGATGGGTTGAACACGACCCAAAAGAGATCTGGACCTCTCAAGCCGCTGTCGCCGCTGAAGTGATGGCTGATGCTGGGATCAACTCAAATCAAATCGCGGCCATTGGGATCACCAACCAACGGGAAACGACAGTTCTTTGGGAGAGAAAAACGAGCAAGCCCCTCATGAATGCAATCGTTTGGCAAGATCGACGGACAACAGAAATGTGTCAACAGATGAAAAGCGAGGGGCTAGAGCCTTTGATCCAACAAAAAACAGGGCTTTTGATAGATCCTTATTTCTCCGCTTCAAAAATTCGTTGGATGCTCGATCATATTCCTGGGGCCCGGAGCCAAGCTGAGAAAGGGGAGATCGCTTTTGGCACGATCGATTCTTGGCTGATCTGGAAATTGACCCGAGGAGGCACCCATATCACCGATGCGACGAATGCCTCGAGGACGATGCTCTTCAATATCCATACGGAAGAGTGGGATGAGGAGTTGCTCTCCATTTGGAAAATCCCCCGTGAAATTCTCCCAAAAGTTTGCAGCAGCAGCGAGGTGTATGCGCATGCGACAAATTCGTTTGCTTCTACGCCGATTCCGATCAGCGGAGTTGCCGGCGACCAGCAGGCGGCACTTTTTGGACAAGCCTGCTTTAAGAGTGGAATGGTTAAAACCACCTATGGAACTGGTTGTTTTATGTTGATGAACACCGGCACAAAGCCATTTCTATCGAAGAACAAGCTTTTGACCACGATTGCTTATAAAATCGATGGCAAGACAAACTACGCTTTAGAGGGGAGTGTCTTCATCGGAGGTGCCGCCGTACAATGGCTACGGGACAATTTAGGGGTGATCAAAACATCTTCTGAAGTTGAGAAGCTCGCAGCCAGTGTCGCTGATAATCAAGGGGTTTATTTCGTCCCCGCCTTCACAGGTCTCGGCGCCCCTTATTGGGACCCTTATGCCAGAGGGATGATCCTTGGACTCACGCGTGGCACTACTGCTGCCCATATCGCAAGGGCAGTTCTCGAAGGGATCGCTTATCAAGTGACCGATGTCTTATCCGCTATGGAAAGCGATGCACTCATGAAGATCGAACAGATCAGGGTCGATGGGGGAGCTTCTGTCGATAATCTGCTGATGCAATTTCAAGCCGACATCCTCGGTGTTTCGATAGTGCGCCCTCGCATGACGGAAACAACAGCCATGGGGGCTGCATTTCTCGCAGGGCTGGCTGTAAAATTCTGGAAAGATGAAAATGAGATCGCAGATTATTGGAAGATCGAGCGAGAATTTAAACCCCAGATGATGAGAGAACAAGTCGAGCATTTACGCCTCAAGTGGAAAAAAGCGATCGAATGTGCAAGGGGCTGGGAGGAAAAAACAGCTTGATTCGGGAGCAGATGATTCAAAGAGCTGAAGAAGCTCCAGATCGTTGGGATGTGATTATCCTCGGAGGGGGTGCAACGGGACTCGGTTGTGCTGTTGATAGTGCTTCGCGAGGGTTTCGCACGCTTCTTCTCGAACAGAGTGATTTTGCTAAAGGGACCTCTAGCCGTAGCACCAAGTTGATCCACGGAGGACTACGCTACCTGCAGCAAGGCAATATCGCCCTCGTCATCGAAGCACTCAAAGAGCGGGGCCTCCTCTGTCAAAATGCGCCCCATCTGATCCATCACCTCCCCTTCCTCGTCCCTAATTACCACTGGTGGGAGGGACCTTTTTATGGGATTGGGATCAAAATTTACGACTTGTTGGCTGGAAAGTTGGGCATTGAAAAATCTGAGAAGATCTCACTGAGTGCGACGTTGAAAGCGATCCCCACTTTAGAACCGCAAGGACTGCGGGGTGGGGTGGTCTATTATGATGGTCAGTTTGACGATTCCCGTTTAGCGATCTCTCTTGCCCAAACGGCTGCTGATCACGATGGTGTCCTCATCAATTACATGAAAGTGACTAGCCTCATTAAGAAAAATGGGATCTGTTGCGGCGTTCACGCGACCGATCAGGAATCGAAGGTCCGCTATCAATTCCACAGTCATGTCGTGATTAACGCCACAGGTGTTTTTTCCGATCAGATCTTGCAAAAAGATAACCCAGCAGCAAAACCGATCATCGCTCCAAGCCAAGGTGTCCATATCGTCCTCGATAAATCGTTTCAACCGGGAAAAACAGCGATCCTCGTCCCTCACACCTCTGACAATCGGGTCCTGTTCATGGTCCCCTGGCACGATCGAATCCTCCTTGGAACCACTGATACTCCTATGAAAAAGAGCTCGCTCGAACCAAGACCTTTAAAAGAGGAGATCGAATTTTTGTTGACACATGCAGGAAAATATCTCACTAAAGGGCCAACGAAAAAAGATATTTTGAGTGCTTTTGCAGGATTGCGTCCCTTGATCAAAACCGGCAAAGGGGATAATACTGCGGCCCTTTCCCGCGACCACACCCTTTTTGTCTCAAAATCAGGTCTGATCACGATCGCTGGGGGAAAATGGACCACCTATCGGAAGATGGCTGAAGATGCGATCAATAAAGCGATTGCTGTTGGAGGACTTCCTGAAAGAAACTCTATCACATCCTCCCTCAAACTCCACGGCTTTCAAGAAGGGCTCGATCCCTCACATCATTTCAGCACTTATGGCTCTTTTGGAAAAGAGATCAAAGCATTGGCAAGACAAAAAAAAGAGTGGGCTGCAATTTTACATCCCCATTTGCCATATACTGCAGCAGAGGTGATTTGGGGTGTGCGCAATGAAATGGCCAGAACCCTCGAAGATCTCCTTTCACGCCGCACGCGTGCCCTACTGTTGGATGCTAAGGCTTCTATTGCAATGGCTCCTGAAATAGCTAAATTAATGGCCAAAGAGTTGAATAAAACTGCGACGTGGGAAAAAAAACAGATCGCAGAGTATACTCAACTTGCAAATCACTATTTGGTGTGAGGTTTTTTTGGAATTGCCGCGTAAAAAAATCTATCTCATCCGACATGGGGAAACAGAGTGGAGCCTGAATGGAAGACATACAGGGTTAACCGATATTCCACTCACAAAAAATGGGGAAGAGCAATCTGCAGAGATTGGTAAACGGCTTAACAAACACCCCTTTCAAACAATTTTGTCGAGTCCCCTACAGCGCGCGGCAAAGACATGCGAGATGGCCGGTTTTTCTAAAGAGGCTAGATTGGACCCCGATTTGAGCGAATGGAATTATGGAGATTTTGAAGGGCTGACAACTGAGGAGATATGGAAGAGGGAACCTCATTGGAACATTTTCTCCCATGGAGCTCCCGGAGGTGAAAGCGTAGCCGACCTCACCGCCAGAGCAAACAGGGTGCTGGCTAAAATTCAATCTTCACATGGAGATGTCGCTTTATTTTCCCACGGCCATTTTTTAAGAGCTTTATCTGCAAGGTGGCTCCAACTTTCAGTCCAAGAAGGTCGACTCTTCGCTTTATCCCCTGGATCTATTTCTATTCTTGGTTTTGAACGGAACAACCACGTCTTAATTCTTTGGAATTATACTTAATAGACTTAAATACAACCACTTAATGTTGCCATTTACTATAAATCGATCAAAGCGTATAATTTTGCTCCAATTTAACTTTTAAATGAACACTGATTAAGAAAATTATATTTTTTTATTAAACAAAAATTTATAATAAAAATACTTTTTTTATTAATCTATAACAAGAAATAATTTCACGCAAATTAAAATTGATTTTATCTTAGAAATAACATATAATTGACAGTAAGAAATTTAAATTAGAGGTATCATGTTTCCAACAAACGACTGGTTGAAAGATCTAGACCTAACGCTTAATCCTTACCGAAAGCCACCGAAGCCTGAGGTACGGGATGTGAAGCCTCCTCTGGCACAACAGTTCACCACGCAACCTGTTCCTCCTGTTATAAGACCAACGCCTGATTCTTATCCTATTGTAAGGCCACCATCTGAAAGACCAGTACGTGATTCTTCTTTCGTGGCATCTACACCAACACCTAGATCAACACCAGTATCTGTTCCCCATTTCGCAACATACACTCCTACACCAGTATCTACTCCCCGTTCCGTGCCACATACACTGACACCTGCTCCCCATTTCCCAACATACACACCTGCACCAGTACCTACTACTCATTCTGTAACACCTACACCGGCACCTACTCCCCATTTTGCAATACCACCGCCGTATGTCCCTCCTGCAACGCGTTATGTCGCTCCCGTTGTGAGACCAATACCTGCTTATGTTTCTCCCACAACAGCACCAATTACCCGTGAAGCTGAAGGGCGAATCAACGCTTATCGCAATGCAGCAACTGAAGCTTATAAATATTCAGAGGCAGCAGGAAGGAAAATCGGTTCGTTAATACAGTTCATGAATGACCTGGAAAATCTATCCATCAGCAATGATCATCTCGTCGAAAGGTTAAAAGAACATGTCGGGATCCCCACATTTAATAAAATCTGTGAAGAAGTCGCTTTTGCTTTGGATGAAGCCAGAAATGCAGGGATGGGTGAACATCGATTGAGAGGAAACTTCCGTGACATTTTAAGGGTAAAAAACTACGACGGACAAAATCTTCTCGAGCAGATGGTTGCATCTTATTCATCTCAACTTGAGAATTATAAAGGGATCTGTGAGCTCAATCATCTGAGTGAAATTTTAGAAAGGCTCAACGACGCACATCAAAGAGCAAAGGGAACTTCCATCGGGCAGGTGAACCAAGCACGGCAAGATGCTGCAAAGCTCCAGTCAGATGCCATCGAAGTGTTCAAAGGCCTTTCTGGCACACCAATGGCTGTTGTTTGTGGGAAAATTTATGAACATGATGGTGGAGGAGATAAAGGACCCGATTATGGCCGCAACATTGCTCTGGGAGATATCCAAAGGCTTCTCCTTTACAAAGAAATACGTCCAACCCAACATGCCATTGCGATTTGCACAATCAATGCGACACAGCCCCTGACTTTCAATGTCTCCTTTGGCAATTCAGAAAGTATCACACCCAATAATTCCCACGTCACTATTGGGGAGATTCGAAAACTTTACCAACTTGAAGATCTGAGCCATTTTTTATGGGATAAGGTTAAAAATAACGACTTCCTAAAAACGAAATATTTAGCTTTAAGCCCTGATCTCAGCAAATTGCTCAATGAAGCGATTTGGATCGGTTCCTATCAACCCAACGAGCTTGGATATAGTGAAAATTTGATCTCGCAACATGTACGCACCCTTCTGAGCATTAAAAATCAGCAAGGTATCGACATCATCTTCCAATTGATCTCCCATCAAAAGGAAAAGATCAAAGGTCTCAAAATTATCGATGAATTAGACTCTTTTGAGAAAGCTTCTGTCAATAAATCCCCTCCTGATATCGTCGCTCTATTCGATCGTTTAAGCGATCGGGTAAAAGATGATCTTCGTGGACGAGTCTATCAAAGAGATTCAAGCAATGGAAGTCTTGACGGATGGCGGGAATTTTTCCCAGGTCGATGGGGATACTACGGAACATGCAAGATCGAAGCTGACCCTAAAACTCTGTTTCATGGCAGTCCGTCGCTTTTCTCCTCCTACTTGAATTCTTTTAAAGAAAAAGTCTACACTGCAGACGCCACACTCTTGAAAGATCTCAAGCTCACTAAACCCCTACCTGTAGTGCCCCAAGGCCCTATCGATGTCTCCAGTTCCCGTCTCATTGAGGAAAATAACCAAACTGGATTCCTCAAGCATCTTCCACGCGACTTAAGAGTCGCCATCGTCACTGCTGAACTGGCAAAAGTGGCGAGTATCGGTGGCTTGGGTTCAGCCGTTCAAGGAATAGCACAAGGAATGGGGGATACGAAGCAAGTACGTGTCATCATGCCTCTATATCGAAAAGGTCCCATTGCTACAGAACAGATCGACACAATGGAACGTGCTGCAAAGTATAACATCGTAGTCGCTGGTAAAAACCATGATGTCTATAGAAAGGAAATTAACGGCATCCAGTGTTACTTTATCGACGATCCCGAGCTCTTCACGATCCCTGCAGGAAATATGTACTCAGGTGACTTCTTGGCTGTCAAATATCGGTGGGCTGTTTTCCAAAGCGCTGCTGCAGAACTAGTCTATAAATTTAGTAAGAAGAAGAAAGAGCCTTTCCAAATCGCTCATATCCATGAAGCGCAATTGGGTCTCATCCCTGAGTTTCTGGCTAATCGTCACCCTGAAGAATACAGAGAAGGGAAAACCCCTGCGACGCTGTTCACATTCCATAATAACCTGGTGCAGAATGAATATGACAGGCAGGAGACGATCGAGATGCTAGATTGGCACGGACTACCAAGAAGAGGAAGGAATTCCTTGATAGAAGGACTCAGAAGTGCGGATTTCTCGACGACAGTCTCCGAGACCTTTGGAAAAGAAGTTCAAACAGAAGAATTGGGGAGGGGAATACATCCTCATGTTAAAGAAGCTGCCTTAAAAGGTCGGCTCATCGGGATTGTCAATGGCAATAGCAATGATTGGAATCCGAGTACAAATGAACAACTCAGGGATTGGAGATCGGTACGAAGCACCAAGAGAGAGATCATCGACTTGCGATTTGGTCCTAAATCGGATGATCTTGCTGATACGATTAAAACTTGCCAGCGCGAACTCTGTGCCTACTTAAAAAGTTTTGACGTTAAAGATGAGGCTTATGCAGATCTCGACCCGAGAAAGCCGATTGTGATGTATGTCGGAAGGTACGATTCTCTTCAAAAAGGGATCGATAAACTCCCTTTAATTATGAGACAAACGCTTGCAAAAGGGGGTCAATTCGTCTGTATCGGCACCGACCCCGACGACAAGTCAAAAGGATTCCTACATGAAATGAAACACGCAGCCTACCACACATATGGGAAGAAAGGGGTCCTGATTCTCGAAGATCGAAAAGAAAATGGAAAATATAAATACCAGGATGGGAACGCAGAAAGGCCTGGATTTGGCGCCCTTCTCCGCGCTGCCGCGAGCCTTGGGATCTTCCCCTCGATCTATGAACCTTGCGGGCTTGTTCAAGGTGAATTTCACCGCTTCGGTAAAAAAGTCATTGCGACCGCAACCGGTGGATTCGCAGACACTGTGAACGAGGAAAACGGCTATCTCTTCGAGCGCTATAAAAATTGGTATGCTCCTGAACAAGATGCCAAGATCCTCACAACACTGCAGAAAGCACTCGATTATGCGGAAGCCATGCAATTGATGTTATACTCCGACAGCAAGGAAGCGCAAGAATCCCATATCGGTGCAATGCGGAAAATTATGGACAAAGCACTTAACTCAACATGGGACCGAACACCACGCAATCCCGATGGGTCGTCACTCCCCCCCCCAATCCGCCTATATGAGTTTGCTATGGCCAAAGCATTTGCCAATAGGGAAGAACGGGGTCGTCCGATCTCCTCCCTCGATCTCAATACAGTAAAAGTTTAAAACATTCCATCCTATAAAATGGCAAGGAGCTATTCCTCCTTGCCATTTTTTTCTAAATCGTTATCCTAAGAGTTTGAAAATCATTGCTCCAAAATTAATTTGAACGGATGTGTCTCCATGTCAATTGCTTGGGTATTTCTCCTCCTTGCAGGATTTTTCGAAATCTGTTTTACCATCGCCCTGAAATTCAGCCAAGGTTTCACTCGAGTGATTCCCAGCATTATCACAGTGATTTTTATCGTCCTGAGCTTCTTCTCAGTCTCCCAAGCGATGAAAAGCATCCCCATCGGCACAGCCTATGCCGTTTGGGCAGGAATCGGCGCTGCAGGCACAGTTGTCTGCGGTATTGTCTTCTTTGGCGATTCTTACCACATCATTCGCTTGATCTCCATTTTCCTCATCATCATCGGCATCATCGGCTTAAAGCTCGCTCACGTCGATTAAGAGTCTGTCGTTGAAACTGAATACTTCGCTTTTTGCGCCTTTTTCTTTTGGCTTTAATTCGATTACTTGGTCTAGGTATTCAACTATGTCCTGCGTAATCGAATTAAAGCCAAAAGAAAAATCCATCAAAAATCAAAGCACCCATTTTCAACGGCAGACTCTAAGAGATTGTCTACGGACCTGGTATAAATAAAATTTTCAACGCAGAACCCGTAAACTTTTATTTACACCCCTCTGATTCTAAAAGATTCCCAAAATATGGCTGATCGGTTAAAACCAATTTTTAAAAAGACCGATGACAAACAGAGGGCAATAATATGCACATCGTACACACCTTTGGCCATTTGTTAGGAGGAACCTTGCTCATAGCGGGAACGAGCATTGGAGTCGGAATGTTGGCTCTCCCTGTCGCTACAGCAAGTGGTGGCTTCATCCCCTCTATTGTCGTCTATCTCATTTGTTGGCTTTTCATGCTCTCCTCAGGACTTTTAATTTTAGAGGCCTGCATCTGGATGCCAAAAAATGCCAATCTGATCACCCTTTCCTCCCGTCTTCTTGGGAAGTGGGGAAAAATAGCCTGTTGGGTCCTTTATCTTTTTCTATTCTCGTGTCTGATGATCGCCCATATCGCTGGAGGTGGAGGTGTGGTTTCCGATTTAAGCGGAGGAACACTCCCAAACTGGCTCGGTACAATCATCTACGTCCTGATTTTCTCTCCTATCGTCTACTTTGGAGCTTTATGGGTCGACCGGTTGAATCTCATCCTCATGGGGGGAATTGTGATCACCTATCTTTTTTTTGTCTCTTCAACAGTTCACTACGTCACCCCTTCCCTGTTGATGCGGATGAATTGGGGGGAAATATGGTGGGCCCTTCCCGTTGTTTTCACTGCCTTTGGGTATCAAAGCTTGATTCCAACATTGTTTAACTACATGAATCGCAACGTCTCAAAAGTAAGAACTGCTCTCATCTGTGGAACGACGATTCCTTTGCTTATCTATGTCGTTTGGGAATTTCTGATTCTAGGAATCGTTCCTTTCGAAGGGGATAGCGGACTCCTGCAAGCGCTGAAAAAGGGGGAAAATGCAGTCAATCCCCTCGGAACTTACATTCATCATCCCACAATTCTGACAGTGGGCAGATCCTTTGCTTTCTTCGCCATGACAACTTCCTATCTGGGCATTTCGATGGCGTTTATTGATTTCCTCCTCGATGGACTCAAGCTGCCGAGAGCAGGAATGCCTAAAGCGCTCATATGCATAGCCATTTTTCTAGTTCCTTTGCTCATCACCTTGGGGGATCCCCATCTATTTATCAAAGCGCTTGGCTACGCTGGTGGAGTTGGCGTAGCACTTCTCCTCGGCGCTATGCCCGTGCTCATGGTCTGGGCAGGACGCTATTTTGAAGGGCACTCATTGATGCATCAGCAATTGCCAGGTGGTAAAATCATCTTAACGCTGATGCTTGCCTTCGTCGTATTTGAGCTATTCATGACTTTCCTGTGAACTCAGGTTATTTAGTTCAAGGAATTGATTGCTTGTTCGAGCTGTTTATGAAAGGAGGGCAAGTATTCTCGAACGGTCTTCCAGATAATGTCATGATCTACATCGAAATAAGCATGAATTAGCCTATTTCACATGGCAATGAGTTCTTTCCAAGGAAGTTCAGGAAGACGTTTTTTTGTTTTCTCAGAGACTCTGTTTGCAGCCTCCCCGATAATTTCTAACTCTCGCAAAACAGCAGATAAAAGGAGACGGTCTTTATCTAAAGATGCTCTTCGTTTTCCTTTAGTAAAGGAGAGAATCGCTTCAGTCGAATCAAGCATATGTTTGAGGCGAGCGAGATCTTTACTTTCCATAGATAGTCTTTGCCTTCATCAATACATCAGCTCGAAAATATGGACTTAAATCATTGGGAGTTTTCAGATCTACGGGATACCCAATAATATCGCTTAGTTCTGATTCCATTTTCACGATGTTAAAGAGATGGGGGGTATGTTTATCTTCAAATCTCACAAGGATATCGACATCACTTTTCTTGGTAAAATTTGAGGTTAAGACAGAACCAAAAAGAGCCAAATACACAATATGATATTTCCTGCAAAAGTTCTCGATCTTGCTTTTTTGTAAGCGGAAGGGAAACTTAGCCATCTTAAAAATTCCTTTTTTTTGATTCTAACTCAGCTCCTCCTATTTGAAAAGAGATCTGAGGAATACTCAAGCAATTGCCAGACAATAAAATCATCTTGACGCTGATGCTTGCCTTCGTCGTATTTAAGCTATTCATGACTTTCCTCTGAACAGGTGCCAAGGAATCATAATCTTTAGCTCAATTTTCAAGTTTCAAAACCTCTTCCTAAAAATTATCCTTGCTGGTTAGAATTCCCGTTCATTAAAAAAACAATGGAGGAATATGGCGCTTATTTCTAATCAGTGGCTAGCAAATTTAGGACGATCTGATCAGGTTTTCTTGCTTAATCCAGTTGGAATGAGTAAAAAATGTTCCCCCTATTTGAAGCTTTCCGAAGGGAAAAACCTTCTTGTAACAATGCCACCAGCAAATCTTTATGAATCCTTTTGTTCTAATTTTACACTTCCTAGAGTGGATCAACTTGCAAAAAAAATATTACATCATGGCGTGGAAACTTTTGTTGTGATCCCAAATATAGACATTGAAATGCGGAAATGGTTACATCAGATGAAAGTGACTCAATTTTCAACTTTTTGTGATCCTGAAAATGTCATCTCAAATGCTTTGGGAATCACTGTGTCTTATGATGGAGGCACAATGAAATATCCACAAAAATTACATATTTTATTGAGAAACGAAGCTGTTGTTTACGTGGGAGATACGGTTAAAGATCGTGAATTTCAAGGTCTTTTAAAGAAAGTTTCTGAGATTTTCTCAGAAAATCGTATAGAAGAGTTATGAATTTCTCTACCACTCGTTCGCTTCGCTCACTAGAGAGCACAGAGGACACAGAGGAAGAATCGGTTCAATTTACTAACATAGGTAACAGTCTTTATGAACCAAGTTCATTAAGGATGGGTGAAATCTTAGATTTTTTTTTCTCTGCGTCCTCTGTGCTCTCAAGTGAGCGAAGCGAACGGGTGGTGAAAATATTTTCTCAATGGATTCTAAGTCAAAAAAGGCATCAACGCAAAGACGCAAAAAAAATTAAAAATATTATAAAAATCTTTGCGTTAAAATAGTTACAAAACCTGCATGATGAGCTTGCCCTTCACTTTGCCCTCTTCTAATAACCGGTGGGCTTCGATGACAGTTTCAACACTGAGTTGACCTAAGTTTTTGACAGGAGGTGGTCGCAGGTTGCCATTTTCGAAGAGTGTTGTGATCTGATTGAGATGACGAGAATAAATACTCCACAGATCGGTTGTGGCTGAATGAGACTCAGCGCTGGTGAAAATAAAATGAAGTGAGAGATTCCTGTTAAAACATAGGCTTTTCCCTCTTTCCCAAACTGGGAAATCAAAAGGTTGGTTCTCAGGGACGATGGAAGCAAAATGGGCAGAATACCCTGTCAGCTTGAGACAGAGGCGTTTCATTTCACCGCCGACAAAATCAAAGGTCGCATCGAACAATCGATTGCCATTCATCGCTGTTAACTTCTGCTCCATCTGTTCACCTGTTAGGTTGCGATAGAGCAGAATATTCTCTTTTTTCAGCCCTAATTGCTCCGTTAAAAAATCGATGCTGGCTTCACTCCCAGCGACAGAAAAAATTGTCTTCACTCCTGCAAATTTAGCCATTTCGATGGCCATCGACCCCACACCACCGCCCGCTCCAGCGATAAAGATCGTATCCCCTTTTTTAAGGGCTAATGAAGCGATCATCGCTCTGTAAGCAGTCAGTGCGACGATGGGGACTGCTGCAGCTTGTTCAAAGTTAAGTTTTTTAGGTTTTTTAGCGACGAATTCGATAGGAAGGCAAAGGGATTCCGCATAGCTGCCATTGGAGGACTGCCCTAAAGCCATCCCATACACTTCATCCCCAACAGCAAACCCTTTCCCATCTTCTCCAACTGCATCGATCACGCCGCTCCAATCGGCTCCTAAAATCAATGGAGGTTTGCCTCCAAACATCCCCTGCCGGGCCTTACAATCGACGGGATTGAAGCCCACGGCTTTCACTCGAATCCTGACTTCCCCTTTTTTGGGCTGGGGTAACTCGACTTGCTTCATTTTAAAATGATCGGCAGCTCCAAAAGCTTCAAGAACAATTGCCCTCATCATATGCATATTCTCCTGCAGCGCGAAGAAGCCTGTTCATCAAAGCAGGCTGTTCTTGCAATTCATTATCACAAAGAATCAAAATCTCTGGGTAATGTTTTTTATCTGCAAGTCGGAGTAGAGAATAAAATTCTCTGGCAGAGAGAATGAAGGGATCGATCCCTCTAAAATGAAAAGGTAGAGGGTGTAACGAAAGGGCCATCCGGGATAAGGAGCTGGGATGGGTGTTGAGGTAATGTTCGATCTCTTCCATTGTTTGGAATAGTTTAATGGGGGCGCTTGGCGAATAATGGCGATATTTCATACCAGGAGATAACAAAGGCCCTAAATGGCTTGAAGCTGACTCGACAAAGGATCCAAGCACCTGCTCGATCTGCTGCTTGTCGATGGCGCCTGGTCGCAGGAGAATGGGAATTTCCCCCATCAAACTGATCACTGTCGATTCAAGACCAAAATCTGTTTTTCCTCCTTCGATCACCGCAGCAATTTTCCCTTCAAAATCTTCCAATACATGTTCAGCTGTCGTGCTACTTGGTTTTCCTGAAAGATTTGCTGAAGGGGCAACTAGGGGTTCTCCAACAAGGGAAATGAGCTTCAAAGCGATCGGATGGGATGGCATCCGCAAAGCGATCGATTTTAACCCCGCAGAGACAAGAGGAGGGACATTTGATCTCCGTTTTAAAACGACAGTGAGGGGACCTGGAAAAAATGATTTAGCGAGAAGGTAGAATGACTTGGGAATCTCTTCTGCAATCTCATCCACCTGCTGTAAAGAACTCACATGGGCGATGAGAGGATTATCTGCGGGGCGTCCTTTCACTTCAAAGATCGATTGGATTGCCTTTGGATTGAAAATAGGAGCTCCAAGACCATAGACCGTCTCTGTTGGAAATGCAACAAGCGATCCCTCCCTCAGCAACTTGGCAGCGCACTCCAACTCGGCGGGCTTTAAACGCTGAGTTCTTCCCATCTCAATTTCCTAAGATCCAAAAGAAACCAAAGGTAAGCACGACCTTCGCTCCGAGCGCAATCACTATACTGCGAAAATTGCGGTCGATAAATGCTTTGATTTGGGTTCCCCACCGCTGCATTAACTCGGCGATGATAAAGAAACGGAGCGCTCGCGCTAAAAAGATCGAAATGAGAAAACCATTCAAAGAGATTTGACAAAAGCCGGCTGAAACTGTAATTGCTTTAAAGGGAATCGGTAACAAACTTCCGAGAAAAACGGCGATATGCTCATGAACATTGTAATGATTGACAAGCCGGTTAAAAAATTCTTTTGAAATAAGATGTTCTGTCACAAATTGACCAATGCTATCCCAAAGTAAATATCCGACCGCATAGCCGATCAGTCCAATGACCAGTGATGAAATCGTAGCTACTGCTGCGTAAACAAAACGACGCTTGGGATTATGCATGCAAAACAACATCAACAGAGCATCCATTGGCAAAAAGAGAAACATCTCTAGAAAAAAAATGAGTGCTAGCCAAAGGGGCGCCATGGGTGAAAAGGCTTTTTGGCAAGCCCATTCATACACCTTTCTTGCCGGTTTCATCGACGCCCCCACCATTATAGATCCACATATTGTATTTTATAGAGGCCTCAAAGTCAAGGTAAAGAAGGGTTTATCATTAAGTATAAGCAACTGAGATTCAATATATTATATTAACCTAAGTTTTGGGTTCATTTCATGAAATCTTACCGCGTCTTTCGGGCCATTTTTGAAGATCCCGATGCGTCCATAGGCACCTACCGGCTATTGAACGCATCGGGATCTTCAAAAATGACCTCGAAATCTGCGATAATCTTCCATAAAAGCAACCCAAAACTCAGGTTATTATTGTAGCAACCAAATCCCCTTCTTGCCTATAATCTCAAATTAAAACAGGAGTTTTTTGAATGAAAGTTACCGCAACGATTGTCTTTGTCTTTGGTCTTTTAATCGCGCTCGGCGGAGTGATGGGATACGTCAAAGGGGGTTCGCAAGCCTCGTTGATTTCAGGGAGCATTTTCGGTATTGGTCTCAGCATTTCTGCATACTTCATATCTAAAGGCAAGATCGCAGCACAATATATCGCGCTTGTTTTAACGTTTATGCTCGATGGGATTTTCACTTACCGGTTTGCTAAAACCTTACATTTTTTTCCTGCAGGCTTCTTAAGTCTTGCCAGCCTTGTGGTCTTGATCGTGGTCGCGCTCAAAATCCGCAGGACTTTAAAGATTAGGTAACGACCACTCCTCTCTTACCTTTTGGTATTCTTCCTGCGGAAGTTGGACCAAAAGCGGAGATTTGGAATCGTCCAACCATTTTAGAACTTCTTTTAAGGCATCTGGAGCGAGCGCAGTACAACCCCATGTCCCTTGACTTTCGCTGCGCCAAGAATGCATGAAAATACAGGACCCATAGTGGGGGATTGCAGGCACCGGATTATGGTGAATGACAAGGCCTAACCGATAGAGTTCATCCTCTCTTTGCATCAGCTCGCTACTCGACCAATCTTTCCCTTCGACTGTCAGAGTATCGACGAGTTGATTATAATATATGGAAGATGGGTCATCGACCCCTTCCCACCATTCATTCACCTCAATCACCGGCATATGAAAAGGTAAAGGAAAAGGAAAACGGTAATCGACAAAGATGGGTCCTAACCGGAATATCCCCGCAGGAGCTTTTCTGTCTCCTTCCCGTTTAACCCGATCTAAAGGAAGTTCAAGTTGGGATAGATGAAGTCCTATGCCCCAAGCCATCCCCTTTTGTCCCACGACAATAGGAATCGCTGTTCCATGCTCAGAAAAAGGGAGGTCGAGAGATTCCCTTTCAAAACGGACCATCTGCCCTGTTTGGGACTGCCAATCAGGTGTAGTCACGAGGATGAGTTGCAAAGTGGTTTCTAATAACAAGTTCAATGATCTCCTGCGTAATAGGGTTCAACATGGACAATCACATCGCGGACAGCAGGCCATTCTTTTTGGATTTCGGCGCGCACTTGTTGTGTCAATTCATGTGCCCGGTCGACAGAAAGCTCAGGCGAAACTTCGATATCGATACTGATATGCGCATCGGGCCCATAGAGTTGAATCCGGATTTTTTCTGTAGCGAGCACCCCATTGATCCGCATTGCGGCCATTTTGACCTTATCGAAGAATTCTTGCGCTGGCACGCGATCGAGCAGTTGATTGATGTTATTTTTAGCCGCAAACACTCCAATCCCTATCATCAGCATAGCGATCACAATAGCACCGAGGTGATCGCACAAACCACTATACCTCGGAAAGTAGGCAGCAAATAATAAAGCGATCATCGCAAAAAGGGAGTTTATCGCATCGACCCGATAATGGACTGCATCGGAGAGCAGGGCAGGGCTATTCTGCCTTTTTGCCGTCCGTTTGAGGCTTTGATAGGAGATCTCCAAGAGGATGACAGCACCTAGTGGGATTAACCAGGTCAATGGTTGGATCACTCTTCCCTGAGGCTGTGAAGAGATTGCAAAAAGCTGCTGGATCAACATCGCCCCTCCAAGGACAGCGAGCAGCAAACCCAATTGCAATCCTGCAATCGGCTCAAAACGGCCGTGACCAAAAGGGTGATTTCGATCGGGAGGCTTATCAGCGATCTTGATAAATAAAATCAGAAAAAGGCTAGAGGCAACATCAAAAATACTGGATAACGCATCTAAAAGCAGTGCAGAGCTTCCAAGAAAGACAAAGCCCAGTAGCTCTGCGATAATGATCACACTGCGTAAAATGACCCCTCGCTGAGCGGTGAACATCATCTGCTTGCGCCGCTCTAAACGGTTTTCATTCACACTCTTGGGAAGAGGGATCGATGGAGGGAATTTAGACATCTCTATGATTACTGGGTATCGCGATGGACCGCATCGTTGTAACGTTTAGAGACCTTGGCCCAATCGATATTGTCGAAAAAGGCATTGATATATTTTCCTCGGTCGAGACCATACTGCGTGATGTAGGCGTGCTCGAAAACATCCATCACAAGCAGTGGACTTCCTCCGGAGAGATGTCCAACATCATGCTCATTGATCCAGATATTGAACAGCGACCCCGTTTGCGGATCGCGGTATAAGATGACCCATCCGATCCCACGGATCAACCCTGTCGAAATAAAATTTTTCTTCCACGCCTCATAAGAACCAAAATCTTTGACAATCCGCTGCAAAAGAGATGCCGACTTATCCAAAGGTGTATGGCCACCGAGGTTTTCAAAATAAAACTCATGGAGGCGCATCCCATCCCACTCCCAATTCAAACGGCGCTTTAGGGCCCCATAATCATAAGTTTGATCCCGGTCTTGCAATTCGAGCTCTTTTAAGCGACCGAGGAGAAGATTCGTATTTTTTACATACCCTTGATAGAGCTGAAAGTGCATTTTCAACAGGGAATCTGCAAACCCCGGCATCCCATAAAGGTAAGAATAATCTTTTGCTATATACTCTAAAGAAGATGTTTTCACTTTCGGTGACGGCGCCATTTCCTGCGCAATAAGAGGAGAAAAAACTCCAGCCATCAAGGAAAATAATGAATAGATCATCCAATTGTTTTTCATTTTTTCACTCCAATTTTTCCCTATGTATACCAAAATATTACACCCACGTAAACTCAAAAATGAATTTTGAGTTTACGTGGGTACACTTTTTTTTCATACCACTTATTTTTTGATGCAGGATTAATAAACAAATAGTTTCAGATTGATTTATATTTGCAATACAAGCAAACTAAAATGGTAATAATAATAACATGGGTGAAATAATGTCAGCAATAAACACACATTTATTGTTAAATAATTTACCGATAACAAATCAAAATTCTACTTCTACCCCCTTATTACAAAGTAAAATTTCCAATAAGGTTGAATTATATTTAGGTCCTTCTGGTGCAAATCTTCCAGGGATGACTAATTTTATTAATGCCCCTCTTGGATATTTCAAAAGCGTAAAGGCCCTTATAAAAGCTAAAAAAATCGGCGATTGTCAAGGACTTTTTGAAAATAGTTTGAGGATTGTCTCAGCCCCTTTTAGCTTCTTTAATGGAGCATCGAGCATCGCTTCGAATATCATCAAAGCTGGGATTTTTTTAAAAATCATTTCACAAGAGCTAAGGGATTCCATTGGTCATCTATCAATTTTTATTTCTGTACTTGGATTTATCATATGTACAATTGAATTGGTTCTAGAAACTTTTGGACTTGTTCGAGCAGCACAATTTTATTTAAAACATTTTCCATCTGAGTTAGAGTCTATTAATAAAAATTTAAATCAAACGGAAGAAAATATTTATTTAACAAAATTGACTAAACTACAATATAGCTACTTAAAAATTTCTTCAAAAAGAATGGAGAAAATCAACCTCCATATTCAAGCGAACTTAAGTCACCTATCCCCTGCCGCACAGCAAGAAAAGAGAGAAAAAATGATCGCGGCAAATCTGGAAAGCAAAAAAAATAATTTAATTCGCTGTGTTCAACCTGGATTAGCAAATGAGATCGAACAAGCTGTTCCTGAAATCATTCAGAATTTGCAAAGCACTGATCAACTTAAAAGAAAAGAAGGCCAAGAAAAAGCTGCAGAGATTTTCGATCAGATCAAAGTGCAATCTTATAAAAAATTTCTCATCCACGCCATCGGTATTGCAACTGTCTTGTTCACGGTTTCCAGTTTGATTCTCAGTTGTATCGGCTGTCCATTTTTCATTCTTGTGATCATGATGATCATCGGAACTGTCCTAAGCCTTACGCAAAATGCCCTCAGTCAAGGACTCCTCGATTCCAAAGGCTGGAAATTCGAATTCGAGAAATGTCTTCCATCATTTCTCAAGTCGACTAAAAAGCAAAAACCCCCTGAAAAGTTCCCTAGCACCTTATATTTTGATCCCGATCAGGCAATGGACCTCTTCTTTCCCAAACACCCCCTTTCGACGGATACAATCGACTTCACAATGACAATTCCTCGAGGCCTAAAACTTAAGAGTTTACCCCAGCCTTCAACAGATCTCCACTTGAGTGAACAATCCTCTTCGATGAGAAAATTCGACTTCACAAGGTATCTCTGTTGCGCAAATATGTGAAGGTTGGCAGTGACGTGCCCGCGTGCGTGCTCTTGCCCGATAATGCTTTTTTCTGAACCATCTCAATTCGGGCAAGGGCACGCACACGGGCACGGGCACGTCTAATGATAAAAAGGATATTTGAGTAGATCTTTCCACTGACTCAGCAACTCACCCAGCTCAGAGAATGATTTCTGCTCTAAAGAGGGGTCATCATCATAGCATTGCCATCCCCCTTGATAATGGACGAGTGTGAAGTCGCTGAATTTCTTATTAGGTCGGGAAAAAGTCAAAGTGAAACATTTGATCGGTTTTTTATGTTGGTGAAGGAGCTGTTGTTCAAGAATCGCAGAAAAAGAATCCTTGCGGAATAAATAAGTCCCAATAGGCTTATCCATCAAAAGGGTTTCAGCCCCCATACGATCGACAGGATGCCAGGTATCGATTAAAACGTTTCTACCGCTATAGGACACGCTGCCATCAATGATGAGCTTGGCTAGCACAGCCATTTTAGTCTCGAGATCACTCGGTCCTTTCAAATTCTGGCAGATGTCATTGAGCATGTGCATCGTTTCCCGCAAGATATGAAATGCAACAGGAGCAAGGTCATCGGAGCGGAATCCTTTAAGTTCCACCTCTCTCTCTTCCATCAGAAAAATGATCTCTCCTTTTTGAACATCGTATCGATAAGAAATCTCTACGGGTTTCCATTCTTCTTTTGCCAAGAATAGGGATTCATTTGCCGCATCTGCAAATACGAGTTGCCCCGTTTCACGATTCAGCCAGCCATTGAAGATCTTTTCTGAGGGGATCACTGTATTTTGCAATTTTTGCCTAGACCGACGCAATATCTCTAGAAAAAGCTCAATATTTTGACGGACAGGTGGATCTAAAATCTTGAACCGCATAAGCTCCCTCAAGGACAGTATTTCTTCCTAATCTTTATTATACCATCGACAATAAAAAATTTAAGCCCTTTTCTTTAGAGGTGTTTCATCATGCTTAGAGCTTTCTCATGGCAGGCGACTAAAGCATGGACAATCCCAGATCGGACCCCTTCTTCTTCCATCACCTTTAATCCAGCGATCGTCGTTCCTCCGGGTGAAGCGATTTGCAGTTTTAGCTCGGCGGGGTGCTTGCCCGATTCTCTCATCAATGCGATCGCCCCTTCGATCGTCTTCAAGACGAATTCCCGAGACTCCTGAGCCGTGAACCCCAGATGTACGCCACCATCGATCATCGCCTCGATCATCACGAGGACAAAACCGATGCCAGAGCCACTTAAGGCGGTTAAAGCGTCAATTTTATCTTCCGACATCCATGCGATGAGGCCAATCCCTTCGAGAAGAGAGTTAACGATTTGCCTCATCCCCAGCTGAGAATGGTGGCCATTTTCTGTGAGTCCAATGACACCCTGACCATAGATGAGGGCTAGATTTGGCATGCACCGGACAATCGATCCGGTTGGGAAATACCCTTTGAGCAATGAAAGGGGTGTTCCAGCCAAAATGCTGATGAGAATTTTGTTTTCAGTAAAAGCATCATCGATCGCCTTAGCGATGTCGGGTAGATCTTTTGGTTTAATGGCCAGCAGTATCACATCCGCCTGCTTGACAACATCGCCGACATTCTCTTGAAAAATAGCCCCGATTTCTTCTGCAAAGGCTTGACATTTTACTTTATCCCGATCGCAGAGCAGGACAACATGTTTTATTGCAAAGTGCTTGGCAAACGCACTTCCCATCACTCCACATCCGATGATTGCTACCCTCATAGTCAAACCTTGCAACTAAAAAAGAAACATGTACTATCTATGACGAGACTTTATACCCAAGTCAACTCAAAAAACCATGATCATCCCTTTCAGAAAAGGAAATCGAGAGACATTTTTTCTTGTCCATTATCGAGCTACTCTCCTCATCTCCATCTCCCTGATTATCCTTAGCTATTTCTTTGCCGATATCCCGATTGCCAAATATTTTGAGTCCCCTTCCCTACCATGGAAAGACCTATGGGTCATCGTCACTGATCTCATCGATCCCCAGTACAATTATTTCGCATGGCCACTTTTGCTTTTTCTCATCCGCTACATATTTAAGCAAAAGGTGTGGGGAAACCGGATGCTGCTCGTGGCCATTAGCGTTCCACTCACTAATTTGCTCGTCGAACTTCTCAAACACTGGCTGGGACGGGCTCGCCCTGAACTTCTCTTCTCTTCAGACCTTTATGGATTCACTTTTTCCGGATCGACCCTCCTCTTTCAATCGTTTCCGTCAGGTCACGCTTGTACAATCGGTGCGATCTGTGGCGCTTTTTCTTGTATTTATCCTCGCTTCTCGCCCCTATTCCTGTTGATAGGGCTGATCTTTGCTTTCTCGCGCATCGTTCTGGGGGTTCATTTCTTAAGCGATATCATTGCAGGCCTCGTGCTGGGCTTGCTCATTTCCCAATCGATTTATATATGCATGAAAAAACAAGGAACACAATTTTAGGAGAATATATGGAACATCCTTTTAAAAAAGAGGTTGAAAACGTACGCACCTCTGAATATTCCGTCCATCCCTTGATTCTCTATCGATGGTCTCCCCGGTCGATGACTGGAGAAGAGATGACTGAAAAAGAGTTGATGGGTTTGTTCGATGCGGCGAGGTGGGCCCCTTCCTCTTATAATGGTCAGCCTTGGCGGTTCCTCTATGCGAGAAGAAACACCGCTTCCTGGCCTTTATTTTTTAATCTCATGGTCGAATTCAATCAAGGATGGACAAAAAACGCCTCAGCATTAGTTCTCGCTATTTCGGCTAAGAACTTTGAAAAAAACAATAAGCCAGCTCATACCCACAGTTTCGACACCGGAGCGGCATGGATGGCGTTGGCCTTAGAAGGGGCTTGGAGAGGGTATGTCGTGCATGGGATGGAAGGTTTTGACTATGAAAAAGCTAGAAAAGATCTCGATATCCCCGATGATTATCAAGTGGAAGCGCTCATTGCCATCGGCAAACGGGCATCCAAGGCTCAGTTACCTCCCGAACTGCAACAGAGAGAAGCACCTAGCACCAGAAAAGCAATAGGCGAGATTGCGATCGAAGGCAAGTTCAAAAAAGCTAAGTAGTCACTTCACTAAGAAAAAATCGAGCAAGACCTGTACTTGCTCGATAACTGATTATTTAGGCACCACTAGCGTCGTAGCCTATTTACATCTCAGGAATGAACTACTTGCGAGCTGCAGCTCTTTTTCTACGAGCTGGTCTGCGTTTTGTTTTTCTAGCAGTAGCTTTCTTAGATTTACGAGCTGTCTTACGTGCTGTTGATCTTTTTTTTGCCATAATATCCTCCTTGTTTGGATACATAGGACCTTAGATTTGGCTTTACCTCTGTAGGGGAAAGCCTTACATCCATTCATATCCTACAATTCTTAATATATAATAAAGACAATTTAATTTGAAAAAAAATTTTAAAAGTGATTGATTATGGCTTTAAAATAAACCGATTTCTAACCAAAAAATTAACTAAGAAACTCCCTGACATTTTGAATGATTCTTATAGTACTGTTTTCTAATAAATGAACTCTGATGTTTCTCTTTTAGTTTCTCAGATAATGGATTTTTAAAAGTCGATTTTATTTTTATTTTTCTAGATTGAGTTAGCATTTCATTTCTCCTGTATTACCACTGAAAATGAAAATTTATTCAGTAGTAATTTTGAATGTATACAATTATACATTTTATCTTAAACTGTTTTTATTAAAAGTCTGATCTTTAATCGTTAGAAAATGATGTTCAACTACTTAGAGACTGTCCACAAACTAAGGCTTCGTCGATTTTCGGGGTTATTTTGGCCGATTTTCGATTCAAATCGCAGGGGTAATATCCGTAAGTTGATATGGCCCCTGCGATTTGAATCGAAAATCGGCTCAAAAGAACCCGAAAATCGACAGAAGCTTAGTTTGTGGACAGTCTCGAGTCTATTATTTCGTGATGACGTCGATAGACTTTATCACATCGCCTTGCTCGATTTTCTGAATCACCTCAAAGCCAGCGACTGTCTGTCCAAATACAGTGTATTCACCATCGAGATAAGGAATTTTCTCCAGCGTGATATAAAATTGGGAGCCGCTAGACCTCTTTTTAGGGTTGACATTGTCGGAAAGGCGTGCCCAAGCTAAGGCACCTTGAACATGGGGCAATTTGATTTCGGAAGGGACAGTATATCCAGGGCCTCCCCTTCCAGTCCCCTCGGGATCTCCCCCTTGAATGACAAAGTTAGGAACGACGCGATGAAAAGTCAGCCCATTGTAAAACCCCGCTTGAGCCAATTGGATAAAGTTAGTCACAGATAATGGGGCTTCTTTAGAATAAAGTTGGCAGGTGATATCCCCTTTAGAAGTGTGAATAACGGCTTGGTATGTCTTTTCTTGCTCGAAAGTCATCGCTTTAGTTGGTTCACTAAATTGCATCGCCTCTTCTCCTGCCATTAAATTCGAATAAATCAACAGAGTTGAAATCAATGAAAGCCCAAATATGACTTTTCCAAATTTCATATGAAAACCTCCAAAATAAGGTTATTCTCCTATACACAGATAAGAGACTGTCTACAGATCAAGTGACGATCGTATACTTTATTAAGAATTAACATCAAGTGGCGATCAAAACGAGGATTTCCCGATATGAACATACTCCCAGTAAAAAGTTTCAAGCTAAACCATTTAGGCTAAGTAAGTTAGATGAAAAATGAACAAATCCTAACAGATTAGTTTCCAATAACTTAAAATATAGTTATCCTGAACAGAGATTTGCCCTAAACTCTTCTTGTTGTGTCATATACAGCCTATTATCCATGCTATGCAGAAACTGGCTCGAGAAGGTGTTGTTGCACAAATACTCTAAAGAATTTTTACCACTGAGCCCTTACCCGGGCTCAGTGGTTTCCCATCTCAGTGGTAAAATTTAAATATTTACGCAACAAAGCCATAACCTCTTGGTTGTTTGAGGGTTACCTATTAATAAACAAAAATAATAATAATTTATCATTTTCGACACTTCTATTTTTTACATACAAACGAAAGGTTTACTTTGATATATAGTATTGATACGTTGTATAATTAAGGTATATCAAAGTTGAATTAAACACATTATTAAAACCTGGCATTATGGCTTCATTTTTTAGCACTATAAGCTCTTACGCGAAAGCTGCTACAGTAGGAACCTACAACACAGTTTCGACAGGTGTAGTAGAAACCTACAAGGCAACTTCGGCGGCCTACAACATTGGTTCTCGCGCTTGTGAGGTGGCAACAAACGTGGCATTTGGAGTCGGTACAACCATCGCAAATACTGCTGTCAAAACAGCAGAACTCGCAGTAGGAGCCTACAATGAGGGAGCCTACAACACAGCTTTGTCAGTTGCAGAAGGAGCCTACGATATGGGTTCTCACGCTTATGAAGTGGCAAAAGACATGACATTTGAAGTGGGTGCAACCATAGCGTCGGCTGTCGTGGGGGGAGCCTACAACACAGCTTCAACAGTTGCAGGAGTAGCCTACTCTGCCTTGCATACGGCCGGAGGGTGGGCTATGGGAACAACAGCAGCACAAGCGATTTCCAGTCATATCAAGACACAAGCCAAACAAACCATTTCTCATGAGATCAAAAAGCAAGTCAGCACGATCAGCTTTAAAAAATTGCTCGTCAAAAGACCTGAGCCATTGGATGAGATTGAGCAGGCAGCGGGAAAAATCTTTTTCCCTAAGCTCATGGGTGCCCTTTTTGGAAAAAAAATAGGGGCGTTTTTCGGAGAAAAAATCGCGAAAAATATCGTCAAAAATAATGCTAAAGAGATCAGTAGTTATGACAAAGATGACAAAAGAAAAGCAAAAATAGAAAAAGATCAGGAAAAAGGGTTAAAAATAATCGTCGGGCATTTGGAAAAAATTGTCAACCCGAGCAACTTGTGTATCGTTGCAAAGCCACTTTTGAATGGGTTGAAAAACATCTTAAAGACTATCCCCCATGCCAACGCTACTGGGACACCTGAAGAGATCGAAACCAAACTACTTGAGCAGTTAGAAATTGTTGAAAGTCCTAAAGAATATAGAAAAAATGCGAACAAGCGTATTAGGAAAAATTTAGAGAAATTAATTAATAAAGAGGGAAGTATATTGACCCAAATTTACTTGACCCATTTGCAAAATGAGAGATCGTCTTCGATAAAGTCGGAGATACAATCGGTTTTAGTCCCTTTCCTCATTCGAGCTGCTAGTTGGGTAGTTTCTGGCCTGATCTCTACCTTTTTAGGAGATCGTATACTTAAAAGCTGTTATAATACTCTCAATGCGCTCGGTGCCACAGGGGCCGAGAAGATCCTCCTCACTTCCAAAGATGTCAAAGAAGATGATGCGGGCAACATTATTATTTCGCTGCCCATGGGGATCAAATTCAAGATCAGTAAAGAGGAAAAAGAGGCGATGAATAAGCTTTTATCATCTTACTCAGAGATCGCTATTTTATACCTTTTGGAAAAAGTGACGGGATCCTTAATCGATATCCAGGAGATTCCGACAACTTCTCAACAAACCACTGGGATCTCCTCTCCGGGGGCCTCCGGCGTAGAAGCTACTAATGACAATGAGCTGGAAGGAGAATGGCAAGGGTTTATCGATGCTCTGATCCCTCTGATTGAGAATGGTCTTGGGAACAATCGCTTCGATCTCTCTACTTGGATTTCCTCGAAAACCCAGGCGAGACTGGGTCAATTGGCCACTTACCTCCCAGACTTATTAAAAACAGACCCGCTCCATTTGTTAAAATATTGCTCCCTCAAAGATCAGATCCTCGTGCCCCTCGCTGAAGGTCTGCAAGAAGCTCTTCATAAAGAGCAGAAGAACCTCGTGCCCCTCGCTGAAGGCCTGCAAAAAGCTCTTCATAAAGAGCAGAACCTCGAACCTTTCGCTGAAGGTCTGCAAGAACAAGCTCTTCATTGGTAAGCTCTTCCTCTTCTTTTTCCCTGGGATAGCCAAAATGGAATATAATACATTTTAGCTATCGCATTTATCCAAAAGTCGCCTTAAAATTAAAAATCTTTCTCAATTTTTTGATCTTGTTTGATTTTTGATGGATTTTTCCTCATGTTTAATCTATTTTCATATTCCTCTGAAATGTAAGGTTTTCAAATGGAAGTTTCTACAGCTAAACCTAGAAGAGTATTGAGCATCTTTGTGCTCGCCATGTTGAACGTTTCGATCATGGCTAGCTTGCGCAACCTCCCACTCGTTGCTGAATTTGGTCTAAGTGCCATTTTTTTCTTCTTTGTCGTCGCGATATTCTTTTTAATCCCCTGCGCGCTCATCTCTGCCGAATTGGCCACGGGATGGCCAAAATCGGGGGGAATTTATATCTGGGTCCGGGAAGGGCTAGGGGAGCGTTGGGGGTTCATGGCGATCTGGATGCAATGGGTCCATAATGTCGCCTGGTACCCTGTCATCATGTCTTTTGTCGCTGTCACATTAGCTTTTTTAATCTCCCCAGCTCTGACTGAGAATAAATTTTTCGTCCTGTCTGTCATCCTCATCGGATTCTGGGGGATGACGTTGTTAAATTATCTGGGGATAAGAACCTCTGGCTGGTTCAGTACGATCGGTGTGATCGTCGGCACCATTCTACCGGGTCTTCTTATCATTTTTTTAGGCCTTTATTGGATTACCGGTGGAAATCCCGTCCAAACCCCGTTGGGTTGGAATGCCCTTCTCCCTTCCTTTAGCAGTGTGTCAAACCTCGTATTTTTAGCCGGCTTATTTCTCGCCTTTGCGGGGCTTGAAGTTTCAGCCTCTTATGCCAGCGATGTTCAAAATCCCCAAAAGAACTATCCTCGCGCGATCATTTTAGGATCAGTCATCACATTTACCCTCTTTATGCTCGGATCCCTTGCGATTGCGATTGTGATCCCTAAAAATGAGATCAGCCTTGTCGCCGGACTCATGGACGCCTTTCACGCTTTTTTTCAGTATTATCATCTGACATGGATCTTGCCGATCATGGCCTTCTTATTGATCATCGGGGCAATTGCTGAGGTAAACTCTTGGATTATCGGCCCTGTTAGAGGTCTCTATGCAACCTCGATCCATGGCAATCTTCCCCCTTTTTTTCAAAAAGTCAACAAGCACGATGTTCCGACCCGGCTACTCCTCTTTCAAGCTGTCTTGATGTCGATCACTTCGCTTGTTTTTCTTTATATGCCAGAAGTGAGTAGCGGTTTCTGGATCTTGACCGCTTTAAGCGCTCAAAGCTATCTGATCATGTATATCCTCATGTTCATCGCTGCCCTCAGCCTTCGCTATACGAAGCCCCATGTTCCAAGAACTTACCGGGTCCCTTTTCAGAATAAAGGGATCTGGCTGCTCTGTGCGATGGGTATCTTTTCTTCTTGTTTTGCCATTATTCTCTGCTTTGTCCCCCCATCAACTCTGAAAGTGGGCAGCACGTTTACCTACGTCCTCCTCCTGCTCATCGGCTTATTTGTCATGTGCGCTATCCCCCATTTAATCTACGCATGTCGCAAACCTCATTGGCAGTTAAAGTCGGAGAACGGATGAATATTCCACTCGCTGAACGTTTGCGCCCTGTCTCGTTAAAGGAGATTGTGGGACAAGATCATCTTCTTTCCGACGATGGGTTCATCACTAAAATTGTCCAAAACGGGAATCCCCTCTCGATTTTACTCTGGGGACCCCCCGGTTGTGGAAAAACCACCTTGGCCCGACTTTACGCCCAGGCCTTCAATGCACGATTCATCACCTTCAGCGCGATTTTTAGCGGAGCTGCTGATCTTAAAAAAGTGATCCAAGAGTTTGAACAACAGCCGCTCTTGAACCGGCAACCGATCATTTTTGTCGATGAGATTCACCGCTTTAACAAAGCCCAACAAGACATCTTCCTCCCCTTTCTTGAAAAAGGAACATTCATCTTAATCGGTGCCACAACGGAAAATCCCTCTTTTGCCCTCAACGATGCGTTGCTTTCGCGCCTGCGCGTTCTTCCCGTAAAATCTCTGGAGGTGGAAGAGCTGGAAAAAATCATCTCCCGGTTTGAAAACAAAGTCCACCCCCTCAATCTCAACCCTCTTGCTAAACAGTTGCTCCTCGAATTTGCTCAGGGAGATGCCCGTCATTTATTGAATATGATCGAGAATATCGTCCATAGCACATCAAAAGAAGAGGTCGTCGATGAAAAACGGTTGCACTCCCTCGTGCAAAGAAGGAGCGCACTCTACGATAAACATGCCGATGGACACTATAATTTGATCTCAGCCCTCCATAAATCGGTTCGTGGATCTGATCCAGACGCAGCGCTCTATTGGATGGCAAGGATGCTGGCGGGCGGCGAAGATCCCCAATTTATCGCCAGAAGACTTGTGAGAATGGCAACAGAAGATATCGGCCTCGCTGATCCCCAGGCACTCACGATCACTTTAGATGCGTGGAGAGCGTTCGACCAGCTTGGGGCACCTGAAGGGGAGCTCGCCCTTGCCCAGGCAGTCGTCTACCTTGCCCTAAGCCCCAAAAGCAACGCAATCTATGTCGCTTTTAAGAAGGCTAGAGCTCTTGCAGAGAAGACATCTCAACTGCCCCCTCCAAAGACGATCCTAAACGCTCCAACACACCTAATGAAGGAGATGGGTTACGGCCAAGGGTACCAATACGACCACGATACCCCCTTAGCCTTTTCAGGCCAGGACTATTTTCCAGACGAATTGGAAGGGCTCGAATTTTATCATCCTAAGGAATATGGATTTGAGAGAGAGATGTCCAAACGGCTCGAGTATTTTAAAAAGCTAAAGAGAAAAAAAAACCTTCCTCTATGATCACCAGCTTATCGTCATAAGCAAAAATGTAGAAGGAAGGTCAAGAAGATTTGTTTTCTCAAGCTGATGGATGTTAGGCTGTTAATGAGACACGACCTATCATCTCTTGCCTCTCTGAGAGGCCATGGTATCTTGAGAACTCCATCGCATAAATCATGCCTAGATGATACAGGACCATCTACAGGGTAAGCATGATTCGCAAAGGACAAACCCTCTTTACAGACACCCATAGGTTAATCTTTCGATTTCCCATACGGCTACTGGCGTCGTGAGCCTCATCGAAGGATGAAGAATCTTTCATCTTCTCCTTCTATTTTTAATATAACAATTATCTAATAATTTTAAAACAATAATAATTATCAATTAAAACTAATGAAATTGATTATCAACTAATTAAACAATTAAAATATGTTATTATAACGAAAAACGCTTAGGAATCTGAACAGTTAAGAACATTTAACGCAAAGACGCTAAGTCGCTAAGACGCAAAAAAATAAAAATCTTTGCGTCTTAGCGACTTGGCGTCGTTGCGTTGATACTTCCGTTAATCGCTCGTCACCCGTCAAATCCTCACCTTGCTAAAAAAATGTCGAAAATGCATATTTTCTTTTCTATACAGAAACTACCCCGAGAATCGGGAATTTGACAAGTTCTCGGGATAATTTCTGTATAACCCTAACACGGTGAGTTTATGCTTAAAAAAGTTGTGATGATTCAATTTTTTTATGCCTTTCTGCTCCTTCATTTTATTCAAGGGGCTTGCCAAGAAAACAAGTCGCCTCCTCTTGAAACCAAAAAAGAAATTACCTCCTATTTATGTCGTTATTTCGATCTCATTCAAGAGTTTCCTGAGTCATTTGGCCCCCTCGGGAAATGGCAACAAGGGGAAATCGAGGTGATTCTCAACCCTGAATTGATTCGAAAGATTGAGAATCAAACACGGCTCAGAATGATTTCTAAAGGAATTCAAGAGGCCGATGCTGGGAAATGGAGCACTGTGGGCATTGTCGCTGAGGACAACTATTGGATCTGGGTACGCGATGCCGTCATTTTCCCATCGGGAGTCTATGGGACCTACGATAGGTTGATGTGGAAGTCGGGTTTGAATGGGGTGTGCGGTGTCACTATTCTCCCTCTTCTTTCAACTAAAAAAATCGTCGTCAATGTCAATTACAGACATGCGACGCGCAGTTGGGAAATTGAGCTTCCCAGAGGACAGAAAAAAAAGGGAGAGGCGATAGAGAAGGCCGCAGCCCGTGAGCTTAAAGAGGAAACGGGTTATCGTATATCCAAGTGCACTTACCTTGGGACGATTATACCCGATTCTGGCACGCTGATGAGCCAAGTCCCTGTTCTTTGCGGCGAAGTGGTCCATTCGGGAGAAAGTACTAAAAAATACTCAGAGGCGATTGCTCATAATCCAGCATTTACCAAAGAAGAATTAAAACAGGGATTTTCTAGAGGCTACATCGAGATTCCCATCAAAGATGAACTCGTCAAAGTCAACTGTCGCGATCCTAATTTAGCCTATGCTCTCCTGCAAGCGGAAATGAAAGGCCTTTTATGATTGATGAAGATCTCCCCTTCACCCCAGGGAAAAATAGCGTTGAATTGTTTAACTGTTTCGAACTGAGGGCTATAATCGCTTAAAGGGTAGCTGACGGTGATGATTTTTGTCTGAGGGGGTATTGTTTCAAACCGGGAAATCATGGCTCCGATCATCTCATCAGAAAGGCAGGTCCCATAAAGAAAAATGGCTGTGGCTCCCGCAAAGTCGGCTGTTTGCATTTCAGCGCATTGAAAAACAACTTGCAATCGAGGGAGAATCGATGTGACAATCTCTGTAGCTGCGTTAATGAAAAAGGGAACCCAATCGATTCCGATGACGCGGCAGCCGACAAGATGGCTCAAGAACATCGCTCCTCGCCCTCGCCCACATCCGAGTTCAAAGAGCAGATCGTCGGAATTCAAACCAGACTCGTGGACAATCTTGGCAAGAACTGGCAGAGGCGTTTCTCCATAGACATCGAGACACTTTTCCCCTTTGAGTTTCGAATGCTCTCTGCAGATTTTATAGGGATTACGAAAACGGTAGGTTTGATTCAAAGCACGCTCAAAGGGCAAGAATGTGGGGAAGCGACGGCGAACTTCTCTCCCTTCTCGAAAGAGAAACCATTTCACCTTGAAGTAGAGAAAAAAAGAACCTAGAGTGTGCATTAATCTGTGTCTAAGCGGAGAATCAAGGGGATCCGATCGGTCAATGTGGAATCTCCAAAAAATTGGATAGGTCCTGGATAACGGTATGCATCCTCGAGTTTCCACTTTTCACGCAGTTGTTGAAAATAAGCAAAGGGTTTACCTTTAAGATCGACGAGGGCCTTTTGAATGACAGGCTTTTCTTTTCCTTTTCTCATTTCGACATGCATGAGAGAGGTCAAGGGAACCCCACCGATCCCCCACTCTTGAACAGGTTTTGTCAAATTGGAGACAAAAGACATGTAGCCTGTCACTTTATCGTCGATCAAGAGCGCTGCAGTAAAGCCCAGCGCATAACAATAATGACTATCGAATTGTGTCGGATAAGCTGCTCTCCCTTCGTAGCCTAGAAAATGTTGGATGGGTGTAAACTTCCCTTTATACGTTCCTTTTTTCTCCCTTTCTTCAAGCTCTTTAGCGACAACTTCGATAAGAAGACGTTCCGTTTCAATGAGTGAGACTTGAACATTGCCATGCGGATCGCGCGTCTGTAGCAATTGTTGCTGGATCCTCTCTGGCAAGGAGGCAAAACATCTTTGAGAAGAGGGTGTCAAGTGTGAGGAAATTTGAGTGGGAGAGATCCTACTTTCTGAGCTGAGAATGTGGTTGAGCTCATGGATCAGAATACCGATTTCAGGGATGAATTCGATCAATCCCTCTGGAATGAGAATGACGCCAAAATCCTTTCCCAATTCAGAGCGTTTTGAAATCAGATCGGTAATTTCATCAGTGATTTGTGCCAGAGTCATTTTTTTTGAAGCGACCTCTTCTCCAATCAGGGTGAGGTTCGGATGTGTGAGCAGAGCACATTCCAGTGCGATATGAGAGGCAGAGCGCCCCATGAGTTTAATGAAGTGATAGTATTTTTTTGCAGATAATGCATCTCGGGCGATATTCCCAATGATTTCTGCATATGTCTTGGAGGCTGTGTCAAATCCAAATGAGGTAGCGACGAAACGGTTTTTCAAATCCCCATCGATTGTTTTAGGAACACCGATCACTTTAGTGGCACATCCGTTTTTCAAAAAATATTCCGCTAAAATCGCTCCATTCGTATTCGAATCATCTCCTCCGATGATGACGAGCCCATCGAGGCGCATTTTTTGTACCACGGCAAGAGATGTGGCGAGCTGCTCTTCCGTTTCGATCTTGGTTCTTCCTGAACCGATCATGTCAAAACCCCCTTGGTTCCGGTAAGGGATGATCACCTCTGGAGTCAATTCCTTGCTTTTCCCAGCGATAATACCGCTAGGGCCACCTAAGAATCCAAATAGACGGGATTGGGGATGAAGCTGTTTTAAAGCGTCGTGAATGCCGATGATCACGTTATGTCCACCTGCCGCTTGACCGCCCGAGAGGACAACCCCGACCTGCAACGGCTGCGGAGTTCTCTTTTTTCCTTTTTGTCCATGTAAGACTAAACGCCCGTGCGTCAGAGAAAAAAGCTCTTTGATCTTTTCATGATACTCTAATCCTTCTGCAGCTTCCGCAAAAGCCAGATGAGCCAAATCTCTTAAAATGAGGGGAAGGGCAGGAAGAGACTCACGCCTCGCTCGCTCAAGCTCATCTAGTGGAAATTTCTCCATAAATCATTTGTCTCAGCATTTTTACCTCTGCTTTTTAAAGTTTTTAGAATAAGTTCGCAAGTGAAAAAAAGATGTGGGTGAATCAAAGTGTTACCTATGTTAGTGAATTGGATGGGAACATTCACCACAGAGACACAGAGAGGGATAGAGATTGCACAGAGGGGAAAAATTCTTTTTTTGCGAGAGCAAAAAAAGAGATTCCAGCCGCGAAACGCGGCAAAAAAAGAATTTTTTAGTTATCATCTCTCCATAATGTCCCCGTACTCAAAGCCGAGATCCGGCGCTTATGCCGCGTTTCGCGGCTAGAATCTCTTTTTTTTGCTCTCGCAAAAAAAAGAAATTTTTCCCTCTGTGCAATCTCTATCCCTCTCTGTGCCTCTGTGGTGAATAAAGGGAAACAAGTAGAGTCATACCTGAATCGGGATTGAAAATTAACTTGAAAACGTCTAGAATCACTCTATTTTTATAGTAAACCTCTGAAGGTTCTCTTATGCATCAGACAAAGTATATTTTTATCAGCGGCGGGGTTGTTTCCTCTCTCGGAAAAGGGTTAACCTCAGCTTCCATCGCTATGCTCCTGGAATGTCGAGGTCTTAATATCGCCATGTTGAAGCTCGACCCTTATTTGAATGTCGATCCTGGCACGATGAGCCCCTTCCAGCACGGTGAGGTCTATGTCACAGATGATGGAGCGGAAACAGACCTCGATCTGGGACATTATTATCGATACACGAATGCGACTGTCTCCCGTTTATCGAATGCGACATCGGGTCAAATTTACGATTCAGTCATCAAACGGGAACGGCGGGGAGATTATCTGGGTAAAACGGTCCAAGTGATCCCTCATGTCACCGATGAGATCAAACAGCGGATCCTCGCTTGTTCTAAACAACATTTGGATCCTGATGTCATCCTGGTAGAAATTGGTGGAACTGTCGGCGACATCGAATCACTCCCTTTCTTCGAAGCGATCCGTCAGTTTCGCTACGAGCGCCCTAAAGACTGTTTGAACATCCATCTCACTTACGTCCCCTTTCTCAAAGCGGCTGGAGAGGTAAAGACAAAGCCGACTCAACATTCTGTCCAAATCTTACGCGAAATAGGGATCATGCCCGACCTCATTCTCTGCCGTTGTGAGGAGAGCTTATCTGAGGAGATCAAAGATAAAATTAGCCTATTTTGCAGCGTTCCCAAGGAAGGGGTTGTCGATGTTGTCGATGTCGCCTCTTCGATTTATGAAGTGCCTATCAATCTCAATAAACAAGGGCTCGACGAGAAGATTTGTCAGATGCTCAACCTTCCCTGTCACAAAGGGGACCTCAGCAAGTGGGAAAAGATGTTACACCGCCTGCTCAATCCTCAAGGAAAAGTGGTGATCGGAATTGTTGGAAAATACCTCCAGCATCAAGATGCCTACAAGTCGGTATTCGAAGCGCTCAAGCATGGCGCCTTAGCCAATCAAGTCGAGATCGAAATTCAGAGCTTTGAATCGGACAAGGTCCTTGAAGAGGGTGAAGTTGAAAAGATCATCGGTGGATGTGATGGCTATCTCGTTCCTGGGGGATTTGGAGAAAGGGGCTGGATGGGAAAAATCATGACCGCTAAATATTGTCGTGAGAACAAAATCCCCTATTTTGGCCTCTGTTTAGGGATGCAGGTGATGTGCGTGGAATTTGCACGTCATGTTTTGGGATTATCAGATGCAAACTCCACAGAAATCGATCCGAATACCTCCCATCCAGTGATCTCACTACTCAGCGAGCAAAAAGCGGTCACAAATCTGGGTGGAACGATGCGCCTGGGCGCCTATACTTGCCAAATCAAGTCGGGATCGAAGGCGGAGAGGGCCTATCGGACAAATCGAATTTCAGAGCGACATCGCCACCGTTTTGAATTCAATAACATCTACAAAGACAGTTGCGAAAAAAGTGGATTGACCCTCTCAGGAATTCTCGACGATGGCCATCTTTGCGAAATCGCTGAGGTGGAGGATCATCCTTGGATGCTCGGTGTCCAATTCCATCCTGAATTCAAATCGAAACCGACAGATCCCCATCCCCTCTTTAGAGATTTTATCGCAGCTGCTATCCAAAAACGTAAGGAGAGGTAACTATTGGGACGGATTGCTGCCATCGATTTCGGAACAGTGAGGATTGGACTTGCCATTACTGATGAGATGAGGATCATTGCCCAGCCGCTAGAGACAATTAAAGCTGGAAAAGACCTCGCTACAACCGCTCGATCGATCGCGCAGGCTCTCTCCCAATATAAAAGTCTCGACACTATCGTTATTGGGCTCCCTCTCCTTTTAAATGGAACTGAAGGGGAAATGGCTCAAGCAGTCCGCTCTTTTGCTAAAGTTCTCGAGCAAACGCTCCCTCTTCCCATCATTTTTTGGGATGAGCGGCTCACTTCAGCTGGAGTTGAAAAAATGCTCGTGAATTCCAATGTTTCACGAAAAAAAAGGGCGTCGCTAAGCGACGCCCTTTCAGCTGTTTCAATCCTTCAAAACTATCTCGATTCACTCCGCACTTGAGAGCGCTGCACTTTTCAACTTCTCACAATACTGAGTCAATGCCTTGACAATTCCATGTGCTGCCTGACTTTTTTTAGCCAGTCCGGTGACAGGCTCATGAAGTCCACCCCGATCAATTTGAACTTGATGCAATTGGTTCAAAACCTTTTCACATCCCTCTGGAGAAAGAGTTCCCTCTTTCAACTGGGTGAACATTTTTTTGTAAAGAGTGAATAAATCCTCTTTAGATACGGGATAATCGTTTTGATTCAAGTCGATGCGGAACTGAACAACTTCACCTGGGAGGTTGACATCGAGTGTGCCTAAAGTATTCGACCCCCGTTTTTTGAACCAACTTCCATAATATCCGCTGGAGTGTTCATCCATAGTGACTCGGACCACCTCATCTGCTCCCATCGGCTGTTTCGGTGGAACTGTCTTCCCTGAGAAGTAGTTGTGGATTTTCTTTGTCGTGTCGGCAATCGTCGTTCCATTATGCCAGGCATAAGCGGCTGTCACGCCAACTGCAAGAGCTGTAAAACTTCCCATGGAGCTCAAAAAGATCCCCGTCCCCACACCGACGACGACATCGGAAGGATCGAGTTTTTTATCCGCTTCATTTTTAGCCTTTCTAACATCGTCCGACATCTCATTGAGCAGTCTCATCACATCCTTGGCACGCTCTTTGACTTCCTGGACCTCTTTCTGCGCTGTGTCGAGTCTTTTCAACGATTCTTTTGTGTATTGCGCCTTTTCCTCATTCGCCTTTAAGGTATCTTCTGCACTTTGAATAACTTTTGAAATTTCCTCAATTGACTGATCTTTAAGGTTAGATGCTTTAGCGAATGCTTCCATCGCTTGCGAAAACAGCCGATCAGCAGCATCGAGCTCATATTTTCCCTTTTGACAATGAGTACTCGCTTCCCTTGCTACCTTGACTAAAGCGTCGATTTTTTCCTGAGCAGTGAGATGGGATCCTTCCATTTTTGCAATCTTTTGAATCTGTTCGAAACTCCATGAACATTCTTTATAGGTCTCTTTGGAGCTGGAAAAAGCTTCTTTTGCTTCTTTAAAAAGTTGCAATGCTTCTCGATAGGCTTCTTTGGCTCCACTCCCTATTTCAGTCGCCCGTTCTTTACCCTTTGTAATAGAATCAAGCCCTTGATCACTGAGCTGTTTGATCTGATCGAGCTTGCCGTAAAGCGTATTAACATCCCCACGAATGAGATTGAGATTGTCTTCAACAACTCTGAATGATTGTTGCTGTCCCTCTTCCAAGGTCTTGATCATATCGACATCTGCATTGATATCACTCAATAGACGATGCAATGTGGAAGTGTTTCCAGTCGTGCATAGATTATAGAGCTCCTTGGCACCAGCAGCCGTTGCGATTGTTCCTGTCCACAAATTACCAGAATAGACCCCTGACAGCCCGCTCATGAGAGCAACCACAGAGCAGCCGAAGCGTGCGGGATTTGCCGAAGCATTAGACAGCAAATCGCGAACGGTCACTGTCTGTTTATAAATCTGTTCAGCGCGATCTGAGACTGTTGCTCCGAGTTGGCGTGCCTTCTCAGGGTTCACAGCTTCAGGCTGTTTATAAAAGTCGCCGATTAAGCTTCTTTCCAGCGGATTTTGTACGAGTTTATTAGTCATATTTACCTCAAAAAATTAACGAATCGGGAATATTCTCCTTTTTTCCTCCATTTTTTGAAAGGGAGAAATTTTGGGCTTGGCAGCAATGAGGATGGTAGTGTTTGATAAAGGTTTGAAATGATCTACTACGGTCCACATTTATGTCTCAGCCAACCCCTCATCCTTTAGACGAACCAGGTGTTTCCAGCCGTTTTATCGAACCTTGCATCCTAGTGATATTCGGGGCAACCGGCGATCTCACTGCCCGAAAATTATTTCCTGCGATCTATAATTTAGCAAGAGAAGGTCAACTTCCTGCCCAATTTGCCTGTGTCGCTTTTGCCCGGCGCGATATGACAAATGAGCAATTTCGAGAGGAGATGCGGCAAGCGATCAATACTTATTCTCGAGTTAAACCGATCGACGAGCCGCTTTGGAAAAAATTCCAGGAACAAATTTTTTATCATCGCTCTGAATTCCATGAGGATGAGGGATACAAAAAGCTCCAAGGGCTGCTGAATGACCTCGATGCAAAATTAGGAACAAAAGGGAACCGGGTCTTTTATCTCTCGACACAACCGAGTTTTTTCCCTTTGATCTGTGAAAAGCTGGAAAATGCCGGGTTGATTTACAATTTGGACAAGGTCAAAGACAAATGGTCGCGCATCATCGTTGAAAAACCTTTTGGACACGACCTCGATTCTGCAAAAGCCCTTCAAAAGGAGCTGCTCCGGTTTTTAAAGGAAGAACAGCTCTACCGGATCGATCACTATCTCGGTAAAGAGACGGTGCAAAATATCCTGGTCTTCCGCTTCGCTAATTCCCTCTTCGAATCAGTCTGGAATAATCGTTATATCGACCATGTCCAAATCACTGTTGCTGAGGATATCGGTATCGGAACACGGGGAGCCTTCTGGGAAGAGGCGGGCCTGCTACGGGATATTGTACAAAACCACATGATGCAGCTACTCTCTTTAGTGGCGATGGAGCCTCCTGTGAGTCTGGCTGCTGACGCCATTCACGATGAAAAAGTCAAAGTGCTCCAGTCGATCCGCCCTTTACACCAAGACGATTTTGTAAACTCTGCTGTCCGTGGCCAATACGGCCCGGGCTATATCAATGGGCAGCCTGCAGTCAGCTACAGGCAAGAAAAGAATGTTTCCCCCACTTCCGATATTGAAACATATGCAGCTCTCCGCCTCTCTATCGATAATTGGCGCTGGGCTGGCATCCCTTTCTATCTTCGAGGGGGTAAGCGACTCCCCAAACGGGCGACAGAAATCGCGATCGTCTTCAAGCAACCTCCTGGGGTCCTCTTCCAACAGCCGAATAAGCTCAATGAGCCGAATACCCTTTCACTGCGCATTCAACCCGACGAAGGAACGGGACTGAAGATCAATTGTAAAGTTCCTGGCCCCTCTAGCCCTATCCAGCCTGTTAAAATGGATTTTCGTTACGGCTCCTATTTTGGAACAAGCCCTCCCGAGGCCTATGAGAGGTTGATCCAAGATTGCATCTTAGGGGATAACACTCTGTTTGCCAGGGAAGATGAAGTGTTCAACTCTTGGCGATTGCTCACCCCCCTTCTCGACTACTGGGCTGCCAATAAACCCAATGATTTCCCCAATTACCAATCAGGGACATGGGGACCGAAAGCAGCCGATGAAATGATCGCGCGCGACAAGCGGAAGTGGAGGCTAATCTAATGACAGCCCTCTCGACACATTTGGTTTCCCCTGAGGATATTCAAAACCAGCTCAACCGGATCTGGGAGTCTTTAGAAACGAAAAATATCGCTCGGGCCTGCCTGTTCAATCTGATTTTTTATACCCAAAAGAACCATCGGATGCCCTACATTCACAAGATCGCTCAGAAAGTCGTTGAGAAATTTCCCTCCCGTGTGATCTTTGTCTCTGTCGACAACAAAGCGACAGAAGGGTTCCTTAAAACTGAAGTTTCAATCCTCAACTCGAGTAAAGGGGAGTTTGACGTCGCCTGCGACTATATCCAAATCGAAGCGGGAGGAACCTATCGGGAAAGAATCCCATTTGTTGTCTTACCTCACATTCTTCCAGACCTTCCTGTCTATTTGATTTGGGCAGAAGATCCCAGTCAAGGCGATCGACTCAGTGAACATCTTGAACAGTTTGCTGGACGGCTGATTTTTGACTCTGAATCGACAGATAACCTTCCACGATTCGCAAATAGCGTTCTCGATTACCACTCAAGGGCCCATTGCGACATCGCCGACCTGAATTGGGCGAGAATCGAAAGCTGGCGCGACATATTATCGATGGCGTTTTATTCAGAGGATAATCTCAATCAGGTTCAACATACCAGGCAAATCACCATCACATACAATGCCCAGGAAACACCCTTCTTCTGCCACACAAAGATCCAATCGATCTATTTGCAAGCGTGGCTCGCCTGCCAACTCGGTTGGCAATTCCAAACACTTCGCATCGATAAAAATCAGCTCTGTTTTACTTATCAAGGTCCATTCAATACGATCGAAATTTCCCTTATTGCCACACAACACACAAAACTTCCCCCAGGATTAATCCTCTCTTTAGATCTTCAGACAACCCAAGATGAGCAATTTAAATTTAACCGCCACCTCGAGCAAATGCACCAGATCAGCTTTCAACATTCGACACCTTCACAATGCGCCCTCCCCTGCCAATACATCTTCACCAAAGCAGAGTCGGGACATTCCCTTGTCAAAGAGATCTGCCATCGGGGCACCTCAGAGCATTATTTGAAAGTCCTCAACCTCGTAAAAAAAATGGATAACCTCCGCCAGTGTTAATCGAAAAACTACAACCCAGATCGTGGGATGAACGGAGAAACATCATCATCCCTGGCGATCACTCGATGACGTTGATCTATTGTGTCGAACATTTTATCGCTCTTTCGAAGCTAGCGATTAAAGATCACGGTGCCTTTTTCGTCGCTCTCTCAGGAGGATCTACGCCTAAAGCGATTTTCGAACATTTCGCTTCTCCTCCTTATGATCAGATGATCGAATGGAACAAGCTCCACCTCTTCTGGAGCGATGAGAGGGCTGTCCCTCCAGATCACCCCGATAGCAATTACCATATGGCGATGCAAGCAGGCTTGAGTAAAATGGGGATTCCCCAAGAGCAGATCCATCGTATGCAGGCTGAAAAAGAGATTGAAGAGAATGCACTCGCTTATGAGCAGCAGATCGCCGCTTCCTTAAAGGGAAGACCTTTTGATCTCATCATGCTCGGCATGGGAGAAGATGGTCACACCGCATCCCTCTTTCCCCATACCCAGGGACTCCACGTGGAAAATCGGCTCGTGATCGCTAACTTCATTCCTGAGAAAAAAGTTTGGCGAATGACATTGACCTATAGCTGCATCGACCAAGCGATCCATACTGTCATTTACGTCTTAGGCGCCTCTAAAAAAGAGACCCTGGCAACAGTTCTCCTCTCCCCTAACCAATTTGACCGTTATCCTGTTCAACGGGTAGGAACCTCTTCCCACCCAGCTCTCTGGATCGTAGATGAGGCCGCCGCAGCAGCCCTCATCACGGGCAAGGAACAAAAAGGGTCATTATTGTCTTAAGTACCTTATTTTGAACGTTTTAGCAATGAAAAGGCAGTTGTTCCACCTAAAATGGCGATAATGACAGCCAGGGAGATGGGCACTGAGATCGCAACGACATGGGTTAGGAGCATCTTGGCTCCGACAAACACCAAAATCATGGCCAACCCCAGTTGATAATAACGTAAGCGGTTTAGAGAAGCTGCCACAACGAAATAGAGCGATCTCAAGCCTAAGATAGCAAAAACGTTCGAGGTATAGATAATGAAGAGGTCTGTAGTGATGGCAAAGATTGCCGGTATCGAATCTAACGCAAAGAGGATATCGGCAAATTCGATTAAGAGAAGAACGACGAAAAGGGTCGTGACTTTCCATTTTCCTCTTTTTTTAACAAAGAAGTTCCCTCTTGCCTCCCCTTCTTCGATTGGAAAAATCTTTTTTAAAATGCGATAACTCAAGCTTTTCGAAGGATCGGTTCTTTTTTGGTGATTTTGCCTCACGAAATTGATTCCGGTAATGACCAAAAAAGCTCCAAATAAATAAAACATCCAGTGGAACTTCGAGATCAAAGCGACTCCAATTAGGATTAAACTGATCCGTAAAATCAGTGCACCGAGTATTCCCCAATAAAGGATTTTATACTGATCCGTTTCAGAAACGTGAAAATGCATGAATATCGTGAGGAAAAGAAAGAGGTTATCGACACTCAGTGATTTTTCGATGAGGTAGCCGGTGAAGAACTGCAGAGCGCTTTCATAGCCAAAGGCATAATAGATGAAGAGGTTAAATAACAAGGCTAACACGATCCAGAAAATACTGTGCAGGCAAGCCTGTTTGAAGCTGATCGTTTTTTTTGCCTTTCCGCGAAAAATCCCTAAATCGAGGAGGATTAGAATAAAGATTAATAGATGAAACCCAATCCAAAAATACGCTGAGTGCAAAATATCCCCTTTTTATATCGATTATAGGAGTATAGATTTTTTTACACTATTTCTAAAAAACGTGAAGATGAGACAATTAGATATGTTTGTTCTAGGCATTGAAAGTTCCTGTGATGAAACAGCATGCGCTATTGTCCGCGATGGGAAAGAGGTGCTTGCCAATATCGTCGCGTCCCAAACCGACCTCCACCAATCTTTCGGAGGGGTTTTTCCAGAGCTCGCTTGCCGTCGACACATCGATGTGATGATCCCTGTCATTAAAGCCGCTTTGCAAGAGGCGAGGCTTTCCCCCTCAGAGATCGGTTTGATCGCCGCCGCTAAAGGACCTGGTTTAATCGGCGCTCTTTTGATCGGCTTAAATGGAGCCAAAGCCTTGTCATATGCCTGGGACATCCCTTTCATAGGAGTAAATCACGTCGAGGCCCACATCTATGCTGCGATGATGCCCCTCGCCGATCCACCCCTCCCGGCCCTTGGGATCGTCATCTCTGGCGGCCACACATTTTTAGTGAAAATGGACGAGATTGGAAAATACCAACTGATCGGCACCACTCGAGATGATGCGATTGGGGAAGCTTTTGACAAGGTAGGCGCGATGCTGGGTTTACCTTATCCAGGGGGACCTGAAATCGAATCCCTGGCAAAAAAAGGAAACCGGGAACGTTTCCCCTTTCGTCGAGGAAGGATCAAAAACCACCCTTGGGACTTTTCTTTTTCAGGTCTAAAAACAAGCGTCCTCTATGCGATCAAAGGCCCTAATTGCGCTAAAGATTCCCCGCTGATCATCTCTGAAGCGGAAAAGGCCGATATCGCCGCCTCATTTCAAGAGACAGCATTGAGAGATGTTGTCAGCAAAGCGATCCAGGCGGCCCAGCTCCACAATTGCCAAGCGATCTATTGTGGTGGGGGGGTGAGCAACAACCAGCGGCTCAGAGAACTTTTTAATGAATTGGGCTGTTTGCACCCTGTTCATTATCCTTCTAAAGGGTTGACGTTGGATAATGCAGCGATGATCGCCGGGCTCGGCTATCACTGTTTCATGAAAGAGAAGAAAGGGGACTCTCTCGATCTCGCTCCGATAACGAGGATTCCGCTAGTCTAATCGGTAGGGCGTTTATCTGAATGGCCACCTTGCTCTTTTTTTGTTGAAGGGAGTGCCTTGGAACTGCGCGAGTTCACTCCTTTTTTCTTCTGGGCAGACCCCTTTTTTTGAGAAGGTTCTCTTTCATCTTTATGGGTCGATAACCCCTCTTCAATCTCATTGGCATCCGCTTCGACTTTGGAAAGGTTTTGAGGTTGTTTTTCATCCCGGTGGGTCACACGGGGGCGATTGGGGTTTTGACGTTTTTTATGCCACTTCGACGTAGAATTTTTCTTAGGCGGTGAACTGCGACTCAAAATTGCAGATTTTCTCGTCTCGATAGAGGATCCAGGCGTCTCTTCTGTTTTGGCCATTCTTTGATTTCTCAGAATCGACCTTTTTTTCGACTCGATGCTCTGTCGGCTACCCCTTTGTTCTTCATTGGCAAGGGGCTCTTTTTCAGACACGGGAGCTTCTCTTGCCAGCTGCTCTGGGAGTGGGACATCCTCCTCATAAATGGGGTAAGCAAAAGCTAAAACCGGCATTAAGAGAAAGATCCACAACTTTTTCATTGTATCCCTGCTGTAATTTTATCTAATTAAATTATGAATAATTTGTAAACTAAAATATTTAAATTAATTTCGAATCATATGATTTAACGATGTAGATATTATCAGTGTCAACAACTTCCAACCGATCGCTTTCTCCTTGACTGTTCATAAGACACCCTTTAATATGACTTGCAATAAAGTAAAAACGGGGTTTTAACATGGCAAAAGGCGCTCGCGAAAATATCAAGCTGAAAAGTACAGAAAGCACTGAATGTTATTGGACAACTAAGAATAAACGGACCGTGACCGGCAGACTCGAATTAAAAAAGTATGATAAAAAACTCAAAAAGCATGTCATCTTTAAAGAGGCCAAATAATATCAACGCAAAGACGCCAAGCCGCAAAGACGCAGAAAGAATTAATCTTAGCGGCTTGGCGTCTTTGCGTTTGCGTTTTGCTGATTTTTGAGTTTACTTGGGTATAAGTTCATGTTCGAGCTCTCTGTCGCTTTAAAGTATCTTATTCCCCGCAAGAAACAACTTTCAGTTTCTCTGATCGCCTTACTTTCAGTCGTCGTGATCTCGCTCGTCGTTTGGCTAGTCCTGGTCTTCCTTTCAGTGACGGAAGGGATTGAGCGGGGCTGGCTGCAAAAGTTGACGACTCTCAATGCCCCTTTACGGATCACTCCTACCCATCACTACTTTTCTTCTTATTATTACCAGATCGATGCCGTCAGTGCCCATTCCCATTATTCCCTTAAGAATATTGGGGAAAAAGCAGAAGCTCCTCAGGAGGACCCTTATAATCCTTTGGAGGATGGTGAACTACCCGTTCGGTTCCCGCAGCCCGATCGGTTGGCAGATGGGAAATTAAATGATCCTGTGAAAGGAGTATTCAATATATTATCTGACTTACAAAAGAACCGTTCAGAGGTCGTATTTCAAGACTTTGAGCTCAGCGGCGCCTTGCTCCGTCTACAACTTTTGCGGCCGGGTCACGGGATCCCTGGAAGTGAAAGTCAAGGGTATCTCACTCAAGTCTCTTACTTGGCCTCACTTCCTGACAAATGCCCTGAACTCTCTTCTTTACTACTTCCTCCGACAGAAAAAGATCTCAACCATCTCCTCTATCTCGCCTCCCACTCGACAGAGCTATCCCGTCAAGATTCTCCAGCATTGACACTCAAGACCTCTACACAAACAGCGCAGGGCCGGATTTGTTCTCTCCTTCAACAAGTCAAAATCAAACAACTTAAAACCCCCACCCCTTTTTGGCAACTTCCCCCTTCCCTCCTTCCACAGAACAAAACTTTTGAAGGGATCGTCCATAATAGAAATGGAACCATCAGCCATATCGATATCCCTTTAGAAAAGGGAAAGGTCCACACAGACACAAAGATTTGGAAAGAGAAAACGAATTACGTTTTAGAAGATAGAAAGGGTCAAAGGCAAAAAATCTCATTAGAGACTCCCCTTTTAGTCGATGGCCCACTCCTTTTTAATGTTGAGGGAGTTTCAGATGGAGATTCTCCTCTTTTCAAAGTGGAAACTCTGCTTCAGGGCATCTCTTTTAAAGCCAATATCCGATTAGACGATTTGGAAATCTCCAAAGCCGATTTTTCCTCTCACAACCTTTTACCCGTGAATGAAGAGAAAGAGACGGGAGTCTTGCTTGCGAAAAGTTTTCTCGATCAAGGGGTGATGATCGGCGACAGGGGTTACCTTTCCTACGCGAGTACGACATCGAGTAGTGTCCAGGAACACCGATTACCGATCTTCGTTTCAGGGTTTTACGATCCTGGTGTCCTTTCTGTCGGAAATAAATGCATTCTCGTTCCCCCCTTTGTCGCGCGCACGATCAATGCCTCGAGCACCTCCTTCAATCTCGATAAAACGCAATCGAGCGGCATTCTCGTTTGGTTCAAAGACCTTGACAAAGCGGAAGAGATTAAAGGTGAAATCTTAACTGCTTTAAAGGATCAAGGGCTCGATAAATACTGGAAGGTGACGAGTTTCCGCCAGTATGAGTTCGCTAAAGATCTCTTGGAACAATTTCAAAGTGACAAATCCCTTTTTGCCTTGGTGGGTGTCATCATTCTCGTCGTCGCCTGCTGCAATATCATCTCTCTACTCGTGCTGCTCGTCAACGATAAAAAACGGGAGATCGGAATTTTACAGGCGATGGGGGCAAGTCGGTTAAGCATCGCGGCGATTTTCGGGACGTGTGGAATCGCGATGGGAATCCTCAGCAGCATCATTGGAACCGTCGCTGCGCTCTTCACTATGAGCCATATCGATACCATCGCTCAGCTCTTGAGTTTTATCCAAGGGCACGATGCCTTTAATATCTCCTTCTTCGGCAAATCACTCCCTCGAGAACTCAGTCCCAATGCAGTGACGTTCATCTTGATCACCACGCCATTCCTTTCTCTTTTGGCCGGACTTGTCCCCGCTATTAAAGCGTGCCGCCTTCAGCCCTCTGCAATTTTGAGGTCTGAATGATTGAAACATACCACGCGCAGGAAGGTTTTGTAAATTTTGGGCTCTGCGAGACAAAGTCAAATCGAAGTGAAGCGTTTCTAATGAGAAGCCCTTCCCTTAACGGGAAGGGTGACGAAGAGAATCGATTTGACAAAGTCGCAGCCAGCCCAAATTCACAAAACCTGACGGAGCGCGGTATAATTCTCGTAGCTAAACAACTGACAAAGAAGTTTCAAACACCCCTCCCTATCGAAGTGTTAAAAGGGATCGATTTCGAGATCAAGCGTGGAGAGTCGATTGCCATCGTCGGCAAATCGGGTGAAGGGAAAAGTACCCTGCTCCACATTTTAGGCACGCTAGAAAAGCCTTGCAGCGGCTCCCTTGAAATCTGCGGACAAAACGTCGCAGAGGCATTTTTACCAAAGCTCCGTAGCCAGCACATTGGCTTCATCTTCCAAAGTTATCATCTCTTTGAGGATTCCACTGCACTCGATAATGTGTTGATGCCTGCCAAAATTGCGCGCCAACCGATTCATAAAGGTTCCCCCTCCTATCAGCGCGCCTTAAAGCTACTTGCCATTGTCGGGCTCGAAAAACGGGCTGCCTCTTTTGCAAATCTCTTATCTGGAGGAGAAAAACAAAGGGTTGCGATTGCCCGAGCCCTTTGCAATGATCCCGACCTCATTCTCGCTGATGAACCGACGGGTAATCTCGATCACGCCCATTCTCAAGAGGTCCACTCCCTTCTCATCGGCCTCGCCAGAGATCTCAACAAAAGCCTGATTGTTGTGACACACGATAAAGAATTTTCTTCGCTTTGCGACAAAATTTTGCAGTTAAAAGATGGCAATTTATCAGCCTAATGTAGATATTACCAAGCTTTAAAGTTACGGATATGTATGCAAATTCTCATGGTCGGAACAGGATATGTCGGTTTGGTCACTGCCGCTTGTTTTTCAGAGATGGGCCACCATGTCATCTGTCTCGATATCGATGAAAATAAGATCGACAATCTTCAAAAAGGGATTCTGCCCATTTTTGAGCCTGGTCTAAATCAACTCGTCGAGAGGAATGTCCGAGGAGAAAGACTTTTCTTCACAACTGATTACCGGAGCGGCGTAGAACAATCTGACGTCTGTTTCCTCGCCTTGCCCACTCCCTCCCATGAAGATGGTTCCTGCAACCTTTCCTATATTTACAAAGCTGTCGCTGAGATCGCAAAATATATCGATCGGTACAAAATCATCGTCAATAAATCGACAGTCCCTGTAGGGACATCCCACCAAATCAAACGGCAAATCTCTTCAGAACTCAAGAGAAGAGGTGCAGATATCCCCTTCGATATCGTCTCCAATCCAGAATTTCTCAAAGAAGGGTGTGCGATCAGTGATTGTATGAAGCCCGATAGGATCGTCTTGGGCGTAGAGAACACAGCAGCAGCCAAAATCATGAGCGAGATCTATTCCTCTTTTACGATCATTCTCATGGATCTCATCTCTGCAGAGATGACCAAATACGCCGCCAATGCGATGCTCGCCCTGCGCATCTCTTTTATGAATGAGCTCGCTTCTCTTTGCGAAAAAACAGGTGCCGACATCAAGCACATCCGTATCGGCATCGGCTCCGATCAACGGATCGGCTATCAATTTCTCTGCGCTGGAGCCGGCTATGGGGGATCCTGCTTTCCTAAAGATGTCCGTGCCCTCTGTGCCATGGCCAAACAACACGACCTATCCCTATCGATCCTCGAGGCCGTCGATGACGTCAATGAGCGGCAAAAGAAGATCCTCACCCAGAAAATCGATGCTTATTTTTCTACTCAAGGGGGCGTCAAGGAGAAGACGATCGCCATTTGGGGTCTTGCTTTCAAGCCCGACACCGATGACATTCGGGAAGCCCCCTCGATCACCTTGATCCAGGACCTCCTCAGCCAAGGGGCCTTCATCCGCGCTTACGACCCCGCCGCCATCCCCAATGCACGCAACGTCCTCGGCGATCATCCCCGTTTGCAATTTTGCAAAGATGAGTATGATGCCGCTCATGGGGCAGATGGGATCGCCTTGATCACAGAGTGGAAACAATTCCGTTTCGTCGATTTTCCAAAAATTCTCTCCCATCTCAAACAAAAAGTTCTCTTCGATGGGAGGAACCAATACCACCACTCTGAAATGCAAGCTCTCGGTTTTGAATATTTTGGCATCGGAATCCCCTCTCTCAATAAAGACTTAAATTCTATACTTATTTCCCTGCAGGAAAAGCAAAAAAATGGATCTCCCTCTATTTCAGCATAATGCTCTAGCTAAGATCGATCATCAGCTGCAGAAGCTCATGTCGCAGTCTGATGCGCTCCCTTATTCCCCCCTTTTTTTTGCTGCCCGTTATTCCCTCCTCTCTTCGGGTAAACGGTTACGTCCTCTCCTCGTCCTCGCTGTTTGTGAGAGCTACGGCATCGACCTCGCTCATGCACTGGTTCCTGCTTGTGCTCTCGAAATGATCCACACTTATTCACTCATCCACGATGACCTTCCCTGTATGGATGACGACGACGTCCGGCGCGGCCAGCCCTCCTTGCACAAAGTCTACCCCGAATGGCATGCGCTTTTGACAGGAGATTTTCTACTCACTTATCCCTTTGAAATCCTCACAGATGCCCCCCACTTGGATGCAGAGCAAAAGCTCTCCCTTATCCGTTCCCTTTCATCACACGCCGGGGCCCATGGGATGATTGGAGGACAGATGATCGACCTCCTTTCAGAAGGAGAATCGATCGACTGGAGTAGGTTGGAACAGATGCACCTGGGGAAAACGGCGGGCCTCATTACAGCCGCCCTCGAATTCGGCGGGATCATCTCCCATGCTTCCCCGGAAGAGTTAGCCTCCCTTCAAAAAGCTGGATCTGCAATAGGGATCGCCTTTCAAATCATCGATGACATCCTCGATGTGACAGACGATGAGATTCGATCGGACAAAGCGACAGCAGTCTCCCTTCTCGGCATCGAAGGAGCTGAGGCCAAGGCACATCTTCTTTTGCAAACCGCCAAAGAGAGTCTGAAAACGCTCTCCCATCCCCAACCCCTTCTTACACGACTTTTCGATCGAATGATTATCCGCAAAAATTAAATCTAATGTTATGTTGATATGACACACTCGAGGTTAAAAGTGATCCCATCTAACGAGATCTCCCCAGACACATCCCTTCCAGGAGCATGGCAACTCGAAATCGATGAGCAGGTGATTGTCCACAACGGGCTAAAAAGAGGTTTCGACATTTTATTCAGTTTGGCAATGTTGATCATGGGGTTCCCTTTCTTTGCTCTTATTGCACTCCTTGTAAAAATGAGCTCTTCCGGGCCCATTTTTTATTGCAGCTTGAGGATTGGAAGAAAAGGGCGCCTATTCAAGTTTTGGAAATTCCGCTCCATGCACCGCGATGCTGATCAAAGATTAGAGATCATGCTCAACAGTAACTCAGTGCTGCGCCAGGAATGGCAAAAGTACTTCAAGCTGAAGAACGACCCAAGACTCACCCGCATCGGTGCTTTCCTGCGCAGGACCTCATTGGATGAATTGCCCCAATTCTGGAACGTGTTAATCGGCGATCTGAGTATCGTCGGCCCCCGCCCCTACCTCCCTCGAGAAGCTGACGTGATCCATAAAATCCTCGGCAACGAGATGGAAAAGATCTTTTCTGTCCGCCCCGGCCTCACTGGAATCTGGCAAACAGCGGGCCGCAGCTGTCTCACTTTTGAAGAAAGGGTCAAACTCGAAGTGAATTACGTCGACAAGCGTTCCTTTCTGTTCGACCTGCAACTCATCCTCAAAACGATCCCCATCCTATTTTTCCCCAAAGGAGCTTTCTAAAGCTGTGCGTCAAGTTCCCTTGATCTTCCCTTTCTCACTCGCTTTGATCTTTGCCATTTGTGGCACAGTCTTCTTGCCCCATCTCCGCCTATTTGCCTTCGCCCCCTTTCTAGCTCTTCTCTATAACAAAACCAACTTTGTCAAATCGCTTTGGCTCGCATCGATTTGCGGTCTGGCAATCGATTTGCTTTGTTCAGAGTTTCGTCTTGGAATCCATGCGCTCAATTATTGTTTGACGACGTTGTTACTCTACAAACAAAAGAGACATTTCGTTGAGGATAAACAACTCGCACTTTGCCTATTTACAGCCATTATCAGTGGAGTATCTACACTTCTCCAATTTTTTCTCATCGCCCTATTCGACCACGCGCTCCCCTTGTCAGGAAAAATGTTCATCACCGAACTGACGATCATGCCCCTCGCCGATGCAGTTTACGCCTTTCTTTGGTTCACCTGCCCTATGATGTTATATGCGCACATCAAAAAAATCGGCTGGCGGGCATACTACTCCAAACTTCTGAACTACTTTCGCTTCTTGTACAAAAAAGAGAAGCTTTGAGCTTTTTAAAAAAGCAAAAAGGGGAAAGAAACTCCCAAAGAAGAAATGGATGTAATTGAAAATAGGCTCAAACGAGCTGCACAGCTTTACAAAGAGGAATATGGGAAAAAAGGTAAAAAAAAATAAAAGGAAGGTTGTGCCCGAGAAGATTGAATATGAGGTTAGCTCTGGGAATATATTCAAAGATTTTGGCTATGCTAACCCAGAAGAAGCAAAAGCAAAATGGGATCTTGCTTTTCTAATCAGATCAATCATGGAAGAGAGCTGTTTGACTCAAGAACAAGCTGCTGAACTGATGGGAATAGATCAACCAAAAGTTTCGAAGATCACAAGAGGAATCCTTTCTGAATTTACTCTTGAGAGATTGATGCGATATTTGGTGTGTCTTGGTTATGATGTTGAGATTAAAGCAGCACAAAGCAAGTCCGCAACAGCGTCAATCCATGTTGGCAGACGGGGTTCCTGTAAAAGAACGAATGCTTGATTTGCTATGATAAGGAATATGAACTTGTTTAGTTTCCTGAACAGAAAAGAGAAGCTTTGAGCTTTTTAAAAAGCTGGAAGCTTTTCTTCTATAAAGAATAATTTAGAACGTGGAAGTCAGGAGCTCCGATTACGAGGCAACTAATGTTTGTCTCATTCTTTCTTTATTTTCATCTGTTAACAAGCTCATTCCATAGCCGCTATGCCTAGAACCATCATAGACATCGGTGTGATAATAATTATATTCTTGATAGTTACGACCTTGGAATTTCGCTGGATTGAACTTATCGCCTGCAATTGCGCGCAATAATCCACCTGGTTGTACGTAGCGCGCAGCAGGTTTTTCTCCAGAGTAAAAAATAAGTGTAAATCTGTCTTGATCTAAATATTTTTGAGGAACTTGATGATTTTGAAGATATTTATAAATTGGGAGTGTTTTCTTGAGCTCATTTTTATATTCCCCATAAGTGTACGCTCGATGGGGTAAAGTAGCCAGATCAAGAAAAAAACCTTTTACTAAAGCAAAAACTCTCAAGAACGCTGTTTCAACCTTCACTGCTTGCTGTACATGAGGAAAATAAAAAGATTTTCTTTCAATTTTTTCATCCCCTTCAATCAATTGTTCCTGTAGCGCAACTACTTCTTCCGCAGAATTCAGAGGCTGTCTGTAAATAAGTCTTCCCAAGGTTTGATCTTTATTTAATTCTTGAACTGCAAATCCATACATCTTAAAACCTCTTAGTTAAAGTTATGTTCGCGCTCAGGACTTTTCGAGAACTTTCCGTAGATTTTAACATTTTCCACATTTTTTATGAATTAAATAAATAATACATTGTCGATTCGCAAATAAGTCAAAAAATTTCATAATATGCTCATGTCGAAAGGATATGTGCAACAAAATTTTTCATACAACCTAAGCGGGAGCGGTATAACTGTCAAAAATTAGTGATGAAAATTCACGGCATCAACTTTGCCAAATTCCTGATTTTTGAATTCACTAGGTATATAGTCTATCGTAAAAATCTGTCGATTGTGTATATAGAAAAATATCAGAATCATTTCCATCTAGCACAGTGCTAAATTGAAAATGTTTCTAAAATATCTTTTTAGGTTTAATTATGACAATCAACGGCGTAAAAACTAGAGCTAAAAAAGCAAGCAAAGCCGGGAAAGAGTTAAAGAAAAATCCCAACAAATTGATCAAGCAACTTGCGGGTGGCGTTCTCGTTAATGCAAAAAAAGGAACTAAGTAGTTAACAATCTCCTGCTACCTTTGCATGAACCAGATAGGCTCATGTTCCTATTAATTGGTTTTTTTTGATGTCCAGTTTCGGAATATTGTGACAACTTTTATCAAACTTTTTGGATCACATGACGCTTCAAAATTTTTATTACGCACAGTACAGAATACCCAGTCATTAGAGCCATTGTCAATATTCACAGATTCAAAAGAAACATTTTCTTGCTCAGTGCCTATAAGGTTGATTGTTAGGATCATGAACATGAGGTGTAACTATCCTAAATTGTATAATTTTTTCAGATCAATCATGCTTTGCCAGAGTCGAAGTTGACGGTCATTCATTTTATAAGTTCTTCTGTCATGCTAGCTTGGACAAATCTTTTGGTTTTAGCCAAATAGCTGTGATTTCTTGATCTTGTAAAGTTGCAATACAATTAGGAACAAATTCAATCATCTGTTTCCCATTTATTTTTGGATTCCCAACACACACCCACCCTTTTTTCTTGTTAATATAAATTGGCCATCTTTCTTTCTCATTTAATCTATAAGAAATGCCTGGAATGGGAGGTTTACCTAATAAGGCAACAAGACTATTAGATTCATAGTTTTCAGGGGTCTCATTCGTTTCTTCGTACTTGATAAGTGGGCACAATCCCCACACATAAATAATTTTCCCTTCATCATCAATTTCTAGCTGCAAATCGTTAACCATGATTGACGTAAATCCACTTTCATCGTGTGGCTCAATATCAAATGAATAATCTTCTTCTCTGTAAACTAGAGAAAATTTTTGGGTTATTTCACTTTTTTGAATAAGAAATTTCATGCACACCTATTTAAAATTAAAACGATATACGCATAATATTTCCCGTTTAGTTATGAGGTACATCAATTTGATAAGACGGATCATTCTTTTACGACGTTTACTTCTTCAGCAACAACTTTAAAAACAGGGAAATCCTCAATGTCGATTATTACAAACACCTTAAATGAATGAGTCTCTGGTAATTTTTCGTAATAGAGATCGAGAGCCTCATTTAATAATAAATATTCATCTGTTTTTTCAAAAACTCCAGCCGTAAAGCTACCAATTTTATACGAAAATTCGATTGTATTTAAAAAACTGATTTTTAAAGTTTTATTATCCCAAGAATTGAGATAAACTACCAAATTGCCATTCGACATTTCACAGGATTTATAAGAAGAATCAGCAAAACCTATATTTGGAGCAATGTCTCTCATTTTTCACTCCTTTTTTATTCCAGGAAAAAATTCTCCAGGCAAGAAGCCTGTACTAGAACCGGGTTCATAGTCGAATGGTTTCATAATTTCAATATTATCAATTTTTTTCCAGCTTCCATGTGGGTTTCGACGTGTCTCAATATGATAGTGCTGACCATGATGCCGTGGATTAAAAATTTCGTCGGGTTCTAATGGATGTCGTTCTGGGCGAATGCGAATATTATCACAAGTATAAATTCTCCCTCTACGATCTCTTGGTAATTCTTTTAGAAAGTCATTTGGATTTTCAGGAAACCTCCATTGTGAACCTTTAAATTTCATTGCTCTGGATGCAATTTCATCCATTTGCATGGGAGGTCTTGCAATCTTTTGCATACTCACTATGTTCCTTGCAGAGTTGAATGTTTTCTGCACAAACGAATAAGCTCCCTTTACAACGCCCGCGCCTCCAGTAAAAACAGTTCCCACTTCCAATCCCCCAGCGACCCCAGAACGAACTGTTCGATAGGCTTCATGATTCACATCGCTTGGCAGTGCGCGCTGCATCCAGCGTTCACCGAATTCATGAAAAGCTGTATTGGATCGCTGGAAGGCATTCCAGTCGTTGGAAAAGCTGCTTCTGCCGGTCATCCAGTTCACGGCTCGAAATGGACTTGTCAATCCCCAGCCTAAAGCCGACACGGCGGATGCGGTATTCAGGGCAAAGTTCCCGACACCATGAGCTGCTCCGATGCCCATCTGTTTAAAATCATTAAAGGTCACTTCCTTGTTGTATATCGAAAGTAGGCCGTAGAGGTCGACGTGGGTCAGGGGAGCATTGAAGACGTAGGCGTAGAGGTTAGAGCCGGCATCGAGGCCGAGGGGATCGGGAGTCAACCAGCGTCCGTAAGTGGGAGTGTAGTAACGGCGGCCGAAGTAAACTAGGCCTGTCTCATCGTCGATGCGCTTTGAGGAGAAGCGCCAAGGGTTTTGTGTGGGTTTGGAATCTTTTTCTTCGCCGAAGGCTGTGTAGAGGTATTTTTCATGCGATTGATCGGAAAGGGAAATGAGCAGGGCGATATTACCATGCAGGTCATGGATCGGGACGTAGACTTTGCCTTGAAGTTCAATAGCGATTGCCGATCCGATCTCAGCTTGAGGGGTTCGGCCGAGGATGCGTAGTTCTTGAAGGTTGCCTGTGGCGTCGATTGAACCGATTTCATTTTGGCCGTCGTAGAGGAAAAAGGTGGTCTGGATCGGTTTCCAAAGGCCATTTTCTAAGGCAAGGATGGTTTTGGAGATGCGGCGGTGGTAAGAATCGTAAGTGAATTGAAGTTTTTTGGTGGTGTCTTCGATAGAGATGAGACGGTCAAGGGCGTCGTAGGTGTAGCGGGTATCTCCATGAATATAGGGGTTGCCATCGGGATTATATTTAAATTCTGAAGGGATCTGATTGAGAGCGTTGATCGTATAGGAAACGGTGTCTTTTTGAAGGCGATTGTAGAGGGAATCGTAAGCATAGGTGTGATCTTTTTCAGAGATGAGCTGATAGAGGTCATCGTAAGTGTATTCAAGGGTTTCATTGTGGAGGCGTGATTTTAGGATGTTGCCGACGGGATCGTATTGGAGAATTTCGTGGGTGAAATATAGGGAATGTGTTGAGGTCGGACGTCCTGCCAGATCGTAGCTGTGAATTAGAGGACCGAGGTTTCCAATGAGCTCTTGTGAAAGCAAGTTTTCAGCAAGATCGTAATTTGTATAAGTATGATTATAGGCGATGTCGCCAGAGGAAGTGTACCTGGTAACCTTACGGAGATATAAGGGATCGTAATCGTAGATAATGAATGAACTGTCGGGAAGGTCGAAGCGGATGCGGCGCCCTTGAGTGTCGTAATCGTTTTGAAAGGAAAGATGGCTTGGGAGTTTTTCAGTGAGAAGGCGCCCTTTAGGATCATAGGTGCGGTTGAGTGTGGTCTTATTAAGCTGATCGACGCTTTGTAACAGATGGCCTAGACGGTTGTGTGAGTAGGTGTAATTGATTGTGTCATCGGAAGAGGATTGAGAGGAGAGGGAGCCGAGAGGATCGTAGGTGCTTGTGAGAACGGTGTCGCTGGGTTTGAAGGTTTGGAAGAGCTGGCCTTTGGGTGTGTAGGTGTATTTTGTGATTTTTTGCTCAGGAGTCCCGGCGGCTTCTGTAAGGATATGAAGGCGGTCAAGTGGGCCATAATCCCAAAGAGTGGTGATGTTGCGGTTTGGATTGAAGAGAGTAGTTTCTTTGGCGATGAGGTTATCGTTGGCGTCGTAGTCGATATTTTCAGAGAAGAGGAGTTCATTTTGGGAGGAGCGTTTTTCGAGAGAAGCTGTGAGGTAGTGGGAGTTAAACGATTCGATCGTTTGCAGCCCGAGGGGATCGATGGTTACTTGTCGGTGGTGCTCATCATCATAGAGGATTGTTGTGATGTTACCGAGAGGGTCTTGTTTTTTGATCAGGCGATTAAAGGAATCGTATTCAAGAAGCTGGGTGGCTTCCTTTCCGTCGACGTATCGGGTAGTCGTTTTTTTATTGCCGGCGTTGTCATAGGTGTAAAGGAGTGTAGAGAGGGTGTTGCCGTGTAAATCTTCTTTCCTCTCTTCTATAATGCGATCTAAAAGATCGTATTCGGTGATGACGAACAGTTTGTCTTTTTTTATGCTGTGAAGACGTCCTAAACAATCATAAGCATATTCTATCCGCTCTTTGTTCAACTCTTCTGCAATTTTTCTCCCTGCGCCGTCATATTCATAGGTAGTGACATTGCCTTCTCCATCGGTCTTGGCGATCAAGTGAAAAGCATCGTAAGTAAAGATCTCTTGGGAAAGGGTTTCTCCTTGAAAGGTTTTGGTGATGGAGGTTGGGCGGTCGAAAGTATCGTAGGTATAACTGGTCTCAACTCCGTTTTGGTCGATATGAGTATGAAGATTCCCATTGAGATGATAGGTAAACCGTTCTTGGGTTTCATCGGGATGATCGATCGAAACAGGTTTACCATAAGCGTTATAAACTGTGGTAGTAACATGCCCTTTCGGATCGGTGTGGGTGATTTCTCGGCCGGCTGCATCGTAATTGGAACAGATCACAGGATGGAGGGTTTCTGTAGCGGGAAGATGGGTTTCTTTCAGCCGATTTAGTGAGTCGTAGACATAATGGGTCTGGTACCCGTGAGAGTCGATGGTTAAAATCCGATTATGTTTTTTATCGTAATCATGGCGTGTGATGCGCACACATCCATCGTCTCCAACTTCTTTCGATTCGATCAGTCGATTGGAGTAATCGTAGTTCATCTCTGCGTGAGTTCTTCCGCTAAAGTCGTGGAAAAATTTTTTATTTCCGAGCTCATCGTAATCGCTGATAGCGGTTTGTCCTATGGCATTAGTCTCTTCGCGTAAATTGCCTTTCCCATCATATTTATATGTCAAGCTGTAGCAAAATTTCTCATCGGCATCGTAGATCTCTTTTCTCTCGATGCGTCCCCCTGTCGTATAGTGAAGTATGGTCTTCTTAAGCAGCTTTTCAGATTGGCCGTTCCAATATCTCTCTTCGATCGTTTGGGGCATGCCGAGGAAGGGTGAATCTGGTTTGGGGTGGATTTGTTGAATGAGACGGATTTTAATGCCGCTGAGATTATTTTTATCTGGCGTTACCCCATCATCTGTAATTTCCCTGACGAGGATCCGATCGCCATTATACTCGTAGAATTTGCGCCGTTTGATGTGGCCATTCTCATAGGAGAGCTCTGAGAGGGGAAGATCGGTGCCCGCTAAATAGTCATAAGTGACGACAAGGCCACTATCTTCTTCTTTGCGAAGAAGGAGATTGCGTCCATCTTGGGAATAGTCAAACTTCTTAGTGTATGTTTCGACCCCATTTTCGATGGGTAGATGATGGGGATCAAGAGCAAGAGGTATTCCCTGTCCGGTCAAGTTGCCATAGAACTTTTCCAGGAGGAGATTTCCGCGGCCGTCATAAGAGCAGGTGGTCGCATGAAGGGGGCTGCGATGTTCATCGGAAAAGGCTTTGCAGATGAGGTTAGCTGCATCGGGACCCTGATTAGAGCCCCAGGCAAATAGGGTGCTGCAGTAGAGGGTGAGTGCTGTGGTGAACCGGTCGATGCGGGAGAGGCGGAGGTTTTCATCCCAATAATAATGTGTGGGAATCCCTTCGATGTCGGTCACCCCAGACATTTGTTGGGAGAGATTGTAATCGAATTGATGTGTGACAAGTGGGGTGTTGTCTTTTCCAACAGGGGCGGAGAGGACTTGGACACGGCTACAGATGGGATCGTTGGGATTATTGTGATAGCCGACATGTAGGTTCCTGGAATTGGGAAGTGCGATAGCGGCGAGAATCCGTTTTCGGTAGTCTTCTTGTCCGTAATAATGGATGGTTTCCGATGGAAAATCTGAGGATACGACTTGATGCAGATACCAAGTGCCTTGTTTCTCCGGTTTCCCATCGCAGAAATGGCGGTATTGAAGAGTGCGGCCATCACTGGTGTTGATGTCAAAATCAATGGTGTTCCAATAAGATTGGTCGTGTTTCTCTTTAATTTTGCCGTGATAGTGAAAGGTGGCCTGGGCGTATGTTTTCTGGCCGCTAGGGTCGGTCGTACGAATCGATTGTAACTGACCTTTGTGCCAGTCGTAGACGATTTTGTTGCCGCTGGGGAGTTCTTCCGATTGCATCACATAGAAATAATGCGTGTAGATTTTCATCTTCCCGAAGTTGTTTTTAATCGTCTGTGGTTTTTGATCGGGAATGGCCTTGTAAGTTCTCTTGGCCCCGTTCGGACAGACGATGGTAAAATATTCATCGTCTTGATCCATGCTGACGTATTGGTTTTTCAGGTTAGTATGCGCTGAGATTTTGCCTCGCGCCGTATTTGTCAGTCCTTGAGCGTCTTCACTTAAATTGAGGGGATGGAAATATTTCTCCTGCTGCCTTTGCTTATGTTTATCTTTCTTTTTTTTGTGCTTATGCTTTTTCTTTTTATGCTCGATATTTTTTAAATCGTAACGATAAGTTAGGGTGGTTCCATTGGGTTCGTTCACTGACACCATTTGAACAGGCGGATAAAGAACGGCGATGAGATTTTCAAAGAAGTTCCAATTTCCTTCCCCTTTTGCACTGATGTAGCTTCTTTTTAATCTCAGAGGTTCTGCACCCTGGATGATGATGTCATCTTCGAGAGCATAGAGATCGCCTGTAATGGCATTGACTATTCCTTCGACAAGAGCACTGGGTTCGTTTTCAGTCACTGCGACTTGTCCAAACAGGGAACTTGTGACTATGAGAAGTAATGGAATGAGATATTTCATCAGCAAGCTCGATTCAGTTGTTGCGATTTTTCCATGTGAAGGAATTTCTTTCAACCATTGCTTCTTGAAAGGTGGTTGAGTTTTCGTTAGAATGCAAAAAAAAGATAATACGATGTCCACGCCATCTCCTGCAGAGCTTACTTTTGTCGCGATCCAGGCTGCACTCAGTGCAGGAACTTTGCTGCGCCAGGGATTTGGTACAGAATTTGAAATCGAATTGAAACAAGGAAAACAAAATCTCGTCACTGAGTATGACAAGTCATCTGAAAAAAGTATCATCTCTACGATTTTTCAACATTTTCCGGGCCATGCGATCTTAGCAGAAGAAAGTGGAGAGATGCACAAAGGGCAAAGCCCAGTCACTTGGATCATCGATCCATTAGATGGTACAGTCAATTTCGCACGTCATATCCCTGTATTTAGTGTGAGCATCGCTGTCGCCATCGATAAACAAATCGTCAGCGGGGTCGTCTATCAACCGATCACACGAGAACTTTTCATCGCAGAAATAAAAAAAGGGGCTTATCTCAACGGAAAAAGGATTTACGTCTCCAAAATAACTGAGTTTGAGAATACCTTAATGGCAACTGGCTTCCCTTACGATGTCGATAAAAATCCATTTTCCTGCATCGATAGGTTTGCTAAACTCCAAGCCCAAGGTATCCCTATCCGCCGCCTCGGCTCTGCAGCCATCGATCTTTGCTATGTCGCTGCTGGAAAATTTGATACGTTCTGGGAAGTTGGACTGCATCCTTGGGATATGGCAGCGGGCAAATTACTCGTCGAAGAAGCGGGGGGTCAAGTGACTCACTGGGATGGATCCCCTCACAAAGTATTCAGTTACGACACACTGCTTGCAAGTAATGGTTTGTTACATCAGAAAATGATCGGACAGTTAAAGTAGGTAAGCCATGTTAATCGATGGAACAGCTATTGCTAAAAAGATCCAGGATCAAGTCGCACACGCGATTACCCACTTGACTCATCGGAAACCGGGACTTGCCTTTGTCCTCGTCGGCGATGATCCTGCTTCCCAAACCTACATCAGCATGAAGAAAAAGCGGTGTGAAGAGGTTGGTATCCTCTCATTTGATTGTATCTTGCCAAAATCGACAACAGAGGGACAACTGTTAAAAGAGATTGAAAAGTTCAATCACAACCCAGCAGTCGATGGAATTCTCGTCCAGCTACCCCTTCCTATGCATATCAATACGATGAATGTGATGAGCGCAGTCGATCCAGAAAAAGATATCGATGGATTTCATCCCATCAATGTCGGCAAGATGCTCCTGGGTGAAGTGAATGGTTTCCTCCCTTGCACACCCCATGGGATCCAGGTTTTGCTCACCCATGCTCAGATCCCCTTGCTCGGTAAGCATGTAGTCATCGTCGGTAGGAGCAATATCGTCGGCAAACCGCTCGCTGCCATCCTAATGCAAAAAGCACCCCACTGCAATGCAACCGTGACCGTAGCGCACAGTTTGACAGAAAATTTAAATGAGATATGCCGCTCAGCGGACATCTTGATCGCTGCCATGGGAAAACCCCATTTCATCAAAAGCGACATGGTCAGAAAAGGGGCCGTCGTCGTCGATGTCGGCATCAACCGTGTTTCTGAAAATGGGAAAAAGAACCTTGTCGGCGATGTCGATTTTGAATCGGTCGCTCCCCTCTGTTCCCATATCACCCCCGTCCCTGGAGGAGTCGGCCCAATGACAATTGCCATCCTCCTCTCCAATACCCTCTTAAGCTACCAACGACGTAAAAAATAATATCAACGCAAAGACGCCAAGCCGCAAAGGCGCTAAGAAAAAATATTATAAAAATCTTTGCGTCTTCGCGGCTTGGCGTCTTTGCGTTAAATTGAAAAAACACAGTTAAAATTTTATAATTTACATACAACTCTTTTGCATTTACTTAAAATCTGAATTATCTAAAACTAGATATTAGTTAATTACAATAATGGATGATATTCTATGTCGGTAAGATTAAATTGTGATGTTAAACAACCTTTGACGAGATTGGAAGATCCTCAATCTCCTTCACTTCAATGTTCCACTATAGAAAAAATACTTACACAGGCACTTAAGGTTTTTGGTAGCGATTTGACAAAGATTCTTGGTTGCGCTTTGACAGGTGCAGCGATTCTCTTTGGTGTTTTTAATCCTTTTGCAGGAGTTGTTCTCGTCGGTGCTGGGTGTAGTATCATTCTTGGATCATTAGCAGTTAATCGAATTCCATTTCGCAACTGACCATTGAAGAAACTTCTTTAAATTTACACAGAGATCACAGAGACACAGAGCTTTAAGTTTTTCATTTTTTGCGAGAGCAAAAAATGAAGACTCTAATTTTTTCGCTCTCGCGAAAAAATTGGGACTTTTTTTAATCTCTGTGTTCCTCTGTGCCTCCTGTTCCCCTCTGTGATTGTGTCTAGAGCCTTGATGCCGGGATGGGAAAAATGGTACTTTTATTTCACTTTCGCGTATAAAGGGTGAAAAGTTATCATAGGCCTCATGAAACGGACCATTTTTTTCGATCTCGGCAATGTCCTGGTCTTCTTTGACCATCAAAAGATGTATGCCCAAGTCGCAACGTATTGCGACCTCGATCTCAACCTCGTCGAAACGGAGATGCAACGCCACGGCAATCTCTATGAACGGGGTGATGTCGATAGCAAGGGGGTCTATGAGGAGTTTTGCAGACTGTCGCAAAAAAAACTTCATTTTGATACTTTAATGGCTGCAATGGGGGATATTTTTAAGCCCAATGACCCTGTCATTGCGATTGCGCTCGAACTTAAAAAAAATGGCCACCGTTTGTTTCTTTTGTCCAATACCTGTGATGCTCATTTTGTCTTTGCTTCTTCCCAATTTCCCTTTTTAAAATATTTTGATGGGTATGTCCTTTCCTATGAGGTCGGAGCGCTTAAACCTGAGAAAAAAATATACGAAAAGGCTTTAGAGATTGCAGGATGTGAAAAGAAGGACTGTTTTTACACTGACGATATCCTCGATTATATCGAAACCGCCCGCTCTATTGGCATCGACGCGGAACAATATAAGACCCCCCATGATTTAACCCACCATCTCAATGCAAGAAAACTATTACACTCCTGATGCCCAAAAAGAAATCGGTTAGACCACCACCCCAAAGAAAACCTAAAGCTTCCAAGGAACCAAAAAAAGAAGAGATCATGAGCGGCATTCTTCGGATGCATGCTAAAGGATTCGGTTTTGTCATCCCCGATAACCCGAGTCAGTGCCCACAAGATATCTTTATCCCCAAACATCTCACTGACAATGCTGTCGATGGTGATCACGTCGAAGTGATGCAGAATTTGGAAGTCGTCTCAGAAAAAGGGCCGGAAGGGAGGATCGTCTCGGTCCTGAAACGGGCGCGCAAACACCTCGCCGGAACGATCCGTCAAGTCAATGCAAATGGCGATATCATGGCCTATGTCCCCTTGCTCGGAATCTCCAAACCAGTCATCGTCCTTGCCACCTCCAGTCATCTGCTCAAGATCGGCGATCGGGTCATTCTCAATGTCGTGCAATGGGGCAATGAAAAAGAACCCACAACATGTGAACTCTCCTATCTCCTCGGCAATATTGCCGATCCTTCTTGCGACATCTTAGCTGCCCTCGAAGAGTTTGATCTCCGCTCCACTTTTCCAAAAAACGTGATCGATCAGGCAAAAGCCTATGGCAAAAAAGTCTCTGCCAAAGAATTAAAAAAACGGATGAATTTATCGAAAGAAGAGTGTTTCACCATCGATCCCGATACTGCAAAAGATTTCGACGATGCCTTGACACTGACTAAAGACCGAAAAGGGAACTATCGCCTGGGCGTTCATATCGCTGACGTCGCTCATTATGTCCCCGCCGATACTCCTCTCGATAAAGAGGCTGTTCAACGTTCCAATTCGACCTATTTCCCTAGCACCTGTATTCCGATGCTTCCCGAAGAGCTTTCCAATGAACTCTGCAGCTTGAAACCCGATGAGATAAGACTCACCGTCTCCGTCTTAATGGACTTCGACAAGCATGGAACACTCACAAAGCAGGAAGTGGTCAGATCGTACATCGAAAGCAAGAAGAGATTTACATATTTCGAGGCAAAAGACGTCCTCGATGGGAAAAAGAAAAGCCCTCATGCCAAAACTCTAAAACGGATGGTCGAACTGTGTCAATTGCTCAAAAAGAAACGGTATGAAAGAGGGAGCATCGATTTTTCTTTGCCGGAGATCGTCATCCTCACCGATGAGAAAGGTCAGCCTCAAGGATTGAAGAGGATCGAATACGACATCACTCACCAGCTCGTCGAAGAATTCATGCTGAAAGCCAATGAAACGGTGGCAATGGAATTAAACCGGCGAGGGAAACGGTTGATCTATCGGGTCCATGAAACACCCCAGGAAGAAAATTTTGAAGATTTTCTCCAATTCGCTCGCACATTAGGATTTAAAGTTCCTTCAAAACTTTCTCCCGGAGATCTTCAGTCCCTTTTTGAAGAGGCGAAAAAGACCTCTTTCCTCCAACAGCTCTCTATCGCCTTTATCCGCAGTATGAGACTGGCCCAATACTCCTCTGAAAATGTCGGCCATTTCGGCCTGGCCCTCGAGCATTATTGCCATTTTACAAGTCCGATCCGACGCTATAGTGATCTGATCATCGAACGGCTCTTGTTCGATGAGGAGCCTGAAGATATCGATCTCGAGAGGATCGCCAAACATTGCTCTGAACAAGAGAGGATCAGTTTCCGTGCTGAGATGAGTGTGAAAACCCTCAAAAAATTGCGATTACTCCATCAATACTTTAATGAGGATCCTTACCGGGAATACCCAGCGCTCGTGACCAAAATTAAACACTTTGGGCTCTATTTCGAACTCCAGGATTTAATGCTCGAAGGATTCCTCCATATTTCTGAATTGGAAAATGACTATTTCATTTTCGATGAAAAACGGAATGTCCTCTATGGCCGAAGCTCTGGGAAAGTCCATAAACTCGGAGAATTGATCAAAGTCCGTCTCGCCCGTGTCGATCTTATTCAGCTCGAAAGCAGCTGGATATTGAGCTCAGACCATCCTAGAAGAGCAAAACCTTCATTCTTTAAATCGAAAAGAAGATAATTCCTGTGCTGCCTGCAAATTTTTATAAGCGCAACGATGTCGTCCTCATTGCTAGAGAGCTGCTCGGAAAAACCCTTTTTTCTACCGTGGGTGGAATTCTGACAGGAGGGATCATCGTCGAAACAGAAGCTTACCGAGGCCCAGAAGATCGCGCCTCTCATGCTTTTAATAACCTGCGCACACCGCGCACAGAAGTGATGTTCCAAGAGGGAGGGATCGCCTACATCTATTTGTGCTATGGGATCCATCACTTGCTCAATGTCGTCACTGCAGATGTTGGAACTCCACATGCTGTCTTAATTCGAGCCATTGCTCCCACTCATGGAATTGAAACGATGTTGCAGCGGAGGAAAAAAATTCAAACAGGCCCCACATTGACAAGTGGACCAGGTTCCGTTTGTGAGGCCCTCGGGATCACACGTGATCATAATGGACACTCTTTTAATGGTCCTCTGTTATCGATTGAGGAGAGCGATCTTAAACATGATCCTTCTCAAGTTTCTGCAACGTCGCGCATCGGCGTCGATTATGCTGGCCAGGATGCTGCTCTCCCTTGGCGCTTTGTCCTTGAAATTCCTTCCCATAGCAGATAGAGTAAAGTAAAGCTCCCCAATTTTTATGAAAAAATATTTTATCACCGGCCTTGTCATCCTTCTCCCTTTGGTTGTCACCATTGCGGTCGTGATTTTCCTGGTCAACTTCCTCACACAGCCATTCATCGGGATCGTTTCCACCGTCTTGGCCAAACTGCACGTCATCAACACAGGTTTTTTGTTCCTGACGCCAGAACAGCTGCTCCGCTACGGATCCAAAGTGATCATTTTAATCCTTCTGTTCCTTTTTACAGTTGGACTGGGCATGATCACCCGACTGTTCTTGATCAATACACTTTTTCGTTTGGGTGATTATATTCTCCACAAGATTCCTATCGTCAACACTGTTTACAAAACAACTCAGGACATCATTAGAACCCTTTTTGTCTCCGATAAAAATTCCTTCAAACAGGTCGTCATGGTCCCATTCCCTCGTCCCGACGTCTTTGTACTGGGGCTAATCTCCCGCGACTCCCCTACAGTCTGTTCAAAAGCCGCCAAGGAAGACCTTGTCTCTGTTTTGGTCCCTACAACTCCTAATCCGACAACTGGCTTTTTATTGATGTACAAGCGGGAAGATCTGATCATCATCGATATGAAACCTGAAGAGGCGATCAAATACATCGTCTCTTGTGGTGTCATTATTCCAGAACCTCAAGCGCCTAAAGTCTCCAAAGCTCAACCTCTACACCCATGAAAAAATACTTCTTCACGGGTTTTATCACCCTTCTTCCCATCGCATTCACCTTCATTATCGCCTCCTGGTTGTTCAATTTGTTTACCGCACCGCTGGCTGGAATCACTGAAGCGATTATCTTGGGATATGAGAAGAAGTTGGGACTCAGTTTGGCAAATCACGATACCCTCGTGCTATTTTTGAGCCGCGTGTTTGCATTCATCGTGCTCATGCTTTTGATTCTTTTTCTTGGATTTTGTGGACAGAAGTTTTTAATCAATGTCTTCTTAAAGCTTCCAGAACGGCTCTTTTCCCATATCCCTGTCGTCCGCACGATCTTTCGATTGACCAAGGACATCACGAAAGCTGTTTTCTCAGAAAATAAAAAAACCTTTAAGGAAACAGTACTCCTTCCTTTTCCCCATCACGATGCGCTAGCTATCGGCTTTGTCACAGGTGCTAGCCCTGCTATTTTTAATCAACATGACAAAATGAAAACCGATCTGGCTGTTTTCGTCCCCACAGCTCCCCATCCGATGTCAGGTTTTGTGCTCCTCACCCCTCAAAAAATTGTTATCCCCGTCGATGTCTCTGTCGAGGATGCCTTTAAATTCCTCATCTCCTGCGGAGTGATCCACCCCGGAGAATCCATCCCCTCCAAAGACAAACCAAATTCTTGAATCATCGTCTTCAACCTCTCAATTGTTCGGCCACCCTTCGATAATTATCCATTCCTTCTTTTAGCAAATTGACCATTTCATCTGTTGAATTGTACCCTGTTCCGAAATGGGCAAAATCGGTCAAAATGCATAAGGAAAAACCATTTTCAATGAGCAGCTTAGAGAGGAGGGCGGCTAGGATTGTCCTCCCATTTCCATCTGGGAATACATGAAAAATTTGAAGCGCGCGACACAAGTTGACGATCGCTGCTAATCGATCATCCCCTGATTGGGCAGATTCAATGGCTGCATAATATTCATCGAACAACGCATCGATTTTTTGATGGACAATAGGTAGCTCATCATCCTTTTCAAACCGGCTGAAAACCCCCCAGGCATCCCCTCCAAGAGGCATACGAGTGCTCAAACAGACAAAGTTTATATAATCAGACTCGACTGTTGGAGAATCGAAACCAAGAAGCAATTTTTTGCTTTCTAATTCTTTTTTAGCTTCTTTAGAAACGCGCTCCCAATCTAAACCATAACTAAACCCCGGCGCATATCCCTTGCGGAAAGGTTCTAATTTTGAACGACGCTGCTTGCGAAAGACCCCATCGACGCAAATGTCGTGGAGCTGGCACAATTTATCCGCATCCATTCTCTCTCCAATCGTATTTCTTAGATGTTCAAAACCCCTCATCATCGCATCATGATAACCAAATTCATTCTTATCGAACTCATAAGGGTTTGCTTCCGGTACCGGTTCTATTGTTTTCCAATGCACTCGATCGATAAATAGAAGGTGGCGCTGCTCTTCTGGCAATCCTTTCATCGCTTTATCAAAAACAGCCTGGCTTTTCGAGATAGGAGAAGGTTTAAAGTTTGAATTGTGAAATTCAAAATTTAGTGAATTATTTACGCGGGTTATTGACATATATACCTATTTTTTATTAAATTTGTAATTATTCATATATTAATTATACACATTATAATAAATAATATACATATAAATTATATTACTATAATAAGTTGCTAATATTCAGAATGTTATGCCCAATCGTCCCTTAAAGGCCTCTATACATGACAAAAATTTTTTAATGAGGAGAACATAAAGAATGCCAAGAAAATGAACAGGATATCAGGATGGACAGGATATTTTTTCTCTTATCCTGTCCATCCTGATATCCTGTTCATTTTCTTAATAGCTGCTCGAATGGAATAATTTTGTCGTGTACAGAGCTTAAGGGCGGGGTTTCCATGGCGTAGGATGAAAGATTTTAATGGGATTTCCCTGTCTTGAATCTTGAGAACTCTTGTTCTTTTAACACTAAGTGATTATAATCTGATGCTTAACTGATATTTTTGAGGAGATTCCTTATGGTTCGCATTAGTAAACAAGCAAAGAAACGGGCTGTTTCTCGTCGGCGTCCAGCTCCCCCGGCAAAGAAAACGGGGCCCAGAAAAGATGCACTTCCCCAAGGCTTTAAACTTCACGCCAATGCGCTTGAAGGTAACCTCGCTACAACATTATTTATCCCCAAAATTAAGTAAAAATTTTATTTAAGGATTCCTAAACATGACTAGACATCGTAGCTACGGAAGATCGAGCAAAACGGCTCAGAAACGGAATGTCCTTAAGCGTTTTGAGCGCGTTGATGTGCTTCGGCGCCTCGGCAGGTGGAAAGATGGAGAAAACACCAAAGTGACAGGTCTTCCCAAAACTCCTGTGACTGTTTAAATTTTGTCCAAAATTACTCTCTATAATTCCCAACGAGATCTTCCTCTCTCAATTCCCCAATTGAGAAAAGTGATCTCGTTTTTACTTAAAGAACTCAAGATTTCCACCGATGAGATCATCATCCACTTTGTCATGGAACAAAAGATCCGTCTTCTTCATAAAAAATTTTTTAACGATCCCTCCACGACCGATTGCATCACTTTTCCAATCGATTCCCCTCAAGACAAAGTCGGTTCTTTTCACCTCCTCGGAGAGGCGTTCATTTGCCCCAAAGCTGCGGTCGAATACGCTAAACGCCACCCGATTGAGCCCCTGGAAGAGCTCTTCCGCTACATCATCCACTGCTTATTGCACCTCATCGGATACGACGATATCGAACCGATCGAAAGAGCGCGGATGAAAAGAAAAGAGAGGGCGTGCTTAAAAAAATTATTCAATACAAAGCCTCTTCTGACTAAAATAAGATCATAACAACTGTTGGAACTTAATTTGTTCACGACCCTTTTATTCCTCGCTATTTTTTTTCTCATCGGCTCGAGTACGTTGACAGCGATCTCCACATCCCTACACCGTAAAGGGAGGCTACAAGCAGAAGAAACCCTTAAGAAAGAAAATTCCCCCTTTTTTTTCCGTTATTTTCTGAATTTTTTCTTTGGAAAACAAAAATGGGAGGGATTGCTTTTTTCACTCAGCTTTACTAAGCATCTATTGAGGATTGCCTATGTCCTGACTGCTTTTTTCTGTTTGATAGGACTAGAACCATTTCAGAGTGCGCTCATCCAATCTCCCCAGGGATATCTCTTCAATGGATTGCTGATTTTTACAATTGCGGTTTTGATCATCGCCGCCTCTTTAATCGTCGACTTTTTATTCACCCTGTATGGACAGCGGAAACCTGAAACATCCTTTCGCTATCTTTCCCCCTTTTGTTCCTCCTTCTTGCTCCTCTGTATCCCGCTCACGGCTCCTTTTTTTCGAATGATGAAGTATTTTCTACCCAAAGGGAGCAAGGAAACAATGGCTTCACCGACATTTAAAATTCGGGACAAAGTCTATGAATTGTTGCAGGAAACTGAACTTGGCGCCTATCTCGATCCAACAGAGCAAAAATTCATCCTCTCAATTGTTTCTTTTAAGGAAAGGATTGCCCGTGAGGTGATGGTTCCCAGGATCAATATTTTCAGTATCGCTGAAGAGACACCTGTGCATGAAGCGGCGCTGAACTTCCTCGCTGAAGGGTATAGCCGTATTCCTGTCTACAAGGATAGCGTAGATAACATCATTGGCGTCCTTCTTTATAAAGACGTTCTAAAAATTTATATCGAAAAATCTGATTCTCCCCATCAACTCGACATCCCCATCGGTAAACTCGTCAAGCCCGTCTTATACACTCCAGAAACCAAGAAAATCTCCCATTTGCTTCAGGAGTTTCGCAATAAACAGATCCATTTAGCAATCGTCGTCGATGAATGGGGAGGGACAGAAGGGGTCGTCACAATCGAAGATATTCTCGAGGAGCTCGTTGGGGAGATCGCCGATGAGTATGACATCGGCCAACAGACACAATTCACCAGCCTGCCAGATGGGGGTTGGATCATCGACGCTAAAATGTCGATCATCGATATTCAAGAAGAATTGGGTGTAAAAATTCCTGACAGCCCTGAATACGATACAATTGGGGGCTACGTCTTCCATCGCGCTGGCGCCATCCCCTCTAAAGGATGGAGGATCCATCACGACGAGTTCGATTTAGAGGTGCTCAGCTCAAGTGAAAGGGCGGTCGAAAAAATTAAAATTACTCCTCATCTTTAAGAGTTCGTAGACAATCTCTAAAGTCGTTCATTCTAGTTGAAAAAGAAACAGCCCTTTAGGCAAAATCATGACAATCGTCATTGTAAGAGTCTGTCTGCGATCTCGATTAATTGCTTTTTGCGCCTTTTTCTTTTGGCTTTGACTCTATTCCTTGGCTTAAGTTAACTTAACTATGTCCTGCGGAATAGAATCAAAGCCAAAAGAAAAATCCATCAAAAATCAAAATAACCGAGATCACAGACAGACTCTAAGGGGAAATGAATGCGCCGTTCCATTTGTTATTGTGAACCGAGTCTCGCCCTTGCTGGAGAACTCTCGACCTGGAAATTTTCTTATACAACTGCAACCTCTCTCCCAAAAGGGACGCGGCTGAAATTCGACCTCCAATCGCGAGGACGTGAGATCGATTGGGAAATCCCCAGCGTGAATCTCAAGGAGAAAAAAAATATCATCTGGGCAGAAACTCCCGATGGGAAAATTCTCACCGCAAAGGAACTCGAGAAATCAGATAGTTTCACCTCTTCTTTCGAGTTCGCCCTTCCCAGTGAAATCAAAGCTGGCGACACCCTCTCTATCTTCATGGGAACGGCAGAAAAAAATAAAGAGGAGAGTCGTAAAAAAGGAAACCGCGCCCAGACCTCGATTCAGCGCAGACGCCCATTTTCTCTCTATATCGATCCTAAAGGCAAAGGAGATTACCGCGATCCTGAAATCTTCACCATCGATGTCCGCGGCAATGTTCTTAAATACATTCGGATCATCGCTCCATCACTGGTCGGGAAAAATAAACGTTTTGATGTGATCATCCGTTTTGAAGATGTCTTTGGCAATTTGACAAATAACGCTCCAGAAGGAACTCTTGTCGAAGTCTCTTATGAACATTTACGTGAAAATTTGAACTGGAAGCTGTTTGTTCCAGAAACGGGATTTATCAATGTCCCTAACCTCTATTTCAATGAACCTGGAATTTACAAGATCCGGCTGCGCAACCTAAAGACAAACGAAACCTACTTTTCAGCTCCGATCAAATGCTTTGCTGAAGCGGATAAAAGTATTTATTGGGGACTTTTGCATGGGGAATCGGAAAAAGTCGATTCCGCTGAAAACATCGAATCTTGCCTGCGCCACTTTCGCGATGAGAGGAATAGCCAATTTTATGCTGCCTCCCCCTTTGAAAGTGTCGAAGAAACTCCTAATGATATCTGGAAAGGGATCTGTGCTCAAGTGACAGAGTTCAATGAAGATTACCGCTTTATCACGTTCCTCGGTTTCCAATGGTTTAATAACGCTCCTGAAGAGGGCTTGCGACAAGTGATCTACGCGAAAGACAACAAACCGATCCTTCGGAAAAAAGAGATGAAAACGAGCGCGCTTAAAAAAATCTACAAGAGCCATACGACAAAAGATCTCATCTCCATCCCTTCTTTTACGATGGGCAAAGGTTTTGAAACGACTTTCATCGACTATGATCCCGATTACGAACGGGTCGTCGAGATCTATAACGCTTGGGGCTCTTCAGAATGCACTGTTAAAGAAGGGAATTTACGCCCCATTGCAACTGATGGAAAAAAAGGGATCTCCGATACGGAAAAAGGCTCGATGCGCAAAGCGCTCAACAACAACTGCCGTTTTGGCTTTGTCGCTGGAGGGCTCGACGATCGTGGCATTTATAGCGACTTTTACGACAGCGATCAAATCCAATACTCTCCTGGAATGACAGCGATCATCGCTATCGAACAAACGCGCGAAGCTCTATTTCAAGCCTTGATCAATCGCTCTTGCTATGCAACGACGGGAGAGAGGATCGTCCTCGGTTTTTACATCGCAGGCGCCCCCATGGGCAGTGAACTCAGCACGAGAGCCAAGCCAGGCCTCGGCTTCAACCGCCACATCACAGGGTTTGTCGCAGGAACGACACCGATCCAAGAAATTCTCTTCATTCGCAACGGAAAGCCTTTTCACACTATCCATCCTAAACAAGCCCATCATGAATTCGCCTTCGATGATACGGAACTTCTCTCTAAAATTCTTTTCCCCGCTCAGGGAGAAAAGCCACCGTTTGTCTATTATTATATCCGTGTCGTCCAGGAAGATGGACATATCGCCTGGGGCTCCCCTATTTGGATCGACCAATTAGAAAGCATCCCTGGCAACAATATCAAAAAAGCCAAGAAACCAGGCAAAGCCTAGAATCTCAATACGTGAGCGTGCCCGTGCCCTTGTCCGATTAATGAAAGTGTTAAGAATCGGGCAAGGGCACGCACACGGGCACGAAAAATAAAAAACCGCGTGGGTTTTAGACCCATGCGGTTTTAAGGGAGACGCAAAAGTTGTTTCTACGTCAATTAAGCAGATGCAACAGATCCAGATGAACTAGATGAACCAGCTGACGCAGCAGCAGCAGCAGCCTGTGCAACTAAAGCAGCGTGCAAATTTCGTACTCCTGTTCTAACCAAATCATGGCGAGGGTGTGCTCCTGCCACATGACCACCGAGGTTACCTGTATAGGGACGACCCTCGAAGTCTTCACTACGGACGCCTTGAGCATCTGGAACGACAGCAAGATAGGTGTAGTATCTAATAGCGCCTTTAGAAGCTTCAATTGCATTTCCACCTGCTCCTTCATCAAGAGCGTCGAAAAACTGCCTTGTGATCTCATCATTTGAATTTTGAGCAGTTTGAACAGCTTGGAATGCTGCAATTTTTTCAGCAGGAGATTGGATCGCTCTGAAGTGGCCTAATAAGAATCTAATGGTCCCAGCATTAGGAACTTCAGCAATTGTAGCTCCTGAAGAACTTGTAGCAGGACTAAATGCCGTTCTGAGGAATTCGAGTCTTAGAGCATCTGTCCACTCAATGGTTGGGGCTGGTGGAGCAGGGATATTGACGATTGACGTTGAACTTGAGCTTCCTCCAAACCAGCCGCCAATCAGTGGGAGCTTTGCGAGACAATTGCGAATCGCTTTGCAGACACTTGAAATGCAAGCGCTGATTTTCGCGCTGAACCCTTGTGGGGCTGCAGGGGTCACAGGTGTCGCAGCGGAAGACAGGGAGCTATTCACGGAGCTATTCACGCCGACAATACCGCTGGAAGGAGTTGAAGCGGTAGTAGTAGTATGAGCAGCAGTTACTGGAATTTGTCCAGCACTAGTAGAAGCAACAGGTATCACAGATGTCATCGAAAACCTCCTCTAATGGGTGTTAGAAACTTTAAACGTCAAAACTCGTGACGTTTTTTTGAAAAACATCATGGATCATAAATGTTAAGGGGATATTAAGAAAAGAAAAATTAACTTGTACATTTAAAAAACTGATTTTCAATAATTTACACAATCAACACCCGATGAAATTAAATAGGATCAGTAAAGGGTATTCTCTAAGATTTTCCGTTGGATTTGTTGTCATAGACGAGAAATCGTACCAAAAGCATACTCGTAAACTGACCGATTTACCCGAGTGTTAAACGATGCGATTGATCCTAGGTTCCCAGTCTCCCCGCCGAAAAGAGATTTTGAATTTCTTTGCAATCCCCTTTGTTCAAATTCCTTCGACTTTCGATGAAGAAAGTGTTGTTTTCCAGAACAATCCTACTGCGTATGCTCAAGAGGTTTCATTTAAAAAGGGTGAGGAGCTCTCCCGCAGATTTCCAGATGATTTGATTCTTACAGCAGACACGATCGTTTATTTTGAAGAAACTGTTTTCAACAAGCCAAAAGATGAAAAAGAAGCCTACGCGATGCTTAAAAAACTGTCGGGCCATTGGCACCAGGTGTTTACTGCGGTCACTGTCCATAAACAAGGTGAGGTCTTTTCAGGGGTTGAAGAGACAAGAATTCTTTTTTCACCTCTCACTGATGAACAAATCCATCTTTACCACCAAAGCTGCACTTTTCTCGATAAAGCTGGAGCCTATGCCGTTCAGCAAGGAGGTAGTATCTGTATTGCGCGAATCGAGGGATGTTATTACAATGTGATGGGGCTTCCGATCAATACAGTCAAGGAGCTCCTCTTCAAAGCTGGAATCGATCTTTGGAAATACCTTAAACCATTCTAATATGAAAAAAATACTCACCTTTAGCTCTCTCGTGATTTCCCTCTCTTTCGCATTTGCTGATGCTCCCCAATCAGATTTGGCCTCCCAAGCGAATTTTGCAACTCCCTCTATCAATAAATTGCACATCTTGTATTTGCTTCAATCTAAAGAGTTCGATCGGGCCGTCGACCTCTACCGGGAATATAAAGAGGCGCTAGGTAGACATGATTTTGAGATTCTCCAGCAAATGTCTTTGATCATTCTCGAGCAGGGAGCCCGTAGCCCCGACCCAGAAACACAACTGATCAGTATTTTCGGCTCAAATATCGCTGGAATCGCAGCCTCGATCGATATCCTCGAAGCAGGGATTGCAAGCAATCAACCCCAAACGCAAATGGCCGCCATCCAATACTTGGGCCAAATGCAAGATGACCGATGTGAAGAGCTCCTCACGAAAGCGATGTCTTCCGATTACTTCTTCACACGGATGCAGGCGGCTCACCAACTCGCTTTGCGGAAATCTCGAACGGCAGTTGGACAAATCGAATCTCTGATGTATAAAGTCCCCCCTCAAATGCGTTTCTTTTTCCCCCAATTTTTTGCTTTGATCGGCACCTCCGATGCGATCACACTCTTGCGCCATATGATGGACGACCCCTTTCACATGACACGAATCGAGGCGATCATGAGCGCTGCACGCTTTGGCCGCGATGATCTATTGCCAATGATCCGGGCGCGCGCTACTCATTTGAACGTTGCCGAACAGGAGGCCTGCTCAGCGGCGATCGGCTATCTTAAAGATTCCAAATCGATCCCATTATTGAAAAATTTGGCAGGCTCCCCTTCCGTCAATGTCAAGCTCGCTGCGAAATATTCTTTGTATCTTTTAGGAGAAGAATCTGCAAAAAATGAGATTGCTTCTTTAGCCAAAGAAGGAAATCTCTTCGCGATCACTCTCCTTGGAAATATCCCTGGAATGGAGGAGACGCTCCTCCCCCTTACCCAAGATTCCAACCTGCAAATCCGCTTTAATGCCGTGTTCGCCTCGTTGATGCTAGGCGACCATCGCCCCCTCAGACCCCTATTAGAGTTTTTAATCCGCGACTCTCGCGATTTGGGCTTTCAACCCCAACATTCGATTGGGAGCTCGCTCATGTCATGGAAAGTGATCCCCTCTGCGAGGCAACATCAAAAAGAAAATCCCAACGATCTACTCACACTTTCTGTGAGTGTGCGAGAATATATGCTCAAAGCGTGTCTGGAGCTCCCTCCGAAAGAATTTCTACAGATCGCAAGTCACCTTTTCGATTCCAGACAGACAGATTTAGTCCCCCTTCTTATCGCTCTGATGGAAAATCTTCAAACACCTGAAGCCATCGAACTTCTCGAAACCAAAGCGCAAACCGCAGGGGCACCTCTGACAAGGGCTTATTGCAATCTCGCCCTCCTCCGCTTAAAAAAAGGGGAGCAATATAAAATGGCGATCCTGAATTGGATCTCTGTCAAGAAAAATACAGAGATGTTCCATTTCCGCCCCATGCTCCCCTGGAATTCAAAAATCTCAGAGAAAGCGAGTACTTTTGAGCTCACCCCTGAAGAGTACTCGAAACTACTCATCGAATGCTACCAGACGATTGCCCAGGAACATGAGGAGCAAAGCATCGACATCATCCTGGAGGGGCTTAAAAGTGGGCATTATAAAAATCGTCCCGTCCTTGCCGGACTTTTGATCCAAGCCATTCAGTAGTTGGAGAATATTAAATGGTCTCTTAAACTATCTCCATGCCACTAGCGATCTTTTCTCTTATTTGCGCCACAGCTTTAGCGACAACTTTCCTCCCTGCATCGATTCTCGGGGAAGAAAGTTTCGACGAAGTATTTGCCGATTCACTGCTAACAACGGATGACGAGCCCGCTCCCCTACTTGAGGCGGAGCTGCCGCAAGGGGAGGAATTGATTTTTGAGGAAATTTTGTTGGAAAATGCTCAGATCGTCCAGGAAGATCAATACGATGAAACAGAATTCACTCCAGATATCGAGACCCAGGTCCCTTCCCTTACCGATGATGTCGATCTCGATGAGCCAGAGGTCTTTCCTCCGGTTGAACCTGCTCAAGCCCCTTCCTCTGAATCTCCCATCCCTCAAGAGCTCCTCATCGATTTAAAAAATCCAATGTTTGTACACGGTGTGATCACAACAGAAGAAGGAGGGGTGATCAGTGGACAAGGACTCCGCATTCAGGCTCGAAAAATCGAATATACGAACAAGATTGAAAACGGGATCCGGATTCAAAAAATCGTCGCCGAAGAAGATCTGATGATGGAGTATGCGAACCGGGCCTTTGTGGGCACTCGCCTTGAATACGATTTCATCAAAAAAACGGGAACCTTGTTCAACGGAAAAACGTTTGTCGACATCTGGTTTTTAGGGGGAGATAAAATCGAGCTTAAAGAGGATGGCTCGTTTTATATCAGCAATGCTTTTGTCACCACGTGCGAGGATCAGGACAATACCTGGGAAATCAATGCCAAAAGCGTGAAGATCACCGAAGATAAATTTTTGGCGGCCAGAAACATCAAATTCCGCTTCTTCAAAGTCCCGTTATTTTGGCTTCCCTCATTCAAGAGTAACTTAAAAGCCTTTGCCGATCCTCCTATCCGCTATAAATTGATTTGGGACAAGGGACTCGGTCCTCGATTGACCATGCGCTACCGCGTTTTCTCCTGGAGAGATCTCAACCTGTTTTTCCGGCTAGACTACCGTCTTAAACGGGGTTTTGGCGGTGCCCTGGAATCTGAATACTCAAATCCTGAGCATGCAACGACATTTGTCACGCGCAGTTATGGGGCCCACGACAAGACCTTCCCCAATGAAAAGGGTCCCCATCGCTATCGCCTTCAAGGGCTTTACCACACTCAGAGCAAAGATGAAAAATCCCAGATCCACCTCACCTGGGATAAATTGAGCGATACGCGCATGGTCGGAGATTTTCGCAGTGATGATTTTGAAATCAACACACAAAAACGGACCCATCTCATCATTTTCCACCAACTGAACAGCGCCTTTTTCAACCTCAGCGTGCAGCCGCGCGTCAATCGATTTGATAGCATCGACCAGGAACTTCCCCTCCTTACGATCGGCGTCCGACCGTTTCAATTGAACAATTCAGGGATCATTTCCAATAATTATTTCGATATCGGATATCTCGATTACGTCTATGCCAATGATTTGCGCAAAGAATTCCATCACCTTGGATTAGCCTCTTCCACCCATTCTGCCCGCATCGAGACGCGCAATGAACTCTATCGACCCTTTTCACTCGGCCATTTCACCTTAACACCTAACATCGGCCTCATCGGGATCTTTTATAGCAACAACCCCTTTCACCATCCGATCGGCCAAGGGATTTTTAATTATGGGTTTAAAGGGGAAACGCGCCTCTTCAAGAGTTATAAAAAGTTTCGCCATATGACAGAGCCCTACCTCGAATTTCAGGGGCTGACCTCACCCACTGCGGCTTTGAGCCACCATTTTTACTTCGACATCCATGATGGTTTCCATGAACTCAACGAGCTCCGCATCGGTTGGCGCAACTCCTTTTACTCCCACGATAAGCCAAGTTTTCTCCCTTCGATTTATACCGACATCTACACTTATGGTTTTTTTGGCAATCGTGAGTTTGCTCCCTCCTTTCCAAAATACTATCTGACTGTAGGGTGGAACCGCCCCTCCTATGCTATCCGAGGTGGAATTGCATGGAACAATGAAGAGAGGGTTTGGGATTTTACCAATATAGCAACCGACTGGACGATAAATGAAGATATCGCCTTTGGGATCGAATTTCGCCATCGCAGCCGCTTCGATTGGAGGAAAGCCAATCACAAGAATTTTATCGTCGACGTGGCACGCCCCATCCCTGAGCTTCTCGACTCCCCTCTTTCCGATGGCAGGGACACCCTATTGACCCGCTTTTTCATCCGTTTGGCGCCGAAATGGAGCTGCCAAATCCAATCCCGCCATGGATGGGGACGGAAGAATGAACCCCGGTATAATGCTGGAAAAATCGATCTCATCACTATGCTGACATGCAGCTGGCGTTTAAGGCTCTCTTATGAAAGAATGCCTAACGATAACCGTTTTTCAGGTTCTGTCTCATTGGTTAAATAAATTATGATAAGCTTTAAAACTGATTCGCATTCATATCTTTCCCCATCCTTGATCCAATTGCCTTCTGAACTTAGTCTTTTTATTTTGCGAGGGCTTCCTATTCAAGATCTCATCGCAACCCGTTCTAGTTGTGATCATTTTTATACCTTTATCGATACCACTCCTGAACTGCAAGTCGAGATCGCCCATCATTATTTGCAAAAAGTCGCATGCAAATGCAATATTCCCTTAAATGATCTGAAATTTGCACTCGCCTCTGATCGATTGATCGTCGAGGTCAACAATAACCTCTGCCTATGGAAATTGACACAAAACACATCCTCCTTACCTCAATTGCACAGGACCATTCCCTGGATCAGCCATCTCATCATTAACAACGGAAAGCCAAAAGAATTGACGAAGCTTTTCACACACTTGTACCAAAGCAAACAACTCGTAGCACTCTATCTGTTGAATTGCGAGGTCGATTCAGAAGCTTTGAGGGCCTTGCAATACCTCCACGATCTGACAGCAGACAATCAGAGGCCTCCCATTTTCCATCTCAGCAATTTAACGCCTATGAACTGCACTTTGCCGGCCCCATTTTTAAACCTCGCGCAGGAAAGTATTGACCCAAGTCAAGCAAATGGATGTTCATTCGAGAGATTGTTGACCCAGGATTCCGACCTCGTTGCACTGAAAGATCTCGATCAACAGGTTCAGAATGAATCCTCCTCAAAAGAGCTCGTCCTGCAGAAAATGGAGGCGTTAAAACCTGCGATTAAAGCAGCCATCATCTCATCGATCTGGTATAGCACCTTAATGCCAAATACTCGCAATACGTTTGACAGCTCGATAAACCTCATTCAAAGACAAGTCGTCGTTTTTATCACTCAATGGCCCCATCATCCCGCAGTGAGAGCTGCGATCAGAAATAATTTAATATTCTTTTTAGCGCAACGGACGTAATTAGGAATATTTCTTTTTCATCTCTTTGAGTTGGGGCTCGATTTTTTTGCGGGTATTGAGATCGACCCGGTCGATGAAAAGGACACCGTTGATGTGATCGTTCTCATGCATCCGTATCCGCGCGTTATACCCTTCTAACGATTCTGTGAAAGTTTTACCCTCCAGATCGAGGGCTTCTATGACGATCTTGTCAGGGCGATCGACATGCAGCCGAAGGCCAGGGAGGGATAAACACCCTTCTGTGTCTGAAACCAGATCTTCGCTTGGATTTGTCAGTTTAGGATTGATGTAGACTTTAGGTTCAGAGAGTGTCCAATGACCCTCTTCGGTGAAAAGATAATTGCGGAGGACAAACATCCGAATCGGATGACCAACCTGGGGCGCTGCCAGTCCAATGCCGTCATACTTATCCATGGTTTCGATCATGTCGCGGGCAAGCTTACGAATCTCATCTGTGATTTCTTTGACAGGTTCGCAACGCTTTCTCAAGATAGGATGTCCATAATAATAGATCTTGAGCAACATCTGCTATTGTTGAACCTCCTCGATAGTGGTTGGCAACAAGCGAGTTTTACTACGTCCCATTGCCCCTGTCCAAAGAGAAAGTAGAACACAGGAAGCCATGAAGATGACTGCAAGATAAGCGGTGAATTTTTTTAAAACATCAGCTGTCGATGTTCCAAAAACGGAATCGCCTGGATCCCCCCCAAAGGAGGCACCAAGCCCCAAACTCTTGCTTTCCTGGATGAGAATGACAAGGCAAAGCAGGGCACAAATCCCAAGGAACAAAAATAAAACTAAATAAAAAATAAAAGTCATGATCTCACCCTTAATAATTCACAATCTGCGCAAACGACTCCGTTTCCAAAGAAGCCCCTCCGACAAGGACACCATCGATATCGGTCTGCTGCATCAACGAAACGATATTATCTGGCTTCACCGAGCCTCCATAGATCAAACAGACCTGCTGCGCACAATCGAGGCCCTGTTTTTCTTCTAACCAACTCCGAATAAATAAGTGGACAGCTTGCGCTATTTCAGGAGTTGCACTCTTTCCAGTGCCAATGGCCCAAACAGGTTCATAGGCAATGACAACTTGAGCCAGCTGTGTCCCATTCAATCCTTGCAAACACTCTTCGAGCTGAAGTTTTAAAATTTTCAAATGTTCACCACTTTCCCGCTCGTGGATCAGTTCGCCAATGCATAGAATAGGGATCAGCTTTTCCTGGAGTGCATATAGCAACTTATTGTGAATGAATCGATTGCTCTCTTTAAAATAGTGGCGACGTTCAGAATGACCCAAAATCACAAAAGAGGCTCCGGAGGCTTTGAGCATGCGCGCGGAAACTTCGCCAGTATAGGCGCCTTCGGGCTGATCGTGCATATTCTGCGCGCCGATCGATATTTTAGTCCCCTTGGCACCATCGACAGCCTGTTCAATCGCAGTGAACGGGACAGCGAGGAAAATGCGACGTTGCGCTGGAGCAACCAGCTCAGAAAGGGCAGAGATAAATTCTCGCGCCTCAGCCGCCGTCTTGTACATTTTCCAATTCCCTATAATGAGCGGAATCCGATGCATATGTCTTATACAATTAAATCTAAAAGATGTATGATCATAGCTCATCTTCTTGATCAAAGGCAAGTATTAATTATGGAGAGACATGCAAGAAATTCTTTCAGTCTCTGAACTGACCTCCACGATTAAAAAATATCTGGAATCCCGTTTCCCAGCGCTCTCTGTCAAAGGGGAGATCAGTAACTTTAAGGAACAATCTTCTGGGCATCTCTATTTCACCCTGAAAGACCAAGAGTCACAAATTTCCTGTGTCCTGTTCCGCGGTAATGCCCGCGATTTGAAACGGACGCCAAAAAATGGCGACCAGGTCGTCGTCCATGGGGAAATGAATCTCTATCCGCCACGGGGCTACTATCAGATCGTCGTTCGAACACTCGACTACTTCGGCGTCGGTGAACTCCTGATGCAATTACAAGCCCTGAAAGCCAAACTGGAAAAACAGGGGTGGTTCGATGCCTCGAGAAAGAAACCGTTGCCTAAGTTCCCACGCACGATCGGCGTCGTGACCTCGCCTACAGGATCGGTCATTCAAGATATTTTACACGTTTTGAGCCGCCGCTTCGCTGGCTTCCACCTCATTCTGAACCCTGTTAAAGTCCAGGGAGAAGGAGCTGCCGCGGAAATCGCTCAAGCCATTGAGCGATTTAACCATTATGCCCTTGCAGATGTGCTGATCGTCGGCCGAGGAGGGGGAAGCTTAGAAGACTTATGGGCATTCAACGAAGAAAAAGTCGCTGCTGCGATCTTCAATTCCAAAATTCCGATCATTTCTGCAATTGGGCATGAGACCGACTTTTCCATCGCCGATTTTGTCGCTGATCTCCGCGCGCCTACTCCCTCTGCCGCCGCCGAAATCGCAACACTTGAGACATCCCAACACTTGCATCAACTCACCCAAATGAAAAGCCGTCTGAAATCGATCGTGCTGATTTCCCTTCAGCACCATCGGAAACAACTTGAAAATTTTAAACGTCATCCCTCCATTGCACTCCCTTTATCACTCCTGGAGCCCCATCTCCAACGGATCGATGATTTGCGCTCCGATCTCCATCTCTACCTCAAACGGAACCTCCAGGAAAAACAGCTCCAACTCTTAGCACTCAAAAAACAGGCGCTGACCTTGAAACCGAGCCATCAGATTCTTGGGTTAAAACAAAAACTTAACATGTTTGTAAAATCGATCGACGCATCGATGCTCCAGCAATTGAGTGGATGGAAAAAATCATGTGATAGGACACTTTTACGTAAAAATTTGGATCAACGGATGGGGGAACAAATCGACCAAAAAGCTCACAAGCTCGCTCAACTGTCTTCTCATCTGCGAGGGATAGATCCAAAAAATCTTTTAACAAGAGGTTACTGCATTCTCTTTCAGGAAAAAAAGGATTCCGTTATCCTCTCCACTCAAGAGCTCAAAGAGCAGGATAAAGTCCGCCTGCAACTCCATAACGGCAAGATCCATTTAACTGTCACTGGAATTGAATCATGACAACAGAACAATCTCTTTCCTTCGAGGCCGCCTATGCTCGCCTGGAAGAAATCTTAGAAAAGATGAACTCGGGGAAAGTCTCTTTAGAAGATTCCCTTCGCCTCTATGAAGAGGCCGACCGCCTGACCAACTGGTGTAGCAAACGGCTCACCGAAGCGGAAAAGAAAATCGAAATCCTGGTTAAAAATCGGGACGGCGATCTGGCTTTAGATGAACAGGGACGCCCCCAATCCCAACCCTTTGTTCCTACGTCCCAAACTTCTTTAAAATAGTCGCTTGATGATCATTGCTCTTTTTCCCAACATCAGTAAAAAACAATCTAAAAATTTAGCGATTGGGGTTCAAGAATTTCTAACGAACCATGGGATCACCGTCGTCGCTGAAGATGAAGAAGCCAAACTCATCAACGCCAAACCCCTCTCCAGTGTCGACCCTAAAGAGATCCAATTCATGATCTCCATGGGTGGAGATGGAACGATGTTGCGCCTGGTCCACAAGTATGAAAATCTCGATGCGGCGATGCTCGGGATCAATCTCGGCCACCTCGGCTTCATGGCCGATGTCCCCATCTCCGACATTTATCCCAGTCTCCAGGACCTGATCAACGGTTCTTACAAGATCCACGAACGGGTAATGATCCAAGGGGAATCCCTTCATGGCGAGCGGTGCTTTGCTGTCAACGATATCGTCGTTCATCGAGCAAAAAACCCAAGCCTCGTCGAAATCGCCATCCACGTCGACGGGATGTACCTCAACACCTTTGAAGCTGATGGAATCATTATTGCCACCCCTAATGGGTCTACCGCCTATTCCCTCGCTGCAGGGGGCCCGATCATCAGCCCCGATCTCGAAGCGCTTGTCATTACCCCCATTTCCCCACATACCATCTCCAACCGCCCTATTGTCCTCACTGCCAATCAAGAGATCCAGATCCAGTATTTGAGCGATTACGACCCGATCGAGATCCGCGCAGACGGGATCAGCCACCACGATCTGGAAACAGGTGACGTTTTCCGGATCACCCGCTCCGCCAAAAATTTCAAGCTGGTCAGCCTTTTAAGACGAGACTACTATTCCACTTTGCGCACAAAGCTCGGCTGGTCAGGCAAGCTCCGTTAAGATCAGTTTCTTCACCACAGAGACACAGAGGAACACAGAGATTAAAAAAAACGGCTTAATTTTTTCGCGAGAGCGAAAAAATTAGAGTCTTCATTTTTTGCTCTCGCAAAAAATGAAAAATTTAAAACTCTGTGTCTCTGTGATCTCTGTGTAAATTTAAAAAAGTCTTTTTAGTGTCCAGTACCCTGCCTGGAAAGAGATTTTTGACAGCTTGCAAAATTCATAGGGGGTCTCTAGAATGCTTAAGTTTACAGACCAGCACCTATGTTTAAGAAATTAATTTTTCCCATTAAGCGTGAAGAGTGGCTCATCTTCGGTGCGATGTTCTTTATCGTATGCCTGATCAATATCAATTTTAGCATTTTACGCAGCATGCGCAATACCCTCGTTGTCGCAGATACTGGAGGGAGCGCAGCGTTCATCCCTTATTTTGAGCTTTTTGGGACCTTCCCTGCCTCTGTCCTTCTGACGTGGGCACTTTCTCGCCTCATGCGCAATTTCTCTTTCCGGTTTATCTTTTCGATGACGATGCTTTTTTTCCTCTCCTTCTTCATCGTCTTCGCCTTTTGGATCTATCCATCCCGAGAAGAGATTCATACCCTTTTAGAGAGTAAATTGGGATTTCTCTTTGGCTTTTCCAGGTTTAAAGTCATCTTTACCCATTGGCCCGATATGGTTTTCTATATCATGTCTGAACTCTGGAAGGTTGCCCTCCTCTCTGTCATCTTTTGGGGATTTCTCAATCAAAACCTTTCCTTAGGACAGGCCAAACGTTTTTATCCTCCCCTTTTACTCGGAAGCAGCATTGGAACAATTCTCGCAGGTCCGATCACTATTTTTTGCACCTCTATTTTCAGTTGGAACCTGTTCGCTTTATCTTCCCAGCGCTGGCAACACTCGCTCTATCTATTGACATTATGTTTGCTCCTTTGCGGACTCCTCACCCTCATTACTTTTAGTGGTTTATTCAAAAAATTCCAGTTTACTAAACCTCCTCAGACGGCCACTCATCCCCTTCAAGAACCCAATCAGGAACCTGAAACCAAGAAAGAACTCTTTGCCAGGCACCTCCTCTCTTTATCTTCAAGCCTTCGCTACCTGATGAAATCCCCTTTCCTCTCTTCTCTTTTTCTCATTGTCATTGCAGAATACGTTTGCTATGCCCTGGGTGAACTGATTTTCCTCGAGACCCTAAAAAGTAAATACCCTTCTCCCTCTGATTACTGCCAATATATGGGAAGTTTATCGTTCTGGATGGGGATTATCACTGCATTTAGCGCGTTATTTTTAACCCCTTATCTTTTGCAGACCTACCGCTGGAGCCGCACAGTACTGATCACACCCATTCTCATGGTGATCATCTCTTTCGCTTTCTTTTTCGTCATTTTCTGCGGAAAAATCGACCGATTCTTAGGACCTTCTCCCCTGACTTTCGCCGTGGTCTTAGGAAGCATCCACTTCTGCATCGGCAGAGCTGTGAAGTATACCCTTTTCGATGCGATCAAAGAACTGGCATTCATCCCCCTGAGCCCCGAGGCGCAAGTCAAAGGAAAACTCATCATCGATGGGATCGGCTCCCGTCTGGGACGAGGGACCTCATCCCTTCTCAGCATCATCCTCTTTTTGTTGATGGGGGGAGCTGGAGAAAGCGCCATCTTTGCTGGAATCCTTGCGATCTCCTTTGCACTCATCATGGTTCCCGCCAGCCGTTTCATCGGCCGCGAACTGGAAAAGTCGACCCCTTCCCCCACTCCACAAATTAGTAAGCATATCGCCGCTAAGAATATTTAGAAGATTCACCACGCAACGCGTGGTGAATTCAAGTAACTGATCCCAAAAAAGCAGGTCACAACCCATTAACACATAAGGAGATGCTCGAGGACGGTGCGTAGGCGGAAGTGGCGCTGAATGGCCAATCGCGCCTTTGTAACCTTCTCTATCATTATTTCTAGAGGGGGAAAGGGGTGTAAAAGGGCCAGTTTGAGGTGATCGATACGGTCGAGGTGGTAGAGGTATTCAGGGGCGATCCCTTCCTTGAGGAGGTGGAGATCGCGGTACCAGGCGATGATCTCTTCGAAAATAGAATCTGCTTGGGCATGCAAGGAAGATTCCTCTTCTGCTTCATCGCGACTTGCTGTGATCCCACTTTCGAGTTCAGTCGCGAGTTTTAAAAACTGTGGATAATCGTCGGGCATGCGCAACGTGAGGATTTCCAGGAGGAGTTTGCGCCAGGGGAGTTGAAGTTGTTGTGCGAGATCGTGCGCTTTGGAGAGGGAGCCGTGTGACAAGAAGGCGATCCGCCGGGCCTCTTCGGGAGTTTTCTTCCACTTCTCTTTAACTAGAGTTTCGACCTCAGCTTGAGGGATGGGAAAAAAAGGGATTTTGCGGCAGCGAGAGACGATGGTGGGTAGCATGGCGTCGAGCGTGCTTGTCAACAGGATGAAATAGCTGTGAACAGAGGGTTCTTCAAATGTCTTGAGCAAGGCGTTGCTGCTGTAAGGGAGCATTTGATGGGCATCGTGGATGATGAAGACTTTGACAGGAGCTTCGTAGGGAGGAAGGGCCACTTCATCGATCAGTTTGCGGATATTTTCTACGGGGTGGGTTGCGCTTTTTCCTTCGGGGAGATAGGTGTGCAGATCGGGATGGTTTTGCGTGGCTAATTTATGGGCGTGCTCCTTTCCCATGAGCACTTCAGCAAAGGCGAGGGCAAATCGACTTTTGCCAACCCCATCGGGGCCGTAAAACAGGAGGGTGTTTGGCACGCTGTTTCGCAGGGCCATATGTTGGAGAGCGGCTTTGACGGGCTCATTTCCGATAAGATTGCAAAAGGGCATCGATTTTCACTTTGGCTTGAGTGTAGACCTGTTCAGGTGTTTTAGAGGCGTCGATGATTATAAACCGACGGGGCTCTTTTTTGGCGATCTGTTTAAATGCCCTGCGGATCTTTTGATGGAATTGGAGGGATTCAGATTCGATCCGGTCTTTGACAAGCCCTGCTTTTTTCGACCGTTCGAAGCCGATCTTGGGATTGAGATCGAGATAGAGGGTGAGATCGGGTTTGAGGTGATCGGAGGCAAAATCGCAGAGTTGATCGACCCGCTCCACTGTAAATCCACGGGCCCTGCCTTGATAAGCGATCGTCGAGTCGTTAAACCGATCGCAGAGGACGATTTTTCCTTTGCGAAGGTTGGGTAAAATCAGTTCATCGACGTGTTGGGCGCGGTCGGCGAGAAAGAGCAACAGCTCGCTCCGTTTCGATAAGGGGGTGTCATGTTTGTGAAGGAGGAGATGGCGGATCTCCTGACCGAGCTGTGTCCCCCCTGGAGCGCGGGTTTGCAGCACATCCAGTTCGAGTTTTTCTAAATAGCTGAAGATCTTTTGAATGAGGGTTGTTTTACCCGCTCCATCACCCCCTTCGAAGGTGATGAAGATCCCCTTTCTTTTCATCAAACTTCGTCCGTTGTAGGCGAGGGTGTTGACGAGAGTGGTTCAACCGCAGCAGTCGTTTCTTCTGTCTCGAGATGTTCGATTTTCTGAACACCGACGAGATAGTCCCCTTCATGGAGGTTGACAAGGCGTACCCCTTGTGTCGAGCGCCCCATCACGCGGACATCTTTCATGTTGATGCGGAGTGTTTGACCTGTGTTGGACATCATCACCACACTATCCTTATCGGTGACAGAAACTGCCCCGACAACAAGGCCATTGCGCTCGCTTGTGATGATCGAACGGACCCCGACGCCACCCCGATTGGTTTTGCGGAAATCTTCGACCCAGGAGCGTTTACCAAATCCTTTCCCACAAACGACGAGTAGACTTTCAGTACCGTTCACTACTACACAAGAGACAATGCCATCTTTTTCATCGCGAAGGGTCGCTCCACGCACACCTCTTGCGATCCGGCCCACCGATCTCACTTGTCCTTGATCGAAGCGGACGGCCATCCCATTTTTAGTAAAGAGCATGATCTCTTGCCCTTCTTTGGTCAAACGGGCGGCGATCACTTCATCCCCTTCATCGATATTGATCGCATAGACCCCTTTTTTGCGCGGCGAGCTGAAAGCAGATAGTTCTGTCTTCTTGACAACACCTTGACGGGTCGCGAGCAAGATGAAAGTATTCTCTTCAAACTCTTTGACGCGCAAGACCGCTGCGATTTTTTCAGTGGGGCGAATATCTTCGAGGAGGTTGATGAGCGCTTTCCCTTTTGAGCGGCGTCCAGCTTCTGGGATCTCCCAGACTTTTAGCCAGTAACACCTGCCTAAAGTGGTGAAGATGAGAAGGTAATCATGGGTAGAGGCGACGTAGATATCTTTGAGAATATCGGTCTCTTTCTTCGTCTCCAGACCGATCACCCCTTGCCCTCCGCGACGCTGCTCGCGGAAGGTATCGATCGGCATCCGTTTGATATAATCATCTTCTGAAATCGTGATGATGACAGGGAGGTCGGGGATCAGATCTTCGATATTGAACTCCCCTTCCGCTGCGATGATCTTCGTCCTCCGATCGGAAACATGGTGTTTCTTCAGATCGGAAAGCTCTTCTTTGATGATGCCGCGTACGAGGGCTTCAGAAGCCAAGACAGCGCGGTAGTGAGCGATTTTAGCCAAAAGTTCTTTGTATTCAGATTCGATCTTTTCCCTTTCAAGGCCTGTCAATTGGTAGAGGCGCAGATCGAGGACAGCATTGGCTTGTCGTTCGGTCAAGGTATAGGTGGCCATCAGTTCAGTTTTTGCACGCTTCACGGTTCTGAGAAGCGCGGATCAATTTAACAACAGCATCGAGATGATCGAGCGCTTTGAGATAACCTTCGAGGATATGGGCCCTCGCTTCAGCTTTGGCAAGCTCAAAGCGTGTTCTCCGGCGCACGACATCGATGCGGTGATCGATCCAGGCAGCGATCATCTGCTTGATATTCATCGTGCGCGGCAGCCCCTTATCGAGGGCGAGCATATTGCAGCCGAAAGTGACTTGAAGATCGGTGTATTTGAAGAGCTGATTGATCGTCACATCGGGAATTTCACCCCGCTTGAGTTCAATCACGATGCGCATGCCATCTTTGTCAGACTCATCGCGGATATCGGAGATGCCTGGAATATTTTTTTCATTGACGAGGTCGGCGATCTTCTTGATGAGATCTGCTTTATTGATGTTATAAGGGATCTCATCGACGACAAGCCGCTGCCTCTCGCCACCGGTTTCCATATCTTCAACGCGCATGACGCCGCGGAGGATCAGTTTTCCTCGTCCTGTATGGTAGGCTTCTTTAATGCCGCGATAACCGCAGATCACCCCGCCTGTAGGGAAATCGGGTGCAGGCATCACTTCCATGATCTGGTCGATCGATGTCTGCGGATTATCCGAGAGGAGGAGTGTTGCAGAGATCAGCTCACCCAAATTGTGAGGAGGAATGTTCGTCGCCATACCGACAGCGATCCCGGACGAGCCGTTAGCGAGGAGATTGGGAAATTTGGCAGGGAAGACAGTGGGCTCAGTTTTTGTCTCGTCGTAGTTTGGGATGATCTCGACGGTATCTTTTTCAAGATCTTCCATGAGCGCCATCGACGAATGGGTGAGGCGCGCTTCAGTATAACGCATCGCAGCTGGAGGGTCGCCATCGACCGATCCAAAGTTTCCTTGTCCGTCGACAAGGCGATAGCGCATCGCCCAAGGTTGTGCCATGCGGACGAGGGTCGGATAGATCACCGTTTCCCCATGCGGATGGTAGTCGCCTGAGGTATCGCCGGAAATTTTGGCGCATTTTCGATGCTTGGAGCCAGGCGCCCAAGTTAAGCTGACGCATCGCATAGAGAATCCGTCGTTGCGAGGGTTTAAGCCCGTCGCGCACATCGGGAAGAGCCCGTGAAATGATCACCGACATCGAATAGCGAAGGTAGCTTTCCTTGACCTCTTCTTCGACATTGCGTGGGAGAATGATTTCATCTTTGGTATAGGACATAGGTTCTTCCTTAGATATCCAAATTCTTGACTGAAAGAGCATGTTGCTCGATAAAGGCGCGGCGAGGGGGGACATCTTCACCCATCAACATCGTAAACATATGATCTGCCGCAATGGCATCTGGCAAAGTGACGCGAAGGAGTGTCCTGCGGGTAGGGTCCATCGTCGTTTCCCAAAGCTGGTCGGCGTTCATCTCCCCAAGACCTTTGTACCGTTGGATCTCGATCCCTTTCCGCCCATTGACACGCAATAACTCGATCCCCTCTTTGAGGAAATGGACAGGCTGTTCACGCCCTTCTTCATCGATGATGTCGAACAATTTGCCATCAGCGACAGTGTATTGATCGAGCGAGAAATTGAAGGCTGAAAGGCGCAATTTTAGATCGTCGAGCGCTTTCAGTTCGTAGAGTTCCATGAATGGAACGCTCTTTGCCCGGAATGTTTTCATCTCTTCTGTCTGCTCTTCGGGAGGAATCGCAGCCAGGGTGTCAGCATGTCTTTGCCGCTGAATTTCTTCATCTTCTCTCTTGATCTCAACAAATTCTTCTTCTGAAAAAACAAAACGGGTGTCGTCTCCCAGCTTCACTTGGAAACGGGGAAGTTTTCCCGTTGCATCTTTAGCGCTTAAGAATTCGCGGAAAGGGATCCCTTTTCGCTCGATGGAGAGGATCAGATTTTCAACTTCGCGGATCGCTTTGAGCATCTCTTCGAGCTGTTCTTTGCTCAGTGGATCAGTATGTCCGATAAGTTTAACATGCACATCGCTGATTCCCAGCTTCAAGAGATACTCATCCATCTCTTTTTCGCTGTGGATATAGCGGCTCACCTTTTTTCTCGTCACGCGATAAAGAGGAGGATGTGCGATATAGATGAAGTTGTTCTCGATCAAGGCGGGCATATGGCGATAGAAGAAGGTCAAGAGGAGCGTACGGATATGGGATCCATCGACGTCGGCATCAGTCATGATGATGATTTTATGATAGCGGAGTTTTTCCAGATTGAAATTGTCCAGGCCGATCCCGCAACCAAAAGCGGCGATCATCGCGCCAACTTCTGTGTTCTGCAAAATCTTCTCTAGACGGGCTTTTTCAACGTTGAGAATTTTACCGCGGATCGGCAGAATCGCCTGGAATCTCCGATCGCGTCCTGTTTTTGCTGAGCCACCCGCTGAATCTCCCTCAACGATATAGATTTCGCAAAGAGCGGGATCTTTCTCTTGACAATCGGTCAGTTTTCCAGGAAGTCGCGCCGTGTCGAGCGCCGTTTTACGCAGGGTCAATTCGCGCGCTTTGCGCGCGGCTTCTCGCGCTTGAGCAGCGAGGATCGCTTTTTCGACGATCATCCGTGCAACGACGGGATTTTCTTCCAGGAAAGTCGGTGAGCTCTTCGCCGACAATCTGCTGGACGACCGAGGCGACATCGCTGTTGCCGAGCCGCTGCTTCGTTTGCCCTTCGAACTGAGGATTGGGCACTTTGACCGAGATGACAGCAGTGAGTCCTTCGCGCATATCATCGCCGCGAGACAGAGATCTTGTCGCTCTTGAGCAGGTTGTGGTTTTTGATGTACTGATTGAGCACGCGGGTGAGCGCGGTGCTGAAACCGGTGACGTGCGTTCCCCCTTGACGGGTGGTGATGTTGTTGACAAAAGGAATAGAGATTCTCTGTATAGGTATCATTCCACTGCATCGCCACTTCAAATTCGAGAGTACCGTCAGAGATCTCTTTGGACCCGAGAATATAGATCGGCTTGGGAAAGAGGGGTGTTTTATTCTCATTCAAATATTCGACAAAAGAGCGGACGCCCCCTTCGTAGCAAAAGGAAACTTCGGTAGGAACAGTCTCTCGCTCGTCGCGGAAATTGATCTTTAAATTCTTGTTCAAAAAAGCGAGCTCCCGGAATCGTTTGAGCAAAATATCGTAGTCGTAAGTGGTCACTGTAAAAATCGAATCATCGGCGAGAAAATTCACTTTAGTGCCGTGTTTGGTCGTCTCACCAATGGCTTTCAATGGGTGAGTCGGCTTGCCTTTTGAGAATTCCATCTCGTAAATTTTGCCGTTTTGACAGACTTCGACGTGCAGTTTTTTTGAGAGTGCATTGACGCAAGAGACGCCGACCCCGTGCAGTCCGCCAGAAACTTTATACGTATTCTTATCGAATTTACCGCCGGCGTGCAGGATTGTCATGACCACTTCAAGCGCAGAGACATCTCGTCCCTTGTTTTTGCGATTCTTTATCGTGCCTTCCAACAGGAATCCCTCGTCCGTCGTCTTCAACGGAGACGGAATTGTCTTTATGCAAGATGATCGTGATCTCTTTGCAATAGCCCGCCATCGCTTCGTCGACGCTATTATCGACGACCTCATAGACGAGCTGATGCAGGCCATTGACTTGCGTATCGCCGATATACATCCCCGGCCGTTCACGTACAGCTTGGAGACCTTCTAAAACGGTAATCGAACTGGCATCGTATTCTTTTTCTTTGGTCATCGTCGTCATACCTTAAACTCAAATTCAAAATTATTTTTTCACTGAAGCCTAGCCAATGCGAAAATAGATATTTTTAATCTCTACAGAGGGAAACTTCTCCCTTAAACTCTTGAGCAATCGCCCCCGTTCATGTTGTGAAAGCAGACTATATAAGGTCGAATTGCTCACCTTCACAACGAGAATCCCTTTTTCAAAAGAGACTGCCTTAGTCATCGAGGCGAGTTTTTCACCGATGATCTGCGGCCACGCTATTAAAATCAGATCGGGGCGGTCGCGATGGAGGTCGCCGATCTGACCTAAGACTTTTGGAAGAAGATCCTTGAGTTGCTTATTCGTCAGAGCGGAGCCGTCTCTTTTTTCCATGGAACCCTCTCCGTCTGAATATATAAATTACCCGTCAAAATAGCAAGTTTAAATAAGCAATCTTCAGGACACTGCGTACTGAAAAGACTTTTTTAAATTTACACAGAGATCACAGAGACACGGAGCTTTAAGTTTTTCATTTTTTGCGAGAGCAAAAAATGAAGACTCTAATTTTTTCGCTCTCGCGAAAAAATTAGGCCGTTTTTTTAATCTCTGTGTTCCTCTGTGTCTCCTGTTCCCCTCTGTGATTGAAAATATCTTTCCAATGTTAAAAAAGCAGTGCGCTGAGTCCAATCGCGATCAAAAAGTAGATCGACATCGAAAAAAATCGTTAAAAGCTGTCACAATGGGACCCGACGCCACTGCAGGATCGACCCCGATCCGCGCAAAAAAGAGTGGAGACAAGACACCGAGCACAGCCCCGCCCAAACAGGCCCCTGTAAGTCCACTCCCTACGATCATTCCAACGATGGCTGGACTGATGTCGGCGCGCGAAACACCAGCAAAATCTAGCGCATAGACAATAAATCCGCAGAGCAGGCCGAAAACAGTTCCTGTCATCATCCCCATTAAAAGCTCTTTAAAAATCGCCTCCCTCCTATTTCCGAGCGAATCAACCCGAGCGCCATACTGCGGACGAGGATCGTACTGCATTGAATGCCAATATTTCCTGACATCCCTGTGATCAGGGGCACAAAAAACATCACGAAGGTCAGAATCCCTCCGACATAGTTTTGAAAAGAAGACATCACACCGACATTGATCAGACCCGCGCAAAGTGTCACGACAAGCCACGGAGCACGTGAGAAAAAACGTTTTAAAAGGGGTTCATGCTCACTGATTTTTTCCGCTGTACCTGCCATGTTCGCAATCGTTTCATCAATTGATGTCTTCAATCGCATCGAGGACATCATCGTAAGTGATGACGCCGAGCATCCGGTTATTGGGATCGACGACAGCGAGCGCTGAAATTTTATACCGTTCGACGATATCGACCACCTCTTCGCGAGAAATTTCAGGTGTCACTTTGTGCAAGATCGGCTTCATCACTTGCCTCAAAGGCAAATGGGGAGGATTGACGATCAGATTGCGAGCAGGCACATAACCTTGCAGCTCCCCTGCCTGATTCAAAACAAAGATTTGATGGGTCAGATCGATGCCAGGATTGTCGCGGATATGCATCGAGGCTTGCCCGATCGTCACATCCATCGAAAAGGAAAAAAATTCATTTGTCATCAAACGTCCGGCCGTATTGCGCCGGTGTTTTTTGATCTCGCGGATTTTCAAAGCCTTGCTCGCTTCCAACATTTCGACGACGCGGCGAAACCTCCGCTCAGAGATATCTTCAAGCACTTCCACCGCTTCGTCGGGGGGCATGTGTTCAATAATTTTTTCATATCCCCGTCGCTGATATGGCGAAGGATAGCGACCCGCGTGCTGCTGTCGGTATTGATCATGAAATCGATCTTCGCTTCAATCCCGGAGAGATTTTCATAGATCATAGGACGGGCATGGGAGGGGAGACGGGAGGCTGCATAAGCGAGGTCGACAGGAGAATGCTCTGATGCAATTTTTACAATGTCGTGCAAAACAATCGTTGAGGTCTGCTTATGGAATGCCTGTTCTAATTTTTCTTGCAAAAGATCGTGCAAGTGGGAAGTCTTCGATTCCAATAAATGCCCTGCCGCGGCAGTATCATCCACGATTTTTTTTGTCTCTTCCCCAGAGGTAATTTGCATGCAGCCTCCCTCTTTGTTCTAGAGGTTTTTCAAGCCACTAGTGGTGTGTAAAGTATACCCTCAAAACCGGTTATTTTTCAAGCAAGAATGCTAGCATTTAATTATCATTTGCGTTAGACTACTATATATAAATAAATTTCAGGTTACCAAAATATGTTTAAGCCAGAAAAAATTCGCAATATCGCCATCATCGCCCACATCGACCATGGCAAAACCACACTGCTCGACAGCCTGCTTAAACAATCCAATGTCTTTCGCGACAATGAAAAGATTCCTGAACGAGTCATGGATAGCTACGACCAAGAAAAAGAGCGCGGGATCACGATCTTCGCCAAACATACCAGCGTATTCTTTGAAGACTTTAAAATTAATATTATCGACACCCCTGGCCATGCAGACTTTTCTGGCGAGGTCGAGCGGGTCCTCGGCCTTGTCAATTGTGTCCTCCTCCTCGTCGATGCCCAGGAAGGGCCGATGCCGCAGACCCGCTTTGTCCTCTCCCAAGCTCTTAAAATTGGCTTGCGTCCGATCGTCGTCCTCAATAAGATCGACCGCCCTCATGCCGACCCCGATCGCGCTTTGAATTTAACTTTTGATCTCTTTGTCGAACTTGGCGCCAATGATGAACAACTCGACTTCCCTATCTGCTATGCTTCCGGCTTAAGCGGATTTGCGGTGATGGACCTGAAAGATCCCCGCACTGATATGCGCCCCCTCTTTGAACTCATCATCAAAGCTGTCCCCTTCCCTCCTGGGAACCTCGAACTCCCCTTCCTCATGCAAGCGGCGACTTTGAGCTACGACGATTTCGTCGGGCGACAGGCCTGCGGCCGCATTTTAGAAGGGATCATTCGAAAAGGCGATTCGATCACCAGAGTCGATAAGAACGGCCACCCCACACAGCATAAGGTCCAACGGATCGAAGGTTATCATGGCCTCAAAAAAGTCGAGATGGAAGAAGCCGGCGTCGGCGATATCGTCAGCATCTCCGGAATTCCTGAAGTCACGATCGGCGACACCCTATGCGATCCGAGCCACATCGTCCAACTCCCCCCTATCACACTTGCAGAGCCGACCCTTTCCATTGAAATGATGGTCAATAATGGACCTTTTGTCGGAAAAGACGGCAAACATGTCACCATGAATAAACTCCGCGACCGCCTGGTTCAAGAGAGAAAAGCGAATATCTCTTTAAAAATTGAAGAGAATTACCGCGATGATGCCGCCCGTATCTGCGGCCGTGGCGAACTCCACCTCGCCGTCCTCATCGAAGCGATGCGCCGCGAAAATTATGAATTCACCATCTCCAAGCCTCAAGTCATTTTCAAAGAAGATCGAAGGGGTCGTTCAAGAACCGTTTGAAGTGGTCCACATCGAAGTGCCCCAAGAATATTCAGGCACGGTGATCGAAGAGCTCTCCCGCCGCAAAGGCGAAATGCGCTCCCTCAACACAAATGAGCATAACATCACGACGCATTGAATTCTTGATCCCCACGCGCGGCCTAATGGGATATCGCAACGAATTCCTCACCGTGACTCGAGGTCTTGGCATCTTGACCTCGGTTTTTGACAGTTACGGCCCACACAAAGGGGAGATCCCAGGACGACCAACGGCGTCCTCATCTCCAATGGCCTTGGCAAAGTCACTGCTTATGCCTGCTTCACCATCCAGGATCGCGGCAGTCTTTTTGTCGGCCCTGGCGATGAAGTGTATGAAGGGATGGTCGTCGGCGAAAACTCGCGCGATAACGACCTCGTCGTCAATGTCACCCGTGGAAAACAGCTCACCAACGTCCGTGCCTCGGGCAGCGATGAGAACATCATCCTCACCCCGCCGCGCAAATTCACCCTGGAACAAGCGATCGACTTCATCCAAGACGACGAGCTCGTCGAAGTGACCCCCAATTTCATCCGTCTGCGCAAACGTCTCCTCAATGAAAACGAGCGCAAGCGCAAAGGCGGTTGAACGAGCTTCCTTCTTTGCATCCTCGCGACTTGGCGCCTCTGCGTTTATATTTTTTATATTTTTTCAACGCGGAGACGCAAAGACGCCAAGTCGCAAAGAAAAATTATCTGGATGGTTCATAGGCAATATCCCCTTTTCCTCTTTAAATTAAATAGGATGGTACGTTAAATTTCCCATCCATTTAATTAAAAAATATTAATGTGAATTAATATTTTATCTAACAGCGGGATCTTATGAGTTCATCATTAGCCGTCACTTCACAAAAACATAGTGACTCTAACATCACCCCTCTAACGCCAAATTCCCCTATTGAACATCTTCCAATAGATGTTTTTAGCATTATTTTCTCTCATGCAAAAACACTTCAAGACGCGAGAGCAATGGGGCTTACAAGCCGTTACTTATTCTCTAACATTTTTTCAGATGCGATCCGATGGAATTTTCTTTTAGAGAGATATTTTCCCGATTCTTTTGCGAGTTCTCCACCTAACATTAAAGGTCTGGCTCTTTATAACCATTTCACTCACGTCGAGCAGAATAGAAAGGTTGGCAAATGTCGAATTCATACCTTGGTAGAGAATGCTTCCCTCGGTCTCACCATCTTTAACGACACAAACATTTTAATCCATGAGGGTCAGCTCATCTCAACGACTCCGAATCATGCCATTAAGGTCTGGAATCTCAAAAGCGGAAAAGAAGTGCAGACATTTATTGGCCATCAAGACCTTGTCTCACACATTTTAATCGATCAAAACCGGCTCATTTCAGCCTCACGGGATCATATGAGGAAGATCTGGGATCTTAAAAAAGGAGAGGAGATCCGTACGCTCGTTGAAACTGTTGGAGTTATGTTAATGCACCGAGGTCAACTCATTTCAGCCTCAATTCTCGGCACAATCGAGATCTGGGATTCTCAAAGCGGACGACTAGTACGTAGGCTTGAGGGTCATGAATTTCCAGTCACAAAACTCCTGGCGCATAAGAATCTACTGATGTCGACATCAGATGATGGCTTCCACTTGGGAAATTTCAAAATTAAGGTCTGGGATCTTAATAGTGGAAATGAAGTGCACACACTCTCAGGCCATTCAGCCAAAATCCATCACATGTTAGTGGATGATAAGGATCGACTCATTTCAATAACAGAAACGGGTACAATGAAGATCTGGGATCTTGAGAGCGGAGAAGAAGTGCACTCGTTCTACCATGGCCCTGTTGACATAATCGCAAAACCTATAGTGCATGGAAAACATCTCATATCGGGCTCGCGTGTTAGTACAATCTCGCGTGCTTATGCAGTCAAAATCTGGGATCTTGATGACAGACAAGAAGTGCAGAACCTTTTCCATCTACGGGATGTCACAAATATTTTTATACATGAAGGCAAACTCATTTCCACAGATCGCCTTTCAATTCGTATCTGGGATTGGAACAACGTAATAACAAGCCCATACCTCCAACATGATCAACCAGTAGACCTGCTCCCTGACAATGAAGTCGAGGTCGTTCAGGTGTTAAGACAGGATAACCTCCTCATTTCAGCCTTAAAAGATGGTTCGATCAAGACCTGGGATCTCAATAGTAGAAAAATAATCCAGACGCTTAAAGATCCCCAACACAAGGTCAGACGCCTTTTGGCGCATGGTGACCGTCTCGTTTCCGTATCAGATAGGGACACCATTAAGATCTTGGATTTTAGCTTCCCTGCATTATCGTCTTATCCTAAACAAGTCGTTGAAGATAATCTCGCAATTCTTGGAGAAATGGCCCATGCCCACTCCACTGGCCGTTATAAAGAGGTGGAGGGATTGGCTGAAACACTCGATCCCAATTTTAAGCAACTCTTAATCCTGCATGCTGTCAAAGCAGGGACTCCCCCCACTTATTCTGCACTCGTGATTTTACGCACACAAACAGAGGCGTGTGTGGAGGTCTTGCTCCATGCGATCCATGATGAAGATCAGGAAAGAGTTTCTCACCTTCTCTCTCAACTCGTCACAATCGATGTTCAAAATACTGAAATTTACAGACTGCTTTGGGAAATCTCTGGCGAAGTCGACTCTGAAAATTGGGGAGAATATGCCTTTCACAATAAAGAAGGGTGCGTTGCTTCCCTCTCTCAAAAGGAAGAGGCAGCAGTAGCCTTTCAAGATCACTTGAAAAGAAGGTGGAATAAATTTTAGGATATTCATGACTCCCATTTCACCCATCTCCACAAATATCGATACACATTATTCAATTTTTGCAGATGAATCTCCTCAAAAAGATATTTTTCGAAGCATTTGCTCTTACTTGAGGGTTTACGATCTGGTTCAACTTGGAACAGCAGATCGACATCTATACTCTCAAATTTTTTTAGACCCTTTCTTTTGGAATATTTTTTTAAGGAAGTATTTGCCCAGGTCTTGTATCGATTCTCAATTAGGCGGCAAGGAATCATTAGATCTTTATAAGCATCTGGCAAGAGTAGAGCATAATATGAGGGCTGGCAAATTTAAATTTCAGAGGCTTACAGGCCATCGAGGCTGTATCAATTGCCTTTTAGTGCATGGAGACTGGCTCATTTCAGCAGCAAGCGATCGGACAATTAAAATCTGGAATCTTAAAAGCAGAAAAGAGTTGAAGACGCTTGTAGGCCATCTGGAGAGCGTCGATAGCCTTTTAATGCTCGGAAACCAGCTCATTTCAACTTCAATTGATGGGGTAATTAAAATCTGGGATCTTAATCATGGAAAGGAGTTGCAGACACTTAAAGGCCATAAAAAATGGATCAATACCATTTTAATGCACGAAGGTCAGCTCATTTCAGCATCAAGCGACTCGATTAAGGTCTGGGATCTCATCAGCGGAGAAGCGTTGAAAACGTTTACAGACCCTCAAAACAGCATTGGTCGCATCTTAATGCACAAAGGCCAGCTCATAGCAGAATTAAGCGATTACACAATTAAGATCTGGGATTTCGAAAGCGGAAAAGTGTTGAAAACTCTTTCAGGCCATCGAAACTGCATCAGAGACATTTTAGTGCATGGGAACCAGCTCATTTCAGTATCAGACGATTGCACAATCAAGATCTGGAATCTCGACACCAGAGAAGAGTCTAAAACGCTTATAGGCCATCAAAGCAGCATTCGTTGCATTTTAGTGCATGGGAACCAGCTCATTTCAGCGTCAGACGATTGCACAATCAAGATCTGGGATCTTGAAACCGGAAAAGAATTGCAAACGTTTGAATGCCATCAAAGGATCAAAAACATTTTAGTGCAGGGGAACCAGCTCATTTCAGCCTCAGATTACACTATTAAAATCTGGGATCTGAACAGTGGAAAAGAGGTGAAAACCCTTGTAGAGAGGGGTCCCGAGGATGATGCCTGGATCAATACCATTTTAATGCATAGGGGCCGGCTCATTTCAGCCTCAGCTAACACAATTGAGATCTGGGATTTTAGCTTTCCCCCATTATCGTCTTATTCTAAACAAGTCGTTGAAGAGAATCTGGTCATCCTGGAAAAAATGGCCTATGCCGAGCTCACTCAGCAGGAGAGATTGGCTGAAACACTCGATCCCGATTTTAGGCAACGTTTAATCCTCCATGCTTTCAATCTAGGGACCCCCTCCCTTTATTCTGCACCCGTGATTTTACGTGTACAAACAGAGGTATGTGTGGAGGCCCTGCTCCATGCGATCCATGATGAGGATCAGAAAAGAGTTTCTCATCTTCTCAATCAGCTCGTCACAATCGATGTTCAAAATACTGAAATTTACAATTTGCTCTGGGAAGTCTGCGGTAGCGACTACGGTGAAGAATGGGGAGAATATGCCTTTCACAATAAAGAAGGGCTTGCTTCTGTATTTCAGAAGGAAAGGGCAACCATAGCCTTTAAAGATCACCTGGAAAATAGGTGGAGTAAAACATAGTCCTCAAACCTGCCGATGGACGGCAAAGGCGATGCGGAAGTAGGCGATAGCCCCATTCATGAGGGCAGCGCCGATGGCGACATCGATCGTCCCTCGGATCTCTTCAGGAAACCCGAGCCACTTCATGCTTAGGCCCAGTAAAACCATCCCTCCGATCAGGAACAAGTAGCCCCTGCTGTACACTTGGGAAATTTTAACCGGAGAAGGTAATTTCAAGATCCTCTCGACGACGCGGCGGACGGTTTTTACAAGGACGTATCGCCCTTTGACAAATCCTATGATCAATCCGATGGCGATGAGGGCTAAGGCCGCTTGTTCTCTTCCTCCAGCAAAGGGAGCGATCTTGCTGATCAACGATCCCGTCTCAAAATTGTGCGCTTTGTAGACGATAAAATTGAGTCCTAGGGTCAATAACCCCATCCCCACAATGAACCAGATCACCCCAGAAATCGCTATCCACGTCGTTTTGCTCAGGTGCATTAAAAACTCCTTCTTTTAAGAGTGGATTCATCCTATCAGATTGGGTATAAAGTTGCTGGATTAAATTTTAGTTTGTCGACAAAAATGTGAGGGATTTTTACAATTCGTCACAATGTTTAGAAAAAAACAAATATGAAAAGCAGTCTATGACTGACGCGATCTTATACCGAAACAACTTGAAAAATCGGGAATATGCTAAGGAGGCGCCCTGAATTTGAACCAGGCGAAGCCGTCGCCGAAGCAGCTCAACTTGAATAAGTTGGGCGATGCAGGCGGGTTGCAAATTCAGTGGCTGTCCGACGCAGGGAGAAACCGATTGTTCAAGTTGTTTCGGTATATTTTAAAAAAATAAATTTTAGGAGAAAAATCCTCTATGAATATTTCACTGACTTTCATGCGTATGCTCTTTGTGTTATTGAGCATTTTCTTCATGACGACGTATATGATATCGAGTCCGGGTGGCTCTATGGCTACCAATACTCTGATCGGAGTGATCATCGGCCTGATTTTTGGTTTTTTGCTGATCGGTTTTGACATCGCCTTCAAACGTTTTAATCTGCGCGCATTCAACATCGCTATCATTGGGATTTTCATCGGCTATTTAATGGGACAAGCGCTTGTTCTCATTTTCGATGCGGTTCTCGACATTAGCCGCGTCTCGATCATCTTGCAGCCTCAGACGCTCGAAATCATCAAAATCGCCCTGTTCCTTTTTGGAACTTATCTCGGTACAATCATGACACTCCGAGCCTCCGATGAGCTTTATGTCAGCATCCCCTTTGTCAAATTCTCACCGACAACAGAAAAGAAGAAAGACCTGGTCATCGATAGTTCTGTCCTCGCCGATGCGCGGATCATCGATGTGGCGACCACCGGCCTTTTAGACCATCAACTCGTCATTCCCCGTTTTGTGATTAAGGAACTTTATGCTTTAGTGGAAATCGGGGACGAGTTCGCCAAATCAAAATCGCGACGCTGTCTCGAAGTGATTAAAAAACTTGAGGCCGTCCCTGAACTCGAACTCCGTTTTAATGATACCGACTTTCCCGATGTCAAAGAAACCCAAGGAAAATTGCTCAGACTTGCACGCTTGCTCGATGCTAATCTACTGACGGCCGATATTAGCCGGGTCCAAATGGCTTCGATCGAAGGGATCCGCGTGATCAATATCCATACTCTCTCTAACGCTTTGAAGCCGCTCATGCAAGCAGGTGAGTTCATTAAGATCAAAGTGCAACGTTATGGAAAAGAACCGCGTCAAGGAGTCGGCTACCTCGATGATGGGACAATGGTTGTCGTCAATGGTGGTGGCAATTATATTGGGGAGACCATCGATGCAAAAGTGCTTTCGGTCAAACACACGACATCTGGCCGTATGATCTTTTGTAACGCTATCGATGAAGAAAATTTAGATGATGATGAATATGAAGATGATGAAGATTTAGATGATGATGAACGATGAAAACATTCCGGTTTTAGGAATCGGAAATGACATTATTGAAATCGAACGGATCCGGAAAAGTATCGATACACACGGATTGCGTCTGATCGGCAGGCTCTTTACCACCAAAGAGCAAGATTATTGCTTAAAATACAAAGATCCTATCCCCCACTTTGCTGGCCGCTTCTCCGCAAAAGAAGCGGTCGTCAAAGCTTTAGGAACAGGTTTTGGAGAGCATGCTTCCTGGCTAGACATTGAAATCCTCAATGAAAAAAGTGGTAAGCCTTGTGTTCACTTTTCTAACTTGTTAGAAAAGAAACTCAAAGGGACCTCAGTCCTGGTCTCCATTAGCCACTGCCAGCTCTATGTGACCGCTTTTGCCGTTTGGGTGAATCAAAAAAGTGAGAAGGGAATGGAATAAGCGAGGGTGAAGAAATTCACCCGCTCGGGGAAGTTGTGTGCAAAAACTCGATAGGCGTAAGAAGCTGTGAGTGTCCCATAGAAAGTGAATTGATACCCATAAGCAACGCCGAGATCGATAGACTGGTGTTGGAATTTTGCCCACCCATCGAAGTGGCGCACATCGACATGCTGTTTACCACCGAAACCAAAATCTCCCACCGCAAACAAGGACAGTTCATGCGTATCTTGCCAGTTCAATTGCCAGACAGCTAATTCTTGTGTCCAAGGGAAACCCCGATTAGCCTGACCGACAGAGACAAGTCCGTAGGTGCGCATCGTCCACATCCCCTCTTTTGACCACTCTTTACCAACGGAAACCGTCACTTCAAAATTGGCATAGGAGGCATAGGGACAGCTGACATCTCTCAAACTGTGATGGGGAACTCCTCGCACATTGATCCCCGTCGTAAGACTTATTGGGTCACCAGAGATATCATCGAGCCACTGGTATCTCGCTTGGATCGCGACACTTCGCCAGTTCCAGCTTTGACGGGGGGTCGCAGCAAACTCGATCTCTGTGCGCATATCGAATGTGGGAAGAGCAGTGAATCCAACATCGAGGAAAAGATCGTAATCGTTGGAAGGGCTCGTCAGTTGTTTTGATGCCCCTTCCACTTTATGATAACGGGAATAAGTGAATGCAGATTGAAAATCAAACGCGTACTGATCGCCAAGCCATGGGATCGTCTCCAGCGCAAAAGCAGGAGAGGAAAGGAGAAGCAACCCATAAACAATCTGAGAAGTCTTCATCCCGCATGCCCTTTTTCTGATAGCCAACGTTCAGCATCCAGTGCAGCGATACAGCCTGACCCTGCAGCTGTGACAGCTTGCCGATAGATGTGGTCTTGCACATCTCCTGCACCGTAGACACCTTCGATGTTGGTGTAAGAGGTTCCCGGCTTGACTTTCAGATAGCCATTCGGCTCGAGTTCGACTTGCCCTTTCAAAAAAGCAGTATTTGGGGTATGTCCAATCGCAAAAAACACCCCTCCCGCTTCCCGCTTCATCTCTTGCCCTGTGTTGACGTGTTTCAAAGTCACACTCGAGACAACGGTATCTCCTTCGACTTTGGTGAGGACATGGTTCCAGATCACTTCAATTTTAGGATGTTTTAAAGCCCGTTCGCTCATGATTTTAGACGCGCGGAGCTCTTCTCGCCGGTGGACGAGAAAGACTTTCTTTCCATATTTGGTCAGAAAAACCGCTTCTTCAACCGCAGTGTCCCCTCCTCCAAAGACATAGAGGTCCTTATTGCGGAAAAGGGGCGCAGCGCCATCGCATACCGCACAAGCCGTGACCCCTTTTTGCCAAAATTCCCCATCTCTAGTTCCAGGGACATCTAGCCTTTTTGCGGTAGCTCCAGTGGCGATAATCAGAGCATCCGCCTGTACAGTTGTCGGACTACCATAAATCGTAAAAGGGTGTCCTTTGAGGTCGACAGAGACGACGTCTTCCGTTAAAACCGTCGTTCCAAACCTCTCTGCTTGCTTACGGATCTGCTCCATCAGATGGGGACCTGTGATCCCTTCAGGAAACCCAGGATAGTTTTCCACCTCTGTCGTCGTCATCAACTGCCCTCCTGCCGGGCCAGAAAAAAACCCTTCGTAAACAAGGGGGAAAAGATTAGCGCGCGCTGCATAGATGGCAGCGGTATAGGCGGCAGGGCCAGATCCAATAATGACAAGTTTTCGTCGTTCCATAATGTTTTATTCCCTTGAACCCAAGACTTGTGGTGAGTGTAAATAGATGATGCAATTTCCAGATAGTGGTATTTTTTAGCTAATGACTTGAAAATTCCTATGAAATAAAACTCACTTGGCCATAAAATTGCAGCGCATTTATACATATACATAAGTAATCTGAAAAATATGGCAGGAGGTGCAAAACAAAAGAGATGCGCAGTATAAAGCTCGAGAAGTTAAAAAAAACGATTAACGAGGGAGCGATCATCCCAGAGGTCAGCTTGATCATCCCTGCCGGCAAGTTTTTTGCCCTTCTTGGCCCTAGCGGCTGCGGCAAAACCACCCTTCTCCGTCTGATCGCAGGTCTCGATAAAGCAGACTCGGGCAAGATCTACCTCGGAGATCAAGACATTACCGATTGGCCGATCCATAAACGCCCAGTCAATATCGTCTTTCAAAACTATGCCCTCTTTCCCCACCTCGATGTCTTCGACAATGTCGCCTATAGCTTAAAACTCAAAAAATTACCTAAACAGATCATCGAACAGAAAGTCCTCAAAATCCTCGAGGCGTTCCACATTGAAAATCATATCTACAAATTGACAAGCCAGCTCTCAGGGGGACAGCAACAACGGGTTGCCCTAGCTCGGGCCATCATCAATGAGCCCGACGTCCTTCTCCTCGATGAACCCCTTGCTGCATTAGACTTTAAACTGAGGGAGAGGATGCTGATCGAGCTGATCGAGCTCCAGGATAAACTGAAAACCACTTTTGTCTATGTCACCCATGACCAGTTTGAGGCGCTGACTGTCGCTGATCAACTCGCGATCATGAACAATCGGGGCGAAATTGAACAGATCGGTACTCCCAAAGAGATTTACGAGTTTCCCCTCACCTCGTTTGTCGCGAAATTTGTGGGGACAACAAATATCTTGAGTGGAAATCTGCGCAACCTCGATTCTGAACCAGAGATCGAGATTCCCGGTCTTGCCCTTTTGAAGATCTCCATCCCCCAAAAAAAAGAGTGGATGAGGGAGGGGTGCGAGATGATGATCAGCCTCCGCCCCGAAAAGATCTTCATCTCAAAGAAAGAGGTGAAAAATTTTTCTAATGCGCTCAAAGGAACTGTCCAATCGATCGTCTATCACGGTCGGTCGACCCAATACAATATCCTCCTCAAAAATCAGATGCGCCTCCAGGTCTTTGAGCAGAATGAGGAACACTTTCAGCAGGAGGTGATCGATTACGACAATGAGGTGAATCTCTATTGGCAAAAAGAAAACGTGGTCATCCTAGAAAAATGAAAATTAAATTCCTCTATAAAGCCCCTGCATCTGAGCTCCCCTTTTCGATCGGGGCCCCAGCGATGATCTGGCAGATCCTTTTTTTCTATTTACCTCTGGCAATTCTCGTTCTGACAAGTGTGTTGAAATTCGATGAATTTGAAGCTTTTAAAGGTTTCACATTTGAAAAGATCTCTTTTTTTCTCCGCCCCCTCTATTTGAAAGTGATCCTCTCCTCCTTCATGTTAGCGCTGGGGAATGCCATTCTCTGCTTGCTGATCGCCTATCCCGTGGCTTACTTTCTCGCTTTTACAGGAAAACGGTTTAAAAACCTTTTTCTCTTCTTGCTGATCGTCCCCTTTTGGACCAATTTCCTGCTCCACGTCTATGCCTGGTTTTTCGTCTTGGAAAAAGAGGGCTTTTTGAATAATCTGCTCACGGGCATGGGGATCATCTCCCATCCGATCAACATGCTCAATACCCCTTTTGCGATCATGATCATGATGGTCTACTACTATCTCCCCTTTATGGTCATGCCCCTCTACTCCTCTCTTGAAAAGATGGATTTCCGGCTCGTCGAAGCCTCCCTTGATCTCGGTGCGAGTTGGGGACAAACTCTTAGGCGCGTGATCCTCCCCCTCACCAAAAGGGGCCTCAAGGCAGGCTTTTTTCTCGTTTACATCCCTTCTTTTGGGGAATTCGCGATCCCAGAACTGATGGGAGGAGATAAACTGATGTTTGTCGGGACTGTGGTTTCCAATTATATTCTCGGCGATGAGACAGGTTCGCTTGGTGCCGCGTTTACCGTGGTCGCTTCCCTGTTTTTGCTGAGCAGCGCTATCGGCCTATATTGGGTCATCGATCGGCTGATCCCAGGGAGGACACATGTCAAAGATTCAACTTAAAAGTGGAAAGCTCAGCTCGATAAGCACAATAGCTGTTGTCATTGCGACTTATTTATTTCTCTATGTGCCTTTGGTCGTCCTCCTCGTGTTTTCCTTTAATGTGGAAGGATTCCCCTCTCCATGGAAAGGGTTCACTTTGAGATGGTATCATGAACTTTTCCATGCGACCCATCTTTGGGCCTCTTTTCTCAACTCTTTAATCGTTGCCGTCTGCTCGACAGCGATTAGCCTGACCATAGGGGTTCTCCTCATTTTCTATGCGGCCCAAGGGGGACGCGTCGGCAAATTTCTCGTCCTTTTCTACGGAAATCTCGTCATTCCAGAAACGGTGCTCGCCGTCAGCTTGCTCGGATTCTTCACGCTCATCTCCATCCCTTTGGGCCTCACTACACTTGTCCTTGCCCACACTGTTTTAGGACTGGGCTTTGTCATTCCGATCATTTATGCCCGCTTTCTCGAACTCGATTACCGGATGACAGAGGCCTCTCTTGTCCTCGGGGCAACTCCAATGCAAACCTTTTTCAAAGTGACACTTCCCTTGCTTCGCCCTTCTCTCATCGTTACAGGACTGTTGATCTTCATCATTTCGTTCGATGACTTCATCCTCTCCTACTTTTGTGCAGGGAGCACTTCCCAAACACTCTCCCTTTATATTTTATCGATGCTCCGCTCAGGGATTTCCCCCATCGTCAATGCCCTTTCTGCCGTCCTGCTCCTCTTTAGCAGCATTCTCGTCCTCCTCTTCTTCACCTTCTCTCAAAAAACGCGCACGCGTATCTTTTAAAGGAGGCTGGACATGAAAAAACTCTTCATCCGCTCTGCCATCATCTTCATTTGGCTCGTTCTCATCTTCTGCACCCTCTATTGGCCGAAATGGAAAGCGATCAAGTACGATGAAAATACGATCAACATCTTTGGCTGGGGCGATATTTTTGAACCATCTATCATCGCAGCTTTTGAAAAAGAGACGGGGATCAAAGTCAACCTCAGCTATTACTCCTCCAATGAAGAGTTGATCGTCAAACTCAAAGCGACAGGTGGAGAAGGATACGATCTGGTCATCCCCTCCGATTATGCTGTGAATATTCTGATCAAGGATGATCTGCTGAAAAAGCTCGACAAAGAGAAATTCGCCTATTGGGATTCGATCAATCCAGGCCTACTCGGTCACTTTTTTGACCCAGATAACACCTACTCGATCCCTTTTGAATGGGAATTATTTGGTTTTGGCATCGATAAAACCTATTTCGATGCTCATCCCACCCAGCCTTCCTGGGGGATGATCTTCGATCCAAAAATCGTTAACTACAAAATCACGATGAACAACGATCCGATCGAAGCTGTGGCGTTTGCCTCCTTTTACCTTTATGGAGATATCGATCATTTAAACCCCGCCCAAGCCCAAGAGGTGCGGCAACTTCTGATTCAGCAAAGACCTTGGGTCGCCGCTTACGCCTCTTTTCGGGGCGATTACTTTCTCGCTACAAAAAATGTCACCGTCGTCGTCGCTTCGACCTCTTATATCTTGCGCACAAAAAAATTATTCGACTTCGTCGGTTTCGTCATCCCTAAAGAAGGGAGTTTCATCACCATCGAGAATATCTGCATTCCCAAACCTAGCCAAAAACAGGACCTCGTCTTCCGTTTTATCAACTACATCTGCAGCCCCAAATCTGTCGTCGCCCACTACAATACCTATTCCCTTTTCCCTTCCACGCTCCACGCGCTCGACATCCTCGGACTCGATGAACAAGTGGCAAAAATCATGCTTTCTACCCCAGAAGAATTTAAGAAATACCACTTCATCCACAATCTCCTTCCCCAAGAAGAAACACGTGACATCTGGGTCGACGTCAAAACAGGTGACTTTTAGTGCGGGGTAGGTTGCACCTTTTCTATAGGAAAAAATATGAATTTTACCACCCGTTCGCTTCGCTCACTAGAGGGCACAGAGGAAAAATCATTTGAAATTTTAGATGTTTTTCTCTGTGTCCTCTGTGCCCTCTAGTGAGCGAAGCGAACGGGTGGTGAAAATATTTTCTTATTGTTCGAGTTTTACCGATTCTTCAACTTTCTTGGGTATAAAGTAAAAAATTTGAATAGCGAGATATCTCTTTGCTATTTATTTTCATTGTCAGTATAATATTCGCAAATTTTAGTTTAATGAGGATTAATTATGGCAAGCGCTATCACCCCTTCTTCGCAAAATCTTACACATCCTAGCTCTGCAACAGCTCAAACAAAAACTTATTTGAATCGATGTGTCGAAGATCTCTCTGCTGATAAAGTCACCCGCTTTGAAAAAAAAGCCACCCGCTGGAAGATCGCCTTCGTGGTTTCCACTGTTGCCTTTATTGCACTTGCCATTGGAGCATTCATCGCAACGAGCCTACTTGCTGTAGCTTACATGCCCGTTGCCGGGCTCAGTGCGATCCTGCTGGCCATGATGGCTGCCCCACAGATTCAAAAACTTAAAGAATGGTCACAAGATGCAACAGATGAAGCAGTGAAGTATAAAAGGATACAACACCATTACGCTGATTTGACAAGACAAACTCCGGAGCAGTTGCAACACCTTCTTGCACAAATGGGGATCATAGGAAGCCAAGGAAACCTCACCCGCTTAACTCCTCTGCTTGCCCGGGCTAAATATCTGGAAGAACGGACTCAATATTGGACGGGCCTCCGAGATAAAGATGTAAACGATGCTACAGCTGCTGAACAACCAAAAAAAAACACCTTATGCTATAACGCTTTGCAAAACGAAGATCAAGCATTGTTTGCAAAAATTCTAAATGCTTTTACCAATGCCGTTTTGCGCAATCCCGATTTTAAAGGATCGCTTGCGGACGTGGCGACCCTTTCTAAAAATAATTACTACGACAGCATCCTTTCCAATGCGCTCGGCGACCCTTCCTCCAATACAGTGCTTACCTTCAAAAAAGGTAATCTCCCTCCAATTTCTTTTAACGATGTCAAAACAATGAGTGTCGCTCAGTTGGGTCAAAGAATCTTTACCGCAATGACAGCTACTTAATTAAATAAAAAAAATAACTAATATATATTTAGTTGCTTTTTAATGCTTAATTCTGTATGATTGACTGAATTTTATAAGAGGTTTATTTATGACAACTATTTCGAGTGCAACTACCCATCCATGTTCCACTTCTACACCAAATAAAACCTATCTTCAACAGTGTACCGACGATTTGAATCCAGGTTGTCTCTCTTCCTTTGAGCGAAAGGCAACCCTCCACCAAGTTGCAGCCATAGCAACTCTCGTCGCTTTTACAGTTTTTTCTTTAGGCAGCATCGCGGCTACTGCCCTGTTTGCCCCGATTTATGTCCCCCTCACCGCTTTGAGCGTGTGTTATTTGTTTAAATATGTTCAAAAGGGAAGTGACAAACTCCAACTATGGTCTGATCAAGCAGGCGCCCGTGCGGAACAGTTGAAGCAGATCTCAAGCCACTATCAAGGACTTTCAACTGCAACACTTCAACAGACTCTGCAAGAAAAGGGGATCACATGGTCCACGATCCCAGGGATGCAAAACCCTGCCAATCTCGAAACATTGAAGCCTCTGATCGCCCGCCATATTTTCTGGGAAAAGCATGTCGCAAAGCTTGAAGAAAGGAAACAAGAGAAACTCGCTAAAGCGACCAAACTGACTGAAAAAAATCATGTCGAAAATAAGGGTAGGATTTATGACCTTCAGTGCGAAGCCCTTGAAATTGAAAAAAGAGCATTAGAAGGAAGGATCAAAACCGCCTTCATCAATGCGGTCATTAGACGACCTGGGTTTCTAGGGACATTAGATAACCTCGGCACCCTTTCCCCCATCACCGGCCAAGAGCGGGTCATCGGCAATGCGGTAAGTAGTGGTTCCACAATGAATCAATTGTTCACTTTTAAAGATGGACGCACAGCTGCGATCACCATCGATGAAGTCAAAAGACTGACTATTACCGACCTGGCACAACGGATCCTCTCTGCAATGCCTGCTTAGAGACTGTTAACGGATTCAGTTTCAGTCGATTTTCGGGTTCTTTTGAGCCTATTTTTGATTCAAATTCGTGGGGTAATATCAAACTTCGTATATTACCCCACGAATTTGAATCAAAAATAGGCCAAAATAATCCCGAAAATCGACGAAACCTGAATCCGTTAATGGTCTCAAAGTAACGCTAAGATCTGATTCTGAAAACCACCCGTAAGGTGCACTTTCCCCTGATCTCCGAGAAAGAGATCGTATTCTAACCGTATGCCAAACTCGCCTGGCAAATAGATGCCCGGTTCAATCGAAAAGCAAGTGTGGGGAATTAAATCTCTTAAATCTTGCGTTTCGAGACTGTCGATGTGAGCGCCCGGGCCATGATCTTTTGTATAGATGTTGTGCCCTGTCCGGTGGGTGAAGTAGTTTCCATAACCTTTCTCTTCGATAATCTTGCGACTCACCTGGTCGACTTCATATCCTTTGAGCCTCTCCCCTTTTGCATAGCGGGAAATGACGAACTCTGTCGCCGCTTTTTGTGCAGAGCGGACAATCGAAAAAATCTCATTTTGCCGCTGTGTGGGTGAAGAATCAGCGACTGCTACGCGACAAATATCCCCATAAATCCCTTTTGGATGGTGTTTCTTGCACCACAGATCGATCAATATAAAGTCCCCGTTTTTAATTTCGCAGGGCTCCGTTTTTGAGGATTCATAATGGGGATCTGCACTGTGGGCATTCACGGCAACAATCGGCAAGCCCTCACTCATAAAGCCATGAGAGGTGAACTGCCCGGCAATGAATTGTTGCACTTGATATTCATCGATTTTATTCCCCTTTTTGAGGGCAGTTGAAATTTTCTCCCATGCCTCTCCAACGACTCGATCCAACATGTTGGCTGCTTCCAAATGCAATCTGAACTGCTCTTCATCGAGCACACAGGTGTAATATTGTAAAAAAGAAGCTGAAGAGACAACCTCCACTTGAAAACTGCGGACGAGATCGACCATTCCCCCATCGACCTTGGAAAGATAGGGGATCGCATTGCGTGGAGAGAACTCCATCGCCACACTCTTTACCCCTTTAAGAACTTTGCCGAGTTGCCCTTCGAGCTCTTGCCACCTCAAATAAGGCAACACGGTTCCGGGCAGCCCTGACAACACATGGGGCTCAATCACGTGTAAAATTTTGATCGGATCCCCTTTTGCAGGAATCCAATAAAAAAAACGGCGTGTGATGAGCGCTTGAGGATCGATATTCAGAAAGTCACGAGCAAGGGGATTATTTCCGACAAAATCATAAAGGAGCCAACCATCGAGATTTTCTTCCACAAGATGTCTCTGCACATCGTGAATCCTTGCAGGCCAATCCATCGAGCTCCTAATGATACAAACACTGGATTAAAGCAGAAGCGGAGACAACGCGCAAGACTTGGAATGGCTCCTTCAAAATATCGAGTAAAAAGGGGATCGAACTCGGGTCGCCGATGTGGGCGAGTGCTTCGAGGATATGGACTTTCATTTCCCGGTCGACGCGAGGATAGGCCTCTTGCAGAATTTTAACTGCTGAAGGATCGCTTCCTACAATGGCTAAGATCATCGCTGCCTGGACGCGGATCTTTTCATCAGAATCGGTCAGCAATTCACGCACAGCGACGAGATCCTCTTCATCTCCTTCTTGCACAAGGGTTGCTGCCGCAGCTCCCGTCACACCCCAAGTCCGTGTTTGCAAAAACTCTCTCACTGCGGCTTGAGCATGGGGATAACGCATGATGCTCAAAATCGAAAGGAGGTCGAGCCTCACTAACTGATCGACAACTGCGGGGTAATGAGGGATATGGTCGATGTGTTTGACACGGCTTGGGGCCACTGAACGGAACAGCGGATTGCCATGAGAATCCCACATCCATAAGGTATTCTTTTCCTGACTAAAGACTTTGTGGATCGCATCGCACGCCATTTTCACTTGGGTCCTCTGTCCAATAAGGCCAATGGCCAGATTGATTTTCACATAAGGGTCATCACTCTCTTTAAACTCTTTGAGGATCAATCGAAGTCCATACTTGCCACTGACAGCAAGTGCAGCTGAAGAGAGACGGCGCCATTCTGGATTTTCCGATTTGAGCCACTGACTTAACCGTTTAGCTCCTTCTTTTTCATTGAGTAGCAGCAGAACATAGGAGGCGGTGATCGCCACTTCAGGGGTCCCACAATTCAAATTCTCCTCGAGAAGTTCCCGAACAGGGTTGGCGCCGATCTTCTCGACCCGCAGCAGGGCTAAGGCATTCAAAGCGGAAATACGCACATCAGACATCGTGTCCTGAAGGAGGGGAAGGAGCAAATCGACCTCTTCTGCCATATTGAGATGGGTGATCACCGCAGCTGCCAACTGGCGCAAACCTGCCCGATCACTCCGCACAAGGCTCAGGAGCTCTTCCCGCTCGATCGTATCGTACATACTGACAAGGGCAACGATCGCCGAAGCTTTTTCTTCTGCGAGGGTGCGTGGATTACCGATGATCTCTTTGAGCTCTGGCTTCAACTCATGCAACCGCAAGTGACCGACAGCTTGGATCACATCGAGTTTGACATACCACACTTTTTCTTCTTTGAGCAGCCGCGCGATCTCATCTTTGAAAGGGGCATCCCCAAAAGAGATCGCTAATTTGACAGCAATCGAACGGAGCAGAGCATTTGAAGCGCGCATCTGTCCTAAGATGATCGGGATCGCTTTTGCATCGCGTGTGAACGCTGCCCCGAGCATCGAATTAAATCGAATATTGAGCTGAGCTGAGGATTCCCCTTTGTTGAGTACTCCCCATGCAAGGAGCTCGAGCATCCGTCGATTGTTCTTCTCATCTTCAAACTGACGTGCTGTCTCGACCCATTGCTCCATCGCCCTCGTCTCATCCCCCTTTTCACTGAGGGCCCGGATATACGCCAGCTGCAAACTTTTCGAATTGGGATATTCCCGGAGTGCTTTTTCTCCCTCTTCAACTGCTGATAATCGATCTGAGATCATCAAATGGGCGTAGATCCGTTTTTTAAATCCCTCTTCATCAGCATGTGCCGTGCATGAGAGCCCGATGAATATACAAACGAGTATCCACATCGATTTTAACCTAGATGAAAGAGTCTTCTTCCACCGATGAGATGGAAGTGGAGATGGAAGATGATTTGCCCTCCGTCTGAGCCATTATTAGTTAAAAGACGGTAACCCTCTTCGATGTTGTACTCTTCAGCGAGCTTCTGCGCTACTTGTATGATCTCCGTGATCAGAGGCAAATCTTCAGGTTTTACCGATTGCAAGTCCCGAATCTCCTTTTTAGGCATGATGAGAAGATGGACGGGAGCGATAGGGGCAATATCCTCAATCGCGAGTATCCGCTCATTCTCAAAGACCTTTGTACAGGGCAATTCCCCTTTAATGATTTTACCGAATACTGTTGTCACGACTTAACCCTCCTAAAACATAATCGAGTGCCTTAAAGACATCTTCTTTTGTCTCCCAGACAGAAATAAAACGCCCTTTGTGACAGAAGATCGCCCCTGGAATCCCAGATGCCCGCTTGAGATCATCGTTCGAGCAGGCCTGCCCATTCCTGCGGAAGGGGCATGCGCACTTTCATCCGTTCTTCGAAGGTCGGGGGGATTCCGCGCAATTTCCAATGCCCACCCGATGGCATCACGACAAATAGCGCAGGATGGGTCTCTCCACCCATCTCGAAAAAACTATCCATCCACGGCATCGCCTCGTCAAAAAAGAGAAACTTATCCTTGCCCTTCATGCTCTGGGCCACCTTTTCTCGACACGCCTGGCTATAGTAAAACCTCTCTTTAAGCCGCTTCAAGTGTCCTTCGACAAAATCGAGCGCTTCAAAAAATGCCCTCGTCTGTTCCTCTTTTGGGGCGTCATAGAGAGGGGGAACAAAATTCGTAATGATGTGAGAAAATGTGCACGTCCCAACCTCCGGTGTCACTCGACCATTGTCGTGCGCATCGACCCCCAGGATCAGCGATCGATTGAAGAACTCATAGGTCACCTCATCGACAATCCCCTGTTCTTTCAAATAGAACCAAACCATCCCTGCACTGCTTAAATCGCCCCTGTATTCCGATTGGTGATGATCGAAACGTTTAATCGCTGGATCATATATTCCACCGACATCGCAGACATATTCACATTCAGAAAGAATCTTGAAATCACGCGAGCGAACGATCTGATTCTTATCAATTTGTCCAAATACGAGCAAAAGAGCGCATGCTGTGACCTCGTCGGCATGAAAAGAGCCATCATGAGTTCCAACACTCCGTTTAATCATAAGAAAGGCCTTCGGTAAAACATGATTCTACTCTTGTAAAAAATAATGCTCAAGAGCCATCATCTACAAATTAAATAAATTTTTATATATCATGCATTCAAAATTCTTCTTTTTTTTCATCCAGTTGACTATTGTAATCGACATATGGAAAGCTACCTTTTTCCCGCCCATTTCGACCTCGTCACACCAGATGGCGTGATCACCTCTCTCAAGCGGACAGCTCCTAACCAACTCGAAATCACTCTGTCGATTCAAAATATCTCCCCCGCATTTGTCGGCTTTCAAATTGAGAACGAACACATCTCCTTCAACCTAAAAAGCACGCTGGCACAACTCGGTCTCAATGGGATTCCTCAAGATTATCAACTCGACGAAAAAAACCTCAGCGCAAAAATCCATGTTCATTTACACGCCTATGGAAAAATTGCCGCCGTTCTTCTCGACCACCTCACTGAAGGAGCCCATATTGGCAAACTCTTTGCCGCCGATCCTCGCCGAAAAGTGCGCAACCCCGATTACCTCCTTCGGATGTTTGGCCGGACAGATCGGCAAGGGCGCCCTTTACTCTCTCTGGGAGGACCCCGGGGAAGAGATGAACTCCTCCTTGAGAAAATCGATGGGAGGACGATTGCCTTTCTCCATCTGCAAGAAGGGGTTCTCACCTATGATGACGAAGCCATTTTAGGGATTCTTCCAACAGTTGGAAAAGCACTCACCCATCCCCAATTTCGCCTTCGCACGCTGATCCAGCTCGATCAGAACTGGCTTCCCCTCGCTAAGCGAAAAGTCGCCAAAGGAGAAATTCTCCTTGTACGCACAGCCCCACTTCATATCCGAACAGCATTTGGAAAAGTGGTCGATCCACTCCTCCCCTTAGGGATCAATCATACGACAGCCAATGTCCTGGAGCCAGATACAAAAGCCTCTGGAGATGTTTACGAACTCTACGGTTCTTCAGAAGAGGAGATCGACGTGATGCCCATCGAATTCTATACCCTCGAACCCCATCGCGAGCACGTCTTCTTTGCCGACCGGGACCAGCTGCAAAGTTCCCTCGAAAATCCCGCTGCCTTGTTCAAAGCTTTTCAAACAGCCCCTTTACCCCTTTCCAACCGGGTTTCGATCTTCGTCGTCAAAGGTGAGCAACTTCTCCATCTTCAGCCCCATGAATGGATCTCACGGGAAACACACATGAGCGATTTTCCAGGACTTTTCTATCCCGCGCAACAAGCCCACCTGGTTCAGCGCTATATCGAGCAACAGTCTGATTACCCCTTTTTAAAAGCGATTGAAGATGGTCTGATCACTTCCCAAGGTGTCCTCTTCACTCGCTATTTCCCCTCCCCCCTCATGAAACGACTTTTACTGAGTGATCTCGTCCAACGTTGTCTCAAAGGGATCTACTTCCAATATCCTTCGCTCGCCTACGGCAATTTTTTTTCTCATGAAGATCGCTCCCTCCTTCTCGATCTCGCAAAATTTGGTATCCCCGTTCATTGGGTTGACGAGACATCCAACGCTATCCTTCAATACATTCCTAAACCCAACAAAGACTCTGGCATGTTTGTTCCAGAAGCGCTAGTCGATACCTTCGTCAAAGCCACCTCATTCGGCATCTATGGGTCGACCCTATTACATGGAAATTTTGAAGAGGAATTAGCCACTCTGCTGCGCGGCATCATCGCTATGCGCCCAGAATTTAACCACCCCCTACTCAATTCCGATACCCCCATCGCCCTTGTCACCGGCGGTGGCCCTGGCCTGATGGAAGTTGGCAACCGGGTCGCTAAACGTGTGGGAATCCTCTCATGCGCTAACATTGTCGATTTCCGAAACAGCAACAACCTCAACATTCAGGAGCAAACGCAAAATCCCTACATCGAAGCGAAGATGACCTTCCGTCTAGACAAACTCGTCGAACGGCAAGCTGAATTCAATCTCGACTTCCCGATCATCCTCACCGGAGGCTATGGCACCGATTTCGAACATTGCCTCGAAGAGGTCAGGCGCAAAGTCGGATCGATGGCCCCAACACCTGTCCTCCTCTTCGGAAGTTCAGAATACTGGCGGCAAAAAATCACCTCCCGCTACCAATGTAACCTAAAAGCGGGAACGATCACCGGTTCGCAATGGGTAAGCAACTGCTTCTACTGTGTCACCAATGCAGAGCAAGGGCTCAAAGTCTATCGCCAATTCTTCTCCAATACCCTCCCCATCGGCCCCGATCAACCCCCCAGCCCAGAAGGGTTCGTCACAGTTCTCTAGAATCCCCAGGAAAAACCAAACTCCCCATATTGGGTCCGCTTGTTGAAGAACTGACCCTCATAAGAAAAACCATTGTGGTAATCGACATAGACCCGCATCTTACGACCTACCCCTTGCAGCTTACTGATCTCATAACCCAGTTTCACCGTCAGATCGACATCCCAATGCCGTTGCTGCCAGTTTTCAAAATGGATCGCCAAAAACGGAGTTCCATAAATCCGGTGATAATAGAACCTCGTCCCTAAAATCCTCAGCTCAGCGCCATATTCCACATAGAGAGGCTTGATTTTAAACGACTTGTCACTATGAACGACGACACCTGGCCCAAAATAAGCCCTGAAATGCCTTGAGAACTGATAGGAAGAGAAAAAATCGACAGCTTCCATACTCGGATTTTTTCTCTTCCGACAAGATCCCCGATGATTACACAAATACTCATCCCCCAAGTGGGATGAAATGTGATAGATCCTCAGACGAAAAGACCATCGATCAGACGCATACGTCAAGGGAATTCCCACCAAAAAATCGGTATTGACCAGCTCGCAAGTCTCATGCTTCTTTCGATGGGGGATATTTTTATAATTGAATACCGACCAGATCCCCGCCTCTATCCCGATCTGCAAATCCCCATGCCAGCGAAAGACATCCAGCCAGCGGAAAATCGGGAAATCATCCCCAAGTGATACAGCCGCAACGATATCCCCGATGACCTTGTCCCCTATCCTCAAAGCTGCCGAGTTCGTCGGTTGCCTTGGATCGGCGACCAGTGGAGCAAATAACACCGTCGACTGAGGAAACCAGACTCCACCCACCCTCGGCTGTTCCACATATTGCTTGTGCTGTTCCAGCTCCTCCTTCGAAAGGGTCCCAACTTCAACAGACGTTACCCCCGGCAAATCCTTGACAAACGCGATAATACTCTTTGCCAACAGATCGTTATGGGGAAGATTGGCAAGCAATACCTTATGATCTGTGACGATGACAGCCACCTGGTATTCGTAATAATGGACATCGATGAGCGCCTGGATATAACCTTCCAAGTAAGAATCGGAAGCACCCGCCAAATTCTCGACAGGAAGGTTATCAGTCCTAGTCAATATCTCATCGTCGATCGTCCCTGCGATCATCTCATCTGCACATAGCGAAACGCAACACAACGATGTCGCTACCCACAGCAAATGTTTGCCCAAAGCTCTCCCCATCAAACCTCTTCACCCCAAAAAGCCATGTATAGTCCAGAGAGAGATATGGGTCAAAAATATTCTACTATATTCGTAAAAAAAATTTATTTACAAATTAATATAATTATCTCAAAATAAAAATAAGACAATACGAAACAGAAAACTATGATTATTGAAATCTCCGTTGGGGTTATTGCAATTGCTTTTGTAATCCTCGTCATCTTCCTCACCATGACCCTACGCAAAGTCATGCATCTTTCGAAAGAGAGTCAAAAGCTCATTAAAAACACAAATGACTTAGCATTAGACCTAAAAGAAAAATCTGAAGCCCTGGACACCTTTTTTCGATCACTAAAAAAAAAGTTGCACCCAAAAAACAACAAAGTCGAAAAAATCGCTGAAGTGCTCAACTTTGCAACGGACGGCATCGTTCTATTTAACAGATTTAAAAAAAAACATCGGTAATCTCATGATCCATAAAGGCGCAAAAGGTTTTCTCCTAGGAGCATTCATTGGAGGGGTCATTGGAATAGCCGCCGTTTCCCTTTCCAAAGCTGGCGGAAAGAAAAAACACTCGGCGAAACAACTCCTCGGCACAATTACCCATGTCGGCAAAGCCATCAGTAGCGAAGGCAACCTCTCAGAAATCATCGATTGGACGGCTAATGGCATCCAATTATGGACTAAACTAAAAAAAAGGAGTTAATTATGCAAAAACACTCAAATAAATTCATGATCGGCGCCATTGTCGGCGGCACAATCGGTGCGATGACCACCCTCCTATTCAACACCCAAGAGGGCAAAAAAATCCAAAAGCGGATGATGAAAAAATTCCACGAAATGAACAAAGGCGCCCATTTCTCCTTCGAAAAACTCAAGCCCCTAAAAAAGAAGCTCTACGCCCTAAAAAGGAAACACGCCTCCCGCCGAAAAGCCCGATAACTCCCTCTGCCTTCCTACCCAAGCCATAGCACCGACGACCCAGTCGCCGATGCTATGGCTTGGGTATCCCTCTGCTCCAGCTCCAATTTATCTTGCAACATCGATCCCCCCTAAGTTATGATTCCGTCCTTCCCACCACGGGGCAATAGCTCAGTTGGTTAGAGCAGCGGACTCATAACCCGCTGGTCGCAGGTTCAAGTCCTGCTTGCCCCACTTTCACAACCAGCACAATCCATAGCACTTGCGACACAATCCACTTGAACAAATATCAAGTTAAAGTTTAAATTGTAGTCGCGCGGTGCAATGGCGGTGCAACGAAGAACAATCTTAACCAGCAGCGCCATCCAACCAACCCTAAAAGCAAAACAAGGTTGGACCCATGGCATCAATTTTCAAACGTAAAAACGAAAACGGCACCACCGTCTGGCGCGCTGTCGTCCGCATTAAAGGCTACCCCACTGTCTGCAACCACTTCGAGCGCAAGCAGGAAGCCGACGACTGGGCTTCAAACGTCGAACGACAAATCAAGGCCGGTCAGTTCAAATTTGACCAGCATAACCAAATCCGCACCTTCGCCGAACTCACAGAACGTTATATCCAAGACGGAGCTCTCGAACACCATCGTTCCTCCAATGACACTCTCCGTCACCTCAACTATTGGAAGTCGCGTCTTGGCTCCTTCGGCCTTGTCCACATTACCCCCGAGTTACTGGGTAAAGAACGACAATTCCTAGCAGACACTCCAACAAACAAAGGCCGCAAGAGAACAGCTGCGACTACCAACCGCTATATGGCCTCGCTCTCCTCGCTTCTCACCTATGCCGCCTTCCAACTCCGCTGGATCAGCGAAAACCCTGCCCTACGCCTCATGAAGCTCAAAGAAAGCCCAGGCCGCGACCGTGTCCTTTCTGAAGACGAGATCACACGCCTTCTCATGGCTTCCCGAAAAAGCAAATCCCCTTACCTCTATTGCATCATCCTTCTCTCGCTTACTACAGGTGCCCGCCAAGGCGAAATTCTCAATCTTGAGTGGAAACACATCGACTTCGAAAATAAACTCGCCTACATCAAAGAGACCAAGAACGGCCGTCCCCGCAGCATCGCCCTCTGCGGCCCCGTCATCGAAGAACTGCAGCGCCTAAACAAAGAACGAAACCCTCAAAAATCCCTCGTCTTTGCCAGCAAAACAGCCTTCGGGCGCGTCGACATCAAGAAGGCCTGGCAGGAGGCTCTGAAGCGAGCCAACATCACCCATTGCCGGGCCCACGACATGCGCCATACTTTCTGCACATACGCCGCTGCAAAAGGCGCCTCTAATCTCCAACTCGCCACAGCAACAGGTCACCGCACCCTCGCGATGTTGGTTCACTACACCCACATGGATGTCCAAGTCACAAAACAATTTAGCAACCAAATCTCAGAACAAATCCTCAAAGGAGACGCCAAATGACCCCAAAGCAGTTAGTCTCACCTCCACAATCCGATCAAACATTGTCAATTCCACAAGGCCTTTTAGAGGACCTAAAACAATTAATTGAACACGCTCGCCAATCTATTGCATCCACAGTCAATGCAGGCCTTGCGATAGCCTATTGGCGAGTGGGCAATCGAATTCTAAAAGAAAATTTACAAAATGAACGCGCAGATTATGGAAAACAAATTGTCGTGACAGTGTCACGACAATTGGCGTTCGATTATGGTAATGGATTCAATGAGAAGAACTTACGGAGAATGATACAATTTTCCGAGATGTTCCCCGACGAACAAATTGTCGTATCATTGGTACGACAATTGAGTTGGTCTCACCTTGTTAAGCTCATCACTATTAAAGATAGCATCAAGAGAGATTTTTATGCAGAGATGAGTCGAATCGAACAATGGAATGTGCGAACCCTGCGTAAAAAGATTGATTCGATGTTGTACGAACGAACAGCTCTATCAAAGAAGCCAGATGCAGTCATTAAAGCAGAAGTAGAAACTTTGCGCCAAGAAGATCGTGTCACACCAGATCTTGTATTTCGCGACCCATATATCCTGGAATTCCTCAATCTCAACGACCGGTATGTTGAGAAAGACCTAGAAGACGCCATTATGCGCGAATTAGAACAATTCCTGCTTGAATTAGGCTCTGGATTTTGTTTTCTTGCACGGCAAAAACGAATTATCGTTGGCGGAGAAGATTTTAAATTAGACTTGCTCTTTTTCCATAGAGATCTCAAACGTTTAATTGCCATTGACCTGAAATTCGGCGACTTTAAACCCGAACATAAGGGGCAAATGGAACTCTATCTGCGTTGGTTGGACAAATATGAACGCCGTGCGGGTGAAGAAGCCCCAATGGGACTCATCCTATGTGCCGGAAAAAACGAAGATTGCGTTGAATTGCTTGAACTCGGCCGATCAGGCATTCATGTCGCCGAGTATCTCACCGCCCTCCCTCCCAAAGTAATCCTTCGTGAAAAATTGCTTAAGGCCATCAAACGTGCACAACAGCGCTTAGAAAGCCAGACTGAGGAAGATTGATAGCTATAAAGCAAATAGTCGCACAGCTTGCGCGACTATTTATCCTTTTGAAGATCGATGAGAACAATCTTGTTGGAGTAGTCGATAAAGAGTGGGTATTCATGAAGAAAGTCCATGCCAAGGAAACCATCAAAATCAAATTGTGGATTCACATCAATAGCTTTAATAAAACGCTCCCCAAAATCATGTCCCATGATGCGGAATTGCGCCGTGGAATTCGGATGGGGCGCTCGTATCGCCGTACGTGTGCTGCCCGTGTCAAGCATGAGGCGATAGGTTCCTGCATCTGTTTCAACAGAAAGCAAAATGCCATCCGAATGAAGGACGAAGGGAATAGCGAGAAGATTTTGGGATAGAAGGCCAGCTTGCTGAAGGGGCAAGTGATCATTGCTGGCATAAATTGTAGAATGGGGAAAGTCCAGGAATAGATTGTATTTTTCAAGGATGGGCAATCCGATGATCCCAATAGGTTGTGAAGGAGGGGTATCTAATGTCACATTGATATGGAAATCTTCTCTATTTTGTTTAGCCATCACATTGGGAAATGTCAGATTGCCAATTTTGATCTCTGGAATTGTATAGGCAGGCGATTCATATTTGTTCCCTCTAAAATCGCTCCATTCAGCAGTGCCGTAAGTAGTTTTAAGTATATTTTGTAAAATCTCCTGGCGCAAAGAAAAGGGAAAGGAGCTGCCGAGGTCGAGTTCTAGAGGATAAGCATTACCTTCAATAGATACATCGACAGTAGGACTGCCACGGCTGGCAAAAGTGATAGGGATGCGCTCAAAATACACTTCAGGCGGTTCAATATAGGCGGTTTTATGCGTGTAATCGAGATAAATGGCGTGATTCTTGAGAAAATCCATCCCGATAAATCCGTCAATTCCGCTGAGCCCCTCTGGCAAATCGATGGATCTAAACGTGACATTGCCAAATTTCTGTCCCCCCAAAGACAAAGGGGATGAGACAGAGGGTTGGCCGGAAGAAATGAGAGAGGAACGGAGATGCGTGAATGTACAAGTTGTGTTGATGGCAAGCCTGCGCACCCCAAAGTCAGTATCGACATGGAAGACGATACCGCCACAATTCATCTCAAAAGGGACGCGCACCCAGTGTTTGCCAGCGAGCTTCTTAGCTTGGAGTTTGGAAAAAGTATCGCAAGCGACGATGCGGGCATGAGAAAAATCCAATAAAAGATTAAATTCTTCTCCCAAAAATTTTCCTAAAACGCCGTAATCCTCTCCCAATGATTGATAAGCGACGACATTCTTCAGCGTTAAATTCCCAACTTTCATCTTTGAAATGAGATAGGAGGCAGCTTCGCGTTTTTGCCCATTGAGACTGTGCCACTGGACGGTGCCTTGTGGTTGCTTATCGATCCCGTCAAGAGCCTCCTTACACAAGAACAGAGGAAATCGAGACCCGATGTCAGCGACTAGCTCACAGTCCCTGCCTTGTAGCTCAGCTGTGATGAAAGGGTAGTCGTATTTGTCATATGTGACAGCAAAAGAACTATAGTAGCCTGCCGAAAAGGGGCGCCATAACAGCACCCCGATGACCAGCGAGACACTTGCAAGGAAAAGAGCCAAATATTTTAGGGATTTAGAAGTCACGCGACCATCTCGCTTCTACATCCACTTCTCCTTTTACGTTCCCCTCTTTGTCCTTCTTGGCACCCACCCCGGCATCTGCTTCAAACTTGCCCCAGCCATCCGTTTCTTTTGAGACGCCGACCCTGCCTGATGCACTCTCATTTCCATCCGAATCTTTGCTCCCTTTCACCCCAGCATGAGCCTCTCCTTTTCCTCGACTCAAAACGTAATGCGAAATATCTGTTTGCCAATTCTCAAAAGAAGATATTGGAGATTGAGCCGCCGAAACAATGAAGTTGCCATTCGTTCGCTCCTGCCCAAATAAAATGGAACTCAACCATTGGCAAGCCGTAGCCTGAACATTTGGGGCATCCAAATCATGGCCATATCCCTCCAACCGAAGATAGGTAAGAGCATTTGCCTCTTTTAAAACCTCAGCGGCAAGGTCAGCACTAACAATAGGAATTTGATGATCCTCCACTCCATGGACAAGATAAATGGGAAGGGAACGCTGATTTAAAGACATCGATACCTCATCCGCAGCAAGAAAAGAAGCCCACCATTTATAAGTATTTCCAAAAAACTGTTTGTTGGGGGTCGGATCGAGGATCATAGCATCCATTTGTTCATCCAGAGAACTCATATATTGATCTATCTCATCTTGCAAAGCTCCATGCTCTTCCAGACGATGACGAATCGTCCATTTTACCTCTTCTCGAGGTTTCATACCGCCACCGGTACCGAACAATAAAACAGCTGCTGTTTCAGACATTTGACCGGCTAAGTTTGCAGCCAACATACCGCCCTCGGACTCACCCCAGAAAATGACCTTTCCATCCCAACTGGGACTGAGCACATGCATATTTTCAAGGCAAAGAATATAATCCTCTAGGCGTTTTTGGAGACAGTTGGTCTGGCTATATTCAAATAAATCGACGCCATCTTTGGAGATTCCCTGTTTTTCAAGGACGATGAGCCCTAAGCCAATAGAGTTCAACTGATCGCATAAGTCGACATGCCATTGGAGAGCGCTCTCACAAGACGAGCCTTGAATGGCAAAAACAATCGGAGAAGAGGGTGTGTCCGGAGGGGAAAAATAACCCTCCAAAACAGCGCCATTTTGGCACGGCAGGAAAAAGGGAAGTATCTCGGCCGCATACATCTTTTCGAATCCAAGAACGCAAGAAAGAATTAAGCACAATTTTGCCATGGTTTTCATCATATACACTCCTCGGTTGTACACAATATTTTTCAATCCAGAAAAACCACTAAATCTTAATCAAAAATTTAGTTCAAGCATTAAGATCGAGCCATAAAATTAGGATTCATTACACTACCCGCGACAATCGAGATCAGGAGAAAATTCATGGAAATAGACAAGACTGAAACAAAGGAAGAATTCGCAAGACGGTTTGCTGAAGAGGTGATGCCGTCGGAATTCCATGACTTCAAAGCTTATCTTCATGAGCACTTCTGGTCGCTCGATCAATGCGCAGCCCTCATGGCAGGGCTGAATCCAGATTGCTATAAAAGGGGCTATTCCGTGGAACTGCCCGAGAAAGAACACAACAAGCGAGCAGGGCTTGCAACGCATTTTTTCAATCTATTGTTGGATGACATAGACAAAGGCAACTGGCGCAAGCACGACTTGATCAGCAAGGATGATTCGATCTATGCCAGCGCCTGGAAATGCGTCAGATGGATAGCGCAACAACAAATCGTGATTCACAATCTCTTCTTCGAATACCTGCCCCTTACGCTGAAAGAGCTCTATTTCGAGTTTCAACCCATCAACAGCGCTCTGCGAACAGCGCCACTTCACAGCCGGGATCGACATGAAGCCTACTACCTCAATCACGCACAGAAACTTATCGATTGGTCGGGGCGCAAGCTTTCTCCAACAAAAATCTATAACGACCCTCATATGCAAAATGTCCAGCGCTACATCCGTGAGCTCGGCGGAAACTATAAAAAAAGGACGATCGTCGAATCATGGCTTCCAAAACTCCAAAAGCGCAGTCGCGGACGCCCTGGAAAAGCTTAAAATTGCTCGATTGCAGGTCCTAGAAAAATACAGTGTCAATCCCCATTTTTATTTTTTATTTTTTTTATTTCCCTCTATAGCACCTCTTGAAAAATACAGTCATCACTCCTATCCAAAAAATAAATAGTACAATTCGGCTGTATTTAAATTAATCGGGCACAACCCGGGAGTGAAAATGGATAGTCACACATATTGGTCGCCTCGGCAAATCGTATTGAGCGGAACATACCCATTTAGCATGGGACAGCTCCGCCACCTGCTTCTTTACCGTCACCGCAATGGCTTACAAAATGCCGTGAGGAAGATCGGTAAGCGTTTAGTTTTCAGAATGGACCTCTTCGAAGCCTGGATCGAATCCCAAACTTCCAAAAAGTCCTCTCATTTTCCGGAGGTGCAATAATGCAATTCTCTGACTTTTTAGATACGCTAAGATCAAAAACGGGAAAAGCGGCTCAAAAATCAGGATCCGGCTATTCCACCTGCTGCCCAGCCCACGATGATAAAAACCCCAGCCTTTCAATATCTGAAGGTTCTGATGGAAAAATCCTGCTAAAATGCTTTGCGGGATGTTCTACCGAAGCCATCTGTTCATCTCTTGGTCTCACAGTGTCCGACCTGTTTAATACCAGTCCAGCACATCATCAAAACCCAATCAATATCATCTATTCTTACAAGGATGAAACGGGACGGGAACTCTATCGAAAAATCCGCATGGAACCAGGGGTAGGGGGAAGAGATAAAGGGTTCTTCTGCGAACGTACCGGTGATAATGGAGAAGTCATCCACAACTTACAAGGATGTAGACGGGTGCTCTACCATCTACCCGAAGTAATGAAAGGGATTGCCGATGGAAACCAAATCTTTCTTGTCGAAGGTGAAAAAGATGCCGACAAACTCATGAGCCATGGACTCATTGCGACAACAGCACCTGAATCCCTCAAATGGCCCGATGAGTTCAATGAAATGCTTAAAGGGGCCGATGTCATCCTCCTTTATGACATGGATGAAACAGGCTTTCAAAGAAAAGACCTGCTCTGCAAAAATCTGCGCAACAAAGTCAAGCGGCTTCGCGTCGTCGATTTGCCCGGCCTCGAATATTGCACATCCCACGGGCAAGATATCAGTGATTGGCTGAAAATGGGACATACCACAGCTGAACTGCTTGACATCGTCTCAAGCACCTGTGATCATTGCCCATCTGCGGAGATCGGCGAGAAAGGCAAAATTCGAGCCGTGCATCTTGGAGAATTCCTAGACATGAAACTGCCAGAACGTGAAATGCTATTATCGCCCTTTCTTCCTTCCCAAGGTCTAGCCATGATCTATGCAAAGCGAGGCGTTGGGAAGACCCATGTCGCCCTCGGTATTGCTGGTGCTGTAGCAAGAGGTGGAAAATTTCTAAAATGGGAAGCTCCAAAAGCACGCAAGGTCCTTTTCATCGACGGCGAAATGCCAGGAATTGCCATACAAGAAAGACTTCGACGTATCGCAGCCTCAGACGCATTTGACGCAGTCGCACAAGCCAATCTTCGGCTAATCACTCCAGATCTTCAAGATGGACCTATGCCCGACCTTTCAACAAAAAGTGGACGCGATTCCATCAAGGCATTTGTAGAAGAAAGTGATCTCATCGTCATCGACAACATCTCATCGCTCTTTCGCAGTGGAATTGAAAACGAAGCGGACAGTTGGCAGCCCGCTCAAGACTGGGCGCTAGAATTGCGAAGACGTGGTAAGTCGATCCTTTTCATTCACCATGCAGGTAAAGGCGGCCAGCAACGCGGTTCAAGCAAAAAAGAAGATATCCTCGACACCGTGATCTGCCTGAAAAACCCATCCAACTACCAAACGGACCAAGGCGCAAGGTTCGAAGTTGTTTTCGAAAAAACAAGACATTTTGCAGGTGACAGCGCTGCTCCCTTCCATGTGGAACTGCGCGAAACTGAAGATGGTCTATGGGATTGGCATATTGAAGACATTCAAATTGATCCCGAGATCATAAAAGTCGCCGAACTTTCGAAAAAAGGTTATACCATCAAACAGATCATGGAAGAAACAGGTCTGACGAAAAACAAGGTCACGGGAAGGCTGGAAAAAGCCCGCAGCTTTGAATTAATCGACTAAAAAAATTTCTGGATTTCTGGTTTCCTAGGGTTTTCAGAAAACCAGAAATGTAAAACAAGGTAAAAAAGTGATGAAAGGTAAGGAAAATCCCAAACTATCCGCCCGTTAGCTACAGACCCTCCCCCATCTGCTCTCTAGCCCTTCTTATGAGGAAGCAGCACGGCGCTCAGGCATTAGCTCCAAACAAATACATGCCTGGCTCAAACAACCCCAATTCGCAGAGGAGCTCAATAAACTCAGGCACAACGCTTTCTGCAATGCATTACTCCTGCTCAAATTGGGCACTCAAAAAGCAGCTGAGACCTTATTGACATTACTTGACAATGAAGACCCACGTATCCAGCTCGTTGCCTCCGAAAAAATTCTAAGCAATGCCTTCAAAGGCTTCGAGCTCTACGAAATCGAAGAAAGAATTGCCACCCTCGAGAAAATGGCCAACAAAACGAAATGAGCAAAGGAAACCCACCCCTTGAAACCCTCTATCGAAAAACGCTTGACCAACGTTGAAAACAAAATACGTTGGCGCCATGCCGATCAATTTTTTAAAGAATGGTTGCAAGAACACCCCAGATCCGATACCGACAACATCTGGGAGGTATTAGAGACCGTGCCTCAAGAGTTTAAGTTGGAATATCTCAATCTAGCATTCAATGAGATGCGGAAAGCCCGAAGCCAGCCCGATGCCGCTCATGATTAACCCTTATCGCTTTTCGACATGAGTCTTTACCGCAGACCAATATTTACAAAAATCACAATTCTCAGAAGCCTCTGGAATGGTAGATGCGCTTAGGCACTCTTTGATCCTCCCAATGGTTCCTTCGATCCAAGAATCATCTCCTTCATAGGGGAGCAAAGAAATCTCGAACTCCAGCTTTCCGGAAAAATCCTCCTTTCCAGAGTCCCCGTTGCAGTAGACAAAATACCCCGTATTAGACACCTGAAACCCTTTTCTTCTAAGGAGCCACTGGTAGATCTCCATCTGCCGTTTGTATGCTTGACGGTACTCTTCATCGAGCGTTATAGCCTTAGTCGTTGAGGTCGCCTTGTAATCCACCACAATCAACTCCCCATCAGGCTTTACCCAGATATCGTCGACCGAACCGGTAATGATAAAGTTCGTCAGTTCATGATGATATTGGATGCCCTTCAGGTTCATACGCCACTCATCGAGATCCGGATGGGCAAAGGGAACCGCATCAATGCCATGAGCCAGACAAAGGGGGTGAGATTTGCCTGCAGAGCGATATTGATCAAACTCTTTCTTTAATAGGGTATCTACAGCGCTGTTAAGCGTAAATGGATAAGAAGGCGGACGGTTAGTTCCACATCGTCTGTCTAGGTAGAAGCAGCGTGGGCAATTGAGAAAATCTTGGATTTTGGAACGGCTCAGCTTAAAAGGCTTTTCAGGGGAGGGACAAAATAAATTCCTAATTCTTTGCGGGTTATAATTTAATGCCATTTGGTTATTGCTCTCATTTTTACGTATTTTATTTTCTCATATTCTACAATTTACATTAAACAAAATCATGATGTTGTAAATATTAATTAAATAAAATAAATGCTTTAATTGCATTTACATGATTTTTAGATATACTTATATGGCTGATGTAAATAAGCAGGAAGAATTTTAGGAAGTCCCAAGATGTATAAACTCGAAGATCTCAAACCAAATAGTACCGTTCGAGGAATTTTAACAGACAGTCTAGTGACCATCGTTAATGTGCAATGGTTTGGATCTGAAGCAATTGAACTCACTTACAAAACCCAAACCGGTGGGGTGGAGAATCTGCTCCTTTATCGTCACGACGAACCGCGTTTCAAGATCGTAGAACAGGGCAGACCTTGGAGTTTCGATGGTGATGGTGCATTATTTCGACTTGTCTCCGAAGCGAATAGAATCCGGCTTGCGCATCTCTTCGACCCCCTCCTCGCCATTCATACATCTAGCGTCGACCCGCTACCACATCAAATTACCGCAGTATACGAGTCCATGCTGCCGCGTCAGCCCCTGCGTTTTCTGCTTGCTGACGACCCCGGCGCAGGTAAAACCATCATGGCAGGACTTCTAATCAAAGAATTGTTGATCCGCGGAGATTTACAACGTTGTCTGATTGTTTGTCCTGGCAGTCTAGTCGAACAATGGCAAGATGAACTCAATCAACGGTTTCATCTCCCCTTTGAAATCCTGACCAACGATAAACTCGAGGCATCTCGCACAAGAAATTGGTTCCAAGAAAACAACCTTGTTATCGCCCGACTGGACCAACTTAAGCAAAATGAGGAACTCCAGCAAAAACTAGAATCGCCTGACTGTCGCTGGGATCTTGTTGTTTGTGATGAAGCACATAAACTCTCTGCATCCTTTTTTGGCGGCGAAATCAAATACACAAAACGCTATCGCCTAGGCCAATTATTATCGGGAATTACCCGCCATTTCCTTTTGATGACTGCTACCCCGCATAATGGAAAAGAAGAAGATTTCCAGCTCTTTTTAGCCTTGCTTGATGGCGATCGCTTTGAAGGACGTTTCCGTGACGGTGTGCACCAGGTAGAAGTGTCCGATTTGATGCGACGCATGGTGAAAGAAAACTTGGTGAAATTTGATGGAACGCCTCTTTTCCCTGAGCGAAGAGCCTACATGGTTCCCTATAAGCTCTCGGAAATTGAGGCCCAACTTTATAAAGCAGTCACCGACTACGTGCGCGAGGAATTTAATCGCGCCGAAGCCCTCTTGAATGACAAACGCGCTGGTACGGTAGGATTTGCGCTAACCATCGTTCAGCGCCGTCTTGCATCTTCTCCCGAGGCTATTTATCAATCCTTAGCCCGGCGCCGCAAAAAGCTTGAAGATCGTTTGCGGGAGGCGGAACTGTTACAGAGAGGGACAATTGCCGAATCAATAGCAGCTGGCACACCAAACTTCGATGAAGAAGATACCGAGGATCTAGACGAAGAAGAGACTTCCGATACGCAGGAAATTCTCGACCAAGCCACTGCTTCCCGTTCAATCAAAGAATTGAAAACGGAAATCTTGATTCTTACTGAACTTGAAGCCTTGGCGCTTAAGGTTCGCAATAGCGGCGAAGATCGCAAATGGCGCGAGTTAGCAAGTTTGCTTGCAGAGTTGTTCAAATCGAACGCACAGCGACAAAAACTCGTTATCTTCACGGAACATCGCGACACTCTGACCTATCTTGAAAGCCGAGTAAGCACATTCCTTGGGAATAAGGAATCAATTGTTGTGATTCACGGCGGAATGGGGCGCGAAGAGCGATTGAAAGCACAGGAAGCGTTCAAACACGACCCCGAAGTACAAATATTGATTGCTACCGATGCCGCAGGAGAAGGAATAAATCTCCAGCGAGCCCATTTAATGGTTAATTATGATCTTCCATGGAATATGAACCGTTTGGAGCAAAGATTCGGCCGTATCCACCGTATCGGTCAAACAGAAGTTTGTCATCTTTGGAACCTTTTGGCAGACGAGACCCGCGAAGGCGATGTTTACCGCACTCTACTTGAAAAACTCGAGCAGGCGCGCCAAGCTCTTGGAGGCCAGGTGTATGACGTACTCGGTAGGCTTCAGTTCGAAGGGAAACCTTTGCGCGATTTGCTGATTGAAGCCATTCGCTATGGAGAACAACCTGAGATTCGTGCCAAATTGACTCAAGTCATTTCTGATGCTGTCGATCGCCCTCATCTTCAGGACTTACTCGAAGAACGCTCTCTCAGTCATGATAGCATGGATATCACTCGTATCGCAAACATACGTGAAGAAATGGAACGTGCAGAGGCTCGTCGCCTACAGCCACACTACATCGAATCTTTTTTCCTTGAATCCTTTCAACATCTCGGCGGCCAAATCCGAGAACGCGAACCGCGTCGCTATGAAATCACTCACGTTCCCGCACCAATACGTAACCGAGACCGATTAATTGGCATTGGCGGACCGGTCTTGCAAAAATACGAGAGAATTGCATTTGAAAAACCCTTAATCTCACCACAAGGTCAGCCACTAGCCGCTTTTGTTTGCCCCGGGCACGCACTGCTCGATGCCACGCTTGACCTAACTCTGGAGCGCTATCGCGATCTCCTACGCCAAGGCACAATTCTGGTAGATGAACGCGATCTTGGAACAGAACCTCGCATGTTATTTTATCTCGAGCACTCTATTCAAGACGCAAGCAAGACAAAAAATGGCGAACGACGAATGATTTCAAAACAAATGCTCCATGTGGAACTGGACTCAAAGGGGACTGCCTATCGCCTTGAATATGCCCCCTATCTTGATTATCGTCCTCTTACCTCTACCGATCCAGATGTCGATGCATTTTTGGCCCGATCTGAATGCGCCTGGATTCATCGCGATTTAGAGAATAGAGCGCTTATGTACGCCATTTCGGATGCTGTGCCAAAACACTTGACCGAAGTAAAAAACAGAAGGTTGGAATGGGTTGGAAAAACTCGCGGTGCAGTCAAGGATCGATTGACCAAGGAAATCAGCTACTGGGATCACCGCGCTGAAACTCTCAAAGATCAAGAACGCTCGGGTAAGGTCAATGCTCGCCTCAATTCTCAGGAAGCCCGCCGTAGAGCAGACGATCTTGAAACGCGCCTTCAGAAGCGGATGATGCAACTCGATCTTGAAGCGCAAATTTCCGCTATGCCTCCAGTGGTAGTAGGAGGCGTCCTGGTAATTCCCATTGGTCTGATCGCTCACATGACAGACCGTCCTATTTCTGAAGAAACCGAAACGGCGGATACTCAAGCAGCAGCGGCCAAGGCCCGAGAAATTGTCATGGAAACTGAGCGGGGGCTTGGCTATGAACCAGTTGATCGTGAGAAGGACAAACTCGGTTACGACATTGAAAGCCGCGACCCGCATACAGGACGCTTGCGTTTCCTTGAGGTGAAAGGCCGCGTTGCAGATGCAAAGACTATTACAGTTACTAAAAACGAAATACTTACAGCTTTAAATAAGCCTGAAGACTTTATTTTGGCTATTGTAACATTTGACAAACAAATCCATCGAGTGTCTTATGCAAAAAGGCCCTTCCAGCGCGAACCAGACTTCAAAGCGGCGAGTGTAAACTATCACTTCGCTGATCTTCTAGCGCATTCGGAGGAGCCATCATGACAGACACGATGGAGAAATGGATGGCTTACAAAAAGAAGCTGATCGAAGTCGCATTGCCCCTTGATGCAATCAATAAAGCATGCGTAAGGGAAAAGTCGATCCGACACGGCCATCCGAGTACACTGCATCTTTGGTGGGCAAGGCGACCTCTTGCTGCCGCAAGAGCGGTAATCTTTGCTCAAATGGTGGATGATCCTTCCGGTCATCCCAATAAATTCCCGACTGTAGAAACACAAGAAAAAGAGCGTCAAAGGCTTTTTAGACTCATTGAAGAATTGGTTCAATGGGAAAACACAACGAATGAAGATGTATTGGAACGGGCGCGTGAAGAAATCCGGAAGAGTTGGCGAATGACTTGTGCGGAGAATCAGGATCATCCCCGTGCTTCGGAACTTTTTGATCCTGAGAAATTGCCTGGATTTCATGATCCATTTGCTGGCGGAGGGGCACTACCACTCGAAGCTCAACGGCTGGGGCTAGAGAGTTATGCTTCCGATCTAAACCCCGTAGCCGTTCTCATCAACAAGGCAATGATCGAAATCCCGCCGAAATTCGCAGGATGTGCACCAGTGAATCCCGATAGATGCAAAGAAAAATTGGATATTTCCGAGAAGTGGCGCGGAGTGACAGGTTTGGCCGAAGACATTCGCCACTATGGGCAATGGATGCGCAAGGAGGCCGAACAGAGGATTGGGCATCTCTACCCTAAAGTCGAAATAACTGAAAGCATGGCGCAAGAACAACTGAGTCTCAAGGGGTTGGTTGGACAAAAATTAACTATAATTAGTTGGCTCTGGACCCGAACTGTCAAAAGCCCTAATCCAGCATTCGATCATGTCGATGTACCTCTCGTCGCATCTTTCAGGCTTTCCACCAAAAAAGGCAAAGAAGCATGGGTCGAGCCGGTAATTCGAAAAGACAAGAGTAATTATGACTTCATGGTAAGGGTAGGAGGCGAACCAACTCTAGAGGAGACAATCAACCGTAAAGGCGGCATCTGTTTGATGTCTGGAGTAGCTATGCCATTCGAATACATCCGCTCGGAAGGCAAAGCGTGTCGTATGGGTGTCCGATTGATGGCAATCGTGGCCGATGGAAAGGATGGACGAGTTTATTTGCATCCGATGAAGGAGATGGCAGAGATTGCCCGCCAAGCTGTAATCACATGGAAACCTGATGGAGAAATACCAAAAAATCCTCGCGATTTCAAAACTCCAAACTATGGAATGAATTGTTTCGCTGACCTTTTTACCTCGCGCCAATTGGTCGCGCTTACGACCCTTTCTGATCTAATAGGGGAGGCGCATGAGAAAGCACTTAAGGACGCGACTCTCCTCGAGTTGCCTAAGGATAGCAAAAGACTCGATGCCAGAGGCAAAGGCGCTCAGGCCTATGCAGATGCTGTTGCAGTGTATCTAAGCTTTGCACTCAGCAAACAAGCAGATCTTGCTAATAGTCTTTGTAGATGGGAGCCCGTGGCGCAATGTCCAAGACAACTTTTTGGTCGACAAGCAATTCCAATGATTTGGGATTTTGCAGAAAGTAACCCACTTGGCAGCAGTTCCGGATCGTGGGAGATACTCATCGAAAACATCTGCAAATCCTTTACAAAATCATTTGCGAACGCAAGAAGTTCGGATATAGGATCAGCATTACAAAAAGATGCAAGTACCCAGAATATTTCTAAAGACAAAGTCATTTCTACTGACCCACCTTATTACGATAACATAGGTTATGCCGACCTATCGGATTTTTTCTACATCTGGCTACGTCATTCCCTTCATTCAGTCTTCCCTCTCTTATTCAGAACTCCCACCGTACCGAAAACGCAAGAGCTTGTCGCTACCCCTTATCGCCATGGAGATAAGCAAAAAGCAGAAACTTTCTTTCTTGAAGGAATGACTCATGCAATGCATCGGCTTGCAGAACAGACTCATCCTGCCTTCCCTGTGACAATATACTATGCCTTTAAGCAGTCTGAAAGCACCAATGAATCAGGGACGATTAGCACAGGCTGGGAAACTTTCTTGGAAGCCGTGATACGAGCAGGATTCGCTCTGACCGGTACCATACCCATGCAAACTGAGAACGCCAGTCGCATGATTGGCATGGACACAAATGCTCTTGCATCCAGCATTGTTCTTGTATGTCGCCCCCGTTGTCCGTTAGCTCCTACCATTACACGACGCGAATTCTTGACCCATCTGCGACGAGAATTACCCCAAGCGATCGCTTACCTAAAGCGGGACAACATTGCAGCAGTGGATCTGCGGCAGGCGGCTATCGGACCGGGCATGGAGGTCCTTACGCGCTACACCAAAGTCATAGACGCAGTTGGCAACACAATGACTGTGCGCGAAGCGCTCTCTCTCATTAACCAAATCATTGATGAATCACAAACGGAACATGAAAGCGAACTTGATGATGCCACCCGTTGGGCACTTGGATGGTTTGAAGACCATGGTTTTTCGGAAGGGACTTTCGGCGAAGCGGAAAAACTGTCTACATCTACTAATGTTAGCGTTGATAGCTTGGTCAAATTCGGTCTGGCCCATTCAAAAGCAGGAAAAGTCCGCCTTCTGAAACCAGACGAATTGCCCGATGAATGGGACCCTCAAACAAGATCCCGTATAACTGTTTGGGAAGTCGTGCATCAAATTATTAGAGCTCTCAATCGGAGCGAGATAATTGCAGCCAACCTGATCGTCAAACTGGGGAGTAAGGCGGATGCTGCAAGAGATCTAGCCTATCGGCTCTTCGATACTTGCGAGAAGAAAAAGCGCGCCCAAGATGCTTTGGCTTACAATGCCCTGGTGCAAAGCTGGCCGGAAATCAAACGTCTCTCACAGCAGCGACGGGACAAACAGGAAATATTTATTTAGGGAACTATATTAATGGCGATCACCAATTCTGAACGCGTCGGCAAGGCGCTGGAACTCCTTAAGGCAGGGCTGGGGCCATTTGTCGAAAGAGAGATCAAAAATACATACAAGGCAGAAGCTAAATCGCAAGCTGCCCTCTTTATGGGTGATGATCGCCTGCTCGCGAATAAACCTCTCACAGAATGGGATACTGCACCTCTTTTAAAACTCATCTGGGAGAGCTGGAACGACATCTTTCGCAACATTCTGGGATTTGCGGATCGTAGTTTGGTAAGCGAATTGAGAGAGGTTCGCAATAAATGGGCTCATCAAAATCCCTTCTCCAGCGATGACACATATCGTGCTCTTGACTCCGCCAGCCGTCTCCTCAATGCTATCTCTGCCGCCGTTCAGTCAGCTGAACTCGAGAAAATGAAAATGGATCTTTTGCGTCTGCGCTTTGACGAACAGGTACGCACAGACAAACGCAAAAATGCAGAACCTGTAGCAGAGGGAGCAGCCATATCTCATCTTAAGCCATGGCGAGAAGTGACAACCCCACATAAGGACGTGGCAAGCGGCCGTTACATCCAAGCAGAATTTGCCGCTGATTTGCATCAGGTCCATCTAGGAGAAGGTACAGAGGAATACTGCAATCCTATCGAATTTTTTCGACGCACATTTCTTACGGAAAGTTTAAAGCGTCTTCTAGTCAGCGCCGCAAGGCGACTCTCTAATCAGGGTGGAGATCCAGTGGTGCAGCTGCAAACAAATTTTGGCGGGGGTAAAACGCACTCGATGCTCGCACTCTACCATCTTTGTGCAGGAAAAATACCGACCGAACTGCTAGGCGTTGGCGAATTGTTGGAGTCAGCTAATATCCAAAATCTGCCACCCGTCAAGCGCGTGGTTCTTGTGGGAAATAAGATCTCACCCGGAAGTCCCAGCCCTAAGCCAGATGGCACCCTTGTACACACTTTATGGGGAGAATTAGCATGGCAGCTCGGCGGCCGAACCGCTTTTGAACGCATTCGCACTGATGACGAAAGAGCCACTAATCCAGGCGACAAGCTGAGGGAATTGCTGAACGATTATGGACCTTGCCTCATTCTGATTGATGAATGGGTAGCTTACGCGAGGCAGCTTCATGATGAAAAAAACCTTCCAGGAGGCGATTTTGGAACTCAATTTACGTTTGCCCAAACCTTAACCGAATCGGCAAAATTGGCTAATGGATGTCTCTTGGTGATCAGCCTTCCGGCTTCGGAGGCCGCTGGTTCCCGGGATGCACCACCGGATGATGTAGAAGTGGGCGGTCGGCGCGGACGTGAAGCCCTTGATTGTCTGCGCAATGTGATCGGACGCGTGGAATCGCCCTGGCGACCAGCAAGCGCAGAAGAGAGTTTCGAGATCGTCCGAAAACGACTTTTTGAACCGCTCGCAGGAGACGGATATAAAGATCGTGATGTGACCGCCCGATCCTTTAGCGATTTTTATCGCAAACAAACCCAAGAATTTCCCCCTGAATGTTCCGAGGAACGATATGAACAGAGACTAAAGGCCGCTTATCCCCTCCACCCAGAACTCTTTGAAAGACTTTATACCGATTGGTCTTCAAATCCCCAGTTCCAACGTACCAGAGGAATCTTGCGTCTAATGGCCGCAGTCATTCATCATCTCTGGGAACAAGGAGACAAAAACCCGCTGATCATGCCTGGAAATATCCCTATTGATCATGTGCAATCCGAACTCACACGCTATCTTCCCGATCCTTGGATGCCTATTCTTGAGTCAGATGTAGACGGTCCCCGTTCATTGCCTTGGCGTCTCGACCGTGAGCTGTCAGGGTCTCTTGGAAAACATCAAATTTGCCGCCGCGTTGCTCGCACAATCTGGATGGGTTCAGCGCCCGTGTCTAAGGCTGCAAATTGTGGGATCGAAGATAGACGCATCAAACTCGGTTGTGCACTCCCCGGCGAACAGCTAGCACAATTTGGCGATGCGCTCCGAAGACTTTCTGATGTAGCTACTTATCTCTACTCGGATGGACCCCGTTACTGGTACACGACGCAGCCAACTGTATCAAAACTCGCGGAAGAGCGCACAGAACAGTTCAGACGCGACCGAGACAAAATGATGCATGAGTTGGAGCAACGCCTCCGATCTGATCTCAAAAAGTCGGGTGATTTCAATCGAGTACACCCTGTTCCTACCTCTAGTGCTGACGTTCCTGATGATGCAGATGCCCGCCTTGTCGTTCTCAGTGCCGATCACTCCTATAGCAGAGATCCAAAAAGTGCAGCTGAAGAGGAAGCGATCAGAATCTTAGAGACAAGCGGCACAACTCCACGCTTGTATCGCAATGCCCTTGTTTTTCTTGCGCCGGATAAAACTAGGCTTCAGGAATTGGAAACATCCATTAGTCGATTTCTGGCTTGGAAATCTATCGTTGATGAAGAAGATCTTCATAATCTTACCGAACATCAGAAGAAACAGGCCAGAACCCAAAACAATGCGGCTGATCTTTCTGTGAAAGCAAAAATTGCTGATGTTTATCAATGGCTGCTTGTCCCTCATCAAGAAAATCCCCAGAGACCCATTGAATGGAAAGCGATCCGTTTTAACGGCGGACAAGAAGGGCTTGCTGAACGGGCGAGTAAACGGCTTAAAAACGATGAGTTGCTGCTAACAACCTATGCACCTACGCGTCTGCGCCTAGATCTGAAAAACATGCCCTTCTTATGGCGCGGCAGACATCACATAGCCATTCGCCAGCTGATCAATGATTTTGGCTGCTATCCTTATTTGCCGCGGCTCAAGAACGCCGACGTTTTGATTCAAGCAGTCCAAAAGGGGTTTGGATTAACAAGTTGGTTGCAAGACTCATTCGCCTACGCGGATAGTTTCGACGAGTTATCTGGCCGTTATCGCGGGCTGCGTCCAGGACACCAAATCATTCCCCTCACGTCTGCCGATACAGGATTGCTCGTTAGCCCAGATGCAGCGATGCGTCAGATCGAAGCAGAAACTCCAGTACCCCCCGCTGGCACATTCGAGCCGATCATCAATCTAGAAAAACCGAATCCTTTTCCACCACGTACGACATCTGCTCCAAAAGCTAAGCGATATTTTGGCACTGTCATGCTCGATCCTACGCGTGTTGGCCGTGACGCGAGTAAAATTGGAGATGAAGTGATTACACATCTCGTAGGGCTCTTAGGTTCTTCAGTTCGCATCACGATGGAGATCGAGGCAGCCATTCCAGAAGGCGCCCCTGAGCACGTCATGAGGACTGTCACAGAAAACAGCCGAGAAATGAAATTTCAGAGCCACGGGTTTGAACTGGAATAAGAGGTTTTTTTACTCTTTGAAAGACATGTTACTCGGACCAGTTCAGCGACAGTTGTCCAAAGGTCTGTTGGATAATTGGCAATATGACGCATGGTCTTGATTTCGAAGATGTAAAAAAATCTTTGCAAAGAGTAGTATGTTCACTTTTTCTGATATCTGGCAAGGAATAAAATGATGTTGCCTTCCCCTCGTTCAACGCAAAAAGATAGCGTGGAGCAACGCGCCTATCAGCATATTCGGCAGCAAACCACAAATAGTCAATTCGCAGTTCACAGATTATTATGAAATCGAATTTAACCAGTAAATGACCAATATTTCATCGCTCAATTATTTTTTTTATTTACTTATAGTGTCAATTTCCGGAAAACTGCACTTTTGTCTTAAGCTTGTTAAGATGTGTATTCCAAGTTAATAATTTTTCTTTCTGCATTCTACCTACAACAACGCCGGGAGCAATGTCCAAATTCTTCGCAAAAAGCCTAATTGAATCTTCATTGGTGGTTATTTTTGATAGTTGTTTTGCAAATTCAGGAGGAATAAGAGTATTACTAGCAAAATTGTCAGCTTGCTTTTCATCTTCACCATCAATTTGACTTCCAGTATCAATAAACAGGATTTTTTTTGCGTGAAACAGCAGATGGGCGGCTTCATGAAAAAATGAAAACCAGAATTGATCGTTTGATTTATACCTATCACTCAACATAAGAAGGGCCTTTTCAGGCATCAGCCAGCGAGTTGCACCACAAACCGGACAGTTTTTTGGCGCCGGAACTATTGCTAAAATCACTCCTGCTTTCGCACATAATTCTCTCAGTTTTTTAATAAACACCTCTGCCTTGTCTTCCTTAGTAAGTCCTCGTGCTTCTTGCAAAATCTCCCTAAATTTTTGAGCATCATATGGCTGACAATCTAAAGAAAGAGCCTGATGTTCACATTGACGCACCCAAGCAGCAATGGCTCCCTTGTGTTTATCTAGAACTTTTTGTGAACGGAAAGCGGCTAAATCGCATCTCCATTTTTGTTTCCAAACCTCAACAGAAGCTACACCAAAAAAACGAAGACATTCAGCGACTTGTTGCGCTTTATTAGCAAATCTGTTGATCCAGCCAAAGTCAATCATATCCTTAAGAGGCAACTCTTTCAGCCATCCTAAATCACTTATTAAAGAGTTATTTTCACTTTGACGTGTCAAGGATTCCCGATAACGAGCCTCACGAGTTAGCCAGAATCCAACTGTACTACCTAAAACACGCTCTAGTCTTAGAGCTGTCTCTTCATTAATCGCTGCTTTACCCTTGATAAGCAAGTTGACATGTTTGGGCGCATAATCAATGCGTTGAGCGAACTCAACTTGAGTCCAACCACGTTCCTTTAACAAATCAGCGATGGTCGCCCCTGGAGGTACAACCCAATCAGGATTAAAACCTTTTACCTTGTCATCCATGATAATCCCCTATGCACACAATCCTTATCATCGTAATCCTTTTCCAGTCCACTGTTTCATCCGAACATCTCGGAATCGGTTCATTTGCCGGTTCGAAAATCAGTCGTATCATATTATTGAGATCGACTGCGAATTGTCCTTCACGATCATATTCCAATGGATGGGGACGACCTGCCGTGAGTTCCGAAACAGTCGACGCAGATTCTAGGTCAGAAAGACGAGCCATTAATTTTTTCGCAAGCTCATCCCCCAACTTTTTTTTCATCAACTTGCTTGTTTGACACAATTCCTGAAGCTTTTTATTCCTAAAATGGATTTCCACTGAAAAAACTCGTTAGACCGACAAATCTTTTTTCGTTTACCAAACTGGTGAATACTTTACAAAAAAGCAGAATTTTTCTGAAAAGAAATCTCTTGGGAGATTTGCGGTGCACTAACGGTGCAACGACCATCGATTTAGACCAGTATCATCAGGTAAAAACCAGTGACACTATTCCCTAAAACCTCTTATAGTGGAGTTCATATAGGTTGGATGGCGCTGGTTGAGATTGAATTCTCGCTCCCTCATAATCCGCTGGTCGCAGGTTCAAGTTCTGTTTGCCCCATATTTATCCTCAGCAACTTACGTTCTTTTGCGCAGATGTTTTAAACAGGAATAGTGCCTTTTTTCCGCATTTGACTTTAGAATTCTGCTTCTTTACAGTTCTACTTTTGCCTTTACTTCAGCACGAATTTTTTGAGGAACCTCATCGAAATGCAAGAAAAGCAAAAGTGTTATCGGGATTTTCCGTCACCGACGCGCGGATAAAAATGAAGAGGCTCTACCAATGAAAACTTTTAAGTTAGGGGCACTAGAAATTTCTTATTTTGTTGTCGAAAAAATCGTACGCTCTAACGAGAAGAGAGCGTTCTTCAGGAAGTTTGGAAAAATAGATCTTTTCATTTCGAAAATCGATGAAAATCAGGTGATTATCAATAAATTCCATGCCGATGATCGCGTCAAGACCCAAAGGAGATTTCATTTTCACAAAATTAACAGGCCCAAATTCATTTCCATTAATCTGAAATGTTTTGGCATCCCAGCGATCTTCTGAATTGAAGGTAAGTAGATTTTCATTTTCGAGATTAAATAGTGGAGCTTTTTCATTAATATGATCTAAATCGATAAGCCTATGGTCTTGGTTTTCATCCTGAAGGTCTTTATTTAAAAGATTCCAAGTTGACCCCGTATCTAGCATACATCGGAGGGGGCCTGCCTCTGTAATCACATTAAAATCGATAGAATCGCGATCTAGCAGTAGAGGGGCTTCTATGAAAGAATCTATGGGGAAACCCTGTTCTTTTAAAGTAGCCAAACTATCACACATCACAAGGGCATAGTGTTCACAATCTAATAGCACATTAAAAGACTTAAACACATGCCATCCAACCCTTCCTTGACCATTTTCAGGAATGTCCTGCTCTCCTTTCTTAAGAATGCTATCTTCTAAAAACTCTAAGCTTTCCTCCTTGACTTTCATTGGAAAAATTTTCATTTTTCCAAAGTGTATATGAGGCAGCTCATAAACATCAGATTCATATATTTTTCCTTTCAGACCACAAAAAGGATAACGTCCAATAAACGTCTTATTGTGAAGATTATGTAAAGTTGCAGGAAGGAGAGCAATCCCTCCCCTCCAACCCAAATCGATTTCTGACGAGATAATGTGATTTTCAATCTCAACTTCAATTTGTGGACTATTACAACGGGAAAAACCACTGATTTTTAAAGGAATAAAATGGCTTTTCTCATTGAAAAAACCCGACACTTCTAGAGGATTTCTATAGTAGGGCTTTCGGAGCAAATAAAAACCAGCCAGTGTGCAAATGCACAAGGCCACTATAAAAGTCAGTAAGGATCGTCTATTTGTCGTTATCATGTCCTGCTTCAGCGCCGACAGAGGTTGTTCCATTTTCATTTCTTCTGACTTCTACTTCTGCGTAGTTGCCTCGATCATCCTCATATCCTCCAAATGCGGAAGCACTCCACTCAGGTCCACCTGGGCCAAAATTTATATCAACTCTGCCTCCCCCGTAACTCCCACCTCTATCATCATTGTCTCCTTCCCCTCTCCTAACAGACAGAATTTCAAACATTTCTGTAGCAAGGAGATCTACCCTTTCTCCTAATTGAAGTGGAGAGAATTGTTGTTTGATGACAGTGAAAGTACCAGGTACGTCGATTAAAAGAATTGGAGTTGTAGTATTATCATCGCTGCCGCTTGAATTAACAACCTGAATTGATAAATCACTTGTACCAACACGAGCACAGCAAATATTATCTTCGTGAATCGTAAACTTTAATATATCTTTGTAAGAAGCATTTTCCTGTTCAATTCGTATAACCTCGGCTTGTTTGAGAGGATATTTGCTAGCGACGAACACCCCCTTCTCCTGACATGGAACATGGATAAAATGGGTATAATTTTGCTGCAACAATTCATATAAATGAAAGGCTGTGTTTGTGGAAATATTTCTCAAGTGCACGACATCGGCATCTCCGTATAAAATACGCTCAGCAATATCATTGATTTGCATCGTGGATGGAGGATCCAGATTGAGGATGATGATATCATTGGAAGAAGGATTCTTTTCTCGGCAAGCATTCCGCAAATAAACAGGTTGATTTGCCATGTTATGCTTACGGCATTTTGTAAGGTAACGTTGAAAAAGTGGAGCAGTTTCGTCTTCGATGAGATAAACCTCTGCTTGTTGTGTAGGGCTAGCAAAGATTGTGCTTATTGCGAGCAGACATGAGACAGTGAAATACGCTTTCATAGAATCCTCCTAAAGAGACAAAGTTTTTTCCACGCTAGCAATTTTAAAAAAAAATGCACAGTGAAAAATTCACCGAGAACGAATCCTGTGACGACCCTCAGTATATGTGACCTTGCTCCTTATCTTAGATCCAGTTTCAGAGACAGTTTGATTTAACTCGCAAAAAGTTTGTTTCCCAACGACCTTTTGAACCATCCGGGCATCTGATCTGTTTTCATCTCAAGAATCCGACCGTTAGTAATCTCTGCAACCAGGAGGGGCTGCTGAAGGGAATTGTCAAAAATATAGGCTCGGTTGGAAGCTTGAACAGCCTGTACTAACAAATCTAAGGAACGCTTATAGCGCTCTACAATCTTGTCTTTTGGAACAGAATGGCCACCTATGCTGATTCGGTACTGTACGCGTGATATATTGATATCGGGATCTTCGGTCGCAATATAGTAAAGATAAGTACGGTAACCTTTTGATTGGGCCTTGCGTAGCACCTCAACTTTATCGGGATAAGACATCACAGTCTCAAAAGTGAACGATTTCCCTGCATCCAAGAGCCTCGAACGAATGAAGTCTGCTACAACCGATGCAAAGTATGTGTTAACCCCAGCATCATGAAAAATGAGTTTGTCATCACCAAATCGAATCGCAGCTGCTGCAGCTAACAAATCGGTTTTTTCTAATAGGGGCGATTTTTTAAAAAAACCTAAAACTTCATCAGCAGTCGTCTGGATCTCGTAATAGGCAAGATCTATAAAATCTTTTTTTCGCATCTCCTCTTCAATTTCATCAGGATTTACATACACCCCAAGAAGCTCTCGGCCAATTACAGATTTGATCGTGCTCTTACCTGATCCATTGGGACCAGCAAACATACGCACACGAGGAACATTCTTACTCATCGAATTTCCCATCGTTTGCCTGGAATTGTCGTTGTTGGAGGTGGAATCTTTTTCAGTATTTTCCGTGTTCCATCTGGATGCTTTTCGACCAATTCTCCATTCTCGCACACCAAGACAGTGTTCCCCGAGGCTAGGGCCTGCCAGTAAGCTTGTTTAAGAGCCATTGTTGCTTGCTCGGGAATATGTTCTTCCAAAAACTGCATGGCCTTTTCATCAATTGTCATAATCCCTCCTCATAGAACAAGATTGACCAATTTCGATTATAGCGACATGAGGACAAAAAGCATATTGCCCTCTTGCTTCTTCATGCAATTTTCCGCATTTTTTCCGCAAATGAACTGAATTTTAGGAAATTTTTCTGAATCGAACCGAATATGGCCCTCATTTCGACAAGAAGATACTAGAAACATTGAACGACAGTTGGAGTATTATAATCTTGACGCGATTATTTCCGTAGGATATCGCGCTATATGAAAAATAACCCACGACTAGTTACAGACTTTAGTTCGCTCACACACGCTCAGATGACCTCAATTCTCGGTAGACCATTTAATTGAAGCAGTAACCCTGGGAGAATGATCCTCCTTTTCCTCTTCATCCTCATCGTCATTGAAACGTGATTTCTTTTTCTTCTCAGGTTTGTTTTTCTTCTGCATGCTATCCCACTTCGCCTGACACTGAGATAGAAAGTCGGTATTCTCTACATCAACGGTAACCTTGGCTTTTCCAATGGTACCATGCCATGCAGAAGGTGATTCATCTTTTGATGAATCATTCTTTGACTCATGCTCACCCGCATCTTCAGCAGAAAAAGAATCGGTATCGTCATAAAAAAAAGGGTATGGATAAGAAATTCCTTCTTCGGGATCTTCTACACGTGAAGGCGGTATTTCAGCAAAAACTGCCTGCGTGAGCAACAATAACATGGCCAATGTGGTCATCTTCATCATGCCATCCCCCATACTGCTTCTATTTTCAAGCCTTTATTCTAAAGAGCATTTCAGTATTTCTGCATTGTTTTTTTGTACTCATGGCAAGCTAGCAGCACAGTAACAACCTATTTATCTCATCAAAAAACAAATTTCTTCACCGGCAGCACCTGTCACAAGAATTGGCTGATGCACGTCATATTTTTGGTTCGTCGGGAAACATCTCGATGATGTCTTGGATTCTATTCTTCGCGCCCTAAGCCGTTTGCGCAAGCAGGCAGCAAAAGACCTCCATTCGTGATGTTGAACTCAATTCTCAGTGGCCACTTAATTGAAGCGGAAAACAGGCTCTCTAAAAAATTGACTATAAACAATAAAAGCCCTACGATACCCCTAAATATCGGGTATTTACAAAAGAAAATAACATGGATGCAAAAAAATTAGGAAAAAAGATCAGGCTAGCTCGTATTGAGCATGATATGACTCAAAATCAACTGGCTTCATCTATCGGAGCGATGCAAAAAAGTATTTCCAGATATGAGACTGGAATGTCAGTGCCATCCCTAAACATGTTAGAGAGGATCGCCAAAGTCCTTAAAAAGCCTTTCAGGTATTTTTTGGACGAGGAGTTTCAAAACCTGGAAGCGGTGTACAAATTTTTTGTGATCCCACGCACAGGTAGCCTAAATAAAGGGATGGAACCTGTGATGAACGAAGAGACAGATGTTGAATTCAATTCTCAGTGGACCACTTAATTGACGCGGAAACCCTTGGGGAGTGATCCTCCTCTTCTTCTTCATCCTCCTCGTCATCCATGAAATGTGATTTCTTTTTCTTCTCAGGTTTGTTTTTCTTCTGCATGCTGTCCCACTTCGCCTGGCACTGAGATAAAAGTCGGTATTCTCCACATCAATGGTAACCTTGGCTTTTCCAATGGTGCCATGCCATGCAGAAGGCGATCCATCTTTTGATGAATCATTAGGGTTATCCAGTGTTCATACCACTCGTTTGAAAATCTGCTAGATGAGCTTGCACCCAGTCTTTAACTGACATGGGTTTTACACCTGTCAAATCTTCAACAGTGTTTACCAGGCGATCGTAACGATTTTCCTTGTGCAGACGAGCCATTGTATAAATATGGTTATAGACATGATCTGGTAAACCTATGGGTTTAAGTTCACGGATGCCCCATTCTTCCAGTGGCATGTCGACATATTTGAGTGGACGGCCAAGGGCCGATGAATATTCTTGTGCGATTTCTTTGAGATCTTGAGTTTTAAGGCCTGTCAATTCGTAAACTTTACCGATATGGGAGGCTGCCGGATCTGATAGAATTTTAGCCAAAACTCTTGCTACATCATAGGAAGCGATTGGAGAGGTACGGCCTGTTCCAAAAGGGAGTTTTATTTCTCCCGATTCTCTAATTGTATTAGCAGCCACTTGATGAAATAATGGATTCTCAAGAAACACTGTCGGTCTGACATGCACGCAGGGCAATCCAGACCAATTCAATACTTGTTCTGACAGCCATTGCAGCTTCTGCTGAGGGCTCGAAGTAGTTGCAGTGACGCTCATTTCTGAAACTGTCATTTGAGAGATATTTACAAAGAGTTCAACCCCATGATACTTAGCAATGGCGGCAACATTCACCGTAGCCTCAAGATAAGAGGAAGATACAGACATGCCAAAATAAATACGCCTGCAACCTTTAATAACACGATTAACATCTTTCAAATCTGTGAGATCGCCAACTACAACTTCAGCGCCAAGATTGACAAGGGCTTGAGAGCGATCGTCAACCCTTCTAACCATAGCCCTGACAGATATTTTTTTTGCACATAGAAACTCTACAAGCTTAAATCCTACACCGCCGATCTGACCGGCAGCCCCTGTCACAAGAATTGGCTGATGGATCTCATATTTTTGGTTCATGTTTACCTATTGACTGACTTTAATAATCAGTTTTCCGAAGTTGCGCCCTTCCAACATGCCGATAAAAGCCCTTGGAGCATTTTCAAGGCCTTCAACAATATCCTCACGATATTTGATTTTGCCGCTTCGCACACCATTCCCTACTTGCGTGAGGAAATCTGGATAGTGATCGAGTAAATCATGATTAATAAAGCCGCGCAAGGTCAGACTTTTGGAAAGGACTTGGCGCATTGTAGCAGCTACACTGTTTTTCAACTCCTCAGCTGGCACACCATTATATTGTGAAATCAATCCACATACCGGCACTCTAGCAAACTTGTTTAGTAAAGGTAATACGGCTTGCCAGATAAGACCGCCGACATTTTCAAAATATAGATCGATTCCTGAAGGGCAAGCAGTCGCTAGTTCTTGCTCAAATTTGGGGGATTTGTGGTTGATGACTTCATCAAAACCCAAAACATCTTTTACAAACTTACATTTTTCTAAACCGCCCGCTATTCCAACCGACCTTGCACCGGCGAGTTTTGCAAGTTGCCCCACTACTGACCCTACAGCTCCACTGGCTGCTGCAACGACAACAGTTTCTCCGGCTTTTGGCTGACCAATCATGTGAAGTCCACAATAAGCAGTAAACCCGGGCATTCCCAGGACGCCAAGCCTCGTTGTGACCGGGAAAGCATTCGGGTCTATTTTTCGTAGTCCTTTGCCATTAGAAAGATAATGAGTTTGCCAGCCCGTATTGGCTAGAACCAGATCTCCGATTGAAAAATCTGGAATATTTGAAAGGATCACTTCGGCGACACTCTCACCTGTCATCACATCTCCGATTTGCAATGGTGTTGCGTACGATTTTATATCCTCCATACGCCCGCGCATGTAGGGGTCAAGCGACAAATAACGGGTTTGTAAAAGAAGCTCTTTAGCCCCTGGTTGAGGTATGGGAGCCTTTTCAATGCGAAAGTCTGTATCTGTAGGCTTTCCTTTCGGCCTTGCTGCCAAAACAATTCTTGTTGCTAATCCATCAGTCATGATCTTTCCTTTAGATGCTGTTTGAAAAAAGCCAAGGTACGGGCATTGGCCGTCTCAGCGTCTTTTGCGTCATAGTGATCACCATTCGGACGTGCGAAGGCATGGTTGCGTCCGGGATAGGTATGGATCTCGATGAACGGGTTATCTGCAAGCTCCTTAATGATGGTTGCTTGTGCCGCCTTATCCATATACTCGTCTTCGCCAGCCAGGTGCATCAGAAGTGGCCTCTTGATTCTTTTCCCTTCAGACACGTATCTCTGAGTTTCACCACCGTAATATTCGACCGCTGCGTCAAGATCTATCCGCGCTGCGGCCAGGAAGGTCATCAGACCTCCAAAACAGAAGCCCATGACGCCGACCCTTCCGCTTGAGCCAGGAAGCCTGCGAGCGGCTGCGATCGTTGCGGCAATGTCCTTTATGCCCGCATCAAAATCGTAACGACTATAGAAATCCAAACCTTTTTTCCAGTCGGATTTTTTATGATCGGAGAGTTGTAGCCCTGGCTCGAAACGCCAGAACAAATCTGGACATACGGCTAGAAACCCCTGTTTTGCAAGGTCGTCCGCGATTTGCCGGATTCCCGAATTCACACCGAATATTTCCTGAATCACAACGACGACTGGAGCCGGAGTTGTTACTGGAGCTGCAACGTACGCGGTGAATGTTCCGTCGAATGTCTTGATTTTAAGATCCTCTTGCATTACCGCCCTTACCTCTTTGCTGCTGATTCGATAATTTCAGCTATTTTGACTGGCTGGGAAATAAAAGGAACGTGGCTGGTTGTGAGTTCTGTGGTTTGAGCTTTCATCCTTTTAGCCAAGAACCGTTCTAAGTCAGGATCGATCGCATGGTCTTGAGTTGATACGACATACCATGAAGGGATGGTTTTCCAGGCAGCAGCCTTGAGCGATTCTCCGAAAACACTCCCAGCAATCGCTTTTTGGGTCGTTGCTAAAACCCGTGCTTCCTCTTGTGTAACGTCATGAGCGAAGACTTCATGATATTTAGCTTGGTCGATAAAAAGGAATCCAGCTGAATCAGGAACTACTGCAGCAAATAAAGGAGTTGGGGGATACTTTTTTATCAATCCATCAAGCGATTCTCCTTTGTCCGGGGCGAATGCAGCCACATACACCAAAGCCTTGACTTTATTGTTTCCTGCGGCAGCTTCAGAGATGACAGCACCTCCATAGGAATGCCCCACCAAAATGACATCTCCTTTTTGGGCTTCGATCACCCGTTTGGTTGTGGCGACATCTTCCTCCAATGATTTCAGCGGATTTTGCACTGCAGTGACGCTGAATCCATCTTTCAGCAGAATGGAAATAACTTTTTGCCAACCGGTGGCATCGGCAAATGCGCCGTGAACTAATACAATGGAAGGTTTACTCTTGTCAGAATTTGTCATACGCTTTCCTTTCACTTTAATTGTTTTTTAACCAAACTTTTCACCAAACATAGGTAGGCCACTTTTAGACGTCTCACGCAAAGCTTCGTCCTGAATCACATCCCAATGCTCGGTTAGAACGCCATCAACTACACGCACAATGTCCACTACGATCCAGGCTGCCTGCTGACCAAAACCTGAATATCTTCCATGGAGCATGACATGATCACCTTCTGCAACAATCCTTCCAGGCTCATACTTTAAGGACGGGGGCAAACCCTTGATTAGATTGAATAAACCTTCTCGTCCAGGTGGGATATGAGCACTGTGCTGAATATAGTTGGGCGACCAGAAACGCTCTGCCGCTATATAGTCACGCTTATTAAATAGCGTGTCAAATGCCCTGAGGACAAGCTCTTTGTTTTTTGATAATTTACCAAGCATAAATCTTGTGATATTCTACGTCTGATTTCTTTACAACGAGTTATGAGGAAGGTAAAGTCCTCAAGAATAATAATAATCGATTTCTTCATTTTTCTTAGGACCGATTACCCTCCAATTCAAACGAAGACTATAACGGTCAAAATGAATCTGCCCAAAATAGGTATCTCCTTCACAAAGATGGGAATCGACAGATAACAGGGAATGTTTGCCAGAAGGAGCAAGATGAAAAAGAAAAACAGGTTGATCTGGGCCTCGACGCAAATGTTCCAAAGAAATCACGCCAGCGTTGCGGTCCAAAGTCCAACGAAATGTATTGCTAAAATTGACTTCTCCGCCCTGTTTGCCTTGCCAGGTTCCCTTTTCGTTAAAGATTAACGTATTGGAACCTTCCTTTATCATGACAACTTCACCTTGACCTTTCCCATTCCAACCCTTTTCTTCTTTCGATTTTGTCTTCGCATGAAAAGTGAGCTGCGTAACGCCTATGAGCTTTTCCCAGAAAGCGAGGAGAACCTTGATTTTATTTTCTTGATGGACCGGGGACGTTCTAGGATCTTCTTTTACAACATAATACTCTTTCTTCTTATGGGCTGGAAGCAGCGTATACGCTTTTTTAAGCAATTGTTCTAATTCATTCATTAAGGGATAAGAGGGGCTAAATTGATAAAGACGAGTCTTTCCTTCATAATAGCTTGTGATAAGGCCACCCTTTTCCAATCGATTTAAAGCTTTTTGAAGGGGTGTCAGCGGAGTTCCAAGTGATCGATGCAATTGGGTTCCATAACATTTTCCATTCACAAACAGGAAAATGAGAATTCTTTGGACGTTTTTATTACCACACAGAACTTCAAGCATAAAAAAATTAACCCTCTTTTAAGTTTCTATAAACTATTTTCTAGTTTTATACAATTGGATCTATTCTCTCGATAGATCCTCACAAAGGATCCATTTTTAAACCTTTTTCGATTTTACATAAACTATTTTCTAGTTTCATCAAGTCGATTCATGGCTCATTTTCGATTGAAAACGGCAAAAAATCGAGCTAAAATCGCTGTTTCAAATACAAAACGGCTGAAATCATAGGAAATTTGAATGTTTATAAGGCATGACTGGACTATCGAAGAATTAAAAGAACTGTATGCAATGCCCCTTCTTGAACTTGTTGTAAAATCCAATCTTCTTCACAACCAGCTCCACGAACCGGCTGAGGTCCAAGTTTGTAGCCTAATTTCCATTAAAACAGGAGGTTGTCCTGAAGATTGTAAATACTGCGCCCAGTCATCTCGATATCAAACATCTGTCTCTGCTCAACCGATGATGCAATATGAGGACGTCCTCAATGAAGCAAAAAAAGCCGCTGAACGTGGGGCCACTCGGGTCTGCTTGGGAGCCGCCTGGAGAGAAGTGCGAGATGGCAAGCAATTTGAAGAAGTCCTCCAAATGGTTAAAGGGATTACTGATTTAGGTGTAGAGGTATGTTGTACTTTGGGAATGCTCAAAGAGCACCAAGCTGAGCGGCTTAAGGAAGCTGGACTCTATGCCTATAATCATAACCTCGATTCTTCTGAAAAGTTTTATAAAACAATCATCATGACAAGAACCTATCAAGATCGGTTAAATACGCTAGACATTGTTGAAAAAGCCAATTTGAGTGTCTGTTGCGGCGGCATCCTAGGGATGGGAGAAGAATCAATGGACCGATTAGAACTCTTGCTTACATTGTGCAAGCGAAATCCCCATCCTGAATCTGTCCCTATTAACCGATTAAGTCAAATTCCTGGCACCCCCCTTGAAGACCAACCGAAAGTATCGATTTGGGAAATGATCCGTGTCATTGCTGTGGCACGCATCGTTCTACCTGAGGCGATGGGATGCAATTAACTTGGGTAAGGTGCCATTAAATTTCCTGTCCTTTTCGCCCGGAATTGCTCATTTCGCCTTTAAGTGCTTTCTGACCTTTTTTGGCTGTTTGCGATAAGTCTGTGAAAATACTTTTATAGGCTTGCCATGGAGTTTGAATCGTATAGGGAATGCCAGTTCGTTGACAAAAATCTTTGATGTAAGGAACTAATAATTTCAATTTATTTCGCGGACATTGGCGATATAAGTGGTGTTCTATTTGATAATTTAAACATAAATAAATAAAGTCGGTTAAGATTCCGGGGCGCACATTGCGAGTTGTAATGATTTGTTGCTCTAGATTGGACATTTCGGTGTCTTTAGAAAGTTGAGGCATTCCTTTGTGGTTTGTAGCAAAGATATTGGCCATGTAAATGCCTGTTATAAATGAAGCAATGGGAATAAAGACTATCGCTTTTGTAACTCCAAATAGAAGAAAAGGCATTACATACCACAAGAAAATGCTTGAGCAACAGATCAACAAATCTAAGACGTGGAATTTGCGTTTATATAACTGGATAATATGCTGATTGTATTGGATGGCATACATGAGGAAACCGCACATAGGCAAGTAAACCCAAACTTGATATCGGCGGAGCCATTTCATGTAGCCTGTTTGTGATAGGTAATGTTCGGTTGTGAAAGAAAATGGCACTTCTAAATCTGAATCTGAATCTATGTGGTTGGGGTGATCGTGGTGCTGCGTATGTTTATCAATCCAATGTCGATAGTTACTCCCTATTGTTGTAGCAAAAAGATCTGCGAATAAATGATTCATTTTTTGTGACTTAAACATCGCTAGATGAGCTGCATCGTGCATTAGCCCTGCGATCTGTGTAGCGATTATTCCAAAAAAAATAGAAAACAAAACAATGACAAAGTAATTAGAGCTATTAGCAACAAAATATAACGTCATTAGGTATGCACTATAAATTCCAATAATAAAAAGGGAATAAAATTTATAATCGCTGTCTAAAATTTTGTTCTTTAAGACATAATCTTGTAAACGAGCTGTTTCCATGTCGGCAATGGCGGGAGATAACTTAGGGGCGTATGTTTGTTGTAAAATATCAGCCATAACTATACAGAAGCCCGTTAAAAGGATGTTTTATCTATTCTAGAATAACTGGATAATTTTTTGCAATAAGGAGACTGAACCTATCCAAGTATTAACCCGATTTTGCTGAGGCTCCCCTGCTGTAAGATCTAAGTCTTGAGCCTCTTTGGTCAGCTCCTCACGAAGTGGCGCAGTGACGGGCTATTTACCTCATTAGTTTGTGGATAGTCTCTTAGCAGAGTGTTGTATGATGACATTGAGAAACGACTGTCCGTATCTTTCCCACTTGACGGGACCCACGCCATTGATCTTCAGCATCGCTTCCCGATTCGTCGGGTAGACCCTGGCCATCTCGATGAGTGACCGGTCTCCAAAAATGACAAAAGCGGGGACCCGCATTTCCTGTGCATATTTTTTACGTAACTGGGAAAGTTCGGTGAATAAAACGAGATCGCATTGGAGATCGTTCCCTTTCTTGGGCTTCACTACTTTCTGGACTCTCTTTCGCATCATCACTTTCTGCGTCCCACTCGTCACGTTTGGCGAAGCTGCTGTCCATCGCAAAACGGGGTACTCCCCTTCAGAGCGCTCCAAAAGGCCCTTTTCAATCAGGGTAGAGATATAATAGCGAAGATCATCCTCAGAATACTGAGCCATCAAATTATAGGTGGATAGTCGATCGTGCCCCCTATCGAATATCATCTTCGTTTTAGCACCGCGCAGGACGTCGATGACATGCTTGATGCCAAATTGGTGCTTAAGACGATAAACGCATGAGAGGATCTGCTGTGCAACAATCGTCTCATCGAGTTCGGAACCATCTAAACAGCGATCGCAGCTGTTGCAACTGCTGCTCGGATACGTTTCTCCAAAATAGCGGAGCAGTTCGTGACGCCGGCACTGTGAAGATCGGCAGAGCGCAAGCATCTGCTCTGTCTTTGCCTGCGTTGTCCGGCGGACTGCCTCATCAGAAATCTGATTCAAAAAGACCTTGTAGACCATCAATTCCTGGGCCGAGTAGAGCATTAAACACTCGGAGGGAAGATCATCCCTGCCCGCACGCCCCACTTCCTGATAGTACTGTTCTATGGAACGGGGCATATCCATATGGACGACAAAACGGATGTCCGGCTTATGGATTCCCATGCCAAAGGCCACCGTCGCCACCATCAGAGAACATTCCCCGTGAATAAATTCATGCTGCGCTTGCGTCCGTTCTTGATCTGACAGTCCTGCATGATATTTGCCCGGTTTAAAACCCTCCTGGATCAAGTTAGCATAGGTCTCATCCACCACTTTGCGCGTTGCAGCATAGATAATGCCCGATTTTCCTGTATGCTTGGTTAGAAAATCGCGCAACTGACTCATAGGAGTCGTCTTCGCTTGAATATGGAAAGTTAAATTGGGTCGATCAAAGCTTGCCCGGATAACATGGGGCTCTTTCATGCCGAGTTGTGTGATGATATCTTTTTCCACGTCCTTGGTCGCCGTAGCAGTCAGCGCCACTATGGAAGAGCCGGGGAACGTCGTTTTTAAAAAAGATAGCTGTCGATACTCAAGTCGGAAAGAATGCCCCCATTGAGAAATACAATGAGCCTCATCGATGGCAAATAATGAAACGGGTATCTTTTGCAGATGCTGGACAAAATTTTTATCGGAAAGCCGTTCTGGAGCGATATACAATAACTTAAAATTGCTGAGGTTATTCAGCAAATCCTGGATTTCATCGGAATGCAGGCTACTGTTGAGAAAGGCCGCAGGCAGTCCATTTTTATATAAGCTAACCACTTGATCTTGCATCAGTGAAATCAAGGGCGAAATCACAACGGCAATTCCCGGCATCAGCATCGCTGGCAACTGATAACAGATCGATTTCCCAGCCCCTGTTGGCAAAATAGCCACAACATCTTTGCGATCCAAAACGGCCGTCACGATCTCTTTCTGAGAATGGCGAAAATCGTTGTATCCAAAAAGTGCTTTTAGATGATCCTCTAACGAAGCATTAGAAGTCTTTTCCTGCATTCCATCGCTGTCAAGTTTTAACATTGGAGGGAAATTCTCCCATTCTCAAATCAGGATGTCAACACTTTTTGCTAAGAGACTGTCTTAGGTGATGCCTTTTCAAATGAGGTGACATAAAAAATTGACACCTTCTCCCCTCTTCAGTACAAATAGTTCTTGCAAACTTGGGGGTAACTCACGATGTTAAAAAAAATACTTTATTCTATCTGCTTGGGATTTCTATCATCAATGGCCATCGGCTATGAATCTGATTTCATCACTTATGATTGGTTAATTAATTGCGCGCAAAATACATCTTATACAGACCACATTCCCCATTTTAGAAGGCTATTTAATACAATAAAAGTTCGCGGATTGCTTGAATGTGGTTGTGGTTACTCCACCAAATATTTTATGGACAACTGTGACAAGGTGGTCTCCATTGAATTCATGACTCCAGGAACTGGTGATCTTTGGTTCAATGAATGTCTGAAACTTTACAAAGATTGTCCAAATTGGGTTCCCCTTGCTTACAATGCAGATCACAAAGATCTTAGCTTTAATAATGCATGTGGGTATGCCTGCTCAATGCACAAGGATTACGCTTTGATCGATCCAAGTTATTTAGTTGGATTAGATCTCTATTTTAAAAATCAAATTGCTATTGCTCATCAGGAAGGAAAAGAGATCGATGTGGCCTTTGTCGATGCTGGGGTATATACTCGTGGCGACATGGTAAAAGTCTTGCTAGCCAACAAAGTCCCTATTGTTATGGCACATGATACAGGATGTGATTATGGTTCAGATGTGAACGAGGGATACTATGCATGGTTTGTAGTCAAAACACCTGATGATTACAAAAAGATATACATTCCCTTTGGACAGGGAACTACTTTTTGGATCAATAAAAATCTACCTGAAGTCATTGAGTCGATTACAGCCTACCAAAATATGATTCTTCAAGTTGAGAATTCGTATGAAAAACTTAAAGAAATAGCCGATCAATTCTAGAAAAAGATGATACAGAAACTACCTCTAGTCTCGAGGTAGTTTCAGTATAAATACACCGCTTGGGAGAGCCCAAGCGGTGTTAAAGAATGGGTTAATCGAAGACGAATTGGAGTTCTTCATCCATGTCGCGATCGACCGATTTGATGATCCGCTTGCGGTATTCCTCAAAGCCAGTTCCGCCAGGGATAGAATGACCCATGATGATGTTCGATTTGAAATCGAGCAGGTAATCGGTCTTTCCTTCACAAGCTGCGTCGGTCAGGACGCGGGTCGTCTCTTGGAAGGAGGCTGCTGAGATGAACGAGTCTGTGCCGAGGGAGGCTTTTGTAATCCCGAGCAAGACGGGAGCTGCCTGTGCTGGCCTTCCACCTTCATCGATCGTTTTGCGGTTGATCCGGTGGAAGTTCTTCTTATCGATATCTTCGCCATACAGGAAGGTCGTATCGCCTGGATCGGTGACGCGGACTTTCTGAAGCATTTGACGGACGATGATCTCGATATGCTTGTCGTTGATGTCGACCCCTTGGAGGCGGTAGACTTCTTGGACTTGGTTGACGAGATATTTTTGCAAGTTCGCGAACACCGCAGATATCCAAGAATCTCTTGCGGAACGACAAGGCCATCGGTGAGCTGCTGTCCTTTGATGACAAAGTCGCCACGCTGGACAATCAAGTGCTTGGTCAGCGGGATGAGGTGTTCCTCTTCCATGCCAGACTCTTCATCGCGAACAACGACGATCCGTTTGTTCTTCTGAACGCCGCGGAAGTCGACGACACCATCGATTTTCGCAATCTCAGCAGCATCTTTCGGACGGCGCGCTTCAAAAAGCTCAGCGACACGAGGCAAGACCCCCTACGATATCCTTTGTCTTGATCGCGCCACGAGGAAGCGAGCAAGCAGCATACCGGCAGAGACATGCTGTCCTTCTTGTACAGAAATATACGCACCAGAGGGGATCGCATAGGTACCGACAAGCTCTGCACACTCTTTATCTGCATAGATAACGATCTGTGGATGGAGTTCGCCGCGATGCTGTTTCACGATGAGCTCAGTCTGACCTGTCTGTTTGTTGACTTCGCGCTGAGTTGAGATCCCTTCGACGAGATCTTCATATTTGACATAGCCAGGACGTTCGCAAATGATCGGGACGTTGTGTTGTTCCCAGTGAGCAATTTTGGTTCCCTTCTTCACTTTGGCGCCATCGGGCAAGAGGATATGTGTCCCTAGCTCGATAGTAAAGGTTTGAAGCGGCTCGAGCGATTTAGTGCTGAGCAGCTTTTTGTACTCTTCCAAGTGTGCGCCCTTCATCGCGGACGATGTGGAGCGTGCCATTCTTATTGAGTGCAAGCCAAATCCCTTCTTCGTTCTGCACAGTGCGCAGATCCATATAGACGAGGACACCGTCTTGTTCAGCGACGAGCTCTGGAGCTGACGCTTGCAGATGCGATACCACCCAAGTGGAATGTACGCATCGTCAGCTGCGTTCCCGGTTCACCGATCGACTGCGCGGCGATGATACCGACAGCTTCTCCCTGACCGACGACAACTGCCATTGGCGAGGTTAATGCCATAGCATTTCGCACAAACGCCCCGTTTTGATTCACAAGTGAGTGTTGAACGGATCCGAATGCTGTCGATCCCCGCATCATCGATCGCTTCTGCTTGGTGCAACGGTGAGGATATCCCCAGCATGAGCGAGAATTTTCGTGCTGTCGCCAGGTTGATAGATATCGTCGCAAACAGTACGTCCATAAATACGGTCTTTGATCGGAAGGAGTTCTTCCTGCCCTTGTTTGATCGCTGCGACATCGATCCCATTGAGGGTTCCGCAATCATCTTCAGTGATGATCACATCTTGCGAAACGTCGACAAGACGGCGTGTGAGGTATCCAGAGTCGGCAGTTTTAAGCGCAGTATCCGCAAGACCTTTACGGGCACCGTGAGAAGAGATGAAGTACTCAAGAACGCTCAAACCTTCGCGGAAGTTGGCAGTAATCGGCGACTCGATGATCTCGCCAGAGGGTTTTGCCATCAGACCGCGGAGAGCTCCGAGCTGTTTCACCTGAGATTTGTTACCACGAGCACCCGAGTCCATCATCAGATAGAGCGGGTTGAGCTCGCCATCTCTCACTTCACTGATCAAGTTTAAACAGTTCTTCAGAAAGGAGATCGGTCACTTCCGTCCAAATGCTAATGATCTTAGATTTTCGTTCCCCTTCAGTGATGATCCCATCTTCATATTGCTTGACAACAACTGCGATCCGCTTATGCGCCGCTTCGATCACTTTTTGTTTATCTTTTGGAACGCGGACGTCGCAAACACCCATGGAGAGCGCCGCTTTTGTCGCTTCAGCAAATCCGAGATTCTTCAAATTGTCCAAAAAGCGAACTGTCGCTTCAAGACCGACTTTTTTGTAGGTCTCAAGAACGAGCTCACTCATCTTCTTCTTGCGAAGAGCATAGTTTTGGAAACCGAGTTCTTTTGGAACGATGGTATTAAACAAAACACGACCAGGTGTCGTTTCAATGATGCCGCTCTCGAGTTTTAGCTTAATCTTTTCATGCAAGCGGATCCCACGTCCTAAGTCGTCGCGTCGTCCCTTCTTTGCCTGACTCCTCAAACCAGTTGTAGCTACCGCCTGCAGTGAGGGCTATGAGCACTTCTTCCATATTTCTGAAGAGCTTAGTTTTCTTCCCATGCTCTTCAGGCAACGTAGATCGGATCGAGCATCAGATAGTAGAGACCGAAAATCATATCCTGAGACGGAACTGCGAAGGTTTACCAGAAGAGGGCAGGAAAATATTATCGGGAGCCATCATCAGCAACTTCGCTTCGAGCTGAGCTTCGATAGAAAGAGGGATGTGAACCGCCATCTGGTCCCCGTCAAAGTCGGCGTTGAACGCCGTACAGACAAGAGGGTGGATCCGGATCGCTTTACCTTCGATCAAGCACAGGTTCAAAGGCCTGGATCCCCAAACGGTGAAGTGTAGGCGCACGGTTGAGGAGAACAGGATGTCCTTTGATGATCTCTTCAAGAACGTCCCAAACTTCAGGAGCTTGCTTTTGAATCATCTTCTTCGCAGAACGGATCGTATAGACATATCCAAGATCTTTTAGACGCTTAACGATAAACGGCTCGAAGAGTTCGAGGGCCATCTGTTTTGGCAGACCGCACTGGTTGAAGCGCAGTTCAGGACCGACGATGATGACTGAACGGCCTGAATAGTCGACCCGTTTTCCAAGTAGGTTTTGACGGAAGCGCCCTTGTTTCCCTTTCAGCATTTCTGAAAGAGATTTCAGAGGACGGTTTCCCGCGCCCATGACAGGATGGCCATGGCGGCCATTATCAAAAAGGCATCGACAGCTTCTTGCAGCATCCTCTTTTCGTTGCGAATGATCACATCGGGCGTTTTGAGCTTGAGGATCGCTTTCAAACGGTTGTTACGGTTGATGACGCGTCGATAGAGATCGTTAAGATCAGATGTCGCAAAACTTCCGCCATCCAGAGGAACAAGGGGTCGCAAATCTGGAGGGATCACAGGGACGCACGACATCACCATCCAGTCTGGCCTGTTAGGCGAAGAAGTAAAGCTCTCGACAATCTTCAAACGTTTTGCAAGCTTCATCCGGGCTTGCATCGACTTCGTCTTGCGCAGTTTGTCTTTCAAATCGACAACGAGTGCTGCGAGATCTTCTTTTTCAAGAAGATCGCGGATCGCCTCGCCACCCATTCTGGCGACAAAGGCATCGGAGCCCCATTTTTCTTGCGCTTCGCGGTATTCGGCATCATGAGAGCAGCTGCTTTCTTTCAAGAGTCGTGCGGCCTGGGTCGATAACGACATATTCTTCGTAATAGATCACGCGCTCGAGATCGGTTGCAGACATCCCGAGAATATTGCCGATCCGAGAAGGCATCGTTTTAAAAAACCAGATATGGACGACAGGAACAGCCAGATCAATATGAGCCATCCGTTCGCGTCGCACTTTGGAAAGGGTAACTTCTACGCCGCAACGATCGCAGACGATTCCTTTATGCTTGATCTTCTTGTATTTTCCGCAAGCGCATTCCCAATCGCGCGTCGGTCCGAAGATCTTTTCGCAGAACAGACCCCCTTTTTCAGGCTTGAATGTGCGATAGTTGATCGTCTCAGGCTTTTTGATCTCCCCGCGCGACCATTCATTGCGGATCACATCATCAGACGCAATTTTAATGGTCAACTTATCGAATTGGGAATCTTTGAATTCTTCTTCTGTCATGAAGCTACTTTCCCCCGTTTAAACATCTGTTGCACTTTCTGTGCGCACATCTAAGCAAAGCCCTTGCATTTCCTTCACGAGAACGTTGAAGGATTCAGGTGTTCCTGCCGTTAACATATTTTCCCCTTTTACGATCGACTCGTAAATGCGGGTACGTCCGGCGACATCGTCCGATTTGACGGTAAGCATCTCTTGAAGAAGGTGCGCTGCGCCATAAGCTTCGAGCGCCCATACTTCCATCTCTCCAAAGCGCTGACCACCCATCTGCGCTTTACCGCCGAGCGGCTGTTGCGTGACAAGAGAGTAAGGTCCAATCGAGCGCGCGTGGATCTTATCAGCGACAAGGTGGCTCAGTTTCAGCATGTAGATGTAGCCGACGACGACACGGTTATCAAACCGCTCGCCAGTCCTTCCATCATACAGATAGCTCTTGCCATCTTCAGGCAAGTCCTAGCTCTTTCATCATTTCCCAGATACGCGACTTCAGGGAATCCTTCGAAGACAGGGCTCTTGACATAGATCCCCGCTTTTTTAGCAGCATAGCCGAGATGAGTCTCAAGGAGCTGTCCCATGTTCATACGGGAAGGCACGCCGAGAGGATTCAGGATGATCTCGACAGTATCGCCATCGGAAAGATAAGGCATATCTGCTTCAGGAACGATATTGGAAACAACCCCTTTGTTCCCGTGGCGTCCCGCCATCTTATCCCCGACTTGGAGCTTCCGCTTGGAAGCGACATAGACTTTCACTTGGCGGATAACGCCAGGATCGAGTTCGGTATCCCCTTTGCGCATGAACTCAACTTCAGTCTTATGCTGTGTCTGCGAGAGTCTGCATCGCAATGTCATATTCGCGCAGCATGCTCTTTAAGCGTCGTTGTAAATCTCCGTTATCAGCCATGATCAGATCTTCTGGCTTTTTCAGATTCCAAGCGTCTCGATCATATCTTGTGTGATCGCTTCGCCTTCTTCGACGATGATATCCCCGATCTTGCGATGCATGATCGGAGCCGGGAGCTGTTTCACCGAGGAGAAGAGCGCCGAGTTTTTCATGAAACTCGATCATCAATTCCGCTTCTTTGGTCTTGAAATCGTGATGGATGTCTTTGATGCGGCTCGCTTCTTCGACAAGCTCATCATCGGTTTTAGAAAGGCGGTCGCGTCGACTAAAGACTTTGACATCCATGACAACCCCTTCCGTTCCCGGAGGGCAGTTAAGGAGGCATCTTTGACATCCGCTGCTTTTTCACCGAAGATCGCGCGCAGCAGGCGCTCTTCTGGAGCGAGTTCCGTCTCCGATTTCGGCGTGATCTTTCCAACGAGAATATCGCCAGGTTTCACTTCAGCGCCGATGCGGATAATCCCATCTTCGCCTAAGATTCGCAAGGGCTTCTTCAGAAACATTGGGAATATCGCGTGTGATCTCTTCTTTTCCAAGTTTTGTATCGCGAGCAGTCAGTTCAAATTCTTCGAGATAAATCGAAGTGTAGTAATCTTCTCGAAGAGTTTTTCAGAGATGATGATCGCATCTTCGTAGTTATAACCGCACCAAGGCATGAACGCGACGAGCACGTTTTTGCCGAGCGCGATTTCTCCTTTATCAGTCGCAGGACCATCGGCAATCACATCGCCTGCTTTAATCTCGTCACCCACATTGCAAAGGGGCGTCTGGTTGATGCATGTGCCCGCATTGGACCGCATGAACTTTTTGAGGAGATAGGTCTTTTTGTTGAGCGGATTGTGCTTTAGCGGCGATGACAATTTTATAACCATCGACAAATTCAACAGTTCCATCTTCTTCTGCGACGACAACAGCGCCCGAGTCGCGCGCTGAGCGGAGCTCAAGTCCTGTTCCGACAATAGGAGCATCTGTTTTCAGAAGAGGAACCGCCTTGCCGTTGCATGTTTGACCCCATCAACGCGCGGTTCGCATCATCGTGCTCGAGGAAGGGAATCAATCCAGTGACAATCGAAACGAGCTGTTTGGACGAAACGTCCATGTGGGTGATCTTGCTCGTTTCAATCTTGAGCGACTCACCGTTATAGCGTGCCCAGCAGAGTGGCTCGACAAACATGTTATGATCATCGAGGATCGCTGATGCCTGCGCGATGACGCAATTTTCTTCCTGATCGGCAGTCATGTATTCGATCTCTTCAGTGACAACACCCTCCCGAACAATCCGATAGGGTGTTTCGATGAAACCGAATTCGTTGATCTTGGCAAAAGCAGAAAGGGAAGTGATCAATCCGATGTTCGGCCCTTCAGGAGTTTCAATCGGACAGATCCTTCCATAGTGGCTAGGATGCACGTCGCGCACTTCAAAGCCTGCTCGTTCTCGGTTCAAGCCGCCTGGCCCAAGAGAAGAGAGACGCCGTTTATGTGTCAGCTCTGCAACAGGGTTGGTCTGATCCATGAATTGGGACAACTGCGATCTGCCGAAAAAGTCTTTTAGCACACCGGCAAGTCCTTTTGCAGAGACGACTTTGCCTGGAGTCAGAGTATCGGAAGTAGAAATCAAAGAGGTTCATCCGCTCTTTGATGATCTTCTCCATACGAGCAAGTCCGATGCGGCACTGGTTTTGGATCAGTTCACCGACAGAACGGACGCGGCGATTGCCGAGATGGTCGATATCATCGACATTGGCTCCTTCATCCCCTTTTTTAAGGCGATCAGATATTTGAGAGCGCCGATCACATCTTCTTTGCGCAAAGTCACGATATTGAGTTCTTCATCTGTGATTTCCAAGCCGAGCTTTCTGATTCAGTTTATACCGTCCGACACGTCCTAAGTTATAACGTTTCGGATCGAAGAAAAGACGCATGATGGCGGAACGGGCATTGGAAAGCGTCGCAGGTTCGCCGGGTCGAATTTTTCGATAAAAATCTTTCAGAGCAGACTCATAAGAATCGGTCGGGTCTTTGGCGAGCATTTTGATGATCGGACTCGTTTCATCAGCATCTTCTGCGATACGCACCGCGGAAATGCTTGCATCGAGCATCCGTTTGAGCATGGCAGTCGTCAATTTTTCAGAAGCTTTTCCAAAGACGACGCCACTTTCTTCATCGACAACATCTTCCGCTAGAATTTTTCCGACGAGTTTTGGGAAGTCTTTATCGGATCGGATCTTCACTTTAATCGTGTTAAAGAATTCTTCAATGATATCGGCATCTGTCGAATAACCTAATGTGCGGATAAAGGAGGTCGCTAGAATCTTGCGCCGTCGTTTTTTTCGGTCGATGTAGATGTAGATCAGATCGTTGGTATCAAAAGCACCTTCAAGCCAGCTTCCGCGATAAGGAATGATGCGGAAGGAATAGATCATGGTCCCTTTAGAATGCCGTTCTTGTTCGAAAGAGATCCCAGGAGAGCGGTGGAGCTGGGAAACGATGACTCGTTCAGCGCCATTGATGATGAAGGTTCCCTTTTCAGTCATCACAGGAATGGTTCCCATGTAGACTTCTTCTTCTTTGATCCCCGTTTCATCAGTCAGGCGAAATTTTACTTTGAGAGTGACGTTATAAGTAATTCCGCGGCGGATGCACTCTTCGGGGGTATACTTAGGAACCCCGAGGTTATAGGAGATAAACTCGAGAATCGTCTTCTCATCGTAAGACTTAATCGGAAATATTTCAGTAAAGACCTCTTGCAATCCAAAATTTTCTCTCTCATGCGGCATTTTATCCGCTTGCAGAAACTGGTTATACGACTTAATTTGGATTTCAATAAGGTTCGGCAGATCGATGATCTCTTCTCTGCTCACGAAAACTCACCCGTTGTGGCGGCCTTTTTAACATCGAAACGGCTCCTACGCTTAAAATTGGTCAAATTCAAAAAAAAATAAAAAAACGAGCAGAAGTCAATTTTGCATGACTTCTGCTCTCACATCCTATACTTATGATGGTTAGAGACCTTTCAAGGTCACTTTTCCACCCGCAGCTGTGATTTTCTTAGCAATTTCTTCAGCTTCCGCTTTTGGGCAAGTCTCTTTTAAAACTTTCGGAGCGCCATCCACCATATCTTTCGCTTCTTTGAGGCCAAGGCCGGTGATCTCACGGACCACTTTAATCACACTGATTTTCTTATCATCTGGCGCACCTTCCAAAGTGACTTTGAATTCAGTGGACTCGACTGCTGCAGCTGCAGCAGCTCCAGCAGCAGGTGCGGCCATCATCATAGGTGCTGCTGCGCGCTTTTACGCCCCACTTATCTTCAAGTGCGGATTTTAATTTTGACATATCGAGAACGCTCAATTGACTGAGTGTTTCGACTAACGTTTCAATATTTTGTGTAGACACGGTATAACCTCTTTTAATTGATCTTGTTTAAACTAATGAGTTATTTGCTTCAGACTTATTGTCCAAGCAGTAAATGACGGAGGTGAGCAAGGCTTCGATAACGCTTAACGTTTGCGCAAGCGGAGCTTCGAGCGTACCCAAAAATTGGGAACGCATTTCATCTTTGCTCGGAAGCATGGAGATCTGTTCGACATCTCGTGCCGTATAGCTCACACCTTCAAACCTTCCGCCTATCACTTCTAAAACTTCTTCATTCTCCTTACGAAACTGATAAACAGTTTTTGTCGTTTGAATGGGGTCAACATTTGCAAAGACAACAGCAATATGTCCTTGTAATAGAGCAGGATCTAATGCGACACCAGCCACTTGAGCTGCTTTGATGAGCACCCGTTTTTTAACAACCTCGAGAGAGCCGCCCGTTTTCGCTAAATTTGTGCGAAAAACAGAAGCTTTATTGGGCTCGAGCCGTTTATAACTGGCGATCACTATCGCTTTGGAGCCGGCAATCTTATCTGTTATCTCATTGAGAAGTAATTGTTTTTCCGGTCTCATATCTTACTCTTTTGCTCCTTGAATTTCTGGAATCGTCGGTAGATCGATCTTCATGCCAGGTCCCATTGTCGACGAGATCGCGAGAGATCTGAGAAAGACTCCTTTTGCACTGCTCGGCTTTTGCTTGACAATTGCAGAGAGGATCGCAATAATATTCTCTTTGAGCTTTGCAGATTGAAAAGAAAGTTTGCCTGCAATGGTATTTATCACACCATGTTTGTCTGATTTAAACTCGATCTTTCCACCTTTGACCTCAGTAATTGCTTTGGCGACATCATTTGTCACTGTCCCCGCTTTCGGCGTCGGCATCAATCCGCGTGGCCCGAGGATCTTGGCAAGTTTACCGAGATCGCGCATCATATCAGGGGTTGCAATCACTGCATCAAAATCGAGCCATCCCGATTTGATTTTTTCAAAGAATTCTTCGTTTCCAGCAAAATCTGCGCCAGCATTTAACGCCTCTTTAATCTTATCGCCTTTAGCAAAAACAACGATGATGACACGTTTTCCAGTACCATTCGGTAGTGATACTGTTCCGCGCACTAGCTGTTCAGATTTCTGGACATCGACGCCTGTTTTAAGCGATAATTCCACCGATTGATCAAATTTGACCGGTGGACATTTCTTTAAAATTTCGATAGCCTCATCTAGCGTGTAATTTTTCATTACTTCGACTAGATTGTCTATCTCCCGAAACCTTTTGCTTCGATGCATTTCTGATTTCCTTTTGTTATTCGACGGAATTACACTGTTAGCAGGGCCCGTCTCTACCCTTCGATGATATCTACTCCCATAGAACGCGCCGTACCCATGACGAGCATCATCGCTGCTTCATCGGTCTCTGCACGCATATCCTGGCGTTTATTTTTAGCAATTTTATTCACTTGTGATTTTGTGAGTTTGCCCACTTTTTCCCTGTTAGGCACCTTAGACCCTTTCTCGATATTCAACTCTTTGAGAATCATGCGTGAAACAGGTGGCTGCTTGGTAATGAAGGTAAAGGATTTATCTTGATACACAGTTATCTCAACAGGGAGAATGTCTCCCGCCTTGTCTTGTGTTTTCGCATTAAATTCCTTGCAGAATCCCATGATGTTGATCCCGGCGCCTCCAAGCGCAGGCCCAATCGGCGGGGCTGGATTCGCTTTTCCTGCAGGAATTTGCAGCTTAATCACTTTTACTATCTTTTTTGCCATTGTTTAAAACCTCAAATCTATTTTATTCTCCTTAAGAGGCATAAGGAGGTTGTTGTTACATCACTTCAGTTTCAGAGTGCATTTGCTCGACTTGCCAAAATTCGAGATCGTCGACGCGCGTTTCACGTCCAAAAATTGAAACCAGTACGCTAAGCCGTCCTTTATCATGAAAGACCTCTTGCACAGTTCCAATAAAATTGACAAATACCCCGTCTGTAATTTTCACTTTGTCCCCAGGCATGATGTTGTGTTTTTGGACAACGCCTTTTTTCTTCTCTTCGAGATCGCGCAGAATTTCATCGACTTCGCCTGCAGCAAGGGGGGTAGGTTTTTCACCACCTAAAAATCCTAAGACTCCATTCGAATTTCGAACATACATCCACGAATCATCGGTCAAATTCATTTTGACCAGGATATACCCAGGCCAAAGTTTTTTTTCACTGACACGTTGCTGCCCGCGTTTCACTTCTGCGACATTTTCGATCGGGACTAGAACCGAGTCAACGAGTTCGCCCATCCCTTTCGAATCGCGATTGTCTTCGATGGCCTTCTTCACTTTTTTTTCCTGTCCGGAAACGACCTGAACGACGTACCATTTATGCATGAAGCCTCAATTCGGTTATCCAAAAATAAAATGCACGATTAGCGCTATAAAATCCAAACATCCTTTGATCACCAGATCAAAGAGATAAATCCCAATTCCGAAAAGGAAGGTCGCGCCAATGACCACCTTAGTCGACATCTTTAATTCTTCTTTCGTTGTCCAGCTAACCTTTTTGAGCTCTTCCTTAAGTTCCTGGATATAATGAAACGGACGCTTTTTTTTGGATGCTTGCTGAGCGGGTGCTCCAGTTGAAAGTCGTGTCTGATTTAGCTTTGCATCCATAGCACACATAGCAGCGTTCTTTTGTTATATTCTTTCCATCGAGTGCGGAGGGATTCGAACCCCCGACCAGCGACTTTGGAGATCGCTGCTCTACCAGCTGAGCTACACACCCACCAAAATAATGCTGAGGTTCTACCACTTCAGAGAACCTCAGCATGCTCAAACGGTTATTTGAGAATTTTCGTCACAGTTCCTGCGCCGATCGTTCGTCCGCCTTCACGAATCGCAAAACGCATTCCTTCTTCCATCGCAATCGGATGGATGAGTTCCGCTTCGAGCTCGACATTGTCGCCTGGCATCACCATCTCAGTTCCTGCTGGAAGTGTGACAGTCCCGGTCACGTCTGTCGTACGGAAGTAGAACTGTGGACGATAACCGGTAAAGAATGGCTTATGTCGTCCTCCTTCTTCTTTCGTAAGAACGTAGATCGTTCCTTTAAATTTTGTATGAGGTGTGCAAGTACCCAGGAGCAGCGAGAACCATTCCCCGCTCAATATCTTTCTTCTCTACACCGCGAAGAAGAATCCCGACGTTTTCACCTGCTTGAGCTTCATCGAGAAGTTTATTGAACATCTCAAGTCCAGTCACCACAGTATCGCGAGTTTCACGAATACCGACGATTTGAAGCTTGTCGTTAACTTTAATTTGCCTCTCTCAATACGGCCTGTAGCTACTGTTCCGCGGCCAGAGATGGAGAACACATCTTCCACTGGCATGAGGAATGGCTTGTCTGTTTCACGAGTCGGCGTTGGAATTTTCTCATCGACTGTCTTCATCAACTCTTTGATGCTCTTCACATACTCAGGATCTCCTTCAAGAGCTTTAAGAGCTGAGCCGCGGATGATCGGAACGTCTTTGTATCCTTTTGCTTCGAGAAGTTCATGAAGTTCCATCTCGACGAGATCGACCAGTTCTTCATCACCTTTGCCAATCATATCCATCTTATTCAAGAAGACGACAATCGCAGGAACACCGACTTGGCGTGCGAGGAGGATGTGCTCTTTTGTTTGCGGCATCGCACCATCTGTTGCAGCGACGACGAGGATCGCTCCGTCCATTTGCGCAGCACCTGTGATCATGTTTTTGACATAGTCTGCGTGGCCAGGGCAGTCGACGTGTGCATAGTGGCGGTTATCTGTCTCATATTCAACGTGAGTTGAGTTGATCGTAATCCCACGCGCTTTTTCTTCAGGTGTATTGTCGATAGAAGCGTAATCGCGATATTTCGCTTTTCCTTCTTCCGCTAAAACTTTCGTGATTGCAGCTGTTAAGGATGTTTTACCATGGTCAACGTGTCCAATCGTTCCGATGTTGACGTGAGGCTTGGTCCTTTGAAATGCTTCTTTTGCCATTACTTCCTCCGTTTGGCTCCATTTGTAAGTTTATTTCGTTCTTTTGCCCAGAAAAGGAATTGAACCTTCGACCTTTTGCTTACCATGCAAATGCTCTACCACTGAGCTATCTGGGCACTTGGCTGGGCTTTGGCTGAGCTTTAGCCGGGCACTTGGTTTCTAAAGGCCGCTGAATATGCCTCAAAATCGGACCGATTTTGCCACTTATTCAGCTGTCTTTAGACTCACCTTTTACTCATCGACTAATCAAACTGCTGGTGAGCAGACCCCTACTTCAGGCCGAAAGCAGCAAAGTTTATTCTCTAAGGCAAATAAATTCAACCCCAATTGTCGATGTATTGTATTTTTTTGATTTCTGGAGACTCCTAAGATTATCTTTGACGGTAAATAATGCGGGCTTTTGTCAAATCATAGGGCGACATCTCGACGGTGACGACATCCCCGACAAGGACACGGATATTCCGCATACGCATTTTTCCACAAAGATGCGCTAGAACGCGCATCCCGTTTTCCAGAACAACTTTAAAAGTCATATTCGGAAGGAGCTCTTCCACAGTCCCATCAATTTTAATTGTATCTTCTTTCGGCATGAACCTAGCTCAGAATTTAAAAAATACGATCATCAAACTAAATTTCCCTCAAATTGTCAATCTTATTATAATAGACGAAAAGAAATCGGCTGTGGAAAAAATTTATATGCAAGATCCCGCACAATTCAATTCCTGCCTGGCTAAACAGCACAAAGTGAAGCTTCTTTTTGATACGAGCGTGACTCCTATCCAAAAGTATGAAAAAATCATTGAATTAGGAAGGGAGCTAACTCCTTACCCCGCCCTGTTCAAAACTCCTGACCGTCTTGTTAAGGGCTGTCAGAGCACCATGTACCTCTACGCTGAGCTCACTCAAGGTAAAATTCATTTTCACGCCTTTTCTGAAGCCTTGATCTCGGCCGGCCTAGCAGCTTTACTACTCGCGGTCTATAATGGGGAGACCCCTGATGTGATCCTCACCTGTCCCCCTCGATTCCTCGAAGAGCTAGGGATTCACGACAGCTTGTCTCCAAGCCGTTCCAATGGCCTTGCTAGCCTTTTCCAACGGATGAAAAAAGAAGCATTAGATTTTTTAATCCAGAAAAATATTTGAATCTTCTTCCAACTCCTGCTTATTTCCATTTCTTCACCACAGAGACACAGAGAGAGATGAGATTGCACAGAGGAGAAAACCTCTTTTTTTTGCCCTCGCAAAAAAAAGAAATTCTTCTCTCTGTGCAATCTCTACCCCTCCGTGTCTCTGTGGTGAAAAAATGGAAATAAGTAGGAGTTAGAAGAAGATTCAAACATTTGTTCTGATTCCCTGTGCCCTGTCTAGTAAGAATAAGGATCCCCTCTTGTTGTCAAAATAATAAAAATTTTTAGCAAGCAGAGGGGAAAAAGTTAGCCTTTTTTCTTATTGATGTAGTTGACGACGTCTCCTACAGTTTTGAGCTTTTCTGCTTCTTCTTCAGAAATTTCAAAGCCAAAACGCTCTTCAAAAGTCATGATGAGCTCTGTAAGGTCCAGAGAATCTGCATTGAGATCTTCAACAAAAGACTTATCTAAAGTGACATCATCTGCATCGACACCGAGTTGTTCGACAACGATATCAATGACTTCTTTTTCAATTGACATAGGCGTTCCTTGCGGTTTGTTAACTAGAGTTTGGCATAAACTATCACATGACCATCCCACCATCGACCGTGAGCACCTGACCCGTAATATAGTCAGAGAGGTTGCTAGCGAGGTACACAGCTGCATTCGCAATATCTTGAGGATCTCCCATGCGTCCCATTGGGATTTTTTTCAAGATTCCCTCTTTCTGCCCATCGGTTAGAGCCTCTGTCATGCGGGTCTGGATAAATCCAGGAGCAATGCAATTGACGCAAATATTGCGCGTTGCAAGCTCAAGGGCTAAAGCTTTTGTAAAGCCAATCATTCCCGATTTTGATGCAGCATAATTGGCTTGTCCAGCATTTCCTGTCAAGCCTACAACAGAAGAAATATTGATAATCTTGCCACTTTTGGCTTTGATCATCGATCGGACGAGTGCTTGGCAGGTGTTGTAGACTGATTTCAAGTTCACATCGATGACCTGATCCCAATCTTCCTCAGTCATCCTCATTAAAAGTCCATCGCGAGTGATCCCCGCGTTATTGACCAGGATATCGATTTGCCCCCACTTTGTAAGGAGCTGTTGGATGGCAGTTTCGACGGTGAGTTTTTCTGAGACGTTGACGATGAACGATTCAAATTGTTGCGTGGGAGAAGATCTGACTTGCTCTAATTCCTGCACGACTTGAGAAGCGCGCTCAGGGTGTGTGCCAAAAATAGCAACATCGGCGCCCTGTTTTGCAAAAGCAATGGCGATCTCTTTACCGATCCCTGCAGTTCCCCCGGTAATTAATGCTTTTTTAGTTACGAGCAGCTGCATACGACTCCATCCGTTTATTAATCTCTTCTAAATCCCCTACTTTCTCAATGCTAAAAGTCGGCTCAATCACGCCGATCCGTTTGTTCATCCCACTCAAAGTTTTTCCAGGACCCATCTCTATATATAGATCGATCTTGTGGTCCATCATTTTACGAATCCCCTTCTCCCAGCGAACAGGGCTGACGACTTGATCGACAAGCGCCTCACGCATTTCTAGAGCTGAAGAGACGAAATCTCCAGGGACATTCATCACAATCTCAATTCCACTTTCGTAGAAGGGAGTCGTGGTGATTTTAGCGGCGAGCTTAGTTTGGGCAGAATGCATCAAGCCACTGTGAAATGCCCCTGAAACATCCAAAGGAAGGACCCGCTTTGCCCCTTTTTGCTTCAAGAGATCTGCTGCCAGCGCAATGGCTTCAAGAGATCCAGCAATGACAATTTGACCCGGACAGTTGAGATTGGCCACCCAAACAGGATGGGGGGGATTGAGCTCGGAGATAACAGCTTCGACAGATTCCTCAGTCATTCCTAGAACGACTTGCATCGTCCCTTTTGTCTCCTCACATGAGCGATGCATCGCCTCTGCCCTTGTACTGACGAGATCTAGGCAATCGAGAAAATCGATTTTTCCAGCTGCAGTCAGGGCTGTGTACTCTCCAAGGCTTAAGCCCGCGCAAACAACCGGTTTCAACTCTGGAAATTGCTCCTGGACAACGCGTAAAATGGCGATGCTGCTGATGTAAATGGCAATTTGACTATTCTTTGTCAAAGTCAATTCCGCTAGAGGCCCTTCAAAAATGAGTTTAGAGAATGGACGGTTTAAGAAGTGATCCGCTTCATCAAACGTCTGCTTTGCGATTGGGAATTGATCGTAAAAATCTTTGCCCATGCCTGGATATTGGGCTCCTTGGCCGGGGAAAAGAAAAGCAAATCTTTTATTCATGGTACTCCTCCTCATCCCAAGTCAATACAGAGGCGCCCCATGTCAATCCAGCACCAAAAGCCACCAGCAGAAGATTTTCCCCTTGCTTCATCCCTTTTTCATGCAGAAGTTCGTCGAGAGCAATTCCGATAGAAGAAGCCGATGTATTGCCATATTTATGGATCGTCAAATAGATCCGTTCCATAGGGACACCGAATCGCTTGGCGATCCCTTCAATGATCCTGACATTTGCTTGATGGGGCACGATCCAGCTGATTTCCGATTCCGCTAATCCTGCCCGGTCCAAACACTGTTTAGAGGCCATTTCCATCCGTCGTACGGCATGCTTATAAGTCTCCTTACCCATTTGCAAATAATGCAAACCATCCGCCACACTCTGACAGGAAGCCGGCTGGCGTGAACCACCAGCGGGTATAATCACAAGCCCGGCGAGCTCCCCATCCGCACCTAGACCAACATCTCGAATGGCAAGCCCTTTACCCCGGTCGCTGACGACACAGGCCGCAGCCCCATCGCCGAACAGTACGCACGTATTGCGATCCTTATAGTTGACGATCGAAGAGAGTTTTTCAGCGGCGACGATTAAAATATTCTTATACATCCCTGCATCCACATAGGCCTTCGCCTGAGATAGAGCATAGACATAACCCGTGCACGCCGCTTGAAGGTCGATCGCCGCTGCATTGACCGCTTTTAATCGCGCTTGTAAAAGGCAGGCTGTGCTCGGAAAAATGTAGTCTGGGGTCGTTGTCGCAACGAGGATCAAGTCGATCTCCTCGGGAGAGATTTTTGCAGCTTCGATGGCACAGAGCGCTGCTGCATATCCCATATCGGAAGTGTATTCATCATCACGGGCAATTCTCCGCTCCTTCATTCCAGTCCTTGTGACGATCCACTCATCAGAAGTCTCGACCATTTTTTCGAGATCTTGATTAGATAAGACCTTTTCTGGAAGATAGGAGCCAGTCCCTATGATACGTGCTTTTATGGGCTTATTCATGAAAACAAAAATTTAAAATGTGAACTAGCGATAATTTTACCCCACCTTCATAAAAATGCAAAGCATTTTTCTCTCCATGAGTAAATTTAAATTTTAAAGTTGTCAAAATTTACAAATGATCATTTAAAAATAATGAGTTCGCGAGTAATCTTAACACTTATATGGCTAAATATCCTTCAGACCTTGCCCATTTGATCGCTTTTCTTAAAAAACTCCCCGGTGTTGGTACAAAGACTGCTGAACGGTTCGCCTTTCAACTTTTAAATTGGTCAGCAAGTGACCTGCAGACTTTTTCTATGGTTCTCGCAGAACTAAAGAAAAAAATTACTCAATGCCCCGATTGCCATTGCTTGACCGATAACAATAGATGTTTCTTTTGTCACAGTGGAATGCGGGACAGGACACAGCTGTGCATCATCGCTACGCCACGCGATGCCTATTCACTCGAGGAAACGGGCGCTTACCGGGGCCTTTACCACGTCCTGGGAGGGCTTCTCTCTCCTCTAGATGGTAAGACTCCCGAGCATCTGAACCTCGAACAACTAAAAAAAAGAATAGAAATTCTTCAAATCAAAGAGATGATCATCGCCTTAGATTCAACCCTGGAAGGGGACACGACCTCTCTCTTTCTTAAAGAACAGATTCAAAAATGGGGGCTTCCCGTTTCAAGGCTCGCCTTTGGTTTGCCGATCGGCAGCTCCCTCGATTTCGTCGACGGTGGCACCCTCGCCCGAGCAATAACCTGCCGCCAAAGCTTCTAAATATTTTTTTAACCACCCGTTCGCTTCGCTCACTAGAGAGCACAGAGGTCACAGAGGCGCGCAAGAAATTACACTTTTTTGCATTTTTCTTGCGCGCTTGCGCGCCTCTGTGACCTCTGTGCTCTCTAGTGAGCGAAGCGAACGGGTGGTTGAAATTTCCTTTTTAAGGATCAGCACCCTGAATCTTGGATCTAAAATTTGCAAATATTCCCTTAGATTCTTTATAATCGGCAACTCGATTTGTGAACGCCTAATCGGAACGAACTCCTCCATGAGCAAAAAAGTCTTGATTTATCTCTCTCTCATCGCATTCACTTGCGCACCTATCCATTCTCTGATGGCAGCATATTCTTCTGTCGAAGCTTTTGAAGAGAGAAAAATTGCAAATATTGAAATTCAAGCTGAGAATCTTCCCCCAAATGTTTCTTTCGATCCAAAAACGGTCATTTCCCGCTTGAAAACAAAAGTGGGAGATCCTTTTTCTCAGATGATCTTCGATAGCGATCTTAAAACTCTCTCTGATGAATACGATCGCGTTGAGCCGAACATACGCGTTCAAAATGGAGAGGTTTACGTCACGATTAAAGTTTGGCCACGCCCTACCATTCGGACGATCAAGTGGAACGGCAATGTCCACATCAAGACAAGCACGCTGCAAAAAGAGCTCGGCATCAAACCGGGTGGCGTCTTTAATCGGCAAGCCTTTAACAAAGCTTTCAACAAAGTGAAAGAGCACTACGTCAAGAAAGGCTATTTCGAATCACAGCTCCAATACGCGATCACCTCTGACACAAAAACTAATGAGGTCGATGTCATTATCGATGTGCATGAAGGAAGGTCGGGAAGGATCGACAATATTGTCTTCAAAGGGTTCACTAAGGGTGAGCGGAGTGAAATTCTCGGAATGATCTATACAAAAAAGTATAATCTTTTCACCAGTTGGCTCACTGGAGCTGGAATTTACAACGAAGAAGCCCTCGAACAAGATAAACTGACAATCATCAATTTACTTCAAAACCGCGGCTATGCAGATGCCAAAGTCGATATCTATGTCCGCGAAGCTAAAACGGAAGGAAAAATCATCCTCGAGATCGATGCAGATCGAGGCCCGATTTTTCATTTTGGTAAAATCACTTTCAAAGGTAACACTCTTTTCACAGATCAACAAATCGATGCTGTATTCCTCGCTCGCCCCAACGCTGTTTACTCTCCAGACAAGTTGCGCGAGTCCTCTCAAGCGATCAAAGACCTCTATGGGCGGAAAGGGTATATCGATGCCAATGTCCAATATGAAACCCATCTTGTGTCTCATGAGCCGGTCTATAATGTCTATTACCGAATCGACGAAGGGGAGCAGTACAAGATCGGAATGGTGCGCATTTTCGGAAACGTTCAAACAGAAGCACACGTTATCTTGCGCGAATCGCTTCTGGTTCCTGGAGAGACATTCGACAGCGCAAAGTTAAAAGCTACCCAAATGCGCCTAGAGAACATGGGGTACTTTAAGAGCGTCAACGTCTACGCCGTGCGCACACAAGATGATCAGGCTCTAGGAGAGAACTACCGGGATGTCTACATCGAAGTCGAAGAGACGACCACGGGCAATATCAGCCTCTTCTTTGGCTTCAGCAGCGCCGATGATGTTTTCGGCGGCCTCGATTTATCTGAAAGCAACTTCCGTTATAAAGGCATTCCACGCGTCTTTAAAGATGGCCTTTCGACTCTGCGCGGCGGTGGGGAATACACTCATGCTCGAGCTAGCTGGGGAGCAAAACAACGCTCCTACACTCTATCCTGGTTAACACCCTATTTCCGCGATACGCTTTGGCGTGTCGGTTTTGATGTCTCAGAGACCCATAGTACGTTGATCTCAGACGATTACGATATCAACACCTTTGGTTTCTCTCTGTATGCCTCTTATCCCTTGAACTATTATTGGACATTCGGGACTAAATACCGGTTTCGCAATTCGATCATCCACGTTCCGAAAAAAAGCTCAAAACAGGAACGGGAACAAGCCCACCACGACGGGGTGATCTCCGGAATCGGCTCTTCCCTCACTTTTGACTCCACCGACAGTGCAATCAAGCCCCATAACGGGTTCCGCTCTTCTCTAGAAGCGGAATTCGTCGGCATCTGGGGAGATTACGACTATCTCCGATTTGCCTACGTCAATAACTATTATACTCAGCTGTGGCGGCATGGGATCATGAAATATCGGTGGGACCTCCGTTTTATCGAACCCCTGTTTAAATCGAATAGCCCTGAAAAGATCCCCTTGAGTGAGCGGTTCTTCATCGGCGGCCTCAACACAGTCCGCGGCTACCGCGACTTCGACTTGGGCCCCCACTTTGATGGAGGTGATCCGAAGGGGGGGATTTCTGCAACTGTTCTTTCGATCGAATATTTACACGAAGTTTTCTCTTTTATGGACTTATTCGTGTTTGCAGACGCCGGAAGCATTGCCTTAAGACGGTTTCATTTTGCCACCTTTAGATGCACAGCTGGATTTGGCACCCGCTTAGAACTGATCAACCGGGTACCGATCATTCTCGGCCTCGGCTTCCCTATCAACCGCGATGAACACAGCGACGCCCGCAAATTCTTCTTTTCAATGGGAGGGCAATTTTAACATTGAATTGGAACCAATATAAAATCGTTCCTGCTCAAGCTGCAGGGACCTAAACAATAAAGGAGAAAACCAGATGAAAAAACGCTTTATTCCTGCATTACTGATCGCTACTGCATTGACAACGGGTGCTTTTAGCGCAGAAACTGCTCCAAGCTTCGGTATCGTCAACTTCGGAACTTGTGTCAGTGATTCTAAACTCGGCAAGCAAGAGCAAGCCTCTTTCGAATCTCTTAAAAAGCAGATGGCTACCCTTCTCGAAGATACTGAGAAACAGCTCAATGAATTGTCCGCCAAATTCAATGACCCTGAACAACTCGATGGACTTTCTCCAGAATCTGAAGAAGAGCTCAAGAATAAATTCCGCACCCTCAATGAAGAGCTTGGCCGCTATCAGAATCAATATTACCAAGTGATGAACCAAGCGAATATGCGGATCATGCAGACCTTGGCAATCAGCATCAACACAGCTGCAGAAAAGGTCGCTAAAGAGAAAAAACTCAGCATGGTCGTCAATAAAGATGCATGCTTCTATTACACTCCAGCTCTCGATGTGACTAACTTTATCATCACCGAAATGGATAAAAATTTTTCCCAAGAAACCAAAAAACAGGCAGCAGCAGTTGCAACAATTCCAGCAGAAGAGCAACCTGTTGTTGAACAAAAATCGGAAAACAAAAAGTAATTTATGGAATCTAAGAAATACATCCTTTCTGAGCTTGCTGAGCTCACCCAATCAACTTTAGTCGGCCCTCCTGATTACTCGATCACAGGGGTCGAAGCGCTTGATTTGGCTTGCTCTAAAGATGCCTCTTTCTTAGCTAACCCTAAATACCGCTCTTCATTAAAAGAGACAAAAGCCGGGGTCATTTGCATCGACAGACAAGTTCAACCTGAAGAAGGAAAAAACTTTCTGGTTTCAGATGACCCCTCTCGCGCTTTCCAAATCATCATGGAAGCTCTCCTTTCATCTCCTTATGACTCTTCTGGATTCACAGGGATACACCCGACAGCAGTGATCCACCCCTCTGCCAAAATCGGTAGAGAAGTGGATATCGGACCTTTTGCCGTCATCGACCATGGCGCCGTCATTGGCGATCACACCAAAATCGCCGCCCATGTTTCGATTGGTCCCGGAGTTGAAGTGGGCAGTCATTGCTTTTTCCACCCCCATGTCACCATCCGCGAAAAATGTACAATTGGCAACCGTGTCATTCTGCAGCCAGGAGCTGTGATCGGCTCTTGCGGATTCGGATACACGACAGATGGCAAAGGGCAACATTCAAAACTGGAACAACTCGGAACTGTCATTATCGACGACGATGTGGAGATCGGTGCCAATACGACCATCGACAGAGGTCGTTTTAAAGCGACACGGATCGGCCGCGGCACTAAAATCGATAACCTCGTCCAAATCGGCCATAATGTCGATGTGGGAGTCGACAATATCATCGTTTCGCAAACGGGCATTGCAGGTTCTGTTAAAACAGGAAAAAATAACGTTTTTGGCGGACAAGCGGGAGTTGTCGGACATCTCGAGATCGCAGATTATGTGATGGTCGCCACACGAGGTGGCGTGAGCAAATCGATCAAGCACCCTGGAAAATACGCTGGAGGCCCAGTGATGAACCTCTCTGAATACAACCGACAACAGGTTCACCTGCGCAAAATCAACGAATACGTCAAACAGATTGAAAATTTGGAAAAACGACTCAAAGAGTTAGAAGAAAAAGTTTCAAAATCCTAGGAGGAATGTATGGACAACCCGACATCTATGGCCATCCCAACAAGATCTATCCCTTCCATGAGCTACTTTGGCAGTCAAGCGGGCGGGCTCGCTAATCAAGCAGTTTCCCGTTTGCAAGGCGCTTTCGACAAGATCCGGGAAGCAATCCATTCCATCGGCCGCGCGGCCCACGCAGCAAGTTATGGACTTCGCCAGGAGGTCCCTTTTGAACGGTGGTTTTTCGACCACGGCTTTCAAAAGCCGATCGATAAACTTTCCCCACTCATCAAAGCCCACCTCTGGGCAGTTTTAGCCGCTGGCGAAGGCACAGTTCGAACCTCAGCTGAATCGGCTGCTTACGTTTTTTCACTCGTGTTTGATCGCAATCATAGAAATCAACACTTAGATGTTCTTAAAGCGCAGTGGCAAGGACTAACTCTCAGTCTACTCGCCATCCTTTCCCCTAACGCTGCCAAAAGAAGGGCTGATAACCACGGAGACCCTCTGATCGGCTGCTCGATCTTCAACTGGAAATGGGGCACCCTTTATTCTGGAAAACTCGATGTGCCCCTCTGGCGTGTCGAATGCAAACAATACCCTTGGGCTGACCGACCGGCTTGAATGGAATAGCTAATATTTAAAGTTATTTCTACATGCCTCTCTGAGTAAAGATTCCATTTGTTTTTATTATTATCGTATAAATCATTTTTTAAACTACTGAAAATAAGTAGTTTAAAAAATGATTTATACGATAATAGTGTCGATTCGTTAAAACATTTTCAATCAAAAAAATATTTTACTTTCCTTAAATTGCATTTTATTATAAAATCTATAATGATTTAGTTAATAACATTAATACATATTTAAATTAAGGATTTTATGAGCATATTAAATATTAATACATCTAGAAATACTAACATAACCCCTTTAACAACAACTTCTTTAAGCCAATACGTCCCGAGAGAAATTTGGCAGCATATATGTTCTTATTTGGGAGGTGTTCAAGATATAATCTCAAAAGATATAATCTCAATTGGACTTACAAATCATCAGTTCTCCGTTCAAATTTTCCAAAATTCATCGATTTGGAATTCTATTTTGCAAAGGCGTTTTCCCGATTCTCGCGTCGATTGTCAATCAGAGGCTAAAGGATTAGCTCTTTGTCGGCATCTTTCGAATATCGAAAAGAACAGAAAAGCTGGCATATATAGATCTCAAACGATTGCAGGTAACGAAGTTGCAAATATTTTTGGAAATCTTTTGTCTAAAGATCTGCTCATATTAGGCCTCAAGAATGGTTTCATAACGATCTTAGATCTTAAAAGTGGAGAACAACTGGAATCGCGTGTTTATCAGGAACCTGTCACAAATATTTTAATGAATGAAAATTGGCTCTTTTTAACTTTAAAGAACAACGTAATAAAGATTTGGGATCTGGATCTTAAAAGCGAAAAGGAATTGCTTACGCTTGAAAATCAGCAACACGCGATCAGAAACATTTTAGTGCACAAGGACCATCTCATTTTCACCTCTGGTAACACAATCGAAATCTTTGATCTTACAAGCGAACAAAAAGTAGATACTCTTGCAGGCCATCAAAATTACATCTCAAGCATTTTAGTGCATGAAAACAATCTTATTTCAGCTTCAGATGACTCCATAAGGATCTGGGATCTTGACCATGGGCAAGCAATACAAACGCTTGCAGCCCCTAATGGAAAAATCACAACCATGCTAGCGTATGAAAACAAAATCATTTCATGTTCAGGATGTGGCACAATTAATATCTGGGATCTTCAAAGCGGAAGAGAACTGCAAACAATTGCAGGTCATCAAAATCCTGTAAAAAAAATGTTAATTCACGATAACCAGCTCTTTTTCATTTCAAGTGATAAAGTCAGTGATTTCATTAAGATTTGGGATCTTAAAAACGGAAAAGAAATTCAAGTGCTTAGAAAACCTGCCCACGGTCCGATCGATGACTTTTTTATCTATAAAAATCAACTCATTATCCGCTCACAAACGACTAAAATCTGGGATTTTAGTATTCCCCCTTCGCTCTATAATGAACGACGAGGATGTCGATCAGATCTCAGAACCCTCGGAAAGATGGCTCACGCTCAGTACACTCAAGATCCAATGAAAGTAAAGGATATAGCTATGGAGACAGACCTACTCGATCGTCATATTAAACACCGTTTAAAACAGCATGCTTTCAATGTAGGTACTCCCTCCACTTATTCTGCAACCGTGATTTTACGTGTGCAAACCGAGGTTTGCGTCGAAGCCCTACTGGATGCCATCTATAAGGGGGATCAAGGACTTGTTTCCGAGCTTCTCGATCAGCTCGTGACAATTGACGCTCAAAATAAAGAAATTTATCGTTTGCTTTGGCAAGTCTGTGGCTCTGACAAATCTGTGGTTTGGGGATGGGGAGAATTCGCCTTTCATAATAGAGAAGGGTGCACTGCTTCTCTCCTTCAAAAGGCAGAAGCCATAGACTATTTTAAGAAACACCTGAAAGAGCGATGGGGTAAAGACGTTCCCCTTTCACTCCTCGATCTCGGAATCACTGCAGAAAATTGTGGTGAGAAACTACTCCTCGATCTCGGAATCACCGCAGAAGATTGTGGTGAGAAACTGAAATGCAGCCCTGATTTCTTACAAAAAATAGGGATTCTCTCTTCTACCGATATCAAAGCGTTGAATCGTAATATTATTCAATATCCGGAGATCAGTGCTGAGGAAGTGACAGAGAAGTACGATCAACTTCAAATCCAGACAGTTCCAAATGAGGATGTTGCATACGTTTTCTTGAAGATATTGTCAATAGCCGTGAATCAAAGGATAGAGGAGTGCAAGGTGCTCTTCGACAATGAAAAGTGGAAGTGGATGGATTTGCGGGGAAAATTAGAATATTATCAAGATGCTTTTTTGGAAAGGCCACAAGATTTTTTGGGAAGCCCAGAAGCTTATGCTGGTTTTGTAGAGAAAGCGAATGGTTTGATGAAAATGTTTCACAAGTTGGACCAAAAGCTCCAAATCGCAAAATTGCGCAACCAAATCACTAATTTGCGCACTTATGTGACTCAAGACAGAGAGGGCATTCTTAGAGCTTGGGAAAGGCTTCATGGTCTCGGAATTATCAGCCTGGCAGCTCTTCTAAAGCGGCCAGGTGCTCCCCACGATCCTTTTCACATGGGAGAGTAAATTTTAAGGGAATGGATTTACAGAAAATTCATCAGAAGGGCTGACAACCACGGAGACCCTTTGATCGGCTGTCGATCTTCAACTGGAAATGGGGCACCCTTTATTCTGGAAAACTCGATGTGCCTCTCTGAACAAAGATTAAATTTATTTTTACTATTATCGCATAAATTATTTTTAAACTACTGATACTGAGTAGTTTAAAGTGATTTATACGATAATAGTGTCGATTCGTCAGAACATTTTTAATCAAAAAAAATTTTTACTTTCATTAAATTGCATTTTATTATAAAATCTATAATGATTTAGTTAATAACATTAATACATATTTAAATTAAGGATTTTATGAGCATATTCAATATTAATACATCTAGAAATACTAACACAAGCCATTTAACAACACCCTCTTTTAACCAAGATATCCCAAAAGAAATTTGGCAGCATATATGGTCTTATTTAGGAAATAATGTTCAAGATATAATCTCAATTGGACTTATAAATCACCAGTTCTCCGTTCAAATTTTCCAAAATTCATCGATTTGGAATTCTATTTTGCAAAGGCGTTTTCCCGATTCTCGCGTCAATTCTCAATCAGAGGCTAAAGGATTAGCTCTTTGTCGGCATCTTTCAAATATCGAAAAGAACAGAAAAACTGGCAGATATAGATCTCAACTGATTGCAGGTAGTGAAGTTGCAAATATTTTTGGAGCTCTTTTGTCTAAAGATCAGCTCCTATTAGGCCTTAAGGATGGTTACATAACAATCTTCGATTTTAAAAGTGGAAAACAACTGCAGTTGAGTGTTTATCGAGGAAATGTCACAAATATTTTAATGAATGAAAATCGGCTCATTTTAATTTTAGGTAACTTCCGAACAAGGAACAACGTAATAAAGGTTTTTGATATGGATCTTCAAAGCGTAGAGGAATTGTATACGGTTGAAACTCATCAACGCGCGATCGGAGACATTTTAGTGCACAAGAACCATCTCATTTGCACCTTTGGTAACACAATCGAAATCTTTGATCTTACAAGCGGACAAAAAGTAGATACTCTTGCAGGCCATGTACTATATATCTCAAGCATTTTAGTGCATGAAAACAATCTTATTTCAGCTTCAGCTGACTCCATAAGGATCTGGGATCTTGACAATGGGCAAGCAATACAAACGCTTGCAGCCCCCCCTCATGGAACAATCACAACCATGCTAGCGTATGAAAACAAAATCATTTCATGTTCAGGAAGTGGCACAATTAATATCTGGGATCTTCAAAGCGGAAGAGAACTGCAAACAATTGAAGGGCATCAAAATCCTGTAAAAAAAATGTTAACTCACGATAACCAGCTCTTTTTCATTTCAAGTGATAAAGTCAGTGATTTCATTAAGATTTGGGATCTTAAAAACGGAAAAGAAATTCAAGTGCTTAGAAAACCTGCCCACGGTCCGATCGATGACTTTTTTATCTATAAAAATCAACTCATTATCCGCTCAGAAGTGGCTGAAATCTGGGATTTTAGTATTCCCCCTTGGTTCTATACACGACAATTTGGATCAGATTCTCCTCTCTTAATCCTTGAAGAGATAGCTCAAGATGCAACGCGCGCAGAGGTGTTCGCTGAACTACTCGATCCTGATATTCAACAACGGTTAAAACAGCATGCTTTCAATGTAGGTACTCCCTCCACTTATTCTGCACCCGTGATTTTACGTGTGCAAACCGAGGTTTGCGTCGAAGAACTACTGGATGCGATCTATAAGGGGGATCAAGGACTTGTTTCCGAGCTTCTCGATCTGCTCGTGAAAATTGATGCTCAAAATAAAGAAATTTATCGTTTGCTTTGGCAAGTCTGTGGCTCTGATGAATCTGTGATTTGGGGATGGGGAGAATTCGCCTTTCATAATAGAGAAGGGTGCACTGCTTCTCTCCTTCAAAAGGCAGAAGCCATAGACTATTTTAAGAAACACCTGAAAGAGCGATGGGGTAAAGACGTTCCCCTTTCACTCCTCGATCTCGGAATCACTGCAGAAAATTGTGGTGAGAAACTACTCCTCGATCTCGGAATCACCGCAGAAGATTGTGGTGAGAAACTGAAATGCAGCCCTGATTTCTTACAAAAAATAGGAATTCTCTCTTCTACCGATATCAAAGCATTGAATCGTAATATTATTAAATATCCGGAGATCAGTGCTGAGGAAGTGACAGAGAAGTACGATCAACTTCAAATCCAGACAGTTCCAAATGAGGATGTTGCATACGTTTTCTTGAAGGCATTGTCAATAGCCGTGAATCAAAGGGTAGAGGAGTGCAAGGTGCTCTTCGACAAGGAAAAGTGGAAGTGGATGGATTTGCGGGGAAAATTAGAATATTATCAAGATGCTTTTTTGGAAAGGCCACAAGATTTTTTGGGAAGCCCAGAAGCTTATGCTGGTTTTGTAGAGAAAGCGAATGGTTTGATGAAAACGTTTCACAAGTTGGACCAAAAGCTCCAAATCGCAAAATTGCGCAACCAAATCACTAATTTGCGCACTTATGTGACTCAAGACAGAGAGGGCATTCTTAGAGCTTGGGAAAGGCTTCATGGTCTCGGAATTATCAGCCTGGCAGCTCTTCTAAAGCGGCCAGGTGCTCCCCACGATCCTTTTCACATGGGAGAGTAAATTTTAAGGGAATGGATTTACAGAAAATTCATCATCTGTCATAGCCTTAAATACACCTGGATGGGTGGGGCTAAGAGTCTGTCTGCGATCTGGGTTATTTTGATTTTTGATGGATTTTGCTTTTGGCTTTGATTCGATTCCGCAGGACATAGTTAAATTAACTAGGCCAAGGAATCGAATCAAAGCCAAAAGCAAAAGGCGCGAAAAGCAAACAACCCAGATCGCAGACAGACTCTAAAGGGTGGAGATGATTGAGTACTACTTCAAGACAGCAAAAGAGGAAAACTTTCACTCGTTACTAAGTCCCAAGGAAGGGTGCTGGATCCACATCGACGAGGCGACGAGCGATGAGATTGAAGAAGTTTGTCGCCTTACGGGATTGGAATATGCTGATCTCCAGGATAGCCTCGACCGTCATGAAATTCCCCGCATTGAAAAGATCCAGCACCACATCTTGATTTTCACCCGACATCCTGTTGAACACGATGTTGCGGTGGGATTGCATACGTTGACTTTTACAATGATCCTCACAACCCATTACTTCATCACTATCTCTCCTCAGAAAATTCATCTGATTCGCAATTTTGTCAGCAAAAAGGGGAAATTTTCAACATTGCAGCGCTCAAAGCTGATGATCGATCTTTTTCTCAAAATCACCCAAGAGTTCACTTCAAATATCCGTCGAGTGCGTCATAATGTCTTGAATCAGGAAAAAGAGATGATCAACGTCGAAAGTGACGATATCGCCATTTTGACACGCCAGGAGGAGATTTTAAACCAGTATCTCTCAACGTTAGAGCCTACCCATGGGGTGCTGGAAGCGATCACTTCTGGTCGTTATATCAATCTTTACGAAAAGGATAAGGAACAGCTCGAGGACCTGCTCAACGCGATTAAACAATCGGAGACTCTCTGTTCGAATGCAGTGAAGACGATCCGCAGTTTGCGCGATTCTTATAACATTCTCTTCACTAATAATTTGCATAAAACGATCAAATTGTTAACTGCGCTGACGATCATCTTCAATATTCCCACCATGATCGCTAGTATTTATGGAATGAATATCGCCCTCCCTCTTTCTCACAGCACATACGCATTTATATTTATCCTATCGCTCATCACGGTCACCTCTGCGCTCGCCTTGATCCTCTTTAAGCGCAAGAAGTGGCTTTAATAGACCGATTTTCGGGCACGGGCAAGGGCACGCATCCTATTACCCATAAGTCTATTGACCACTAATGCTCTTAAGGTTTAAGAAATTTTACCACCCGCTCGCTTCGCTCTCTAGAGAGCACAGAGGCCACAGAGGAAGAATTAGGAAAATTCCTGATACAGCTATCGACATTCATCGAGTATAGGGGGGCTTGAACTTTTCGAATCGATTTCGACATAAAGTACTTGAAAGAGAACATCCGTCGCTTGGACTCCCTGGTTCCTCCTCTGTGGCCTCTGTGCTCTCTAGAGAGCGAAGCGAGCGGGTGGTAAAATTTCTTAAACCCTTAAGAGCAATAGCTACATCCCATGTCCCAATGGAAAATAGAGTTATGGATAATAGGATGCGCACACGGGCACGTAATTACAGGAGTAAAAGAGAGGGGTTCTCGAGGTATTTCTGGAGAGTTTTGAGGAATTTTGCCCCTTCTGCGCCGTCAAAGACGCGGTGGTCGGCAGAGAGGGTGAGTTTGAGCGTTTTTCCTGGGACGATCTGCCCTTCTTTAATGACTGGCTTATCCTCAATGCCCCCAATGGCCACAATGGCTGCTTGGGGAGGATTGATGATAGCGACAAATTCTGAAATGCCATACATCCCGAGATTTGAAATTGTAAAAGAGCCGCCGGTATATTCTTCACGGCTGAGTTTCCCTTCACGAGCGCGGGCAGCGAGCTGTCTGACCTCTTGCGAGAGCTGTCCGAGGTTCTTGTAATCGGCATGTCTAACAATCGGCGTGATCAAGCCAGCTTCAATGCTGACCGCGACTGCGATATCGATCGTTTTGAAACGGATGAGAGAATTGGTAGAGGAATTGAATCCTGAATTGACATCGGGGTGCTCTCTCAAGGCGAGGGCGGATGCTCGCAGGATAAAATCATTGAATGAGACTTTCAGCCCCATTGTCGAAAGCTCTGCTCGGAGAGAGACCATTTTGTCTGCTCCCACTTCTTGAGTGCAATAGAAGTGGGGAACGAAGGTCTTGGATTCTTGAAGTCTTTGAGCGATCACTTTGCGCATCGGCGACAAAGGGACCTCTTCATAGGTACCCGGAGCTACGGTCGGTGTTTCACGTCTGCCAAACGTCACAGGAGCGGCAGGTTGACCGAGATCCAAATCACGACTCATGATCCTCTCTTGAGGACCTGAACCTTTTACTGTCGTTAAATCGATCCCTTTTTCTTTGGCAATCTTTTTGGCCAAAGGAGAGGCGGGGATATAGCCTGGAGCTTCTTCAGGAGGCCCAGCAAAAGAGTATTTCGCAAGTGGGGGCTCGGGGACAAATGTTGGCTGCTGCATGGCGCCAGCGGCTTTGGGGGAAGGAACTTGTTTAGCGGTGGGTTCTCCTTTTACGGGAGAGGGCTCGGGCTTGGCCGCTTTTGGGAGATCCCCTTCTGGTTTGTAACCTTCGATATTCTCATCTTTTTTTTCAGAAAAAATAGCGACGGGTTGATTGACGATGGCTGTCTGATTTTCTTGAATGAGGATCTTGCGCAACCACCCCTCATCCAATGCCTGATGTTCAACGGTTGCTTTGTCGGTGGCAATTTCAAAAATCACATCTCCAACTTTGACAAATTCTCCTTCTTTTTTTCGCCATTTCACAATGGTTCCCTCTTCCATTGTGGGAGAGAGTTTGGGCATCGTCAGGGTAAATGGCATAAACTAAGAACCTCTTTTAAGCTAGAACTTGTTCAATGGCAGAAATGATCCGCTCTTTGGTCGGCATCGTCTCTTTTTCTAACGTTTTGGAATAAGGCATCGGTGTTTCTCTTTGAGTGACGCGGACAATGGGAGCATCGAGATAATCAAAACAATGTTCCATGATCTGAAAGCCCACCTCTGCACAAATTCCAGAAAAGAGATGCCCTTCTTCGACGAGCACACATCGATGGGTTTTTCTGACCGACTCGGCAAGTGTGGTGATATCGAGTGGTTTGACTGTTCTGAGATCGATGAGCTCAACAGTGATCCCTTTTTTGGAAAGTTGATCTGCAGCTTGCCCGCAGAGTTGCACCATTCGACTGTGGGAGATGAGTGTGACATCCTTCCCTTCCCGAACCACCTTAGCTTTTCCAATCGGAATGAGATATTCTTCCGTAGGGATCTCCATTTTATCGTTATAGGAGAGTTCATTCTCTAAGAAAAGGACGGGATTGTTATTGCGGATCGCCGATTTCAGCAATCCTTTAGCATCGTAGGGATTGCTCGGAGAGAGGATGATGAGACCAGGAAGGTTGCCATAGATCGCTTCGACACAATGGGAATGTTGGGAAGAGACTTGCGCTGCAGCGCCATTAGGACCGCGGAATACGATAGGAACGGGAAAGCGGTTACCCGACATGTAATACATCTTGATCGCATTGGAGATGATCTGATCGCAACCGACGAAAGAGAAATTAAAACTCATGAACTCGACGACAGGACGCAATCCTGTCATCGCTGCACCCACTGCTAAACCTCCAAATCCAAGTTCTGAAATTGGAGTATCGATGACTCGCAAGGGACCCCACTTATCGAGCATCCCTTTAGTGATTTTATAGGCGCCATTATATTCAGCAACCTCTTCGCCTATGATAAAAACAGTGGGATCACGCTGCATCTCTTCATCGAGAGCTTGTCTTATCGCTTCGCGCATCTCTACAATCTGCATCGGCATGATCATTATCTCATCATTTCAAAATTCAAGGGGCAAAAACATCTTCTTCAAGGATGATCGGGTCAGGCCAAGGGCTCTCTTCTGCAAACTTCAACGCAGCCAGGACAATCTCTTTCTGCTGCTTGTCCATCGCATGGTATTGCTCTTCAGTGATAAAACCGAGATTTTCAAGAGTTTTGAACATGATCACAAGTGGATCTCGGGCCATACCAGCCTGCAGCTCCTCTTTGGAACGATAAAGAGCAGGGTCAGAAATCGAATGGCCGCGAAACCGTTCAGTGATCACCTCGATAAGAAGGGGGTGAGAATTCTTTTTTATCTCTTGAAAGATATGCTTAAAGCCAGCATAGCAATTGAAAAAGTCCATCCCATCGAATGTATAAGCGGCCATGCCAAAACCTGGAGCTTTCTTTTCAGCGATCGGTTCGACGGAGATGGCCCGATCGACGTGCGTGCCCATTCCCCATTGGTTATTTTCGATCACATAAATACAAGGAAGATCCCAAAGAGCAGCGAGATTGAGCGACTCGTGAAAAGAGCCTTGTGCAACCGCCCCATCCCCGAGAAAACAAACGGCCACATCATAGTTTTTCTTCCCTTTAAGCTCAGGGACAGACTTCAAATATTTAATTGTGAAGGCAGCCCCTGTACCGATAGGGATCTGTCCGCCGACAATGCCAAAGCCACCGAGGAGGTGATCTGTAAAAAAATGCATTGAACCCCCACGCCCTTTTGCATTGCCAGTCGTCCTGCCAAAGAGTTCAGCGAGGAGTTCATTGGGGGTGGCACCGAGCAGAAGCGCCAATGCATGACAACGGTAGGAAGTGACCCACCATTGCTCAACACCGATCGTACAGACAGCTGCCGTCTGAACAGCTTCTTGCCCCATATAAGAGTGGAAAAACCCACCGATTTTGCCTTGGAGATAAGCCGCTTCAGAGCGAATTTCAAAGTTGCGAATGAGCAACATTTTCTTTAATTGCTCGAGAAGAACTTCCTTCCCAACCTCTTTGGCCACTTTGAAAGCATCGCTTGGAAAAAAATTGTATTTAACTGGGGGATGTTTTTTCATCTTCAAATAGTTAAAAGTTACCTGTATAACCTCAAATCAACGTAACGAACAATTTTAATTAAGTCAACGCGACCCATCCTTCTCACATCGGTGCTGAAGGGAGTCCTCTATGGTTAGGGACGATATTCGGGTTATTTGTCACAGGAATCGTCCTTAAATCGTCATCGGAATGGATTTGATAACAACTCGCCAGGCCAGCTACACCCAGCATTAGAAGAAATAAAAGAGAGATTTTCTTCACTAAAAACTCCAATTCAAAATCGTTGAAAAAAGGATAGCTTTCCTCTGAAAAAATGGGAAGCAAAAAATATACACCCAAGTAATCTGAAAAATTGGGTATATTTCACTTTTTCAGTTGAGAGGTATACTGATCGAAGCTGATCGATCCCTCCTTTTTAAGTCGTTCGAACTCCTCGAGATAAAGTGTAGCGATTTTTTGATTTTCTAAAACGATCACATTTTCCCGGTTGCCGTTTGTCGCTTCAAAAGTGAAATTAAACGATCCAGTCCAGACTCGTCGATCGCCGAGGATGCAAAATTTGTCATGCATCAAGGGGCGCCGTTTTTTATTCTTACGCCCATCATTGGTCTCTAAAGGATTCCAGACAAAAATCGGAACGTTGGCCTCACGCATTTTTCTCATGGGTGAGCGGGATTTGATCGAATAGGGATCGACGATCACCTCGACATCGACTCCCCGACTGTGCGCATCGATGAGAGCCTTGGCGATGCCGCGGTGCATCAAACAATAGACGGCCGCTCTGATACTTTTTTGTTCTTTTTCAATCAGCGCAATGAGCTTATCGGCAACATGATCATCGGGGGAAAAGAGGACTTGATAATTGACAATCGGTTCTTTCTCTTGAGAAAAAATAACCGGTGTTGCAGAAAAACAAAGGATGAAAGGCAAAATCGCACGAAGGGATCTTTTCATGACAGTGGTCCTGGATAAAAGACTAAGTTGATACCATTTTTCAATGAATCGATGCAATTATTTCTTAGTTTGAGCTATAGTTTTTAGAACAAGTCTGGAATCTCACAATGTCGAAACGGCTGCGCCCTATTTATTATGACACGGAAACGACGGGAATCCGCAATGATAAAGATCGGATCATCGAACTTGCCGCTTTTGATCCGATCGAAAACCGCACCTTCTGTGAATTGATCAATCCTGGTTTTCCTATTCCTCCTGAAGCCACTGCTATCCACAATATCACCGATGCCATGGTCGGACAGGCCCCCTCTTTTAAAAATGTGGCTGAATCTTTCATCGCCTTCTGCCCTCCTGAAACAGTCCTCATCGCTCACAATAATGATGCCTTTGATAAGTTGTTTCTCGAACAAGAATTCAAAAGGGCAACCCTTGAATTTCCAAAATTTCGTTTTATCGACACTTTGAAATGGGCACGTAAATACCGCAACGATCTCCCTCGTCATACTTTGCAATCTTTACGAGAGGTCTACGGCCTTTCAGCAAATCAGGCCCACCGCGCCCTCGACGATGTGATGGTACTGTATCAGGTTTTCTCTGTCATGATCGACGACCTTTCGATTGAAAAGGTATTAGAACTGCTCTCTTCTCCCCAAGTCTTAAGCCGGATGCCATTTGGTAAGCACCAAGGTAAACTCCTTGCTGAAGTGCCTAAAAACTATGTCATGTGGCTCGCGTCTTCAGGTGCATTTGATAAATCTGAAAATCAAGAGCTCAAAGACAATTTCGAAAAAATCGGACTGTTGAACTGAGTTTTTATCACCCGAGATACAATTTTTTCACCACAGAGACACAGAGGGGGATAGAGATTGCACAGAGGTAAAATTTCTTTTTTTGCGAGAGCAAAAAAAAGAGATTCAGGCCGCGAAACGCGGCAAATAAAATAATACATTCAAGCTGGGGCCTAACGGAGAGATGGTAACTAAAAAATTCTTTTTCTTGCCGCGTTTCGCGGCTGGAATCTCTTTTTTTGCTCTCGCAAAAAAAGAAATTTTACCTCTGTGCAATCTCTATTCCCCTCCGTGTCTCTGTGGTGAAGAAATGGGGGGAATAAGGCAGCTTATTAAACTGAGAGGATGGGAGTCTGTTCGATTGTATCGTGATGATAAAGAGCTTCCCACATCCTTAAGAAGGGATCGCAGGTCTTGAGCAGTTCATCTCGATTTCCCTCGGCGATCTTAACTCCCCGTTCGAGGTAGATGATTTTGTCTGCGTGCTCAATTGTCGAAAGTCGATGTGCGATCAAGATCTGCGTGACCTCGCCGTGCAAGTTGGAGATCGCCCGTTTGATGTGAAGTTCGCTGATCGAGTCGAGAGCGGAGGTCGCTTCATCGAGAATCAACACGGGAGCCTCTTTGACAAGGGCACGGGCGATTGCCAAACGCTGCTGTTGTCCGCCCGAGAGATTCTGCCCTGCTTCAGCAAGCATCGAGTCGTATTTTTGGGGAAGGCGGCTGATGAACTCTTCTGCATGGGCGCGTTTAGCTGCATTCTCAATTCTCTCCCGAGAAAAATTCCGTCCGAAGGCGATATTGGCAGCCACTGTATCGAAGAAGAGGAATGGCTTTTGTGAGACAAAGGCGATCTGTTCGCGCAGTGATTTTTGAGTGTAAGCGTTTAGCGGTTTGCCATCGATACGGATCTCTCCTTGTTGAACTTCGAAAAGGCGTGGGATCAATTGAACAATGGTCGATTTGCCCGCGCCTGTCGGACCGACGATAGCCACCGTCTCCCCTTTATTGACTGTAAAACTGACATCTTTGAGGATCCATTCCCCTTCGTAACGGAACCAGACATGGTCAAATTCGATTTTGGAAGTGAAACCGGGCAGTTCAATTGCCCCTTTGTGATCTTCGATATCGGGTTTTAAATGCAAAACCTCAAACATTCTTTCTGCGGCGACAATCCCTCGTTGGATATTCCCATTCTCATCGGCGAATTTTTTTACAGGCTCATAAACGAGCTGTAGAAGACCGCAAAAGACGATCAATTGGGAAAGGCTCATCCCGATCGTATACAAACCGAATAGAACGACAGAGGCTAGACAAAGGGTTGTGATCGCATGGAGGATCGGCCGAGTCAATAAACCATACTTTGCAGTCTTTCCTTCAAGGACAGCCATCCGGTCATTTTGCTCTTTATATTTTCTGAACGAAAATGCCTCCATCGAGAAAATCTTTACCGTCTGAATGCCTGCGAGAAAATCGATTAAAACATTGGCAAACCGCTCTTGATTTGTCTGAAGCTGGCGTGAAACGCGCTTGACGCGGCGTGCTAAAAAGACAATGGGGAGGACGATCAAGGGGATCCCAAAGAAAATCACAAGTGATAATTGCCAAGAGAGATAAAAGCACATTGAAAGGCAGGTGACGATCGTAAAGGGAGTCTGAAGATAGTTGGTTAGCCAGGAGTTAATCGAGGTCGCGATCTGACCTGCATCACCTACAACACGTGAAGATAGACTTCCGATATTATGCTTTTGGTAAAAGCTCATCGGAAGGGCTTGGATGTGCTCAAAATACTGCTGTCTCAAATCGCGGCTCACGCGGATAGAGAGGATCTGAGTAGTGTAACGGCTAGCGAATAGCCAGATCGCTTTAAAGACAGCGACGCAGACGAGGATGATGACCAGGGCATTGACGCTGCTTGCGAATTGAAAATGTTGTTTGAACTCTCTTAGCAGCCAATTGAGGGGATTTGTCTCTTTTGCAGTCAAATAGGCAGCGGCTTGTTGTTTGGTAATCACTCCTGTTCCCTCTGTATCGATCTCAGGCCATCTCGCTTCAACGGCGTGCAAAGAAACTGTATCTCTAGGACCTTCAACACTCTTTTCAGGGGAGAAGAGGGAGAAAAAATCAGCGCCATTATTGGACAGCACTCCGAGGGCAAACATCTCCATTTGGCTTGCCACGGTAAGGCATAAAAGGGTGGCAAATGTGATGATTAACAGAGAAAGGTGCTGGCGACTGCGCAGGGCCGCTTTGAGGAGTAATTTCATCGATATCCTTAATCCTTAGAATGTATTTGTAGCCAAACGGAGTCTACTCAATTGGCTGCTTCTCTTCTATGGTAAATTTACCGATTCGGCGAAATTTTTGGTAGCGTTGTTCGATTAAGGAGGCAGGAGGAACAGTTTTTAAAATATTCCATTGGTCGATGATATATTTTTTAACATTGCGGTAAACTAGAGCTGGATCATGGTGGGCACCTCCCATCGGCTCATCGATCATCGCATCGACGATGTCGAGCTTCAAAAGATCTTCGACGTGCATCTTAAGCGCTTGAGCTGCAAACTCTTTTTTATTGTTATCCCGCCAAATGATCGAGGCGCAACTCTCTGGAGAAATCACAGAGTAATAGGAATGTTCGAGCATTGCGACGACATCACCGACGCCCATGCCTAAAGCTCCCCCGGAGCACCCTTCTCCGATGAGGATGACGATAATCGGAGTTGGCAGACGGGCCATCTCCCAAAGATTTTGTGCAATTGCCCACCCTTGTCCCCGCTCCTCTGCAGAGAGGCCAGGATGTGCTCCAGGTGTGTCGATCAATGAAAGAACAGGTAGTTTAAACTTAGCTGCAAGCCTCATACACCGCATCGCTTTCCGATATCCTTCAGGGTGCATCATGCCGAAGTTGCGCTCTAGGCGGCTTTCCGTGTCGCAACCTTTTTCTTGAGCCACAACCATGAACTTGACCCCATCGATCTTGACGAGGCCGCAAACAACAGCACGGTCATCGCGAAAAAGACGGTCGCCAGATAACTCTACGAACTCTTCGCACATATTGCGGATGTAATCGATCGATCTAGGGCGCCCTGGATGGCGGGAAATGGCCACCCTTTCCCAGGGAGTGAGCTGGGAATAGACCTTGCTTCTGAGCTGCTCTAGCTTAGATTCCAGCTTAATGATCTCCTCATCCGACCAAAGAGCATTGTCTTTATTTTGCTCTTTGAGCTGCGCAATCGTCTTTTCATATTCTAGAATTTGTTTCTCATGAGCGAGTATACTCATATTCCCTAACCCTTAAATTTATCTTGATGGAGCGGCAACTTCTACTCCTGGGAGTTTAGCTTCGTGAAAATCCTTTACAATTTCAATGAAAGTAGGCTTTGTCAACACAATCGCAAAGAGCTCTTCGATATCTTCTGAACTCAAACGGATACATCCATCGCTGTCATAGGCGCCAATCGACTCTCGATTCTCAACCATTTGCCCAGTGTCAGGATTGACAACCCACGGCGCCCCTTGGAGGCCATACCCTTTTGCAGGAATCGCCCCCCGATCGAGCTGCTGATCTAAAGGGATCCACCGGGTCCCAAAAACCTGAATCATTTCGACTTTCTGGTCCTGGTGGAATCCCATCATCCCAGGCTTATAGATCGCCACACGGGATCCGAGCGAATAACGTCCAAGAGGGGTCAGCGTCCCCGCAGGCTTCAAACCATCGACACGGCCTAAGCCTACGCGATAGGTCTTTAATAAAACCCGCTCATCGGTATCCAGGTCGACATAGTAAAAGCCCATTTTACATCTCGATATATCGACAAGAAGCCAAAAATTCACTTTCTTCTCTTTGCGGAAGACATTAAATTTGCTCCCTTCTGCAACCTTTTGAGAAAAATAATCGGTCCTGCCATTCAAGCTGCGCGCGATAAAATGGCGAGAAGTATTGTAATAAGTAGCATAGTCAGCAATCCATGCCGGCCTCCCCTTTAACCAAGGGACGGAGCTTGCATAGTTGATCGTTTCGATGATGGGCAGTTTAGAAGCCCCTGTCGTAAAGAGCTGAAAAATTCTGTCGATGTTGGGAAAATCGTCTTTAGCTGAGGCGATAGGAGGGGTCGTTGGCACGGCAGGTATGGAAGTAGTAGGGAGGGTCGGTTGCACTTCTTTTTTAGAAAGAATTTTCTTAGGTGCAGCTGGAACTGAAACCACACGAGTCTCTGCACTAGACATCGTCGATCCTTTCGTAGACGCTGCTGTAACGGTCTGCTTTTGACTCCCCTTTTTTACCATAGCGACAATGCCGATGATCGAAAAGAGGGTCACAGTACCAATCAAAATCCACTTCGGAGCTGACAAACCACTACCCCCTTCTACTCAAGTCAAGGTTTTCAAAATTATAAATGTCTCTTCCCTTTTTAGGAAGAGGTTCGTCGATCAGCACAAATAACTAAGGTCTGTCAATTATCTATATAACAAGATTAAAATCAAGAATTAAAACTGAACTATAAATAATAAAGGAGGTAATAAACCTCCTTTTAAGTAAAAAACCTATCTCAGTAAAAAGTTTCAGTCGATTTTCGGGTTCTTTTGAGCCGATTTTCGATCCAAATTCGGGGGGTAATATCAAACATGCGTATATTACCCCCCGAATTTGGATCGAAAATCGGCCAAAATAATCCCGAAAATCGACGAAAAATTTTACTGAGATAGGTTCAAACAGGGCATCAAAAAAATATTACTTGTTACTTAGAAGCTCCACCACTAGAAATATTTTTACGTTCTCTTTCGATGAGTTTACGCATTTTTTTACCTGGAGTGAACTTAACAGCAAGTCGTGCAGGAATGATGATGGGGACAGCTGCATTCTTGGGATTACGCCCGATCTTTTGTTTTCTTTCCACAATCTCGAAGACACCAAAATCCCGGAATTCTAAACGATCTCCTTTAGAAAGATAATCAGTCATCACATCTAAAAAAGATTGTATGACATTGCGCACATCATTGGGATGGACACCTCGATTTTGGGAAATCACCTGAATTAATTTCTTTTTAGTGATTGTCGCCATATTTTTTGACTCCTTGTTTGAACTCATCCTCTGACCAACTCCTCCATTTGGTAACATTCAACACCAATCTGCAGTTGACCTCGCGCCCTAGCCCAAGATTTTTTGAGCAGTTACCCCTATAAAAGCAGGAATGAGACCTCTATCCTTTTACTTGCACATTGTTGTATCACATTGATTTTCAAGCAAGTTGTTTTTACAAAAAAATTAACATTGCCCAATTTTCGAGAGTTTTTTAAAAAAAATATTTACTTTTTAATTTTCACTAACATTTTTTTCCTCTTACCAGAGCCAAATAGAAGAAATTCCTCTCCGATCAGAGATTGCTCAGATAAACGAAACTGAGGATCGCTAATCCGCTGGTTATTCAGATAGGCCCCGTCACCTTCGATAAGGCGAACAGCCTCTCCTTTACTTGAAAGGAAGCCAATTTTAACGACGACATCGACATATCTTTGATCGATGACGTCGGCAAAAGGGAGTTCAATGCTCGGCATGTCCTTAACAATCTCCCGAAAGGATTCCGCGTCCAAGATAGCCTCTGAGCCAGGTGCAGCGCCTTTGGTGACCTTCAAAGCTTTAGCCAGCCCCTCTTCTCCATGGATCAAGCGGGTCATCTCTTCGGCAAGCCGTTTTTGCGCGGTATTAGGGAGGTAATCCTTATCAGCCATCTTTGCTCGATATTCATCGATCTCTTTAAGATCCATGAAAGTCAAAAAACACATCATTTTAATGACATCGGCATCGGGGATGCGGACAAAATACTGATAGAATTCATAAGGGGAACATCTATCTGCAGCCAGCCAAATAGCTCCAGCCTCCGTCTTACCAAATTTCTTACCATCGCTACGGGTTAGCAATGGAAAGGTCAAACCAAATGCTTGCCCGCCGCAGAGTTTGCGAATCAGATCGACACCCTCGGTGATATTCCCCCATTGATCACTACCACCGATCTGCAGGACGACATGATGATGCGTATAGAGGTGAGAAAAATCATAGGATTGCAAAAGCTGATAGCTAAATTCAGTAAAACTCATCCCCTCTTCTGAGTTGAAACGGTTTTTGACACTTTCTTTAGCGAGCATCGTCCCCAGACGAAAATGTTTTCCGACATCCCTTAAAAAATCGATCAAAGGAAACGAGGAAAACCATTCGTCATTATTGATAACCATCGGCCGTACCTTCGGATGAAAGAAATCGAGGACGGCTTCAAAATGGCGGCGAATCCGCGTCACATTATAAGCAATTGTCGAAGGATCTAATAAAGGGCGTTCAACGCTCTTTCCCGACGGATCGCCTATCCGCCCAGTCGCTCCTCCGAGAACCACAACGGGGGTATGTCCAAATTTTTGAAACCACCTCAACACGACAATGCCGACCAAATTGCCGATATGTAAACTATCCGCTGTCGGATCGAACCCGCAATAAAGTTTAATCGGCGATTCTACCTGCTTGATCAATTCTTCACTTGTGACAGCATCTAGAAGACCCCGCTGTTTTAAACACTCAATGACATTAGACATGCCCGACCCTTATAATCTCAAAACAGACAATTCTAGAAGATGAATTAATTGTTTGAAATGAGTTTTTTGAGCTTGGTCATCTTCTCTTGTCCTTCATCGTCTGAAGCGAGATAGAATTCTTTTTTGATTTGATCTGCGAGTACGCCGACACGCTGACTCAGATCAGCGGCGTTTTGGTTTTCATCGAATAGAGAAATACTTTTGGTTTTGAGAGCTATTCGGCTCGAAGCATGCCTGGCGATCCACCGTTGAATCTCAATCGCTTTTTTTTCTAAGGCCTGCGGTGTGATTTTTTTCTCCAAAGCGTCGAGCTGCTTCTTGAGTTTCTCTCTAGCCTTGCGCGTTTTCAAACTTTCTTCTGCAATCAATTTTTTTCTTTCTTTTTCACTGGATGAGACCATTCACACACTCCTATATGGGGCATTCGAATCCCATTGGCGCATCTTAATCTGCGTAAAGAATTAAGTTCAATCTTCAAACGCTGCTGGAGATATTGAGAAAGATCTTGTAATGTAATCACCGTTTTTTCAAAGATCTGATTATTATACCCTCTTATGACTACGATGCCTACTACTGATAGAATAAAACAAGCCGTCGGCTACAAAGCCGCAGAATTGGTCGAAAATGGGATGCTCATCGGCCTAGGAACGGGATCGACCGTCTTTTTTTTCATCGAACGATTGATCCAAAAATGTCGAGAAGGGCTAAAAATTCAAGCGATTGCAAGCTCAAACCGCTCTTTGCAACAAGCACGTGAAGGAAATATCCCTTTACTCGATGTCGACAAAGTGACTGCTTTAGACCTGACTGTCGATGGTGCCGATGAGATCGATCCACAAAAGAGAATGATCAAAGGGAGAGGGGGAGCTCACGTGCGCGAAAAGATTGTCGCATCGATGAGTCGCGAAATGATCGTCATTGTCGACGAAAAAAAACTAGTCCCTCAGCTCGGCAAGTGCAAACTGCCCGTTGAAATCCTCCCCTTTGCCAGGAATTCCATTTTTCATCACATTGGCAAAGCAGGTTATCGTGGAGAATTTCGAAAAAAAGAAGATGGAACCTTGTATATCACTGATAACGACAACCTTCTGGTCGATATCCACTTTGACTCTCCACGGGAGCAACCTGAACAAGACCATGAGACTTTAATTCACATTCCAGGAGTGGTCGACACTGGTTTTTTCTTCAACCTTGCGGGGAGAATAATTGTCGGCTTTGCCGATGGACAAATCGTCGTGAACTCTTAAGGAGATGGAGATGGCCTCAGAAGAACTGATTCCGATCACGTTTAACAAAATCATGCAATCCCGTTCCTACACTGTGATCATTTTGGGAACCGATCAAAAGCGGTTTGCTATTTATACTGACCCATCGGTGGGACGGAATATCCAAATCTATTTAACTGAAGAAAATAAACCCCGCCCTTATACGCACGATTTAATCAATGCCATTTGCCGAGGACTCGATATCAAGCCTCTTCAGATCGTCATCACAGATATTGAAGACACGATTTATTTTGCCAGGCTTTATCTCGAGCAGCAAATCGGAGAGGAGAAAACAATCCTGGAAATCGATGCCAGACCAAGTGATTGTATCACCCTGGCACTTTTAAACAACATTCCCGTCTTTTGTCGAAAAGAAATTTTGGAAAAAGCTGTTGCTGTCGAAGAGTGATAGGTTCAATATTTAATATTGAACTTGTTACTTGCAAGATTGAGGATCGATTTGACGGCTTCTTCAGCATCATCACCTTCCGCAATCACATGAATCTTGGCTCCACGGGATGCTGCCAGCATCAATATCCCCAATAACGATTTGGCATTCACTGTATAACTCTGATAGGTCAGCATCACTTGCGATTTAAAAATCGCCGCACATTTTACAAGTTCGGTAGAGGGGCGCGTATGCAACCCCTTTTCATTGACTACGATGAAGGAATCTTTATATTTTTTGCTCATTGTCCAGAGATAATTAGGCTACTTGAAAAGGTCCTCAAAAAGAGATACTCTTATGCTTAATTTAGAGCAAAAAAAAACTAGCGGAGGAGTTCGGCAAGTTCTGTCACCAGGGCATCAAAATGGCGCATTGCGGCTTCCACGGGCTGGGGTGTGCGCATGTCGACACCTGCTAATTCGAGTGTTTCGATCGGATAGCGGCTAGATCCTGAGGATAAAAATGCCAAATAGCTTTCGCGAGCTTTTTCTCCCCCTTTTAACACTTTGTCGACGAGGGCATGTGCAGCACTGATCCCTGTCGCATACTGATAAACATAAAAGTTGTAATAGAAGTGAGGGATACGCGCCCACTCGATATCTGCCTCTTCGTCCACATGAACATCGGGACCAAAATACTCTTCGTTGAGTTTCCGGTATTCCGCTTTAAGCAACGCAGGCGTTAAAGGTGTTCTTTGTTCGACAAGGCTATGAAGCTTAAGTTCAAATTCAGCAAACATCGTTTGGCGAAGCAAAGTCGAGCGCATATCATCGAGCTTCTGATTGATCAAAAAGGCTTTCTGCTCTTTGCTTTTCACTGTAGTTAATAAATGACGCAAAAGTAGCTCTTCGTGAAATGTCGATGCGACTTCAGCGACAAAAATGGAGTATTGGGAATAATGGTAAGGTTGACTGCGACGGCTTAAAAGGGAATGCATGCTGTGACCCGCTTCATGTGTCAGTGTCATCACATCATTGAAAGTTCCATGATAGTTCATCAGGATGTAGGGCATGCTGTCATAGCAGCCACTGGAATAAGCACCCGAGCGTTTGCGGATATTTTCATAGCGGTCTACCCAGCGATCTTGCGTCAAACCCTGATTGAGTGCGCGTTGATAATCCTCACCTAAGATCGCGACCGATTCGATGATCACTTTCGTCGCATCTTCATAGGACATCCCCATCTCTACTTCTTTGACTAAAGGGACATGGAGATCGTAGAGATGCAGTTTGTCTAATCCCATCGCCTCTTTACGCAGATACATGTAACGGTGCAATGCCGGAAGATGGGAACGGACCGCCTGGATCAGTGCGGTATAAACTGAAACGTCGATTTGATTGGGAAACAGCGCTGATTCGACACAGGATTTGTATTTACGCGCTCGCATTTCGAGGACATGCCTCTGGATTTGGCCAGTCAATAATTCACATAATGTATTTTCAAAAGTGGCAAAACCACCATGCAGCGACTTAAAGGCTCCTTCGCGCAATTTACGATCTTTATCGCGCAAATAGAGCAAGTATCTCCCATGGGTAAGTTCACGGATTTTTCCTTGACTATCCTCAACAGGAGGAAATTTCAAATCGGCGTTATTAAAGGCACCGAAAGCTTGAGAAGCTGTTTCTAACGCCTTTCCAGCCATCGCCAGTAATTCCTCTTCTGCTGCAGGCAACGTATGTTTTTTCAGACGGATGATCTTTTCGAGATAAAAGAGATAGTCCTTGAGAACTGGGGAATTGATGATTTTGTTTAATTCTTCTTCTGGAAGCTGAAGCATCTCAGGTTCAATCCAGGCGGTCTCCTGGCGAAAAGCATAGAGTAGCGAAACAATACGCGAATGAGCTTTCTTGCCACTCTCTTCGGCAACATCCTCGTCATGGCGCAAATGGGCATAAGTGTAAAGTTTGGAAAGATGACGGTCGATTTCGCAACAGAGCTCGATTAATCCCTTTAGGTTTTCAGGACTTTGCTTCCATGTCTCCCGAAAAGAGAGGAGCTCCGGCCAATGAGGCTCTTTCTCCTCTCTTCCCCATTTATCCAAGTCTTCTTCCCAGATTTCCCATGAAGGATAGAGGGCCTCTGTATTCCAACAACATTGCTTAGGAATAGCGGCGCGCTCTTGGGTTTTTTCTGTCGGCATGGAAGATTGAGCTATTGTCATTTTTGTCTCCTAAATGTAAAAATTCAATTATGCTTTTTTTAATATTCGCAAGTCAACTTTATACCGAACGTGAGTAAAGAATATCAACGCAAAGACGCCAAGCCGCAAAGACGCAAAAAAAAAATTAAAAATATTATAAATCTTTGCGTCCTTGCGGCTTGGCGTCTTTGCGTTGATAATAGAAACGAATTAAAATTTAAAATATATTTTACATATATTTAGCAATCAAAGCGCAGATTTGCTAATTTCAGTTGTCGAAAAATCCCCTTCTTAATAGAATGCAGGGTGAAATTTCTGGGATTGGGACTAGAACAAGAGAGGCAAATTAATTGTTGCATGGTTTTAGAGATACCCCTAGAATCTTCCCATCCTCAGTAAACAAATACACTTGGGGTTCTGCTGCGGAGAATACCGCCCGGAAACCTTAAGTTTAATTAACATACCTTTATAAAAGAAGGAGATGAAAAAGATGGCACAGCAAACTACCAAGAAACTGACACTCAAGCCTCTTGGAAACCGAGTTCTCGTCCAACGCATCGAACAAGAAGAGACATTAAAAGGTGGCATTATTCTTCCCGATACAGCGAAGAAAAAACAAGAAACTGCGAAAGTGATCGCAATCGGGACTGGCGCCACAACTTCAGAGGGTAAAGAAATCCCTATCCCTGTCAAAATAGGTGACACAATATTGATGGACAAGTATTCCGGACAAGAAGTGACGATCGACGATGAAGAGTTCGTCATATTGCGCGCCGATGACATCATTGCAATTATCAACTAAGCCTTAAAGTTAGGAGTTTTGAACTATGGCAGCAAAGAATATTAAGTTTAAAGAAGATGCGCGCCAAAAAATCCTGAAAGGGGTGCGCACTTTGGCTTCCGCCGTTAAGGTCACATTGGGTCCTAAAGGGCGCAATGTCGTGATCGACAAGTCTTACGGCCCCCCACAGATCACTAAAGACGGTGTGACTGTCGCTAAAGAGATCGAGCTCGAAGACAAACATGAGAACATGGGCGCCCAAATGGTCAAAGAGGTCGCCAATAAAACTGCTGACAAGGCAGGCGACGGCACGACGACAGCGACCGTTCTCGCTGAAGCGATCTATAGCGAAGGGTTGCGCAACGTCACCGCTGGCGCTAACCCGATGGAGATCAAACGGGGAATTGAAAAAGCTGTTAAAGAGATCACCGCCGAGCTCAAGAAACTCAGCAAGCCGATCCAAGACCGTAAAGAAATCGCTCAAGTGGCTACTATTTCTGCGAATGGAGATGCAGAAATCGGTGAGATCATCGCCAAAGCGATGGAAAAAGTCGGTAAAGACGGCACGATCACTGTCGAAGAGGCAAAAGGGTTTGAAACAACCCTCGATGTCGTCGAAGGGATGAACTTCGATCGCGGCTACGTCTCTGCTTACTTCATGACAAACACTGAAACGCAAGAATGTATCCTCGAAGATGCTTACATTCTTCATCTACGAGAAAAAAATTGCTGCTGTTAAAGAATTCCTCCCCATCCTCCAAGCTGTAGCAGAAACTGGAAAACCACTTCTCATCATTGCAGAAGATATCGAAGGAGAAGCATTAGCTACCCTCGTCGTCAACCGTCTCCGCGCTGGTCTGAAAGTCTGCGCAGTCAAAGCGCCAGGTTTTGGAGATCGCCGTAAAGCCGATTCTTCAAGATATCGCCGTTCTTACTGGTGGAGAACTCATCAGCGAAGAACTCGGCATCAAACTCGAAAACGTCACTATCTGAGATGCTCGGGCGCGTTAAAAAAGTGGTCATTGGCAAAGAGGATACGACTCTTGTCGAAGGAGCAGGCGATAAGAAAGAGATTGCAGACAGAATCGCCCTCATCCGACGTCAAATCGAAGAGTCCACCTCCGATTACGATCGGGAAAAACTCCAAGAGCGACTTGCAAAACTTGCTGGCGGTGTTGGAATCATCCGTGTCGGAGCTGCCACTGAAGTAGAGATGAAAGAGAAAAAAGACCGCGTCGACGATGCAGTTCACGCGACAAAAGCTGCTGTCGAAGAAGGGATTGTTCCAGGCGGAGGCGTCGCCTTCATCCGCTGTATCCCAGCTTTGGAAAAACTCGCCACTACTCTTTCTGGAGATGAAAAAGTGGGCGTCGAGATCATCATCAAAGCGATCAGCTGGCCAATCCGACAAATCTCTGAAAATGCTGGAAAGGAAGGTTCGATCATCGTTCAAAAAGTCGCTCTAATGAGCACTTACGAAGGATGGGATGCCCTCAATGACCAATTCGGAAACATGCTCAAGATGGGAATCGTCGATCCGACAAAGGTCGCACGCCTCTCTATTGAGCTCTCTGCTTCCATTGCTGCCCTTTTGCTCACCACAGAAGCCACCATCACTGAAGAAGCAGAAGAGAGCAAATCTGCCAGCCCCGCAATGTCAGCGGATTACTAAACCAGATTTTTCCTACTTTGCGAAAACTAAAGGCGCTCATTTTGAGCGCCTTTTTTATGCGACATGAAATAGTCCGCTTGATGTAAATTATTTTTTTAAATAATTTAATAATTAAACAGAGGATCACCATGAAGGTCTTTTTCTCCACGCTGATAGGTCTCATCGTCATCGGTATTTTGGCAGCAGTTGTCGTCGGTTTCATTTTTTGGTCAAGGGTTCCTGATATGCTCGCCAATAATCTTTCCAAAAAAATGAAAGTGTCTGTCGCCATCGACAGCATTGGTCTGGGGTGGGGGAAAATCGATTTAAAAAAAATCGAAATCGGCAATCCTCCCCAATCGATCTTGGCCAAGGCATTTTCCTGCAACGAGATCGATGTAAATGCCCCCTTTACCCGTTACCTCGACAAAAATATCGTCATCGATGAAATCGATTTGAAAGATGTTTATCTCGGACTTGAATTCGAATCCAGCAGTGGCACGAAAGGGAATTGGACGACGATCATGAATAATATCCAATCGACAACAGCAGTCGGTCAAACCAAAAAGAACCAAGCTCCTGGGCGTACAGTCCTGATCCATCGCCTTGTCCTGACAAACATCAATGTCGATGTCGTTTACAAAAAAGAGGGTGGGAAGGTTAAAAAAATGCCAACGATTCCCCGAATAGAGCTGACTGAAATTAGCAGTGAGGGGGGTCTTCCAGTCGATCAAATCATGAACTCAGTACTCGGTGAAATGCTCAAACAAGTCTTTATCAAAGAGAACCTTAAAAACATGCTTTACGACTTGATGAATCAACCCAGCCCAATCCAGCAATATCTCGCCCCTTTTAAAGGAGTTTTTGGAGATGTGATGGAGGAAGCTGTCGGGGAATAGACTCTTGCATAACCCCATTTCGTGCCCGTGTGCGTCCCCTCATACTATTATCCATAAGTCTATTTTCCATTGAGACATGGGATATAGCTATTGCTCTTAAGGGTTTAAGAAATTTTACCACCCGCTCGCTTCGCTCTCTAGAGAGCACAGAGGACACAGAGGAGGAACCAGGAAGTTCAAGCGACGGATGTTCTCTTTCAAGTACTTTATGTCGAAGTCGATTCGAAAAGTTCAAGCCCCCTATGCTCGATGAATGTCGATAGCTGTATCAGGAATTTTCCTAATTCTTCCTCTGTGGCCTCTGTGCTCTCTAGAGAGCGAAGCGAGCGGGTGGTAAAATTTCTTAAACCTTAAGAGCATTAGTGGTCAATAGACTTATGGGTAATAAGATGCGTGCCCTTGCCCGTGCCCGAATGTTCTTTTTCACAATCGGGCAAGGGCAAGCACACGGGCACGAAATGAATAGAAAGTTATTTAGGTGTCTTGACGATATCTGGGCCATGGATAAGCCTTTTCAAATAAGGAGCCAAGACAAAGCTTAGAATAGCTAGCGCTAGCGATAATCCGCCGTAAATAAAAAACGCCTTATCGTAAATGGCAAGGGATACAGTGGAGGTTGTATTTGCTGGGACAGAAGATACTGTCGCAAGACCACCCCCGATTGCGAAGGCTGCCGCCTGAGTCAAGAACCAAACACCCATCATCAAACCGACAAGATGCTTAGGGCTTAACGTAGTGATCATCGATAGGCCAATCGGAGAAAGAAGGAGCTCGCCAACCGTCTGCAGTAAATAGCTGCCCATCAACCAATAAGAGGAAGTTTCTCCATCCAGGCCAAAATAAACACCTCCAAACCCTAAGAAAAAGAAACCGAGCGCCATAAAGAGGATGCCAAAAGAAAATTTAGTCGGGGTGGAAGGATTATTCTTCTTTTTGTTTAAAAAGATCCATAGCCGGCTCAAAATCGGACTAAACAGTACAATGAAAAAAGGGTTAAAAAACTGTGTGAACTCAGCATCGATGGTTATCCCTAAAAACTCTTTGTGCATATTGCGATCCGCATAGAGCATCAAAGAGGTATAGGTCTGGTTATAGATCGCCCAGAAGCCCACTGAAATGAGGATCAAACCTAAGCAAGCGATCAATTTATTGCGCTGAGCAGGTTTCTCTTTCAGTAGATAATAAATGACGACAGATAGGATCGCAAGCGAAGCGATTGCTAAAATAAGATCGGTCTCCCCAGGAAACCGAAACAGGAAAAGTAAAGCTCCAATGCAGGCGATGATTCCGACATAGAATAGCGTATAGAACTTCAATCCATCTTTCCGATCACGAAGGGGGCTCATCGCTGGCAAACTGCCAAATAGACGTAGACGGGATTTTCCTGCGATGAATGTCACAACCCCAATTGCTATACCGAAAGCTGCGAGGAGAAAGCCACTATGCCAACCATATTTGCTGATTAAGAAACCGGTGATGAGTGGAGGAATTAACGAACCGATATTGATACCCATATAGAACAGGGTAAATCCCCCCTCACGTCGAGGGTCTCCAGGGCGGTAAAGATCTCCGACAATACACGAGACACTCGGCTTAAATAATCCATTGGCGATGATAATTACACTCAATCCGATGAAGAACCAATGATTGGAAGGAAAAGCTGCGAAGAGGTATCCGACGATGAAAAGAATCCCTCCGATGATGATTGCCCGCTGAAATCCCAAATAACGATCAGCGAGATACCCTCCAATGACAGGAGTGAGATAGAGCATCGAGCTGAATGTTCCATAAAGGAGATAGGCTTTATCATCCGACATCATCAAGGCTTTCGTCATATAGAGAATGATGATGGTCTGCAAAGTATAGAAGCCAAAACGCTCCCATAATTCAGTAAAAAAGAGAAGATATAAGCCTCGCGGCTGCTTTTCCTGACCCATTCAAATCCCACAAGATCGATTCCGTTCCACGGGTGTATAACGATTTCCCCTCTTTTCAGCAAAAATTATTTTTTTCAAAAACGTGAACTCAGAGACTGTCTGCGGATTCAGTTTCAGTCGATTTTCGGGTTCTTTTGAGCCGATTTTTGATTCAAATTCGGGGGGTAATATCAAACCTTCGTATATTACTCCCCGAATTTGAATCAAAAATCGGCCAAAATAATCCCGAAAATCGACTGAAACTGAATCCGCAGGCAGTCTCTCAGTCGTTATAATTGATTTTATAATACTAGAGTTGGTAGATAGATAATTATGATGACCTTAAGAAGAGATCACTATCTTTTATTAATTACAACATTTATAACAATGTATTCTCCTATTTTTTCTCGATCAAAAACGTTCTTGCCTATGGAGCTCCATGAAATCCCGTTCGCTGATCAACAAGGAATCATCCTCGATGTCAAAGAGATTCAGATCCGTGATATCGGTGCCCCTTATAATGCTGCTCTCACACAAGATGAGATAGGAGACTACCTTTTATTTTTTCGTTACGACGTCAAAGAAAAGGGATCTTTCAAGCACAATTATATCGCTTGCGTGGCATTGGACAAAAGATTAGAACAAAAAACAGATTTCATCGACATCGATACGGGAAGTGACTACTCCAATGATCCTCGCGTCTTGAAGGCAGGCTCTCAACACTTCCTCGTCTATAATGACACCATTTCCCGAAATACACGAGATAGAGTCATGAAAATCGGAGCACTCAACATCTCTAATTTTCAGTTAAATTTTATCACAGATCTCGATCGTAATATTAAAAAAACTGAAAAAAATTGGATCCCTTTTAGCTATCAAAAAGAATCCTTAGAAAAGATTTGCTTCATCTATACGATTGAACCCTACGACATTTTAACATTGGAAAATCCACAAGAAAATAGTTTGAAAAACTTAAGGACGGAGCGTGGTATAGGAAACTTTCCTTGGAAATGGGGAGTTCCTCGCGGTGGGACGCCAGCAGAACTGGTCGATGGAGAATATCTCACTTTTTTTCATAGCTCATTTAAAGACAACTATGGAAACCACTGGTATGTGTTCGGAGCTTTTACTTTTGAGGCGACTCCTCCGTTTAAGATCACTGCTGTTTCTCCCCACCCAATCCTTTTCAAAGAGATCTATAACTCTCCCCATTTAAATGGGTCATCGAGTCGACTGCGCTGCATTTTCCCCTCTGGGATTGTCCTTACTGAAGATAATAGCAAGATCCTCGTTTCCTGCGGAGAAAATGACTCCACTGTGAAAATCATCACATTCGACAAAGAAGCTCTTCTAAAAAGCTTAAAAGACAAAACCGACTTTTAGTGTCAGCCCTTGCACGGATAAATTACCGGTTCTATCAAAGTCGACTAAATGATTGAAACCTAACCAAATCTGCTCTTCCCAACCCGCAGAAATAACAAATTGACACGAGTCTTGATTAAACCATGTCATATATGTCAATCCAATCCCAGTTTCGAATACAGGAATCACTTCAGTAATGACTTCTCGAGTATGAAAATTTGTCGCATCAACACCCGTTGTCATATTATCGACGTGATCCTTGGCTTTGAAATGAAAATCGCTCCATAATGCAGTGAAGGCAATATCTCCGTAAACACCCCAATTCCTAGCAAAATGCCAAACTGTATCTAAACCGGCTCGCGTTCCAATCCCCCACAACGTCTGCTTTCTTTTTTGAAAAGCTTTTAAAGTGGCGTCTGCAGATTTCGATTCAATTTTCAATTTTTCATGGATCCAGGCGCTCTTCAGTCCAAAATGGGGTCTTAGCGTTAAAAAGCGGCTGATGAAAAAATTACGGCCCAACTCAAGGTCGACTACATTGAAATGTTGACGCCATCTGGACGATTCTTTAGCAATATCGATTTGACCAATACCCCCAGTATTAGAGGACAGAGGAACGAGATTCCTTGCCCCATTGCCATCATGAGCGGAAATAGAATTCCGTTTAGTCTCTCCATTCAACCATGTGTAATCGGCATAAAGGTCCCAACCGTCATAAGCAAAGTCCAATCCAGCTCCGACCTTAAATCCCGGCTGAAAATCGAAGTTAGGCTGATGGACATGCCCCCTTTTTGTACTTGAACCCAAGGGAACAAAATGACCACCATCGGCAACTCCGCTGGTCGCATATTCCATCCCGCTAATGTTTGTCTTCCACCAAATGAAATCAGCAGTAATGATCACATCAGCTCCATTGCGAACTCTGGGAGCTACTGCAGGAGTGATCATCCCTTTAGGTTGTGTCGTGACAGACTCAGGTTGCTGTTGCTGGGGTTGTCTATTCGACTGCTGTGGCTGTCTATTTGATTGTTGTGCACTCAGAAAACCTGTGGAGATCGTAAATAAGGAACTGAGAAGAAAAAGATGCTTTTTCATGATGCTACCTTTATATGCTTTTAGAATTGGTTAAGCGAAGTTGTGGAGTTTGCTGAATGTCCGTTATTTTTTCAAACGAAATTTTCGTGGACAAAAAAAATCACCCTCACTACAAATCGAATTATGATGAAGATGAAGCGGGTAAAACACTATTTCCAATGCTTAAACTCTGGCTATTACAATTACCTCCTTCTTTTTCTCGTCCTTCTATTCGCTTGTCGTCCCTATGAACAAGGGATAGCCTATTTCGCGATTTGGAAATTCTTTTTCACCTGCACATTCTTGACTGCAATTTTTAATTGCAAACACCATCGTGGCATCAAACTGACCGCTATCGTTTTAGTCATTCCCACATTGACTTTTAGCTGGCTAGAGCTTGTGAGCCCCTTAGAATCGTTTTTTGTCCTCAATGTGTTATGTACGATAGGATTTCTGGGGATTTGTACATCATCGATGCTCTTCAATGTCATTCTCCATGCTAAAGTGACTTTGGAAACTCTAAGAGGTGTTGTTTGTGGCTATTTCATGGTTGCATTTTTGTTTGCTTATATTTATTTTCTCATCGAGTACCTCATTCCAGGCTCCTTCCATCTGATCGAGCGGGATATTTCTTTCATCACTTATAGCCGAAATTTATCTAGCATGATGTACTTTAGCTTTGTGACACTGCTCACGATTGGGTTTGGGGATATCACTCCCCTTTTAAACTTGAGCCAAACGGGTGTTGTTATCGAAGGGATCATCGGACAATTTTACATCGCCATCCTCGTTGCGAGAATCGTCTCAGTCTATTCCTTCCTCGCTGACAAAAAGCTGGTAGAAAATGTGATCAAAAAAACCCGTCCAAGAAAGTCGAAAACGATTGAATGAGAGTGTCTTAGAAATCTATGGAAAAAAAAGTTTTACATCGATTAGGGAATTTTATATATACAGAAACTACCTCGAGAATCGGGAATTTGGCAAGGAGGCGCCCTGAATTTGAGCCAGGCTTTGCCGGCGCCGAAGCAGCTCAACTTGAATAAGTTGGGCGATGCAGGCGGGTTCAAATTCAGTGGCTGTCCGACGCAGCCAAAAAACGATTCTCGAGGTGGTTTCTGTATAGGTAAGGGTATAATCAATCGATGTCAAAAACGAGGTAGTTATGAAAAAAAATCAAAAAGATCCGGTTTGTGGAAAGTCGATGGAACCTGGCCAATGCCAGTGTAAAACAACTCACCACAACAAAGAATACAACTTTTGCTGCCAAGAATGTATGGACAGCTTTAAAAAGAACCCTGAAAAATATTCAAAATAAAAAACCGTCTTAGTTCCACCCATTTTGCTTTTTGACGATTTCTACCAGATTTGTAGCACGCGTGAAGGCTTCATTTGTTCCTCCTTTGTCAGGATGCCCACCGTTTGCGGCCCATCTTGTCCAGGTTCTATGTAATTCATGTTTGGTAGAAAATGTGGAGCCAAAAATCTTTTCCAGTTCAGCCTTAGCATCAGCAGCTTCTTTTCTACGAGATTCATGCTGGGCTTTTTCAGCTTTTGCCCGTTCTTGTTCGTAATGCTGCCTAGCGTTTTCCCTGGCTCTGCTGTAAGCATTTCTAGCATTTTGGCTCTCGGTATTGCGTCTGTTTTGATACTCCGCTTTTTGCCTTTCCCATTCTCTCCGGTTTTCAGTCCTTCTTTTTTGACTCTCTCTAACCCTCTTGAGTAGATCACACTTTAATGCAGCAATAACATCCCGTCCTGCAGCCTTTTCATACCAATGGATCGCTCCATCGATGTCATCTCTCTCTTCACACAGTTTGGCCAGCTTGACGATGGAAGGGAGATGATCTCTTGCTGCTGCTCTTTCAAACCACTGTTTTGCGCTGACGATATTTTTTTGTCGATGACGGTAGTCCTGACCGACCTTATACATCGATTCCAGATCACCTTTTTCTCCCATTTTGAGGTACACAGAAAATATCTGTCTCTTCTGCTCCTGAGTGCCCCGGTATTCCAGCAGGTCTAATTTGCTCAAGAGAAAATCACGTTTTTCTTGAGAGAGCCCTTCGATCTGCACCAATCTCGAGAAAACAGTAATGGTTAGATCATCTTGAAGAGAGTAGTATAGCGATTCCACGCTTTCCCAAGCTCGATCATGCATTCGAGAAGAAGGGGTTTCCGCATGTTTAATCACCCATTGGAGAATGGCATTTTGAGCATCAGTTGTCAGGTCACGGCCACCCAAACGGTCGATGAGAAAATTATAAGCCTTTCGATTCCCCCGTTCCGCAGCTTGTTGAAAGGCTGTAATGATCCTCGTTTTCTCTGCCTGATTTTCTTTTTTAAAGATATTAACAAGGTCGTATTTCATTAAAATATCTTTATCTTCTATGACCCCCACAACATAAAGATCTGTAGTTTTTATTCGCAACTCGAGAGGGATATTTGGCTGTTCAAGGAGCTGATTCCAACCGTCTCTATCGAATCTATTCACATTTTCCAATAGCCAAGTGAGTACTTTTCCTTTGGCCTCAGCATCAGTTCCTGAAAGAATTTTTAAAAGGGTGTTGCGTGCACAATGAGAATCGCACCAACTAGGGCTTAAAGCTTTTTTACAGTAGGACTCGACCGTTTTTGTCTTTTGTTCAGGATTTTTACGCACCAAGTCTGACAACGCATCCCGAATACCGATCTCTTCATTTTCTTTTGATTGTCTCTCACGGATAACTTTGACTTGTTTAACCGCAAAATCGTGCATGTCATGGACCATGACAACCGCATTGCCAAAGATGGGGATGAGAGCGATGTATCTTACACTTTCCTTATCGGAGAGATGGTTGTAATAGGCTTTGGAAAAATCGGACAACTTATTAAAATCTTTTGGATTCCAGAAACGGGAGAGAAAAAAATCGATAATCGTTTTGCCTGAACTCGCGATAGGAACATAATCCATGCTCCGAAAAAACTGAAAATAAGTATCTACTGTTGAACTATTTATTTTTGCCATAATCCCTCATAAAAAAAAGAGATTATACCAAAAACCATCAATTCCGACAAACCATAAATCATTGTTAATTCATGAAATAGTTAAAAGTTCAAATTGACAATAGATCGAAAAATTGAGTTTAAAAATTTGAGTGTACATGCTACCCTATTGTCCAAATAAGGAAAGGAGCTTGATTTATGATACCTCTGACACCGGAAAGTCGTAGTTCAAATGAAAACTTCATTTCGCTCCCCACCCCCTCTTCTTCTATCCAATGGGATTGGCTTAATCAACTGCAGCTTACGACAAGCAAAGGGACTGTTATGCATGAGGCTGGCACCTCTCTTTCTTGTACTGTACTCAATGCAGGGAAGTGGGAAAATCGGATAGCCTTTATAAAAAAAGTTGTTGAAGATGCGGTTTTAAATTGCCCTAAAGATGAGCCTTTTGTTTTTGTATCCTTAGGTTCCAATCGTCCCCTTATTGAATTCCTTATCGGAAAAGCTCTCATAGAAAATGGGTTTCGAGAGATCTCTTTTTTCCTTATCGACCCTGCCTATATTTTTTCAGAACCTGCAGAACTTCAAAGCATGAAAAAAGCTTTAAGCGATTTTCGAACACATATTGGGTCTGTGTATGCGGCAACTTGGAATGAACCTTTTCCAGAAAATCAAATTCATGAGTTGTCGAGTGCACAAGATATTTCTAAATATTTTCCTCCGCATGCCAATGTGACAGTCATCGAAAGTTTGCCTCCTTATACTCAATCGCTGAATTATATAAAAAAATGGAAACTCGAACTAAAACCTGAAGAGGTCTTTATCGGAAGCCTTTTTGTTCCACCTGATCAGGCTAATGCGGTTGCATTTCTTCCAAAAACATGTATACAGAAGTGTCGAATGCAGGGAATCAAATTCGATGGGTTCAACGGTTTACCTGTCGTCGTCTTCCAATCTCCCTCATCCCAGTCTTATTATTGTCTTGATTGGGGGTGTAAAATACAAACAGACGGGAGTTATTTGGTGAGTTTTTTTGGAGCGGAAGGTTACTGCTCAGGCTTTCCCATTTCTGCTCAGGATGAACTGGCGCTGCCTTCAGGGGATGTCATCTCTTTTGATCAATGGATACCTACAACACAGAGAGCTTTGGAGGAGATGCTTAGCAAGCATATCGAAGCTCTCAAACAAGACAATCCCCAAAAGAAGCTATCGCAAAGTGAAAAATCCACTCTTCTGGAAAAAGTGAAACAGACTCTTAGTGATTACATACCAGACATGGAGTTCTTCTATTTGGCTGATTATGGTGCCGACCGTACTGAAATGTTGTCGTTTCTCTCATCGCATGCAAGTCACCATTACCGGAAAGTATTTGCTCTTATTGCCAATGGGGATGACTCTTATGCAATCACAGAGAACCAAATCCAATAGACTTCTTGCATAACCCCGCTTTCGTGCCCGTGCCCGAATTAAGATGGTTCAGAAAAAGCATTAATCGGGCAAGGGCACGCTCACGGGCACGAATAAATTCATTTTAGTATCAACCCACCTTTCAGTTTCTTGAAGGATTTCTTGATAAGAAATTTTTTGGACATCCGCTTCCGGGCTCTTAGGTAAAATGGAGACAATGCATTCCTTTCCTACGAGTGTCATGGCTTTTGCAAAATCTGTAATTTCATCAACATGTATAATAGGATTTGCATCTCTGTGAAGAATAAAAATAGGAGTGTTAATAAGTAATGTTTGTTCTATTGGGGATCGTATCTTAAATTCTTCTTCATTAATCCCGAGAGCATAATTTTTAGAAATCAATGTCTGCATCAAAGAATCCTCAGGATGAAGATGTCTTAATAAATCATATCCACCATTCGAACACACTAAGCATCGAATATCATCTCTCTGAGCAGCTAATAAAAGCCCAGCCTGGCCCCCTTGACCAAAACCAATCATCCCAATGCTTGAAATACCATAAGCTTTTTTCATCGCATCAACAGCATAGTTAAGAACAGACATGGTCAAAGGTCCACAGAAATCTTTTGGACCTGAACTCTTTCCATATCCAGGCATCGAAATCGCTCCAACATGGTATCCTTTATTCACCCAATAATCATACCAGGATCTAGCGATACTACTTAAGCCATTATCAGACGCAGCTCCGTGAAGAAATAGGAGGAATGGTGCATTTTCTTTTTCCGATTTTTGAGTGAAAATTTCTATCTCATGCAGAGCATCATTTGATGTCTGTAATATACTTATCTTCCCTTCTTCAGAGTAACCTAAGCAGCAGCTGATAAAACATATCACTAGAAATAATAAATTCATTTCGTCGCTTTCACCTCCAAACGATCGACAATAAAGCTTACTCTCCCCTGTTCATCCACAGGAAGAATGCTCAGATAAGTATCGAGGAGGTCGGTCAAAAAAAGATCTTTTTGATCAGCAGGAAGTGGTCTTAAATAAGGAAACCATTGTTTTAAAAAATTGTGAAACACAGTTCTTGAGGGAAAATACTCATGATTGATCACCACATCCAATTGGGTGGGAATGAAATGCGCATCCACTAAAAGAGTTCGATATTCATCGGGCTGGTAAAATCGCCATGGAGGAGAAAATTGAACAAAATAACTCTTCCAGCGCTCATTTGAAATGGTTTTCTCAACCGCTAGTTGCATCGCTTTGGGCAATCTTGTCGGCATCTGAATCCATAATTTTCCACCTGGCTTTAGTGCTTTTTCAAAACCTTGCAAGGCTTGAGCTTGATTTAGAACCCAATGCATCACAGTAAAGGAAGTGATGAGATCGAATTTTTGATCAAAATGAATCTTAGCTGCATCTTCGACATAAAAGCTGAGATTTTTTTGATTTAAAAAGGCATCCCTTGCAACTTGAATCATCGATGGAGAAATATCCACCCCAAATACTAAGCCTTGAGGAACTGCTTTTGCCATGGTTGAAGTGATCTTTCCGTCTCCACATCCGACATCGAGAATGGTTTCCGCCCCTTTAAATTGAACTCCCTGCATGAAGTCCTCTGCAGATCTCTTTTGAGATTCTGAATTCTTCGCATACTCATCCCCTTTCCAAGGATCTTGCGTTGGATTTGCATAGAGAAGAGAAGTAAGAGTAAGGAATAAACTAAAGAGGCGAATGCAAAATGTCTTCATGATGTTCTCCAGCAGTAAATCCCCTCATGTTGGAAGGTGAGAGTAATTAATGACAAATTATGCACACATGTGAAAATATGTAGCCAGAAAAAATACATATTTTCTAGGCGGGTTTAAGATATTTGGGAGTCTGAGATAGATGCTAACCGCAAATGGTATAAAACAAGAAGTTAGTTATATATATCTTCACACACTAGTTACACGTCTGGGCTATTCACTAGAGCGAACTTCTATCGACATGGATAGCGTCGATGCAACGATTTGTGCTAAAGGAAAAATTATCGGCTCAAAGGGAATTATTCAATCGCCTAAAATCGATGTGCAGTTGAAATCGACCGAGCAAGAATGTTCTGGAGATCCTATTTCATTTCGTATACCTATGAAGAACTATGATGATCTTCGTCGGAATACAATGGTGCCAAAAAAATTGATTGTGGTTTTCTTGCCTAAAGAAATGGGTTGGTTTGATTGGGATTTCGAGAAAATAGTAGTTTATAGCAAAGGTTACTGGACGAGTTTGAAAGGAATGGATGCAAGCGCGAATCATTCAAATATGACAATTCATCTGTCGCAATCGCAAAGACTCACAAATGAAACGATCCAACAATGGATGATTGCTGCTGCTAATAGAGAGGAAGTTGCATATGTATCATGCTGACACGGAACTCTTTTCTGAGCCATTGATCGACTATCTAAAAAACCGAGGTTGGACCCTTTTAGAATCAGAACCTGATATTGCTGTTTTGCGGAAAATTTTTATCGATCAAGAAGAAGAAATTGTCCTTCCGAGAGATCGGTCCTATGCCGATTATCGTCAAAGAGTCTTAGAAGCGATTCAATTCCTAGCTAAAAACGAACAAAGTTCAAAAGAAGATATCATAGAAGAATTATTCCAACAAAAATGGGATGTTTTGCGCATTAGAATCAAGGGAGATAGAATTGGTAATGGTTACATCTCTTATATTGATAAGGCAAATATAGAAGAGGGATTACGTAAAGTTTTGTTTGCTTCTGCTCGCTCTGTTCTTGATCCAAAACCTTATTTCAAGAGACTATATTCAAACGCAGCCGAACAGTGGATGAAAAGATGCCGCTCAAAAGCAGATACATCTGGAAGTTATATTCTAACTCTACAATTGCCATTGCAAGAAGGTTTAAACGATCTAGAAGTTCCTTTTTCAAGAAAAGTTACAGAATATTTGATGACATCGTTAAGTCGATTGATTGACCTGAGTGAACACTCTGATTTGCCAGTTGAAAAAACAGATCCCCTTTTAAATGCAAATCTTTGTCTTGGATTGGCTGAAATGAAACCAGATGAGAGTCCCATTCATTTTGATTTCGAAATGAAATGGTCTTCTGAAATTCCTATAAAAAAGAATATTCCAACAAAGATTGAGATTCTAGATCATCATTTTCTTTCAATTACGCATATTGGACAAAAATTAAAACCGCAAACAGAAATAAGCGAAGATTTATTTGTCGGCAAAATCTTATCTTTGCATGGCGAGGCTGACGAATATGGAAATATGCAAGGTGAAGTCACCTTAATTCTTTTTATGGATGAACAGCAAACAAAAGCAAAAGCATTCTTTGGCTCTGAATTTTATTCGCTCGCTTGCGATGCTCATAAGCAGAATCGATATGTTCGTATTTCCGGTTTCCTTTGTGAAAAGCCTCGATGTTCAGATCTCAAGGAGATTTCTCTCTTTGAAGTCATTTAAAAATATTTTTTAGCAGTTTGAAAAAAATCTCGCAAAAAAACAACTTGTCAGCTATTATATCCCTTAGTTTCTAAAATGAATCATAATTGAAGAAAAAAAACTCAGAATAATGTTTGAAACTTTCACTAAATTTAAAGATCTGATTAATCAAAATACCTTATTTTGGTTTTGCGCCCTTTTAGGATCTGGGATGTTCATCATCCAATTTCTACTCACCTTGCTAGGAAATGTCGATCATGCAGATTCAGGGGATACTGAGCTCAATGCGATCCACTTCAAATGGATGTCAAAACAAGCCCTCACAGGTTTTTTAATGATGTTTGGGTGGTCAGCTCTTGCTTGCCAGCATCAATTTAGTCTGCCGAGAAGCGTGACTCTCGTGATTGCACTTGTCGCAGGAGTCGTTACAGCTGTGATCCATGGTTTCATTTTTAAAATGGCTAGAAAACTACATAGCCCAGGGAGTGTATTTAGACTCGAGGATACAATAGGAAAAGAAGCCATTGTGTACCTGCGCATTCCCAAAGGAGGAGTTGGTAAGATCTCCATCTCGCTTGATCAAATGACTCATGAGGTGGATGCGATGGCTCAAAATGAGGAAGAACTCCCCTCCTTCACACCTGTTCGAGTCGTAAAAAAAGCAGATGATAAAACAGTCATCGTGATACAGAACCTCCCTCGAGAACCGGTTTCTGACAGCGTCGGACAGCCACAGAATTTGAACCCGCCTGCATCGCCCAACTTATTCAAGTTGAGCTGCTTCGGCGCCGGCAAAGCCTGGCTCAAATTCAGGGCGCCTCCTTGCCAGATTCCCGATTCCCGAGGGAGTTTCTGTATACTCAAATTTAACACTAGGAAACACATATGGATATCACATTTTTAGGAGGAACGATCATCGGTTTTCTCCTCTTCATCTTTGCAACAGTTTTTTTCTTGGCAAAACTCTATCGAAGGTGCCCTTCAAATAGAGTCTTAGTCGTCTATGGACGGGTTGGAGGAAGCAAAACAGTCCAATGCTACCATGGAGGTGGAACATTTGTTTGGCCTCTCATTCAAGGGTATGCTTTTTTGGATCTGATACCCCGGACAATCCATATTCCCCTCAAAGGAGCACTTTCACATCAAAATATCCGCGTCAATGTTCCCAGCACATTTACCGTAGCAGTAGGTCTAACACCCGATATCATGAATAATGCAGCCGTCCGAATCCTCAGTTTGGATCATAGAGGAATAGAATCGATGGCTACAGAAATCATCATCGGACAACTACGTCTTACTGTGGCTTCTCTTCGGATTGAAGAGATCAATCAGGATAGAGAGCGATTTCTAGAGTCGATCAAAAAAAATATCGAGCCTGAACTGCATAAAATTGGACTCACCCTCCTGAACGTCAACATCACCGATATCACTGATGAATCTGAGTACATCGAAAGCATTGGAAAGAAAGCTTCTGCAACTGCAGTTAATCAAGCGAAGGTCGATGTTGCAGAGCAAGAGAAACAAGGGGACATCGGAAAAGCCCTTGCTGAAAAAGACAGGCGTGTTTCCGTCGCTTCATTCAATGCAGAAGCTGTAAAAGGTGAAAACGACTCCAAAGCCCATATTGCCTTGACCAATGCAATTTTAGCGGAAAAAGAAGCAGAGGCCTCTCAACGTAGCCAAGTCGCCACACAAAATGCAGAAGCTCAAATCCAAAAAGCTCGAGCTCTTGCCCAAACTCAATTTTTAGAAGCTGAACAAATTGTCCCTCAGGAAATCAATAAGAAGAAGATCCAGATCGAAGCGGAGGCTGAAGCTCAGCGCAATGTTTTGATCGCAAAAGGAGAAGCTGAAGCCATCCTCGCCATCAGACAAGCTGAAGCGGAAGGGATTCAAAAACTACTCGATGCTAAAGCTAAAGGATATAAACAATTGGTCGAAGCTTGCGGAGATGACGCCAAAAGCGCATCGACAATGCTCTTGATAGAAAAATTGGAAGAGATTGTCAAACTTCAAGTTGAAGCTATTAAGAATATTAAAATCGACAAAATCACCGTATGGGATAGTGGCCACGGTGGAGATCCAGGCAAAGGGTCTTCCACGTCAAATTTCATTAGTCAATTTGTGAAGTCGCTGCCCGCATTGCACGATGTCGCCTCTATGGCAGGTTTGGAATTGCCACAATATCTAGGACAGGTATCAGAGCATTCGAAAGAAAAAGTCAGGATTTAATACTTTGTGCCCCAACCGCGATTCTCTTTGCGGTTGGGCCAATTTCTCTTTAACCTTGTAGCTAAAAAAACTAAAATCAGGTTAAAAGTCGTCTCTTTAGGAGATTATGGATGGATTGATCATTGGTGCGGGACCAACTGGCCTGACACTGGGTTGTGAATTGATCAAAAGAGGATTGAAGGTAAGGCTTATCGAAAAACTTCCTCAAGCCACCGACCAGTCTCGAGCTTTGGCCCTCCAATCGCGCACTTTGGAAATATTTGAGAGAATGGGCATCCTCGATCGATTTCTCAAAGAGGGACGGATCATCCATCGGGGCAATTTCAATCATAATCACAAGCTTTTTGCATCGATCGATTTTGCTCCTTTGCAAGCTCCTTATCCATTCATCCTGGTTGTTCCTCAGTCGGAGACAGAGAAAATCCTTGCAGACCATTTTGAAAACCTGGGAGGGGAGGTCGAACGGGGAGTCTCTTTACAGGAATTGCTCGGCGAAGAAGCGGTTTTGAATCACTCGACGGGGAGAATCGAAAAAACCTCAGCTAGATGGATCTTTGGATGTGACGGAGCCCATAGCGAAGTACGCCATTCTTTAAACCTGCCGTTTAAGGGAGCCGCTTTTCCTGAAACCTTTGCCCTTGCCGATGTCGAAATGCAAATCGATCTCCCTCAAGATCAGGCCCATTTTTATTCCTATCGGAGCCACGTATGCGGCCTTATTCCTTTGACTGCGAAAAACGAGTTCCGCATCATCGTCATCGGAGCAAAAAAACAACAGGTGTCGACAGATCTCCCCTTTTTCCACCATTTTGTAAAGCTCTGCTCTGGATTGCCACTCGAGATCAAACGGGCGAGTTGGACCTCGATTTTCACTATTCATCGCCGCATCACTTCTAAAATGCGTGTCGGCAATATCTTTTTGCTCGGAGATGCTGCTCATATTCATAGCCCAGCCGGGGGTCAAGGATTGAATACTTCTGTACAAGACGCTTTCAATCTCGGATGGAAAATTGCTCTGATCCACCACAATAAGGCCCATGAAACCCTTCTGGATTCATTTGAACAAGAGCGCTTTCCTGCTGCCAAAGATGTACTAAGATATACGACACTTGCCACAAAAATCATTTCCTCACGACTCCTCAAAGCCCTCCTTTTCCCTATTTTTTCCCACCTTTCGAAAAAACCTTTTGTTCAAAAGTATTTAACGCGCAGCGTGAGTGAATTGAACCTCTCTTATCACAATAGTCCAATCATCGCAAAAGATAGGGATACCCATTGGAAAGGTCCAAAACCAGGAGAGCGTGCCCCCGATGCTATTCTCGCTGATCATCGACGGCTTTTCCAACTCCTCTCCCATCCCCTACACACCTTAGTTTGCTTCGGCGATCGCCAGTTTGAGCCGCTTTTGGAAAAAATCAACCTCAATTTTTCACAAACGATTCGCACCGTTCAAATTTCACAAGACCTAGCAGGCGAAGCAACAGAGATCTACCACACCTCACTCCCCTGCTTTTACCTGATCCGACCCGATGGGGTGATCTCCTATCGTTCTAGATCCTTAGATCCCGACCCTTTTTTCGTTTATCTCGCTAAGATCTTCAAATGAAATAAATATTTTTTGATTCCCATTTTTTTACACGCATGGCAAAAGAAAATTATAACATAAAGAAAGAGGGCACGATGAAGCTTCGCATTTTAGGTATCATAATATTACTTGCAGGTATTGTCAGTATTTGCTTTTCCCATTACATCACCACGCAGATAAAAGAAGGGAAAATCAAAATAGACAAAGGGCAAAAAACAGTCGATCAGAGCAGTAGTCTTTTCTCTTTAAATCCTTACAGCAAACAAGTCGGTCAAGGGATGACTTCTTCTGCTCAAAAGAAGATCGACGAAGGGAAGAATGAGGTCGCCCGCTACGAACAAATCGCAAGCACGCTGCAAATCTTTGGAATTGCAGGGATAGTTGTAGGAGCTGGGGTCACCCTTTTCAGCTTTTTTGGCTCACGAAAAAATCACGGCTAACCATCTGATATTTAATAGCTTGTGACGTCTGCGCAACAAATAGAAATATCCCAAACTTTATAATCGAATAATTATTTTAATTTCCATCTAGCGTAAATTAATTTTTTACATTACAGGGTAGAGGTTTTCTAATGAGGAAGTGGGGGCGATGGAGGGGGTTCTTTTGGATGCTTGAGGGCATAAAGATCTGGAATCACTCCAGCACATAAAATGATGCAGCCCCCTATTAGGATTTCAATCGTGAGATGATCGGTAAAAAACCAGACGCCAAATAGTGTACTGAAGATGATTTCAAGCAAACCGATTAAGCCTCCAATGCTCGCATCGACATATTTAAATCCTTCGACCACCAGCCAAAACCCTGCCATTCCAGAGGCTGCATAGCCCAGCATTGCAAGCCATTCCAAGTTCCAGCTGGGAACGACTTGCACCTCGCCAAAAAGCAAAGCCAGTGGAAGATGGGTGACCAGAATCAATATCCAGGAATAAAAAACGATTTGGAGCGAGGTGATATGGACCTTTTTGCTCGTCGCGATTTCAGCTCCGCTCGCAATACCGTTTAAAGCAGCTAAGAGTAAAGGGACCAAAGAAAAAGTGGTTAGAGAGAAACCAAATATCAGGAATAGTCCTAAGATCGAGAGGAGGAGAGAAAGGAGCTTGATCTGGGTGATTTTTTCATCCAAAAACAACCATCCAATACTATAAGTAGTGATTAAAAATAATCCGTAAAAAATCAGGGTTGCAGTTCCTAGAGAAAGATGGTTAAAGGCAAAATAAAGTGGCGCCTGAGTAAAAAGAGTGGAAATCATCGTCATCGCAAACCACTTGCGCTGATTTTTCGGAAGAGGTCGAAAATGTTTTTTCCGAACAAATGGCAAGAGTAGAAGTAAAATCAAAACACTACGGACCCAGCCTTGGGAAAATATCCCAAACTCATGCCCCAACAACCTCGACCAAACTCCGTAAGACCCAAAACATACCGCTGAGCCTAAAATCAGCAAATATCCGATCCATTTAGTTGTCTGAGTACTCATGCTTCATCTTTGTTTAAACAACTCAAAAGGGAATGCCTGGTTCAACTTTTCTAGATCACATTCTGGCAAAGGCTCCCCTCCCATTTCTAATGCTTCCTCAATCGAAGTTGCATATTTAAAATTCATTCGCTGGGTGCCGAAGTAATAGTCTTTGTATTTAAACAAATCCTCTGTATTTGACTTGTTTTCAACTTGTAATAGACGAGCAGGGATTCCAAAAGCTTCGGCGATGATAATGCCAGATAAGGCACTTGAAATCACAAATTGACTATCCAAAATTTTCCGCACGACCAGATCCCAATCCTCCTTCACGCTAACCATATTTGGCAAATTATCAAAAAGGTTTTCATCAGAGAAGTGGGAGATAATGATGAATTCGTAAGAGGGAGTAGTCGCTCTTTGAAATTCAGGAAAATATTTCGGAAACAACAATGTCGGATCCCCGTATATTTCAGGACAGGCAATCCCCCGCTTTAACAAAAATTCCCTAGTTAAAGGTCCTCGAACAGCCCTGACATCCAAATGGGTAAAGAGATATGACTGATCTGAAGCTTTCCCATTGACACCCGTCCCCCAAACCACATCATCATTCATCGCATAGTGCATGATCGATCCCATTCCGAGCAGTTTTTTTTGCCCATTAAAAGGTTGGTTTGTGATTGTGATGCTTTGTTTGAGCATTCTCTCAATGAGCACCTCCGATAAGGCATCACCAAAATTTGCAAAACCCAATTGAGGCCTTGCATCCCAATAAAACAACGGAGGGTCCTTTCTATCAAAATTGGGTTCAGGTTGCTCAGCGCTAAGTGATTGACAAACTGAAAGTAAGATTGAAATGTAAAACAACGATTTGCGTAGCGGTCTCAGACAGCTACTCATTGGAGACCTCTTCAACCGGTTCTTCTTGCACGATATAGCGATGAAAAGATCCTTCATGCCATTGCCGATAAGAGCATGCCATTCCCGACCCGCCGCCGTATCGGGCATCTTTGGTCAGTTCAGAAACGGAATGGATGACCGTTTCCATTGGCGGATCAAAAAAAAGAGCCATTGTATACCGCTCGATTGCCCCGAGGGCCTTATGGACCCGATGTTCTGTCGCTTTAATCCCATCGTTTGTCATCAGTTGGCCGAATTCTCCGACTTGAAACATTAAGACATCCGGATCATTTGCGATCACCTTCTTAAAAACTCCATCTCGAGTGGTTTTAACAAAAAGTCCAGCTTCTGCCGGTTCGGCAATCGATTGACCATCGGCAAAATAGAAAGCTGGAAGCAACGCTGTAAACATCCCATGATCAAAGTGAGCACCGCACCAAAAAGGGTTATTAGCCGCTCCTTCAATGCTTTTACGATAGTAAAGCATACGCCCTATTCGAGGTACGCCGTCTAAAGAAATTCCAGTATTTAGTCCGATAAGGCCCACTTTCTTCATCACAGCCTCTCCAACCTCCGACATGAGCATCCCTAACTCTTGAAAAGGAGTTCTTAGATCGACCTCCAAAGGCCATTTATTGAGAGGACTATCTGGAACAAATCCATAGTAGGAGACTTTTAGGTCATCGACAACCCACCTACCGTCTGGACGCTTAAATTTCTCCTTCCCCCTTTCATAACCGAGAAACAGCTCTCCTAAGAGACGATTGGGAGCATAGCTCTCTTTGATCGATTCGGGAAGTTCTAAAAACTGCCGTGCGCTTTCGATGAACCTAAGAACCTTTTCCTTATAACGAGGAATACCTCTAATCCCTACAATCCCTTTCTCGTACAAAGCCTTTTCAAGCAAACTCAACGTCTCTGCATCTTCTTTTATAAAAGCTTCATAAGAAATAATGTCCAAGGAGAATACCTCAATCTCTTCCGTTTCCATAGCACTCCCTTCGCAAATGCACATTAAAGCAACTAGGCCGATGATTTTCTTAAAACACTTAGAGACTGTCTGCGGATTCAGTTTCAGTCGATTTTCGGGTTCTTTTGAGCCGATTTTTGATTCAAATTCGGGGGGTAATATACGAATGTTTGATATTACCCCCCGAATTTGAATCAAAAATCGGCCAAAATAATCCCGAAAATCGACGAAACCTGAATTCGCAGACAGTCTCTTAATCATATTATCCTCAGAATAATCTAGAACCGTTTGGAACTTTTATTGTCGGTTCAAGAAGAACGACCATTCCGTTTTCATCGGGCAATCCAAGAGTTAGCACTTCAGACTTAAATTTTCCAATTTGCTTGGGTGGAAAATTCACGACAGCGATGACCTGTTTGCCAATTAACTCTTCTTTCCGATAATGATTGGTAATTTGTGCAGAAGATCGTTTTTTTCCCAAGGCTCCGAAATCGATTTCTAATTTGTAAGCAGGTTTGCGTGCTTCTGGGTAATCTTCAACAGCAGTAATCGTACCGACGCGAATATTAACTTTTAAAAAGTCTGCAAATTGAATTTGTTCTAATTCCATATCAATCCTTTTTCATCAGAGGGCACACACACTACAGAAAAAATTCGATTTTCTCCAGAAATTTTTTATCGAGGCGCCCTGAATATGAAAATTCATTGATTGGAATGAGACTAAAATGGTCTATTTAGGATTAAAGAAGGCATAAAGTATGATACGTAAACTTCAGTCTGGAAAATATCGGCTCTATTCCCGTTCTATCAATCCAAAAACAGGAAAACGGCGCAATTTGGGCACCTTTGATACTAAAGAAAAAGCACAGAAACATGAGCGAGAAATTCAATATTTTAAAAGACATTGACAACGAGTGATTTCAATCTCTTTTTTTCAAATCCCCACCTTGAATGTTGTCCTTCTTTTTGGACAAAGCCAAGTTTTTTAGTTTATAAGTCCATTACTATTAGTTACTTAATACTATCCTTGCTTAGAAGGATAGAAATTAGTATAATTGTCCTTATATAGAAGGACAAAGAATATGCAGGCTATTTTACAAACTCTACAGGAAGAGTTTCGAGCAGCTCTTGAACTAACAGAAAAGAGCACTCTTCGATGTTACAAATTTCCTGAAGCCAAGAATATCATTAAAGTAGCAGTCGGCATGAGACGCTCAGGAAAAACCTATTTTTTGTTTCAAACCATACGACAATTATTATCGGAAGGGATTGCTTTAGGCCGTGTTTTGTATATCAATTTTGAAGATGACAGAATTTTACCTATTGACCATAAGGCGATGGGGCAGATGATAGATGCTTGGTACACTCTGTATCCCGATAATCATAACCATTGCTGTTATCTATTCCTAGATGAGGTTCAAAATATCGAAGGGTGGCCTCTAGTTCTAAGAAGAGTACTGGATACAAAAAATATTCAAATCTATGTGACAGGCTCTTCTGCAAAATTACTGAGTAAAGAGATCGCTACTTCGCTTAGAGGTCGTTCTTTATCCATCGAGATCTTACCTTACAGCTATTTGGAATACCTGACAGCCAACCATCTGCCCCCCCCCTCAAAACCGTTTGGGCAAAAAATGCTCGATCATCAACGCAGCTATTTATTGGATTACTTCCGGGTAGGTGGCTTTCCTGGTATTCAATCTATGCCACCTAATGAACAACTTGAAACACTACAGAATTATGTAGAAACGGTTATCTTTAGAGATGTCATCGAACGCCATAAAATTAGCAATGTAGCTCTGCTAAAATATTTTATCAGCTTTTTGCTCAAAAATGTTTCAGCTCCAGTTTCCATCAATAAGTTTTATAAAGACATCAAAAGCCAAGGATATAAAGTTGCTAAAGACACTTTATATTCGTATCTCATCTATCTTGAAGATGCCTTTCTTATTTTTACCGTGCCAATTTTTACAGAATCACTACGCCAAATGCAGACCACACCAAAAAAAACATACGCCATCGATAATGGACTAATTGTTGCTAATACTTTTAACTTATCTGAGAACTTTGGCAAATTACTTGAAAATCAAGTCTACTTGGACCTACGTCGTCAAGGGAAAAAAGTCTTCTATTACCACACATCTGATGGATATGAAATAGACTTTATTACGCAGGATAATCAAGGCAAGCATGAGATCATTCAGGTTGTTTGGGAAACAAGCGACTCCATGACTCTTGAGCGTGAAAAACGTGCTTTACACCAAGCGGAAAAAGAACTCGGTTTCCCTGTAAGGCTCATCGATTATACAAACTATCTACGTGAATTCATCTCATGAAACGCTGGCTCGATCTCAAATATAACGTCGACTATCACTGGCGCGCCAATAGGCAAGCTTTGCACTCCATAGACTAACCGAACATGGCCAGTCTTTGATCCAAAAATTTGGACAAACAGATCTGACGCTCCATCTGCCACGGCCGCATGCTCGGTAAACTGCTCAGTCGTCACCATCAGCACCGTCAACTTGACGAGCTTTTTAAGCCGGTCCAGATCGCCAAGATGTTGCTTTGCTACTGCCAGCGCGTTAAGCGAAGCGATGCGCGCGGCTTCCTGCCCTTCCTTGACTGAAAGATTTTCACCAAGGCGACCAGAAATGGCCAGCTTTCTCTTCACTACCGGGAGCATTCCACTGAGAAAGAGCAAATTTCCAGTGTCTGAAGACTCGACGTAAGCCCCCAATGGTGTCGGAGGTGGGGGCAGCACGATTCTGAGCTCGCTAAGACGGGAACTCAGACCGTTTGCAACTCTCTTATTACCACTTTGCGCCGGCATGTGCTCCTCCATCAATTCGAATGTTTTCACCATTCACCATGGGCGCCGATTGCAAATAGAGCAAAGCATCCACGATTTCAGAAACTTGAACCAGTCGTGGAATAGGGTGGAGTTTTTTTAGCAACTCATGGTCGTCATTGGCGTGCATCGGAGTGTCAACGACACCGGGTGAGATCGTATTGAATCGAATCCCGTCTGCCACGTATTCCATTGCCAAGGCGCGGCTGAACGCCGGAATGGTGGACTTGGTGATGACGGGCAGTGCGATGGGCGCGCCGGCCAATGGCTGATCGACCAAAACCGTCGATATGCTCACGATGTGGCCGGACTTTCTGTTTGCGCATTTGCACAACCACCTGCTGCGTCACGAAGAAGTATCCTGCGATATTCGTGCTGATCATCGTTTCAAAATCTTCAGGCGTATATTCCGTGAACGGCTTAGGAATATAGATGCCCGCGCAGTTGACGAGAAGATCAATGCGGTCAAAGTGTCTCACGGCCGCATCAACCACTTTTATGGCTGTCTCCTTTTTGCCAATGTCACCGTCCACGAGGAGGAGATCCACGGAGGGTTTTAAATCCTTTGATTTGCTGATCGTGCGCGAATTTGCGACGACACGATAGCCATGTTCGAGAAGTGCTCGGGTGATGCCCAATCCGATGCCGCTTGACGCGCCAGTGACGATGGCAACTGGTTTTTTATTGGTGTTCCCATTCATAGATTTTCCCTTCTATTTTGTATTAGTTGTCTCTCATAAATTTGTTTTATTTGTCAAAACGATTTCCCAATTAGACCTTCTAAAAATCTTTACTGCTAGTCGCGTTCCAGTTCAAAAACATCATTTTTTCTTTAGTACAACAAAACATAGGAGATTTGATAGCATCTCTGAATCTTTACAAAATCTTAAAAATTCAAAAGGTGTTTCAAGGGTGTTTATGACAATGACGACCGATCGATCACACCCTTTTCATACGAGCGCTATCTATCGACGCTTAATGGCAGATGGGAACAATTCCTCTAGACGCAAATAGCGTTATAATCCATACCGTGAGAAATATGAAGAAGATCTTAAAGACTTTAGCAATAGCAGTTATTGCATTAAGCATCGGGTTGATTTCTGCTTGTAGTGCTTCAAAACAGCAGGCAAAACCACTTCCTATCACTGAATGGACAATTGAAAGAGAAGCTTATTTTCTTGCATATGATGGCCAGCACAAGCAAGCACGTTGGGTTTATGAGCATCTCGATGCAAGTAGCGTGCAAGGTCATGTTGATCGGAGCAAATTTGATTTCCAGGAAGACCCTCTTATCCCATCTCTACTCCGAGCGACCAAAAAAGATTATGCCGGATCTGGGTTTGATCGAGGACATCTGTGCCCTGCTGCTGATGCCAGGTTTGACGAAGATGCAATGAGAGAGACCTTCTATCTTTCCAACATCTCACCTCAATGCCCCCAATTCAACCGTGGCTATTGGGCAAAGCTCGAAAAGTATGTGAGGGAACTGGCTAAGCAATACGGCGCTATTCACGTTTTTACTGGTGGACTTTACTTACCCCATCAAGAAAATGGGAAAAAATATGTGAAGTATCAAGTCATTGGCGAGAATGAAATCTCAGTTCCCACCCACTACTTCAAAATTATTTTGGGCGATGATGGCGCTCCTTTGGAGTCTTATATTCTGCCGAACGAGCCAATCTCTTCAGATACCCCTTTGAAAGATTTCATGACTACAGTGGAAAAGGTGGAGAAAGCAGCGGGTTTTGTTTTTAAAAACCCCGCATAGGTTGTAACCCCAAGTGAACTCAAAAATCGGTTTTTGGCTGCGTTGGCATCCTAGCCCTACGTAAAATTGCATTCTTACGATCATCTTCGATAATCTCTTGAATGACATGCCGTGCATTATCTGCCAGCACCGGGTTTGTATCTTTGTAGTACGGCAGCGCGATAAGTGCATTAGAGAGCGCCCAACCACGGCCTCGTTCCCAGGTTGCATCATCTGCCCTTAAGGCAGCACGAAAGGTGTCTCTCATGTGAGCTGGCAAAAGGTTCCATGCAATAATCAGGTCGCAAGCGGGATCGCCGATGCCTAAACTCCCAAAGTCAATAACAGCGCTAAGCCTATCATGTTCGATCAGGAGATTACCAGGCGAGAGGTCACCGTGTACCCAGACAGGAGGTTTCGACCATGTAGGAACTTGTAAAGCAGTTTCCCACATAGCGATTACCGGATCGATGTCAATCACCCCCTCCAATTCTCGGATTGCCTTGCGAGTCTCGATGTCCTGTTCCTCTAATGGCACACCACGACTGGACGCAGGTCCAGTTGGTAGATCGATTTTGTGCAAGGCACTAATGAATGCTACCAAATCACTAGTAAATAACGCTAGATTGGGAATATGGCCAACAGTTGGATTTCTCCCTTCAAGCCAGCTATAAATCGACCAAGGCCATGGATAACCTTCAGCGGGAATCCCCTTGCCGAGTGGAGTCGGAATGGGAATGGATAGAAATGGTGCGAGCTGTGGCAACCACTGATGCTCCCTGTCGACATTTTTTGCAGCCCACCCAATGCGAGGCAGCCGCACTATCATATCACTCCCAAGTCGGTATAGGGCATTATCTGTTCCAGCTGATAGAACTCGCTTGAGAGGTAAATTCGCCCACTGTGGGAATTGCATTGTAAGCAATCGCTGAACAAGCGACACGTCAATGTCAATTTCATCTGCGTGCATCTTAGCATTCGTTTGCGTCATATATAGCTACGATAAACTCTTGATCGTTACTGAAAATTGTTAAATTTTATGAATATTTGGTACGAGGCATGCAATGAGCTGAAATGAATGGATTCATTTTTTTCGACGTTGTGACTTTGATTTTTTTTTGCTTGCTGGTTTGATGGGGACAAGTTCATATCGATAAGGTGGTTTGATTTCTATAATCTTGCCATCTCGAGCAAAAACAAGAGCCGTCCCTGTACGAACAGCAGTCTCAAAGGCCACTTGGAAGCTTTGCTCATGTGCTTTGAGAATCATTTCAGTGAGGTTATCGGTCATCTGCATTCTCCTCTATTTTTCTCCAGATATCTTTATCTAGAACGTCTAAAAAATCATTTCTGCTTTTCCTAGCAATTATCCTCTCTGCGGATTCTTCGGAAGAAGAATCCATTACAAGAACACTGTTTGCAAGAGGGATGTAATATTTTATGAGATTCTTGAGTCCCAAGTAATACCTTCTAATGATCACCTCTTCAGCGACGTGGTGCCCACCCTGCCTTACTCTTTGAGCTACTCGCTTGATCGCCTGTTCGGGATTGGCCAGCCATAAGAAAGTAAGATTGATCTCATAACCCTTCGATTGAGCTGACTTTAGATGTCTTAAATAATTTGTTCCTGAAGCAGTCGTCTCAAAAGCAAAGCTTTTATTAGAATCCAGGAGTTCTTTCAGTCTTTTTATCATTAATTTGCTAGAAGTTAACGCCATACTTTCAGGATGGATAGGAGCAAGGCTTCTTGCAATATCATCAACATTGATGAACTCATAGAGCATTGAGCTATTAACAATTAGTCTTTGAGTTAGTGTCGTTTTTCCAGCCCCGTTAGGACCTGCAACCATTAGGATCTTTTTTGACATGAAGCCAATCCCTAAAACTGAATTAACAATCCCACCCACTTAGTCGACCGAGAATAATCTGGAAACACCACTCATATTAATCGCATTAAAACTCTCCCAAACTCCTTTCTCTCCACGTACTGGAGAAAATTTTGTGTCACTCAACAATTCGCGCCTATCAATTTTAACAATAACATCCCCCTTTTGAAGGCTTTTGATCAAACGCTCATCATTTTGATCTTCAAAAAAAATTCCTCTCTGAAATCCAGCCCCTGTACTGCCTAAAGTAGGGTGGTTACTATTTAAATCCGATTCAGAGCATTTCATGTAAAGAAATTGCAGATCTTGAATCATCGTTGCCTCGTTCATAGAAAATCTCCGGATATTAGATTTGAAACAACGTTTCCTTTCTTTGCTTTGAACTTCTTTCAATCAACCAGTCTTGTCAAAGACTATAGATTACCAAAGCCTACAGCAAGAAACTGATTTTTTTCTAGAAATTCTCGGCGACGCCCACGGTGGGGATCTAGAAGTGATCGCCGACCCAGGCCAGCAGTTGGAACCCCTTCTTCCTCGGCGACCTGTTCGAGTGAGAGCGTGCTGCCTATGATTAATTGTCGTCAATTCGAAATTGAAAAATTTATATAGTTTCCCAATCAAGAGGGAAATTGGCAACTACGGTAATATTACGGCATTTTTAAAGCTCCTCATAGCAGTTGAAATAACACTCCCAGCCGTTTTTTCCGAGTAATCCCTTGAATAAAACGCACCTAAATTGGTACACTCAAACTTAACCTAGGTTAGCTAGATGACGCAGTATCATCCAATACCTGTCGTTTTTTATAAAGAAGTAGGGAGCGAAAATGAACCCGTTAGGGAATGGCTCTGCTCTCTAGATAAAAACTGTCGGAAAATTATTGGAAAGGATATTAGAACAGTACAATTGGGGTGGCCCTTAGGCATGCCGCTTGTGCGCAGCCTCGGTGATAAGCTATGGGAAATACGATTTCGCCCGCCTGGCAATATAGCTCGCATCATTTTTAAAATGATCCAAGGTGAAATGGTCTTACTTCATGGTTTTATCAAGAAAACCCAGAAGACTCCTTCGGAAGACATTCAAATTGCAAAAAAACGGGCGAAGAAATATGAAGCAACGGAGAGATAAGCTCATGACAAACAAGCATAGAGGATCTAGTTTTGATGACTTCCTCAAAGAAGAGGGAATCTTTGAAGAATGTAACACAGAGGCCGTGAAAAGAGTCCTCGCTTTTCAGTTTGAAAAAGAGCTCAAAAAACAAAAGATGACAAAGTCTCAATTTGCAAAAAAAATGAAGACTAGCCGTACAGCTGTCGACCGACTTCTCGATCCAAAAAAATCTTGCAGCCTAAAATCCCTAGTCATGGCAACATCCGCCCTTGGAAAATCTTTGGAAATCCGCGTCGTCTAATCCACCCTTGACCAATCCAAACAACATCCATAAAGATGAGGAAAAGGATCACGTGCTTATAATCGAAATTAAATAGAACCAACCAAACAAGGCATTTGATATCCTCAAGGAAAAACTACTCGGCTATCCGGAATATGAAGAAATTGGAATTAGACGTCGGCCTCTAGAAAGCGAAAAACCCCGGCAAATGCCGAGGTTAGACGACGATTGAGAAAGTGAAGAAAGAGGCTTGGATTAATAATTTATTATATTACCATAGCATAAATATGAGAGGCTAAAGTGCAATTGATCAGCATCAGTTCATTTTGATTATATTCTGGATGATTGGGGCTATGTGGCAGACCTAACATAATCACATCCGTAGTTTGCCATCTTTTCATTTCTTCTTTACTTTCTGCAGAGACTTTTGACTTTAATGGGTTTGGGTACTGTATGAGCGGATCTAGATAGTTAATTTCGATAAAATCCCCATTCAGCCCAACGACTTCGAATGCGCTAGTTCCATATTTTCCCAAGGGATTCTCGTGCTCGTAGTACATAGAGGCTTGGAATGGACTCATACATAAGGATGCTTTGACTGAAGAAATAAATTTTCCATCTAAATCGACTTTAACAATTTCATATTTCTGCTGATCATTTGTAGCCACTATCACGACATGGCTGCCTGGTTTCCAAGTCTTAAAATTAGAGCAATCTGCTTCATCTACCATCCATCGAGATCCGTCAGATAGCTGGAATAAGTCTTGGCCTACATCTTGAATTGTATGCTTGCAAACAGCATAGATAGAAGTTGCTGGTTTGAGGAACTGAGAAAAACTTACATACAATTCCTGAATATTATTTGTAAAAGAACTAACTAAACTCACTATTAAAGTAAATGCAGAAGAGTGGAGCCGGAATTTGAACTAGGGAACAGCGGATTATGAGTCCGCCCCTCTCTCCTTAAACTACCACAAGTTACTGTAGCTGACAGCAACTGCTTTACATCGGAAAAGCCCTTTTCGTCCATGCCATTTTGATCCCATTTCATTTCGCACAGCAATCCCATTTGGGATTGCTGAATTCTGGCCAAATTCCTTGACAAAAACAATTTTGTTATTGATAGTGAGTCGCGGAGGAATCACCTATGAAAATCAAATTTATTACTCTCGCTTTAGTGACTGCTACAGTTAACCTTTTTGGCGATCAACCTTATCGATGCAAAGCATCGGGAAACAAACTAGAGGCAGATATCATAGTAATAGGTGGTGGAGCGGCAGGTTGCGTATTGATGAGCCAGCTATCAGAGAAATTTTCAGTAGCTGAAAGAGTCACGCTATTGGGTGTATGACTACAATTGTCTGACGTTAGTAATCAGAAAATTCCAGGGATTCGGCATAGGACTACCGACGCCGAGCACCTTACTTGCTTGCCCAACTGATTATATTCGCTTAGTTGCATCGAATCCTTCTTGTGTAAGAATCAACAATACATAGGTGAAAAATGAGTGTACAAACAGTGGTTTCTAGAGCTAGTTCCTTTTCCGAGTTATTGCCCATTGCTGAGCGCGCCGAGCCTCATTTTTCCTTTTGGGGGAGTAGATATGTTAGTGTTTCAGGATATGAAGGAACACTCGATATAGACGCTCTAGCTGCCCGTACAATGGAATTGCGGCGTCAGCTTAATTTTGGATTTAGCCTAGCAGAACATACAGCTGGAAAACGTTTAGCGGAAAGAATAGATAGGATTTATGACGATCACCAATGGCAAGTATCTCAAGCTAATTGCTTTACACGTGTTCTTGATTTCTTAAGAGGCTTTCCTTGCGCCCTTTTCAATTACTTGGCCTATAAAGATAGGGGGGTAATAATTAGATGGCGGGGACAGGAACAACGTAACAATTCCTTTGATTATTACACACGAGCGCAATTTCAAGATGCCTTTCACATGTCTCCAGAGGAAGCAGAAAGAAGAAACTATGTTCAGTCCTGCACAAACATAGCAGGTTGGACAGGTCCTCCTGACATATGGTTGGTGAAAGAGTATTCATCCTTATATTTAGTGAGATCAACAACTTAAATTTTGCAATTGTATAACATGGATTTTTTTGATTTAACTTTTTAACATATTTTTGGAGGTTTTTATGACCATAGTTTCAATTCCCGCTACTCAGCAAGCAGCAACCACTACTCAACCAATAAGACACAATTGGGACTCAGCGGCTACACATGCGACAATTGATAGTACATGTGATAAAGTTGGGACTTTTATGATCGATGCGGGGAACCTCGTTGGAGGGCCTGTTGCTGCAGCTCTCTCTAACCAAACGATAGACTGCTCAAAAAATTTGATATCTTCTAAGTTACCAATTGCTTCCCCTCTCGCTAACACAATATTAGATTTAGTCAAAGTTCCCTTATCTGTGGCAAGCCAGAGATCTGGTCCAGCAATAGCAGAAGCATGTGTAATGACGGTAATGCCTGTTTCTCGAACAATGGCCCATGGATCTGCTAATGTGGCAGAAAAATCTGCTAATTGGTCTAAAAAGTTATGTAAATAAAAGGGAATATGACAATCGGTATACAAAGAAAAAATGCGTTCGCGACAAGTAACTGGCAATCAGGAAATACTCGCTTTGGAAATATGGATAAAATGAAAACTTTTGTTGAGAAACGCTTGCTAGGATTCAAGACCTCTGAGGGACACTTGCTTTGTTTCGGGTTCTCTGTTCTGATCCTGTCGGGTTTCTTCCTGGCAGGATTTGGATTCCATTAAGGGGGTCGAGATAGCATCTCGGATATTTCCTACTGGGGCTTATAGCAGGATCTTTTTAATGTTCAGGTCGTGTGTATAAAATGTGTGCGTTTTTTCGTTCAAGGTTTAAATTCAGAAAAAAATAGCGTGTCAAAATAGGCTACACCCATATCATACACCAAAAAAGATTCTCGCCCTCCAGAAAGTTTGGGTTCGTTTTTCATTTAATTGACACTTTTGCTTCATGGTTATAGACTTCTTCTTTTCACTTTCTGAGGAACCATGCAAGGACAAAAAGTTGGATATGTGCGTGTAAGCACCACAGATCAAAATATAGATCGGCAGCTTGAAGGAAATGCTCGGGTATTGAAATGACTTCATAGAAGGCTTGACGAGCGTCGATCTTATCTTGATTGATAGAGAGAGCTCCACTGTTTCCACAATCGCTAGAATCGCCAGCAATTTGATTTTAGCGAGCTAATAAGCTCTCTGTTAGCTCTCCTCTCCGCTATCGCCTCGGATGAATAAAATCCATGCTTAAGGTTAGCTTGCTTGATTTTTATTCGGCCTTCTTCGGTTTTTGCACCAGTACATTTTCCTCCGTGGAAACGGCATCTTCCATTAATGCAGAGAAGAACATTTGGGCCTCTTCCTCTGTGAGACGATTTTTTCTCTTGGCGCGATAAGGCTTACTCCCCTTTTTCCCTTTTTTCATGCCGGAGCAATTCGGATTTTCTAAATACGCATGAAATGACCTTAACATGTTATAGATCTTATCATTGTAATTGTAGTGCTCGTTGCTGCGACTCTCAAGACAAGAGAACTTGCGAGCGGACGCCTCAACTTCATCTGTTCTTTGTAAATAGCAATTTACAGAAATGTCTGGATCAATGAGGCCCTCTCGAATTAAATCGTTAAATATTCTCCGATACTGAGCCGTGGTGGTCCCAGTTGTACTGAATGCGACAAAATAGTCAATAGCTTCTTGAAGAAGAACGTCGCCAGTGATTTTGATAGCCTCTGGATCACTTAAATCAATATGCATAAAAAAAGCAGCTAAGTTTTACACCTAACTGCTTGTAAGACAAGAACTCCGGATGTATGATTCGAACATACGACCAATGGATTAACAGTCCACTGCTCTACCGCTGAGCTAATCCGGAATAGAAGCAACAATTTTAGTCTATGAGTTGATTTTTGAGCAATTTCTTTATCATACTGCGCCTTCATACGCGGTAGGTGAAAATAAATTTTTACTTTTTAAATTTCCTTTGGAGAAGCTATTCTCTCTTATTATGGAAGAGATCTATGGATTTGTCGACAGTATCGTCTTTGTTGAAAGCGAAAGTGGATTTACAGTTGCTCGATTAAAGGAACCCAAAAAAAGGGAACCGACCTGCATCGTTGGGGTCATGCCATCCATTCAGCCTGGCGAAACGATGCGCTGTAAAGGGGGATGGAAGATCCACCCTGAGTATGGCCAGCAATTTGAAGTGAAATCCTTCTCAATTCAAACACCCTCCGATCTTGTGGGGATTCAAAAATATCTCGAATCGGGGATGATCAAGGGGATCGGTCCGGTTTATGCAGAGAGGATTGTCAAATGTTTCGGCTTAAATACTCTCGACATTATCGATAAGTCGCCTGACAGACTGCTCGAGGTGGCTGGCATTGGGGATAAACGGGTGGAGAAGATCAAAGCTTGCTGGCAAGACCAGCGGTCGATCCGCGACGTGATGATTTTTCTGCGCGGACATGGTGTCAGCCCTTCTTACGCCCAAAAGATTTTCAAAAATTATGGTGATAAGAGCATTGAAAAAGTACGCTCTAATCCGTTTCAACTCGCTAAAGAAATCCATGGAATCGGTTTTAAAACTGCAGATTTGATCGCGCAGTCGCTAAATATTCCTACCGACTCCCCTGCTCGAATCGATGCGGGGATCGAACATACTCTATGGGAACTCTCAAATGATGGTCATGTTTGCTACTCATTTAAAGATTTAATTCCAGAGGTGGAAACAATCCTCCAGGTCCCCAAAGAACTGATTGAGAAAAGGATCGAAGCTCTGGTGGAAAGGCAAGATCTCGTCAAGGAAAATGAGACTGTCTGGGTCAAACCTCTTTTCCTGACAGAGATCGGCATTGCCAGGGAGCTTGCCCGTTTATCGCAAAGTGGTTGCCGCATCCGTCCAGTGGATGTCGAGAAGGCGGTCGAATGGGTGGAGAGGCAATTAAAGATCGAGCTTGCTCCTGAACAAAAGATCGCTGCCATGCTAGGTGTCAAGGAAAAGGTGCTTATCATCACAGGGGGACCTGGAACGGGAAAGAGTACGATCACTAAGGCGATCCTTTCGATCTCAGAAAAGGTTACCCAAAGGATTTTGCTCGCTGCTCCGACAGGAAGAGCTGCAAAACGGATGACAGAGATTACAGGAAAAAAAGCCTTCACTATCCATAATTTGCTCGAGTTCAGCTTTGCAACGGGTAAATTTAAGCGAAATAGGGATAACCCTCTTGCTTGCGATCTGTTCATCGTCGATGAAGCGAGCATGATCGACACTCAGTTGATGAACCATTTGCTCAAAGCGATTCCAACCGATGCACGGATCATCTTCATTGGAGATATCGATCAGCTGCCCAGTGTCGGCCCCGGCAACGTGCTCAAAGATTTGATCCAATCGGAAAGGATTGCTGTCATACAGCTCAAAAAGATCTTTCGGCAAGCCGCAGGTTCACTGATCGTGACGAATGCTCACCGGATCAATCAGGGGGAATTCCCCGATATCTCTTATCATCCCCAAGGTGACTTTCAATTTATCGAAGCGGAAAACCCTGAGGATGTGATCAAGATCATCCTCGATCTCGTCTCCCATCGTCTGACTAAATCACACCGGTTCCATCGTTTCGACGACATTCAGGTCTTATCGCCGATGAAACGGGGGCTGATCGGCAGTGAAAACCTCAACACACTTCTGCAGCAACTGCTCAACCCCTCTCCCACTCCTCTTTTTCGGTTTGGGCGCTGTTTTCATGTAGGTGACAAAGTGATGCAGATCCGCAATAATTATGAGAAAGAGGTCTACAACGGCGATGTTGGCAAGATCGTTGAGATCGACCTCACTGATCAGACTTTAAAAGTGGGTTTTGAAGGAAAGATCGTCCCCTACGATTTTATCGAGATCGATGAGCTCGTCCTGGCTTACGCTATCTCTATTCATAAATATCAAGGAAGTGAATGTCCTTGTGTCATCATCCCCATTCATACGTCGCATTTCAAAATGTTATTTCGCAATCTGCTCTATACGGGGCTGACACGAGGCAAGAAAAGGGTCGTCTTTGTCGGGACAAAAAAGGCACTTGCCATCGCTATTCGCAATGAGGAAGTTCTCAAGCGACAAACCGGGCTAAAGGAAGCGGTCCGCCAATTTTTATCTATGAAACTTGTGCACCAGGCTTTGCTTTAGTGAAATTCGGCAGTTCAAGTCCTTCAGTGGTGTCGGCAGCGAGGACCATCCCTTGGCTTTCGATCCCCATCAGAGCTGCGGGCTTGAGATTGGCGACAATGGGGATCTGTTTACCGATGAGCGTCGTGATATCTTCCATTTTTTCACCAATGCCGGCGACGATGGTGCGCTGTTCAGTTCCTAAGTCAACGGTGAGTTTGAGAAGTTTCTTGCTTTTTGGGACACGCTCGGCGTGGAGGATTTTTACGACGCGCAGATCGAGTTTGCGCACATCGTCGATAGAGATCTGGTCTTTAAAAATAACCTGTGGAGGGGGGAGTTTGTTTTTTTTCTCAGACATCTTCTCGAGCTTCTCAATCTCTTGCTGGATGAGATCATCTTCGATTCGAATGAATAAAATTTGAGGTTCAGGAAGAGATTGCCCAGTGAGTAGCATTGAGGTGGCCGTTTCATCCCATTTCGCGCTTGCAAGAGATGTTGTGAACCCGAGCATTTTCCAGACTTTTTCTGCAGCTGTTGGGATGATCGGAAAAGAGATGAGGGCAAGCGCTTTTATGCATTCAAGGCAACAACCGATTGTATTGGCCATGTCTTGATGGGTCAAAGCGCTACGGGCGGCAACCCAAGGTTTTTTGCTATCGAAATAGACATTTCCCAGTTGAGCGAGTTCCATGATGAGTTGAGAGGCGCGACGGAGACGGAAATGGGAATAGGCATCGTCTACCTCTTTGACAAGCCCATGAATTTTATCTAAAAACTGTTGATCCTGCTCATGCAAATGCTTGATCTCAGGAATTTTTCTCTCACAATTATTGTGAGCAAAAACAAGTGTGCGATTGACGAGGTTGCCGTATTTGCCGAGGAGTTCACTATTACAGCGAGCCTGGAAATCTTTCCAAGTGAATTCCGCATCTTGGCTTTCAGGTGCATTGGAGGCAATCGCGTAACGGATTTGATCTGCGGTGAATTGTTTGAAGAAAGTTTCAAGGTCGATATACCACCCGTCCGATTTGCTAAATTGTCTCCCTTGAAGATTGTAGAATTCATTGGCAGGAAGCTCATCGACGAGTTTATAAGGGGTATTTTGCCCCATGATCATTGCAGGGAAAAAGACAGCGTGGAAGGGGATGTTATCTTTGCCGATGAACTGGACGAGTTTAGTCTGTGGATTGAGCCAATAATCTTTCCATGCGTCGGGTTTGTTTTTCAGTTCCGCCCATTCTTGAGTGGCAGAGATGTAGCCGATGGGAGCATCGAACCACACATAGAGGACCTTTCCTTCTGCACCTGCAAGTGGGACAGGAATCCCCCACTCCATGTCGCGAGTGATCGCGCGCGGTTTGAGTTCGTCGATGTATGTCTTGGCAAAATTGATGACATTGGGTTTCCACGATTTTTTGGAGATCCACTCATTGAGCCTCTCTTTGAAAAGGTCGAAGCGCATGAACCAATGCTTTGTCGGTTTTCCAATAAGTGCAGATCCGGTGAGCTTTGAGTGAGGATTGATGAGGTCGGTCGCTTCATAGCTAGCACCACATTTTTGACATTCATCCCCACGCGCATCGACAAAGCCACATTTAGGACAGGTGCCGACGACATAGCGATCGGCAAGAAACTTTTTGTCGACTTCTGAATAGAGCTGCTCAGTGACTTTCTCTTCGATATAGCCATTTTCCAGCAGATCCTTGAAAAATTGCTGCACTGTTTTGGTATGGCCTGGCCATGTGGTACGAGAATAGTGGTCAAATGAGAAGTTGAGTTGGGAGAAAAAATTCTTAATCACTTCATGAAATAAGTCGACGTGTTCTTTCGGGGTCCTTCCTGCCATCTCCGCATTCAAAGTGATGGCTATCCCATATTCATCGGAACCGCAAATATAGAGCACATCGCTCCCTTTCAGTCGCTCATAACGGGCATAGCAATCACCCGGCAGATAAGCGCCGGCGATATGTCCAAAATGGAGCGGTCCATTAGCATAGGGAAGTGCAGATGTGATCAGGACTTTCTGATGCATTGAAAATCTATTCTTTACTCTGAAGTTTCCTCTTCCTCTTCTTCCATTTTCTGGAGATCTTTGAGGTACTGTTCACTCGGATTGCGCTTAATTTCATTGAGCAGTTTGGTCATCGAAACTTCATGCCCCGACTTGATGTAAAAGCGGGCCAAACGGATCGCCTGATTGGCTAGCTCGAAATTGTTCTTGAACAATCCTCGCAAACTTTGATTGGTGAGCTGATCTCTCGTCGTATTATATTCTTTCATGTTATCCTTTTTGTAGTGTGCGGTGTTCTTCTGCAATCACGATACTGCGCAAAATGGTGTATGTCACGTTCAAATTGTCGTTGACAATGTGATAATCGTATTTTTCTATCATCTCTAACTCTGCTTTTGCCCATGAAAGCCGTTTTTTGATCGCCTCTTCACTTTCCGTCTTTCGCTTGACGAGTCTCTCTTTGAGCTCATTGATGGAAGGTGGGCTTAAGAAAATGTATACCGCTGGAAAATTTTTCTCCCTCAGTTGCACGGCTCCCTGTGTATCGATGACCAGAAAGACATGCTTACCCATTTCTTGCTGCTTTGAGACTTGGCTTTGCGATGTCCCATAATGATACCCGAAAACCTCAGCATATTCAAGAAAATCCCCTTGTTGGATCCTATCCTCAAACTCTTTTTTTGACAGGAAGTAGTAATCCTTACCATCGACCTCACCTAGCCGAGGAGGGCGTGTCGTGCAGGAAATGCTCTCATAGATGCAAGAAAATTCTTGAGAGAGCATCCGGACAAGGGTCGTTTTGCCCGTCCCTGCTGGAGCACTGAGTATAAATACAAAGCCCTTTGAAATATTTCCTAATAGTTTTTGGGTCATTTTAAGTAAGTTCGCTTAAATATTTACAATGATCTTCAAGTTCTTTTCGCGATCTTTCACATCAACCTCCTCAGTCATGTGTCTACACATTGTCTTCGTCGTCTGCTGTAAAATCTCATCGAAAAGCTCCTTGAATCTCATTATAAATATTTCAGCTCACTTACTTATTCGATATTTTGCACTTGTTCCCGAATCTTGTCTAACTCACTTTTTATCTTCACAGCAAAAGATGAGATCTCACTATCTGAAACCTTTGAGCCAAGAGTATTGACTTCTCGATGCATTTCTTGAGTTAAAAAATCAAGGGTCCGCCCCACTGCTTTTTCTTTAGAAAGCAGGTATTGACGGAACTGTACGATATGAGAGCGGAGCCTCACGAGCTCTTCTGTGACATCCATCCTTTCTGCAAGGATCACGACCTCGCGAGCGATCCTCTCTTCAGCTTCCGCATGCAGCTGCCCGATCTCTTTCAACCTTTCGATTAATTTTTTCCGATACTGGAGAAGTGGGACCTCTTTTTTCAATTCGATAGCCACCAAGTTTTCTTCAATGATCTTTAACCTTTTTTCAATATCGAGGGCAAGGATTTGTCCTTCCGTTTCTTTCATCTGCATCAGCTCTTGCAAACCCGTTTCCACAGCCTCTTTCAACCCCTTTTTAAGCATCTCCACATCTTCTTTCGACTCAGAAAAAGGGGCCGCTTGCAATTGAGAGACAAGAAATGGCAAATCGATCATCTCTCCCGGATCATAGCCAAGCTCGCTAGCGACTTTTTCCCAACCTTCTTTTAAGGCCTTAAGCTGAGTAGAAGAATTGGCAAAGAACTTATTGCCGACTCCATCGTTTTGCCATGTGAAACGGAGTGTGATTTGACCCCGCTCGAGATATTGACTGAGCAACCGGCGCATATCGATATCAAAGCGGAGCAAATCTTTTGGCAAATAGAGAGAGATATCGAGCATTTTGCGGTTGACCGAATGAATCTCGATGACAAACCTCCCGAGCGGCGTGCTCATGCTAGCTCGACTATAGGCCGTCATGCTTTTAATCATACAAAATCCTATTTAAATTCTTAGTGATTTTAAAGGGTCGAAACTCATCCGATGGATCGGGCACGGACCATGTTCTTGAATGGCGAGCAGATGTTTTTCTGTAGCATACCCTTTATGGGAGGAAAAATGGTATTGCGGCCATCGCTTATGAAAAGCGCGCATCAACTCATCCCGTGTCTCTTTAGCGATAATCGAAGCTGCGGCAATCGATTGTGAAAGGCTGTCCCCTTTGATGATGGCTTGGCCAGGAATGTTCGTCGAAGGCATCTTATTCCCATCGATGAGAAGGTAATCAGGCTTTTGATGGAGGTGTGAAATGGCGACGATCATCGCCTGGAAGGTGGCTTGAAGGATGTTGATCTGATCGATCATCGCTGCATCGATGATCCCAACTCCATAGTCGACATTGGGAAGGGAAAGGATCTGTTGAAAAATTTTAAACCGCTTGGAAGGAAGAAGTTTTTTACTGTCATCGATCCCTTCGATGAGCATCCCCTCGGGAAGAATGCATGCAGCGGCGACGACAGGCCCTGCAAGAGGACCTCTTCCCGCTTCATCGACGCCCGCAATGCTCCTAAAGCCTTGCTTTCGAGCATTGCACTCCCAAACCATCATCGATCCTAATCGCTTGCGCTCTTGGGGAGAAAGCATGCCCTGCATTCAAAAGCTCCTATTAACGAGTATGCTGAGGGAGCTCGCAAAGCTCCCACCGAGTCACAGATCTCTTTATGTGGCTGGCTGATCTTCGGTCGTATCGCCATTTCCTGAGGGGCCTCTCTCTTTAACAGGGCCGATCTGTTCTTGGACCTTCGAGGCTTTTCCAGAGGTTCCTCGAAGATAATAGAGTTTGCTCTTGCGCACTTTACCCGCTCTGACGACCTCGATCTTTGCGATTTTTGGGCTGTGGAGCAAATAGACTCTCTCGATCCCTGCGCCATAAGAAAACCGGTAAAGGGAAAAAGTTTCAGAAAGCCCCCCCCCACGACGAGCGATCACCGTACCGGTAAACATTTGGATACGCTCTTTATCTCCTTCGATGATCCGTTGATGAATGCAAATCGTATCACCGACGCGGAACTGAGGGAGATTCTTCTTGAGCTGCTCCCCTTCAATTTCCTGAATCACTTGACATTGTTTCATATTTCTATCCTTTCCTTTGATCATTTGTAACAAGTTCAGGCCGGACACACTGTGTCTTCTCAAGCCCTTTCTGTAGGCGCCATTTTTTTATTTCAGCGTGATGGCCGCTTTTTAATACTTCAGGAACCTCCAGCCCTTCGAAGATCTCTGGACGCGTATAGGAAGGTCCTTCAAGAATCCCCTGTTGGAACGATTCGTCATGGGTGGCTTCCTCGTGCCCTAACACTCCGGGAACGAACCGAACGGTAGCATCGATTAAGACAATCGAGGCCAAACACCCATTGGTCAACACATAATCCCCGATGCTGATCTCTTCGTCGACCTCTTGCTCGATGACCCGCTGGTCTAACCCTTCGTAATGGCCACAGACCAAAATCAGGTGGGGGAGCTTAGCTAATCGGGATGCTGCTTTGGCATCGAAAGTCTTTCCTTGCGGGGAAAGATAGATGACATGAGAATCTTCCCTTTTTACGCTGCGGATCGCCTGGCTCATGGGCCCTGGCATCAGGACCATCCCTGGTCCTCCCCCATAAGGGCGGTCATCCACTTTGAGATGCTTCCCTTCTCCAAAATCGCGGATGTTCGACAATCGAATAGTGATCAATCCCCTTTCAATGGCCCTCTTAATCATACTGACTTTGAAGGGGCCTTCAAAGTATTCAGGGAAAAGAGAGAGGATATCGACTTCCACCTATCCCTTCTTCGCCGCTTTTTTAGTCTCTCTCCGTTTATGCGCATCCTTGATACGGCGAGCATGCTCCTTGGCATGGATCCCTTTCATCACATCGGGAGCGATGCGCGCGATTAAGCTTTGAGCACTCGGTGTGATCTGCGCGCCTTGTCCAACCCAGTAATTAATCCGGTCGATATCGACCTGCGAATCCTTTGTATTGCTGAACGGGTTGTACCAGCCGATCATTTCAAGGTATTTTCCATCACGTGGATTGCGAATGTCAGTAACGACAAGACGGTAAGTTTGCCGGTTGGTGCGCCCTTGTTGTCGCAATCGAATTTTTAACGCCATATACGAAATTTCTCCTAATCTTCTAAATTAAATAAATTTAAGCATCCCACGGCATTTTTCCGCCAAATGGATCTTTGCTACCCTTCTTCATCATTTGGTTTTTTAAGCTGGGCATCCCTTTGCAAAACTGTTTTAACTTTTTAAACCCCTTCACCATTTTGTTGACATCATCGATCGAGGTTCCACTCCCCTGTGCAATACGCCGACGGCGACTGGGAACGAGTTCTACTTTTTCTATCCTCTCTTGCATCGTCATCGAAGTGATGATCGCCTCGATTTTACCAAATTCCTTTTCATCGAAATCGATCTCGCCAAGACCCGACATGCCAGGCATCATTTTTAATAGGCTCTTGAACGATCCCATCCGCTTGACCATAGCCATCTGCTTCAAGTAGTCGTCGTAAGTGAATGTTGCCTTGAGAATCTTTTTTTCTAATCGCTTGCTCTCTTCTTCATCGATATTCTCTTGCGCTTTGCGCACCAGGTTGATCACATCGCCCATTCCTAATATCCGGTCAGCCATCGAATGGGGATTGAACAGTTGGATATCGCCGATCTTTTCCCCAATCCCCTCAAATTTCAGAGGCTTTTTCGTCACTTCACGGATAGAGATCGCGGCACCCGCTCTTGCACTTCCATCGAGCATCGTTAAAATCGTGCCAGAAATTTGGACGTGGTTATCAAATTCAACCGCTGTTTTCACTGCATCCTGTCCTGTTGCGCCACTTGCGACGAAGAGGATTTCATGGGGCTGCAGTACAGCTTTGATCTCTTTGAGCTGCGCCATTAATTCTTCATCGATGTGCAATCGCCCCGCAGTATCGACGATCAACGTATCAAACCCTTCCGTTTGAGCTTTTTTCAGAGCTTCCTTTGCGACGCGGACAGGGTTTTTCTCCCCATCGATTGAAAATACAGGCACATCGATTTGGGAAGCTAATTTTTTGAGCTGCTCTACAGCCGCTGGTCTCTGCAAATCGCAGGCAGCGAGCAACGTCCGTTTATTGGTGTGTTTTTTCTGCAAGTAAGCGGCGAGTTTGGCGCAATGGGTCGTTTTTCCAGATCCTTGCAGCCCACAGAGTAGGATCACGTTGGGTTTCCCTTTAAACTCCAATGCAGATTCCTCTGTTCCCATTAAGATGACAAGCTCTTCATGGACCAGCTTAATGAACTGTTGTCCGGGAGAGACCGACTTGATCACGGCATCACCAATCGCTTTTTCTTTGACACGCTTGACAAAGTTGCTGGCAACTGAATAGTTCACATCGGCATCGAGCAATGCGAGGCGCACCTCTCGAACGGCATCAGAAATATTGTCTTCGGTGAGGCTCTTTTTCCCCATCAACCTGGAAGACATCTCCTGGAATTTTTCTGTCAGAGAACCAAACATAGAACCAATATTTTAGTTGTCGAAAGAATGGATCTTAAAAGATGCCATTCCCTCTAAAAAATGTGACTTTATAGCATAGAGAGAAACTTATTCAAATTCAAGGAAAAAGAACCGATCATGGCCAGCCCAATCTTTTTCCACACGGCCATTTTTCCATCCTTTGCCTGAAAATAGACTTAGAAGGGCCTTTCCTTGCCCAGCTCCGATTTCAAAAAAAATCTTCGCTTGAGGGTTTAAGTGGGCGGGCAACTCCTCTTGTAACCGTCGGTAAAAAGAGAACCCATCCTCCCCTCCGACTAGCGCCCCTTCAGGTTCGAAATCCTTGACAGAGCGATCGAGGGTGATAAATTCTTTGGAAGAGACATAAGGGGGATTGCAAAAGATCACGTCGGCTTTCCTGCTGACAAATGGGGAAAGCAGGTCGCCGTGTAAAATTTCCACCTCGACACCATTTTTCTTCCCATTGATCCTGGCGATTTCCAGAGCTTTCTCTGAAATGTCGGACAGAGAAATAGACAAATCTGGACAACTCTTTTTCACCGCAATCCCAATACATCCCGACCCCGTGCAAAGATCCCAGGCAATCTTTCCTTGAAAATGAGAGGTGCGGAGCATGCGACAAGCCTGATCGACTAAAATTTCCGTTTCAGGACGAGGGATCAAAACTCCAGGACCTACTGTGATAGCGCAGTGATAAAAAGAGACTTCCCCGACGATATACTCCACTGGCTCTCCTTTGACAGCCCGTTTGAGAAGAGCGCGCAAAGTTTCGAGCTCCGTTTCTAAAACTGGCCGATCGAACTGCATGTAGAGATCTAGACGTTTGAGCTTGAGCACATGACCGATAAGCTCTTCTGCATCTCGTCTAAAGCGAGGAGAGTTCTTATCTTTTAAAAAATTGAGAGAAAGGGTGAGAACTTCGCCTAAAGTTTTCATTCATTTAAAAACGATTTCTCGCCGATCGATTCGAGTTTTTTTTGGTAAAAATAGGCCACTAGCCCTTCAGTGATTTCGTCGAGATCTCCATCCATCACGAGGTTGAGCTTATAGAGCGTGAGATCGATACGGTGGTCGGTAATCCGGTTTTGAGAAAAGTTGTAGGTGCGGATCCGCTCAGAACGATCCCCCGTCCCCACTTGGGTCGAACGTAAAGAGGCCATCTCTTTTTCTGCTTTGAGACGTTGTTCCTCAGCGATCCTCGCGGTGAGTAGACGCATCGCCTTTTCTTTATTTTTGTGCTGACTCCTCTCTTCCTGGCAAGTCACAACAGTGCCTGTGGGAATATGAGTGATCCGAATTGCAGAATCTGTGACATTGACATGCTGACCACCCGCTCCAGAAGCGCGATAAGTATCGATTTTGAGATCCCGCTCATCTAAGATCACTTTTTCCTGCTCATCGGGCTCAAGAAGGACTGCGATGGTGACTGCCGAGGTATGGACCCGACCTTGCGCCTCTGTTTTTGGGACCCGTTGGACACGATGGGTTCCCGCTTCATACTGCATGAGACGATAGACATTATGTCCAGAAAGGACCATGACGTACTCTTTGAAACCGCCCATTTCCGACTCTGCACAAGCAAGCAACTCGTATTTCCACCCTTTTCTATCTGCATATTGTTTGTACATGCGCACACAATCACCCACGAAAAGGGCAGCTTCATCACCCCCAGTGCCGGCACGAATTTCAAGGATCGTATTGCGACTGTCACGGGGATCTGGAGGGATGAGAAGGGATTCCAATTTCAGGCGCTCTGCAGCGAGCTCCGTTTCAAGAGAAGGGATTTCCTGGCGGACAAATTCGAGAAATTCAGGATCTTTCTCTGTTTTCAGGAGCAATTGATTCTCTTCCAATTGCTTCTTTAAACGCTCACACTTCTGCCAACAGTCCCTGACCTCAGAGAGATAGGAATGCTCTTGGGCAAGTTCACGGTACTGCTTTTGATCAGCGAGCACATCCGCTTGCCCCAATAGCCCTTCGATCTTCTCAAATCGGTTGAGAAGTTTGCGAATCTGCTCGTCCATTAGACCTTAGGAAGATTTCTTCTTAGCTTTTTTCTCGACAACTTTTTTAGGGGGTTTTTCATCTTTTGCTTCCCCTTCTTTTTCCTCTGGCTTCACCGGCTTTTTTGCATACCGTTTCACAAACTTATCGACACGCCCTTCAGAGTCGATGAACTGATTGCTGCCCGTAAAGAAAGGATGGGATGCAGAAGAAACAGCCACTTTATAAACCGGGTATTCTTTTCCTTCGTACATCTCTTTTTCTTTCGGCTGAAGTGTGGTGCCACAGACAAATCTAAAGCCTGTTGAGGAATCGACAAATAAAACTTCTTGATAGGGAGGATGCCCTTCTTTTTTCATATCCTTCTCCTTAGTAAATCGATTTAAACCATACAGTTAACATCAAACCTTTTTAAAAAACAAGCCCTCAATACCGAAAATGATTCAATTTCTCTGTGTGCTCTGTGCCCTCTGTGGTGAAAAATAAAAAATTACACCACAGAGGGCACAGAGATCGGACATCTATAATCTCAGACTCTTAACCTTTTAATGCCTTCTCCCGTTGCCAGGCGCGGTAGGCCATCTGGGCTGTGAGAAGCCCTTCAAGAACCCCCTCCTCATAGCGGAAAAGGGGGTGTTGTTCGAGCGCGGGAAAATCGTTGGGCTGCAAGAGATCGTCCATCGTCACATGGGGGACTAACTGATGGGCCGATTTTAATAATTTTTTCCGCTGCTCTTCAATGAGCTCGTCGAATAGATTTTCCATCGTCGTTCTCAACTCTTCTAAGTTTAAAAAAAGTCCTCATTAATTGAGCGGATTCTTCCTGCATCAACCCCGTCGTCGTGGTGATCTGGTGGATCGGATGGACGACATCCAAAAGATTGACCCAGCTCCCATGAGCGCCACATCTCAAATCAGGAGCGCCCCACACCAAACGATTGAGTCTGGAATGGATCATCGCTCCAGCACACATTGGGCAAGGCTCAAGCGTGCAATAGAGAGTGGCGTCGAGAAGGCGCCAATTGCCTAAAAGTTCTCCCCCTTTTTTCAAACAAAGGAGTTCTGCGTGTGCTGTCGCATCTGATAACGATTCGACGAGATTGTGAGCGCGTGCAACCACTTCGTTTTTTACAACGAGCACTGCACCAACCGGCACTTCCCCCTTTGCGAATCCTTTTTCAGCTTCAGCTAAAGCCTCTTGCATGAAACGTTTTTCAAATTCCAATATGTTTTACCTCTAAAATTTAACATTTAAGAAATTTTTCTTGCACTAGATTTTTCCTTTGAAATACAATTAAACAACGCAATTTTTCCTTTAAACCATCAGAGATCCTCTTATGAAAGTTAAGATAAGCATTTTTCTGATTGATCCTATTGCGGTGTTAAGGTACAATAAAGTCAATGTTTTACAACTTAAAGTTTGTCTACCTGTTTTTAACTCTCAATCTGCGGGAGATATTTTAAATGTCTTTAGATAAAGGTACCAAGGAAGAAATCACAAAGAAGTTCCAACTTCACGAGAAAGATACCGGGTCGGCTGATGTCCAGATCGCAATCCTCACAGAAAGGATTGCAGAGCTCACAGAACATCTTAAGCTCGCCCCAAAAGATCATAGCTCAAGGTTGGCTCTTCTAAAGCTTGTCGGGCAGCGGCGCAAGCTACTCGACTATCTCAATTCAACGGACACAAAGCGCTATCAAAATTTGATTACACGGCTGAATCTCCGTAAATAAAAATTGCCTTTGAGGCATTTGGTAACGCCAAGAAATTTCTTTTCTTGGCGTTTTTTTCTCTTCATAATGCCTAATAAAACATTAGTTGTCGCTATATCATTTCCCTGATATAGTCGTTTGTTCATTCCCAATTTTTGGAGTTTATTTTACATGGAATTTAAAAAGAAAACTATCACAGTTTCAATCGGCGGCCGCGAAATTAGCTTCGAAACGGGCAAAATCGCTCGCCAAGCAGGAGGCTCTGTTATCGTCCGATCTGGTGAAACCATTCTACTCGGAACTGCCTGCACTGCGCCCCCTCCTTCTGTAGATACCGATTTCCTCCCTTTACGAGTCGATTATCAGGAGAAATTTTCTTCGACGGGTAAATCCCTAGGTGGCTTTATCAAACGTGAGGGAAGACCAACAGAGAAGGAGATCCTCACCTGCCGCCTCATCGACCGTCCTATCCGTCCTATGTTCATCGATGGGTTTTTTAATGAGGTGCAACTCCTCGTCTATGTCTTTTCTTACGATGGGATCCATTCCCCCGACCCTCTCGCGATTTGCGCTGCTTCTGCGGCCCTCGTCATCTCCGATATCCCCCTCATCAAACCGGTCGGCGGCGTCCGAGTCGGACTTATCGATGGAAATTTTGTCGTCAATCCCACCGTCGAGGAACAAAAGCGATCCCGCCTGGATTTAATGTTAGCGGGAACTGAAGATGCGATCTTGATGATTGAAGGGTATGCTGACTTCCTCTCCGAGGAGCAGATCCTCGAAGCGATCGAAGAAGGGCATCAAGCCATCCGCAAGATCTGTCAAGCCCTTAGCGACTGGCAAAAAGAGATCGGAAAGCCTAAAAATACAGAGGGACTCCGTCTATTGCCACCAGAATTGATCGACGAAGTGGATCAATTTGCACAAGAAAGGATCGATAAGGCCCTTCGCGTCAAGGAAAAACAAGTGCGCGAGGATACCATTGATCAAATCTCTGAAGAGCTCTTCAGCAAGTACTTTCCCGAAGGAGAAATCTCTCCAAAATACAAAAAGAACGACGTGAAGAGCGCATTTAAAAAAGTACAGTCCAATTTAATGCGCAAGATGATCCTCGATGAAAATAAGCGAAGTGATGGACGGACCTCTGATCAGATTCGCGCCATCGACGTTGAGATGTCCCTTCTTCCACGTACTCACGGAAGCGCTTTGTTCACTCGTGGTGAGACTCAAGCGCTTGCTGTCTGCACTCTCGGCGGTGAGACGATGGCCCAACGCGGGGAAAATCTCGATGGGGAATTGAACAACCGTTTCTACCTGCAGTATTCCTTCCCCCCATTTTCTGTCGGTGAAGTTGGTCGTATGGGGTCTGCTGGACGCCGCGAGATTGGACACGGCAAACTGGCTGAGCGTTCTTTGTCGATGATCGTTCCGATGGCTGAACATTTTCCCTATGTCATCCGCTTAGAATCCACCATCACAGAGTCTAATGGATCCTCATCCATGGCTTCTGTTTGTGGAGGGTGTCTTGCCCTCATGGATGCAGGCGTACCGATCAAACGGCCGATCGCCGGTATCGCCATGGGATTGATCCTTGAAAGTGATAAGTACGCGATCCTCTCCGATATTTTAGGCGTGGAAGACGCACTTGGCGATATGGATTTCAAAATCGCCGGTGACGCCCATGGAATCACCGCATTTCAACTCGATATTAAGATAGAAGGGATTGACAAAAAGATCATGCAAGCAGCTCTTGCCCAGGCAAAACAAGGGCGTCTGTACATCTTGAGCAAAATGATCGAAGTTTGCCCTAAACCCAAAGAACAACTCTCTACGCACGCCCCTCGCATCCAGTCGATCTACATCAAGCCGAGCAAAATTGGGATTGTCATCGGACCGGGTGGCAAACAGATCCGTGCGATCACCGAAGAAACCGGCGTTGAGATCGACATCGACGACAGTGGCCGGATCAACATCACTTCAGCAGACAGCGCTGGTATGGAACGGGCAAAAGAGATCATTCACAATCTCACTGCTGACGTTGAAATTGGGAAAGTCTACAATGGGCGGGTCGTTTCAATCGTCGACTTTGGATGCTTTGTCGAAATTTACGGAAAAGAAGGACTTTGCCATATTTCTGAGTTATCCCATACACGCGTTCAAAAAGTTTCAGACGTGGTTAAAGAAGGGCAAATGCTCGAAGTCAAGGTCCTCGATATCAACGACCGAGGGCAGATCAAACTGAGTCATAAGGCACTCCTCCCCGCCCCACAAAGGTAATTTTCAAAAGAATCTCTCCCGTACAACCGGGAGAGATTCAAACCTTCCGCTCATACAAATACCTTTTAAATGCCACTACCGCCTCTTCCTTCTGAAAAAGAGAAGCTGTGAATCTTTGAATATTATGAAAAGCATATTCGCCCCATCTCGATATTTTTTTTCTGTTGCAGACCTTTTCAAGTAACTCATACAATTTAGAATTTTCAAAATCGATACTGACGATCTGATCGGCAAGCTGAGCAACTTTTTTCCAATTTTCACCGTGGATCTCATGCAATAGGAGTTCGACATAAATCTCTGTCTGTACGCGTAAAATCGTTTCTACAGAACAAATAGCATAGTGTTTTAAACGCGTTTTAAAATCGGGATCGAGTTGTTCAGCCAATTTTTCTATCATTTCAGGAGTGAGCGACTCAGAATGGGCCATTTCTTTTAGAATGATGAGATTATCTTCAAGGAGTTGTTTAGAATAAGACGATAAAGGAGGAAAGCTAAAATCCCAGATCTTAATCACGCCATCTATCGAGGTCGAAATAAGACAATCCTCGTGCATTAAAATATTGTTAATCGAATCTCGATGTCCTTTTAATGTCTGCACTTCTTTTCCATTTCCAAGATCCCAGATCTTAATTTTACAATCATCAGAGGATGAAATGAGCAGGTTTCGACGGACTAAAAGGGTGTTTATAAAATCTAGATGGCCTGCAAGCCTATAGACGACTTCCCCAGTCTTAAAATTCGAGATTTGAATCTCATTTCCAGAAGCTGTGATGAGCTGGCTGCCATGGATTAAGGTACAAGTGATGTGACTCGAATAACCACTAAACGTTCTTACTTCTTGCTTACTTTTAAGATCCCAAATCTTAATTGTCCGATCCTCTGAGGTTGATATGAGATGATCACCATTGACAAGCAATTTAAGAACTTCATCTCCATGACCTGAAAAAGTATGCCCCACTATGCCGCTATTAAGATCCCAGATTTTAATTTCACCATTCTCTGAAGCTGAAATGAGCTGATCATCTTCCACTGACACACTCGTGATACCGTCTCGATGACCTTCAAGCTGACTCACTTCTTTTCCGCTTTCAAGGTTCCAAATCTTGATCAGCAGATCATCTGCAGCCGAAAAGAGCTTGTTTTTATGGATGAAAATACAATTAACAACTCCCTGATGACCAGCTAGCGTATGCACGACTTGCCCACTATCGAAATCCCATACTTTAATTACCCCATTGGAGGAAGAGGAGATGAGCCAATTTTCATGAATTAAGAGACTGATGATCCCAGCGCGATGGCCTCTCAGAACACGCGCTCCTTTTCTATTCGAGAGATTCCAAATCCTAATTATACAATCATCTGAGGCTGTAACAAGTTGATTGGCATGGATTAAAATGCAATTGATCCGCTTTAGATGACCTATAATTGTACGTTCTTCTTTTCCGGTTTTAAAGTTCCAGAGCTTAATGGTGTTATCGTCTGAAAGTGAGATGAGATGAACCCCGTCTATTAAAATCCTTTTGATCGGAGCTTTATGGGCTAAAAGCGTGTGAAGCCTAAATTTACCCACCTTGATATTATGCTCAACCATTTCCAAATGCCTATAAAAAGGGAACCCCCCCATGCGACATATATCTGACTGCACACGTGCACAAGAAGCAGGAAAATATTTCTGTAAAAGTAAATTCCATAAAGGACGATCGAAAAAAATTTGAGAGTACAAATGTCGATCTACCGACCCGAATCGAACCAGCTCATTCCCATTTAAGTAAGAATAAACAATTCTTAAGAGATCATTTGGAACCCGATTTTCTGAAAAATAATTTGTCGTTGGAGGGGCAGTATCTATCCTTTTAATCGGATCAGCGACAAAAAACCAACTCACAGGCCACCATACTTTTTTTTTCAATAGTGTAGCCAAATCGTTTGTTTACCGAACTAAAAAATTTCCGCCTGTGATGAAGCTAACGGTCTGTAGCGATGAGGAATTGATTGTAGCCTCTCCAAAACCTTTGGCACCTAATCTTACCTTAAAAGACTACGCCGACGGTGCGTAAATAGGAACGGTAGCGACCATCGATGTCACGGACCGATGCATCGAAAGTAGCAGTCATGGTGGCCGTTTGATCCACCTTGCGCTGTCGATAGCTCGAGACGACATCGTCATAACGTCTCTTAGCTTCTTCGTGCATACGAACCCGATCGGCCTTGGCACGGGCTTCTTCAGCGTTGAGGCGCACTCTTTCGCCAATGCAACGGGAATCGATGATAGCGATTTGGGTCCCGACATCATTGTTTGCCTGGATAAGGCTCATCTGTAGCTCATTATTCTGTTGATTGTAGAGAATTTTATCCCTTGGCGGAAGTTTCTCATAGAGGATCCTCCCGTCATTGGTGATTGTGGCGACAGACCGATTGAAGCGATCTCTAGCTTCATTTTTGCGACGATTCCCGGTATCCTGAGCGACTTGCCTTTCTCGGATATACTCCAGTTCAAAGACACTCAGACGGCGCACAGCCCCATTCTCATTATAAACTCGGTCAGCGTGTGCAGATTCCGATTGAAATGCGCGTCGATGAATCTCTGTATTGTTTTGAAACTCTCTTTCGAATGGAGCTGTTTGCGCATCATAGTGGGTTTTGAACCCATCGTAAATGCTCTTGAGATCCTTAATTCGACGTAATTCCCCTGCTTCCAAAAGATTGTACTTTTCTAACCGATCGAGCGAGTATGTCTGAATGATCTCTTCAAAACTCTTGGTCGCCGTTTCTGCACGCCATTGTCCTCTGCACTCAGAAGGTGTTGGGATATGATAATCAAATCGACGATGAGGGCAGTGAGAAAGGTGCCTTTCAGTATTTTCATAAGCATTCATGATCTCAACTAGAGTCTTCCCCTGCATTTGCTGACGATATTTCTCAGTGAACTGCTCAGCTGTGATGATCCCCCAATGCAGGACATTATTCCAACCATGTGCCTGCATCACGTGCTCTAGACTCATCCGCGATGCATCCTCACGAAATTTAGTCAGCTCTTCTGGATTTTCATAATCGCTGAATTGAAAACTATGCCAAATAGCTCCAGCGGCTACCAATGCACAGGGGATCGCTAATAAGGCAACTGGCCATGCAACAATCCCTAAAGCAGCGACAGTAACAGCAGTGATTCCAGCCCCTATACCGATCATCCCCAAAAGGCGCAAAGAAAAGCGTGCCACTTCTATCGACGTGATGCCGCCGAAACCCTCCTGTATGATCCGCCCTTGCCAAAAATCATTTTCAATTTCGTTAGTTGGACTTATCACTGTCTGCCTGGCAGTTGGAGTAATAGAAGAAACTGACATAATAAACTCCGAATATTCATCTAAAATATTGGTGCAATTATACTGATTTTCAATTAATTATACAATAAAACTCGAGAAATGTATACATTAAAGCCTGGGATTAATAGAATGTTGCTGAATTAAAATTTTAGATTTATAATCTGCAGCTTCAAACATCCAAATGGAGCGTAAAATGAGTCGAAAACCATCCCCAAACGTTTACTTCCAGTTTTCTATGATTTCCATTTTGAGCGTTCTTACGATTTCTAATTTTGTTTCATCGTTTACGCTAGGATAGCACCCGAGAAAGGCACGCCGTCCGAATTCAGGATCTGAGGAATTAGCCCCGGAAGCAAGGTAAATTCTTTTAAAAAGCAGGTGCGCGACATTGAAATACTCGCTCCACGTCTTATAAATGCCCTCAAGTTTGCTTAATGTAGTCTTAATTGCATGTTGATCCTTCTTTTCCAACGCTTTCTCTAACCGATTGAGATTTGCCAAGATACCTGCGCGCGTCGAACAAGTGAGGTTGAGCATGTCGGCGACATGAGAAGAGACTTCAGCCATTTCTAAAGCGTTGAAGCGGCGCGAATGCTGATCTTTGTTTTTGTCATGGGAGTCCATTTTGAATTTAATGAACTCAAATGGCTCATCTGCCTGTTTCACACCCTTATAGAGAGAAGCTCGGTATTCGATCATTCGATCAGCGCGATTGACGATGATCATTTTTTTCCCTTTAAGAGAGCGTAATGCATCGATGGCGTTCAATTGCCAGTTGTGGTCTCCTATGAGCTTTTTAGCAATAAGAAAAAGAAATGAACAGAGTTTTTTTTGAAGCAAATCGATGAGGTCTCTAAATGAATTATGACTTACGAATTTGATCTCTCGATCAGGGTATTCCTCTTGGACAAGTTTAGCTCCTTCTGCCCCATATCCACCCCCAAGGGAGTGGCCAAAGATCACGATATCGCTGGGATCTATCTTTTGCACGTCGACGAGGTAACGAAAGGCTGAATAGACATCGATGGCCAATGTTTTACCGTTTGGATCTCCCTTGCTATCTCCCACCCCACGAGGATTAAATACAAACAGAGCGGGATTCCCTGCTTGTTCTTTCAAATCGCGCATTTTCTTATATCCCAGTTCATAGCGCTCATTCTGTCCGCCCACGTAGAGTATGGCTTTTTTAGAACTACCGTGAAAGTACATTCCATCAATCGTGGCGCCATCTCCTGTTTCAAAATGCACGGGGAGAGCACCTTCATTATTTATCGCCTCTTTTTTTTGTGCCTCTAATCGACGATTAAAATTTTTCCCATCTGTAAAATAACTCAAAAGTTTGGGGAAAAATGTCGAATTGGAAGAGGGGAGAAATATTGCCCTCGCTAACGCCTTAGTCAATTCATTTCCTTTTTGATCATTTGAATGCGTAGGGAGATTTTTAGGTAATGGAGCTTGATAAATTGTGGAATCTAATTTATTCATAATAATTCATGTTTATTTGTAGTTTATTACAATTTTATAATTATAATCGTATTAAATCAACAAAAAAAATTCAACGCGAGATTAATACATATCAACAACTTATTCATTCAGTTAAAAAACAAATAAAATTTTATTTCAATCATTTAGTTTAAAAAAATAAATAAAATACATATACTTATTGCACGTGTAAAATTTAAATAAGGAGATCCTATGTCAATTAAATTAAATACAAATCCATCGTTTTCACAATGTCAAATGTCAACTGATTTGCAAATTGCAAAAGTTGGGAATATGGACATCTGGCATGAAACCTTTGGCAATAAAGAAAATCCCCCTTTGTTACTCATCATGGGAAGTGGCGCTCAAGGAGTACTTTGGCCAACTGAATTTTGCGAAAAATTGGCGAGCGAAGGTTTCTATGTGATCCGCTATGACCAACGAGACACTGGTTTTTCCACGTGTTTTAACTTTAAAACAGATCCTTACGACCTGTCCGACATGGCCAAAGATGCGATAGGCCTTCTCGATTTTTTAAAAATCCCCAAGGCCCATCTGCTTGGTTTCTCGATGGGTGGCCCTGTTGCAGAATACATGGCTATTCACTTCCGCAATAGAATAGACACCATCAGTCTCATGGCGACCTCTCCCGACTTTTTCCCGACTGAAGGGTCCCTTTCTGATTCTACAAAAGAATTTCATGCCCTCCGAAGCAAATCTTCTCAGATACCCATTAACGATGAAGTACAAAGACTGAATCAACGGGTCGCTATGTGGGGTCTTCAAAATGGATCCAAGACTCCTTTGGATGAAAGTTGGGTACGTAGCGTCAATCAAGTTTTTTTCTCTCGGATGCGCAACACCGAATGTCTGGGGAACCACGGTCAAGCCATGAGGAGATCTGAAGCGTTAATTCGGGCAGTGCCTTACCAAGTCCAAGTTCCTACCTTAATTTTTCATGGATCTGAGGACCCTGTGTTTCCCCCAGACCATGGTAAGGCCCTCGCCAAGGCCATACCTCATTCCCGCTATGTTCCCATAGGCGGAATGGGACACTTGCTCAACCCACATTTCTACCTTATTGTCATCGAAGAAATCAAAAAACATGCGAAATAGCGCTTTAACACTTCAATATCAATGGGTTAATTTGGCTATAATTGGGCTATTTGAATAGCCCAATTAACCCATTACCACTAAAAATGAAACATGAGAGTAATACATGATAATAATTTATAGTAGTAATTAATTTAATTAAAATTTTAATTATTATATACTTATTTTTAATTATTTATTAGTTGAAATAATATAGATAAATTGTATATAATTACTTTCAAGCATAACGCTAAAAAATTTAATAAAGAGGTAATATGTCAATTCAATTAAATAGAGATACATCGTTTCATTCATGTCAAAATTTTTCAACTATTAATAATTTAAGACAGGCTGAACCTGGTAAGCCGGGTCTCCTGCAATTGCCGAACGAAATATTAAGATTGATCACTCAAGAAGTCGTCGCAGGATCTACTCCACTTGGGGCAGCGATTAGTGCTGTGGAATTGGGTCGGGTTTCTGTATTGACGCACCTCATCACCCACGATACAAATTTCGCTTCAATCATTAATAACAAGGAAAAGTTTGATCCAACTGTCATTCAAGGTCTTCAACAACTACGAGTTTTTTTGGATGATGAACGACAAAATTACGGTGACCCTCAACTCGATAGTTTCTACAATAAATTATTTGGACCAGATGCTGTATTCAAAAATCTAGGAGAACCACTTAAAATCATTGAAAGTGAGCAAGATATATTTAAAGTTGTCCATGCTATTTTCATAAGAATAGCCGAGCTCCATACTATTTCTCCCAATAGCGATGAGTTTTTTATTTTAGGAGCTTTCGTTGCTGTTGGTAACGAGGCGGAACTTGCTGAGCACTTTAGAGAACAAGTTTTATCTGATGTGAGCAATGCTTATGCTCAACAACCCATTGAAAAAATCACCATTAATAGCTACAAAGATAAGATAAAAAAAATCGCTCAATTTCTCCCCTCCGTAACTTCTGGACAGTGCGAATTTATATTGCGACAAGCCATTCTTAACGTGCATGGTCCAGCTCTGAGCGTAATAGGAAATGAGTTCAGTGGTGTGGCTAATGATCGATTTTTGCCCATTAAGGACGATCTGAGAAATGCCCGCATGCAAGAACGAAATGAAATTGAAAAAAAACTTGCACACCTTTGCGGACCTAATTCTTTCAATGGTGCAATTCATGATGCATTTCAGGATAAAATGCATGCTGAAATGCAAAAAAATGCATGTAAAAGTGAATATTTTTCTCAATTAGAAAAAGGATTAAACCCATCAGAACAAAAATATGATTATCTCCTAATTGAACAAGGTAAAAAAGTAGAAGCTGCTTTTAAAGCTTATACTGAAAGCTATGAGTATCATCAGAGGATATCCATAAAGCACGATAGTTTAGTTGCAGAACTTGCTTGGCTTGCTGTTTGGAAAGATGGCAAACTCTGTGGTGGTAAAAAAATGGAAATTGAAATTGCCCTTCAAGATGAGCAGCTCTCTGCGGATGCGGGAGAGAGATGCAAAAAAATAGGACATTTCTATCATCAACTGGCTCTTCCGATCGATGAAGACAATCAATTTGAGCTGCACCAAAAACTACACGAGATCATCGGCAACTAAGTAACTAAGTTTGAGGTTTTCCACTAGAGGGTGTGTATACACCCTCTAGATTTGCTGGGGCGAAGGATTCTCAGGGATAGGAGGGATCTCGTTGTCAGAGGAGATCTTTTCGGGTGAGGGGGAGGCGTTTTACGCTGTAGGTCTTGGGTGCTCTTCAGGCGCTGTTTTTTCTTCTCCAAATCGAACTTGCCATTCATAACTTCCAGAACATCACGGAATGGGACACTTGCTCAACCCCCATTTCTACCCTATTGTCATCGAAGAAATCAAAAAGCACGCGAAATAGCGCTTCAACCCTTCAATATCAATGGGTTAATTGGGCTATTTGAATAGCCCAATTAACCCATTACATCTAAAAATGAAACACGGGATTAATACATTGTAATAATATATAGTAGTAATTAATTTAATTAAAAATTTAACTATATATATTTATTTTTAATTATTTATTAGTTGAAATAATATAGATAAATTGTATATAATTACTTTCAAGCATAACGCTAAAAAATTTAATAAAGAGGTAATATGTCAATTCAATTAGATAGAGATACGTCGTTTCATTCATGTCAAAATTTTTCAACTAATAATTTAACACAGGATGAACCTGGAACGCTGGGCCTCCTGCAATTGCCAGAGGATATTTTAAGACTGATCACTAAAGAAGTCGTCGCAGGATCTACTCCACTTGGGGCAGCGATTAATGCTGTGGAATTGGGTCGAGTTTCTGTATTGACTCACCTTCTCACCCACGATAGAAATGTCGCTTCAATCATTAATAACAAGGAAAAGTTTGATCCAGCTGTCATTAAAATCCTTCAGAGACTACAAGTTCAGTTGAATTATGCGCTATTCATGAACATATCCGATCCATTTGTGAATATTCACTCTAAATTATTTGGACCGGGTGCTGTATTCGAAAATCTAGAAGAACCAATTAAATTCATTGAAAATGATCAAGATTTAAATAAAGTTCTCCATGCTATTTGTATAAGAATTGCCGAGCTCCATACTATTTCTCCAAATAGCGATGAATTTCTAGCTTTAGGTGTCATTGCTTTTCGTATGTGTGCTCTTGCGGATACGCAACTTGCAGACCACTTGGGAGAACAACTTTTCTCTGATGTGATCAATGCTTATGCTCAACAACCGATTGAAGAAATCACCATTGACAGCTACAAAGATAAGATCAGAAAAATCATGATCCATTGGCTCTTTGGCCATTCTGTATTTCAATTAGCGCGTGCCGGATTAAAATTGCGACAAGCCATTCTTAACGTGCATGGTGCAGCTCTAACCGCAATCGGAAACGAGTTCAGTGGTGTGGCTAATGATCGATTTTTGCCCATTAAGGACGATCTGAGAAATGCCCGCATTGGAGAACGAAATGAAATTGAAAAAACACTTGCATACCTTTGCGGACCTAATTCTTTCAATGGTGCAATTCATTATGCATTTGAGACACAAATGTGTGCTGAAAGGCATAAAAATGTATGTAAAAGTGAATATGTTTTTCAATTAAAAAAAGGATTAAACCCATCAGAACAAAAATATGATTATCTCGTAATTGAACAAGGTAAAAAAGTAGAAGCTGCTTTTAAAGCTTATACTGAAAGCTATGAGTATCATCAGAGGAAATCCATAAAGCACGATAGTTTAGTTGCAGAACTTGCTAGGCTTGCTGTTTGGAAAGATGGCAAACTCTGTGGTGGTAAAAAAGTGGAAATTGAAATTGCCCTTCAAGATGAGAAACTCTCTACAGATGCAGAAGAGAGATGCAAAAAAATCGGAGAATTCTATCATCAACTGGCTCTTCCGATCGATGAAGATAATCAATTTGAGCTGTACCACAAACTACACGAGATCATCGGCAACTAAGTAACTAAGTTTGAGGTTTTTTCCAATAGAGGGTGTATACACCCTCTAAATTTGCTGGGGCGAAGGGTTCTCAGAGATAGGAGGGATCTCGTTGTCAGAGGAGATCTTTTCGGGTGGAGGGGGAGGCGTTTTACGCTGTAGGTCTTGGGTGCTCTTCAAACGCTGTTTTTTCTTCTCCGAATCAAACTTGCCATTCATAACCTCCAGAACATCATCCCGATCAAGGGTCTCAAATTCCATGAGCATTTCGGTCATGAGTTGGACCTGCTGACGGTTCGTCCCGATAATTTCTTTGGCGCGGACATGGGCTTCGTCGAGAATGAGACGCACTTCTTTATCGATCTCTTCTGCAGTGGCTTCAGAATAGGATTTCTCATGGAAGTTTGGCATGCCGAGGTACTGTCCTCCTTCATTGCGCTCATCATAGGCAACGGCACCCATCTTGTCGGTCATTCCCCATTCGCAGACCATGCTGCGTACGAGACGGGTCGCCTGGGTGATGTCCATTTGAGCGCCGCTGGAAACATCTCCGACAAAAATCTCTTCAGCGACACGACCCCCCATTAAAACAGCCAGCTGGTCGAGGACTTCAAGCCTCCAGTAACTTAAACGGTTCTTTTTAGGCATAAAATGCGTTGCGCCAAGGGATAATCCACGCGGGATGATCGTGACTTTATCGACAGGATCGGCATGCTTGACGATCAAAGCGACGACAGCATGGCCCGATTCGTGATAAGCTGTTGTCCGTTTTTCATTTTGGTCGATCTCAAGGCTACGTCTCTCTTTCCCGTAACGGACTTTATCACAGGCTTCTGCGGCATCGGAGCCAGTGACTGCAGAGCGCCCTTTACGCGCTGCGAGCAGAGCGGCCTCGTTGAGAATGTTTGAAAGATCAGCACCTGAAGCGCCAGGTGTGTTGCGAGCGAGGTGCATCAGGTCGACAGAGGGATCGAGTTTGATTTTACGCGCATGAACCTTCAAGATTTCATAACGCCCTTTGATATCGGGGAGGTCGATAATGATCCGGCGATCGAAGCGGCCGGGACGGAGGAGGGCTTTATCGAGGACATCGGGACGGTTTGTCGCAGCGATTAGAATGACCCCTTCATTCGTGTCAAACCCATCCATTTCAACGAGAAGCTGGTTCAATGTCTGTTCCCTTTCATCGTGACCACCTCCAATTCCTGAACCACGGTGGCGTCCCACAGCATCGATCTCATCGATGAAGATGATGCAAGGAGCGTGCTTTTTCGCTTGATCGAATAGATCACGGATACGGCTGGCTCCCACACCGACAAACATTTCGACAAAGTCGGAACCAGAAATGAAGAAAAAGGGGCGATCGGCTTCGCCAGCAATGGCTTTTGCGACAAGTGTCTTACCCGTACCTGGGGCCCCTACCATGAGGACGCCTTTGGGAATACGCGCCCCTAATGCCGTGAACTTGGAAGGATCTTTTAAAAAATCGACAATTTCCTGGAGTTCTTCTTTTGCTTCATCGCAACCGGCGACATCTTTAAATGTGACTTTATTTCGCTCTTTAGTCAACATTTTCGCAGGAGATTTACCAAAATTCATCGCGCTGTTGCCGACCCCTTTCATCTGTCTTGAGAAGACGAAGTAAAGGAGAAGGACGACGAGGACAACGGGGAGGATCGTCAATAGGTAGCTAAAGTAATTTGGGGAAGGCTCCTCGCTTTTAAAGGTCTTTTCCAAGACTGTATTACGAGGCTGGTCGGGAGCTTTGAAAGCCGCTGCTTTGTTTGAAGGAAAACTTTCCCATTCCTGTTTGGCTTGGCTGAACCAATGGCTGAAAATCTCAGGATCCTGCTTTTCCAAAGCACGAGTCGAAAGCTCCTGGTTATTGAAAAACCAGGTGACACCGGCAACAGATAGCCTTGCTTTATCGAGTTGGGCATCGTTTTTCTCTAACTCGTCGTTCACAAAAGCGAATTGCTCGAGCTCAGCTTTGTAGCTGCGCACACTTCTAAGCTGCACAAGGCGAACATTTTGCTGTTCTTTATTGAGATCTGCGACAATCTCATCGAGGGCAGTGAGCGCATTGCGGTAGATGGAGAGCTGTTCTTGAACGCTCTGATCGGAATCCATACTGGAAACCTGGGCAACTTCTTGCTCTAAATTTTTGAGCTGCAGCTTCATCGCCTCATTGCCAATCCCTAAAGCAGGAGAGCGGAATCTTTCGATTAAGGTCAAAAGATCTTTCCCATAGGCATTGACAGCAGCGGGGTTAAGATCATGCGAAATCCCAGGGAATAATTTTTCCAAGTCGGACAAACTCGTGATCTCTTTGTCGTCAGAAAGTGTCTTGATATTGACCGCATTGTCTTTATCTGGGGTGTTATAGATGGGATCGACGACTAAATACCCCCCTTTGGGGATCGGCTGGCCACTCAGATGGAGAAAAAGATCGGAGGCTTCCCTGACGTTTTGATGAGAGGCATCTAGCCCTTGCTCAAGGGAGTTTCTTTGACCACTCAAGTCGTGATTGCGGTTGAGCAGGTCCAAATAGCGAAATCGGGCTTTGGCATCGTCAGATTGTTTATCTTTGAATTTGCCACTGAAAGAGACGAGATTGTCATTGAGAGCAATTTTCCGGCTGTCATCTTTCTGGATCAAATCGAGATTAACCAGGTGTTCGAGCTGATAGCTGAAACTGACTTTAGCCGCTTTATCGCTATTAAAGTTTTGAACTGTGAGGATAATCAAGACTGCTGCCAACAAAAAGATGAAGAATCCGCCGGGAAAACCTCGTTTAGGCTCAGGTTTCATATTGTCATTGCTCATAGGTTATATACACTTTTTTGTGGAATTCTTTGATTAAATGCACACCGCCTCAAAGAGCCCCAGATGATAAATTAAACCATCGGCCGCCGATTAAAGTAAAGAACATTTCCCCTTCTAAAAAAAGCAAATTTCTGAGCATAAAGCTCATAAGATATTTCACGGGGGTATATCCCTCAACTGTCCCGACCTGTTTCCTCATCATAACAAATGTAGATTAATTTGTCTTTTATTTGATTAAAAATATTTTTTAATGCTAAAAAATAACAATTTATTTTCGCTAATTACTTAGAATTCATATTCTTTTGAAGAAATTGGGAAACTAAACTCGAACTAAGTTTGAAAAAAAAGATGCCCCTTGTCCACTTGAAATTCACATCCCTTAGCTATGAATTTCTTTTTCGAACCACTTTCGCATAATGCTAAAGCAATCCCGTCGATGATTTGACGGGATAGGGTCCTCTTTTTCCGATTTAACCATTCTTTAATTAAATATTTCAATTGGAGAATGGACAAGGGGAGAAATGGATTTAAATTGAGCAGGTCCACTTCTCCCCTCTTTTCAATCTTCTCAAGGATCGGATTGTTCAAATTCAGGAAATACTCTTTGATCTCTTTCGATTCATCGCTGAGCCGGGAGAGGTTCTCTCCGATCTGTTTTCCAAAGGAAGCAGAGAGAAAGGGAACCATCTCTTGTCTCATTTTCCCCCGTAAAAATTGGGAACTCTCATTCGTCGGATCTTGAAAATAGCTTAACTTTTTTTGAGATAGCCATTGCAAGAGTTGTTTTTTTTGAGCAGAGAGGAAAGGCCTCCATATTTGCATCTGTTGTAAGGTAGATACCGGCCCCAAACCGCTGAGGGAAAAAACAGATGCCCCCTCGAAAATCCTTTTCAAAATAGTCTCTGCCCTATCATCGGCATGATGACCTAGGAGCAAGGCCTGGGCTCCAATCTCAGAATAAACTTTCGCAAAAAACCTGAATCGGTGATCCCTTCCTTGTTCCTCTGAATTTCCAGGACTAAAATCCTTTATAAAGAGTGACTTAAGATGCAACGGCAGCCCTAACCGCTCCGCTTCACTTTGGATCTCTTGGGCTTCGGCAGCGCTTTCCTCTCTCCAGCCATGGTCGATGTGGGCGATGTGGAGCTCTAATGGGAAAAAACGGCGACATTCGAGCAATAAATAGAGGAGTGCTTTGGAATCGGGTCCCCCGGAATACCCGATCAGAAGGGGTTGACAAGGGTGGAGCCTGTGCAACTTGGGCTCCAAAAATTTTCTTAAGTCGAGTAACAAGAGATCTTTCATAGCAGCCGATTAAAATGAGAAACACTCTCAGGAGTACTAATCACTGAAAAGGGTATTTTAACCACCCGTTCGCTTCGCTCACTAGAGGGCACAGAGAGCACAGAGGTGCGTGGGGCGCGCAAGAAAAATGCAAAAAAGTGTAATTTCTTGCGCGCCCCACGCACCTCTGTGCTCTCTGTGCCCTCTAGTGAGCGAAGCGAACGGGTGGTTAAAAAAATCTTTTAATGGTTGGAGCCCTGGAAACACTCATTTTACCCTTTTGTTCTATATTTTGAATCGCTTAAAATCTCCTTAGCTTATTTTAAGTATGGTAAACCAATCCGATGCCCATTCTTTGGCGCTACCTTCTGCGCAATTTTTTTCAGGTCTTCCTCCTGTGTGTCAGCTCTTTCATCAGTGTCCTCATCGTCATTCGCTTTCAGGAAATTGCCCGATTTGCCACCTCTGGCGCACCTAAACTTAAAGTTGTTCTATTTGCCCTTCTGCAAATTCCGTATATCCTGCCCATCGCTATCCCTGTATCCTGCCTGATCGCGGCTATCCTCCTCTTTCAACGTTTGAGCCATACACATGAATTGACTGCGTTCCGGGCGTGTGGCCTCAGACTCAAATCGATAACGACCCCTATTCTATTTGCAGGGTTCTTTCTGACCCTTGTCAATTTCACTGTTTCAAGCGAACTTTCCCCACGTTCCCGATCGTTGTCAAAAATGTTGATCTACGAGATGGCGATGTCCAATCCTCTCTTTATTTTGCAGAAAGAGAGTTTGATAAAATTAAAAAGCGCTTATTACGATATCGGGGCCCTGAAGGCTAACAAGTATGCCGAGGATGTATTGATCGTTGTCAAGAACACCTCTGCGGAGCGTTTGACCCTCATGTCGGCGAGTGGACTCGCTTTAAAGGGGGACCTTCTGAAAGGAGATCATGTCACCTTCATCTCTAGTATCGACCCCAAGCAAGAGAGTGGATTTGATCACCTCGTCATCGAAAATCAAGGGGAAATGAACACGAAAGCGGCAGATTTAAGCCAATTCCTTCAAACCATGGATTGGTCGACGAGCTTTGAATACCTCCCCCTGCGGATGATCCTGGCGCATGAGATCGCTGTGAAAAACCGTTTTGCGATCGGCAAAAGCGCGCGCCTCGAAATCGCACGCCGTATTTCTATTTCCCTTGCGACATTCACATTCACTCTGATCGGACTCTCTTTTGGGATGCAAATCAGTCGCAACCGGTCGAAAAAAGGGATCCTTTGGGCCATTGGCCTCTCTGCATTTTTCCTCGTTTGTTTCATCACGGCAAAATCGATGCGGCATGCCCCCTTGCTTTCGACATGGATCTATTTGCTCCCCCACCCACTCATCGCCTTGATTGTCCTGCGCGGTTTAAAAGCGATTCGCAGGGGGGTCGAATGATCGGCAAAGCGATCTGGGAGCGTTATCTTCTCCGTGAGATTTTAAAAGTCTTCACTCTCTTTCTGGGCTGCTTCTTTTTTCTCTATGCCCTTCTCGACTACTCCGTGCATATGCAGGATTTCATCGTTGACAAACGGATTCAAATCCCCCATATCATCGTCTATTATTTTTTCCACTTCATTAAACGCGCCGACCTGCTCATTCCCTTGGCACTGCTCGTCGCGACGCTCAAGGTTCTTTTCGCCTTAAATGCCCGCGGAGAACTGATCGCACTCCAAGCCTCTGGACTCCCCCGGAAAAAAATCATCCGCCCCTTCTTTCTGATTGGATTGCTCTGCGCTTTATTCAACTTGGTGAGTTCAGAATTCCTCCTTCCTTCTAGTCTCAACTTCCTCGACCGATTTCGCAAGGAACATTTCAAGCATTATCGCAATAAGCGGAAAGAACCTGTCCATGTCCTCCATCTCAAAGACCGCTCAAAAATTATCTACCAGGCAACAGATCAGGAAAAGAAACTCCTGCAAGATGTCTTTTGGGTGCGCTCCGTCGATGAGATTTGGAGGATGCAATCCCTCTCCATCGATCCTGAAAATCCTATCGGCTTCTATGTCGACCACCTCAGCCGCAACAGTGACGGGAATTTTGAAAAGGTAGAGTCGTTTGATGAATACCGATTCGCCAAATTCCGCTGGCAACCCGACCCTACAGGCAAAGGGTATACCCCTTTAGAAAATCGCCGTTTAAGTGAGCTGCTCCGCCTTCTCTTTCAAAAAACAAAGACGACCGCTTATGAGTATCCTCAGGTGCTGACCCACTTTCTCTTTAAAATCACCCTACCGTTTCTCTCCCTGCTCGTCATTGCTGCGGGTACACCCTTTTGCCTCCGCCATTCCCGCAACCTTTCGATTTTCTTCACCTATGCGATTGCTTTATTTGGCTTTATCTTCTTCTTCGCATTGATGGACGCCGCTGTCATCCTAGGAGAAAACCTCGTCATCTCCCCCTATTTTGCAATCCTCACACCCTATATGTTATGTTGGCTCGCTTTTGGCTTTAAATACCGTCGGTCTATTGAAGGTTTATCATGAGTTTTTCCTCCGTCATCCCACAAGAAAACAGATCAAAAACCTGGAGATTTAAGATCCTCCTTCTATGCCATGTCATCGCGGCATTGCTTTTTGCCAGCTTATTCTGGCCGCTTACAAAAGTGTATTGGGAAGCTGTCGATATCGCCTTCTTTAAGGGGGTCAATTTCACCTTGAGGGACCATCCCTATTGGCAATTATTTTGGGCATTTGCCAACCATAAGCTCGCCGATTGGATCGAAGATCTTTGCGTCCTTTGCTTCTTTGTCGCCTATGTACGACAAGCCCACCGCAATTTACGCAAACGGAAAGTCGCGGAGCTCCTCTTTTGCGTTCTTTATATCGGCGCCATCATCTACTTCATCAACCGGATGCTTTTTCGAGAGAACCTCAGCATTCCCCGTTTAAGCCCTACCCTTGTTGTCGACAATAGCGTCCGTCTCTCTGAAGAGATCCCCTGGATGTCGATCAAGGATGATTCTTCAAAGAGTTTCCCTGGCGATCATGGAACAACGGCCCTATTGTTCGCTGCCAGTTTCACCTACCTCGCTGGCTGGCGTCTGGGTATTCTGGCCAGTCTTTATGCCGCCTTCCTCTGCATGCCCCGTTTGATCACCGGAGCGCACTGGCTTTCCGATGTCATTGTCGGCAGCGGCACAATCACCATCGTATTTTTAAGCTGGGCCTTCTGCACCCCGATGTTCGCTCGATTCACAGATCGGTGTGAACAACTCTTTACCTGGATCGGAAAATTATACCTGAATCGGGCTCCTAAGCCTGACGCGTGAGATAATAGGTTTTAATTTTTTGGGGATGGAAATACTTCGTCACAACACCCTTTACTGTATCGATATCGAACGGCTTGCAAGAGAAAATATCGAGGTAAGCGTCTCCGTTTTTATCGACGAAATGTCCAGTGATCGAACTCGTCTCGATGAGTTGAACCAGGGAAAAGCCTGCTTTATCGGGATCATGTGTTGCAAAGTGCTCCAGCACAGGTTCCCCATAAGCCACCATCCCAATTTCTTTCACAAGTGTTTTAATGAATCCCTTCAAATTCTCACGGCTTGAAATTTCATCGCACTGACATCCTCGACAATCGAGAATGAGATGGTAGCCCCAATAGCCCGTTTTTTCACAACAAGTCGCTTCTTGAAATGATCCATTTGCGCTCATAGCGTGTGCCTCCTGAAAGATTTTTCATCACAATAATAAAAACAGAATTAAATTCCAGTCACTTCTGGAAGAATTTTCAAAGAAATGGTAGCCTCTATTGATAAATCATGATGAGGTGATGAGATATGGCCAGCGCATATGATAAATTGCTCTCTTTGTCTAGAACAATCACCCTGATGGGCTCCGTGGAAGGGCTCCTCGACTGGGACCAAGAAACTTACATGCCTAAGGAAGCGATCGAGATCCGCTCCCAACAATGTGAACTTCTAGCTAGCCTTGTCCATCGTCAAAGGACGAGTCGATCGTTTGCCAAAGCCCTCTCTGCACTTATCGACCTTGAAACGGGTGAAGTGAAAGACGAGAGGCTCTCATCTGCACAAAATGCCGCCTTGAGAGAATGGCGGCGCGATTTCCAAAAGGCGATTAAACTCCCCAACGCCTTCGTCAAGCAATTCGCCAAGACAACCTCGACTGCTTGTCATGTCTGGAAAACAGCAAAAGAGCACAACGATTTCAAAACGTTTGCCCCTCATTTAGAAAAAGTGGTGAGTTTAAGCCGCAAAAAGGCTGACATTTTAGGCTTTAAAGAGCACCCGTACGATGCGCTGCTCGATCTCTTTGAGCCCGATATGAAAACCTCGATCCTAACCCCATTATTCAGCAAATTAAAACTCCCACTCACGCAAATGCTCAAGGACATCAGCGCAAAATCTCCATTTCCTGAAGATTTTCTCCTCCGCCATTGCCCCAAACATAAACAGCTCGAATTCTCTCACAAAATTTTGTACAAAATGGGCTTTCACACCTCGACCTCAAGGCTAGATCTTTCTGCACACCCTTTTTGCAATGGCCTCTACCCAAAAGATACTCGTATGACGACAAAAGTTCATCCTGAGAACATCATGTCCTGCATCGGAGCCGTTCTTCATGAAGGAGGCCATGGACTCTACAACATGAACTTAGCGATAGAGCATTATGGCTCTCCCCTTTGCCAACAAGTCTCCCTCGGGATCGACGAAAGTCAATCCCGCTGGTGGGAAACTCTGATCGGCCAAAGCTATTTTTTCTGGCAACATTTTTTTCCCCTTCTCCAGGAAGAATTTCCTGAGCAGTTCAATGGGGTGCCTCTCGATGAGTTCTATCGCGCCATCAACGCTGTCAAGCCTGGCTTCATCCGCATTGAAGCCGATGAGGTGACTTACAATTTACATGTCATTGTCCGTTTTGAGCTGGAAAAAGGATTGATCGAAGGGACTCTAAAGGTCAAAGAGATCCCAGACGCCTGGAATGCTAAAATGAGAGAATATCTCGGTGTTAGCCCAGAATTTGACGGCCAAGGCTGTCTACAAGACATCCATTGGTCACTTGGGTACATTGGCTACTTTCCGACATATACTCTTGGCAACCTCTATTCTGTTCAGTTTTTTAATGCTTTCGAAAAAATCCATCCCAATTGGAAAGAGCATGTTTCAAAAGGGTCGCTCGATTTTGTCCGGGACTGGCTGAAAGAAAATATCCATAAACATGGAAGGCAGTATACTCCCGACGAGCTCTGCCAGAGGGTCACGGGAAAACCGTTGAATGAAGAAGCCTACGTGAATTATTTAAAGAAGAAATATAACACGTTGTATACATAAATTACCTCGAGAATCGGGAATTTGGCAAGGAGGCGCCTTGAATTTGAACCAGGCTTTGCCGGCGCCGAAGCAGCTCAACTTGAAAAAGTTGGGCCATGCAGGCGGGTTCAAATTCAGTGGCTGTCCGACGCAGTCAAAAACCGATTCTCGAGGTAGTTTATGTATATGAATTGTGAGTTTGAGGATGGCCTTAAAAACTTATTTTTAAGGCCTTGATCAATAAGATTATCGTTTGGAGAATTGGAACCGTTTACGGGCACCAGCTAAGCCGTATTTTTTACGCTCTCTCTTACGCGGATCGCGAGTAAGGAAACCGATCACTTTCAAATCATGCCGACGACCTTCGTCCTCTTGAACCAGCGCGCGCGCAATCCCAAGACGGGCAGCGATCATTTGCCCTTGAATTCCTCCTCCTTTGACGCGGATGAGGATATCATAACGCTCAGGAGAAGATACCTTTTGAAGAGGAGCGATAATGGCCATCCGTTGCAGCTGAAGAGTGAAGTACTCCTCGAACTTTTTGCCATTGACTAAGATAATTCCCTTGCCGGGACGCAGGCGGACTGAGGCGACGGAGGTTTTTCTTCTGCCTGTTCCAATATTTTCTTGAGTTTTCATAATTCCTTCAATTTTTTAGATGTTGACAGGGATCGGCGCTTGCGCTTGCATATCATGCTTATCTCCAGCATAGACACGCAGTTTTTTCATTTGCGCTTCGGCCAAACGCGTCTTGGGCATCATCCCTTTGACAGCATGCCAAATGATATAATCGGGCTTTCTAGCGAGCATTGTTCGATAGGGAACCTCGCGCATTCCGCTCATTGCTCCCGTGTGGTACCGGTAGATCTTCTGTGCATCTTTAGCGCCAGTAACGATAATTTTCTCAGCATTGATGATGACGATACCATCACCAGTATCGACATGAGGCGTGAAGCACGGCTTATGCTTTCCACGTAGGATTTTGGCAACCTCAGCGGCAAATCGCCCTAACGTCTTTCCCGAAGCATCCAATAAGAACCATTTACGCATTGGGATGACTTCTTCTTTCGTCAAGAGGACGGTCGTATTTTTCTTTTTCGTCATGGATTAAGGCCTTAAAAAAAGTTCAACGATGTTTTTTGTAAATAAGAACCGTTAGTCTACTTTTCCCTTCATTTTTTTTCCAGAAATATTGAGTTTTCCGGAAGAATTTTTGAATGGAGATCATGGAAGAGCTGTAAATAAAATATTTAATTAGCTTGAAGCTTCCTTTTTAGGAATATCGATCATTTTCAAGGTTCTCTCTTCTAGACGCACCTCGAGCCTTGTAATGGCTATGTTGATGACAGGAAAATTGTCTTCCAGCTTTCTAAATCGATCATCCATTTCCTTAAACCGCTCAGTCATTTTTTGCTCTAATTTGTCGACTTTATCTTCCAATATTTCAAATTTCTTGACCATGTCCTCAATTTTTTGGACAATTTTCCCTGTCCTGAAAACCATGATCATGACCCCTGTCCCGATTCCCAGGAAACCCGCAGAACCCACTATTATCTTTAGTACTTCAAAAGCTTGCACATCCATATCTTTACCTATCTTCTTTTTACATTTTGCTAGCGATTTCAGCGAGGATTATCGAACAAATTTCCTATTTCTTCAAGACCATATCTCTTGCCAAAAGAAGTTTTTTTCGATAGACTCGACCTCCAAAAAACATTTCTTTTCAACACTCATGCGCTCTTTAAAGACTTTTTTCATTCGGACGTACGGCTGTCAGATGAACGAGCTCGACTCGGAAATCATGATAGGTCAGCTTATAAAACGGGGATTGACCAGGATCGACGATGAAAATGACGCCGACCTCCTTATTTTTAATACTTGTTCAGTCCGTGATCTCGCAGAACGGAAAGTGATGGGGAAGATCGGACAAATCGGCAGAAGCCCGCATAAACGCTCTATCATTGGGGTGACAGGATGTATGGCGATGGCCAAGAAAGAGACCATCTTCCGCAAGCTACCTCACGTCGATTTCGTCATTGGAACGAATAACATCAATGAGCTGAATGAGGTCTTAGACGAGGTTCTCGACACAGGAAAGCAGACGATCCGCACCGATGACCAATTCGAAGAAAATCTCGACTATTTGATCGCCAAACGCGACGACCCCCTAAAGGCATACGTCTCTATCATTCGCGGCTGTGACAAATCCTGTACCTATTGCATCGTACCCTATACGCGTGGACCAGAGGTTTCCCGCCCTCCAGATAGCATCATCGAAGAGTGCTCGCGCCTGGTTCAAAATGGGTACAAAGAGATCACTCTCCTTGGGCAAAATGTCAACAGTTACGGAAAAGACAAGCCAGAGTGGAATTGTCTCTTCCACGATCTTTTATACCAGTTGGATAAAATTCCCGGGCTAGAACGGGTGAGGTTCATGACCTCCCATCCAGTCGACATCACGATCGAATTGATGCAAGCGATCCGCGACCTTCCTTCCGCTTGTGAATTCATCCACTTTCCCATTCAGGCGGGATCGAACAGGATACTTAAAAAAATGCATCGGATCTATACCGTGGAGAAGTATCTGGAAAAGGTCGAGCTTCTCCGCTCAATTGTCCCTGATGCCTCACTCGGCACAGATATCATCGTAGGCTTTCCTACGGAGACCGAGGAGGAGTTTCAACTCACTTATGATATTTTTAAACAGATCCGCTATTCTGTCGCTTTCATCTTCGCTTACAGCATGCGTAAGGGGACACCTGCTTTCCGCTGGAAAGATGATATTTCTGAAGAAATTAAACAAGATAGGCTTCAGAGATTACTCAGTCTGCACAATGAGATCTGTGCTGAAGAGCGCCGCGCGCTGCTCGGTGGAGAAGTAGAGGTCCTAGTCGAGCGGCGCAATCGGGATGAAAAGTATCTCAAAGGGCGCACGCGTTGCTGGAAAAATGTGATCTTCGGAGGAGATGACTCTTTGATCGGAACCCTGCAGAATGTGAAGGTCACTGGGTTCAGCCATCAAACACTCATTGGGGAATCCCCTGGCCTTTTTCAAGGCCAGGAAGAGCGAGAACCATTACTTCTTAAGAACTTTGGCAATACCGAAGCCAGCTAAGAACCAACCGATGACTAAATCGACTATACTTGTCAGAACATAAGCGCCTGAGAAACCCCACCAGTTCCAGTTAGGGAGTTGGCCTAAAACACCGACGCCCAAGCCAAATACTGTGACAAATCCCACCTGCTTTTTAAAGGGGAGATTTTTTGTCTGCATCAACATCCAAGTCACGATAAAAGCACCGATGATTTGAATGATCAATGAAACGAGAAATGGGCCCATCGACATTTTGCCGATTCCATTAGGTCTCACTGAAGCAAACACAAATGGCCCTTTTTCCATCATTTCCATTCCTTTTGACATTTCTCTATGGGTACTCCCATCATGATAAGAAAAGGTATTCGGTAACACATAGACGCCAGCTGTTGGAGCATTATCTCTAATCACTGCAGCAACATCTGATTCATTTGAAAACTTTTTCAAACATGTCTGATGCCAGGGAAAGACCATCCAAGAGAATAATCCCCAGATAAAAACGATCAAGCCCCCGATTAGAGCACACTTTAAGTGGTTTTTGGACATACGACCCTCTATAAGTTTAGGTTTACAAAACTTCGATATAATCTTTTTTTCATTTGCGATCAAAGTATTTTTTTCAAGACCCAGGCCAAACTAACTAATTAAGAAATATTTAGAGTCTGTCTGCAATCTTGGTTATTGTGATTTATGATGGATTTTTCTTTTGGCTTTGATTCTATTCCACAGGACATAGTTAAATTAACTAGGCCAAGGGATGGAATCAAAGCCAAAAGAAAAAGGCACAAAAAGCAATTAACCAAGATCGCAGACAGACTCTTACAAAAGCTTTTCGAATTCCTCTTCAGAAAGAATTTTGACGTGCAATTCTTTGGCCTTCTCAAGTTTTGAACCGGGGTCTTCTCCGACTAATACATAGTCGGTGTTTTTGCTCACAGAACCTGTGACTTTTCCACCACATTCCTTAATCCGCTTGGCCGCCTCATCTCGAGTGTAGTTCTTCAATGCTCCAGTGAGGACAAAGGTCTTATTCGAAAAGGTGTGATCTTTACGCCGTTTTAACTTCACCACTTCAGGTTTGACCCCCTGCTTGAGGAACATATCGATCTCTTTGAGGTGGGCAGGTTCTTTGAAATATTCGACGACAGAATGGGCAATCTTATCTCCAATTCCCTGGATCTCTTTTAATTCATCAACATCCATCTGTGCCAATTTTTCGATATCCCCAGTGTATTCTGCGAGCAATTCCGCAGTCCCTTCGCCTACGTATTTGATGCCGAGGGCAAGGAGAAAGCGGGGTAGGGACACATGGCGCGACCGGTCGATGCTACTGAGTAAGTTGTGGATCGATTTTTCTTTGAACCCATCGAGTTTGGCCAGATCCTCTTTAGTCAATGCATAGAGATCGGAAGGGTGATGGATCAATTTTTTGTGAAACAGCTGTTCAACGACTTTTTCACCTAAATGCTCGATATCCATCGCATCCTTGGAAGCAAAATAAGCGATCTGGCGCATCTGCTGCTCTGGGCATTTTTTAGAATTGGGGCAACGGACAGCAACCTCACCTTCGCTATGAACGACATGAGCGCCGCAACTGGGGCAAGTTTTAGGCATTTTCCAAACATGAGAATCGTGGGGCCGACGTCTTTTATCGACTTGGACGACTTTGGGGATCACATCCCCCCCTTTTTCGATGATGACCCAATCCCCTACCCGGATATCTTTACGTTCCACTTCTTCCTGATTGTGCAAAGTCGCCCTTGAAATCGTGCTTCCAGCTAGAAATACAGGCTCGAGTTCTGCTACAGGGGTCAAAACTCCAGTTCGGCCGACTTGAACCGTGATCGCGCAGATCTGAGTGAGGGCCTGCTCTGGAGCGAATTTGTAAGCGACGGCGTAGCGTGGGCTTTTGTTTGTCACACCGAGCTGATCATGGTATTTAAGTTCATCGACTTTAATGACAACTCCATCGATATCGAACGGCAGTTCGTGACGCTTTTCATCCACCTTGTCGATAAATTGCAAAATTTCGTCGATCTGGTGGCAACGCTTGCGGAATTGCTCATCGAAAACAGGGAGTCCTACTTTTTTTAAATATTGATGAGATTCGTATTGAGTAGGCACAGGAGGATCGACCTCATCGGCAAATCCATAAAAGACGGCACTTAATTTTCTGAGTGCGACCATTTTAGGATTGAGTAATTTTAAGGAGCCAGCAGCTGCATTGCGCGGATTGGCATAAAGCTCTTCTCCAGCTTCCTCTTTTTCTTCATTGAGAGCCTGAAAGACCTTATGCATCATGAACACTTCGCCACGTACTTCCAGCACATCGGGAAAATGGGAGCCAGAGAGTTCGATCGGAACAGATCGGATCGTCCTCATATTGGCTGTGATATCCTCCCCTTTGCGGCCATCACCACGGGTCAGTGCTTGAGTAAAAATCCCATTTTCATAGCGAATGGTGACAGCGACTCCATCCATTTTCAATTCTGCGCAAAAATGAACACGGGAATGGCCAAGCAGTTTTTGAACCCGCTTAATAAACTCCTCAAGCTCCTCCCTGGAATAGGTATTGGCAAGGGAGAGCATCGGGACTGTGTGCTCAATTTGCTTAAAACCTTCTGACAGGGCCCGTCCCACGCGTTGCGTTGGAGAGGAGGGGCTGACCCAATGGGGATGGAGTTTTTCAATCTCCTCAATTTTTTTTATAAGCTGATCATAGGCGTAATCGGTGATGAGAGGCTTAGCATGGACAAAGTAGTGAATATCGTGTTTTCGAACCTCTTCAATGAGGTCGCGATACTCCTCTTTTGTAATTTTAGAAGACAAATTGCACCTCAAAAATCATCGTCGCAAGCGGGGCGAGGTGGATTTGTATCCCAGTGCGCCGCTCGTTTGAATCACGGATGATCTCGACTGTGCTGTTGATTTTACCTGAACCCCAGTATTCTTCTCTATCGCTATTGAAAACTTCCTGGATCGAAGCGACATTGGGCAGACGGATGAAGTAATTCGTCACAAAATTAGGGGTGAAGTTATGGGCGACGAAAAGATACCGGTTTGTTCCTTTACGCAAATAGCTGATGACGGAATTGTACCGATCGGAAAAATCGATCCATTCAAAACCCCGATGATCGAAATCGATTTCCCAGAGCGCTTGATTTTCCAAATAGAAATGATTGATCTCTTTAAAAAAACGGTGGAGCATCTGATGCCGATCAAAGTGGAGCAGATCCCAGGGCAATTCTTCCTTGCAGTTCCATTCGTTCCACATTCCTAGTTCTCCACCCATAAAAAGGAGCTTTTTTCCGGGCTGGCAGATTTGATAACTATAAAGGAGCCTTAAATTGGCAAACTTTTGCCAATCATCTCCTGGCATCTTCGAAATAAGACTCGCTTTGCCGTGTACGACCTCATCGTGTGACAGTGGCAAAATGAACCTCTCTGAAAAAGCGTAAAGGAGGCCGAATGTTAAATCATTTTGATAATAGGTACGGTAGAGTGGATTTTTTTGAAAATAACCGCAAAGTATCATTCATCCAACCCATGTTCCATTTCATGTCAAAACCCAGCCCACCCCATTCGAGAGGATGGGTGACCCCTGTAAATGAGGTCGATTCCTCAGCAAACGTGAGGACGTGAGAAAAACGCTCATGCATAATCGAATTTAAATGTTTGATGAACTCAATCGCTTCCAGATTCTCATTTCCGCCATATTTATTGGGAATCCACTCTCCAGGTTTTCTCCCATAATCTAGATAGAGCATCGATGCCACAGCATCTACTCGCACCCCATCGATATGCATTTTATCAAGCCAAAAGAGAGCACTGGCGATCAGAAAATTGGTCACCTCAAAACGTCCATAATTGAAAATGTATGTGTTCCAATGGGGGTGAAATCCCTGGCGCGGATCGGCGTGTTCATAGAGATAACTCCCGTCGAATTGCGCCAAAGAATGATCATCCATTGGAAAATGGGCTGGCACCCAGTCGAGAATAATGCCAATCCCCTCCTGATGCATATGATCGACAAAAAACTGAAAATCTTCAGGAGTCCCATAACGGCTTGTCACCGCGAAAAATCCCGTCACCTGGTAACCCCATGATTCATCCAAAGGATGCTCCTCGATAGGGAGGAGCTCAATATGGGTAAAACCCATCTCTTTGCAATATTTTGCAAGCTCGAATAGCGAGTTCCCGATATCCCAAAAAGCGGTTTCCCTGTTTTTTCCAGGAACCCAGATGCACTTCATAAACAGTCATCGGAAAAGAACTCTTGGGCCCCCGAGCACGCTCTTCCATCCACTGTTGATCCCCCCAATGGTAACGATCGACATCAAAAATGATCGATGCAGTCGCTGGACGGTATTCAGAATAAAGGGCATAGGGGTCTGATTTGAGCCGGACATGCCCTCTCTGCGTACGGATCTCAAACTTGTATTTTTCTCCAGGTTTCAGCCCAGGAACAAATAACTCCCAGACACCTGAAGAACCGATCATGCGCATCGGATTTACCCTTCCATCCCAATAATTGAAATCAGCGACGAGTGTTACCTCTTGGGCGTCGGGCGCCCAAACGGAGAATTTTACCCCTTCGATCCCTTGATGAGTACAAACCCGTCCCCCCATCATTTCATAGAGCTTATAGTGGACTCCCCTGGAAAAAAGATAAGCATCCATCTCCCCAAATGTCGGTAAAAATGCATAAGGATCGTGGGCGAGCATCCCATTTTGATGATAGACGCGGTAATCAGCAAACGTGGTATTAGAGGGAACTTCATATTCAAAAAAACCTGTCAAACCCACTTTTTTTGCTTCCACATTCTTTCCTAAAACCTCCAAATAGAGAAAAGCGGCACCTGGTCTCCAGAGGCGGATCACCTTAGAATCTGAGCTGAGGGGATGCAGCCCAAGGAGATGGTGTGGGTCCTTTTCAAAGTAAAAAATACTAGGTTTTGTCGTTGCAGGCAATTGCATGTGCCTCTCCATTACAGAAATTTTTATATACCTTGATCTATAATTTCTTTTTCACATAAAGGCAACAGTCTAATCGCTTAATAAAAAAAATTTAATTTACAGTAAATTAATTAATTTATCGAAACTATTTAAATATTGAATGATAAAAAATAAACGTTTTGATATAATTAAATATGAAAAATTAAAAAAACAATAATAAAAGGGTAATTATGTCAATAAATAATTTAAATTTAAGCCTCTCTAGAGGAACCTCTGCTCAACCTTCTACTAAGACAGATGTAGCAGATCTTCGCATCGCAAAACTGTTTGCTCAAGGGATCACTTTGTTCACTGAATATGAGCCTAGAAAAAACAATGAGAAATTCCTCAAAAAAGCAGAAAAGCTTTATACCCAGGCAGAGTCAATTTCTAGAGACAATGAAAGACTTCGCAAATTGGTCGACGATCTCAAAAATCCAACCCTACCCGATTCCATTATCACAGAGAATCTCAAGGAATGTATTCCTGGGGAATTGATGCAGGCGATCGAAATTTCCCTCAAAAAAGCCTCTAAAGGAGGTCTTGATCACCTTTTCAAAGCTCCACGGATTCTTTTGCAGATGAAAAATTCTCAAGGCACTTGCATCATCGACCATTACTTAAATCAACAGCAACTCAAGATTCAGGAAATCAGAGGGCTCGCAAATCTATACACCAATGCAGCGACAGGGACTGTTTTATCCCCTGAAGAAGAAAACGGCATCGAAAAAAGGAAAGAGCTCCAAACTCAACGCGTTCCTTTTCAATTCAATCTCCACTATATTCTCAATGAAAACATTCAAGAGACAGACACAGTTGAAACCTCACGAGAGGTATTTAAACTACAACAACTGCAAGATCTTTACACATTTCTCAATTCGCCAGGCTGCCGTAAAGAGTTTATTTTAGAGAAATATCAAATGTTGGATCCTGAAATCAAAACAGCTCTAGGAAAAGCGATCTGGATCGCCTGTTATCGACCCAATGAATACCCCTTTACCGATCGTTTCCTCGCTGCAAATCCTTTCGTCCTTCTCGACTGTAAAGACGTGCAAGGAACCGATATCATCGTTCAGCTGATGGACCATTATAAAACAAAGATCACTTTACAAAGATTCAAAGCTGAATTGGCAACTTTCGCAACAAAACTAAAAAACACTCCTGATAAAAAGGATCAGCTCAAATTATTCTTGGGCTTACCTAAATTTGCACAAGCAGACCTCATGCATCTTATTTGGCTCGAAGATGGCGGCCGGAAGGACGAAAAGTTCAAACAAGAACACTATACTTACGCTCAAGACCAGGTTAATGGAAATCCCCTCGTCTTGAACAGAGGCCAGCCTTCGATTTTAGAGATATACTCGAGTACGCTCGACAACAGGATCAAATTTGATATTGAGCGAGGAGTTGAGCAATTTGAAAAAGAAAGGTTTTTACCTGAAACGATAATCGACTGTTCAGCAATGCGACTCGCTTCAGACCCCAATCTTTATCAAAAAGGAGGGATCCCCCCTAATCTGAAGGTTGCGATGATCGCAGCAGAATTTGCTGGTGTCGTCAATATGGGTGGACTTGCTCCTGCCATCGATGGAATGGCGCGCGCCCATGGAGCTAACAACGTCTGTGTCATTTTGCCAAAATACGATGTGATCAATCCTAAACTCATCCTCGAAGAAAAAGAGAAATATCAAATTGAATTTAATGATCAAACACACAAAGTTTTCAAAACAAAAGTGAGCGGAATTACTTGCTTTTTCGTAGAAGATAGTGTTTTTAATGTGGGTTATGATTCCAAAGGAAAACCGAATAATATTTATGAAGGACATGGTAAGGATGTCAACCGGCGAGATGTGGAAGTCAAACGGCGTTGGGCCCATTTCCAAAGTCATTCTGCGGAACTCGTCTATAAGCTGAGCAAAAAAGAGAAAAATCCTGTTCAACTCGTCCATATACACGATGCACAGACAGCTCTTGTCCCTGAAATTTTGTCCGTTCGCCATTTCAAGGAATGGAAACAAGGGGAGACCCCTCCAACTGTATTCACATTCCATAATAACAACTCTCCCCTCCCTTATGATTATCCTGAAGCTCAAGCCCTTCTCTCTGAAATCGGTCTTCCTTCCAATCCGCTCAACTCGTTCATTAAGGGACTCGAATCCTCCGACATGAATACAACTGTTTCTGAGACCTTTGCTAAAGAGGTTCAATCTAAACTTTTTGGTAAAGGAATGGAGCGGCATGCAAAAATCCACGCCTTCAATGGAAAAATTGCAGGAATCGTCAATGGAAATAGCAACGGATGGAACCCCAAAACAGAGGGACAGCTTAAAAATTGGGTCACAATGGATGGACAGCCTCTAGATCTCACCTATGGACCCGACGATAAAGACCTCCCTGAAAAGATCAAGCTTATCCGCCAGCAGCTGACAGAATACCTCAAATTTCATGGTTTGGGAGATTTTGATCCTACAAAGCCCATTTTCTACTACGTCGGACGTTACGATGCCTCTCAAAAAGGGATCGATAAGTTTCCAGTCATCATGAAAGAGGCAATTGCAAAAGGAGCTCAATTCATTTGCATCGGGCTTGATCCTGATGAGAATGCGGACAGAATCCTTACGAAAATGGAAAAATTCGCAAAAGAGCGGCATAATAAAGGGGTCTGCGTCATTCGGGATTCTAAGAGACCCGATGGACGATACCATTGGCAACTTGGAAATTCAGCTGAAGATTTAAGCGGCGTCCAAGGCTTTGGCTATTTGCTGCGCGCTGCAGTTGACATCGCTGTTTTCCCTTCCATCTTCGAACCTTGCGGTCTAGTCCAGGGTGAAATGCACCGAATGGGGATTGAAACGCTGGCGACATCGACAGGCGGCTTTGTCGATACGATCTTCAAGACAGGACCGAACAAAAACGGATATCTTTTCGCAAGACTTTCTAATTGGGAATCTAAAGAACAAGATGAGGCGATCAAAATGGCAATTCGAGCCACTGCTGATATAAGCCACGGCAAATTGAACGCTCTTTATGGAAATGATATGAGGCGATTAACTCCTTATATTGAGCAAAAACGAGTGATCATGAGGAATGCCGCTAAATCGACATGGACCTCCACTTTTGATGGTTCGTTAAGCCCCTATGACCGGATCAGATTGTCTTACGCAAAGGCCTTTGAGAATCGGAAAAACCGTGGAGTGATTAGCCTCAACATCCACTCACTCGGCAGCCCCACTTGCCCAATGACCGACCTAAAAAAAGCCTCCGCACGCAGCTAACAACGATATTGGCTCAAGGAGAACATTCAATGCAAAGACGCTAAGGGCGTCTTTGCTTTAATAGTCTGTGTCTTCACACACGAATCGACACATAATTGATTAAATTTTAATTATATTAATAATATAAAAATAAAATTATATATAATTTAATTACAATTAAATGTATAATAATGTTATTATAATATTAAATAGAAGGAATCATAGTATGGCAGTTACAATTAACTCACAAGTAAATTTTTTAAATGAACAGACCCAATCGTTTGGAGCAGAGATAGCTGTCCATACCCAAAAATGGGAGCGCAGGGCAGTTAACTTATCTGAGGTCGAAGAGACACATCGCGGAGTTTCTGAAATTTTTCAAAAAATAATGAAAGGTATCTCAGAATGTAAATTGAAGCTCCACGCGCAATATTCTAATAGTTATGACGATCGAATTTTTGATACAATTGGGAAAGTAACAGGCCTTGAAACAACTATAGAGGAAAAGTTAAACCAGTTTAATGACATGATTTTAACGAATTATCCTACAGCTAAAATCGGATACGGTCGCCCTTGTATCGGTGAGAGCACCCGTCCAAAAGAGATCAAGACGGGTAACAAAGCAGTGCTCAACATGCTCGATAATTGCTCCAAGGTAAGAGAGGTTCGTGGCGATGGCAATTGCTTTTTCTCAGCTCTTGTCACAGCACTTCTAGAATATCCAATAGGAAGGGAAACCTTGATTAAGTACACCCTTGAGGATTCTTGCACCACAGACCCTAGGCTCAACGAGCTCGCAAACAACATCGCGATGGATCTTCTAGCTCTTCAAGACAACCCTTCAGAATCAAATGTGAATGCTTTTCTTCGAGACAATCACAAGGTACTTCCCCTCATCAATTATTTCCGAAAGCTCGCTGCTGAGGACATACTAAAGAATAAAGAATTACAAATGGTGCTTCGCGTCGAGATAGAAAATGAGTATCCGAAATTGAACATTCACTCTAAACCTCTTTCTGATCTCATTAAGGAGTTCGTTCTTAAGATGGGAGTCGATTGCAGTCACACCATGATCCAAGCTGTTTGCAGAAAGCTGGAATTCCCTGTCCGAATCATCGATCCTAATCGGGGGACTCAACAAGGACTCAACATTCTGGGTAAAGATTTCGAGTATGCAACTTTTTGCCGTCTGGACAACCATTACTTTGTGCTCTATCCCAAAACGCAAGCTGTAGCAGCTCCTGTTCCTGTAGTAGCTCCCATCACCATTCCACAACAGGTTTCTAGACCTGCAGTAGCCCCCATCGCCGTTCCACAACAGGTTTCTAGACCTGTAGAAGTTGTCACAGTCAAGTACAACACCGGATTTGGAAACCGACTAGAAATTCGTGGGACTGGACCTGGGATGACATGGGATCAAGGGAAGTTGGACAAGGTCGATGGCGACAGCGACACTTGGGTCTTTAAAACAAAGGAGAAGTTTAATCACTTCGATTACAAAATTGTTTTTATCGATGGAGCGGGCAATATTAAATGGGATCTCCCAGACGGCGTCAATCGTAAAATGATTTCTGGAGAACAACTCATCGTCTATCCTACATTTCCTGATTGAGGAAGGTGAGTTGTTTGCTTTTTCTGTGGTAGGTGAATAATCCGCCGTAATAGCCCCAGCGGATGAGGATGTGGAATTGAACGTGTGCTTCCTGATAGGGAAGCTCCTGATTTAAAAAGGTCAATAGTTGTTCACGATCCAAAGATCGACGTGGGGCTTTTTCCAATAGATCGCAAATCTTTATAAAAAGAGGAATCGTCAGTAGTTGCTCTTTCCAAAGACGACGTCGTGCTTCCTGATCTCCTTCTAAAAAATCTTTTCCCTTTTTGGTAAGAGAGGCCGTTCTATGATTAATTTCTATAAAATCCAATAATTCAGCTGCCTGCAATACCGTAATGACTTTATCAAAATGTCGATGCCTTTCAGCGCCGATTGTAAAAATGTCCTGAGAACCCCCATCCATTTTCAAATAGTCTAAAAAGCCGAGAAGCTCATCGCGAGTCACAGGTAAAAGGGGCCCAATCTTTTCCTTTTTTGGCGCTTGCTTGGGCGGAGGTTCTATCCGTCCATAAGTGTCGCGCAATTGTTCGACCAATTTTAAAAAATCGGGAGAACGGTAGTCTCTGGGTCTGGGGATTTTATTTTCTATGACGCCACGGACACTTCCAGGATTCATTCCTAAAACGATGATCCGGTCTGCCATATAAGCCACTTCATAAATATCATGGGAAACCATTAAGATCGAACTGAGCCTAAACTCTTTTTCTGACCAAATCTTTAAAACCTCAGAGCGGAGAACCTCTGCAGTAAAAGCATCGACTTCACTAAATGGCTCATCCATGAAGAGCATTTCAGGATCGAGAGCTAAAGCCCTTGCGATCCCAGCCCGCTGCTTCATCCCTCCAGAAAGTTCTCTTGGATAAGAATCTTCATACCCGATGAGATTCACCCCAGCAATCGCCTCTTGAGTCTTTTTTTCCATTTCTTGCACAGAGAGACGTGCCGCTTTTAAAACGACTTCTATATTTTGCTTCACTGTCATCCAGGGATAAAGAGCAAAGCTTTGAAAAACCATGGACATGTCTGGCAATAACCCTCTTAACTCCTGGCCGTGATGGAAAATCTCCCCTTTCGTTTGTGGAATTAAACCGGCTAAAATCCTTAAAAGTGTCGATTTTCCACATCCAGAGGGTCCAATGATCGCAACGACCTCATTTGGATAAACAGCTAAATCGATCTTATCCAACACGTGCAGGGTTTGACCATGGGGGGAAAGGTAATCTTTTTCGATGTTCTTCGCTTCAAAAAGAGGCAATTCAGACATTTAGAGCAAACCGTTTTTCAGAATAATGATAAAGTCTCTGCCATACTTGATAATTGATGAGAACGACCACAACTAGCATGACCAAAATACTCGCTGTCAGTAGGGAATAATCGTTATTTTGAGCGGCCAGGCTAATCGTGGAACCAATTCCGGGAATCGTCCATACTTGGTCTTTGTAAGTGACGTATTCTGCTACGATACTTGCATTCCAGGCTCCCCCTGAAGCGGATAAAACCCCTGTGATCAAATAGGGGAAAATGGCGGGTAAATTCAACCATAAAAACCGCTGTCTCCGGTTAAAACGAAAACCTCTTGCAGCCTCTTTTAAATCGGATGGCATCGCCTTAGCTCCTGCCATCACATTGAAAAGAATGTACCACTGCGTTCCCATCGTCATCAGAACGATGCTCCCAATTCCGAGTGGAATTCCGAGGAGTTTAAAAATGAAAATTAGAGCCGGAAAAAGTAAAGTTGCCGGAAAAGAAGCGACGGTTTGAACGATCGGCTGTAATGTACGCCCCCATTTTTCTGACAATCCAATGGCAAGTCCCAAGGGGAGCATCACAAGAGTGCTAATCACCACGCAAATGACGACTCGAGAAAATGTGAGCAGTAACATTCTGACAAGATGTAGCCAGTTCTCCATGGAAACATCCTTCAATAACCTGCCGATATAAAAGACTGCGAGGAGTAAAAGAGCGAGTAGAATAAAAAGGGAAATGCGGCTCGTGATCAGACCCAAAAAACCAAAATCCAGTTTTTTTGGTTTTTTGGCTTTTACATCTTGCCATTTCTGAATTAAACGGTGAAATAACGAGATAAAAAAAGCCAAAAGATGGGAATTTTTGAGAATATTCAAAAACCAGGATCCCGACTGGATAGAAGGAGCTGTTTCTTCTATCCGAATTTTCTGTGACCAAACGACAAGGGGTCGCCAAAGCATTTGGTCTAAAAATACAATCATTATAATCATCGCTAAAATGGCTTGGATCATGGCGGGCACATTGCCTTCCGACGCAGCCACACTCATATAAGATCCAAGGCCTGGCAAACGGAAATCCCGATTGCCCAATCTAAAGGCTTCATTGATCATCAAGAGAAACCATCCTCCTGCCATACTCATGATGCTATTCCAGATTAGGCTTAATACTGCAAAGGGAAACTCCACCCAACGGAAACGCTCAAAATGACTGAAATGATAAGCTGTGGCGCATTCATTTTTTTCTAAAGGGACCGTTCGAATCGAATGATAAACACCAAAGGCCATGTTCCAAACCTGGTTTGTGAACATGAGTATAATTGCTGCAAGCTCCAAGCCGACATTACTATGTTGGAATATTCCAATAAGCAAGAGCACAATGCCGGGAAGAAATCCCAAAAAAGGGATGCTTTGCAGGACATCCAAAAGAGGGATGATCATTTTTTCTGCGATCTTATCTTTAGCCGCCCAAAAACCCACTAATAAACTGAAAATGAGCGAAAGTGAGTAAGCTGAAAGCCCACGCGACAGAGAAAAAAAAGTGTATTGGGGCAAATTCCAGATAGAAAGATGGATCTCCACCTGCTCTCTCAAAGGAGAGAAAAACTGTTTTGCATAACTGATAAAACCAATCGCCATGCAAATAGCGAGAAGAACCAAAAAAAAATCTGACCAAATCCGACGCATAAGTCTTATTGTTCAAAGCGATCCAATTCGATCACTTTGCCACCACTGATTGGCAATGTCAATACACCGCTCGCCAGTTTCTCAATTCCATAACGCCTTTGTTTGACCCGACAGGAACGGATCCCTTTTGGAAGATTCAAATCGATCTCTCCATCGAGAAATGGGGAAATTCGCATACGGCGAAGTTTTTTTTTGGTCCATTCGAAATCAATTGTGGCGTTAGATGTTTTCACCCCTATCATGCGACCACAGTGAAATGAGGGGGGCAAACAGGGCAAAATCCCGATCTTTCCTCCCTTTTCCTGAAAAAACAGGGAGCGTATCAAGTGGGCTCCTTTGGTGAGTAAAGGAAGGGGAGGATGAGATAAATTTTGTTGCTCACTCGCAGGTAAAATCCCTTGATATTCAGTGTCGTCAAGCCGAGGGACTAAAACCCCATCAAACGCAGAGAGGAACAGATTTTGAAACGATTCGAGAACCTTTTCCTTTTCCCCTTGATCGATCCTTTGACGACATTTTTCAAGAAGGAGATAATTTCCCCCCTTTCCCTCTTCCTCTCTTAAAGGGATCCAATGGCTTAAAGATAACCAAAGGGGGAAAATCTCTTTAAAATCGAAACGGCGGCAGATCATCTCCCAATCTTGCGCTTTATGTCCCCCAAGCGATAATCGCTCCTCCATTCTCATCTGTTCAAAAGCTTTGAAAGGAAGGGGGATCAATAGACTTTCCCCTTTGGAAAGTTCGATCGGTTCAGAAGAAAATGAACGGCGGCAGGTCACTTTTTCCCGAGGGATTTTTTCCATCTTCAAACAGATCCCCTCTTTTTTTGCAAAAATGAGGTAGGAGACATACCCCTCTCGAGTCGTTCCAAAGAGGCGCAAAATCCCCCGCTCGAGGTCGAGTTCAGCTGTGAAGTCACTTACGGGTCCTGTGAAATCAAAGGAGAGAAAAAAAGACTCTAAATCCCCTTCGAGATCAGTAAAATAAAGACGGGTCGGGAAGAGTTGAACTGAGAAAGAGGTCTGTGGCAGGAGAAATTTTGTCCCATTCTTATGAGAGAAAGGATGGAGCCGCTCAGCGATCGTGATCTTCATGACAGTATCCTTCCAATAAGCCCATCAGGTCGATTGTCGATCAATTCAACTTCGAGAAGGTCATTGGCTTTGATTTTTGCATTCTCGACGATGACGGGCAAAAAATTGTCAGTGTGGCCGCTACAGTCGTCACCATTTTCAAAGAGCACCGCTCTTTTCTGACCGACATAACTTTTTCTGAGCTCAAAAGCATGGGCTTCAGCAAGTCTTAACAACCGTTGTTTCCTCTGCTGGATCAATTCAGCAGGCACTCTGTTGGGATAGAGGGCGGCGCGTGTGCGCGGTCTAACACTGAAAGGGAACATATGGACTTTGGCAAAATGAACCTTCTCCATGATCTCAATCGTATCCTCAAAATCCAATTCACTTTCGCCTGGAAAGCCGACAATGATGTCGGTTGTGAATGAAAAGTCGTGCCTGGCCGCCTGTAATTTTTCAACGGTCTCTAAAAAAATTTCACGTGTGTATTTCCGGTTCATCCGTTTCAAAATCACGTTAGAACCCGATTGGAGTACGATATGCATCGAAGGACATGTATTTTTCCCATTTAAAATCGCATCGGCGAGATCCTCGTCCACTTCATCAGGATCGATCGATGAGACGCGCAATCTCTTTAGACCATCTATGGCATCAACTGCGCGCACCAGATCGGAAAGGCGGGTCGGTGCTTCCCCTTCTTGGGGAGCTCCATCGAAATCGCCGATATTGATCCCCGTCAAGACCACTTCCTTATACCCATTGCCGATCAGTCTACGGATCTCCTCGAGGATCTCATCCATCCGCCGCGATCGGGAGCGCCCACGGACATAGGGAAGGATGCAATAGGTACACCAAGAATTACATCCATCCTGGACTTTGACAAAGGCGCGAGTATGCGCCTCAAATTGTTCGATCGCAAATTCGGGGATCTCTTCTTCGGGGAAAACTAGCGATAAAAGATTTTCTTTGTCTTTATTGGAGACGAGCAAATCGACGCCGGGAATCTTTGCAAGCTCTTCAGCCCCCCGCTCGGCCAAGCATCCCGTTACGACGATTCTCGCAGTGGGATTTTGGCGCGCTAGCTGCCGGATCTGGTGCCTGCTTGAGCTATCGGCAGACTCTGTCACCGTACACGTGTTGACAATGCATAGCGCCGCTTCTTCCCCTTCTTTTGCAGAGGAATAGCCCAATGCGCGCAATTGATCTGAATACGCCTGTGACTCGTACTGATTTGTCCGACAGCCGAGAGTCACGACTTTAAACTTTTTTTTACTTTCCACTGCTATCACTATTTTATGGGTAGATTATAGAGAAAAAATCAGAAAAGAAAAAGGTTAATGTATTAAATTCGGCAAGGTAATAAAAACTATATTTGAGGTGCACCGATGTCGATCTTTGCCATGATTGTCTCTCTATTTTTTGTCCTCAACGCTCTTGGGAATATCCCCCTTTTCGTCGGAATGCTCACGCGATTTGATGTGAAAAGGCAGCGGCGGATCATCCTCCGTGAACTGCTGATCGCGCTGTTCATCCTGTTGTTATTCGATTTCTTTGGCGATAACCTACTAAAGATGCTCGGGATTTCTCAATCTGTGCTAGGTGTTGCCGGTGGAACTTTACTATTCATCATTGCGCTGGGAATGATCTTTCCTCGCCCTTTGGACAACCACGATCGGAAAACTGCCGAGCCATTCATCGTACCCCTTGCGACTCCCATTGTCGCTGGGCCCGGAGCCATCACGACGGTGATCGTTTATGCGGAACACGTGGAGAGCATTTGGATCATGTCTCTCATCATTTTACTCGCATGGATACCTACGTTCATCATCTTACTCCTTTCGTCAAATATTAAATATTTCCTGGGAAAAAAAGGACTCCTGGCTTGTCAAAAGCTCGGAGGGATGTTGATCTCGCTGATCGCCGTCCAAATGATCTGCAATGGAGCGACCCACGTTCTACAAGATGCTTTCCATATTCCACATACACGCCCTAGCCATTCAATACCTAACCCTCCCCTTAGGTAAACAGCCTAATTCGCGCAGGGAAATGAACCGATCGCGACAGACGATCAAGTGGTCATCAAGTCCGATGCACATCACTTGGCTCGCTTCGATGAGTGCACGAGTCAATTCCAAATCCGCCTGCGAGGGCTTGGGATCTCCACTCGGGTGGTTGTGAGCGATGATCAAACTGTGGGCTTTATAGCGGACAGCAGGATAAAAGACCTCTCGCGGATGAACGAGCACTGTAGAAAGTGTCCCTATCGACACTTGTTCAAAATGGATCAGATTGCCCCGCACATCGCGCAGGATGACGAGCAACACCTCTTGCGGAACGTGGGCAATTTCAGCTTGGGCCAAATCGTAGGCTTCTCTTGCTGAAGAGATCGTGTACTTTTGAGAATAAAGGGGCTTTCTACACTTCAAAGCAAGGCCAAACACCGCTTTGAGCGAAATGGCTTTTGCTTTGCCGATCCCTTTAATCTCCATCAACTCGACAATGGAAGCGTCGAGCAATTTTTCCAGTCCGCCAAAATGTTCGAGTATCTCTGCAGAAAGATCGAGGACCGACTTTCCTAAAGTCCCACTCCCTAAAACAATGGCGATCAGCTCTGCATGGGAAAGGGCATCGATCCCATCACGCTCTAACCTCTCTCTCGGACGCTCATTCATAGGGAGAGATTTCAAGCGACTACAAGAAGGGAGTTTCTTAATTTTTCTTACGATGCTGATTGTCATAGATTCTCAAATTTTCGATAATCATTCCTGAAAAAACCAACATTTGTCCATAAAAAAAGACTTTTTTAAATTTACACAGAGATCACAGAGACACAGAGCTTTAAGTTTTTTCATTTTTTGCGAGAGCAAAAAATGAAGACTCTAATTTTTTCGCTCTCGCGAAAAAATCAGGCTGCTTTTTTAATCTCTGTGTTCCTCTGTGTCTCTTGTTCCCCTCTGTGTTTGAATTTCATTCTTGCGCAATTGGCAAAAAGGGCTTAAAATGGGAGATCATTTTAAATTTATTCTTTAAAGAACATGACAGAACCAGACTACCACAAGCACGAAGAGTTCATCAACCGTAGCCAAAAACTCTCAGAAATACGCGCGTTAGGGATCGATCCCTACCCAGCAAAATTTGTTCCTAATGCCACTCCTCAGGAGTTATTGACTCGATGGGAAGGGAAGGAAGTGGGTCATAGTGAGGATGCCGCAGAAGGAAAAACGGAACAGGTGGTCGTCGCAGGCAGGCTTGTCCTTTTCCGTGCGATGGGAAAAAACGCCTTTGCTCACTTGCAAGATGAGACAGGACGGATCCAGATCATGTTCAATCGCGATCTGACCCATGTCGAGGGATACCTGCCTACAGCTGAAGTTTCATCGATTAAATTCATCGAAAAAAGGATCGATCTCGGCGACATTCTCGGCATTGAAGGGAATCTTTTCCGCACTCAAAAAGGAGAGCTGACAGTTTTTGCAAAACGGGTGACTCTGCTTTGCAAGACGCTCCTTCCCCTCCCTGATAAACACAGTGGGCTTGCTGACAAAGGGGTCCGTTATCGCAAACGTTGGTTAGATCTCATCGCTAATCCTGAAGTGGTCCATGTTTTTCAGATCCGTTCTCGCATCCTTCAGTTGATTCGACAATATTTTGAACGACTCGGTTTTATGGAAGTGGAAACCCCCGTTCTGCAAAATGTCTATGGTGGCGCCCAAGCTAAGCCTTTCGTCACCAAACTGAATGCCCTGGAACAAGAGATGTTTTTACGGATTTCTCTCGAGATCCCCCTTAAAAAACTGATCGTCGGCGGCCTTCTCAAAGTCTTCGAAATCGGTAAAGTCTTCCGCAACGAGGGGCTCGACCGCACTCACAATCCAGAGTTCACTGAGCTAGAGGCCTATGCTGCCTATTGGGATTATCACGACATGATGACTCTTACGGAAAACTTATTCGAAGAGATCGCCTTGAAACTGTTCGGCACGACCCAGTTGACATTCAAATCGGAAGAAGAAGGGGTTGAAAAAACTGTCGACCTAAAAGCTCCCTGGAAACGGCTTTCGATGAAAGAGAGTATCAAACTCTACGGCAACCTCGATGTCGATCAATTAAATGAAGATCAAATGCGTAAAATTTTGCTCGAGGAGGGAACGACTGATCCCAAAAAGTTCAAGAACGCACCACGAGGAGCATTGATCGCCTTGCTCTTTGAGGCCTTTGTCGAAGAGCATTTAATCCAGCCCCACCACATCATCGACCACCCGATTGAGACGACACCCCTTTGTAAACTCCACCGCGACCCTAAATTGCGCGAAGAGCATTTTGTCGAGCGGTTCGAGACATTCATTCTCGGCAGCGAATTTTGCAACTCCTATACCGAACTGAACGACCCCATTTTGCAGCGTGAGTTGCTCATCGAACAGTCCCATAAACGGGCGGCTGGGGATGAAGAAGCTCCTCCACTCGATGAAGAGTTTATCGAAGCAATCTGTCAAGGAATGCCTCCCGCAGGCGGCCTCGGCATCGGGATCGACCGCCTTGTCATGCTCTTCACACGCGCCCATTCGATCCGCGATGTCCTCTTCTTCCCTCTGATGCGCCCTGAAGAATAGACCTCCCATTTACGTGCCTGTGTGAGCATCCTATTGCCCATGCTCTTAAGGTTTAAGAAATTTTACCACCCGCTCGCTTCGCTCTCTAGAGAGCACAGAGGCCATAGAGAAAGAATTAGGAAAATTCCTGATACAGCTATCGACATTCTTCGACATAAAGTACTTGAAAGAGAACATCCGTTGCTTGAACTCCCTGGTTCCTCCTCTGTGGCCTCTGTGCTCTCTAGAGAGCGAAGCGAGCGGGTGGTAAAATTTCTTAAACCCTTAAGAGCAATTAGCTACATCCCATGTCCCAATGGAAAACAGACTTATGGGTAATTAAAGGATGCGCACACGGGCACGAATAAACTCACCCTTTGAGGAGGAGTTTAACGAGATTGAGGCCATGGTCTGTCAGATAGACGTGAGTCCCTTCCCCTTTTTTGATAAAATTCGCTGCCGCGAGATCACGGGAGATGACGTAGGTACCCCGGTCGTTTTGACCGATGGCGCGACCGATAGTGTAACGGTCGACCTCTTCTGAAATACTCCCCCGTTCAGAGGCCAATTCGTGAAGCTTTAATAGAAAGAGCTCGTCTTTTGTCGTCGCTTTTTTGCTCATTATCCTTTCCTTTTTAATCGTGCCCCGTAAGGGGTGTCTTCGATGAGATAGCCGCGAGATTGAATGAAATCTCGACATTCATCTGCCATCCTCCAATTTTTTTGAGCGCGGGCTGTTTCCCTTTTTTTAAGGGCTTCTTCGAGCTCTGGCGGAATCGATTCCTCTTTCAGGTGAAGGGGGAGGACGCCTAAAACTCGATCGATCTCAGTTAAGAAATTGAGAACCTCATCTGCTTCAGAGAACCCGATTTCACCTCGATCGCATAACCCATTGACCTGCCGCACCATGTCAAAGAGCGCGGCGAGTGCAGGTGAGATATTGAGATCATCGGCCAAAGAGGCCACAAATTGTTCCATCGTTTTCTCTAAAATGGGCAAAACAAAACCAGGAGTTTTACTCAGGGTACCTTCACGTCGTATATCTTGCAGACGAAGAATAAAATCGGAGAGGCGGACTAAAGTCTGCACAGCGCCATCCAACCCATCAAATGTGAAATTGAGCTGGGTGCGATAATGGGTTTGCATAAGCATGTAGCGGACAGCAGCGCCTGTGTAACCTTTCTCAAAGAGATCGCGCAAAGTGTAAAAATTGCCCAAACTTTTCGACATCTTCTTATGATCGACAAGGAGATGTTCAGCGTGGAGCCAATGTTTGACAAAGTGATGGGAAGAATAGGCCTCACACTGCGCGATTTCATTCTCGTGATGAGGGAACATATTATCCACTCCACCGACGTGAATGTCGATCGACTCGCCGAGTAACTTCATCGCCATCGCAGAACATTCGATATGCCAACCGGGACGCCCTTTTCCCAAGGGGCTTTCCCAAAAAATTTCTCCATCGCGCTGAGGATCATAAGCTTTCCATAGAACGAAATCGCTCACATTTTCTTTATCATACTCATCAGCAGCAACCCGCTCGGAAGCTCCTGCTTTGAGCTCATTTAAATGGAGATGGGAAAGTCTCCCATAGGAAGGAAATTTGGCGATGGCAAAGTAGATACTCCCCTCATGACTCCGATAAGCGATCCCTTTTTCGATAAGCACTTGGATAATGGCTGTCATTTCAGAAATATAATCTGTGGCCTGGGGATAATGTTCGACCCGTTCAATCCCTAAGGCTTTAAGATCTTCAAAAAAAGCTTCCTTATAGGGCTGGGTAAACGCATCCAGTGAGATTTTTTTTTCGAGCGCTCCTTTAATCGTTTTATCGTCGATATCGGTGAGATTCATCACTTGCTCGATCGAAAACCCAAAGAACTTGATCACGCGGCGTAGCAAATCTTCAAAAACATAGGTGCGGAAGTTGCCGATATGAGCAAAATTGTAAACTGTAGGGCCACAGGTGTACATCCGGATCGTCTTGCCGTCAGAGGGAGAGATCTCTTTTTTTTCTCTGGTTTCAGTGTCGTAAAGTTTAAAATGGTATTTTTGCATCATAGACTCAAATTTCGTCCAAAAGACGATAGTGTGTTTTACCCGTGCCCGTCAAGGGAATCTGTTCGAGAGTACGCACTTCAGAGATCTTGACAATTCTCCCCATCCCAGAAGATTTGAGCGCAGAATTGACATCTTCTTTAGTGATGGGGAAAGTTGTGAATAAGACGATCATCGGCTTATCACTCTCTTTTTCACGCACACCGACAGCAAGTGGGGGACCCTCTTGATCTCCCTTTACCCAACTTTTTTCACGAGCGATCTGTATGAGCTCCTCTTCCAAGCCACCTAAGCTGACCATCTCTCCCCCAATTTTCACAAACCGCTTAAGCCGTCCTGAAAGGATCAAGTGCCCCTCTTCGCTGAGACTCCCCCGATCGCCCGAGGCATACCACTTTTTACCATTCACAGTGATGAACGGATTGCGCAGATCTCCCAAATACCCATTGAAAACGTTCGGGCCAGCGATACACACTTCCCCTTCTTGCCCACAAGGAAGTGGTTGCAGCGTGTCGTGATCGACAATCATTAACTCCACCCCTGGAATTGGTCTGCCCACACCTTTATGAGGCTCACCGATCCGGTCGATGGTGACAACAGGACTGCATTCTGTGATCCCATATCCTTCGAGTAGGTGCATCTTGGGCAAGTGTTCTTTAGCATAATCGAAAAGATCTTGCGGAGTTTTTTCTGAACCTGAGACGATGATGTTTAAAGATCGTAGCTGATCTGGTTTGGCGATGCGGAAAATCGCTTTAATAAAGCTGGGAGCACAGCAAAAGAGCTTCGGCTTCCACTGGGCGATCGCTCTGACGAGACCATGGCTATCATTCGGATCTGGCGAGTAACAAACTCTCATCCCCATTAAAAGAGGATACAGCCCTGTCACTGAAAAGCCAAATGAGTGGAAGGGAGGTAAAACAGCAAGGAGGATTTCATCGGAAGGGAATGGCACAGCCTTAAAACCTGCGCGTAGGTTGCTGAGCAAATTGAAATGGGAAAGAGGAACTCCTTTTGGAAGGGTTTCAGTACCACTCGTAAATAAGATCACCCCATGATCGGAAGATGAAACGTCGAGAAGATTTAATTTCTTTAATAACCTTTTTACAGGCTTCAGACTCAGTAAAAAGGCTCGAATTTTATCTTTGAAGCAGATGCTTTCACGCATGGTTTCGAGAAAATGAAACATCTCTTCAATTTTTCCAAGATCCCCATTTTCCAAACGATCGAGAAACCGTGAAGAAGTGATGGTGGCTTTGAGCCCCGTCAGTTCAACCATATGATCGATCGCTTTAACACCCGATGTCCAATTGATCATGACAGGCACTTTTCCTGCAAAAAGGACTGCTAATATCACCAAATAAGCACCTGCAGAAGAGGGCAACATCACCCCGATCTGATCACCCGGTAACTCTTTGACTTTGTCGGAAAGTAATAGAGCGACCAGCTTCATCTTACGGTAACTGAGCGGTCCAGATATTGGATCATAACAGGCGATACAAGAACCGTTGCGTGCCATACTTTGCAAAATAACCTCCTGGATCGTCTCTCCAGCGGGGATCTCAAAAAGAGGGCGTTTCTCCTTTGGCCAAATGAATGGATGTTTGGGCAATGCAGGTGTTGCCTCATCTCGCAATTTTTTATAACCTTCTGCTGCTTGCAATACATCTTCAACAGTATGTAAATCTCCTGGCAGCAAATCAGCCACCCCATACCGCTCATCCAAAAAGACATAGAGTTGGGCGATATCAAGAGAGTCTAAGCCTAAGTCATGGGAAAGATGCATTTTCCGCTCGATCAAATCAGACTCTCTGCCACAAAGGGAGGTTAAATGAGAAAACACCTCTTGCTGGATTTTTTTTGCTACGGGACGCTCCTCAACCGGTTGCGCCGAGGCCGTTGAAACGTAGACGTTAGGCAATTCTTCCTTCCAGAAGGCATAAGAGATGAGTTTGAGTGGTTCAGACTTTTGTCCCTGATAGCGATTGTACCAATTTTCTAGATACTTATTGAATTCGAAGCGGGTACCCTGATAAGGGAAGTCAGCAGGAGCCATTTCCAGTTCGACAACAACTTCCCGTTTTGGAGTAAAAAAAATCCCATTTTTAATGAGAATTTTAGCACATTCCCAAACGCTCTTGCCAAAATCAGGAGATGCACCTGTCAATGCACGTGAGAACTGACTTCCCCAAAGCCCCGTCGTCCGAATCAGCACGATATTCACTTCAGGACAGGCTTGGAGCAAGCGATGCACAAAAGAAGCCCCTCCAATCAACTCCATTCCCGTCTGTTTAAGGCGACCTGAAGGATAGATCAAGAAGTTCTTTTTACTTTTTAGCTCATTAACGACATTATCGAATTGCTTCTGTACCTTTTTACCCCGCCATTTGTTGGCCATGATATCCATCGTCGGTAAAGGCATTGCCTTAATGAGGTCTAAAAAAAACCGAAACCCTTTCAAATAGTAAAAATGTTCGACAACGAGGGGTTTAGGGCGAAATTTGCGCCCCAGGATCATTTCTAGAATGATTGGATCGATCTCTGCGGGATGATTGGGTAAAAAAACGATCCCACCCGATCCTTTAAATCGATCGGGTGTAAGTTTATCCATCCCTTTGATAACCAATCGATAGCGCAAGGCAACAAGATGGCGAACCAGCCAGAATATCAGATATAATCCAAGAGTGGTCACTCTTTCCTTCATAAACCATCCCATCCGCAAAGGGCTCATATTAGAATAAAGCAAAAATCTCCGCCAGTCAGAAAGACAGTACAATCTTAAATTATTAATAATTAAACTATATTATAACAAAATTGATGGTAATTTGACTAATAACTAGATACATGCAATAATAAATTTATACTAACGACTGCCTAACTATGAAAAAAGACCAACCCATTTCTGACCTTTCTGGAAAATCGTTTTCCGTAGCGTTCGAACAGATGGCCCAGCTGCTTCGCACAGAGGTGAAACTGAAAGATCGATTAACTAAAGTACTCAGCTCCAGCTCTTTCAATAATTCCTTCAAGCGGATCGCCAAACTGCTACGCTCAGAGGTCCATGCGATCACGCCTCTGAAAAAACGCTCTTGGAAAAAGCACTCCAACATAAATTAAGAATTAATTAAGGATAAAACAACAAAAGATTAAAAAGTAAAAAAATATTTCATTAAATTCAGATGTTTTTATAATTCTGAAAACACTGTCTCAACTTTAAGGAGAATTTATGGGTAAAAAAATCTCTCACAGACCACCGATCTCTGCCGGTCAACCGACTCACGTTCAAAGTTCGGCTAAAATGTCTGCTTCGTTGCAAGCATCACGAAAAAAAACCTTGGAATACATTTTTGAAAATGGAGGAAAAAAACTGTTCGGAGCGGGACACCTCGGAGCAGGACACCAATTTACAGTCTCCAAAGCTCCCCCCAGCTCAAAAATAGTCAACCAAGCCGTTTCTGGTTCTCTACTGCCAAAAACTAAACACAAATAAAAGCTAAGCCCTGATTATACCCAAGTGGATTCAAAAATCGGTTTTTGGCTGCCCCATCATCTTCACTTTACGGACATCGTTTGAAACGATGTCCTTTTGATCCTCTGCATCGGCCATGTGCTCCCACATGGCCTGCTTCGATGATCAAAAAATTGAAGCGATGGGATTGCCAAAAACCGATTTTTGAATCCACTTGGGTATACAACAGGGCCATTCTTTAGTGACTAAAAAACCGGAGTCCTTTTAGCAATCGGGTAGCTACGATCATTTTGATCAAATCGCCGATGAAAAATGGCGCCATTCCCAAAATAAAAGCCGATTGCCATCCGATAAAGTGGGAAAGCCATGGAATCCCAAAAAGGTACACCACGAGATTGCCGAGTCCCATCGCAGCAAATGCCTTAGAGGGGCTACGACGCGATATCTTCTCCATTAAAAGCCCGGTAGCGAAAGCAGCGACCAAGTAGCCGAGCAAGTAACCCCCTGTTGGCCCCGCAAGGATAAGGATGCCCCCTGTCCCCCCTGCAAAAACCGGAAGCCCAATCGCCCCTTGAAAAAGAAAGGTCAAGACAGCCATCACAGCCCGTTTGCTCCCGAGTAGGCACGAGAGGAGGAGAATGACGTGCGCTTGCATTGCGATCGGTACAGGAGTAAAAGGTAAATGGATCGAAACAGGTGCAAAGAGAGAGATGATGATGCTTGCCCCTAATACGATCATGATCTCTTGGAGCCACGAGCGCCCTTGCGCAGTCTCATGGATGAGAGAAGAGTAATTCACTGCCATAAATGCCTCCTTTAAAAAAAACAGAATCATGAAGGCCAAAGATACCAAGAACCCCCATTTAGATTAAGAATATTATTTCTTTTCTAAAATTCAATAGGGGCTTATCATTATTTTTTAAAATTCGCAAAGTTTAGAGTGTGTCTGCGATCTGGGTTGTTTGCTTTTCGCGCCTTTTGCTTTTGGCTTTGATTCGATTCCTTGGCCTAGTTAATTTAACTATGTCCTGCGGAATCGAATCAAAGCCAAAAGCAAAATCCATCAAAAATCAAAATAACCCAGATCGCAGACACACTCTTAGGGACCTTTCTTTTGAATTTATAATGAGCTAAAAACAATGAGGAAAATTTATGTCAATTATTCCATTTGATAGTGGTCGGTCTTACGTCGTCACCTCGATTCCAGTTAAACAACAACAATATCGGTTTACAGATAACTTAAATCGCACGGAAGAAGATCGTAAGTTTTTAGAGCACTTTGAAAGGATTTTCTATGCAGCAGCTTCAGGAGATCTAAATAATTGTCAAAAAATTGTCAGTGAAGGATTTTGTGATTTCAATGCTTTTAGCGTGGGAAAATTTGGAACGCCTTCAGGGGAATCTCTAGACAATGTTAGTCCATTACAAGTCGCAGAATTCAACAAACATCAAAATGTTGTGGACTATTTTAGATCGCACATGAGCAAGATTGGCAAATCAGGAGCCGAGCTCGAGCAGGAAATGACAGAACTAGCTGCTGTAGATGCGGTCAGAAAACGTAGTGACGAAGTCAATCAGGCATTTAATGAGTCGCAACCACAAAATAGCCGGAGTCGATATTACGCTCACCTTAATCATGAAGAAAAAAAGATTTACGATAATCATATGGATGGGTTATCCAGAGCTCACAAGTCCTTATTAACTTTATATGATCATGCAGCTCGTGCAATAAAGTGTTCTTATAATGACAATGAATTGAAAGAAAATCTCCAAGCTCTCCAAGCCATAGAAAACAGCTATCGATGCGATGTTGAAACAATTGAATTTCTTAAAAGAAGAATAGAGCAACCATTCAATTGTAGCTATGCAAAGGAAAGAAGAATTCAAACGATGGCTTTAGCTGATTATATGGACACATTTAATAAGTCTTAGCATCATTGTATACCTGAAGTAGGAGTAGAAAATTTTTTCCAGTTAAAAGTTCTGAATCCATCCAGTCGCTCTCATTCTTTAGACTCGAAATTTTAATAATTTAATTTTTATTCGTTTAAAAGTTCTGAAAAAAATCTCTTTTGTGCTACAAACCCTGATCACCTCTATAAGGCTTGGCATTACATGGAAATTCTACAACTTATAATCTCGTTTCCGAAATGGCTTACTCTTCTCGTTCCTCGAGTATTGGTTGCTGTGCTAAATTGTTTTTCCTGTCCTTGGGGACGTGTATGTTACGAAGAAACCTTTTTTAATTATAACGATTTTTTTAGCAGAGAAGAGCCAGTAAGTTACAAGGTCCTTGCAATTGACACTGTGCAGTTAGGACATTGGCTTGTGGCATATTTGCGAGGGTATTACAAAAAACAGGTTTTATATTGTGTTAAAGAATCTCTTTCAGGCCCAATGAACTTGTATAGGAAACTTAATGTATCTTCAGGAATGCGAAGGGCTGTTCACCAAGATCGGATACCTGAAATAGTTTCCGATTGCAAAATTCTATCTAGGTGAGATGTGCAGTCTAATGGATAAGAGCCGGTTTGAAAGCTACTTTTTTCCTGTTCATAAAGCATGAGGAGAAACTGGCTTTTCTATTTATGATCTAGGAAGTTTCCCAGAATTTACGATCAATTTTTTCTCTTCAGTTTTTACAAGTCGCTCGAGCTTTTTTAGATCCTCCTCGGGAGGAAGATTTTCTGGTTTAATACCGCGCTGCCCCAGCATAGCACGCACGCTCTTGTTATTTTGAATATGCTCGTCAGTTATAGCTACCTCCCCATGTAAATTATCCTGAGTTGCGTTGTGATTGGTCATTTCTGTCGCCAAATTTTTTGCGGCAATGGTCAATGTAGGTAAGAAATCTGCCAGAGGGCGGCTCTGTGTGATTCCATATTTATTTTTCATGGTTTGCGTACAATGACCTCCAAAAAGGGCTTGATCACCTTTAGAACGAATTCGTCCAAAGCCAGGTTCATCCACACCCCGTTCGTAGATATTTTGGGAAAGAGTTTTTTCAGCCTCTCTCAATTTTTCTCTAGCTTCTAGTCTGGCTTGCAAGAGCATACGGCTTTCGATCAATTCCTGTTTGCGGGTTTGAATAGCAAAGTAGCTTTGGGCGAAAGCAATCGGCTCTTTGCGTGAGTCACCGTTTTGAGCGATCAGGTAGCAGGCATAGCGGGTCAGCATAAAGTCTTCAATGGATCTCTCAGCGCCGCTTCCCAATCGAACCATTTTCCTGACACCACGAAAATGGTCATCAGGATCACATCCTGTTGTTTTACAAGACTCTATGGCGCGCATAATCGTTGTAAGAAAATTTTCCCACTTCGCATATCCCAAGGGTTCTTGTAAGTCCCTTGCAAACCAAAACTCAATCCCTTCTTCAAGCATGGTTTGCGCTAGGCTATCAAAATGGCTTTGCAGCTTTCTAATGATCTCGTTGTTGGACATGAGCGCCTCTCAGAATGAAATTTTTTGAAAAAATCATAGCGGAAAAGGACAAAGCCTTCCAGTCGAAAGTTCTGAATCCGTCCAGTCGCTCCTATTCTTTAGGCTCGAAGTATTAATAATTTAAATTTAATTACTTAGCAGTTCTGGAAAATTCTCATTTCTGCTACAAATTTGACTTTGTTCACTAAAACGTGTACAATGAATGAAAAAGCGAGATTTGGAAAAAGAGCTTAGCCGTTTGGGCTGGTGGCTGAAAAGAGAAGGCGGCAACCATGAGATTTGGACCAATGGAGAAGATACCGAACCGGTTCCTCGACATAGGGAAATAAAAGAGAATCTAGCTAAGAAGATATTACAGGTAGCCAGAAATAATCCCCCAAAGAAGAAATAACAAGGAGCAGCAAAATGATGGAGCTAGAAGGCAGAGTGTGGAAAGATCCTGATAGTTCATGGTGGCTTATTGAAATTTCTTTCCTGGATGTAATGACTCAGGGCAAGACAAGAAAAAAAGCCTTGGAAATGATTAAAGATGCTGTGATGGAGCTTTTAAAAGACTCTTATGAGGACTTTTTGGGTAAGCAATTCCAACTCACTGTCAATCTTTATGAAGACGGTATTATTGGGATGGGTGCTTCTGATGAGAAACTTCTTTTTGCTCTTGGCTTAAAAAGACAAAGATTAAGGAGCGGTTCAACAATTCGCGATGTTTCTAAGAGATTGAAGTCGAAATCGCCTAATGCGTATGCGCGATATGAGAGAGCACAAGCAAGGCCAAGTATTGAAAAATATGCAGAGCTTCTACATGCAGCTAATCCAAATAGAAGGCCTTTATTAGTGAGTTAGATGATGAGTATTGGTAAAAGAATACAAGAAGCTGTCCGCTTTCTTGCTGAAAATGATCTTGAAGCAGCGCTCTTCCCTCTTGTTACAGCAATTGATGCAACTGCTGGAAAAGAATTTCCTAATGAGAAAAAAAACCAGATTAGAAATGAAAAATGGCTTCGCAAAAATCAAGGTTTTACAACTTGGTATCTGCTAAAGGGAGCTGAACTTCTTGGCGATATCGCTTTGCCGAATCAAATGAAGCTAGAGACTTGTCTATATAAATGTCTTCGTTGTCCAACCTCGCATGAGGCACAGTTAGATCATCGAGTTCTTCTTACAGAAACCCCCATCCTCGGTGCAACAAACGATGGCATAAAGTTTTCACGTAGACATGCCGAGGGATTAATTTTGGCAGTTATTTGCTCGCCTACTAATTCCCAAGAACAATGCCCTAAAAATATTAAATGTCCTTTCTTTCAGGGTGATATTAGAATAAATGATCTTTGGGGTAAGGAACAAATGGTCCGGCAAAGACTCGATGTGTCAAACAATCGTTGGATTTAAATTGAGAGAATTGAGTTAAAAAGTCACAGATTTTTTTCAAATCCAGAGTTCTGAATGCCCCCCTAATTCTCAAGAAAAAATTGCTACAAGTTGGGGAAAAATCCATTATGCAAAAGATGGCGTTCATATTGTACCAAGAAAGCCAAGGTGACAGCTATGGAAGTTTTTTCAATTGAATATGCCCTACTAGCAATGCAAAGTGCTTTACTAAGAGAAGTCACTCCTGAATTAAGGGCGGTGGTTGTCGATTTGGATAAAGATGAACAAATATTACGTGTCCGTTTTTACTACGATGGAGAAGCATCTGAAAAAATGATAGATCTTTGGGATTGTGCCATCTCAGAGGGAAGTGCAGACTTAGGACCAGAGTTTTTACTGGAAGCTCAGATAGAAAGGCTCGATTACCCCCAAAAAATTCCTCCGCGCGGGTATTATGCATACTTAAGAAAAGAGAGCGATTCATCAAACCATAAAGATGGTTTATGCCGTAAGGTAAAAATCACAGAAATATCAACGGGATATGCTCTATTGGCAGCGCAACATGCTTTGTTAGGAGTAGTTACACCTGAATTAAGGGCGGTAGTTGTCGATTTTGATAAAGAGGAACCGTTATTATATATTCGCTTTTACTATGATGGAGAAGTGCCTGAAAAACTGATAGATCTTTGGCAATGTGCTATTAAGGAGGCAAGTCTGGATTTTGGACCTAACTGTCGGCTTGATGGCGGAGTGGAACGGGCTGATTACCCCAAAACATTTCCATTTCGTGGGCGTTACGGATATTTCAGAAAAGAATAAAAGAGAATCTAGCTAAAAAGATATTACAGGTAGCCAGGAATAATCCCCCAAAGAAGAAATAACAAGGAGCAGCAAAATGATGGAGCTAGAAGGGAGAGTGTGGAAAGATCCTGATAGTTCATGGTGGCTGATTGAAATTTCTTTCCTGGATGTAATGACCCAGGGCAAGACAAGAAAAAAAGCCTTGGAAAGATGCTGTGATGGAGCTTTTAAACGACTCTTATGAGGATTTTTTGGGTAAGCAATTCCAACTCACTGTTAATCTTTATGAAGACAGTGTTATTGGGATGGGAGCTTCTGATAAAAAACTTCTTTTTGCGCTTGGTTTAAAAAGACAAAGATTAAGGAGCGGTTCAACAATTCGCGATGTTTCGAAGCGATTGAAGCAGAGCTTCTACATGCAGCGAATCCTAGTAGAAGACCCTTATTGGTAAGCTAATTCCTAGTTTTTTTGGGTGGTCTCTTCCAGGATTTTGTCCCAAGCTGTGCAAGGGGAAGCAAAATCAGATTCGACGTGGGTGGAATAGCCGGGTATGGATGAGATCAAGACTGCCTCTGTTTCGGCGAGCTTGCAAAACTTGTCATGGTCAGATGTGATGGTTCTTCCTAGTGAGAAAAAACGGTGGATATCGATGTGCTTTTGGAGTGTCTTGAAAAGCATGGCGTAGGTATTGGTCGTGGAAGGGGTTGTTCGCCAGTGGCAGGAATCGGTATGAAAAATCTTCGATTGGAGGTTGAGATATTGGGGGAAAAAGTACTTGTCTGCATGGTCGAAAAGGGTCACATAATCGATCCCGGGCAATGTGAATGCCTCGCGTAAAATTTTAGGCCAAAACAGACGGTGGAGATAATCATCTTCGAGGAAATAGATGATTGTCTCAGGAGAAAACTTCTGCTGATGGACATGCTCGAGCATGCGGAGAAAAGAAACAGCTTCTGATCCCCCCTTGAACTCGATGACGGGATAAAGGGATTGCCCGCGCAGGAAATGCTCTTCTTGCATCGGGTGATGAGTATCGAGAAAAAAAGTCACGTTGATCCGCTCCTCATCGGCAATTGTCGCGAGGAGGTTTTCAAAGCAACCTTTTCGACTGAAATTGGCAAAACGCTTTTTATGAGCGCTGATAGAGGAATAATGGCAGTGGCGAACAAAGACTTCGATGGGGAGACTTTTATCTTTGAATAACTCAGTAAAATTCTTGAGCCAGGTCATAAGTAAGTTCGCTTAAATATTTAAATGTCGCAAAAATTCCTGCAAAATGTGTCTGGCTTCTCGAAATGTAAGCTGTTTTAGAGCCTCAGAGACAGGTAACCACTTTGCGTCTCTGATCTCCTCTTGCTGAAGCTGCAAACTCCCCTCGATAAGCGCGGGAAAGTAATGCACTATTTTAACGATGAATTCCTTTTTTCTCCGGAATTGATATTGCTCGGCGAGCGGTTCTTCTCGTAGGATTTGAATGACGCTCAATCCCGTCTCTTCTTTTAGCTCACGAGTAGCCGCCTCCAGTGGAGTTTCCCCAGGATTGGCTTTCCCTTTTGGAAATCCCCAGTGATTGCCCTCGCGATGCAAAATCAAAAGAACTTTCCATCCTCCTTCCTCTTTTAAGAAAGGGACGATACCGAATGATTCTATTGTGTTCATCGATCGGTTGGATAATAGGGTGCAAAGATCAGTGCCGAGTTGTGCCCGCCAAAGCCAAACGAATTGCTCAGCGCGGCATCCACTTTGTGAGCCTTTGCTGTATTAGGAATCACATCGATCCCAGCTATTTCCTCTTCAGGATCATCGAGATTAATCGTCGGGTGGAGCATTCCTGTTTCGATCGCTTTGATCGTCGCTATCGCTTCGATACCCCCTGCAGCACCGAGGCAATGGCCGATCATCGATTTTGTCCCATTTATCTTAATGTTTTGATGATGAGGGCCGAAAACTTTTTTAATCGCGCGAATCTCACACAAATCTCCTGCAAGAGTCGAAGTGGCGTGAGCGTTGATGTAATTGATTTGTTCTTTAGGAATCCCCGCTTCTTTGATCGCATTTTCAATGCATAGTCCGACACCAAGACCATCATCGCGCGGATCGGTCATATGATGGGCGTCACAATTAATACCACCGCCGAGATACTCGGCAAAGATCGGAGCGCCGCGCGCTAAGGCATGGTCAAGGCTCTCGAGTAGCAATACTCCAGCACCCTCTCCCATAACAAACCCATCCCGTTTTTTATCCCAGGGACGGGATGCTTTTTGCGGCTCATCGTTCCGTTCTGAGAGGGCTTTGCATGCGATGAAGCCTGCGACACCGATCGGAGTGATCGGCGATTCAGTTCCACCACAGAGCATCAGATCAGCTTCGCCGTTCATAATGTGCTTGGCTGCAGAATAGATACAATAATTAGCGGTCGCGCAAGCTGTTGAAATCGAATAATTGGGGCCCATGAAACCGAGATCGATGCCCAGGAGAGCCCCACCCATGTTCGTGATGATGAAAGGGACAAAAAACGGAGTGAGCCGCTTAAAACCTTTTGTCAGGAGTGTTTCAGTGCCGTCATAAAAAACAGTCATTCCCCCCATGCCAGAACCGATCAAGACACCACAGCGCGTTTTATCGAGCTTAGAGAAAGCATCTCCTGTTAATTTTCCATACTCCAATGCCTTTTTCCCAGCGACGGCAGTGTATCGAATGAAGGGATCGACACGACGAGCTTGTTTTTTATCGAGATAATCACCAATTTCAAAATTGCGGACGACTCCAGCAAAACGGGTAGGAAAATCTTGACAGGGAAATTCTTCAATGGGAACAATGCCACTACGACCAGCCAAGAGTTGATTGTAGAACTCATCGACATCTGTCCCAAAGCAAGAGACCACCCCCATGCCGGTGACAACCACACGTTTTTTGAGCATAATACTCCTCAATATTGAGGTTAAAGGATACATCAAATCTATTAATTTTGCAACTACACCCAAATAACTTGAAAAATTGGGAATTTGGCAAGGAGGCGCCCTGAATTTGAGTCAGGCAAAGCCGGCGTCGAAGCAGCTCAACTTGAATAAGTTGAGCGATGCAGACGGATCTCAAATGCAGCGGCTGCCGACGCAGCCAAAACCCAATTTTTCAAGTTGTTTGGGTATAAGTTTTAACTGTAATTAAACAATTTACTTTCTATAGGAATTTATCGTTGCAGACGACTCTTTGGATGTCACATCGATTTGAAGATCAACAATGTACCCTTCACGCCAAAGCTGTTCAAGCTGATATTTATCGCGCAGGCCAGGCATGAAAAGATGAACCATGATATGTAAATAATCGATCACAACCCAATCACCGGTTTTGATCCCTTCGACATAAATCGGAGGCTGACCGAGTTGTCTTAACCGGTCGATGATCGCGTCTGCAATCGCTATGACATGTTTATCGACATTTCCTTCAGCGATGATCACATAGTCTGTCAAAGTGGAAATTTCTTTGACATCGAGAGCTAAAATATTCGATCCTTTCTTGTCAAAGATCGTCTGAGCGATAACGTTCAAATAGAATAACGGATCTGCTTTATTCATGAGGCATTAAAATATAAACGATGCTTTTCAATATAATTTAACACGGTAGCGGGGACTAAATGGCCGCAATATTTTTTTTGAAAGAGACGGTCTCTCACATCGGTGCTACTGATCTCAAAAAAAGGAATTCTAATCCTTCCTTCGTGAAGTTTCTCTTGAAACAGGGCAGGAAGCTGAGAGAGATCCCCTCCCCCCCGGGTCCCGATCAAGGGAGGGGCAAGCCGGATCAATTCTTCAGCCTCTTTCCAATGATGAAAGGAGACCAGATGATCTTCTCCGAGAATGAGGTGTAATTGGAGAGAGGGATCTGCAGAGAGCTTGCGCACTGTATCGATGGTGTATACGGGCCCTTGACCGTGCACCTCCCAATCCAGAATGAGAAATTGTTTTACCGGGTGGGTAGCGAGCTTTAACATCTCTTTGCGGTGCTCTGCAGAGACTACTGGGGGTGCATTCTCTTTAAAGGGAGAGAGGGAAACGGGCACAAACAACACTTCATCGAGGGCACATCTTTCCATGAGACTTACAGCGAGATTCAAATGCCCAAAATGCACAGGATCAAAGCTACCGCCGAAAACTCCCACTTTCTTTTTCATGAGCCTATCCTGGAATTCGAAAAATTTGATTTTTGAAGGATTTTTTCACAGATTTTAATGCCACTTCGCAGGACATACTTGAGAAAGTAGGCCAAGAAGTGGCATTAAAAGATGTGGAAAAAGACTCAAAAAGCATGTTTTTCCAATTTCAGGATAGGCTCATAAAATATGCAACATTTCCCAGTATTTCGGTAGAGGCCACAAATGATCGTCGACGATCTCTTCGAGCCCATCGATCGCTTTGCGCGCGGTATCTACTTTTGCAATAACTTGATCCGCATAGGCACTCCCTTTTTTCCCATGAGGGAGCTGACTTGCTTTTTGCCGCTCTTTTTCCATCAGGTGAACCTGATCGAGAGCCACACTGATCTGCTGAGAAATTTTTTTCACAAGCGACATTTGCGAGGTCGCAAGAGAATGACCTGTCTCGCTGACAAGTTTGATACTTTCAGCGACATCTTTTTGAAATTTTAGAGCTGCAGGGAGAATCTGTGTCTGAAACATCTCATGTAAAAGACGGGTCTCGATATCGATCGTTTTGCAATATCTCTCTGTCATGACGCGAGTGCGAGATTCAAGTTCCTGCTTCGATAACACCCCTTCAAACACCTTGATGCTTTTTGGAGTTATGAATTCAGCTAAAGCGTGCAGCGATTTTTCAATCATGGGCAATTTCCGTTTTTTTGCCTCTTTCTGCCAATGGGCGGAATAGCCATCTCCAGAAAATCTCACCCCCTTAGATGCCTTCAAAAATTTTCGCGCGACATCGAGTGTGACATCTTTAAGGGGTTTTTTCTTCATCACCCCTTTTTCGATCTCATCGACGATTTGATTCAAACCACTAGCGACGATCACATTTAAGACGGCAACTGGCAATGCGCAGTTTTGTGAAGAGCCGACAGCCCTGAACTCAAATTTGTTGCCAGTGAAAGCAAAAGGAGAGGTCCGGTTGCGATCCGTCTCATCGAGTGGGATATCGGGAATGGGGGGAATTCCTAAGTCGAGAGATTCTCCCGTTTTACTTTGGTGGGCACGGTCTTGCTCGATACTGGTCAGCCACCTTTCGAGGGCTTCTCCCAAATAGATAGAGATGATCGCTGGAGGCGCTTCATGCCCGCCCAGACGATGGTCGTTGCCCGAAGTTGCGATCGAAGCTCTAAGGAGTGTGGCATGCTCATTCACAGCGTAGATCACAGCCGTTAAAACGGCCAGATAGACTAGCTGTGGCTGATTTGGATCGAGCAGATTCAATCCCGTATCGGTTGCCAGCGACCAGTTGCAATGCTTTCCTGAACCATTGATCCGCGCAAACGGTTTTTCGTGAAGCAAACAGACGAGGTGATGGCGCGTGGCCACTTGCCGCATCAGTTCCATGAGCAAAATATTGTGGTCGACAGCAATAGATGCTTTTTCAAACAAAGGGGCAAATTCAAATTGTGCAGGAGCCACTTCAGCATGGCGAGTTTTAAGAGGGATACCGAGCGCATAGGCCTTTTGCTCCAAATCGACCATGAATGCGCCGACCCGCTCTTTGATCGTCCCGAAATAATGATCTTCGAGTTCCTGCCCTTTTGCAGGAGAAGATCCGCAAAGGGTCCGTCCAGTGAGGATCAAATCGGGGCGCAAGAGATAAAAAGTGCGGTCGATGAGAAAAAACTCCTGTTCACACCCCACTGTACAAAAAACAGAATTCGACTCGATTTCAAAAAGGTTGAGCAATCGAAGAGCTGCTTGATTGAGCTTATCATCGGAGCGCATCAATGGAATCTTCATATCGAGCGCTTTGCCTGTCCACGAGAAATAAATGGAAGGAAGACAAAGAACCTTACTATCCCCCATCTCCCACAAAAAGGGGATGGAGGTGGGATCCCAAACGGTATAACCGCGCGCCTCTGCGGTGGTTCGCAACCCACCCGATGGAAATGAAGAGGCATCGGGTTCTCCACGCATCAATTGGTTACCACTGAATTTCTCGATCAATTCCCCTTTGCGATTCCAATCGATAAATGCATCTTGTTTCTCAGCTGCAAGACCCGTTTGGGGCGAAAACCAGTGACAAAAATGGGTAGCCCCATTTTTAATGGCCCATTCTTTCATCACCTCAGCAATTGTCTGCGCATTCGAGGGATTGAGCTTCCCTTTTCCTTCTATTGCCTCTTTCAAATTCGTCCAGATATTTTTAGGAAGCATCTTTTCCATGACAGCCCGATGGAAAGTTTCCTGACCAAAAACAACTTCCCTTTTCCTCCCTTTGGGATCGGGTGAGCGTCTTTGTATATCTCTAATGGCTTTAAATCGAGGATTCATAATTCACCTATAAAATAGACCATTTATTCGCTTCGGAAAACCGGCGTAACTTCCGATCGGGATTGACTGCGATCGGGGTGCCTGCTGTGAGCAATAGAGGCAAATCGAGGAAACTGTCGGAATAAGCGGTGATTTGCTCTTTGCCAATCGACAACCTGGCGGCGATCTCCTGAACGCAAGAGGCTTTTTCTGCTCCTTGCATTATCGACGTAATGTGGCATAACTTCTTCTCCTTGTCAACGGCGTACTGGGTCGCTCGCCATTCATTGACGCCGAGGAGCAGGGCGATTTTCCCCACTAAAAAACTGGGCGAGTTTGAAAGGATCAGAGTATAATGTCCTAGATGTTGAGCTAATCGGAGCTGCGCAAGGACGGGTGGATAAATCTGAGAAAATAGGTAATTTTGCAAAAAAGGTTCGACTCTCTCTTCGATCCGTTCTAAAGCCCTCCCTCGCAAAAGGTGTTGAAAGACTCTATCGTGCAAATCAGACAAACTCATTCCGAAAAAGAGATGTTTAATGTAATAAAATAAAGAATAAATCAGAGAGGAAGAGGGGAGAACATTTTTACTGACTAAATAGCGACAGAAATCAAAACTGCAGTTATCTGCAACGATCGTCCGATCGAGATCAAAGACTGTCAAATGGGTCCACTTCACAGTCCACCTCGACTAAGTAAGTTCACTTACTTGTTTTATCCTTCGATTTCTTCGATCTTCTCTTCGATCTCTTCAACAGAGGAATTGATTTTTTCAAGAGTCAGTTTCTCTGACTCGATCATCTCACGATACATCATCGCTTTTTCAAAATCAAATCCTGAACCGCCGAGCAGTTTGCGGTAATTTTCCAACTGATTTTTTATCTCTTGACGCCGCAGTTTACGCTCCTCAAGGACATCTTTAAGTTGATCCAATGCTTTTTGATCATCTTCAGAGAGCATCAGAAGTGTTTTTTCTTTCTTGTCATCGATGATATCTTTTAGCTGTTTAAACAGACGGTCGACGATCTGTTTTTCAGGCTTTGCAAGTGGGATCTCTTCAAATTGCTGCAGCAACTCCTCTCGCTTGGAGATGAGAATCTCGACATCCAAATCGCTCGCTTGGCTGATCATCGTCGTGAGTTCTTCTTTCATACCGTTGATCGTTTCGCGCCGTTTAACTTCAGCTTCCCGATGTTTTTTCTGACGTTCTAATTCCTCATCGCGAGCGCGATTGAGAGGTCCCTGTTTGGCTTTTTGGATCTCAGTTCTCAGCATTCTCACTTCATCGCGGCCAAGTTCCACTGTTTGCATGAAGTCGAGAATTTCAGAGGCTTGTCTATTGCACTCATCGATGGGTATCCCCGTCAAGCAACTTTCAGCGAATAGATTGATCTTCTCCATGACGAGATCAAAATTCTGCTTAAACTCCTGTTTCTTTTGCTGGGTCTCTTTTTTCCGCTCTTTTTCACGATTTTTGATTTTATCCCAGCAGCCGCTAAGCTTGACACGTGTTTCAGTAAAAGCATGGGTATTCAGGGTCAATATTTTTGCAACTGACTGAAGCTGTTTGATCTCCTCACGAAGAGAATAGAGATGAAGATCTTTGAACTCTTCATCCTGGAAATATGATTGGATAAACTGTTCAACATCGTTCACAAACTCTTGAGAAATCTTTTTAATCAACTCTTTTCGTCTTGGAAAAATCTGATCTCCACAGAGGGATAGGCGTTCGAGAAGTTTATTTTTAATCCGAATGCGCATCTCAGTTTTTACGACTTCCTTACGCATCCCATTCACGCGAACAGCGAGTGTATTGAGCAACGCCAATTCACGCTGTACCTGGCTATAAAATTCCTCTTTATCTTTCAAAGTGACACATTCAGGAAGAAGTGGCGCTTCTTGAGATTGGCTGAGGATGTGATCGTACCGCTCCAGGTCACTTTCCAAACCTTGAATAGCCAACTCGATCTGCTCAATGGCGAATGCCGATTGTTCATCGAGGATCTCCTTAAGCCGCTTGGCTTCTGTTGAGAGTTCAATATAGGAACCCCATAACTGAGAGCGAACCTTGGGAGAGATATTTTCTTTAAAGAGGGGAAGACATAATCGTCTACCTTCCCAAAAGTCTTTAAAACGGGGTGTTCCGCTATGAGAAAGGGCTGCGCTCATGAAATCGATGCTCAATCGAATTTTTCCTTCTGCCGTCGACTCTTCTTCAAAATGGCGCATAAAATCGGCAAACAAAGGAGAAATCCCTTTTTTTTCACCTGCGAGCTGCTTTTCATCTTCATGCCTCTCAGTGGCAGTGCTGTCAGAACTGCCCTCATTAGAAGATCCTGATGAACCTTCGTTTAACTCATTCACAAAATCATCCTTTAAGAGATCTTCAGATTCACCGCTTAACTCATTTTCTGCATTCATTTTGCCACTGACTTTTGGAAAGAAATTTGAGGGAAAAAGTTCTAAAGCTAACCTTCTCTAGAATCTACAAACGTAAAATGTTATAGCAAATCACTATTTTGGTGAAGTTATTTTCGAATTTAAAAACTCAATTCGTAATCCTGAATCATCATTTCAACAGCGTGTTCCATGGGTATTTTATCGATATTCAGCCAACGAAAGAGAGGTTCTTTTCGAAACCAGGTGAACTGCCGCTTTGCATAGCGACGGGAAGCCTGCTTGAACTGATCGACAAAATGATCCCAGTCGTCTTGGCTTTGCTCAGAATTCAAATATTCCAAACATTGTCTGTAGCCGATGGCATGCGACGCTGTTAAATTTTTACTTAACCCCTCTTTTTCGAGCCGTTTTACCTCTTCGAGAAATCCTTCCGCAATCATCTTATCGCAACGCATCTCAATTCGGGGATAAAGAATTTCCTTGGGAACGTAGACAAACCAACACCTAAAATCATAATTCTCAGAGTTTTCAGAAGAAGCTACAGGAAGATCTGAAACTCTCTGCCTGGTAATCGAAAGAATCTCTAGAGCACGCACGATTTTGTGACGGTCTTTCTGAGTGATGGTCAAAGCGTAATCAGGATCGAGCTCTTTCAATCTGTCATACATGATCTGAGTTCCCTTCGATTCGATCTCCTCTTCGAGGAATTTTCTCAATTTAGGATCTGAAGGGGGGCCACTTGGAGGTCCATAGATCAAAGAGTGGATATAAAACCCAGTGCCCCCAACGACAATAGGAACTGCTCCCTTATCGAGAATCTCCTTGATCGCCTGGCAAGCTTCGTTATAATACGCGACGACATTAAAACTCTCATCGAGATCACGGCTATCGATCAGATGGTGATGGATTTTTTCTCTCTCCGCAAGGGGGGTTTTTGCTGTGCCGATATCCATCCCTCGATAAATTTGCATCGAATCGGCTGAAATGATCTCACCACCCATCGCGGTTGCCATAATCAGCGAGAGCTGGGTCTTGCCGACAGCAGTCGGCCCGGCAATGACAATGATTTTTTTCTTTTTCGAGCGAGGAACGAGCCTTTGCTTTTGCGGAATAGTGAAATGAGTTAAAAGAGCTTCTAGCTCCTTGTCTTCGAAGGTCAGCCCTGATGATTCCATTCCCTATTCCTTCGACGCTTAAAACCAATCATTTGTAATGGCTCCATCCGATGTTAAGAAAAAGGTAGCGTAATACTTTTTTTAAAACATCAAAAAAATCAAGATCGCAGCCAAACTCTTAATGGACGAGCTCTAGCCTGACCCGGCGACCGAATCGAGCCCCTACAGTCATCGCAATTGTTCGAAGTGATTTGATCGTCCGCCCTTGCTTGCCGACAACTTTAGCGACATCTTCAGCAGACACTTTCACTTCAACCACAGTTCCTTGATGACCATCGAATACTTGAACTTCAACAGCATCAGGTTGATCGACGAGATTTTTTATCAAATAAGCAATGAATTCTTTCATAATCCACTAAATCGAGATTGTTATGTGTTTTTTGATGCCGGATTCCCGCATCGATTTGGCTCATGAATTTAACATTAAGGAAGAATTTGAGTCTATATTGAAAATGAACAGGATATCAGGATGGACAGGATATTTTTTCTCTCATCCTGTCCATCCTGATATCCTGTTCATTTTCTTGGCATTCTTTATGTTCTCCTCATTAAAAATTTTTTGCCGTGTGCAGAGTTCGAAGTCCCCAGACGGCCCGCATCCCTTTAAATGTTTTATAAAAACCAATCTATCTGAATATAAATAAATTACTAACTCACCGTTTTTTACATAACAATCTTCGTTTCTTTGTAAAATTTAAGTTAATTTTAATTATTTTTTATATATAATGAGATTAGAAGGGATTTGCAATTGGCTTTCCGAAGTGAATGTTAACTTTTCATAAAATACTAATATACAGTCATTTATAAAAATAATTCTCCACTATGAGCACGTAATGAGCAGTAACCCTCTGAATAGAGATTATCAAGTCCCAGGCCCCATCCCCCAACCCATCCTTACTAAGGAATTGATCTCTTCCTCAGGTCAACCCCTTGGGCAACGACTATTTGACGATACCACTGAATTTTATTCTTGGTATGTCTCCTCCTGGTATATGTCTGACGGAGGGGCAGCTTCTGCTGAGATCCTCCAGAAAAGCGAGTCGACGCGAAAAATCTTGTCTTTGCTCAAGCGGATCGCGGAGGTATCGATGAATGGAGGAAATTTTTTAACGGAAAAAGAAGAGGTCCATGCCTTAAATGACCTCAGCAATATCCTTCAAGACCTCAATAGTGGAAAGTTACGAAAACAACATCTTCCCGATGCATTATTTCAGGTGATGGAAGACCTGATCCAGAATAACCCAAAAGCAAAAGTTGTTTCCCAAGTCACTGAACTTGAATACTATCTTTGCATTAACCCCCCTGCAGGGCAGTCTTTAGAATCGACAATTCAGTATCAAAAGGTACTCAATCGAGTCACTGAAAGGATCTCTCCTCAAATGCGCGACATCAATGCCAGCGCGATTGCACAAGGGTTGTCCCAAATTTTGGAGAATCCCAGTGGAGTAGAGAATATCTATCAAGCTATCCAGGAAGCGATCAAACACTGGCTATAACCTTGCATACCCTATGGCCAGAAGGCGAACAGAAGCGGCCCAAGCCACAACCGCTCAGAGGCGTAGGGTCTGCTCTCATTTTATTTTCTCGCGAATATTTGATAGAGTCTTTAAAATCCTTTAGTTCACTCGTTGATAATGTTGTATTCCTCTGCGTAAATCGTCACGCTCGAGGCTTTATACCGAAAATGATTCAAAAGTTGGCCTGGGGCTGCGTGAAAGCTCCCGCGGTTCGACGATCGCAAGTCGGTCAATATTTAGAAATATGGACCGACTTGCGATCGATCGAACCCCGGGGCTTTGACGCAGCCCCAGGCCAACTTTTGAATCATTTTCGGTATTATGATTAAATCTTTTATAATGAAATTATTTGCTGGTATTCTTATGTCAGGATCGTTTTTCTCCGCTCCCCTTTCTTCTGGCGAAAAAGCGGAAAATACCCCCACTCCCCTCGTACTCATCATGCTCGGGCCTCCTGGATCTGGCAAAGGCACCCAGGCAGCCATGCTCCAAGACAAATTCCATTTACCTCATATTTCCACAGGGGATTTACTCCGCGACCATATCCGTAGGAACACAGAACTCGGAAAACAAGCACAGACCTATATGGACAAAGGGCAACTTGTCCCTGATGCCTTGGTTCTCAATATGCTTTTTGAAAGAATTTCCCTGAAAGATTGCTCGATTGGGTACATTCTAGATGGGTTTCCTAGAACGCTTGCTCAAGCTACAGCCCTTCAAGCCCATCTCAAAGGCAAGAGCGCCCCTATCGTGATCAATTTAGATCTGTCCGATGCAAAAATCATCCAACGTTTGACAAATCGGGTCGTCTGCGAAACATGTGGTACTCCCTACCACCTCCTCTCTTTTCCTCCAAAAACAGAAGGAAAATGTGACAAATGCGGTGGCAAATTGATCCAACGCTCTGATGACACGGAAGCAGTGATCACAAAGCGTCTCAAAGTCTATCACGAACAAACCGCACCCTTGATCGAGTTCTATACAAAACAAAAGCTTCTCCATACGGTCAATTGCGATCTCCCAAAAGACAAAGTATTTTCCCAGGTCATCGCTCAAATCCCTCCTAAGTAGACTGCGTGCCCGTACGCGCATCCTATGCTTGACTTGAAATCGATAGCGGCTCATCGTCGATCTGTTTTAACACAGGTTTTTCTTTATGTCGCTACAATCGATCGGCCAACAACCCTCTATTTATTCTGAGCTCAGAGAAAAACTCCCCAATCCCCAAACACCTTGGGCCACCAGCCGTGCGCTATTGGACCGCATCACCAAACAACCCACTCCTGTCCATCAACGGTTCAAAAAATGTGCACTCCTCCCCTCAGATCCTGAATATGAATTTGTACGCCGTTACTTTTTAGAACATAAACCTACCGGGTATGGCATCGATCGTGTTCACTGCATCCACAACCGTAACCATATTCAAGCTTTCGAATCTGAGCTGACTAACATCGAGTCTGAAGCCAACTACTTTCTCCCCAGGTGGAGCGAAGGACCAGATCGTGAGCAAAGAGAAGAAGTCATCGAGAGATGGAAAAGCTCCGTTCAATCTTTCACACCCCTCGAAATCTCTACCGCTGACGGAAAAGAAAGGCTTTTTGCAGCCAAAGTCTTACCCCTCTTTCATGGAAGCAGTCCAGAAAAATGTGAATCGATCGCAAACTCTGGTTTTGTCTACTTTGGCAAACACCCCAGCCTCGATCCCCAAACCAGTACAGATAAAGGCTTCTTTGGCAGTGGCATCTACTTTACCAACAGCGCCAGCTATGCAGAGAAGTATGCCAAAGGAATCCTCCTTCTCTCTTGGGTCTCAATGCGCGAGCCCTATCCCGTAGTGAGTGATCAGGTTTTCCCAGCCAAGCCTACAGACATGAAAATACTAGAGGGCAAAGGAGCTTATCAGAATTACAATGCCCACTATATCCCCGTTGCCTCTGTAGCCCCTGACAGCCCAGAGTGTAAGATATACTATCCAACAGTCGTAGATCAAATCGCCGACTGTGATGAAGTCGTTGTTTTCCAAAAGTCACAGACTCTCCCAAGATTTTGGATTGAGCTTGCTCCCGATGGCCCTCGGACGTTACCCACTGCCCCCGACCTTGAGAAAACTTACGCCATTTGCCTAGCGTATTCAGACAGTGGATCGAAGAAGATCCAAACCGTCTCAAAGAGACAAATGCTCAGGGCCTCACCCTCATGCATATGGCAGCAGCTACAGGACAGAGTGAGGTCGTCCGTTGGCTCCACGCCCAAAATCCCCACTTGATCAAACAAGCTAACCATCAAAAGTGGACCCCCCTCCATCTTGCCGCTTTTCATGAACAGCTAAATGTTCTCTCCCTTTTCATTGAAGAAGCCAAAGAACTGATATTCCTCATCGCTGAAAAACCCTGCCCTAGAACCCTCGATTTTCTCCTTCAGCAAGGCATGCCACCTCGTGCAGCTAACCCCTTTCAACAAACTCTCCTCCATCTCGCAGCCCAAGCGGGACAAGAGCAAAATGTCACCTGTCTCATCAAGCAAGGTGCAAATCCCAATGACCGAGACCATTCCAAACGCACCCCCCTTTTCCTGGCTGTCTTACAAAACCACCGCTCCATTGTCCAACTCCTATTAACACAAGCAAATGTCACCTTTACCTCTATCGAAGAAGAGACGCTACTCCATGCTGCTGCCTTTTATGGGCATACCCCCCTGTTGCAAGATCTACTCCATTATCCCCCCTGTAGAGGACTTATCGAAGCTAAAGATCACGATGGCAAAACACCTCTCCATAAAGCCGTATGGATGGATCCCAAACCAGACATCGTTAAGCTACTCATTGCACATGGAGCCAATCCCCGGGCAGTCAACACCTATGGCTATACACCCCTTCATTGGGCCGCCAAGCATGGACATCTAAAAAGCATCCACATCCTCATGGAACAAAAAGTAGATGTTCATGCCCTAAACAAGAATGGGGATTCTCCCCTGGATCTAGCCCTCCGCTTTGAACAAGATGAAGTCGTCCACTTTTTTTTAGGGACCACCAGAAGACTCAAAACTGAGCCGCCTACCCAAGATCTCGAAGTGCATTACTGCAAACGCTTGAAAGAAGCCAAACAGGAGAACCTTCTTGAAGAGCAGATCTTTTTTCTCATAAAACTCTGTGATGTCCGCATCGAGAAAAAGGATTTTGTAACAGGAGCCAAACTTCTCAATAGCGCCTTTGCCCTTCTTAAAAACAATCCCCTATTTGAAAAATACCTCCTGACCAAACTAGAGCGGATTGAAAGACTCTTCCTCGAATCTGAAGGGATTAAAACAACTGCCAGAGGATCCATCAGCACCTACCGCAGACAGTTAAATGAAAACCGCAAACAGTGTATTGCCGCCTTTGCCAGAAAAGAGCCAATCCAAACAATTCTTGCAAACCAAACAACTGCCTCGATTCAACTTTTCCAGTCGCTCATCGAAGATGCCCAACAAACGCTCGGACCTCCACCTGTCCGATGGGCCTGCATGGGAATGGGCTCTATGTCACGCAGCGAAATGTGTCCTTACTCCGACATCGAGTTTGCCTTTCTGATTGCACAAGACAAACCCGAAGCTTTAACCTATTTCGACCTTTTATCCAAGCTTCTACAACTCCAAATCATCAATCTCGGGGAGACAGAATATTCTGTCTTTGATAAAAAAGAACCCAGTCCTACCCCTAAAGGCTTTTCCCTTGACAATGGTGGCAATACCCCCTTAGGGACGGATGAACTCATTGGCACACCCAAACAACTCGCCCGCTTTCAAACCCTCAAATGGATCGATGAAAATATTATCCTCGCCAATGCATCTAACTCTGTTTGCTTGGTGGCAGGAGAGCACACACTCGTGGACACCTACATTCACGAAAAAACAGCTATTCAGAGACCCAAGCAGGGGTGGTTTGATTATTGGAATAACAAGCAACCCGAGATATTAGCTGAAACATTGGCATTGCGCCTTCTTGCCGACCATATCAGAGAGTTTGCTCCTGACCTCTCTCAAACTAAAGAGCAAATGAATGCCTTTGGCATCAAGAAAGAACTCTACCGCCCATTTCAAGAGAACTTAAATGTTTTAGCCCTCTTCTATCAACTCAAAGCAACAAACACATTTGAGAGAATCGATGAGTTAGTGGATAGAGATGTCTTTTCTGCACAAGGAGCAGAGAATTTAAAACAAGCGCTTAGGAAGGTCCTCACCCTACGCCTGGAAGCCCAACTGTTCTATCGGGAAGAGCTGGAGATTTTATGTCATCCCGAGGAGGGAAAACCACCAGAGCCACAACTATTCTACCTCGACCAGTCACAGATTGAGTCGTTGCATGCGATCTATCAGGTTTTAATCCCTTTTCACAAAAGCATGAAAAAGTTTTACACAACAAAGAATAAACAGACCTTGAACAGTCAGCCCTTCCACGATAAAAGGCCCATTGTACGTGCAGAGGCGTTGGAAAAAATGTTACAGTATCAGAAAGCTCATATAGCCTATCAAGAAGCTATCTCCTTAGATCCTAACGATATAGAGGTGCTTCTTTCCCTTGGATCAATGGAAAAAACGTTAGGTAATGCAGAAGAAGAGCTAAAACGAGCTAAAAAAGTTCTTGCACTAGCAAAGAACATGTATAGTGAGGAGCATCCCACTGTGGCCATCGGCTATCACAACATTGGTATTGCCTTAACAGCCCAAGGGCAATATGCTGAGACCTTGGAATACTACCAAAAAGCCTTAGAGATTCGGCTTAGGGTATTTGGAGAAAGACACTCATCTGTGGCTGAAAGCTATAACTGTATCGGAGTCACCTTTGGTTTCCAAGGACGATACGCTGAAGCCTTCGATTTCTACCAAAAAGCCTTAATGATTCAGCTAAAAGTTTTTGGTGAGGAGCATAGTCATGTGGCCGGAAGCTATAATAATATCGGTATTGTCATGGATGCCCAAGGACAATACGCTAAGGCTTTCGATTCCCACCAAAAAGCCTTAATGATTCGACAAAAAGTGTTGGGTGAGGGACATCCTGAGGTGGGTGCAAGCTATGCTCATATCGGTAGTGCCTTGCACACCCTAGGAAAATATGATGAGGCATTGGAGCACCTCCAAAAATCCTTAAATATTAAGCAAAAAGTGTTGGGTAAGGAGCATCCCGATGTGGCTGCAAAGTATAGTCTTATCGGCAGCGTCTTGCAAGCTCAAGGACAATACGCTAAGGCCTTGGAGCACTTCCAAAAATCCTTAGAGATTCAGCTAAAAGTGTTGGGTGAGGAACATTTTCATGTGGCTGCAAGCTATACCAATTTCGGTAGTCTCCTGTATGCCCAAGGACAATATGCTAAGGCATTGGAATACTTCCAAAAAGCTTTGAATATTCACAAAGTGTTGGATGAGAAGCATCCTGGTATGGCTGTATGCTATAATAATATCGGTAGTGCCTTGAATGCCCAAGGACAATATGCTAAGGCATTGGAATGCTTCCAAAAAGCTTTGAATATTAACCTAAAAGTGTTGGATGAGAATCATCCTGGTATGGCTGTATGCTATCTCAATATCGGTAGTGTCTTCGATGGCCAAGGACAATATGCTAAGGCCTTGGAATACTTCCAAAAATCCTTAAAGATTCAGCGAAAAGCGTTGGGTGAGAGACATCCTGATGTGGTTGCAAGCTATAGCAATATCGGTCGTCTCCTGATAAGAGCAATGAACAAGCGCTTGAGTATAGACGAAAAATCTTAGAAAAATAGGAATTTATATAACGACCGATCCGACAGCATCGGCTTTTCCTGAGCCGATGCTGTCGGATCGGAACAGCGCCGAAGGACGCTGGAATTATAGTTTAAGAAGAATGCAATACCTGCGATTTAAGAAGACTACTGTCCTAGCTACACTCCATGTCCCAATAGGAAAATAGACTTATGGGTAATAGGATGGGTGCCCTTGCTCGCGCCCATGCCCCGATCTGAGAGAACTTTCAGACACGGGCACGGGCATGCACACAGGCACAAAGTTTAATCCATTCATAAACGCCATTTCAGGATTTGCTTGGGTATCCCTATCCCTAAAACCAGCGCAGCGAGCAACATCGCACTTCCACCGACGATGATTGGCATGTCATAATTCATTCCTACAAACACACCCGACAGAAATGGGCTGAGCGCGACGGCTCCCGATTCCACCGACTGCAAAATTCCCATCATCTCCCCTTGAGCATCTTCCTTAACGTAATTGGAGACCATGGCAGCAGCTGTTGGAAAGAGGAGGGCGATTAAAAACTGCTGCAAAGGAATGTATCCCCAGAGAAGATTTTTTTCTGGGTGAGACAGCAAAATAAAAATATACAACCCGACGAGAACCAGGGAAAAAAAGAGAATAGCAGGAGGGCGCACTCTGTTCGCAATCGGCCGAATCAAAAGGCCGCAGCCGAGCGCATAAAACGCAGCACTGTAAGCAAAGAGATCTCCCACTTCAGATACGCTCATGTTATAGTCCTCAATCCAAGTCACGGGGATAAATTCCCAATAAAAAGACCAGCCGAAACAAAAGATGAAAACAGATAGAAACAATACTCGTATTCCTGGGAGTTTAAATGCTTTCTTCAAATTTCGCAGCCCTTGAGCAAAACTCAAACTCACTTCCCGTCTCAAATGATGAGTCTCCTTAAAAAAATAGAGAAGCAGCAGTAAATTAAATAAGGTGATCACTCCAGCGAATAAAAAGGGTTTGTCGTATCCGCCCGCTCCAAAAAAACTTTCCTGAGAAAGTTTTCCTCCCAAAAATGGGCCCACCGTAAACCCAATGCCGCATGCCATATTCAATAGGCCAAAATTCTTGGCTTTTTCTTCTGGAAGACTGAGGTCTGCAAGCGCAGCACCCACAACTGCCGCACTCCCTGCTGAAACACCGAGGACAATCCGCGAGACAAACATTAAAGAGAGACTTTCTAAATAGACAGCAGCCATCGCGATGATGTAACCGAATACTCCGAAGATCAAGGAAATCTTCAAAAGAGGCTTGCGCCCTTTTTGATCGGAAAGAGTCCCAATGATAGGTGAACTGAAAAATTGAGCGAGGGGCATTAGGGAGAGCAATATGCCCAACCAAAATCCACGAATGGCAGCTGTTGTTTCAGGTGAAACCAAATAGACATCGCTGTGAAACAACATCGAAGAGAACATCGGATAGACAAGGCCAATCCCCATCCAATCGATGAAGGCGACGAAAAGTAAAATAAATAAAGTTAATTTTTTAGATGTAGAGTACATAATCATCTCACTTAGTAATAAAAAAACAAAAAAATTCCCGCAAAAGCGGGTGGAAAATTACACGCTTTTTTTCCTTTTATAGATCTGAACGAGTCCACCACAGATCACTAAAATGGCACCGACAAGTGAAAGCCAGTTGGGCAAGTGATGAAAAATTGCCCAATCCAAAAGGGCCGAAATAATGATCGAGACATAGAGAAAAGGGGCAAGCGCCGAAGCTTTTCCATGCATATAGGCCACTCCTCTAAGCGATTGATTGAGGATGCTAGCTACCCCAAGACAAACAATATTTATCCATAATAATGGAGTGTAGTGTTCGAGTGAATTTTCTCCACGCAAAAACTCGTTAGAAAACAGAAAGGCAATCGCTGAAACGACAGAGCAGATAAAAAATTGATAAAAGAGATTGGATTTTTGATTTTCCTGTTTTGCTTGATGCCCATATAACACCTGGGACCCCGCTTGACCGAGTAGCGCCAAGAATCCTGCGATACTCAAATTTGCAAAAATTGAAGAATTGGGCTGCAAAATACATAGAACGCCTGCAAAACAGATCCCAATGCTTATCAGGACCCTTTTTTCAAAACGGTGTTTAAAAAAAAGACGCTCTAAAACCGGCATGAGTAGAGGGGCAGTATTTTGCATGACGGTCGCATCGAGCAGATTCGCATACTTCAGATAGTAAAAAATCGAATATTGATAGAGTAAAATACAACCGGCTCGAAGAACCTGCATTTTGATATTGCTATTCTGAAACAACTCTTTGAATGAACTCGTCCATAAAAAAAAAGTGGTCAGAAGCAGAAAAGGGATCCCAAAACGCAATAAGATGAGTAAAAAATAAGAAGTGCTATCCGTTCCAAATTTGGCAAAAAGGGTAAAAAATGAAAGCATCACCGAGGAAAGGAGCATATAAAACGCCCCTTTTTCAAATTCTTTTTTCACAGTGGAAGGTTTAGAACTCAATTTTTCCCATTATTTTTTTGTTTGTTTTTAGGTTTATTTGAGATATCATTTTTGATCAAAACCTTTTGGAATTTATGTCGCTATCACCACTCAATTCAGCCCCGAAAGCCGGTCAATCACATCCTCTATTACCGACCTATCGACAGACGTTTTTCCCACCCAAGGCGATCGATACCCTCGAATTGCAAGCCACCTCGTTTCCAAAGTCGTTCATCGATGTGAAGAATCGGCTCGTGCAATGTCTAAAAAACCTCTGGAGTTCGATCGTCAATTGTTTTTCTTCAAAAACAAAACTCCATTCAATCACTTTCGGCCCACTCACCATCATTCCTTCACAATATCCACATCACATTTCAAATGCGAATAAACAATTTGTGTACAACTATCTTGTTCGAGGTCGTAACATCGACGATCCAGTCACTGTGACAAAATGGGGATTGAAGGATCCTCGACCTATGAATAAACTCCCTCTTTTTGCTACGACAAAGCCTCAGATCGTCCCTGTCGATGGCCCTTTTCGCTACGAGGCTTCCACAGCAGATACAGTTCACTGGACAGCAAACTTCGCTGACCGGAATCTATTCGGGTTTTGCGAAGGTCCCCTGCTCGCTCAAGATGAGCTTCAAGTTTTGGAACACCCTGCACTGGCCCATGTCAAAAATGCCCTCCCCGCTGAACAACGTATTCTTGAACCTTTGGACACCGTTCTCTTTCAAAATGTACCCCGATTAGGTGCATTGGACGCTCTTACCCCGATTCCTGCCCATGACACTCAAATACTTTATGCAAACTATTTTGCTACCCCCGCGCAAGCCGAAATCTTATCCCGCTTGACACGGTCACTTTATGGAAACTATTTTACAAACGCCACGCAACGCGAGATCTTAACCCGCTTGACACCGTTCAGCTACCGGACGAGTAGCAACATTTTTGCCATTGTCGCTCCACACATTTCATCTGCCTTAGAAGGTCAGCCCTATCAGAAAAAAGATCTCGGGGGATTGTTTTTTACTTTTTATAACGCCTCTCAGAGTATCAAGGTAACATGTCCCGGAAAAAAAATCGTTCTGCATACTGGAAACTGGGGATGTGGTGCTTTTGGCAATGACCCTAAAACGGTCTACATTTTACAAATGGCTGCTGCAAGATTTGCGGGCATCGATGAATTGCAGATCCACCCTTTGTCACATCAAAACGAATTACAAGCCGCAAGACAGCTTCTCGATCAAATTGAACAAAGGTTCCCCCAGATGACGGTCGACCAATTCATCGATCATTTGCAAACTCATGCTGCAGAGTATGGATTGACGTATAAAAGAGGGAATGGGACATAGACACGGACAAGTTACGGACAAGGACACGAGACAAGAATCAAGTTGTAAAATAAATATTCCATCTCGATGATGAAAGAAAAAACAACCCCTTTTATCCTATGGAATTGCGTCAGCTCGGAAAATCACAAGTCAAAGTTTCCCCTATCATCTTAGGCACATGGGCCATTGGTGGCTGGATGTGGGGAGGAACCGACGAGAAAAAAAGTATCGAAGCCATCCAAGAGAGTATCGATGATGGGATCACTACAATCGATACCGCGGCCGCCTATGGAATGGGACTCAGCGAAGAAATCGTAGGAAAGGCGATTAAAGGCAAGAGAGATAAACTCGTCATTGCGACCAAATGTGGGCTCCGTTGGGATGAAAATGATCAAACAATCCGTTCACCCAATCGAGATTTCAATAAAAATCCAGTTGCCATTCGTAATGACCTTTCTCCCCAAAGCATCACTCACGAATGTGAACAAAGCTTGAAGCGGCTCAACATCGACGTGATTGACATTTATCAAATCCATTGGCCCGATCCAGCAAGACCGATCGAAGAATCGTGGAATGCAATGGCCCAATTAAAAAAACAGGGCAAAGTCCGCGCGATCGGTGTGAGCAACTTCAGTATGGACCTGCTCAAAGCAGCTCAGGCTGTGCATCCTATCGACAGCATTCAGCCTCCATATAGTTTAGTTCGGAGAGAGATCGAAAAAGAGGTCATCCCCTATTCTCAAGCCAATCAGATCGCCATCTTAGCCTACTCCCCGATGGAAAGAGGAGTACTTACAGGAAAATATAAACCGGGTTATACCTTCCCACCAGGGGATCATCGCGCTAGCAAAAAGACGTTTTCTTCCGATTATTTACGTCATCTCCAGGAAGCGCTTGCTAAAATCAAACCGATTGCTGAAAAACACCAGGTCACTCTTTCTGCAGTCATCATCAACTGCACCTTCCATCGTCCAGGAATTACTGCTGTGCTCGTCGGCGCACGAGATCGAGCCCAAGCCAAAGTGAATTCGCGCGGTGCAAATCTCTCCCTTTCAAATGAAGAACGGGAATTCGTTGTAAAAACACTATCCGCCCCGCAGCTTCAATGCGCTCTATATGAAGAATAAACCTCTTGTCGCTATCACTGGCGCCTCTGCTGGAATTGGAGAAGCGACCGCACGCCGTTTTGCTAAAGAGGGCTTTCGCCTTGCATTACTAGCTAGACGCCAAGAGCGATTAGAACAACTTCGAAAGGAGTTGAAAGGGGAAATCACCACCTTCGAACTGAACGTCTGCTCTTCGAATGACGTTGCCGAGATTTTTGAGCGGATTGAACAAGAGCTAGGTCCCATTGACATCCTCGTCAACAATGCTGGCTGCGCCTTTGGCATAGAGCCCGCCTATCAAGGAAAAATCGAAGAATGGGATCAATGTGTCGACACCAATATTAAAGGCCTTCTTTATTGTACACGAGCAGTACTTCCTTCGATGGTCAAGGGCGATCAAGGTCATATCATCAACCTCGGCTCTGTTGCCGGCCGCTATCCTTACCCTGGGGGCAATGTTTACGGAGCGACAAAAGCTTTTGTCCGCCAGTTTTCTTTTAATTTAAAGGCCGACCTTCTCGGCACAAAAGTCCGTGTCAGTTGCATTGAGCCAGGACTTGTCGGAGGGACAGAATTTTCCACTGTCCGCTTTCGAGGTGATCAATCGCGTGCCAGCAAACCTTATGCAAACACTCAACCTTTGCACGCTGATGACATCGCTGAGATCATTTACTTCTGCCATTCTCTTCCTCCCCATGTCAATATCAACACTGTTGAAGTGATGCCTGTTTGCCAGGCATCTGCACCGCTGGCAATTCATCGAATGACCTAAGTACTAGTGTGTGGCCCATGCGCCATCATCTGCCTTTGCAGTCATGTTTAAAGTGCCGAAGAAGCGATCCCCAAAATCCCCAAGGCCTGGAGAGATGAATTTTTTTTCGTTGAGCTTTTCATCCAAAATGGTCATGACCACTTTAATCTTCGGAAATCTTTGATTGAGGTAGAGGATCCCTTCAGGAGAGGCGCAAATCGCAGCGACAATGATATTTTCTTCTTGTACCCCTTTTTCCTTAAGTAGTGTAATCACCATTTCTAAAGTTCCCCCTGTCGCGATCATCGGCTCAGTGATGACGACGTAACTTCCTGAGCCAATACTCGAAGAGACTCTCATGTATTTGAATTGAGGTTTTGCCGTTTTTTCATCTCGCTGAATCAAAAACTTACTCACATTCGACTCGGGAAAGTGTTTTAAGAAAATATCGAGCAAAGCATCCCCTGCGCGCATGATAGAAACCAGTTCAACTTTACATGTGAGTGCCTTTCCTTGACATCTTGCCACCGGAGTCTCAATTTCTATATTTTTCGTCGGTAAGCAATCGATCACTTTACTGATCAGCAAATTACCGATTTTTTCTGAGACGATCCGAAATTGGTCTGTAGAAATTTTCGTATTGCGTAACTGGGAAATGAGAATCTCTTCATATTTGCTCGGTTTCAAAGAACAACGGACAATCGGAATCATCTCTATAACAGCCTTTTCATCATTCCGTTTGAGCTGAATCCTTTCCAAAAGCTGGGATGTCTTCTCTATATTACTTTCCTCATCTCCCCAAGATGTGGAGATTGCGGTGATGCTCAGAATAATCCCTAACATAGCATTTCTTAGCACGTGGGCAGTTTGATTTTTCATTTTCCCCCTAAAATTCAACATTTGATGTGAGATTCTGACATGAATTCGAACAGTTTGCAAGTAAAACCGTTTTTTAATTTGACAACATCATGTTGACTTAATACACAGGCTGACTTAATCTAGAGCGTGTTTGTGAAAAAAGGGTTTGTTATGTCTAAGGAAAGTGTTCAAAGACCGTTAACGCGCAAAAGAGATCCCCACTTAATACATGCATGGTTTATCTGGCTCCTCAGCGCGCTCTTCATGTTTTATAAATATACCCTTGAAGTTTCCCCTAGCGTGATGACTTCGACCTTGATGAGCACCTTTAATATTAGTGGCACAGCATTAGGAAATCTTGCAGCTTGTTATTTTTATGCCTATCTTTTACTCCAAATCCCCGCAGGAGTGCTATTAGATAAGATCGGTCCCAGAAAAGTCACCTCTCTTGCAATTGCCCTCTGCGCACTCGGAAGTTTAATTTTTGCAAATGCAGACTCTTTATGGGTTGCTGGGATCGGCCGCTTCATTACAGGCGCAGGAGCGGCTTTTGCTGCTGTCAACTGCTTAAAGTTGATCGCGAACTGGTTTCCGATGAAACAGTTTGCCTTCATGGCAGGCTTGATGATGACAGTGGCAATGCTCGGCGCTGTCGGAGGGCAAGCTCCTCTGGCCGCTTTTATCGATGCCATGGATTGGCGTCATGCGCTAGAGATCATCGGGATTGCTGGCCTGGTGCTCGCAGGAATTTTTTGGTTCGTCGTTCGCGATATCTCGCCGAGCCACAAAAAAGAGCGGCATATCGTTTCCCAAAACATCTCTTTTTTAGAGAGTTTGAGAAGAATCTTAAAGAACCCTCAAACATGGTGGCTTTCGATCTACAGCGGTTTTGCATTTGCTCCTGTCATGATCTTCGGTGGGTTATGGGGTGTTTCGTTTATCTCTGAAGCCTTTGAAGTTTCTAGTAACATCTCTGCTCAAGCTGTCTCACTCATTTTCATCGGTTTTGGAGTCGGCGCTCCTTTTTTTGGCTGGTTCTCAGATTGGCTAGGGCGGAGAAAAGTGGTCATGTTCTGGGGAACACTCCTCGCTTTGATCACAATTTCCAGCGTGATCTACGCACCAGGTTTGACGCGTAGTACGATCACACTTCTATTATTTCTATTCGGATTTTCCATTAGCAGCTTCCTCCTCTGTTTTACAATGATTCGAGAGATCAGTTTGCCCATCTTGGCTGCGACAGCGATTGGCTTTATGAACGCCTTTGATGCTCTTTTTGGGGCTTTTTCCGATCCTTTGACAGGAAAATTTCTCGATCTAGGGTGGGATGGAAAATTAATCGACGGGGCAAGGGTATTTTCGGTACAGGCATATAAAGCAGCCTTTTTAACCCTGCCAGTTTATTTGATCATTTCCCTATTCACTCTGCTGCGCATTAAAGAGACCTATTGCAAGCCCTCCATTCCGGCGTCTCTTCCTTGATATACCAAAGGGACCATGGCTGATTTCCATTTTTCCAAGTATTTGATCATGCCTGTAAAGCTGGAAGTATCGAGAACTTCGATGAGTGATCCTCCGATTTGTGCGACAGCAGAAGCATTCATATACGATTGATGATAAAAGTAAGTATCAGAAACGAGAACTTTAGCCTTTGAAGAGAGATAATTGCGGTCGATCAAGGCATTCATAAATTTTTCCACTTGAGTCAGCTCTTTTTCCCCATGCGTTTGAATCACAATTAATTGCAAATTTTCCCTGGGAAATTTGAGAAAAGGGGTCAGATTCATCGCTCGGGACATCCCCGAAATGATTCCATTCAAATAAGTAAATCGGCTAGGAGTCTCATCCTCGACTAAAAGATAGAGATGATGAAAAAGGTGGCTGCGGGGGACCGGATTGATAAATGAAGGGTTATTTATCTGAAAATGGCATGAGGGCGTGAGGATTAATTTAGCTGTGGTGTATTGCATATCGCCGAGGAACAGATCGATGCTCTCCCGAGACGAATCGATAAAAATGCTCTCTAATTTTCTATGGAGCAAAACAGCGTTATTGTGAGATTGAATTACAGCTAGCAAACGGGAAATCAGTTCATAGCACCCTTCAGAAAAATAATATCCAGTAGCACATTTTGCATGAGAATTAACCGCTTCTTGGTCAGGGTGCGCTAAACAGGTAAACCTGCAACCAAAATACTGTTTGAAAAAATCTTTAAGTCGAGAATCTGACCCTATCAAATGGCAGCCGAGATCAGCATTGGCAATTCCACAAATATCGATACTCTTCCATGCTCCGCCACATTTCTCATCCGCTTCGAGGATTAAAACTCTCTCCCCCTTTGAAATATGATAGATCGCTTCAAGCATCGCAATCGGACTTGTCCCCACTAAAGCGACATCATAATCGGTCTGGATGGCAAACAACCATCCTTTGAGAAAAAGAAGAATGATCAAGACAGTACGCATCACCAACTCCAGTGTAAAAGAGGGAACAAAAAACTATATCTTTTCGAATCATTCCCTTGCACCTAAGAACCTGCCTGAGTAAAAAGTTTCAGTCGATTTTCGGGTTCTGACGAAAAATTTTACTGAGGTAGGTTCAATTGCTTCTTCTCTTCCTCCAATTTGATGAGCGTCTCATAGAGCTTTTGCAGCTCTTTCTCCCTTTGTCCGCATGATTTTAAAAGCTCTTGAATCTTTTCCACTTCTGCACGATGGGAAGCTTCGATGAGCTGTTGATTCTCACGCGCTTGCTCCTCTTCCAACTCCATGATTTTCTTTTCAGTTTTACCTATCTCATTCTCGAGTGGTCTTATCCTTGCTCTCATCGCCATCAGTTCTTCATGTTTCTTTTTGCGGCTTTCAGAACCACCCGACTTTGCCTTCATAGAAATCGCTTCTTCTTCCCAACCCACCTTTTCGAGAAAATCTTCATAATGGCCTAAAAAAAGTTCCTGCCTACTCACATGGCAGACAATCAGTTTATGGAGCGCCAGCCGCTTCAAGATCAATTCGCTATGCGTAACGATCACAACAGCCCCTTCGAAATCCTCTAGAGCATCGATCAGCGCTTCGATCGATTCAACGTCGAGATGATGGGTCGGCTCATCGAGCAGAAGCAGGTTGCATGGCTTAGCTAGAATTTTCCCAAGGAGGACCCGACTCTTTTCTCCTCCAGAAAGGACAGAAATTTTCTTTTTTGCGGCATCTCCACCAAACATCATTTGCCCACAAATGCTTTTCACATCCGTTAAATTTAAAGTCGGGTTTGCCACAGAGATCTCTTCTTCAATGGTCGCCGAGTCCTTTAGTCTTTGGATATTCGTCTGGCCGAAATAGCCGATCGATGCCGCTTCAGAGACACGGACCTCCCCTTTAAGCGGCCCCAATTCCCCAGAGATCAGACGCAAAAGAGTCGACTTGCCATAACCATTTTTTCCAATGATCGCAATTCTCTCTCCCTTCTCGATGGCGAGCGAAAATTCGTGAATGATCGGTTTTTCCATCTCATAAGAAAAAACGATCTCTTTCACTTCCACCATTTTCTTCCCCATGAATGGACGTTCATGGAAATTGAAATTGAGATTGTATAGATTCTTAAGTTCTTCTAATGCAGGGATTCTCCCTAGCATCTTTTGTCGTGATTGCGCCTGTGCCGCCTTCGATGCCTTAGCGCCAAAACGATCGATGTACGACTGAAGATGGGCCTTTTTCTTCTCCAAGTTTTGACGAGTCCGTGCATAAATCTCTTCTTCTTGAATGACCCGCTCAAAAAAAACGGTGGTTCCCCCTTTGACTTTTTTGACTTTTTTCCGATGAACTCCCAACGTGTGGGTCGTCACATCATCCATGAACTCCCGATCGTGAGAGATCAAAATCAGTTCCCCTTTCCATTGCTTTAGGAAGCGAGAAAGAAAACGGATCGAAAGAATATCTAGATAGTTAGTCGGCTCATCCAAAAGCAAACAATCAGGTTCAGAGAGTAAAACTTTAGCCAAATGAAGCCTTAACTGGAACCCACCCGACATTTGCTGAGGTGAAAGCTCCATCTCTTCCTCTTTAAACCCCAGCCCGGAAAGGATCGCTTCAGCTCGGTAGGTCTCTTCCCGCTCCTCAGCTTTCAAACCCAGGCACGCCTCCTCTAAAACTGTCGGCAGTGAAAAACGGATATGCTGATCGAGATATCCCAACTGATATCCTTTGGAGAAAGAGATCGTCCCCCGATCTGCCGTTTCCTGACCCACGAGAAGGCGGAGCAGCGTCGTTTTACCCGAGCCATTCCGTCCGATCAGACCACACCGCTCTTTTGGGTTGATGGTGAACGAAACATTTTCAAGGACTGGCTCGCCACTATAGGAGAGTGTTAGATCATCAATTTGAATCATCGAATCAGATTACCATAAGAACCTATCTCAGTAAAATTTTTCGTCGATTTTCGGGATTATTTTGGCCGATTTTCGATCCAAATTCGGGGGGTAATATCAAACATGCGTATATTACCCCCCGAATTTGGATCGAAAATCGGCTCAAAAGAACCCGAAAATCGACTGAAACTTTTTACTGAGATAGGTTCAGCGTCCAAGAAGGAATAAATCATTGAAATTATTTGATTTTTCCAGTGAGATGGTCTACATGCAAAAAAGAGTTCTTTTCAAAGCATTGTTGTGCATGCCTGCCATTCTTTTGGGACATGAGATTGAGAAGGCGGAGGCTCTCCCGATAGGAAATTTCTCTGTTCCCTTCATGACCCAAGTTGGCCCCTTGATCAGTTTTGGCCAGCTTCTCATCGGCGAAAAGGCCCTTCTTCCTCAGTTGACGGGAGCTTATACTCGAGGAGATCACAGCTATTCTAATCTGATCGCACCGAGTGTTACCTATGGGATTCTAGACGATCTTTCCGTTTTTTTCTTCGTCCCCTTCACCCCCAGAAGCCGATCGGGCTCATCACATTCTTCGGGGATCGAGGACATTTTACTTCAATTCGAATATGGATTCTATAACAAGAGCCGTACAGACTACACCCTGGAAGCAACCGTAGTTGCTAATGTGCAATTTCCCACAGGATCGAGTTCGAAAACTCCCCCGACTGGAATTGGATCATTCGGTTATTTCTTAGGAACGACATATGTTTACATGTCGTCTAATTGGTATGCCTTTGTTTCCCCTGGCGTGAACCTAACGACAACCCATCACGGCACAAAATTTGGGAATTCCTATCTCTATCAATGGGGCTTTGCACGGTATATCAAGCAGCTCAGCCCACGGGGATGGATCTTTGATTTGATGATCGAATTCGATGGAACCTATGCCGAAAAAAGCAAAATTCATGGCGTAACAGACTCCGATTCGGGTGGAAATATCATTTTTGTAACCCCTAGTATCTGGTTGTCATCCAAACGATGGATTTTCCAATGGGGTATCGGTTTTCCTCTAGTGCAGAACTTGAACGGACATCAGAACAAAATCAGATATTCGATCGATTATAATTTAGGGATAGCCGTGCAATTCTAATAAAAAAATTTTGATTGCCTCGAAATTGGGAAAAAGTTACTTGTTACAATAAGTTAAGAGGAAACGGGAATTATGAAAAAGTATACTTTGCTCGGATTGCTCATTTTATGCGCGTGTGGCGGCCGCAATTACTATTATGATGGTGACGGTCATCGCCATTATTACCATGATCATGACCATGATCATGACCATGACCATGGCCATGGTCATGGAGATGGCTATCATGGAGAGGGCCATGGAGAAGGTCATCATGAAGGTGGAAGCGGCGGTGGGGGACATCACCACTAATCAAATCGTTTAGTCTCCCATCCTTCTTTCAGAAGTGGGAGACTAAAGTTCAGGAATTCCTCAAAATGGGTATAGGTGGTCGTCAACATCGTTTGGCGTTGGATCATCGATGCTGCATTGGCCTTAAATAGAAAACCCATCAATTGTTTCATTTTATTGATCTTGAGCCGGATTGAACTCTCTGGTGGAATTTGAGAGATGTAGACTTCGAGATAGCGCACAAGATCGTCCCACTGGGGTCGGTAAGGTTTTTTAGCAAAATGGGCGCGAATTTGATGAAAAATGAAAGGATTGATCACACCTCCTCTGCCGATCATGAGCGCGTCACAACGCGTCTCTTTTAACATTTTGAGCGCATCTTCAATAGTGAGAATATCCCCATTGCCCACCAATGGAATCTTCAAAAATGATTTAGCTTCTCCGATTAAGTCCCATCTGGCGGGAGGACCATACCCATCCACTTTTGTCCTTGGGTGTAAAGTGATGAACTTCACCCCACTTTCCTCTGCAGCGAGAAGATTTTCCTTAAATCGGGAAGTATCCTCATAACCTGAACGCATCTTGATGGTGACAGGAATAGAAACCGCCTTGACCATGGCCTTTGCCACCTGATGCAAAAGATCGGGATCTTTGAGAAGGCTAGAACCAGCTCCTCGTCCCGTCACCGTATTCGAAGGGCATCCACAGTTCAAATCGATCCGAGGAGCTCCCCTCCTTTCTACCTCCACCGCCATGGCAGCCATCAGCTCACAGTCTGATCCCATCAGCTGAACGGCGAGTGGAATGGGGGCTATTTCATTAGCCTCGTAAGCTTTAGCCAAGCTTTGAACGTGGGCATTCGATGGGACACGAAGAAAATCGGTCACCCCTTCATCAAAACCACCGACTGTGGCCATCGCCTTGCGAAAACAGCGATCTCCCACTCCCTCCATAGGAGCGAGAAAAAGATAAGGACATCCATTGAGATCTTTAGGCAAAAAGGTCATAATGAGGAGAGAGATTTTACGCGAAAAAAAGGAATATATCCAAGTGAATTCAAAATTTGATCAGGTACTCTAGAGCCTTTTTTTGTTCCTCATGAGCTAAAGAACAAACGGCATAAAGCGGCCTGGAATCGATTTTTTGCCATTGAGAATAGCTTTGTTCAGAGAATCGTATGCCGTAAGATGAGTCAGGATGTGCCTCCAAAAACATAAGCATGCTTCTTAGCGTTCTCCCATCGCCACTTTTAACTTCAATCGGAACAATCTTTCGATTGTACTCATAGAGAAAATCAACTTCTGCCGTGCTGCTTTTTGCCTGACGCTTCCAAAAATATAGATCTGATTTTTGATAAGGATTGGAATAACAAAGCAATTCTTGCCCAACAAACGCCTCTGCTATTGGTCCGCGATTGATAAACTCAGGTCCAGGCTGTAAAAACCATGTCGACAAATCAAATCCCAAAGCTGCCTGAGAAAGCGCAATATCAACCAAGATGAGTTTAAACCATTCCAAATTCGCCTCAGCTCCGAGAGGAATGCCATTGCCAGCGCTATGATGAATTTTATGTACCACATTGGCTTTGCATAGCAAATCCAGACAAGGAGCGAGATCCCTTTTTCTGAATTCACCATGAATGTTGCTATATCGAAATTCTTCTCCAATCATGTGGGGTATTTGACGAAAAAGTGTCTCAACGAACTCTGTCTGATGTTTAGTTGCATATTTTTCAATATCTTGTCGATATGATGTAATCAGGTTGTGATGAATCTGAAAACTCTCTTTTGGATTTTTCTCATCCACCCATTTTGCTATCGCTTCTGGCATGCCACCAATGGCAAAATATTCACCAATCAAATCAATCAGCAATTGATGAATTGGCTCAGAAAATGATTCGTTATGAATATTCTCCAAAATAGCCTTTGCACTTCCTATATTCCCGCTCGCAGCTAAATACTCTAGAAACGACATCGGATACATATACATACTCGAAACACGTCCAACAGGAAGCCCCACTTTTTCCAGAGCAAAATCGAAAAGCGAACCTGCCGCAATAACATGCAATTGAGGCATCTGTTCATAAAAATAACGGAGTGCCAAAATCGCTTCTGGAGCTTCTTGAATCTCATCAAAAAACAGCAATGTTTCTCCAGGAATGATTTTAGCCCTACCAGCAAATACGGCAAGTTCTCGTAAAATCCTTTCTGGATTAAGATCTTTCTCAAAAATCAACTTTATGTCTTTTGCCAGTTCAAAATTAACCTCGATTACATGGTCAAAACGTTTTCCCAACTGCCTCACTGCATGCGTTTTTCCTACCTGACGAGCACCACGAAGCAGCAAAGGTTTGCGGTATTTATGATCCTTCCAGTTCTCAAGATGCCAATCGATCAGACGCTTAAACATTGTTTCTCCTGTCAACTTACAAGGTAATTTTATCACAAAAATGGTCTAAAAGAAAGGATAATTTTCTAAGAGACTTATTATAAACAAGTTAACTATAATTTTTACCTTTCAAAAAGACTAAAATTACGTAAAATTAATGGTTTTTTCCTAAAAGGAAAGGTAATTTTCATCGTTTTTCTGTCAAATGGCAAGATCAGAGCCTGTCTAGGCTATTTCTCGAGGTAGTTTCTGTATAAAACCATCAGAATAATTCTAGCGCTTCATCATCAGTGACGATTTTGGGGAGCAGACTCCATTGCAAGTCGGCAATCGCGGGATCAAAAGCTTTGACCCTCTCATCTGCTCCGCTGAAGCGGACTCCGACAAAATCGATATTTAATTTTTCAAGTTCAATTTCCAATTTCTGAACTTGCTCCCATTTGTCATCGACGAAGACCACCTTTTTGGGTATCTGGCTAGTGGCTTGGAAAAAAGCGACTAGAGCCGCCCCTTTTGAATTTTCTCCGCAATAGATCACCCCTTGCTCATGGAGTGCAGGATACGCAGCTGGCAATAAAATCTTTTCAGGAAAACCACTCGAAAAAACGACTTTGACAGAATCGATTTGTCTTTGAGTATGCTCTAATTCAAATGAATCTCTCGCAGTGAGTGCCAGTACAGGAATTTTTAAATTCTGAAGATTTTGAATCACAGCCGGAGCATTTGGATCGACAAGTCGGACAGGGATGAATGGCTGCACAAAAAGCCAAAATTTATCCAAAATCGCTTCACTTTCCAGTGCATTATATCCAGCATCTCCTGCTTTTTTCCTAATGTGAGTTCTCCACTGGACGGAACCTAAATGCATAGATGACTCGATCAGAGTATTATCGATATCGATCAAGACCCAAGTCTCCGCATCGACATGGGGCAGAATATCTTCCATCCGATCACTCTCAAATGTGACTGCCCAAATCCAGGAAGGGATCAGGCAAAGGGCTGTAATGATTCTTTTCATATTTTCCACTCTGCAAATTCTTTAGCATAATAAGTGATGATAAAATCAGCCCCTGCTCGACGGATACCTCGCAAAATTTCGATGACAGCCTTCTTTTCATCCAACCACCCTCTTTGCGCTGCAGCCTTGAGCATGGCAAACTCCCCGCTCGTGTGATAAGCGCCGAGAGGAATATGGGGATGGGCTTGTTTAACGCGATAAATCACATCGAGATAAGCATGGGCAGGCTTGACCATCAGCATATCGGCTCCTTCTTCGACATCGAGATTGACCTCACGCAGGGCTTCTCTGACATTTGCTGTGTCGATTTGATGGGTGCTTCTATCGCCAAAATTTGGAGCTCCTTCTGCTGCTACCCGAAATGGCCCATAGAGAGATGACTGGTACTTTACTGAATAACTGAGGATCGGAATATGCTCAAAACCCGCTCCATCCAATCCACAGCGGATCGCTTTGACCATTCCATCGATCATCCCGCTTGGGGCCACGACATCGACTCCCGCTTTTGCATGGCTAACTGCCTGTTTTGAAAGTAATTCGAGGGTTTTATCATTGTCCAGATCGATTTTCCCTCCCTTCTCACTCAAATATCCACAATGCCCATGATCTGTATATTCACAAAAACAGAGATCGGAAAAAATTAAAAGCCCAGGTGCTGTTTTACGGATAGTCTCGATCGCCTCCTGGATGATCCCCTGCTCATTATAAGAATCTGACCCTAAATGATTTTTATGGGAAGGGATCCCAAACAAAAGGACAGAGCTCAACCCGAGAGCGACAATCTCTTCGATTTCTGCAGAAAGCAGGTGGATCGGAATTTGAAAAAGTCCCGGCATCGTCTCGATAGGTTGTTTCTTCCCTTCACGCCCTTTGATAAATAGAGGAAAAATGAGATCTTTGAGATCGATCTGGGTCTCCCGGATCAAATCTCTCAATACGGGATGTTGCCTTAGCCGCCTTAAGCGCAAAAAAGGGAATGTCATCGCCACCTCTTACCCTATTTTGACATACCGCGCTCCGTCAGGTTTTGTGAATTTGGGCTGGCTGCGACTTCGCCAAATCGATTCTCTTCGTTGCCCTTCCCGTTTAGGGAAGGGCGCCTCATTCGAAACGCTTCGCTTCGATTTGACTTTGTCTCGCAGAGCCCAAAATTCACAAAACCTTCCTACGCGCGGTATAGAACGGTTATTTATAGCTGTGGTAGAGCTTCAAGTGCAATAACAAAATTTTATGATTCAAATAAAATTTACTCATTGTTATATGAAACTTAGAGTGTGTCTGTGATCTGGGTTGTCTTGATTTTTGATGGATTTTGCTTTTGGCTTTGATTCGATTCCGCAGGACATAGTTAAATTAACTAGGCCAAGGAATCGAATCAAAGCCAAAAGCAAAACAACCCAGATCGCAGACACACTCTTAAAAGAACGGAGAGGAAAGCATGTTGAATGTCTGCATTATGTTAGGACTTTTATTTGTAGCCCCTAGTTTGAGAGCACCGGCTAACACTGGAGAGAAACAAGATCAACGTCTCGTCGACAATGATGACCATCATGATGATGACTACCACCATCACCATGACGATGATGACCATCATGACGATGACTACCATCACCATCATCACGACGATGACGATGATCACTATGATGACAATGACCACCATTGGTGGTGATCACAGACTCTTATTGGCGAATTTTTACGATCCGAGCCTCTGTGATCTTCACTAAATCCTTAGGAGTGATTCGAAAGACGGCGTAAGGAGTGCCGGCAGCAGCCCAAATCTCTTGATAGGCCATGAGATCTTCGTCGATGAGGGGTTTATCTTCGAGCGGGTAACCAAGGGGAGGAATTCCACCGATGACAAAATGGGTATGCTCTTTTACAAAATCAGCATCTGGCTTTTCGATCTCCTCTCCGATGAATTGAGCAATTTTTTTCTCGTCCACCCGATTTTTTCCACTTGCAATCACACAAAAAGGTTTCATGCTTTTCTTACCCTTGAATATCAATGTTTTTGCAATTTGACCAACCTCGCAACCGATGACACTAGCGGCCTCTTTGGACGTGCGCGTGAGCTCTTTAAATTCGATCACTTTAATATCGAGGTTGTAATTTTGCAAAAGATCTTGAATACGCTGAGAAGAATGCTTGAGATCCTCTGACATAAATACCTAAATCAAGGCCTAGCAATCACTACTTACGTATTGCTAGGCATATTTCATCTTTGATAACACACTCATTTTTTAATGTGTTTGCTGAGCAAGCCTGCAAGTTTAAGCATATCGACCGGTTTTTTTCCAATCACTGCTTCTAGTTTTCTATCGGGCACGATGAGTCGTCTATTTTTTGTGTCTTGCAATTTATGAGCTTTGATATAAACCCATAATTTTTTGACAACCTGTGGACGAGTCGAGCTTTTTACCCCAACAACGGCTTGAAGCTCAGGAGATAGAGAATAAGTGAGTTGGCTCAATCCCGACTTTCTCTTAGTTCCTGTTTTTTTCTTTGCTTTAGCTTTTGTTTTTTTCTTGGCCATAAATATTTTCCTTCTTTCATTTAATGAGTTTTGGGGAGATTCGAATACTCCATTTCCAAATCTTCTAACAATTGATGTAAAAGTTTTTATGAATACGAGCAAGAGCTTTTTTTATACCAAAGAAGATTTAACGCAAAGACGCTAAGCCGCAAAGACGCAAAGATTATAATATTTTCAGTTTTTTCTGCGCCTTGGCGCCTTGGCGGCTTTGCGTTGATGAATCATAATGCGTCAGAGGGTTCTCTGACAAGAGTTGTCACTTGAATGTATTGGAATTCAGAAACGTCAGGCACTGGCTGCCCTTGCTCATAAAGCCTTTTAATTTTTTCTTTATCGACAACTTCCTGCACCTTGACGGCATCGAACATTTTCGCATTTTCTAACGAGGTTTTAATCGAAAGGCGGCAAACACGCTTCACACAATACCCTGCAACTTGAATAGATTTTGTCTCTTTAGGAATCGATTGTAGAATTTCTGCGACGAGAATTTTTCTCTCTTTCTCTAATTCTTCGATCTTTTTCCCCAGCTCTTTATAAATCGCTACTTTTTCTTCAAGAGTCATCTTGATTTTTCCCTCTAATTTTTTGGAAAAGAAAGCGTTTTTATGGACCCTTCAAGGTCTATTGAAAGAAATTTAATTTTTTTCGACATTAATGATAAGTAAAAAATGGTCATGGGTGGGTTAAAAACTCCTAACCCTTTGATTATATGTGTGATAAGTCAAGATTAACGACTGAATTGTGAGGCTTAAATAACTAAACGCCAATGACTTAAGAAATTATTAACAATTTTAATTTATCTAACGTATTTATTACAAACAAGATATCAACTTATTTATTAATTTAAAATTAAAGTATAATTATAATCACATTAACTTTATAATTAGTATTGAATGCGTAATAAATACGAGGTAATTTATGAGCGTGAGTAGTGAAGTTAATGGATTTGAGTCCAGTGAAGTTATTAGATTTGAGCCCTCTGGCTACGAATACGGGCCGATTCTTAATGGAATAGAAGTGCTTAATAACAAACAACTTGCGGCAGAGAAAGTTAATTCGACTGCTCAAAATACCATCCAAAAAAGCAATGGGGATATGGTCCTAACCCCGCTACGGGAATTCATCTATGCTGTGGTCATCGATATCACAGGAGGCGTTACCCGTCAGACTTTCACCATTATTAACGATGTAATCACTCTAGCCTCCAAAGTGCATGCCACAATATTGCCCGTAATAGCCTGCGTAGCTATTCCCATCAGCCTGCTTGTCTCTGGCATAGGGTGTTTAGTGACCGGGTTAGCTTGGACTCTTCCTGACAGCTGTGATGACTTAGCAAAAGCAGAGTGGGAGTTAGCGTCAGACCCTCAGGCAATTAAGTTAAAAGCCCCTGAAGAAAGCCTAATGATACCTGACGAGGCAGAAGAAAATGAATCGAAACTGACAATAAAGAAATTGGAACTGGCAGGGACAGTAACAGAAGCGAAAGAAGCAGTAGAAATAGCAAGGCTCGGAGTCGTTAATCAATATTTTTATACCCAAATGGGCGCTTTCCAGATCGCGGCAGCTGGTGTAGCATTTGCAGGCCCCGAAGTTGCGCACGTTTTTCATTATGCTCCTGCCCTAACAGGCCATGCTGCAAGTGCAGCTACAGCGACGACAGCCATAGCTTTAGGCGCCGTATACTTGGCGCGAGGTGCGTTTATGTTGTATCAATCAGGTAAAAGCTACAAAAAAGTCGACAAATTTGAAAATGAACTAAAGGACAAAAAAACTTTAAACAAAGTTTTGGATTTCATGAAGGAATCGGAAAAACTAGGCTCATCTTACTTGAATCGAAGGGTGAATGAATCGTGCTTAATAGAGAAGGAAAGCGATCGACTTACACTCAGATATACCGCTACTGGTATTGAAAGAATCATAAAAGGGGAAAAAACAACAACTACTGAATATGCAAATAGTGATGAAAAGCGCATCTATTTAGAACGCGTTTCTAAAGGCATATACACAGAAAAACTAAAACACAAAGTACGAATGACAATTGCTGCCGCTATGATTATCGGTGGCGTTCTAACGATTGTTTTGGCTGCTATTTCTGGCGTAGGGTTAGCAGCGATCGGCATTTCACTAGCTGCTGCAATCTTCTTCTTCCTCATGGAATCCGTATACTCGACATATGATTCTTCTTTTGTATTCCAAAAGTTAAGAGATTTCTTCTACGAACGATCCAATGAATCTGCGTGGGTGAATGGTCTAAAGGTAGGGTTCGACATCGACTATAGTGCCTACGAAGGACCCAACCAACCTGCATGGTTGCATTCAGAGGGAGACATTGACTTTAGTTCAGTTGATGAATCCCCTAAGGAATTAGGTAAGATTAATTTGTTAAACCATTTCTTTAAACCTCAGAAATCTGAGCTAAACAAACCCAATCCTGAAGATGATAAAAGCTCTGATTTTGAAAGCCTTTTCCCTAAATTTCCGGAACCTGGGCTAGACGAACTCGGTCTTAACAACGGCTTGGAGTATGATGACGATACAAATACCCCCTTCTCCCCCGAGCTCCGCTTTGTGGAATCTGATTAGATCCCCACCTCCTAAGGATAGTCAGAGCAGAGCACCCACTTCACCCACCCAATCCTGAGAGCACCTCGCGCTTTAACTGCGCGGGGACGCCTGGGATGATCTGAACGATTTTACCATTTGTTCCCACTATAAACATTGTCGGATAGCCAGCGACTCGGAAAAGCTCGAGGAGCGCTCCTTCTCTATCTTCAACCCACTCCATGCTGGATGAATACTCCATCACATCGGATGGGAGCGTAGGGCTAATATTGATAAATCGATAAGATTGGCTATCTAGCTGAAGGATGATCGCCTCGAGAACCTGTAGTTGCTCTTTGCAATGGGGGCAATCGATCGAGACAAAATTAATGATTATCCCTGAAGCTGAGGAAAAGTCAGCATGGGTGATCGAGCGGCCGGTCATCGTCTGGGCAGTAAAGGGAGGGAGGGGATCTCCAAGCTGGAGGGCAAGGTGGGAAGGGGCTTTAAAACGGTATGCCATGAAGGTGAGGTTCAAGCCGCTGAATAATGCCACAATCGAAATAGGGGCGAGCAGCATCAAATAGAGCCGCTCTTTAAGAGATGTCCGAGGGGGGCTACTTTTTAACGGAGGGGCAATGAGCCAAATTGTCCAGTTGAGGATGTGGCAAACGTGGCAGGCAATACAAAGCACACACCATTCTGGGAAGTCGATGTAGATCAAGATCAAAGCGAGTAGCACGGCCCAAGTCAAGCCGGCCCGAGCGAGCTTAGTGCCTGGAAAGGTTGGAAAAAGCAATGAGGCAGCGATGAGGAGTGAGAAGTAGCCTGCACCCAAGAGGGGCAGGTAGGGATCGCTCGAAGAGCAGATCCTGCAGCTCACTGTCCCTGGCATTTTTAGAAAGAGTGCGATCAGTGCGAGAATTCCAAAGACAGGAGTAGCATGGCGAAAGTACTTCATCGGTTAACCGCTTGGCACCATTTCACTGGGGATCGGGGAAGACCGAGCACTTTGGTCAAGAATTCACCACTCTCTTCAGATTCTTTGATCGTAGCGCCAGACCAATATCCAGTCGCACATGTGGAAGTATCGCAATTACCGCCAAGTGTCATCCATTCTCCGCTTCGGATGATATCACAACTACAGATCGCTTTTTCAGGATGGGAAGGATCGACGGTGCAACGTTTGTTCAAACACCATGTCCACGGAGTGCCACTTGGGCATTTCATCCCTTTCAGACCCGCTTTGAACTGTTCGAATGAAAAGGTCGAATAGATTGTGCGGATACCCTGTGGATCTGTGCTGGGTTTGAGTGTGCTACATAGAGCAGAGGATAGGCTTTTTCCTTGCTGGACATCGCAGAAACAGATCGCTTTGGTTGGATCGCCAGGCTGCGGTACACATTGCGCAGATGTGCAAAGCGCGTACTCATGATTGCAGATCCTCATATTTTTTTGTCTCGATCGATTACAGCCAAAGGCGACAACGAGGGCTGCGACGAGAGGCAAAAGATAAAAAAATGATATCGATTTAATCTGTTTCATCATAGGAAATGGGAGGAAGCGTTACTCCCCTTTTTGTGAGTAAAAAACCAAAGTTAACAGAAGGGGATTTTTTTTTGCATATTCGCCGTTGCATTTTTAATCCTAATTGTAAAAAATCGTTAAATATACCCAAGTGAATTCAAAGTTATGGCTTATACAAAAGTTGTCATCATTGGAGGAGGGTTTGGAGGACTCAATGTGGCAAAAGCCCTTAACCATGCCAAACTCGACATTCTCCTCATCGATAAGACCAACCACCACCTTTTCCAACCCCTCCTTTATGAGGTAGCAACGGCTGCACTCTCTCCAGGGGAAATCGCCACCCCTTTACGGGAGGTGCTCCGCCATCAAGAAAACACGACGGTCATCATGGGTGAGGTGATCGAGATCGACAAGTCGAATAAACAGATCACAATTGCCAATGGGGATATCTTCGGCTACGATCACTTGATTATCTCCATTGGAGCCCGTCATTCTTATTTTGGTCAGGAAGAATGGGAGCGATTCGCTCCCGGCCTTAAGACGATTAGCGACGCTCTTAAGATTCGTGAACAGGTCTTGATCTCGTTTGAAAAAGCGGAGAGACTCGATAGCATTTCAGAAGCAGCTAAGTATTTAAATTTTGTGATCATCGGCGGGGGTCCTACAGGCGTCGAAATGTCTGGAGCGATCGCTGAAATTGCTAACAAGGCGTTGTTCAAAAATTTTCGGAGGATAAAACCTGAAGAGTCGAAGATTTATCTGATCGAAGCGCTCCCTCAGATCCTTCCCATGTATCCAGATAAACTCGCACAGCGCGCGACGAAGGATTTGGAGAATATGGGGGTGAGGGTCCTCACTGGAAAAAAAGTGATCGAGATCAATGAAAACGGAGTGAAGACAGAGGATATGTTCATCGAATCCAAGAACATCATCTGGGCAGCTGGAAATCAAGTGTCACCGATGCTTAAAACACTGGGTGTTCCGCTCGACCGTGCTGGGCGGGTGATTGTCGGCCCCGATTTGAGCGTTCCCGATCATCCTGAAATCTTTGTCATCGGAGATGCAGCCCATTTTGTCGGTAAAGAAGGAAAGCCACTCGCAGGGACCGCTCCAGTCGCTGTTCAAGAGGGGCGCTATGTCGCTAAACTCATCAAAAATGCGATCCCCAAAGAAAAACGGCAGCCTTTCACTTATTTCGATAAAGGAAACATGGCCACGATTGGAAAGGCTAAAGCGATTGCAGTCATTGGCAAATTCCAGTTCTCAGGTTTTCTCGCTTGGCTGATGTGGGCATTTGTCCACATTTTATACCTCATCGGCTTCCGAAACCGTTTAGTCGTCATGCTCGAATGGGCAGCGACGATGTTTACTGGAGGAAGGGGTGTCAGGATCATCACCCGACCGATCGACAAGGAAATCCCTAAGACAAAATCCCCTCCTCCTTAAATGGACCTCTTGCATAACCTCGCTTTCGTGCCCGTGTGCGTGCCGGTGCCGGTGCCCGAATTAAGATGGTTTAGAAGAAGCATTAATCGGGCACGGGCACGCTCACGGGCACGAAAATGGGTAATGCAAGAAGTCTAATGTTCAGATCTGCCTGGCGTTTCGAAATCAAAGGGGCGTTTTCTTCTTTTTGGCAGCGACACCCCGCCCTTTTTTTCAGCCTCTGTCTCCTCCTTGGCACTGCGGCTCCCTTTTGTCTTCCCTGGCTTTTATTCCTCTTCCTTGTCGCCCTCTGTTCTTACTCTAAACAAAAACAGATCTGGATCCTCGCTTCACTCTGTTTTTTTGGCGCATTCTTTGCCACTTCCTATCGCTTTTCAAAGATCACCCTTCCTCAAGAAAAAGTTCAAGGGAAAGGGATTTTCCATATCGATGAGGTGAAGATACAGAGCTCTCCCTTTAACAAGTCGATACTTTATAAAGGGACCCTAAAGAGTTTTGAGACAAAGGAGAAAAGAGCCTATCACGACCTCCCTTGTCACATCTATCTCCCCTTGTTTGGGAAACGTCCACCTGCGAATGTAGATTATGAAATCACCGGCACACTCTGTCAAAAAGGGGATTATCTCTTTGTCTTAAAACCAGAAAAGCAAAGTCGTTGGATTCCAATCCCCTCCTTCTTTAATTTATCGGAGTGGCGTTTTAACGCTAAACAGAGCCTCTCCCACTATTTAAAAAAAGAGATTTCCGATCCCCGGGCGCGCTCTTTTTTGAATGCGCTCGCTACAGGGGCTATCGATGAGAGGATCTTAAGTCTCGAATTTGGAAAGGTCGGGCTGCAACACATCCTTGCGATCTCTGGCTTTCACTTTGCCCTTGTGGCCCTCTTCTTAAATTTCATCTTCCGTTTTATCTTTTCTTATCGGATCAGCACGGCTTTACTCATCGTGACCCTGACCCTCTATTACCTCTTTTTAGGAAACGCCCCTTCGATTCAGAGAGCCTATATCGCCATTTCACTTGTCGCTATCGGCCAGCTTTTTTCACTGCGCACCTCTGGACTAAACGCTTTGGGAGTGGGATTGATGATCGAGCTACTTTTCAATCCCCTCGTGGTCACTCAGCTTAGCTTTCAACTCACATTCCTCTGTACACTCGCTATCCTTCTTTTTTATCCCCTGAGCTACCGCGCTATCTCTCTTTTACTTCCTGAGCGATCCTATGGGGATGCACAGCAGTTAACTCCTCTCGATCGACACGGTTATTTACTCTCGTCGCTCTTACGCCACGCTTTTGCCCTCAATTTTGCAGTCCATTTGATCTCCCTTCCCGTCACGCTGTTCTTGTTCCATAAATTTCCACTCCTGAGCATCATTTATAACCTCTTTTTCCCCGTTTGCGTCTCTTTCTCCATGTTGCTCCTTTTCACATCTCTTTTTTTTGCTCCCTGGCTCCCTTTCCTCAGCCACGCGATCCACGCCATCGACAATCGATGGACCTCCATGATGTTGACGTTGACATCCAACCCTCCCGCCTTTCTCGATTTTTCCCTTCGGACAAAATCGATCTCTCTTTCCTCTCTCCTTTGTTTCCTCGCCATCACCTTTTTTTTCGGAATCATCTTCTACGAAAAAGAACATGTTGCAAAAATATCTATCTAGACTTGAAAAAAAAGCAGATTAAATCGATGATCATCGTAAATTTTTTACTGAGAAGGGCGTTGCTATGGGAAAATACACATTGGGAATTTCTACTCTTCTTCTAGCGACCTCCTCTACCTTATGCGCGGGTGATTATCCCCCCTCTGTCCAAGGTAAAGAAGCGACAGGGCTTGTCAATCCTTCCAGTCGATTTCAGGTGGACAATGGGTGGAATCTCTTTCTCGATACTGAGTTTTTATGGTGGGTCGCTAAAGAGGATGGTCTTTACTACGCTCAGAATAAATTTACAAATGAGGAAACCACAGCTGTTCCTCCCGATGGGACAGTGGATTTCAATGGCCATATCGAAAAGGTCCATCCCCACTGGCATCCAGGGTTTCGAATCGGTTTCGGCGGCAATATGTCCTATGATGAATGGGATATCCTTCTCAATTGGACATGGTTTCGATCCCACTCCCACACGGAGAGAAAAGGGTTGTTGCTCGTCTTATGGGGACATCCCGATCAAACCACAACCAAAGGAGCCACGAGAGCAGAAGGAAATTGGAAGCTTCACTACAATATTCTCGATGTAGAAATGGGAAGGGCATTTTGGGTAGGAAGACATTTTTCGCTCCACCCTTTTTTCGGAATCCGGGGAGCGTGGATCGATCAACACTTTAAAATCCATTACGACTATACGACAACTCCAGTCACAAAAGGTCGTTTGAAAGCAAAATCTGATTTCGAAGGGGTCGGCGTCCGCGCAGGCTTCGACGCCCGCTTTACTCTCATAGGCGGGTGGAGCTTCTATGGCATCGCTTCCGCTGCGATGCTTTATGGACATTACGATTGTGATTTCCGTGAAAAATGGAATCGCGTCAGGATTGCAACATCCAGAGATGGGTTTCATCAAGCAGCATCGACTGCGCAACTAGCCCTTGGCGTCCGCTGGGATGGTTATATCTATCGTGACAGGTATCACTTTGGACTCTATGCGGGATGGGAACAAAACATCTGGTTCAGCGTGAACAAAATGAACCATTATTTTTCTGGATTGGGTGACGGCGATCTTCAACAAATGAATAGCGATCTGACACTGCAAGGCGGCACCTTTGGCATCCGCTTTGATTTCTAACCTTAGGATAGTGATGCTAAACAGAAGAACCCTTTTATACCCAAGTAACTTAAAAAATTGGTTTTTGGCTGCCCCATCATCTTCACTTTACGGACATCGTTTCAAACGATGTCCTTTTGATCCTCTGCATCGGCCATGTGTTTCCACATGGCCTGCTTCGATGATCAAAAAATTGAAGCGATGGGATTGCCAAATTCCCAATTTTTTAAGTTACTTGGGTATATTCAGCAGTTTTTTTCTTTGGACAACAGCCTTTTGTCAAGAAGAAACCCCTCACGTCCCCGTCAGCCAAACGCCAGATGGCCGCGTCAATTATCCGAGTAATTTTCAAGTCGAAGGGGGAATTAATCTTTTTCTCTTCGGTGAATATCTCTACTGGATCGCTGGGGAAGACAGTTTGTATTACGCTCACACGGGACGCGGCAGCGGTACAACAGTGGTCCCTCCAAATGGAGAGATCAACTTCAAGGGGCGTCTCAAAAAGGTCAAGCCTGAATGGGACAGCGGCCTCCGTTTAGGGATAGGCTTCAATTTTCCCAAAGAGGGCTACGATGCCGCTTTCTATTGGACCTGGTTTTCAACCGATCGATCCAATTCCGTTTCCAACCCTGAAGGGACCCTTTTTTCCATCTGGGCACATCCAGATAATACTGCCACTGTCGCAGATACTTTTGCTAAAGGGAGCTGGAACCTCAATTTCAACCTCCTCGATTTAGAATGGGGACGCTCTTCCTGGTTCGGTGGCTATTTTTCCCTACGCCCCTTTTTTGGAGTGCGTGAGCTTTGGCTAAGGCAAGATTTGAAAAATCGGTACGATTACGACACGACTCCTATCACCTTTGGTAAATTGGGTGCAAAATCTGATTTTAGCGGAGGGGGTTTGCGCGCAGGAGCCGATGCCCGCTTTGCCATACCCTACGGATTTTCCATCTATGGAATTGCTTCAGGTTCTCTTCTTTACGGCCGCTTCAATGCTGACTTTCGTCTCAAGGAAAACTCATTTACAATCGCCCAAGCCAAAAATCACTTCTGGAGAGGCATTTCCTCTTTGCAACTCGCTCTTGGCCTCGGTTGGGACACCCATTTCTTCCGCGACCGGCTCCATATTCAATTTCACATCGGCTGGGAACAGAATGAATGGTTCAGCGTCAATCAAATGAGCCATTACATGCAAGAAGTTGGAAGTGGGGTCTTCTTTCAAGAAAATAGCAATTTATCTCTGCAAGGGCTCGTCGCAGGTGGAAGGTTTGATTTTTGAAATGCAACGCATTGATTATTAAGTAGATAGGTTAGATCATGAAAAATAGTTCAGTATCTGTGTTGATATTCATCCTGGTTCTATGCGCGGGGTCTGCGATCGGTTTTTCCCTCTATAGATCTAATTTGCAAAGTTTATCACTCACCCTGTGCGGCACATTTATCATCGCCTGCTTCATTTATAATGCGATCAAGGTCGCAAACCAGTGGGACAGAGCAGTGGTCCTCCGTCTCGGCCATTTCCGCGCTCTAAAAGGGCCTGGACTGTTTTTTATCGTCCCGATCATCGATAGGATTTCATACTGGATCGACATCCGAGTCATCACATCTGCATTCAAAGCGGAAAAGACCTTGACCAAAGATACGGTGCCAGTCGACGTCGATGCGGTTCTCTTCTGGAAGGTGATAGACCCAAAGAAAGCCGCCTTGGAGATCGTCGACTATGAAAGCGCCATCGGCTGGGCATCACAAACAGCTCTCCGCGACGTCATCGGGAGAACAATGCTTTCAGACATGCTCGAGGGGAGAAATAAAATCAGTAACGAATTGCAAAAAATCATCGACGAACGGACGGAGCCATGGGGAGTCAATGTGATCTCAGTGGAAATAAAAGATGTCCTGATCCCTTCCGCTCTGGAAGATGCGATGTCGATGCAAGCGCAAGCAGAAAGAGAGCGTCAAGCACGGGTGATCCTTGGAGATTCTGAGCGTCAAATCGCGGAGAAATTTGGCCAGGCGGCCCTGACCTATGCCAATAATCCTGTCGCATTACATTTAAGAGCGATGAACATGCTTTACGAGGGTTTGAAAGAAAACTCAACAATTGTCATTGTTCCCAGCACAGCCATCGAATCGATGCAATTGGGAGGTCTAGCAGGTATGACAGCGCTGACCATGGGATTAGAACAGAAAGGGGGTAATGAAAGCATGGAAGTCAAGCCAGAGAGAAAGCGAAAAAAAGAAATAAGCCCTGAGGACCAGGAATAATGAGGATTGGGTATAGAATCAGGCGCTTTTCAAGTCTTCAAAATTATCGATCGCTATTGGATCAATTTTCTCATTTTTGTTTTTTGAGAGCATTTCAGTATTGATTTCGTGATACAATTTACGAAAATCTTTATCTTTTGCCTTTATTAGACGATCGAACATGTATAAACGGATGCAAACCTCTGTAGATAGATTAATACGTGTTTTCCCGCTTTCCCATTTAACAACAGCTACGTGCGTAACTCCAAAAATTTTCCCAAAATCTGTTGTAGACATGTTGAGAAACTTTCTCATGAATTTTAGTTCATCTCCATTCAATGGAGCTGACTTTCGAACAAGGCACTCAAGAACAACCAGTTGTAGCTTATTTAAATTGATATCCAGAACCCATTCTCCAACCATTTTTTTCATTGGAACATTAATGAGCTTTATTGGAAACCCAAGCCCTTTAAAAATGAAAGTTTCTGTTTTTGTATTCTTCATAACCTTCTCCTTTTTTTTATTATCTTTGGTCTTTTCCTGAATTTTTTCTCAGCTGATAATAAATAGCTTATGCTTTTAAAATAAAGCAGAGAAAAAATAGGACTTTGGGGGGTATGAAGAAAGTTGGCCCTGCAATACAACACGAGGGGCCCCCGAGCGACAGTAGGGGAGCGAGTGCATATAGCAGCCGAGGGCTGCTATGGCAAAAAGAGTAATACTCGAGAAGCCTTCTCTTAACGGGAAGGGTAACGAAGAGAATCGATTTGGCAAAGTCACAGCCAGCCCAAATTCACCAAACTTAGGCGCGGAGAGCGGTATATTTTACGCTCCCAATCCCATTTGCAAGAGCATTGGTAGAGTCTTCTGTTCAAACGTTGGAAGATTAATCAGCCTTTGAACTCCTACGGCCGGGCATTTTTCCCAAGCACGTAAAATATCCTGCTGGTGGATATAGGTATGCAGCTTGACAATCTGATGATTGAGATCCAGGGTCTGGAACTCCTCGACTAAAGCATTTAATTCGCTGGCCAGTTCATTGTATTTCGCTAACTTAAAAGCTTCGACAATCAACTTTGGCGAACCGTCACACTCCAGCACAATTGCATCGAACTTTGATCGGAAGGCATCGAGTTTATTCTGAAAACCGACCCAAGGGGAGTCCCCCTCGTAAAGAAGGACGTTGGCGATGCTGTCGCAGTCAGTTATTTCTTGAATCTTACTCGCCACTTCTTTTGACATTTGTTGTGATAGACCAGATAGGGTCCTTTTTCGCCTGTTGGCCTCGAGTTTCACTGCATTATCTCTAAAATTTTCCCCTAGTCCAGAATCTGTCTCGATGGCCAGCGCTTGAACATCCAGAGAAAAAGAGCAAATGAGCTGAAGATCTTCAGGCGATAAAATCCCTCTTTCTTGCAAATGCTCAGGCCTGCAATGCAGTATGTCTGAAAATTGTTCCGGAGTCACGATCCCAAGATGTTTGAGCAACGGTTCTCTGGGCAGTTCTGTAGACTGTTTCAATTCTTTCTCAGCGGCCAGATAGTTCCGAATGGCTTGTGCTTTTTCTAAAGGGGTAGAAGACTGCCCATATAGATTGCAAAAGGCATGCTCAGCGCACCCATAGTAATCGTCTGTCAATCGAAGTTCGATCATTTTGTAAAGCTCTCCATAGATTTTATCTTTTGCAGATTTCGGCATTCTTAAAAATCGTTCGAGTGCATGCTCATCGACATCAAAGATACCACTGCTGTTAAATATGCCTGCAGGCTCTTCACCGCTCTCAAATACGCCTGCAATCTCTTCAAAGACCGCATTGCTGTTTGCCATAAAGTCCCAGATCTTGATCGTGTCGTCTTCAGAGCCTGAAATGAGCTTCCCATTGGAAACGGCAAGGGATTTAACGCCGTGTGTATGCCCTTTGAGGGTTGCTTTGCAGATATGGGTCTCTAGATCCCAGATCTTGATCGTGTCGTCTGCAGAGCCTGAAATGAGCCACCCATTGGAAACGGCAAGGGATGTAACGTAGTGTGTATGCCCTTTGAGGGTTGCTTTGCAGATATGGGTCTCTAGATCCCAGATCTTGATCGTGTCGTCTTCAGAGCCTGAAATGAGCTTCCCATTGGAAACGGCAAGGGATGTAACGCCGCCTTTATGCCCTTCGAGGGTGGCTTTGCAGATATGGGTCTCTAGATCCCAGATCTTGATCGTCTGGTCGTAAGAGCCAGAGCCTGAAATGAGCCACCCATCGAAAACGGCAAGGAATGTAACGTCGTCTTCATGCCCTTTGAGGGTTGCTTTGCAGATATGGGTCTCTAGATCCCAGATCTTGATCGTCTGGTCGTCAGAGCCTGAAAAGAGCCTCCCATCGGAAACGGCAAGGGATGTAACGCCGCCTTCATGCCCTTCGAGGGTGGCTTTGCAGATATGGGTCTTTAGATCCCAGATCTTGATCGTGCGGTCGTTAGAGCCTGAAATGAGCCTCCCATTGGAAACGGCAAGGGATGTAACTCTGTATCTATGCCCTTCGAGGGTTTTTATGCAGGTAAGGGTCTTTAGATCCCAGATCTTGATCGTTTTGTCGTGAGAGGCTGAAATGAACCATCCATCAAAAATGACGATGGATTTAATCAAATGTGAATGTCCTTTAAGGGTGCGCGAAGTACATACCCCATTTGTAAGGTTAGAATGCAGCTTATACGCTTCTTGGAAATTCTCAATTTTTGTGGAATTAATATCGGGAAAATGTTTTTCAAATAAACTCTGCCAAACATCCTCTCTGTTCAGTACTTGACTCCACTGCTTACAGAGTAACCTGCACGCCCGGTTATCCTCTCCATTCAGACGCGTTAAAATTTCGATGACTAATTCTAATGGCAACCTAAGTAGAGGAGAATTTTGCCGTATAACAGCAGACGAGGTGGAAGGGCTGCAACTATTTGTAGGGTTATTGATTGGGTTGGTCATAACTATTAATTCCTTTTTTTTAATATTAGTAATATAAATTTACTTACTATAGTAAATTATATAACAATTAACTATTATAAATCAAAAATTAAATTCGATTTACATGAAATATAAAACATTTATAAAGTAAATATTTTAGTTTATACTCAATGCATTGTATGCAGCCAGCCCAAATTCACCAAACCCTCCTACGCGCGATATAGCATCAGGTAATTCACTGGAAATCCGCGAATTTCCTGGTTTATCATAAATCTTTAAAACAGAAGCTCTTGCAACATTAAAAATAATATTTACTTAAGTTTGGACTGATTTCGCGCCTTGGTCGGTCGCAAAATCAGCCCAAAAACCCTTATTGTCGCTACCAGGTTTCTTTGCCTTGAGCATTGAATTATTCGTAGGTTTTGGGTTTAAACCCAAAACAGGTGACTACTGACGACGTCGAGTGTAATATTGGCAAGAATGGTTGCAAGGAGGATGAACAGGAACAGCTATTACAGTTGGGTCTGCTGGGTTTAGAGATCGGTATTCGATATAAATGCGTGCGTTGTCGAGGACCTCGCGCGAAACGTTGACGTTCGAGCTGATGGGGTGATGGTGTTGATCTTCAATGCGGATTGTTGCACTCTGAAATTGTTTGGTGAGCAAGGCTCGCACATGTTTAATCTGCATAGCGGAATTCCATTTAAACGATCGCACTGCATCATGACGGTCGAGTAATCTGAAGCCTTGATAGTGTGCAAATTCCATTTTCTTTTCGATAGTTGCCGATGCGACATTGTTCAAAAGGGTTTCATCCCATCTAGAATAAAGGGCTTTGTTGGCCAGCATGCATGTTTTCAGATAGGCTTGATTGTGTTCAGAATGGGGATCAAGTGTCGCACCTGCTGCCCAATTGAACTGATTGAAGTGGGAAACAACATCGTTAAGGTGCACCTGCGTTTTAGCAAGGTTTCCCCATCCAAAAAATCTTAAAAACATTTGCCAGCAAGTCACATCGCTCTTGGAGAGAGTGACAATCTTAGGACCCCCTTCAGCATTCATTTTGATTGCGATGAGCTCACTGCTTAAATTACAGTGTGCTAAAGCAGCGATTTCTTGTTTACTAATGTGATTTGTAATTGATAATGACATAATTATTCCTCAGGTTATTCTATTGAGTGAATATTATAATGTTTTATCAGCAATTAAATCCACTAGAAAATACTTTTTTAACTAAATAGTTTTTTAATGGGTTGTTTTTTAATTAAATAAAAATTCATCCAAGAATTCCTAGGAGACTACCCACTAGAAGAATCGTTGACCTGAAATTCAATTCTATATTAAGCTTTTACGTCACTTGCTGTATGGCGGTCGTAGCTCAGCTGGTTAGAGCATTGGATTGTGGATCCAAATGTCGCGGGTTCGAGCCCCGTCGATCGCCCTTCTTTTCATATACCCAAGTGGGTTCAAAAATCGGGAATTTGGCAAAGTTGGCGCCTTGAATTTTCATCAGGCCGCAGGCCGGCGTCGAAGCAGGCGCTATTGACTAATAGCGTCGATGCAGAGGGATGAAAAGTCTAGGATGCCAACGCAGCCAAAAACCGATTTTTGAATCCACTTGGGTATAAATCATCGAAATTTTCGAGCAGAGCTGCTCACATCTATTCGCAGAAAATAGGCAAAGTCGCTATTTTCAAGAATGGGCTAAAGGATCGAGGCATATGACCCTTATCGAAGCATTTATTTTTGGGCTGCTGCAAGGACTGACAGAATTTCTTCCGATCAGCTCTTCAGCCCATGTGAAGCTCGCAAAGCTCTTTTTCAATGTCGAAAGTTCTGAAGCGCAGGTCCTCTTCGATCTGATCTGCCATCTAGGCACCCTCCTCGCCCTTCTGATTTTCTTAAGAGAAGAGATCGGTCAGATCCTACGTCGTGATCGACAAAAATTGGTTCGTCTATTGATCGCAACTCTTCCACTGATCCCCTGCTATTTTTTGTTAAAGCCCTTGCGGGATTACGTTTCCAATCCCCAATTTTTAGGGATCTGCCTCATCTGCACCTCGATGATTTTATTCTCTGGGCAAAAGTGGAAAGTGCGCAGAGAACATCCTCCCCGATCAAAGCATCGGATCAGCGACGTTCTGTGGATTGGAGCGATGCAATCTGCGGCCCTCATCCCAGGGATCTCACGCAGCGCTTCGACAATTTCTTGTGCAAAAATTCTCGGTTGGGAAGCGGGAGAAGCGACCCGTTTTTCCTTTCTCCTTTCGATCCCCACCATCATTGGGGGCAATTGTCTGGAACTGATCAAAATTTATCTCTCTCATGAAAAGACCCCCTTTGTTTCTCTGCCTGTATGCGCTGTTGGTCTGATCACTTCTTTTGTTTTTGGACTCGTGATCATCCGTTTTGCCTTTTCTTTCTTGGAACGGGGCAATCTGAAGCCATTCGCTTGGTATTGTCTTAGCTTTGGGGCGATTGTCACCCTATTCCTGAACTTTTTTCCCGGAGCAAAATAAGATGGCGAAGAACACTGAGGTGGCAAAGAAAAAGTCGGGACTCCCAGCAGAAGTAAAAGGATTGCTTCTCCTCGGTTTTTCTCTGTTCCTTTTGCTGAGCTTGCTGAGCTTCCATAGCCTGGATGCTGGCAAAAACTGGCTGGGTCTCATCGGCTGGGGCGTGGCTTGGGGATTTAATTACTTTTTTGGATTGACAAGCTATTTGATCATCCTTTTTTTGGGCTGGCTCGGTTGGCAATTTCTTTTGAGGCGGGAGATCCCAACACTCACTTCCAAGACGATCTACTTTGGAATTTTACTCGTCTCCTCCGCTTTGCTGTTAAATCTTTTTGCCGAATTGGGTTTGCCCTTAGTGTCCCTTCTTGAGAATAAGATCTATTCAGAAACACACCTTTTCGATTTCCCTTACCCCCATCACACAAGCCGTTATAACTTAGGTGGAGTTCCCTTTTATTACCTTTATCGCGATCTTCCAACTTTCAACCTGCAACGGCTGTTCAGCGATGTCGGGATCGGGCTGACTTTTTCGATCACTGCGATTGTCTCTTTCCTTTTGCTCACTGAAATCGAGCTGATCCCTATTTTGACTGCAATCAAGGAAAAATTCAGATCTTCTAAAACAAAGATCACCGATCTTCTGAATAAGCCTCAGCAAGAGAAGGAATTTTCACGATCCTCTCCAAAAACGGCAGACGAAATCGAAAATGCTCTTCTCAAACGACTTCCTCAGCCGATTTACCAGCCTCGCAAAGAAAAAGAGGATCAGGTGAAAATCTGGACAATGCATGACAAGAGCGATGGGGAGAAAAAAATAACGCCCGACCCAAAATCTTCCCCTCTGAATAAACGGCAAGCAGCGCTGAGTGCCCAAAAAGTTGTGAATGGAGATTTCACTACCTATCAGTTACCCCCCCCTTCTCTGCTGAACAATCCTAAAAAAGTCGATCAACCCTCTCTAAAAAAGGATCTCAAGCGGCAAGCGGAGATCCTCGAAGAGACTCTGATGAGCTTCGGGATTGAAGCTAAAGTCGGAGAGATCAATTGCGGACCGACGATCACCTCTTTTGAAGTCCATCCTGCGGTGGGTGTCAAAGTGCAAAAGATAAAAACACTCGAAAATGACATCGCACTCAACCTTCAAGCTAAATCGATCCGGATTATCGCCCCTATCCCTGGCAAAGCTGCCATCGGCGTCGAGGTCCCCTCTCTCTATCCACAAGAGGTTAGCTTCAAAGAGCTGCATTTGGGTTATCATCAAAGTCCCCGCAAAATGATGGTCCCTCTTTTGCTTGGAAAGACTGTCTCCGGTGACAACGTCATCAGCGACCTCAGCAAAATGCCCCATTGCCTGATCGCAGGAGCAACCGGATCTGGAAAATCGGTCTGTATCAACACTGTGATCATGTCGATTCTGATGAACGCTCGGCCAGATGAAATTAAACTGGTGATGATCGATCCTAAAAAAGTTGAATTGACACCCTACACCCACCTCCCTCACATGATCGCGCCCGTGATCACTGAAGCGCATGGGGCTTATGCAGCGCTCAGTTGGCTTGTGAAGGAGATGCAAACCCGTTACGACATTTTAAAGCAGCTCGGCCTGCGCAATATCACTGCTTTTAACAATCGGCACATCAATGCCGAGCTTGAGTCCTCTTTAAGTATCCCTGTCCCGATTAAAATGTATGCGATCGTAGCGATCATCGACGAGTTTGCCGATTTGATGATGGCCTCGAGCTCAGATCTAGAAACGCCGATCGCCCGTATTGCGCAAATGGCCCGCGCTGTGGGGATCCATTTGATCCTCGCCACCCAACGACCTTCTCGAGAAGTGATCACAGGTCTCATCAAAGCTAACTTCCCCACTCGGATCGCCTTTAAAGTCGCTAGCCGTATCAATTCACAAATCATTCTCGACGATGTGGGAGCAGAAAGCCTTCTGGGCAATGGGGACATGCTTTTCTTGCCGCCTGGGACCTCCACCCTGGTCCGTGCTCAAGGCGCCTATATCAGCGATGAAGAGATCAATCGGATCGTCTCTTTTATCTGCGCACAATCCCCTCCTAATTACCTGATCGAATCTTTCGACAAGATGCGCCTCGAAGATTCCCCTTCAGGTGACGGAGGGGAAGATAGTCCAAAGGACACTCTTTATGAGCAGGCATTTGCGATCGCTGTCGAAACGCGCACGGCATCCACGACTTACTTGCAGCGTAAGCTTAAAATCGGTTATCCTAGAGCTGCCTCATTGATGGATGAGCTCGAGGCCAAAGGCGTGATTGGACCCCAAGAAGGAGCCAAGGCTCGGCGGATATTGGTCGATTCTAAAATTGCAATTCCTTCTTCCAAACCTGGGAACCCCTATGAAGAACAAGAGCTTTTTGAATAAACTTGAAAAACTTAAAGCCGAGGTTCCCGTCCAACTCGACACCGAGCGAAAGTTATTACCCCGCCTGAAATTCATGGGGTATGTGATGCTTGTCTTATGTCTAACAACTGCCGTTTATGCCATGACGATCAAAGAGGAAACAGAGATCATTCAACCTTTGCCGCAGGAAGGATTGATTGAACCTGAACAGATGGAAGCAGTTTCTGGATTTGAATTGTTCCCTGAAGAGGGCGAACTCGAATTGACTCCTAATGAAGTGCTCAATTTTTATCTCGTCGCCTTTATCTTTGCTATCGTCGGCGCAACGTGCTTCCTTATCGTCTGGAAAAAAAAGAAAAGACTTTTTTTAAATTTACACAGAGATCACAGAGACACAGAGCTTTAAGTTTTTCATTTTTTGCGAGAGCAAAAAATGAGGTTGTTTTTTTAATCTCTGTGTCTCTGTGATCTCTGTGGTTGAAAATACTTTTCCAATGTCCAGTGCCCTGGAAGAATAAAATTAAAATTTTGCAAAATTCCCAGTGACGCTCTAACATGCAAAAAAGGAGGGAGTTCTCCTCCACCTCTCCAAAGTATGCAAAAGACAAAAAAAAGAATTCTCATTGCTGATTCCGATGAACAATTCAGCAAACTCCTAAAGAAATACAAAAATGCCGATCGTTATGTTTTTGAAACGGCAAAAACAGGGTTTGAATGTTTGTCAAAACTCGATCCGTTCAAACCAGATCTTGTCCTTGTCGACCTCATGCTCCCGCAAATTCATGGGATAGAAATCCTTCGCAAAATCAAGAGCGATCCAAGTACCTTTCAGATCGGAGTGATTCTGACCTCTGCGCATGCCATGATTCAAAACTACAAAGCTGCGATCAATTTGCATTGCGACTATTTCCTGGAGAAACCGTTTGAAATGTCCCATATTTATTCCCTCTTCAAGCTGTTTTTTAGCAGTAAGCTACATCCCGATCCGTTCTCAGGAAAAGGATCTGCAATGCAAAGACAAGGAAAACACTGTTACGTTCCAAAAATGCATTCTACCAATTCCTATATAAAATTTTGGGGCACACGCGGTTCCAACCCTGTTTCAGGGCCTGAATATATCCGTTTTGGCGGCAATACGTGTTGTCTGGAAATCCGCCATGCCCATGAGTTCATCATCGTCGATGCAGGCACGGGGATCCGACCCCTTGGGACATCTATCGCCGAACCAAAGCCAAAACAAATCAATCTTCTTCTTAGCCACACTCACTGGGACCATCTCGCTGGATTTCCTTTTTTTGCCCCGATTTATGATCCAAATTGCCAGATCATCATCTGGTCTCCGATCGGATTTGAAAAAACGACACGGGAGTTATTTACTGAAATGCTCGCCTATGCCTATTTTCCCGTGCGTCTCGATGATATTCAAGCTAATCTCATTTTCAAAGATATCCATGAAGGAGTTCCATTCCAGATCGGCAACATCGAAATCAATACTCATTACTCGTTCCATCCTGGCGCGACAGTATGCTTCAAATTCAAAATCGAAAAACAACAATTTGCCTACACCACAGATAATGAATTTCTGATGGGGTATCACGGCGATCCCAATTTGATCGGTCAAAACCACCCTTTATTAATTCCCTATCGCAGCATGATCGAATTCTTTAAAAACTGTGATTTCCTCATCCATGAAGCGCAATACACCCCTATCGAATATCAAACAAAGGTCGGTTGGGGACACTCTTCAGTCACCAATGCAGCGGCGCTGGTAAAACACGCAGAGGTCCGTGATTGGACATTGACACATCACGATCCAAAACACACCGATACGGAGATGATCAAAAAATTCCAAATGCAATACGATGTCTTAGACGAGATGAAAATGAAATGCCGTACCCGCGTCGCTTACGATGGAATGACAATCCCTTTATGAACTTTGAAAAAATTCAGAAGCTCTCCCTCGAAGAGAAAAAGAGTTTACTAGAGCGGACGATCAAGCTCCAGGAAGAGGTGGGTGAACTCGCTCAGCAAGTTCTCATCCAAACCGGCTCCTCCGGATCCCACCACAAGAAAGCCCCAACGAATGATGTTAAGCAGGAAGTTGTCGACGTGACGCTCGTCGCCCTTTCTATTTTTTTCCTCGAGGGGGGAACTCCTCTAGAGCTCGAAAAGATCGTCGAAGCTAAAATGGGTAAATGGAAGAGCCAGTTCAAAAAGTGATCGAGCGGCTAATCATTTCCTGATAGGCGATCGAAACTTCTGTTTTTGCTTTCAGGGATTGGAGTTTATCAGTGATCGCCCTCAAAGCAACCTCCGGTGCATTGCATTCACTCGATAAATGGGCTAAATGAATATGTTTCAAATCGGTGTGGTAGACAAGTTCGATCAGTTTTGCACATTCTTGATTCGAAAGATGCCCTTGCCGGCTTAAAATCCGTTGCTTATTGATCGGTGGGCGACGTGAGGCATGGACCATCGAAGGTTCATGATTGGCTTCGACATACAAATAATCACATCCTTGCAACTCGCCGGAGACAAGTGTTGTCACGAAACCCAGATCGGTACAAAATCCGAGTTTTAGTCCTTTTGTACGCATCGTAAACGCCACGGGATCTACAGCGTCGTGCTGAATGGTGAATGGACGCACTTCGAGATCGCCAAACTCAAATGTCTCACCCGTGGAAAAAATTTTAAACTTTGGGCACTCGTGTAAAATGGAATGGATCGCTTTTGCAGTGTCGCTGTTGGCAAAGACAGGAATCTGCATCTTGCAACCCAAAATATCGAGAGCCTGGATGTGGTCGCTATGTTCATGCGTGATGAGCACAGCATCGATCTCTTCCAAAGAGACACCAATCGCATGAAGCCGCTGTCGAATGACTTTTGCGCTGATTCCAGCATCGATCAAAATTTTAGTCGTCGATGTTCCTAAATAGATACAATTCCCTTTCGACCCCGACGCCAGTGGACAAAAACCTTCCATGTGTGATCATCCCAAATGAACGATGATAAGAAAATGAGTTGTAGGATTGCAAGAAGATATGCTATTTTTTATCGAATCTCCTTCACGACTCGGGTAACCTATGTTTCGATCTCCGAAAAATTACCGCACTTTCTTGACTGTACTTCTGACATATACCCTCGATCTGGTCGGATTTTCAATCGTGTTTCCTGTTCTTGCACCCCTTCTCCTCAATCCTGACCTGCACTATTTTGTCTCTGATGCACCAGAATCTCTCAGAACAACGCTACTCGGGGTTTTGTTTGCTGTTTTTGGCATCAGTCAATTTTTTGGAGCGCCGATTGCGGGAGTATTAGCGGATCACTATGGGAGATATAAAATATTTCTAGCGACCATTGGATTGAGTATCATCGGTTATGCGATCATGGCTTGGGGTGTTTATCTGCAAAGTCTGAGTTTTCTCTTTATCGGCCGTATTCTCACAGGTCTTTGTTCAGGCAATGTATCACTTGCTCAATCGGCAACCGCTGACCTTACCGATGTTCACCACCGGAGCAAGGCATTTGGTATTCTACTCGGCGTCGGGGGCTTAGGATTTGTCGCAGGTCCCTGGATCGGTGGCAAGCTCGCCAATCCCGATTGGCTATCTGGCTCTGGCGCATTCATTTTTGCAGCTGTTGCATCTCTGATCAATTTGGTCGTCGTCTATTTCTTCTTTGTCGAAACATGGCAGCGGAAAGCAGGTCATATTGAAATTAACTTGTTTGACAGCTTCAAGGACATCGGCCGGGTTTTTCACCAAAAAACCTTACGCATCATTTTAATCACTTACCTTCTTTTTGGAATCGGTTGGGGTTTATTCCTTATTTTTTCTCCGACATTTCTAGTCCAAAGGTTTGCACTCGGATCGGATAGGATCGGAGATTTTTTTGCATACATGGCCATCGTCTGGTTCTTTGTCTCGATGTTCTTGAATAAAGAACTGGCAGGTAAATTTTCTGTCCGCACCCTCATTTTGACAGGAACTCTGTTCGCCACAGTGGGTGTTGCCCTTTTCTTATGTCCAAGCCAATTATGGCCCTACTGGTTTATCATTCCTATTGCCCTCTTGGGAGGAGCCCTCAGTTGGGTGAATATTGGCGCCATCCTCTCCATAAGAGCCCCTGAACATATGCAAGGGAGAGTGCTCGGTGCCGGCGCATCGATGTGGTCGATTGGCCAGATCGTAGCCCCTCTCATTGCAGGCCCTCTTGCAGGTTGGAATATCTATTCCCCCCTTCTGCTCGGCTCCGTAGTTATCCTTATTAGCTTCATCTATTTCTTTATTTTCTACCGCGAAAAGCACACCAGCCGTGGATGAATAAACATTATGAATTTCTCTACCACCCGTTCGCTCCGCTCACTAGAGGGCACAGAGGACACAGAGAAAGAATCAAATACTGTAACAGTCTGACCCTCTCTGTGTCCTCTGTGCCCTCTAGTGAGCGGAGCGAACGGGTGGTGAAAATATTTTCTTAAATGTTTTGTAACCAGTTATAATGTCATTTTATTTTCTTCTTCAAGTTAAATTCTGTTCACAAATAATTGCTCAATCTCAACATAAAAATAAACATTTTGACAAAATTCATAAAAAAATGTTTTATACATTTAATAAAGGAGGAAACAATGATTAGATCGGGTGAAGAAATATTGGCAGATATAGATGATACATTAGATCATCTTATTGAAAATGCTGATGTCATCAAGCAAGTTTCGCTGAGAACATTGTACAGTAGCGAAGTGGAAGCATTGCAAAAAACGCAAGAGAGTTTGCTCGCCAGGCTCGTCCATATGAATGATCTTTTAAAAGGTCATCAACAAATAGAAAAGGGTCAAGGATCTTTTAGTAGCATTGAACAGAAGATGATCCGATTTGGCAAATTGAATGCGCAGCTCATCAACCATGCCGCGGCAAAAATCAAACGGATAAAAAAAAGTCGACAACCCCGTGTCCGACCCCATCGGAGAAAAGTCAAGATTTAAGAGACTGTCCACAAACTAAGCTTCTGTCTCTAAAAATTAGCGAGGTCGCGGATCCCCTTTTCCAGATCCTTTAGCTGAGGTAGGACCTCATCTTCGAGATCTTTACAATACGGAACGGGACAATCTTTCCCCGTCACACGTTTTATAGGCGCATCCAAATAGTGAAAGGCCTCTTCTATGATGCGCGCTGACACTTCCGCACCAAAACCACAAGTCAGTGGCGCTTCGTGTGCAACGAGTAACTTCCCCGTTTTGCGAACCGATTGCAAAATTGTCTGCAGGTCGAGGGGCACAATTGTGCGGAGGTCGATCACCTCGATCGAAATCCCTTCCTGCGCGAGAGTTTCAGCCACCTGGGAGGCCATAAAAACCATCATCCCCCAACACACCACAGTGATATCATTGCCAGCGCGAACAATTTTTGCTTTGCCAAACGGCTGCAGTTCATTTTCATTTGGCTCTTTGCGGGCACAAAAGACACGCTGGCGGTAAAGGGCCTTATGTTCGAGGAAGATCACAGGATTAGGATCGCGCACTGCTGCTTTAAGAAGACGTTTTGCATCTGCAGCATTGCTCGGAATAACGACCTTGAGACCTGGAGCATGAGCCAAGAAAGCCTCGATGCTTTGCGAGTGGTAGGGACCTCCCTGGATATAGCCACCATAGGGCATCCGGAGGACAACAGGACAGTGCCATTCCCCATTAGCGCGATAATAAAGACTAGCGAGTTCATTAAATAGTTGATTGGCGCCTGTCCACATGTAGTCTGCAAATTGGATTTCCGCAACAGGTTTACAGCCAGCCATCGACATCCCCATCGCAATTCCGATAATACTCGATTCGGCAAGAGGCGAATTGAAACAGCGGGAAGATCCATATTTAGTAGTGAGATGACGTGTGATTCCAAAAACGCCCCCTTTTCCATGAGCGACGTCCTGACCAAAGACGACGACTTGAGTGTCCCGTTTCATCTCTTCATCAAGAGCGTGGTTCAGGGCATCCATCATCACGATGCTATCAGCTGCTGAAGGGGAATCCTCTTCTAAAAAAGGGATGAATTGAGAAGGATCGACCTCTTTAAAAATCCCTTTTGCAGCAGTCGACTTTTCAGGAAACGGAATCTGTTCAGCTTCAAGGGAGGCATACTCAACTTGTTTTAAACACCTCTCCTTCATCGTTTCGAGTTCTTCGGGCGTAATGAGACCCATGTCCATCAGCCATGATTCGAAACGGGGAAGGGGATCTCTCGCTTTGTCCTCTTCAATACACCCCTTTTCTCTATATTTTGACGGATCGTCGCTAATGCTATGCGCTCCAATGCGAGGGACCTTCGCGACGATGAGGCTAGGACCCCCTTTCAGACGCCCTTTGGCAACAGCTTTTGTGAAAGCGCGCGATAATTCTTCGTAGTTACACCCATCGACATCAAAAACAGAAAGCCCTTCATAACCTTGTGCCATCTTGACAATGGTTCCACCTGCAGTTTGATCCTTGACAGGAACAGAGATCGCCCAGCCGTTATCTTGAATGACAAATATGACGCTTAAAGAATGAAGACAAGCAAAATTAATCGCTTCATGAAAATCCCCCTGAGAGGTCGCACCATCTCCAGCAGAGACATAGACAATTTCATTTTTGTCAGCGAGCTGAATCCCTTTGGCAACGCCAACAGCCTGCAAAAATTGGGATCCGACACAGCTCGATTGGCAAGGGATGCGCAATCCTTTATGGGTGAAATGTTCTGGCATCATCCTGCCCCCAGAATGATGGGGAATAGCACGGGCAAGGCACGAACCGATGATATCGCGAAGGGAACACCCCAATCCGATGGCAAAAGCGCGATCGCGGTAATAAGGCAAACCCCAATCCTTGCCAGGAATGAGAGAAAGAGCGCAGACAGCCCCTACCATTTCATGGCCAGAAACGGAAAGGTGAAAAGTTCCCCCTTTATTCTGACGGACAAGCTTTTGCATCTTGTCATCGACAAAGCGGGTCCAATACATCGCCTCGAGAACTTTGAGACACTTTTCTTTCCCATTTAACTGCTGCTCTTCAATGTCGAGCTCTTGATAGATCATTCCTTACCTTATTTCTTTTTCGGCTTTTTCGACTCGATCTTAGTGACCATCTTCACTCCGGGCTTCTTAGCTTCCCCAGTCTCAGGCTTACCTGAGGGTTTTTCTCTCTTCCTACTACCACCCGGAAGGAATCCTTTGACCACTTCCACAATCCGCCGTTTCCTAGGAGGTTGTTCAGCTTCTTCTATTTCATCCTCTTCCTTCAATTCTTCTGCTTTCTTGCTGACAGCTTTGATCAAACGCCCTTCAGCTCCCCCCGTGAGGTCTTCAATCCCAGCTAATCGGCTCGAAAGAGTGCGAAGCGATTCAAGTCGCTCAGAAAGGGCCTGTAGTTTAGTGTCGACTTTGACACGGGTGCTCCCGCGCAGGCTAGCCAGAAGTTGAGCTTCTGTATCGAATTTAGCTGAAAAAGTCACACTAGCTGCGCTCATGATCTCAGGCAGATAGAGAAATAGACGGCAAGCAAGAGGAACAGTCGTGTACATATCGACGATGACTTGCGGTTCAACTTCCACTTTGGCCACTTGTTTGGGAGGCCTTCCCCGTTTAGGGCGAGGATTTAATGCTTCATTGGAATAATAAGTTTTAGCTTTGGCGATGAGAGCTTCCCGAACGGTAGCGATCTCTTTAGGCACTTTGGAATCAAAAAGATGCCGTTTGAGCTTTTCCATCATGTTTTTATTGACATCGAGGTCCTCTTCGAAGACAAACTGAATGTTTTGTAAGCGGAGCCATTCGATGATGCGGATACGGGAACGCTCGACATAGTACTGCTGCCATTTTTCAAGTTCTGCCAAATGGTCGTAGATAAATTCTAGAAAGTTTTCACGCGCTTCTTTCGACTGGATGATATCGAGAAGTTTTTCCTTAGTATCGATATCATAAACTTTTTCATTGACGAAACCTTCCATAAATTTTTTCGTTTCATAGAAAGTCATTTTTGGAAGCAGGCAATACCGCTCTCCATTCGTCGCTAGTTCTGCTTCCAGATCGTCGAGTTCCTTTTGTCCTTTATCCAGGTCAACATAGACGATAAACCCTTCTATCTTATCGAGATAAAAATCACGTTCGTCATCTGACTTAGCAAATGCATCCATCAATCGATGATAGCGAAGAAGCAACGGATTCTGTGCAACTGGAAATTTAGACATGCGAGCGTCCTTTTTTAGATGAGGTTAGCACAAAATTTCCCTCAATTCAAGGATAAAAGCTTAGGTATATAAATTATTTACTTTTATACCCAAGTGAATTCAAAAATCGGGAATTTGGCAAAGTTGGCGCCTCGAATTTTCATCAGTGCGTAGGCCGGCGTCGAAGCAGGACCTATTGACTAATAGGTCCGATGCAGACGGATGAAAAGGCGAGGATGCCAACGCAGCCAAAAACCGATTTTTGAGTTTACTTGGGTATAGAACTGATCATCCAAACATCTCGAGACATCGACCCTTGGGGTTTTCCTAACAATTTCCCAACTTTTAAAATTTTGAAGACAACCTCTTCTTTATAGCTAAAAGGGTTCGCGGTGTATTTGCCTTCCACGATCTGTTCCTCTTCTTTCAAAGTCATCAGTTCGACTGTGATCCCCCGATGTCTATCGAAAGGGACAAAAAAAGAGATGACCCCATCCTTCTCTTCCATTTTGAGAGGGATTTCGTTTTTAACTAAACTATCAAAATGAATGACCCAATTTTGTGTTAAATCTATCACTTTTGAAACCATTTTTCCTCACTTTAAGAGAGTGTTTATAAATTTTCGGGGAGCGGGATCGTCTTTGTGCGACAAGAAATTCCCCCGCCTTTTGTTAAACAATCCTGGGAAGATTCCAAATCTAAAAAATAAATTCTATCAATTTTTTGATCGCAATGCGCCCTGATCACTCCTTCAAAGAAAGCCCCGTATTCACCTATACATCCTAGGAGAACGACGATATTTTCACCACTGGGCGTTTTAGCCGTGACCATATTAAATAAATTCATCGCACCTGAATGGCTGCTATAATGAAATCTTCCCGGGACTCTGACCACATTAAATCCCAATTTTGTGAGATCTTGTTCGACGACATCCTCCATTATTTTTCTCGCGCTGACTTGTTCAATCTCTGCTTTCACATAGGATGTAAAAAAATGTTCGTGTTCAGGCCTATCATTGATCGCCTCCGCCAGCCAAACCTGCTGCTCTGCTGCAAACCTTTCTTGAGCTTCTTCGGCGTTATTGAGAAGAATCGTATTTTCCCCGATGATTGTCATGCTCATATCTAGATGAAAATCTCCAGGCTGTTCGATGAAATAAATATTTTCCTTCGGAATGCCGTAGTCGATTGCAAAGGCCATACACACTTCATCATGTGTCATTTCACGACCTAAATCATCTTCCATGAACATTTTCGAAACTGCATAAGAATCACGTCCAATCAGGGCATAGGATTGCCCTCCCCTTTTTCCGATCAGAGTGTTTCCACCCTCGTTATACGTTAAGTTCATGATGGGGATTTTATCTAAAGAAGAGGCCAATGCGATTGCTTTGAAAGAGAGAGCATCACGATGGGGGATCCCAAGATAATGGAAAGGAGTCTCCTCCTGCATATTTTCGATAAGTTTGTTCCATTCTCCCGATCTTTTTGCACGATCTTTTTCGATACAAATATCCACCTCTGAATAGCTTAGGAAAGTCTCTACTACTTCAAACTTTTGCATGCTCGGTATTCGAATCTCCCCGTTTTTACTAAAATCGACAAAATCTTGAGCAAAAGCTCCCAAAGCGCTATTACCCCCTTCTTTAAGCATTAAGATAGATTCGCAGTCTAACATGAGATCGGTCTTATTATCTTCAGTGATATACATTTGTTGGGAGGAATCTATTTTAATATCGGAAATAACTTTTATTCCATGTTCCTGTCCGATTCTTTCCATTTCCACTTCAAAAGGAGCATAATTCCTATTGAATTGAAATGTTCCGACATACCAGCCACATGTCGGTTCAAAGCATTTGCTAGCCACTCTTTGATTGGGATCATTCACCGAGTATCGGTAAACGGCTTCAAGATTCTCAAGACGATATAATCGTTGAACTCTCAACTTTTCAATAGCGGCTTGATCCAATGCTTCGGGCTGAGATTGCAATACGACAGCACCCGTTTCATGCCTTTCCCTCATCAACGCTTTTTCAAAGTCGTTATCGAAAGCAAAAAGCCCTCCTTGAAGCATGTCGAGCATTCTTTGCAGGTTTTTGCCTTCTCTAGAAATCGGATCTTCCAATTTTTTCACCTCTGTATTGATCAATTCACGGAGCAACATCACCTCATCCTGAACAGATAAAATCAAGCGGGGATTTTGCGATCGGATCCCGATGATATGCTCTCTGATTTCATTCCGTGTTGGAGCAATCACGTTGTGAATGAATTGCTGATGCTCTTTAATTGCAATCGATCTCTCATGATCGAATAACCCTTTCGTACACTGAACTCGCTTTTCATTTACAAAATTTACTAAACTATCAATTTTATTCTCAGAAGATCCAGAAAACACATCAAAAAGACTTTTTATCGTATTTATGATCCCACCTTTTTCTTCAGAAAGGTCTAATTTTGTATAAGGTTGAATGACTTGAAAAATTTCATTCCATTCTTCCAACTGCAGATTCTTATTTCTTAAATCTGCATTTAAATCGGATATAATTTTAAGAGCAGCTTGCCTGATTGTTTCACGATTTTTTTCTTGAGGATCACTCAATTGAGCTGCATATTCTTTCAAATGCATTAATTTTTCTGAAGGTACAACCATACAAATCCTGCTAATGATTAATTGACCTATTACCCTTTAATAAATTAATTAGCAATCATTAGAGCTTTTTAAAATAGGCAGGTTGAGACCGTTGCGTAATAACATTGTCTTTATTAACAGGGCACCTCGAAATCAATATAAACTGTTATATATCAATAACTTAGGAACTTAATGCTTTTAACCTGTCGAATTGCGCCAAAAAGTGGCGCGATTCTCAGTATTGCGACAAATAAAGAAAAAAATTGTATTCCGAAGGAGTCATTCCAATAATGCCCGGAGAGAGCAGCGCCAGGAAAATGAGCTCGATACTGGCGCTTTTATAGGGGTTGGTTCTATACTGCGCCACTTAGGTTGTGTGAATTTTTAAGGCCATTATAACGGTCCATCTGCCAGCTGTCGCTCCTCCAAAGGATCATTCAATACATTGTTCGTCGCGACAACTGGCATCTGGGCCGTTCTAAGACCTTCAAAATTCACACAACCTAAGTGGGCGCAGTATAGTTACTTTTTCTTCTTTCCCTTTTCTTTTTCTTTTTTCCTTTCTTCTTTTTCCCGTTCTTTTTCTCTTTGCCTCTCTTGCTTCCGCTGAACTAAAGGACAATCCGGTCTAGAGCAACTAACAAAATACGGATTGCCGCACCCTGGGCATATACTTAAAACATCGACGCAAGGCAAATAACAACCTCTGCTGTCAGAATTAAGGATGGGCAAAAGGACATAATCCACATCGTTTAAATTCAGATATATCCCTTGTTCAGTGGGGAAAATTCTGTTTGGATGTAGATAGAGCTTATCTTCAAAATAGCCACAGACACACGTATTTTTGTTTGCTTCAATTTTATCCATTAACTCATTATCAATGGGATTATTTGCTTCGTGAGCGAAGCTGGTGCTAGATGCTAAAACGGCAATAAATGTAAGGACTTTGCTGATCATGTTTTTTTCCTTCCTCTTAGTTGTTAAAAACAGAATGCGAACTCATTTAAAACTTTTACTGCCATTCCTTGCAATTCTTTTTTTCACCTTCGGATGCGATAAAACTACACAACCACCGACTTATGAACCCATTTCAGAGGATAGAGCCTGGATGGAAAATTTTTTTACAGGCTTAATGCTGCAAAATCGAGCGATTTACACTCTATGCGGCAGTAAACCAATGTCATGCATCACTCTTCATTATCATACAGATGAAGAGGTTCAGGCATACTATGATCAAATGACTGAGGAAGAGAAAAAAACTGCCATTTATGTTGAAGATTATCAACTCGCTCAAAATTGGGAAAAATGGGAACGGATTCGCTCCCGTTTTCCTATTAACCGATATATGATTTATAAAAAGAATGACACCTGCGATTCAAAGTTCGCTCTCGTCTACTTCGTAGATCCCTTAAAAGTCGCTCACGCCATTTCTGAAAATTATCATCTTTTTAAGGATGTCGTAGGTTTTGATTTTGATCCAATTCATGAAGCATCTCAAATTGAAAAAGGGTCACCCTTTTGGGATAAATTAGAAGGAAATCCAGTCAGTTGGGGAATTCTATTTGGCTTTGGGCTAAAAAACTCTTTAACCTTTTATTGGGAACATTGGGGACAACCTGAGAGTTCAGAAAAATTTGCAGATTGCGTGGCCCCGTATGTGAGCGACAGTTTAACGGATGGGAAATCGAGTCTTGAAAACCTAACTTTGCCAGCTTTCATGTCGTTCTTTAAAGAAGACGAAGTCATTGAGAAATATAAAAAAGAACGAGAAGCCATTCGCAGTGAGTACCAAGGTAAGGACTTCTTAGACTACACTCTTCAAAAGCTCGTGTCTCAATAAAACATTAAACATTGTCATTTATGGGAAACTCCCGCCAAAGCATGAACTTTTTTTAATCCCATCCTTCCAAGACACCTCTCTCCATGACGCCATTGACATTTAGGAATTAAGATTCTATATTCAGCCCTAATAAATTAGCATCAAGAGAGAGAACAAGATGATCGACATCAAGCTCATCCGCGCTGATAAAGAGGCTGTTGAAAAGAAGCTGAGGACAAAAGACCCTGAGGTCGATCTATCTCCGATCGTCGCTCTCGATGAGCGGATTCGGGTCATCAAATTGAACGTCGAAGAACTCAAAGCGACGCGCAACCACCTCTCAAAAGAGATCGGTGAGAAGAAAAGGCTAAAGCAAGATCTCTCTGAATTGATGGCAGAGGTAGCAGGCCTTGGCGACAAAATTGGGATCTTGGACCAGGAACTTTCACACCTCGAGCCTGAGTTGAATCAAAAATTAGCTTATCTTCCCAACCTGCCGCGCGATGAGATCAAAATTTCTCCCGATCCAAAGGATAATGTCTGCATTAAGACATTTGGGCAAAAAAGAGAGTTTTCCTTCCCTTTTAAAAACCATGTCGAGCTCAATGAAAGGCTTTGTCTTTTCGATTTTAAACGGGGCGCTAAAATCTCTGGCAGCGGATGGCCTGTTTACCGCGACCTCGGGGCCCGGCTCGAATGGGCACTCCTCAATTACATGATCGATATCCATCTCGAGAATGGATTTCAGATGTGGATGGTGCCCTATCTCGTCCGACCTGAAATCATGTTTGGCTCTGGGCAACTTCCAAAATTTGAAAAGCAGCTCTTCAAAATTTCTGACGAAGACTATCAGCTCTATCTGATCCCGACCTCTGAGGTCGCCTTGAACGGGCTGTATTACGATGAAATCCTCAAGGAAGAAGAGCTTCCGAAAAAATTCATCGCCTGCACTCCCTGTTTTAGGCGAGAAGCGGGTGCTGCCGGTTCCCAAGAACGGGGGCTCATCCGCATGCATCAATTCAATAAAGTCGAGATGTTCGCATTCACTACCCCAAGTCAAAGCGATCAGGTCTTTGACCAGATGATGGCGAGCGCTGAAATGATCTTGCAAGGGCTTAATCTCCATTACCGCAATATGTTGCTGGTCACGGGAGATATGTCATTTGCCGCAGCTAAAACCATCGACATTGAAGTCCATTTACCAGGTCAAAACCGTTATTACGAGGTCTCGTCGGTCTCCCATTGCACCGATTATCAGGCGCGCCGCTCCCATATTCGCTTTAGGCAGAAGGAAGAAAAACCAGAATTTGTCCATACATTGAACGGTTCAGGTCTTGCAACATCCCGTCTCATGGTCGCCTTGCTCGAGAACAATCAAAATGAGGATGGCTCTGTAACCCTTCCTGTGGTATTACACAAATATATGAATGGAACAAAAGAGTTACGTCATGTCCCACATATTGACTGATTTCAAAACATTCCTCGACTCTTCTCCGACATCGTGGCATGCAGTCAAAGAGATTGGCGATCGTTTAGCGATTCGGGAATTCCACCCTTTAGATGAAGAAGAAAAATGGGATCTCAAACTCGGAAAAAAATATTTCGTCATAAGAGGAGGAGCCCTTTGCGCCTTCACCTTACCTGAGAAAAAACCCACTCAAGCGATCATCCTGGCCTCTCACACCGATAGCCCAGCCCTCAAGCTCAAACCCATGCCTGCTTATCAAAAAGCCAACATGACCCAGTTTGGCGTGGAGGTCTATGGAAGTCCCCTCCTCTCCTCCTGGCTTAATCGGGATTTAGCCTTGGCAGGTAGAGTCGTCATCACCGATGGATCTGGGCGGCCAGAAGAGAGGCTTGTCCATTTAGATGACGCTTTGGTCTTTATTCCACAACTCGCCATCCATCTCGATCGGGAAATCAATGAGAAGGGTCTCCATTTGAACAAGCAGGAACATTTAAATCCGATCATCGGGTTGTCAGAAGATGGGAAAACGCCCCTCGATGCCTTGGAGAAACTGCTCAGGCGCCATATCTCTTTCCACTCTCTCCTTTCGTTTGAGCTTTTCCTCGTCCCTCACGAACCTGCACGCTTTGTCGGATTTGAAAATGAGATGCTCGCTTCTTATCGGATCGACAATCTCGCAGGTGTTCATGCAGCGCTTTGCGCGATCGGATTTTTAGAAAAGCCGGCCCAACATCGGCTCCAGCTCTCTCTATTTTGGGACAATGAAGAAGTGGGGTCCCGCTCTAAAGAAGGAGCTGCATCTCCCTTCCTAAATAATATTTTGGAGAGGATCGGATACAGTTTGAAAATCGATCCTGAAGAAACTCTCCTGTTAAAAAATAGGTCGCTTTGCGTTTCGATCGATATGGCCCATGCTTTGAACCCAAACTACTCTAAAAAGCATGAGCCTCACCATACTCCTCTGCTCGGGAAGGGGATTGTTATCAAATACAATGCCGATCAAAAATACGCCTCCAATGCCCTTTCTGCCGCGATCATCATCCATGCTTGTCAACTGCTCAACCTCCCCCATCAATCTTATGTTTGCAGATCTGATTTACCGTGCGGAAGTACTATAGGACCCATTGTCGCCCAAAGCACCGGTATCAATACCGTTGATATTGGCTGTCCCCAACTCTCGATGCACTCGATCCGCGAAGTGATGGCAGCCCAGGATTATCTCGATATGGTTCGCCTACTCACCCATCTCCTGCAAGAAGGTTAATAAGTAAGTGAGCTGAAATATTTATAATGAAATTCAAGGAGCTTTTCGATGAGATTTCACAGCAGACGACGAAGACAATGTGCGGGCACATGGCTGAGAAGGCTGATGTGAAAGATCGCGAAAAGAACTTGAAGATCATTATAAATATTTAAGCGAGCTTACTTACCATGACCCTTCCTCCCCCGTCTGAGCATTTTCAGGGCAAAACAGTTGTCGAACATCTAAAAGAGGCGAGGACCCGCGGCGCAGAGGCTTCGGCGGAGACCCACGGCACTGAGATGCCAGGACATTTAGCTGCTGCAGCGGATGCCGGGAAAGAAATGTCAATCGCTCTTTTGATCTTATGGGTAGCCTTGCCCCACTTCATGAGCATGCAACAGACATGGCTAGTGATGCTCCTTTTTTCAGTGGGCTTTGTGATTTGGAAGACAGTGAGGAGTGCCTTGCTCGGCTGGACACGTATTGAACGGCTCCACCGAGTGATTGAAGAGGAGCGATGGGAGATCGAGCACCACAGGGAGCAGGAAAAAGAGGAGCTCACGGAAATGTACCATGCCAAAGGGCTGACAGGTAAGCTCCTCGAAGAGGTGATCGAGGTTCTCATGGCCGACAATAACCGGCTCCTGCGCGTGATGCTCGAAGAGGAGCTCGGACTCACTCTAGAAGCTTATGAACATCCACTCAAACAAGCTTTTGGCGCTTTATGTGGGGCATTAGTGAGTGGTGCCATTTGCCTATTTGCCCTTTGGTCGATTCCCTCTTATGGATTGCCCGCCTTAGCCGCTTTGATCGTGATCGCGTGTGCGATGATCTCTGCCAAATTGGAACGTAACCGGGTTTGGAATTCGATCATCTGGAACCTCGCCTCTCTTGGCCTTGTCGTCGGCTCCATCTATTTTTTAATTCCCCTCCTTGCTTCAAGTTTTAAATGAATCGAATAGACTGTGCCCGCTTAGGTTGTGTGAATTTTGAAGGTCTTAGAACGGCCCATATGTCAGCTGTCGCGACGAACAATGTATTGATTGATCCTTTGGAGGAGCGACAGCTGACAGATGGACCGTTATAATGGCCTTAACAATTCACACAAACTAAGCGGGCACAGTATAGCCCCATTTGTCTTTGATGAGTTTTTTGCTTCGGGTAAAGAAGAAAGTATTAGCCCTTTTCTGACTCCCCAATCTCGAGGCTGGGGGAAAAATTTAACCTTGAAGACCGCCCTCTTTTCAGGGTTTTTGCTTTTCTCTTCGTTTACGGCGTCGTTTTTTCTACCACCCCTGTCCCACCTTTTGCTCCTTTTCGTCTATTTTTTTGCAGGAACTCCGGCGCTTTTAGGGTCGATTGAAGACATCAAAAACCTCGAGATCAACATCGATGTCTTAATGACCCTGGCCGCCCTTCTTTCAGTGATGATCGGCAGCGGGATGGAAGGGGCGCTTCTACTCGTTTTATTCGAGCTGTCCGCAGCGATGGAAAATACAGTCTCAGAAAAGACGAAAGGCACTTTGCTGAGCCTTCACCAGCTCTCTCCCCGCTTTGCATGCGTCCTCTCTTCTGACAACACACTTTATGACAAAGCGGTCAAAGAGATCCCGATCGGTACCCACCTTCTGATTAAAGCAGGAGAGATCGTCCCCTTGGATGGGATCGTCGTCGACGGCAGCTCATTTGTGAATCTGTTCCACCTCACTGGCGAAAGCCACCCTGTTTCCAAAAAAAAGGGGATGAGGTCCAGGCCGGCGCCAGAAATCTGGACGGGACATTAACCCTCATCGTCACTCGAACCAGTAGTGATTCCACACTGACGCGCATCATTCAGCTCATCACGGAAGCACAAGAAGCCAAACCCAAGCTGCAACGTTTTTTGGACCGGTTTGGCAAATGGTATGCGATGACGATCATTTCACTTTTCTTTATCTTTGCTCTCACGCTACCTTTAATTTTTTCTATCCCTTATCTCGGAATCGAAGGGGGGATTTACCGGGCGTTGGCATTTTTAATCGCCGCTTCCCCTTGTGCTTTGATCATCGCAACACCCACCGCTTATTTAAGTGCGATCAGTTGTTGCGCCCGGAAAGGGATCCTTCTCAAAGGGGGAGTGGTCCTCGACGCCTTAGCGAATTGTAAAAGGATTGCTTTTGATAAGACGGGAACCTTGACGACAGGCAAACTCAGTTGTGTAGGCATTGAATCTATTTCAGCCAAACAACCGATTTGCAGTGTCGACGAGGCCCTTGCGATCGCCTATGGATTGGAGCGGAATGCAGTCCATCCGATTGCCGATGCCATCGTCGCCTTTGCCAAAGAAAAGTCGGTAAAACCAAAGGAGCTCCTCGAGTTTAAAGCCGTTCACGGTTATGGGCTAGAAGGGAGAATCACCCTCGATGAAAAATCAGCTCTTGTCTTTATCGGTCACGGCGAGTTCATCGCAGAGAAGATCCCCGCTTCCCTCAAAAAAAATTGGGAATCGATGCAAACCACTCATCAGCGCGAGGGGCATCTAAGCACCTTATTGCTTGTCGAGGAGACTCTATTTCTCTTCCATTTTCTCGATACGCTCCGTCCTGAAGCGATCCCGCTGATCGATCGTTTAAAAAATCGAGAGGGCTTAAAGCCGATGATGCTCACAGGGGATCATTGGGAGATCGCCCGCGCCGTTGCAAAACAAGTCAGAATTGACGATGTCTTTGCGAATTTGCGTCCTGAAGATAAGCTTGCCAAAGTGGCTGAAGTATCGAATGATGCAGGGTTAATCATGGTCGGCGACGGGATTAACGATGCGCCAGCGCTTGCGCGCTCGACTGTGGGAATCTCTCTTGGAAAAATCGGCAGTGCCACTGCCATCGATGCCTCCGATATCGTCTTTCTCAACGATGATCTCTCCCTCCTCGACTGGCTTGTGCGCAAAGCAAGGCACACCCTTTCCATTGTCAAACAAAACATCTCACTTGCGCTTTGTGTGATCGTTTTTGCAACAGTCCCTGCTCTGCTCGGCCTCATTCCGCTGTGGATTGCAGTCATTCTGCATGAAGGGGGCACCGTGCTTGTCGGCTTAAACAGCTTGCGGCTGCTTAAGAAGTGATGGCTATCAACGCAAAGACGCAAATTCTCTTGAATCTCTTGAAACAAAGGCTTAAAAATCATTGACATACATTCATTTAAATAAAAACATTGAACTAAAATTGTAACTTCATTACAATGATGGAATCGGAAGAGACTATGGGCGTGAAGAAAGCCAGTTTTGACATACTTAAAAAAGTTAAAGAACATATTCGGAACGGGACATACATTTTAAGAGAGCATGCGATTGAAAGGCAGAAGCAACGCCTCATCCGTTTGCCAGATGTTTTGCGTGTCCTTGAATATGGGCGGCATGAGATCGAAAAAGATATTTTTGACGTGAAAAATCAACTCTGGAAACACGCAATACGCGGCAGAACTGTAAATGGAATAGATTTACGAGTTATCGTGGCTTTTCATGAAAGAATGGCAATAATTACAGTAATTAAGGTTAATTAAAAAAAAATATGAAAAACAAAAAGAAAAAAACATTTGTTTTTGAAGGACTTGGATTTCCGATTAAACTGATAAATGCTCCTATGAAGAAAGAATTCGGCGATTGGTATATTGACATCAACATGAACAAACTCATGATTGTTGCGTTGGAAGCGCTCGCCCATAAACCCATTGCTCTCACTGGCGATGAGTTGGGCTTTATTCGATCCTACATGGAAATGACTACGACAGAATTCGGAAAGACATTTGGAGTTAGCCATGTCGCAGTCTTGAAATGGGAAAGCGGGGAAAATAGGGTTTCTCCGGCTTTAGAAATTTGTATCCGCCTGTATATCTTGGATCACCTGCGCGCTAAAGATACTGAATTCAGAGCTCTCTACAGAGAGCTTAGCCTGGAACAGTTATCCAAAAGCAAAAAAGGGAAAGTCTATCCTCTTGTTGTCGATGCGACAACAGAGGATCTGAAAGTAGCTCTTTAAACATTAACAATAAATTGCTTAAACAGCTTGCGGCTGCTTAAAAAGTGATAATACGCGATAGCAAAAGGCATATTGATCGGTCGACTGCATCATGCTGTTGCACCGCCCTTCTAGAGGTGAACGTTGCCGCTCCACGCTTCTTTTAATGTCGATTTTTCCATCTGTTAGGGCTCTGAACTGATCGAGTAGAGTGATCATGACGCTTGTCCGTCCAACACCTGCATGGCAATGAATGGTAACGGGTGACATTGGTTGTTCAGTTCGCACCGCATCGACTGTTTTGACGAGGTAGGCAACTGCACGTTCATTTCCTGCCGAAAAATCACGCCAGTTTTGGTATTGAAAATGATGAACGATGCGAGGCTCTTCACCTTCGTTGCTGACTATTAATTTTCGATGGATGACAGCATGGGGTTCTTCCTCATGAGGAGATTGCCGCCAGCTGGGTTCCGTTTTGAAAAAGGGGGGTTCCACGAGTTCGAGGTGGATCTTTCCATAGGTTTTTTTGTCTTCTAATGTCAATGGAAAATAGATATCGTCACCTGGATCCCCAAGTCGATTGAGCATGATCACTGTGGACACATCATGTTCGAGGATCATCGACCAAAAATCTTCTGTCGTATGGTGCATCGGAGATTGTGTGCCGATGAATTGTCTCCCGAAGACAAAACTCGCATTGATGTAACGTCCAGAAGAAAGGGGAACGAGCGTCTTGTCATAAGGAAAATTATTCCTCGGGAACCGGGTAAAAGGTAAATGATCTGATTGCCTGGCAATTTGGGAGTGAAGCTTGTAATCCCCATCGTCAATCTGTCGATTGAGCTCTCCGATCTCCATCATGATTTCGCCAGGGGGTTTGTCGAGCTGACAATCGATTGTTTTTTCAGTTTCTTTTCGAAGGATGAATTGCTCATAATTGGGCAAACGGGAAGTTTCTCCGATTCCACCATATTCTTTCCGGATTTGCATCAGAAGGTTCCCCTGACGGTTTAATCCCGATCCATCCCCATTATCTGTCCAATAAGGATCCATCCCCTTAAATGGAGTATGCGCCGAAAGATAAGCATCAGCTGTCAAAAGAAGCAAACGTTGAAGGGGAGGATTTTGTCCAAATTTCGCGCGAAGAACGTGGAACATTCTCTCTTCTCGCAGGGCATACCAATCTGAATGTTTTTCAAAATGTTTTTCCGCAGAGAGTTCCAATGCTTTTTGAGCATTGAGGGTTGTGAATCGGTCCATGAGATCTGATCGGTGGAAAAATTTATGCGCCTCATAAGCAGCAGTGGCGCATGTGTAATGCCGCCCACCAAATTCAAAAGGAGAGGGATAATCATTGTCGAGAAAAGCAAAATGGGAAGGAGAGCCCGTTCCAAAAAGGATACACTGGGGCATTTCTTCAGTTTGGAGCTTTGGAAACACAACCTCTGAAACGATGGGGGAAACAAAGGCATTGGATGCAGATATGGGTACTGTCATAACAAACTCTCAGTATAGTTTACTTTGGTCTGGATTACATATGGAATGAATCTCTTCATTTTCGTGCCCGTGCCCGTGGTTCAGAAAAAAACATCAATCGGGCACGGGCAAGGGCACGTGATTTAGGGCAAATCAGGGAAATAAAGAGCCCGCATGTTCTTGCCTACCAGCTTCTTCTTACCTTCATCACCAGTATACCATACCCCTTTACCCATGTTGGAGATAGAAAACTCAAAGAGTTCAATGGGTGAAATCCGAATCCCTTCGTTGCCGTATGTCTTATCTTCATTGAATTTACGTTTGGTATTATAGAACTCTTCTTTGCCGCCAAAGAGGGTAAAAAAAAGATTGCGCGGAGTGAGGGTGATCACTTTTTTCCTCAGTTCTTGTTGAAATAAGGCGATGATCTGTTTCATCCGCTGATGCTGGGCATGATAAGCTTCCTTGGAGATATGAGGAGAGGTCTGCTGTTTCCTGAGCTTCTTTAAAAGGGAGGGATCGGAAAATAAAAGAAGGGTCGCCCGGTCGAAAGGCTGTGCACACTGAGGAAGTCCCAATTGCCATAACCGAATGTCATGGAAATTTTGATGGGTTGGCATCGACCTCTCATCGTCAAAATCCCAAAAATTCACCACTCTTCCAAGTCCTGGATAATACTCCACGAGAGTATTGCCTGAAGAACAGTCCATCGAACCTTTGATCATCCCCAACAAGGCATATAAATGAGCGATGGCCTTGGGTGCACTCTTCAGCTTCTCTCCCCCAGTGGGATCTTTGACAATCAAATCAAAAGCACGGCCAGCACCATTGAACCACATTTGTAAAGATCCTTGAAAATCAGACGTATCGCCATGATTTTTGATAGCATCAGATTTGAGATAATATTGAATCGCAATTGCTTTTTCCCCATCAGAAGTTGAATATCCTCCATAATTATAAAAGAGTTTCTCTCCCAAAAGATCGACGATACGCTCTTCTCCATATAAGCTGTACATTTCACCAAAAACCCAACTTCTAGCCTCTACGGGAATGTCGTGTGCATTGAGCAAATCAAATGCGCGTTGCCTCAAGTGGCCTGCTTCTTCAAAATCCCTCTGTTTAAACTTTGTTTCGGCGGCATCGAATAATTCCTTAATGTCCTGCATCGATTGAAAAAGAAAGGGATTAGAGCAGTGGAACATCTGAGTGGGAGAGGTCATTCCAAAACCAAGCACCCTATCACATTGGGAAGCGTAAACCTCCTTCATTGCAGAGGACTTGTCAAGGGGTTTGAATTTTCCTAGTTTATTTTCTTGAGAAGGGATGATACTGATCGACTTCCACAAACTCTCCCCTGCTTTTTGCAAAGATCTCTTTCGAATCTGATCTTGGGTCATTACATTTAGCTCTTTGAGTCGAAGATGGTTGGTTAGGTCGGTCGGGGTGGGATGAAAAGAGACTCTCAGCAACAACCGGTCAAGAATGATACCCGCAGTCACCTCGTCGTATTTGCCTGTCAGTAATTCATGAGTGATCGACATAAAACGGTTAAACAGGTCGCCTTCAGCCTTTGTTAAACATGTCGGAAAAAGGAGAAAAAACATCTCCATCCCTTTCCAGGCACTATTTCGTGTCTCGATATCGTTAGAGCTACCTAGGTGTAAATTAGGGTATTTGGCATTTAACTTCGCTTTATAGAGCTGCAAATTGTTCAGAGCAGAAACTCTTTGGATAAGCTCTTGATTTGATTCCTTTGAGAAGAGATTCTCCCACATTAAAGGGCAATGGCAAGTGACTAAATTCACTGCTTGTGAATGGGTAAAGCCAAACAGCTCATTCTTTTTCTTTTCCATCAGTGCTTTGACAAGTCGTGCAGTATCGTCAAATAAATGGTATTGACCCCATTCTCGATCCCAATCTGCAATCACTACCCCTTCTTCTAAGGCCATCTCTTTAACATCCCCTTCCAGTTTTTTACGCTCATTAGAGCTCAAAGTTGAGAGATGGAACGATAACTCTTGATGGGTTGGCATTCGGAAACTAAGTGGAAGTCCTGACATTTTTGTAATACTCATTTTTTACCTAAAATTATTTATTTATAATAATCGATTTAACAATATAATTATATCAATATTATTATTAGTAATCAATTAAATTATCATACTACAACTTCAAAGGGAAAGTATGCATTTGAATATGTAAAAAATATTTGAAAGTGATATTTATAAATTTAGATCTAAGGAGAAACCGATGAGCGATCCGGTACGCCCTACCCAAAGACTATCCAAAGAGCAGTTGCACCAAGCCATTGAAAAAGAGAGCAAAAAATTTGAAGAGAACTACTCATGGATCGACCGGCATATGCCAAATAGCTTTTTCGAGGAGGTCGATCAAGAGAGCATCTTATTGATCGTCCACAATCTTGAGGGGCTCGACTTAAACGACTTTTTCTCCCATATCCATCTCAAAAACATGGCCTACGTCATCTGTCTCGACAGCCCTGATGCCGACTTGCGCATTCTGAAACATTATAAAAGTTACGGGATTAAAAATTACCGCTCGTTCGTTTCCAACGAACCCCCACCCTTTCCAAGGGTTAAAGCTCCTTTGCGCATCGCGAGGATCCTCTTTAGTGACTTTGTCGAAAAGTCACCAGCCGATCTTTTTTCTGAAGAAAAAGAGAAAGAGATCCTCGAGCAGGTCAAAGGGCGCAACCCCCAGGTCACTGAAAACGACGTGCGTAAACTGATCTCGCAACTCAGTCCACTCTTTCTAAAGGCGATGACCAAAGAGCGACTGATCATGGCGCTCGACATGTTTTTCCGGGCCAAGTCGCGGGACAACTGTCAATATGAAGTGCGCTTCAATGAAGATTGGCAAGAGAAGAGGGAAACCCCTTCATTACAAATCGTCTTTGCATGGCGCAATGTTCCAAAATATAACTTCCTCTATCGGTTAGCTAAAGTGATCCATCGTCATGGGCTCGCGATGAAACGGGTCAATGCGACCTATATCGATCCCTATAGCCGTCAAAATATCCTTTTGATGTCACTCGGCCTTCATGGAAGTCGAGGGGGGGCAGCCTGGGAAGAGGCGAATTTGCCCGATTTTCTGAAAGAACTCGTGACGCTCAAGTATTTCGAAGGGATGGAGTCGATCGAAATGGTCTTTGTCGACACTTCTCTCCTGACAGGAAATCAAGGCAATCTCGTCAAATCGATCGTCTATTTCATCCACCAGGTACTGGTACATGCCGATGTCAATATGTATGTCCTCAACCAGATCGAAGAGGGGGTTTGCCGCCATCCCGAATTGATCGTCAAGCTGGTCCAAGCCTTTGATGCTAAATTCGATCCCGATCGGGCAAATCTCGAAGAGTACCTTAAGATCCGCGAAGAATATATCCAGCTCGTCGATCTCCTGGATACTGGCAATCAACTCAACGACACACGACGAAAGAACATCCTTAAACAAGGGATGAACATGGTCGACTACACACTCAAGACAAATTACTACCGGAACAATAAAACAGCTTACTGTTTTCGCCTCGATCCTCAATACCTCGATCACGTTCCCTATGAGCGTAAAGAGAAATTTCCAGAACTCCCCTTTGCCATTTTCTTCATGAAAGGATTCTATTTTATCGGGTTTCACATCCGGTTCCGCGATCTCTCCCGCGGAGGCCTTCGCACCGTTTTTCCCGATCGGATGGAGCAGATGATCGCTGAGAGGAACAACGTCTTTGCCGAGTGTTATAACCTCGCTTACACTCAAAATAAAAAGAACAAAGATATTCCCGAGGGGGGTGCCAAAGGGGTGATCTTCCTGGAGCCTTACGAAAGGCTTTATTCTGAAGAGGAGTTTTATAGACGAGAGCTCGAACAGACAGAATCGACTCCCGAAGAGATGAAAAACAAGCTTGCCCTATTCCATAAAGAGCAAAAGGTTGAATATCTCTATCAAGCACAACGCTCTTACATCGAGAGCTTTCTTTCGATCATCAACTGCGACCCTGACGGGAAATTACGCCCCAAATACGTCGTCGATTACTATCAAAAGCCTGAATACATCTATCTCGGCCCTGATGAAAACATGCAGAACCCGATGATCGAGTGGATTGCAGCTTACAGCAAATATTATGACTACAAACCTGGCGGCGCCTTCATCTCGAGCAAGCCAGGTGCTGGAATCAACCACAAGGAATACGGTGTGACATCCCTCGGCGTGAACGTCTACATGGAGGAGGTCCTTAAATATCTTGGGATCGATCCTAAAACGGAGCCATTTACGATAAAAATGTCAGGGGGGCCAGATGGAGATGTCGCTGGCAATCAGATGTACAACCTCTACCGTTTTTATCCAAAAACTGCAAAATTGCTTGCGACCATCGACGTCTCAGGGACAATTTTCGATCCACAAGGGCTCGATCTAGAAATCGATCACCCAACTTTTCAAGGAGTCGAAACCTATCCGGTTCTATCCCCCAGAAAAGCTTAACGAGGGGGGCTTTTTGCTCGACACGCGAACGAAACGGGAGCAAACAGCCTATGCACAACAAACACTGTGCTGGAGAAAAATCGGAGGAAAACTCATTGAAGACTGGTTATCGGGCAATGAGATGAACCATCTCCTCCGTCACAATGTTCATCGAGTGAAAGCAGACATCTTTATCCCAGGAGGTGGGCGTCCGCGAACTCTTAACGAAAACAACTTTAAGGATTTTCTCGATGAGACGGGGAAACCGACGGCCAAAGCCATTATCGAAGGGGCGAATCTCTACCTTGCACCATGGGCGCGACGATCCCTGGAAAAAATGGGCGTGATCATCATTAAAGATAGTTCTGCAAATAAAGGAGGGGTGATCTGCTCTTCGTTTGAAGTGCTTGCCAGTCTTGCCCTCTCTGAGGAGGAATTCATCAAAGAAAAGCCTCTCATCGTCAAGGAGATCCTCGAGATCATCAAAGCCCGCGCTCGTGAAGAGGCCCAACTGATGTTAAAAACCCATGCGCAATCGGGGGCATTACTCACAGACATCTCTGAATGGATCTCTGAACGGATCAACTTATACAAAGATCAATTGATCGCCTATCTCCAAAACATCATACTGACCAATGACCCTTCAGACCCGATCATCCGCTGCCTGTTTAAATTACTGCCCTCCCCTTTTGCGGAAAAGTACCAGAAGAGAATCCTGCTCGAGGTCCCTGATGTGCATAAAAAAGCGATCATCGCCTGCCATATCGCCTCCCGCATCGTCTATTATCGAGGGATAGACTGGTCCCCCTCCCTTATCGATGTCCTCCCCCTGATCGCCCAAGATCCTCTCATCGTAGGGAATGACTAAATCATTTATTCTTAAAGACTTATAAAATAAATCAGCAGTCTGGTCATTAGACTGCTAAATATTTCTTGCCTTTCTGCCTCATCTTTGCTATATTTAATGTAAATAATGAAAAACAACATATGAAATCATTAACGCCCAAAAAACCCACCAAGGACAAGCGGGAAAAGCTGATCCTCTTCGGCCTCGTCGAACTCTACCTTCAAACAGGCAAGCCGATCGGCTCCAATACCTTGCGTGAAAATGGGTTTGGGTCTTTAAGCTCAGCGACTATCCGCAATTATTTTGCCAAGCTCGAAGAAGAGGGATATGTCAAGCAGCAACATTCCTCAGGTGGGAGAATTCCCACGGCACTCGCCTACAAGGCCTATGCAGAGGCATTCCTCGATCAGCCACGCATCTCACTAGAAGAGATCGATGAGATCAAATATCTCCTCAATAAAGAGACGCGCGAGGTTGCCTCTTTTTTATTGCAGGCCACTGAAAAGATCAGTGAAATGACCCGTTGTGCGGTCTTTCTCTCCGCTCCCCGTTTTGACCAGGACTTCATCCTCGAGATCAAGCTCCTCTTCATCGATCAGAACCGTCTACTCTGTGTTCTCATCACAGATTTTGGACTCATCCGCACAGAAGTTCTCTATACCGATAAAAAACTTTCCAGCTTCACACTCAAACGTCTCGAGACTTATTTCAATTGGCGTTTGAATGGGGTTGAAAAACCGGCGATCGACCCTGAAGAAGAATCGCTCGGCGCAAAGCTTTATAAGGAACTGATGCTCCGCCACATTGTCGGCTATACCCACTTCAGCGCAGAGGACCTCTTTCAAGCAGGATTTTCCAAGTTGCTCTCCTATCCCGATTTCAATGATGCTGCTGCACTTGCCAGCGGCCTTTCGATTTTTGAAAATAAGCAGATGCTGCGCCAACTTCTCTCTACGAGCATGCCACAAAGATAAGCTCACCTGCTGGATCGGAGAGGATCTCCTCCCTTTTCTCCGGAGGCAACCGCATGCTCTGTGATCGCCATCCCCTATCGCATCAATCAAACGATCTGCGGCGCTTTTGGAATTTTAGGCCCCAACCGGATCCCTTATCGCGAGCTTTTCGGCCAATTGCAACAGATCGCAGATTCGATCTCCGATTCCTTGACGAAAAGCGTTTACAAATTCAAGATCTCTTTCCGCAACCCCAAACCCTCACAGCTCGACCTCCACAAAATACACCTGGGATTTCTCGATCAGAGCCAAACCTTACTCTTAGAAGACCAGACGGAGATTACATGACCGAAGAAAAAGAACCGAATGTCAACCCACGAAAAAGCAGCTGAAGAAGAGCTAAAAGAATACAAAGACAAATACCTGCGCCTTCTCGCAGAAATCGACAACACGCGCAAGAGGATGCAAAAGGAAAAGCAGGAGATGACCCGTTTTGCCGTTGAAAATGTGATCGCAGAGATTTTAGGCCCGATCGACAACTTGGAAAATGCTCTGCAATTTACAGAACAGATGTCGGAAGAGATGCGCAATTGGGCACAAGGATTTTAGATGATCCTAGGACAATTTAAAGATGTCCTTGCCAATCATGGGGCCACAGCATTTCACTCTGAAGGAGCCCAATTCGATCCGCAACATGGCACCACGCCATCGAAACGGAAGAGACCGACAGATAAACCCGGAAGGGACAATTTTGAAAGAGTACGTCAAAGGATACAAAAGCGGCGACCACACCATCGGCCTGCAGGGTCAAGGTCGCGTCGCTCCAGGTAGTCAAAGTGGCCTTCAGCCCCCGAGTAAAAATTAAACAATAAGGAGAAATTATCTATGACAGAGCAAAAAAAGAAAAGTAAAATCATAGGAATCGACTTAGGGACGACCAACTCCTGCGTTGCTATCATGGAAGGCGGCACTCCGAAAGTGATCGCGAACGCAGAAGGAGGACGGACAACTCCTCTGTCGTCGGCTATAAAGGGGATGAACGCCTCGTCGGCGTTCCTGCAAAGCGGCAAGCCGTCACGAATCCTGAGCGCACGATCTATTCCGCAAAGCGTTTCATCGGCCGCAAATTCGCCGAAGTCCAAGTCGGAGACAAAGACCGTTCCTTATAAAGTCACGAAAAACAACAACGGCGATGCCGTCTTCGAAGTGGAAGGCAAAATCGTCACTCCCGAAGAAGTCGCAGCGCAGGTCCTCATCAAAATGAAAGAGACAGCAGAAGCCTATCTCGGAGAGAAAATCACCGAAGCGGTCATCACAGTTCCTGCTTATTTCAACGACTCCCAGCGCCAATCGACAAAAGATGCCGGACGCATTGCAGGACTCGATGTCAAACGGATCATCCCTGAGCCGACAGCTGCAGCGCTCGCTTACGGCCTCGATAAAGCAGCACGACAAAAAAATCGCCGTCTTCGACCTTGGCGGCGGAACATTCGATATCTCGATCCTGGAAATCGGCGACGGCGTCTTCGAAGTGCTCTCCACCAACGGAGATACCCACCTCGGCGGCGACGACTTCGACAACGCGATCTTCAATTGGATGCTCGATGAATTCAAAAAAGAACATGGCATCGATCTCAGCAAAGACAAAATGGCCCTGCAGCGCCTGCGCGATGCAGCAGAAAAAGCCAAGATCGAACTTTCCGGAACGCAGACGACAGAGATCAACCAGCCGTTCATCACGATGGATGCGACGGGCCCCAAACACCTTGCCTTCACACTCACCCGCGCAAAACTGGAAAGCCTCGTGCCACGACCTGATCGAAAGGACAGTCGAGCCTTGCCTCAAAGCGCTGAAAGATGCTGGCCTTTCCAAAGACAAGATCGACGAAGTGATCCTCGTCGGCGGAATGACCCGCATGCCTGCTGTCGAAAAGAAAGTCAAAGAGATCTTCGGAAGAGAGCCGCATAAAGGGGTCAACCCTGATGAAGTGGTCGCTGTCGGCGCTGCGATCCAAGGCGGTGTTCTCGTCAGGAGATGTCAAAGACGTTCTCCTGCTCGACGTCATTCCCCTGACACTCGGGATCGAAACACTCGGCGGCGTTATGACACCGATCGTCGAGCGCAACACGACGATCCCGACGCAGAAGAAACAAGTCTTCTCTACTGCTGCGGACAACCAGCCTGCCGTGACGATCGTCGTTCTCCAAGGCGAGCGCAAAATGGCCAAAGACAATAAAGAGATCGGCACGGTTTGATTTGACCGATATCCCCCCTGCTCCTCGCGGATGCCGCAAATCGAGGTCGCTTTCGACATCGATGCCGACGGGATCTTGCACGTCTCTGCCAAAGACATACCAAACGGGCAAACAGCAGAAGATCCGGATCGAAGCGAAATCAGGCCTCACCGAAGCTGAGATCAAGCGGATGCTCAAAGATGCCGAAGACCACACGGAAGAAGATAAAAAGCGCAAAGAGGAGATCGAAATGCGCAACGAAGCCGACTCCCTTGCCTTCCGCGCCCAAAAATCGCTCAACGAGTATAAGGACAAGCTTCCCAAAGATGTCGCCACCGATATCCAAAGCAAAATCGACGCTGTCAAAAAAGCACTCGAGCAAAACGACCCAGCGATGATCAAGACGGCTCACGATGAGCTGAACACCCACATGCAAAAGATCGGCGAAGCGATGCAGCACGCCTCAGGAACTGGTGAAGGTGGACCACAGACACCCCCTCCTGGCGGCGGCCCCCAAGAAAAACAAGGGAGCGACATCGAAGAAGCTGAAGTCGAAATCCTCGACGACGAGAAGAAAAGCTAAAGCGATTAAAATATCAACGCAAAGACACCAAGCCGCTAAGGCGCAAAGATTTATAATTTATTTCTCTTTGCATCTTAGCGGCTTGGCGTCTTTGCGTTCAATGTCCGTATACATAAATTACCCTATCCCCTTTCCTCTCAAACTTTTGACTGGGAAAAATTGAAGTTAAATATTAATTTCAAATTGAACCCATAAAATACCAGGACCCGTTGGGTTTTGGAAGAGGAATTAAGCATGAAATATTTATATGAATTCATCGGGACATTTTTTTTAGTCTTTACCGTTGGAATGACAGTTCTCGGACCCAATAGTGCGGGGATCATGGCGCCGCTCGCGATAGGTTCTGTGCTTGCGGTCATGGTGTTTGCAGGAGGTCATGTTTCAGGAGGTCATTACAATCCCGCCGTTTCGTTCGCTGTTTTTTTGCGTCGCAAGTTATCTTTAAAAGATTTAGGGAGGTATTGGATTGTACAATTAGCCGCTGGAATCCTTGCAGGATACTTGACGATTTACTACAAAGGATATCCAACCCAGCCCTCATTACCTCTAGAGACAATGAAAGCGTTTTTAGCAGAGTTCCTGTTTACCTTCGCATTGTGTTATGTTGTTTTGAATGTCGCTATAGCTAAGGGAACAAAAGGCAATTCATTTTATGGTTGGGCAATCGGTTTTACTGTTCTCGTGGGAGCTTATTCTGTCGGGGCCATTTCTGGAGCCGCTTTTAATCCAGCCGTCGCTCTTGGTATAACGATTATGAAGTTAAGCGTTTGGGCAAATCTCTGGATTTTCTTTGCAGCGAACCTCATCGGAGGGGGATGCGCCGCGTTCATCTTCAAAGCAGTAGATAAAAGTAGATCTTAATTTATCATTGAGCGCCGAAAAACACGGTCCCTTGCTAATACTCATTGCTAACTCATCAATAAAGATCTTCTGCCTGGACAGGATCTTTCCAAACTTTGCCTTCTAGCTCCATCATTTTGCTGCTCCCTATTATTTCTTCTTTGGAGGATTATTCCTAGCAACTTGTATTATCTTCCTAGAACGAGTGAAATGAGTCCAGATTTAAGTGGAGATGAGATATAAACGATTGGCAATCAAGTTTAAGTTTTAGATAACTTATGCCATCTCTCAAAAAGACAGAATGTCTCAGAGACTTCGTAACTCGAGCTTCCTTGCGCTACCCGAAGTTTTTTGATGAGAGATTAGTCAAGGGTTTTTATCAGCTCATAGCTAATACCGATCAGATATTTTTAGATCAGCGCAGTTTAAAACACTTAAAAAAAATCTTGCTCATGCAGTTTTTGCTGCAAAAGCGGATAGAAAATACTCTATCTAGTAGTGAACAAGCGGGTAGAGAGGTAGCGGTCCGCCTTTTATCTGTTTCTTCTCGCATTTGTATCGTTTTAATGTTGTCTTATCAAAGGCAATCTGAGATTTTTAATGAGGGGCACATTCTTCAATGTATCCGCACTTTATTACCGGGTGTAAGAGCTGCATCTGATTCATTTTTTACTTGGCAATGTACTAAGCACGCTTACCTATTTTGCTATTTAGAGTTGGAAAAGTTGCGAGGCTACGATTTAAGCTTGCAGGATTTACAGAGGATACAAGGGGAGTTGCACAAGAGCATTCTACATGAGGTTTTTACTTGCTGCCCTGCTACATTTTGGCCTTATAATCATGAAGAGTCTTGCAGGCAGTTGCTCTTTTTACAAAAGGAGATAAAAAGCGATAACGATTTGCCACAAGTTTCTATTCATTTTAAAGGGCAAACGCCTTTTGATTTGGAGTTTCTAGTGCATCTGGTTTCTCCAAGGGCGCATGTTTCTATGGAAAAGGCCGTAGCCCGATTGCCTTCCTCTATACGATTTTTTCCACATGTGAATGCTAGTTTTGCGGGAGCGATAGAGATAGAGGCATTTGTCTTTTCACTACATATCAAGACTCTATGCATCGATGCGTACCGGACTATTAATTTACTGCATATCCGTAAGTATCTAGTTACTGTGTTGGAAGATGCTATAGGCCTTTTTCGAGATTTTAATGGAGGACTTTTCACTCACCAGGAAGATGCTTTTTTAAAGCTTAAGATAGAATTATCAGATAAAATTGCAGGATTTGCCCATTTTGGCCAGCCGCTATTTTATGCTCTGAGACCTCTCGAAGCACAAATTACTTTGGATAAGGTCAAAGCTGAAACTCTCTTTAAGGCATTCTCCACTATCCTATTAGAGAAAAAGGCGTTTTGTATTCAGCATGCTCCTCAAGAGATTTTGATCGTTAAGACTCAAGATTTTTTTTCCTTTGAATCGCTTGCAAAAATTAAAACGCTTGTAAATGTAACCTATGCCTATCTCCAGATCTCAGACGCACACTATTTAGTACTTATAGACCCTTCAACCATATATGCCTCTCAATTTGCTCAAGAGCTATCCTCTTTGAAGAGTCAAATCAAAAAAAGGAAGTTGTACCTCGCTTTTCAAAATGGATTTCCTCCCTCATTGCACCCTCATTATATCGCATCTGATCTGCGCTGTCGTATGGTCTATAAAGCATTGTTTGAAGGGCTGACACGCTTAGATGAAAAAGGAGAGGCTCTTTTAGCAGGAGCTAAAGAAGTTTTCCTATCCTCAGATAAAATGACCTATACTTTTATTCTCCGCTCCAATCATTGGAGTAATGGAGAATTAGTTACAGCTTATCATTACGAGCGGGCTTGGAAACAAGTTTTTTCATTGATAGATGGGATCAATATGCAGGCTTTTTTATTCATTAAAAATGGGGAAAAAATTCTTAAAGGACTTTCTAGTGCTCAAGGTTTTGGTGTACGGGTGCTCAATGCGGAGACGTTGGAAATACAGTTGGAATATGCATACCCCGATTTTTTGAAGATCTTATCTCAACCTTTGTTTTTCCCCATTTATGACCAAAACAAAGAACCACAAGTATTTAATGGGCCTTTTATTTTAAACTTTCAAAATGAAAAGAGATGGGGATTGGAACGCAATTTCTATTTCTGGGATCGAGACCATGTCTATCTGGATGGTATTGAAATCTCTTCCGTAGCGGATCCTATGACGGATCTACAACTCTATGAGAGAGGTGAACTCGATTGGTTGGGTTCTCCTCTACAAAATATGTCTTATGAATCGATTGACAATTTTGAAAAACAGGAGCTCATTCACAGAAGGGTTTCTTCGCGTGTGTTGTGGTTGCATCTCAATACATCCTCTTTTCCACTTCACTCCAAATCGATTCGCCAAGCTTTAAGCTTGGTACTAGATCGAGAGGAGATTCATCAACAGATCTTAGTGGGCAACGCTCTTTTTACACCGTTGCCTCCTCCCTTTTCTTTGGCAAGGCAAGGGACTGGGCAAAATAACGTACTGGCAGAAGAGTTGTTTGCCTTAGGGTTAAAAGAAATGGGATTGACGCGGGATACTTTTCCTCCTTTGCAATTGCGAGTCGTCGATCATCCGAGAATGCGCGCTCTAGCAAAGTATTTACAAGAAAGCTGGCAAATGTTTTTTGGCATTTCAGTATCGCTTCATTATGCAAAATGGGATGAGTTTCGCAATGCGCTAGAAAAAGGGAATTTTCAAATAGGGGGTTGTTACGAGACGCCCATTTACCCCGACGCTTTTGATATGTTAGAGAGGTTTGAATCATTGAGCTCATCCAATATGAGTCGTTGGACAAATCCCATTTTTCAAGAAAAAATCTCCCTCATTAGAAAAACCTCTCATGTCGAGCAGCGCAAACTGTGGATATCTGAAGCAGAAGAGCTTTTAATGTCAGAAGCGCCTATTATTCCTATTTCAACCGAAATTCAAACTTATGTTCATCTCTCTTCGCTTCAAGGCTATGTTTTTGATTATACTGGTTGTATTGATTTCAGATGGGCATGTTTTAAAGAAGGACAAAAATGAATAATAAAATAATTCTTCGTTTGCGTTTTCTCATTTTTCTATATACGCTGTTATCCATGTCAGCTTGCCAACAGAAACAGAACCTGGACGCATCTCCTCGATCTCTGCGTTTAAATTTTTTAAATGGAGATCCCCCTTGTTTACATCCCCACTTTTTTGCAGGACATACTCGGTGTGAGTGTCTTGGAAAACTCTTGTTTGAGTGCTTGACGAGAAGTGATGGCAAAGGGGAGATACAACTGACTGGTGCTAAGTCATTCACACTTTCTCCAGATGGAATGCAATATCTATTCACGCTGCGCGAATCTCACTGGTCAGATGGCTCTTTAGTCACTGCTTTCCAGTATGAGAGCGCTTGGAAAGAGGGGATGCAACCGACATCAGTCTCTCCTAGATCTGATTTATTTTATGTCATCAAAAATGCACGAGAGATTAAGAAAGGAGATCTTCCACTCAGTGCAGCTGGAGTTAAAGCTTTAGATGAGCACATCTTACTGGTAGAGCTGGCTTTTCCTTTGCCTGTTTTTCTCCAATTTTTATCCCATCCTGTGTTTGCTCCTTTGCAACATCCTCAGGGAGACCCAACTCAATATAATGGCGCTTTTGTAGTCGATAAATGGACCAAAGGAGTGGGATTAAATTTGAAAAAAAATCCCCATTTTTGGAATCGGGAGCAGGTGTCTCTAGATACTATTGAAATTAGCTTTGTCTCAGACGCTATGACGGCGTCTCAATTATATCAAAAAGGAGAGATAGATTGGTTGGGAGAGCCCATATGTCCCATGCAGGATGAAGTAGCACATGCTTTAGCTGAACAAGCGACATTGCGTAAAATGCATTCATCGCGCTTTTTGTGTTTGCCATTGAATATCACATGTTTCCCCCTCGATGCAGTCCCTATTCGGCGCGCGCTGAGCCTGGCACTCGATCGCGAGGCGATTAATCAATATATCCTGGTTGGGAAACCTTTGTACTCGCCCCTACCCTTAGCACTCTCTTTAAATAGATCCCCTACCGGTCAAAATATCGGATTGGCCCAAGAGCTGTTTCAGCAAGGTCTTCAAGAAAACAACCTGACCCTAAAAACATTTCCTGTCTTAACATTGCGCTTTTGTAATGTGCCGGGCATGAAAGAATTAGCTGTGTATGCAAGAGAGACATGGCAAAAAGTGCTGGGTATCACTGTTCAGTTACAATGCTCTGATTGGAATACTTTAAGAAGTGCTTTGACAAAGGGAGATTTTCAAATAGGTTGTTTTTATGATAAACCTTACTATTTAGATCCCCTCAATATCTTAGAGAGATTTGAGTTTATCAATGCCTCTAATCCCAGCCGGTGGACCCATTCTCTTTTTCAGGAAAAAATAGCTCTGGCAAGAATGTGTACCGACCCTCAAAAGCGCAATCAATGGATCCAAGAGTTAGAAGAGATATTGATCGATGAAGTTCCGGTAATCCCTGTTTCTAATCAAATCCAGCTCTATGCACATCACCCCAACCTTACAGGATATGTCTTTGATGATGCAGGATATGTCGATTTTTCTTTTGCCAGGATTTCACCATCTCACTGACTGATGAATACTGATGGGCAATTTTCCTTTAGGAGACAACTTTCCAAGTAACACATCGGCTGCCGCTTCTTGCGCCTCATTTGCATTTTCGTAGGCGACGATGATCGTCTCGAAGAGGGGAAGCTTAGAGAGACTGTAGGGAGTGCCAAAAATGACAGCGACAGTGGGAATCCCTCTTTTTGATAAGGCGATCAAAAGCTCCTCATCTTGTGCCTCTAAACCAAAATTTGGCCAGGCTGTTGAATATTTCGATAGGGAAATGACCAAGCGAGAATATCTACTCACTTTCTCAAGGAGCTCAGGATCATTTAAGAAAAATCGATCGGCATCGATCATTGCTGCAAAGAGCGGTGATTCACCCCATTCGATCAAAGCGATCTTCTTTTCACCTAAAGCAAGTAGCTCTTCACCCCGTACAACAGTGATCGCCTCCTGAAAGAGTTTTCTCTTCAAAGCGCGAGCCTGGGGCGAATTGATCTTTTCAGCTAAATTGTCGATCTTCTCATAGGGGGCCTCTGAATTTGGTCTGATTGCTTTGCTTCGATTTGACTTTGTCTCGCAGAGCCCAAAATTCACAAAATCTTCCTGCGCACGGCAAAGCTCTTCTTTGGCTTTAAGAATTTTGCTCACCTTTGCATCGATGAACTCTTCAGAAATCTCCTGATTTTCTACCGCGGCTTTCAAGGCGGCAATAGCTTGATGAATATCACGGCGCAGAATTTGATCGACATTGGGGGCTATGTGGTCGCCATACAAAAGTAAATCGTGTCCTGCAAGCAAGGCTTTGATAGCGATTTGATCTGGAGAAAACCGATTAGAGAGTGCCTTCATGTTTAAGGCATCGGAGATCACAAGTCCGTTGAAACCTAACTTGTTTTGCAAAAGATCAGTGATGACACGATGGGAAAATGTCACAGGCAATTCATCGATGGCCTCTACACACAGATGCGCTGACATAATAACCTTTACTCCTGCCCGTATTAATGTTTGAAAAGGGAGTAGTTCGACCCGTTGCAATCGGTGCAAATCATGTGTAATGAAAGGCAGATCGACATGGGAATCGACAGATGTATCCCCGTGTCCTGGAAAATGTTTTGCGCAAGCAAGCACACCCATCGATTGGATTCCAAACATCACTAGTTGACTACGCAAGGCCACTTGGACAGGATCTTCACCGAAAGATCTCATATGAATAATCGGGTTTTGCGGATTGCAATTGACATCGCTCACGGGGGCCAAATTGAGATGGACTCCTACTAGACGGCATTGTCTACCTATCTCTTGACCGAGCTGAAACAACAAAGAGAGATCTTGCACTGCACCCAGTGTCAGATTGCGCGGAAAAGCCAGAACATCGGTCAGCCGCATGCCCACTCCCCATTCCCCATCTTGCACAAAAAGGAGGGGTAAACGGGAAAAGCTCTTCAGCTTATCGATTAGCGCCCGCTGCCCGTCTGCCGTCCCCTGCTTTAATATAATTCCTCCCACTTTTCCGTCTCTGATCAGTCTTTCAAGATCCTCAAAATGATCTTCTCCTCTCAGTTGACACGCAGGGATGATGAAAAGCTGACCGATTTTTTCCTCTAAAGTCAAAGGAAAAGACCCCTGAACAGCAGTGACATGCAATAAAAAACTTAAAATTACAACCTTGTTAATTAGAACAAAAAAACGTGTTATAATTTTTCTCATATCTGAAAAAACTTTTTCGTGCTGATCATTTCAGATCAGTTTATATTATTTAACCTTACGATACCGTGTTGCTTTGCTTTGGCCCACTTGTATCAGAATGCCTTTTGCAGTGAGTTCCGAAAGCCTTCTTCCAGCTGTCGGACGGGAAATATTTAGAGCTTTCATAACATCTGTGATTGCTATTTCGTCAGTGATTTCAAAAAGTGCCAATATTTTTTGAGATTCATTGCCTCCCTGGTAGGGTTTTGAAGAGAAAGAAGGCCTAGGTAAAATGCATTTAATGAAATTTTCTCCTTCGATCACTTCTGGAGGATAAAGATGCTTCTTTTCATAACTTTCAAAAAGTGTAATGAATCCAGAGCCTAATTTTTCGATGTAACCTGCCTCTCGAAAGACTTTGCAAATGACTTTATTACGGATGTAGGTCAATCCCATCTTAAGGTTATGAGTATCTAAAGGACCTGGGAAAACTCCTGGACTGAAAACTTCGATGCGATTGTCATAAATAGCAATTTTAGTGGGAGCACTGATATGATAATTGCGATGAACAATAGCATTTAAAAGTACTTCTCTAATGGCTGTTTCAGGTATTTCCAGTACTTCTTTCCTCTTTGGACCGTGGATAGAAAAGGAACGGCTAAGCTTTCCAATAACGAAGTTATAAGCCGTATTGAATTGTTCAAATAACGTCCCAGTGCAATCGATACTGCCAATCGCTTTTCTGCCGCTAATGCCAGAAAAATGAGTGCAGAGGATCATGCCTTCTGAAAAAAATTTTTGGGGCTCTTTCCCAAACAGCAAGATTCCTCCGGTAGTGGGATAGACTGAAGAATGTTCTTCAACTATAAGTTCATAAGAGGATAAAATTTCAGAGGAGATCCTTTTGACTTTAGAAGATTTTCTATCGCTAAGAAATTCGAGAATTTTCTTTTTATCTAAATCTTCTTCTTTTCCATGATAAACCGGCATCATGTCAAAAGAGCGCCCCCTAGTCTGCCATTTTAACTCTTCAACCATGTCTGCAGTGGCTTTAACCGTTGAACGTCCCAATCTAACATAAGTTCCTTTGTCTAAGCCTTCTGATTTTTTATAGTAAGGTTTATTCATTCCAGAAGAGACTTCAATAATCAGAAGGGTTTTGTCCCCAATTCTCTGAGAGTAGATGGCAGGGATAATAGGAGGGGATGAAGCCTCGAAAATGCTCTTATTCACATATTCCATCACTCTCTGAATTTCCTCTTCAGGGATACCTGTAATTGTTCCATCAGGTTCTATACCGATGATGAGTTTTCCTCCATTACGATTACAAAAACCAATGACTGTTTTGATGATTTGTTCATTTTCTGGAATGGTTCTTTTAAACTCTAAAATCGATGATTCGTTCCCTGTATATTTCACTGCGCCTTCCTCAACTTTGTATGTCATCATCTTAACGTGTTGAGCTGTATGAGTCAAAAGAATAATGAATTGTGACTCATACGACTCATCTTGATTCGAGTGAGTCGTATTGGATTGATATGCCATTAAAAGAAAAAGAGGCTAAGTCACTAAGACACAGGGATTTTTATAATTTATTTCTCTCTGTGCTTTGCGTTAAATGATCGCATAGAGAAAACTGATAAAAAATTTAAAATTATAACTTCGTTGATTGGAACAAAAAAATGTGTGATAATTTTTCTCATCAAAAACTTAAGGATTAAACGATGTCAAAACAGGTCAATTACTCTCACATCGCAGTTTATAAGACTGAATTTGATCTTCTGTATGGTGAAAGCATTCATAGCACAGACCCTTCAGAGCTGTACAACGCTGTCCAAAGAATGATCCATTTACAAGACAAAATTATCTCTGGTCTCGATCGTGCTCCTCAGAATATCCCACGCTATTCCTCCGATCTCGTTATCGATGTCGAAAAAGTGAAACGGGAAGTTCAAGAAAAATTCAGCTCGATGCTCGACCATAATTCAAATCTCGATTTTTACCCTCTAGCCGATCGTGTAGATCCCCTCACGACATCCACTCTTTCTCTTCCGAATGAAAATCGTGTAGCCCATCTAAAAGCCACTGACTTTGCTGTCGGCTTTGGAAATCTATCTAACAATTGCTGGATCAATTCCCTCCTTTCGATGATTCTCACACTCCCCACTTTTAGGCACGCCTATGAGACAGTGGCCAACGATGCAGCCCAAGACAACACAAACGAGCTGAATCAGATTCACGGTCAGTTGCTCTTGAACGGATTGCAAGCCTATGATCGCGCTTTCGCATCGAAACTGCCTGTAGCAAGCACAGTTTCTCAGGATGTTCGTCTCGCATTCAATCATTTCTTCGGCTACAAAAATCCTCATACCCAGCACGAAATTTTTTCAAAACAAGCTTACAATCAAGAAGATGCTTCAGAAGGGATGCAAGTGTTGATGGGGCGATATGAACAAATCGTACGCGAGAGGGCTCCATTAGATCCCCTTCCTCCACCTTATTCCACTTTACAGACGAGGCGGCATTATCGCCCACTCGGCCAGTCCCGAGTTGCAGATCGGGAAAAACTTCTTCGGGATAGTTATTCTAGATTGACAAGAGACAATGTCTCTTCCGTTACCAACAATGATTACCAAATCATCCTGGATTTGCAAAATAAGGGGCATCTTGCCTTTCCAGCTTTGCTCTCTGAATACTTCCGCAATACACATCTCCAAGGCCACGATACAGGGACTTATCTGCTCGAGGATGAAAGAGTCCAACAATTCGAATTGATTGGGGAAGGGCGTCAATTCACCCAAGTTCCCCAAGAGCTGATGTTGACCGTAAAACGTTTCGGTTCCAACCTAGATGGGAGCGGTTATAAAATCGCAGTCCCACTCGCAATTCGCCAAATTCTCATCCTGCCCTCTGAAGCGACCATTGAGAATTTCCCGGTTGCCTATCAGCTCGATGCTTTTAATGTCCACAGCGGAGGATTTGGTGGCGGCCATTACATCGCTTATAAAAAAATCAACGGCCAATGGATCGAAGCTAATGATGGTTTTGTCCGTCTTGTCAGCGAACAAGAGATCGATCAAGTTCTCTACGGACAAAAAGGAACGACGTACACGAGTTACATGCACCATTACACCCTTATTCCTCCCCTGCTTCAGCAAGCAGCTATTGCGACGTCGGGCGCTTTGAAAACTCTTCCTGAGCTCATTTCTGAAATCGATAAATTTTCCCAAGAGAAAACAACTTGCCAGCAAGCGATTATGCAGCTCGAAACACTGAGCGCACTCTTGAAAACAGATGGTAACCCCTATGATGCATTGCAAGATTTGGAACGGATCGCACCTCAAATCCTCGCCACATTCCGACAGCTGCTTTGGCTTAATGATAAAACTCCAGATACGTACGATTACGGCGGAAACACTCTCAATGCCTACCCGAGAAAGCTCCAAGAGATTCGACTCCCCTGGCTCATTTCCCCACAGGGAGCAAATCTCATCGAACAGATGCTCATCGTCCAAAGAAATAAATTAGGGATCGCAACAGAGAAACTCCATGAAGCCCATCTCCGTTCATTCCTGGAAAAGATGAAATCACCCTCCGTTTCGATGGAAGAATTGTTGAAAGAGCTACCAGGAGATCTCCTAGGCTCCCTCCACGGCCTTATATACCACTCTCATGCAAAAAAATTCGGCATTGACTATGTCAATGATGAAAAATTCGATGCCAAATATGGAAAGATCGTTCTAGAAAACGGTGATCCCGGAAAAACACTCTTCGAAGCCACAGAATCTGTCCTCAATATCTGGGGGAAAAATATCATCGAACAGCTCATCTCTGAGCACCAAATCAAAGCGGGAAAACTGCAACCCCATTATGAAAAGGAGCAACTTCTCGCCTTCCACAATCTTTTGCTCTATCCTTCCCATGAAATTTCGAATTATCAATTATTCAAAGCATTCGAGCGGCTTGATATCCGCTATGAACTGAAAGAGAAACTCTATTGGAGCATCTGGTATAGCCACCACCAGCCCCAAATCTCCAATTACGGGTCGAGCACCTTCGAGAGCAATCCTCGCTCCCTTTTAATCATCCAGGAACCCAATCTCGCGAGGCCCCCCGTTTGTGCAACGGGCGCCAACATCCTTTACCAAATGATCAAGCTTCTCGAAAAAGAATCTGGATAACCGAAATTAAAAATATATCTGTATATTGACCTTTATTATTAAATACAATATAATTCCCGACATGAATAGATATGAATTGTTCTTAAATCAATGTGTTTTGACTTCCAGTATCTTCCCGATCACTGGCCAAGTTACCCTCATATCTAAAGTTTCCAATAAGGTGCTGCTCTAGCAGCACTCTTACCTTTTTATTTTTAATACCTTAGATCTTTCAATAAACAAAACAAATAAAGGCCATTTTATACCCAAGTGAATTCAAAAATCGGGAATTTGGCAAAGTTGGCGCCTCGAATTTTCATCAGGCCGTAGGCCGGCGTCGAAGCAGGACCTATTGACTAATAGGTCCGATGCAGACGGATGAAAAGGCGAGGGTGCCAACGCAGCCAAAAACCGATTTTTGAGTTTACTTGGGTATATGTCCTTTATGTTTTTTAAATTAAAAAAAAGAGGAAACCCTATGTGTATCACAACGATTCATTCTACAATCAGGCAATCTGCTCATTCGAGCATTTGCCAAGGTCGTTTTTTTCATGAAAACGGAAAAAAAGTAAACAACACGACACCATTTCCAGATCTGCAACTCGCAAAAACTTTTAAAAGCAAGTATGAGAGAACAGAAGAAGGAGAATGGACACTCGGCATGGCCCTTCGTTATTCCAAAACCATGACCAGCTATTGGCGAGTCGCTACAGTCATGCAGCAAAAAGGACTCATCCCATTCGTTCATGGGCAAACAGCAGTCTGGTCTATTCCTCAGCGCATTATTAAAGCGCTTGGGTTTCGTGGATGTCAGCTGCTCCGTTTTCCGAAACCAGATTCTCTAAAAACAAGTTCTGAAATTACGCAGAGAATCGATTCAATCGTTAAAGAGAAACAAGCAAAAAAGGATGCTTATCCCTTGCTCAGTCGATGTATCCCTTTCATTTTTAGAGGATGTCCTCTAGATCACACACCTGAATTGCGGACTCATTTACTTGCTGTAACGATAGGGCTCTTTCATTTAGATCGGAAAGAATCACCCCTTTCTTTTGTCATTGGAGGAGCCTATGGCAGCGGAATTTCTATGATAAAAGTGGAAGGCAACCGAAATATTTTGCCCCTAGAGGAGTGTAAAAAAATCGCAAATGAGATGATTACTGAAGCAGTGACAAAAGAAGATTATGATCCTCACATCTCGGGCGAGATATTGAGGAACATAGATCACTTGTATAAACAGGCTGCGCAATTGCCGATCGGACAACTCCTTGTCTGCGGAGTGCCCTATGACAGATTGTCTAATTACGTTTATCATAGTGCCCCTTTGGGAGCGCCAACAGGCCTTCCTATGCATCGAGTCTTAGAAGATTTGCCTCATGGAAGCCAAGCTAGGTTATTGCTCTGCCAAGAAACGATGACCCCAAACAGCCCTATCGAGGTTGTCAATATCATGGATGAATGTGAGACCCAAGAATTTTGTCGCGACTTAGGACCCTGCTTATTACCAGAGCTTGAAGAAGGGCTTAAAGATGTCATCGATTACACACATCAAGAGATAGAAGAGAGAGAGATCGCTCAAATCAAAGCTCTTTATGAAAAAATCGATGGAGTCATTGAAACCTCCCTTCTTGGCACGAAAAAACTCTTCTAGGAAGTGAATCCTCGGCCTCAGAAAATCTTCTGAGGCCATCTCACCTTTTTCTTTGAAAAAACTTGAAAAATGAATACTATCTTTTTCTTCGCATCCTATCGGAAAGCCGCTTAAGTAAGTGAGCTGAAATATTTATAATGAAATTCAAGGAACTTTTCGATGAGATTTCACAGCAGACGACGAAGACAATGTGTGGGCACATGGCTGCGGAAACACGAGAAGATCCAGTGGATCTTCGCAGTTGCGGAGCAGGTGAGCGAACGCGAACTTGCGGGCTGATGTGAAAGGTCGCGAAAAGAACTTGAAGATCATTATAAATGTTTAAGCGAACTTACTTATGGAAAAAGATCTCTCCCAAGTCATCATCGATGCAGCTAAGGAAGTCCATCGCCATTTGGGCGGCCCCGGCCTGCTCGAAAGTGTCTATGAATCTGCCCTTTGTCATGAGTTATCTTTGCAAGGGGTGGCCACCCAGCGACAACTCCCCATCCCAGTCACCTATAAAAATAAAATCGTGAGAGATCCTCTATTTCTCGACATTTTAGTGGATAACAAGCTGATCATTGAAGTCAAAGCCACTGGGAAAGATTATCCTCTCTATCAAATCCAGTTACATACTTACTTGCGGCTGACTGGGATCAAGTGGGGCCTTCTCATCAACTTCGGCAAAGAGCACGTCACAGATGGAATCTTCCACGTCGTGATTTAATCCATGTTATTCTATATCAGCAATTTATGATTATGACGTGAATTCACGTCAATATCATATTGACGTGAATTCACGTCATTACATTGTTGACGTGAATTCACGTCATCTCATAGAATAAAGAAAAAAGGAAGCCTCTATGCAAACATGTTGCTTTAAGTGTGGTTTAGAAACTACAGATGGAAAAAGATGGCATGGATTGCATCATGAATGTTTCAAACAATGGTTTTCTCTCTCTTCTTTAGAAGAGTTTAAAAATATTGCTTCACATCATCAATCTGATAATCCGGTTAACAATCGATCTATCAACTCTAGCTTTTTCCATGGAAAATTTCGTAAATATTCTTCCACTCTTGGAGGATGCAAGTATATTTTAAAGGTTGTGGAACAAGATTACCCAGAGCTGCCTATCACCGAATATTTATGTAATCAGATTTTTAAATCCCTAAACATCAATGTTCCACCATTTCATTTGATCTTTTTTGAAGAAAAGCATTTTTGCTTTGTCACAAGAAATTTCATGGAAGATTTTCCTGATTCTAGTCTTGTTCATATCTATCATTTCCTTGAGAGCGATATGTTGTATAATTGTGAGAATTTGTTACGTATAATTGAAAAAAAAACAGGACGTATTAATGCAAAAGAAGACTTTATCTATCTTACTCTAGCGGATAGTTTGATTGGGAATAACGATCGGCATGGTCGCAATTTAGGTCTTATTCAAACACCTAAAGGATTCATTCTTTCTCCGTTTTATGATAATCCATCTTATTTAGGAGTGGAAATAACTTCACTTTTAGGTGCTGATCATCAACCAGCTGGCGCAATATCTACACAATCTGTTTCCAATCCCACCATGAAAGATTATATTCACGAATGGGAACGTTTAGGATTTGGTGACGTTGTAGAACGTTTTCGTAAAGCGGTTTCACTTGAAAATATCCAGGCTCTGATTAAATCCAGCTATTTGATACCTAAGCGCAAAGAGGCTTTATTGCGACTTTTATCCAAGAGGCATAAAGAATTATGCGGATAAAGCAATCCATCATAGCAGTGAATATATTCTTAGAGCGGCGAAAAACAAGAATGCATGTAGGATATCTAAAAAAAGAAGAAGGAAAATTTGTTTTTACTTACGATGAGCATTATTTACATGCCCGTAATGTCATCCCCCTGGGACCTGAATTTCCACTGACGAAAAGGCAATTTAAATCTCCTTCACTTTTCCCTTCTCTTGAAGATCGAATTCCTTCTCGTCAAAACCCAGCTTACCCTGAATATTGTCAGGCTATGGGCATTGAGTACGATGAGAATAACCTGTTAATTCTCTTATCGACAATTGGCAAGCGAGGCCCTTCCTCTTTTGTGTTTGAGCCTGTTTTTGAACGCTCGTTCACAGTGCAAGAAGTGATAGAGTTCCGAAATTCTTTAGGATTCACAACTCGAGAATTTGCTCAAGTATTCGAGATTCATCAAGCTTCGCTGAATGCTTTGGAACGAAGGAGGAGTTCAGGCAAAGATCTTTTGAAACGGCTGGAAATTATTGTTCGGTTTCCTGCTGTAGCTCTCTATTTTCTTCACATGAATGGCGGGATACTGCTCCACGACAAGTGGCAAAATGCAGCAGCGGTTTTGAAAAAATTGGGTGCAAACATTGATAGACTATAATTTTTGACGTTTGAGCATCTCGGCAAACAATCCACTTTGGGAAGAGATCTCTTCGAATGTGCCTGCTTGGACGATCTTTCCCCGGTCGAGGACATAGATCCGGTCAGCGCTGCGAATTGTGCTGAGTCGATGGGCGATCACGATCCGTGTCACGTCGAGCTGGTTTAAACTCTCCATCACCGTCTCTTGATTTTTATTGTCGAGGGCACTGGTCGCCTCATCGAGAATGAGGATTTTTGGATTGGGAAGCAAGGCCCTGGCGATGAGAAGACGCTGTTTTTGTCCTCCAGAGAGGGTCGATCCTCCCATCGAAAGATAGGTATGCAGTCCCATGGGGAATGTATCGATGTCCTCGATAAATCCAGAAACTTTGAAGGCGTGGTCGATCTGTTCCAGAGAATAGACTCCTCCACAAACGAGATTATCGTAAATTGTGCCCGAGACGATCCCCTCATCTTGAAGAACGATGCCGAGCTGTTTGCGCAGTTCTTGAATCGCTAAGGAAGCCAGGTCCTTTTCATTATAGAAAATGGCTCCGCTACTCGGCTTTTCAAAGCCGAGGAGCAGCCTCACGAGTGTCGACTTTCCACAGCCCGATGGGCCGACGATCCCGACAAACTCTTTAGGGTTCACTTTGATCGAGATATTGTCGAGAATGAGAGGACCATTCTCTTCATATTTGAAAGAGAGGTCATCGATACTGATCTCCCCTGTCAAGATTCCAGGCTTTTTCTTATTTAACGACGTTTCTTGCGGCTGCTCGACAATGACTTTAGAACGCTCCCAGAGAGGAAAAACGGGGGCCATTTGCATGAGTGTGTTGCTCAAGTCTGTCACCGCAAGGTAAAAAGTGATGAATGCGGCATTGAAGGCCAAAAAGGCACCGATGGAAAAATGGGTTTTGCTCGCGATTGTGAAGGCAAAAATAGAGGCAAAGGAAAAGAAAGGGAGGATGTAATTGCAAACCGTCACGATGTTTTGAATATGCTGTGAATGGAGCTCCAGCTTTTTATTTTTAGCAAAGAGGGAAGCCCACCTTGAAAAAACATTTTTTTCCGTGCCTGTCGTCCGCAATTTTCCAACAGCAGAGATCACCTGCACCAAAAAACTGTTGATATTTCCTTGAAGTTCTAGAATTTTCTTCCGCAGGCGGACAATGACTCTGGCGCAAAAGAGAGTGACCACAAGACTCAAAACGATGATCCCTATGCCGATGAAAGTCAGAGATGGGGCATAGATGAACATCGCGATGATATAAAAAACAGAGAAGATCCCCGACAACATGACGCGCGCTGCGTTACCACTTAAAAGCGATCGGATCTCTTCTGTCGACATCACGCGTAAAATGAGATTTCCTGTCGTGTAGCGCCGAAAGAAACTCGGAGGGAGCTTGAGCAAACGGTCCCATAGGCCGAGCTGAATCTGATTGCTAGAACGCCCTTCGATACGGACGATGACAAGAGAGCGAAAGAAGAGGAAAAGAGAGGAAGTGATCGCCGCCAGGAAAAGACCAAATCCGATTTGCCAAAACAAAGAAAAATTCGTTTCTGGAATCACTCTGTTAAATAAAATTTCAGTCGCAAAGGGAGGAAACAGAGCAATCAACGCCGCAATGATGCTGTAAACGAGTAGCGGTTTGAATTCTTTGAGATTGTGTTTAAAATAAAAGCCGATCACCTCTTTTCCCGTTTTCAGCTCATCTGGAAAAGAGTGATAAAAGCAAAAAGCGATCGGAGATAGCTTCCCAGCCACCTCACCATCGACTTTCACATGCAAATTCGTCTCAGGATCGATGAGTGCATAACGCCCTGGGGTTTTATCGATCAATGCGACCGGCTTCATCCCCTCTTCATAAAAGGCAAGCATGGGCCCACAATCTTTCTTCCACCAATCCCGTATCAGGTGCACCTGCCGATATCTCACCCCCGAATCTTGAGAAATTGCTGAAACGATCGGGATCACATCTGTCGCTTTGGCTAAAACGATCTTCGTATTCAGGTTTTCCGGGCAATGAAAAGGGATCTCCATGAACCGCCCGATGATTTGACAAGCCTGAAAAAAAGTGTTGGCGCTACCTTCCACTTCAAGAAATTCGATCGGATTGATGACATCGACCATCTCTTGAAGGGAAAGGCTGATATTTTTTTGTTCTTCCCGACTCCTCTTTTCAAACCGTTTCGCCTCTTCCTCTTCATTCTTGGCTTTTAAGCAAATGAGATAGGCATACAGAATATGATGAAATAGAGCGAGCCCTTGTTGCCAATCCTCAGCGCTATCTGCGGCATCGATCTTCACATCTTCTTTGGCTTTCATCCAGGCATTGGAGGTCAAAGGGAATACTCCACTCTGCGCATCGAGGAGTAGAGAGGGATATCCCAAGAATTCCACTTCTCCTCGTTGGATTCTGATCCAATTGATCCTTTTCTTTTCTGCATGAGCAATGGCCCGTTTGATCGAAAGTGTTTTCCCTTTTTGCAAATCGATTGTTTCAGGAGCGAGAAAATACTCATCCGTTTCTGTCTGTGCGTCACGCCTAAAGAAAAGGGCGAGTTGATTGATCCAATCGTTTAAAAGAAAAGGAGATTGAACGGATATCGTTTTAACTTCATTCAAAGCCATCTTCCAGATCACACATCTGTTTTCAGAAATCGCTGTCATTGCATAGGACATCTGTGAATCGGACATGTCGAAAAGAAGACAAGGGCTGCAAAAATGCCCAATGAGCGTTCGTGGACCGATAGCGGATCCATTTTTCAGCTCAATGGCAAAAAGATTGACAGTTCCATTTTCCAAAAACCAAACGGCCCCTTTTTCGTGAAGGCTCAAGTGGAAATTGCCTGGGACTTCCATTTTTTTGCCCTGCTTAAACCCATTATCCATGAAGCTCTCCTTCACTTTCGACGAGCTGCATGTAAACTCCTGTCACCATTTTGAGATCGTGATGAGAGCCTCTTTGGACAACTTTTCCTTTGTCTAAAACAATGATCTCATCGCAATCCTGGATTGTGCTTAACCGGTGTGCGATCATCAAGACAGAACATCCCTTTCTTCTGATCCTGTCGGAGATCTCTTTTTCCGTCTCTGAGTCGAGAGCACTCGTCGCTTCATCCAGGACCAAAAGAGAAGGGGAGTAGATGAGTGCACGGGCAATTTCAAGCCTTTGCCTTTGTCCGCCGCTAAAATTTTTTCCACCCTCAATCAGAAGCGCTTCATACCCCTTTTCCCGCTGCATAATATCATCATGGATGCAAGCATCCCCAGCAGCACGGATGAGCATCTCATCTGTCACAGCAGAGTTCCATAAGGTCACATTCTCACGGATCGTCCCTGAAAAGAGGAAAAAATCTTGTTCTACGGAAGCAAAGGAGTGATAAAAAACCTCCGATGGGATTTCATTAATTGGTTTTCCATCATAGAGGATCTCCCCTTCCCAAGGGAGATAAAGACCCGATGCGAGCTTTGCAATGGTCGACTTGCCGCAGCCGCTGGGACCGACGAGCGCGAGCCGCTCTCCTGGTTTGATTGTAAAGCTCAATGTTTCAATCAAAGGGGGATCTAACCGACTGTAGCCAAATGTCACATTTCGAAATTCCAGGGAGCCTGCCAATCTCGTCAAAGAGGTTTGAGGCGCTGCAAGGCGAAGCTCATAGAGGGGATCGATTTTGTTTTTTAGGACATCGTTCAAACGGGCGATATTGATTTTCAAACTCTGCATCGTTTTTCCGAAGTTGACGAAACGGGAGATCGGACTTAAAAAAGTGATCAGAAGAGTCTGCAGAGCCATCAACCGACCAAAGGTGAGCCTCCCCTCCATCACTCTCACACTGCCTATGCAGAGTAAAGCCGCAATCGATACCATTTGCAAAAAGATCGCCGTCGTTCCCAAAAGAGTGTCTTTTTTGCTGATCTCCTGTTGGGCATTGAGATTTTTTGAGTAATATCCTGCAAATCGGGCAAAAAAATCAGATTCGATGCCCGTCGCTTTTATCGTCTCGATATACTGCAGGGCGCCAATCGAACTTCCTATCCATTTACCCATCTCCTGCTGAACTCTTGCATAAGCATCGGAACGGGACCGTTGGATCCACAAAAAAACAGCGATGTTGATCATCGCCGCTAGAAATCCAATGCTGCCAATGGCCACATCGTATCTCAACATGACAAGTCCATAAAAGATGATGAGAAGAAGATCGATACACGTCGTGATTAGCGTCGTGGTCATCATCGTAGCGATCTGATTGTTCAATTGCACCCTGTTGGCAATCTCTCCAGCGTATCTTTGTGTGTAAAAAGCGATGGGGAGCTTTAAGATGTGCCAAAAAAAATCGCTTGAAAATTGGATCGAGAGCCTACCGTTTAAACGATTTAAGAAATGTTGTTGCAACCAGCTCAAAATTCCTCCCATCACCGCAGCGATGAGTAGGCCGATGATGATCATCCACTTCCATGAGAGGATGTCAGCCACGAGAACATCATCGATGAATACCCGCGTCAATGCAGGAAGAGCAAGTCCAGGAATAAGGAGACAACACCCCGCAAGGAACAAATAGCCGAGCGGCAAGTGGACTTTTTTAAAACGATCGATGAGCTCTTTAAATAAACTTGGGGGGCGTCCCATCGGTTGAAACTCTTCTCCTGGCATCAAAATCAGCACCACCCCCGTATAACCTTGATCAAATTCTTCATAAGTCACCGAACGTGGCCCCACTGCTGGATCATTGAGAAAGACCTTGTCTTTTCCAAACCCTTCCAGGACGACATAGTGGTTGAATTCCCAAAAGAGGATAGCAGGAGAATCAAGTTCATAGATCTCGTGAAGTTCTTTTTGAAACCCCTTTGCTTCCAAGCCATACTCTTTAGCTGCACGGACCATGTTAAAAGCATTGCTTCCATCGCGTGAAACGCCGCAAGCGATCCGCAATTCCTCTAAAGGGACGAATTTTCCCAAAAATCCCAAGATGATCCCAAGGCATGCCGCGCCACATTCGACAGCCTCCATTTGGATCAATGTCGGTGTCTTCTTTCTCCACCGTTTAACAGAGGGATGTTCATTCTCATTCATCTGAGACCGAAATGAGGTAAGTGAAAGGTTTTTTTTCTGCGGTCACAATATTTACAGAAGCGATGCTGCCCCGAAGAATCGGAAAAGGAGGACCTTTTGGCGTCGTCCATTGATATCCTGAAGGAGTCTCAGAGTTATTCACAGGGGCGATTTCCACTAAGATAGAAACCGACCTTTGCGTGATAAAGTCGCGCAACTCTTCTGAAGGGATGCTCTGCAGAATTTCATCCTGTTTGGAAGCCGCATACGGAAGCACCCGTACGACCTTCCCAATCATTTTTCCATATAATTTTTGATTCACATTTTCAAATGCGATATCCGCCTTCATCCCCTCTTTGATTTGAGTCCCCTGATCGATCGGGAAAAAGCCAAAGATGAGCTCCTCCTCTCCAGGTTTAGAGGCGCTTTCGAACCAGATCAAAGGAGATCCCACCCGCACAGCTTGTCCGACCAGCGTATCGATCTCTAAAATTGTCCCATCTTCAGGAGCGCAAATCCTCAGGTTCTTGAGATCGCTTTCTGCGATTTTCATCTTTTCTTTAAGTGTCAATAGTTCCCATTGCCACCTCGAAGAATGATCTATCTCCAGCATCTCAATCCCACTTCTTTGGACCTGAATGGCCATTTGGACATCGAAAAGGTTTTTTCTCAATGTAAACATCAAAAAAGGATCGTTGATCGCTCCAGAAAGGGTCTCTTCCAAAAACTTCCGCTTCAGCTCTTGAATCTGTAAAATGTTCCGATTGAGATCGAGACGGATCCTCATCCGCGCTCCACTTTTTTCCTGCTCGATCTTCATCTCTGCTTCCGCATAACGAATTTTATTTTTTAATCCTTCATATTCCTGAGATAAGCGGGAACTGTGCAATGTGAGCAACTCGATCCCCTTTTTGACTGTGTCGCCTGTTTTCACATCGATGGTCTCAACAATCCCCTCGCTACTACTATTGATCGCTTGGATGTCGCTCGGCTTAAAAAATACGCCTACGCCGCTCACAGATGTTGGAATCGCCCCAAACACCGACCAGATCAAGATCACGACTGTGAGCACAATCATGCAAAGAAGAGCGATCCATCCAGGGATGCGCACGATCACCAAGAGACGGTCGATCTGTTCGGGCGAGGCGATACGCTCTAGTGAGACCTTGCGGAATATGCTTTTTACCATTTCGAGCTGCCTAGAACTTTAATCCAATCTTTAGCATATTTAAAATAATTATTACAATATTCAGAGACTCCCCCTCAACTTTTCGATTGTGATAAAAAAAGGGATACGGTACATCTCAGTCAAAATAGAGATTAAGAGTCTGTCTGCGATCTGGGTTATTTTGATTTTTGATGGATTTTGCTTTTGGCTTTGATTCGATTCCGCAGGACATAGTTAAATTAACTAGGCCAAGGAATCGAATCAAAGCCAAAAGGCGCGAAAAGCAAACAACCCAGATCGCAGACAGACTCTAACACAAACCAAACAGAAGGAGAGAGATATGCAAAACAAAGAGTGGAGCAAAGAAAAGTATGAAGCCTTTACTAAGGCTTGGGCAAAGATCATCGCCAAAGCCTGGAGCGATCCTGCTTTCAAACAAAGGCTTCTTAAAGACCCTTTGACTGTGTTCAAAGAAAGCGGAATAGAACTTCCTGCTGGAGTGCAATACAAAGTCAATGAAAGCACCGACAAAATTGTCTACCTCTCATTGCCGAAAAAACCCTCAGGAGAGGTCTCAGAAGAATCTTTGAAGAAGATTGCCGGAGGGGCCGCTCCCATCAACTGTCTATGCTCTGTTTAAAGTTATTTTGAGGAGAAAATATGCAAAACAAAGAATGGAACAAAGAAAAGTATGAAGCCTTTACCAAGGCTTGGGCAAAGATCATTGCCAAAGCCTGGAGCGACCCTGCCTTCAAACAAAGGCTCCTTAAAGACCCTTTGACTGTGTTCAAAGAAAACGGAATAGAGCTTCCTCCCGGAGTGCAATGCAAAGTCAATGAAAGCACCGACAAAATTGTCTACCTCTCATTGCCGAAAAAACCCTCAGGAGAGGTCTCAGAAGAATCTTTGAAGAAGATTGCAGGGGGATATTGTTATGGCTCTGTTAGAGCATCAGGCGGCCTATGTGAGGCGTCTTAGGGATATCGCTGTATGCACTCAAAACTGTGGTAGCTGCAATATTTAAAAATGAACAAAGATCATGAACGGCTTCTTATCGATGGTCAGGAAAAAATCATCTGGAACCCGAGCTACCAGATAGAGACCATTGAGGAGGAAGGGGTTTTTCTTTTTTCTGAAAAGGATAAAATTGTTCTGGGAGGGAATTCCTGTTCATTGCTAGCTCCTTTCTTAAGTGAAGGAAAGTACAGTGCAGATGAGTTAGCGAAATTTTTAGAAGATCAAATCCCCACTTCTAATCTTTACTATGTCTTATCGGAGCTTGAAAAAAAGGGCTTTATTCAAGCTAAAGTGGATCGATGTCCTAGGGAGATCGCCGCATTTTGTGGTCTATTGAATATCTCTGAAAAACAGGCTTTTGAGCGGTTGCGATCGGCAAAGGTCTTTATAAACTCCTATGCGGGTGTAACTGATCTAGATCTTGTCGCTTTGCTCACCTCTTTGCACATTGAAATTGTCGATAGTGTCGACCAAGCTGAATTTTCTATCGTTGTCGTGAAGGATTATCTCCAGCGAGAGCTTGCCGATTTTAATCATGCTGCTTCAAAAAAGAACCATCCCTGGTTGCTCGTCAAACCCTACGGAAGTCAGATATGGATCGGTCCTTTTTTTAATCCTGGAAAAACGGGCTGTTACGAGTGTCTGAGCTTTAGACTGAGTAGGAATCGTCTTGAAGAATCGTATGTCCAAAACAAGAAAGGGATAAAAGACTTTTTTCTTCCTGCTCACGCGATGCTGAGCTGTACACAAAAGCTTGCCTGGAGTTTGGTGGTACTAGAAGTGTTTAAATACATCGTCACCGGAAAGAGCGATGTTTTGGATAATAAAATTCTGACATTGGATACTGTCGATCTCCGTCAGCAAGAGCATACTGTAACAAGACGGGTTCACTGTACTTGCTGTGGATCTGGATCAAAAGATTCTCACAAAGAACTTGCTCCCCTTCTGCTCACACCCAAGAAAAAAGGAGATTTTACTGCTGGGGGTTACCGTTCCCTATCTCCAGAAGAAACTCTGAAAAAATACTCTTTTCAGATCAGTCCCATCACAGGTGTTGTTCAATTCGTCGAACGTGCTTCAAATAACCCAAACATCCATGTCTATTTCTCAGGGGCCAATCGCGCTCTTCCACCGATACATCAAAGAAAAAACATAAGAAGTTTTCGCCAATCGAGCAGTGGCAAAGGAACAACTGAAATGGAAGCACAAGCAGGGAGCTTATGTGAATCGATTGAACGGTCGTCCGGAGAATTCCAAGGCAATGAAAAACGGATCCAGGCCTCTTTTCTTCAGATAAAAATGGATGCGATCCACCCTCATGATGTGATCCACTATAGCCAGAGACAATACCAAGAGAGAAAGATCACTAATCCTCTTGCCCATCACTTTCATATGGTCACTGCACCTTTTATTGAAGAAGCCCTCTTGGATTGGACACCGATTTGGTCCCTGACAGAGCAACGTTACAAGTATTATCCCACAACATGTTGTTATTATTGCTACCCTGAGGAAGGAACCCCATGGAATAGCATGGCTGATTCGAATGGATGCGCTGCCGGCAATTGTATTGAAGAAGCGATCCTTCAAGGCTTTTTTGAACTCGTGGAGAGGGATAGCATTGCCATTTGGTGGTATAACCGATTGCAAAGGCCCCTCCTCGATTTGGAAAGTTTTCAGATTCCTTATATCGCGGGCCTTTTGAAAGAGTACGAACGGATTGGGCGGGAAGCGTGGGTCCTGGATATCACTGCCGACTTGGGAATCCCTGTTTTTGCCGCCCTTTCTCGCTTGAAGAAGGGTGAGAAGGAAAAGATTTTTCTCGGATTTGGGGCGCATTTGGACCCTTCTATTGCAATTGTTCGCGCTTTCACAGAGATGAATCAATTTTTGGAATGTCAACCTTTTTGGGAAGAAAATGGTTCCGATGAACGGGGGATCGTTCAGGATTGGATGAACCATGCGACAATAGAAAATCAACCCTTCCTCAAAGGCTCCCAAGTGAAATCGGCTAAAGATTTTGTAAAATGGGAATCGGATGATCTTTTAAAGGATATCGAGCATTGTCGAAAAATCGTGGAATCTCAGGGAATGGAAGTTCTGGTTTTAGATCAGACAAGGCCTGAAATCGGATTGAATGTCGTCAGAGTCATCGTGCCCGGCCTTAGACATTTTTGGCCCAGGTTTGCTCCAGGTCGACTTTACGATGTCCCAGTAAAAATGCAATGGTTAAAACAAGCGCAAAAAGAATCTGAACTTAACCCTATTGGCATGTTTTTGTGAAATTCCAGTTAAAACCAGGTCTGGCTTTAGAAGAAGAGAATAGCGATGTGAAAATTTTTCAAGATTCCGATCCCATTTTAACTTTAAAGGGATTTTCTTCCCATCGAGCCCTCTTTTCACTTGCCTCTGAACTGGATGAAGATCTGATCGATGAGGAGAGCGATCTAACTCTTTTTTACTACGCTTTGGAATTGCTAAAATCGAGGGGATTATTAATTTACAAAACATCCCTGGTAGATCTCATCCCTTTTAACACCCAATTTCGATTTGAGGAGCTATCATCGGATGATCCTTATCAACTTTCCCGTTTTGCCGTTTGTAGAACTCATGATGGGGAAATTGTCTTGGAAACCCCACTCTGTCCAGTCCAAGTGGTCATCCGAGAACAAGCTGGGATCGCTCTATTTTACGCATTAAAAAAACCGATCGAATTTTCTGAAATCAGGAAGCAATTTCCCTCTCTCTCATCTAAAGAACTTCGAGAAACTCTATCTCTTTTGATCTCTGCGAAAATTCTCACGACAACACAAGAGGAAGAAACCTCTGCCCAATGGGAACACCACGATCTTTTTTTTCATTCGAGAAGTCGCATGGGGCGGAGCGACGGTCCTTATGGGGGGACTTACCGTTTCAAAGGAAAGATTCCCCCTTTGCCAGGGATAAAAAATTGCCCATCGAAAAAGACAATTGCGCTCTATTGTCCCGTGAATAAGAAGGATCAATTGTTTGACTCCGTCTTAGAAAAGCGAACATCGATTAGAGAACATGGGCATGATCCTATTTCTATCGAAGAGCTTTCAGAATTTCTCTTTCGGTGTGCAAGAGTAAAAAAAATGAAGATCCTGGATGATCAAGAATTCACCTCCCGACCTTATCCTGGAGGAGGAGCGCGCTATGAGCTCGAGTTATATCCGGTGGTCCATCACTGCAAAGGATTGCCTCAGGGAATCTATCATTATCATCCCTTAGACCATCAACTCTGCGAAATCTCTCAACTTTCTGAATCGACGGAAAAATTTTTAAACGATGCGCGTCGCTCTTCTGGAAAAAAAGAATATCCGCAAGTGTTGATCCTCATCTCTGCCCGCTTTCAGCGGGTTTCCTGGAAATACCAATCGATGGCTTATGCCGTAATTCTCAAAAATCTCGGCGTACTCTATCAGACGATGTATCTCATGGCAACAGCGATGGAGCTTGCACCCTGCGCACTGGGTGGAGGGAATTCCGACCTCTTTTGCGAAGTGATCGGCACAAATTATCTCGAAGAGACAAGCGTCGGTGAATTCATGCTAGGATCACTTCCTGAATACTTGGGCATACAATAGACTTCTTGCATAACCTCGCTTTCGTGCCCGTGAGCGTGCCCGTGCCGGTGCCCGAATTAAGATGGTTCAGAAAAAGCATTAATCGGGCAAGGGCACAGGCACGCTCACGCATCCTATTACCCATAAGTCTATTTTCCATTGAGACATGGGATGTAGCTGTTGCTCTTAAGGGTTTAAGAAATTTTACCACCCGCTCGCTTCGCTCTCTAGAGAGCACAGAGGCCACAGAGGAGGAACCAGGGGAAAATTCCTGATACAGCTATCGACATTCATCGAGCATAGGGGGCTTGAACTTTTCGAATCGATTTCGACATAAAGTACTTGAAAGAGACCCTTCGCTTGAACTCCTAATTCTTCCTCTGTGGCCTCTGTGCTCTCTAGAGAGCGAAGCGAGCGGGTGGTAAAATTTCTTAAACCTTAAGAGCATTAGTGGTCAATAGACTTATGGGTAATAGGATGCGCTCACGGGCACGAAAATGGGTTATGCAAGAAGTCTAATCTCTTACTTAAAAAAGCCGGAAAAAACGCGGATTAAATCGTTGTAGGTCATGTAAACGAAAAGGGTGATCAAGAGCACGACGAAAGGGATGATGAGCCGCTCCATCGTTTTTGCTTTGATCGGTTTCTTGGTGATCCACTCCCACAAGGAAAAGCAGATGTGGCCGCCGTCGAGAACGGGGATGGGAAGAAGGTTCAGGACGCCGAGGTTCAAGCTGATCATGCCAAGCCAAAAGAGAGCTTCTTTGAATCCATAGCTCCAGCTCTGTTGCATGACATGGACGATGCCGACAGGACCTGTCATGTATTTTGGACTGACATTGCCAGTAAATAGAGCGATGATCGTCTTCCATGTCTCTCGAAAGACGTTGTTGAAGAGAACAAATGGAGAAGGGTTGTAGATCACTGTGCGACCAGTGGGGAGGATGCCGAGCTTGACCTGGTTTTGGCCCGCTTCAAAAAGTCGCTGAGCTTGGGCTCTCTGTTTGGGATCTTTGATCTGCTCGATCTCTTTCCGCTCTGCAGCAATTGCCGATTCTAGTTGCTCCCTCTTCTCTTCGGGGATCATCAATTGGCTCATCGGTCTTGGAGAGACGGGGTTTAATAACCTCAGATTCAGCAGTTGTCTGATCGGCTCGCTTGTGCCGATCGATTGGATCATTTTATTCAGATCGCCCCATTGGATACCAGCGACAAAGGCAGTGTCGGCATCTTTCCAGGAAACGGGGACAACAGGCTCCTCTTTATTGACGATGACTTGAATATGTCGCACTTGGAGTAGGTCGATCAACTCATAAGCGGAAGAGACGGAAAGTCCATCGACAGCGATAACCCGATCTCCTGGTTGCAGAGGAACTTCTAACGGAGAACGGATTTCTCCGATGGGCTCTTGTTCAATCGTCTCGACATTGAGATAGGAAAAAGAATTTTCGATCTGACAGCTGGGAGAGAGGTTATAAGGGATGAAAAAAAGATCGGCTGATCTCCCTTTAATTTTGGCTTCATGCTGCCAATCTTCCAGCTCAGCTTTTTGAGCAGGATTTAAACGGAGATCGGAGATTTTTAAACGGGGAACACGGGCTAAAAAGAATTCTCCTTCCCGCTCGATCGTGAGGAGTGCTTTTGGCTCATTGATCGTCTCGATGAGTTCTTGCACAGAAAAAAGGAGTTTTCCATCGGCCCAAAGGATTCTGTCTCCATCTTGAATCCCACTCTCTTTCATCGGGGAATCGTCAAGGGGAATGCTGCTGTTCTTTTTATAAATCAAATAGGAGGCGGGCTGCAATGTGCTAAAAACGGTGCGGATCCGATCAGTGATCGGCGAGTCTTTAGCGGTGGAGAAACGGTATTGAAAGGGAGATTTCCCCCCTTTCAAGTAATCGATTTCCTGGCCATTGATTTGTAAAGAGTTATCGTCAAAGATGGCCGCATAGATGAAATCCTGGAAATTGTGAAAGGGCTTATTGTTTAACTGAGTGATCTCATCCCCAGGTCTCACTCCTGTATGATAAATCTCAGAATAAGGATCGACCCAGCCAATCAAGTGGGTATATTCTGAAAAAGGTTTAGAGCGTCCGCCAAAAACCCATAAGAGGCAAAAAGCAAAAAACGCAAACCCGATATTGACAATGGGGCCCATCAAAGCGACTTTAATTCTCGACCAAGGCTTTTTTCCATAAAATCCATCGGGGATCTGATAGGGTTCCACATTCCCTTTTTTTTCCATCCCTGCAATCCGCACAAATCCACCAAAGGGCAAAAAGCAGATTTGCCATTTGACCCCCTTTCTTTCCCAACTGTAAATGGGTTTACCAAAACCGATTGAAAAAGCCTCGATCGTCATCCCTTCCCTTCGTGCCATCCAATAATGGCCGAGCTCATGAATAAAGATGAGAAAACCAAGTCCAAATGCAGCCAAAATCACATAGAAAAAACTAACGATCATACCCTTTCCAACATCTTTCTAATTATTTAAAAAATGAAAATATACTTTATCACTTATTATTACTCAAAGTCAATCCTCTTATTCTTAAAAACAGGGCACCTGAAATTAGAAAGATATTTTCAATCACAGAGAGGAACAGGAGACACAGAGGAACACAGAGATGAAAAAAACAGCCTAATTTTTTCGCGAGAGCGAAAAAATTAGAGTCTTCATTTTTTGCTCTCGCAAAAAATGAAAAACTTAAAACTCTGCGTCTCTGTGATCTCTGTGTAAATTTAAAAAAATCTTTTCAATGTCCAGTGCCTTGTTCTTAAAAAACAATAGATGAGCAGACAGACAAAATAGATCGCGCCTAGCATTGTCGCCGCTAAACCCGATGTCGATAGGGGGAGATGGTGGACAGAGAGAAAATGTCTAGCGAGGGCAACGCTCAAAAGGGATGCGCCAGTTCCAATCCCGATCGCAAGGAGAATCATTTTCTTCAGTCGATGAGTGAACAGGCGCGCCGTGAGCACGGGCCCGACTAAAAAGGCGAGCACGAGAAGCACTCCAATCGCCCGAAAAGCTCCAATCACCGTGGCAGAGGTGAGCACCATCAATAGGTAGTTGAAAGAGGATTTAGAACACCCTTGAGCGTCGGCAAAGGCTCCATCAAAAGTGATCATCTTGAACTCTTTAAAAAAAAGGGTAACAACGATGAAATCGAACAGAGCGATCCAGAAGATCAATTTCAAATCGTGAACGTGTAGAGCATCGGCATTGCCCATGATCGCTTCCGTTCCGAGGTGGGTGTTGCGCGTGAAAACAGTGACGAGGACAATACCGAGGGCAAATAAGGTTGTAAAAACGAGCCCTGTACTTGCATCCTCTTGAAGCTTAAGGACTTGAGTTAGCATTTGAGTGAGAAGGGTCGTGATCAATCCTGTGACAAAAGAGGCGATTAAAAGCACTTTTATGCTAATCGCATGGGCATGCACTTCCGTTTCAGGAATGAAGGGGAGCAAAATTAAATAAGCGACCACAATGCCGAGCAAAATCGTGTGGGACAGGGAATTGGCCAGCATCGTCATTTTTTTTAGCACTAAAAATGTCCCGATGAGTGCGCATGAGGTAGCGACTAAGGATAACACGAGCACTTGCACTTCATCGGATGCCAAATCGGCAACCCCGATTTGTCCGGTGCAAAACTGCACCATTCTTTCGAAAAAAAGAGTTAAGAACTCGATGAAATTTTTGCCGAAGTAAGGAGAGATGCCGAGGATCACCATCTCGACTCCTTAGGGGGAATGGGCTGTGCATGGGGATCTTGTTTCGGATCACCGAGGAGTTCAGCGAGCTGCTTTTCGAGCTGGGGGGTGATGATATGCTCCATCTCTTCCGCATTGCGATGCACTTTTTCAGCCCCTTGCCCCAAAAAAACGAGATAAGCTTCCCATAATCGATGGAGCCTGACGATATGTGTGGCTCGAAGATAGCCATCTTTTGTCAAACGGAGGAGATGGGCGCTGTTTTCTTCAATCCATCCTTGCCGTTTCAATCTCCATAAAAGAAGGTGGATTTGGAGGGGGGAAAAGGTTGCCATTTTTTAATCTCCTCGACTGTGACCTCACCCGCAATCCCCCGTCGCCAAAAGTATTTGAGCAAATTTTCTTCCATCCGTTGCTTCTGAAAGTAAAGGATGCGCAGCAGGCGGCTAATCAGACCGTTTTGAGGAGCGAATAAAAGAGAAAAAAAACAGATCGTGGAAGCCGATAGCAGAATCATCGGACCCGTGGGAAGGGAGACTTTCCAACTCCCCCATGCAGGGATTTCAACGGACAAATAATTTCCCAAAAATCCACTGATTGCTCCGATCGCCGCAGCAAATAAAAACACTGCCCATAAGCGATGGGTGAGTTGCCGTGCGGCCACAGCCGGGGCGATTAACATTCCGGCCATCAGCACAACGCCGACACTCCGGATTCCAATCACAATGGCAAGGAGGAGAAGGACAAAAAGGAGCCCATCGACTGAGCGGATGGCGACGCCGACCGTTTTAGAAAAATCCCGGTCGAAAATCACCATTTCGATTTGTCGATAGAGAAAGATAAGAGCAAGGGCCAAAAAAATAGCGAGGGTGGCATAAATAAAGACGTGGATATCGGTCATCGTCGCTGCCTGACCATATAAAAAGATTTGTACCGTCTTATACCACAGAGCGTGAGTGTACTGAATACGGCTGGCCACAAGGACACCGAAACCGAAAAAAACAGATAAGACAAAACAGAGTGCAGCGTCATTTTTAACGTGAAATCGCCGCTCTAATTTCTCAATTACCCATAGACCCAAAAGAGAAGTGAGAAAAGCTCCGATCAAAATCGCAAGCGCCATCAAATCGGAAGAGAGGGGAAAAAAGAGGGCCATGAATAAGACACTGAGGACAACTCCAGGGTATGTCGCGTGGGAAAGGGCTTCGCCGAGCAAAGAGCGTTTGCGTAAAAACACAACCACGCCGACAAGCGCTGATGACAAGCACATCAGCATACTCCCAATTGTCGGTGCCTGAAGGACGGGGTCGGTGAAGTAGAGCCACGGGGAGGAAAACAACCATTTCATCGATATTCTTTCATTCCAGATGTTTTATTCTGGGTTAATTTGGCGGCTTCGTCGAGCAGTGTACTACTGCGGCCATATGTGCGCATGATGGTGTCGGTATTGAATACTGCACTCACCTCACCACTGGCGATGAGGCAAGTATTTAACATGATCACCCAATCAAAATAGCTACTCACTGTCGTGAGGTCGTGATGGACGACGAGAAGTGTTTTTCCTTGGACCTTCAACTTATCCATGAGGAGGATGATTGCTTTTTCAGTGGCCATGTCCACTCCTGCAAAAGGTTCATCCATCAAATAGAGATCGGCATCTTGCAGAAGGGCCCTTGCGATGAAGAGTCGCTGCTGCTGACCGCCCGAGAGTTGGCTGATCTGCCTATCTGCAAACGGAAGCATTCCGACAATGTCAAGGGCATGCCTGGCCGCTTCCTTATCGGCCGCCTTTGGCCATTTGAGAAGTCCGAGTCTGCCGTAGCGTCCCATCAAGACCACCTCAAAAGCGGTGATGGGAAAATCCCAGTCGACCGAAGAGCGTTGAGGGACATAGGCGACGCGATCCCTTACTTTTTTATAAGATTGTCCAAAAAACTCGATCCGACCAGAAAGTGGACGGGTCATCCCGAGTAAAGATTTCAACAGGGTGCTTTTTCCCGCACCATTTGGACCGATGATCCCTACAAGTTTTCCTTCAGGAATTTCACAATAGATATCCCAAAGCACAGAAGTTTTATCGTAATTGACACTGAGCTGCTCGATTTTAATCGCGGGAGTTTTTTCAGCGAGCACCATGAATCATTTCCATGCTTCGATTAAAACATCAGCATCATGTCGAATCATTTTAAGATAAGAATCGACATCGCTATCTTGCGGGCCCATGGCATCCCCATAGAGGGCTTCACGGGAAATTTTGACGGCAAGCCCCTTTTGGGCGCAGACTTGCACGATTTTTTTTAATGAATCGCGACTCACATTGGATTCAGGAAACACGACTTGAATCTGATATCCAACGAGGTAATCGATCACTTTTTGAATATCTGCAGCACTGAGTTGCCCATCGGGGGCAAGCCCTTCAGGGGCATCACACCGTTTCTGCCACTCTTCCCGTCTCGTTTCATCAGGAGAAGTGAGATAAGCACGTGTGAAGTAATTGAATGCATCATGGCTGGTGACGAGGAACCGCTTTTCCTGAGGAATCTCCTGCAGCGCGGAGTAAATGGTTTGATGTTCCTCCTCCATTTTTTTCCGTAAATGGTCCCCATTGCTATGAAAAAATTCTTTTGCCTCAGGATCTGCTCGAGAAAGGGTTTCAACGATCGGATCGATAATACGACTCCATAAAGAGATGTCCATCCAGATGTGGGGATCGATCTCTTTATTGGAATGAAGAATGAGCTCAGGCGCTTTTTCCAGTAGGACATTTCCAACCCCGAGGGCATTGGGATGGTGCTCAATTTGATAGCGCAGGCTCGCTCCGTGCTCAAGTCCAAGACCATTGTAGAAGATCACTGTCGCCAGGGTGAGTTTTTCATCATCCCCTTTGACGAGTTCATAACTATGGGGATCGATCTCACCGGTAATCAAAGGCATGTGATCGATCCGATCTTTGCCGATTTGCCCGACGATATCGTCGATCATCGCTGTTGTCGATAACACTTTTAACTTCCCATTCTGCAAACCCCAAACGTCCATCACAGAGGGAGTGGATGGACCTGCACATCCTCCAAATAGGAACATACAAAATAAGCTGAAGCAAAATGTAAAAAATCGACTATTCATGACCCTTCATGGCATATTTGTCGGAGCATCGAAAAAGGATAAATCCCTTTCGAGCATCCCTTGGTAAAAAAAATTTGCAAAGCATAGCTGCCCACCCTGCCGATCCGTATCGCTTCCACGTCGTCATCGATCGACTCCTTTCCACTCTTTTCTCCACGACAGCGGGCACAAGGACATCGCCGTTGCAAATCGCTTAAACGATAGTTAGACATTTTACCATCCGACCACTCAATAGTAAACCCATGAAAATCTTTTTGGTGGATCTCTCGAATAAAAAATTCACTTTCAAGCTTTGTAAAGGCCTCCAACTGCTCTCGAACCTTTTCCCCAATCGAGGCGATTGCACCCGCAGCGGAAGACGACTCTTCTTCAAAAAGAGACTTTCCCTCATCACAACAGCGGCTGATTGCACCATCGATCGGGATTTTGCCGAGAAAAAAAAGTTCATTCTCAAGGGCAAACCGCTCTCCACCCCCCTGGCCGAATGGATAGAGGATCTCTCCACCGCTGACTTGATAATAACTCATATTTTCTACCACTCCGATCAAAGGAACCTCCATTTGCCGGAACATATTCACCGACCTTGCGACATCGAGAAGGGCAACCTCCTGAGGGGTCGTGACGATGATCGCCCCAGAAATCGACCCTTCCTGGATCAAAGTCAATTGGATATCTCCTGTTCCCGGAGGAAAATCGATGAAGAGAAAATCGAGCTCTCCCCAATCGACAAGATGGATGAATTGTTTGATAATTCCGTTGGCGATAGGAGCACGCACTGTAGCTGGGTCCTCCGGATGTAAAAAGTAAGCCATTGAAATGAGTTTTATACCATGGCTTTCTGCAGGAATGATCCGTTCTTGCAGCTCTGGATGCTGAGTAGAAGGAATTTCTTCAGGGAGCATTTTATTCAAAGAGGGGCCATAGAGATCGGCATCCATGAGCCCCACCTGATAGCCCCTCTTCTGAAAGTAGAGGGCCAGGTTGAGGGCAAGTGTCGATTTTCCCACCCCTCCCTTACCTGCTGCAATAGCGACGATATACCTAACTTTTGATAAATTGTGCTGCAAAAAGTGAACCTCTAAAAAGGATAATTTTAAGATGAGCGCGCAATAATTGAAATCTTTTTTACTCGACTCCCCGTGTTTAGAAATTTATTGAAAATTAGATGGACAGTTGCTTAGAATCAAGAAATGTTATTTCAAGATTGTAAATCTTGAGAGCGATTTTAATTTATTCCCCTATGGTGAGAAAAATAATCGAGCATTTGAACAAAGAAGATTGCAAATAAAATCGGGATAAGATAAATCAACTGAACAACATTAATGATTCTGATTTTTTTTAAGTCTGAACACCAAAACATGATAGGAAAGAATTAGATCAATTAACAACTTTTTAAAGATAGGAAATGATATGAACCCACGAGAGGAAACAACAATGGAATCAAAAACAAAAAACTTGCGCGAAATTGAAGAAGTGATTGCTAAAGCAATTAAAAAAGTTAATGGAAGAAAAGAGAATGATCTTTGCAAGTATCTTCCGATGTCAACTGGCGGTTATATGCATCATTTTACTTTGCGTAAAATGAAAAATAGACAACCTTCTGAACTCAGCTCACTCATTGAAAAATTCATTATCAACACAGAGAAGCCATCTGTTGTTGCCCCTAAGCAAAGAGCAGCTCGCGGGTCCCGCAAGCGTCGAGACCAGGTCACTTTTACCCGCAACCAACTGGAAAGAATGCTCAATATCGCACGGCTCGCTGGCGATAAGGAGATGGTTTCCATTTTGGCCCCAAAAAAATCTCTCGCCACCTGTAAAAGAGAGCTGATCTCTTCCATTCGGCATGGACGTGTAGAACCTGAGCTTTGGAATGCGTACGTCGAGTCATTAAATACTTTACAACAGTTAGCAAATTCTCCAATTAACGAAATGATCTCCGCCCTTTCCAGCAATAAATAATTATCCTCCAGCCACCTTTGCTCTCTTCTGTGGGTACAAAGGTGGCTTTTTATGTGATTTCTCTTGAAATTAAATAAAAACCAGTTACAATTTTTAAAATATTAGTCTTGAAAAAACTTGTCTAGAGGAACAATAACAATGTCTGAAACTAAGAAAGCTGAATTTGGTAAATGGAGGTCATTTTTCTGGCCTGTCCAAAATTTTGAGCTTAAAAAACTCCTACCCATGTTTTTCCTTTTTTTCTTTATTAACTTTAACTACACGATCTTAAGGGATACAAAAGATGCTTTGATCGTCACAGCTCCTGGCTCTGGCGCTGAAGCCATCCCTTTCTTAAAAGTGTGGGGTGTGTTGCCGATCGCGATCATCTTTATGATCGTCTACTCTAAGCTGAGTAATATCTTCAGCAAGCAAAAACTGTTTTATACGACGATTGCATTTTTTATCGCCTTCTTTGCAATCTTCGCTTTATTCCTATACCCTAGCCGCGACATTCTCCATCCTACAGCCGCTGCCGATCAACTGCAGGCGTATCTCCCTGAAGGTTTTAAAGGACTTGTCGCCTTGTTCAGAAATTGGACTTATGCCCTTTTCTACGTCATGTCGGAGTTATGGGGTAGCGTTGCTATCTCCCTTCTCTTTTGGGGATTTGCAAATGATTCGACTAAAATTTCTGAGTCCAAACGCTTCTATGCTCTATTCGGACTTGGCGCCAATATCGCTATGCTCTTTTCTGGCCCAGCGATTATCTACTTCTCCAATATCCGGAGCAAACTCCCTCTCAATGTCGATGCCTGGGGAGTGACTCTGAATTACATGGTGGCTATGGTTTTCTTGTCTGGTCTGATCATCATGGGGATCTACTGGTGGATCAATAAAAATGTACTCACAGATACCCGATTCTACGATCCTTCAGAGATGCAGCGTGTCAAGAAAGAAAAACCAAAAATGTCTCTCAAAGAGAGTTTCCTCTATCTGGCCCGCTCTAAATATATGCTTTGCCTCGCTATCCTCGTCATCGGTTATGGGATCGCGATCAACCTCGTTGAAGTGACATGGAAAGGGCAGCTCAAGCTGCAATATCCAAATCCAAACGAGTACCAAGCCTTCATGGGTTACTTCTCTGTGATTACTGGAACAGCGACGATCCTCATGATGTTGTTTGTCGGAGGTAATGTCATTCGCCGTTTCGGATGGAAAACGGGAGCATTGATCACCCCTGTCGTTCTCTTGATCACAGGTGTCGGTTTCTTCTCTTTTGTGATCTTTAGAGACTCGTTAACAGCGATGATCGCCATGCTCGGAACAACCCCACTGATGCTTGCCGTCATTTTCGGTACAGCGCAGAACGTGATGAGCAAATCGGCGAAGTACTCTCTTTTCGATCCGACAAAAGAGATGGCCTACATCCCACTTGACCAGGAATCCAAAGTCAAGGGAAAAGCTGCCATCGACGTCGTCGGAGCACGCCTCGGCAAATCTGGCGGTTCTTTGGTCCAACAAGGTTTGATCATCGTCTGCGGTTCACTCGGAGCGATCACTCCGTATGTCGCAGGGATCTTGTTCTTCATCATCTTTGCATGGATCTTCTCCGCAAACTCTCTCAGTAAGAAGTTTTCAAAACTCAATGCAGAGAAAGAAGAACAAGCAAAAGCTGCAGCTGAAGCTGCCTTAGCTGAAAAGCTCGTGAAAAACGAAGTTCAGCAAGAGGTCACCATCAGCTAATCGATACGATTTAAGCTTTGTGAATTTAAAGGCCCGTTCCTGGAAACAGGAACGGGCCTTTTTTTATCCGTTTCAAAAATTGGCAAATGGAATTACGAACATTTAACGCAAAGACGCCAAGCCGCGAAGATTTTAATAATTATTTCAATTTCTTTGCGTCTTCGCGGCTTGGCGTCTTTGCGTTAATACCCGTAAAAGTTTTACTTATACCACAGTGCCCATTCTGGAATAATGAAAGATATAGCCCCCCTTCATGGCTGCGAGGGCTTGGCGCGCGGGAACCTCATAGACAGCACTATCAGCACAATACCACCACACACTCCCTTTTTTGATATAAGTGGCATAATGGCCTCCATCTTGACTTGAACCGTAATGGATTGTGAACCCATCACAAGTGTATTCTGGAGATTCTCCTGTGCGCACGAAGCGGTTCGGTAGCATCAGCCTCTCAGAAATATTGAGAGGGTCGTCAATTTTTCCTTGTTGAAGAGCGCCACTCACTGGGTCAAGCCGTTGATAAAACCGTTTGGCTTGGATGAGCAACTCATTGGGCGGGCGTGGAAAAAATAATTGCAAGTGTTGCCCAGTTTGGGTGTGATGATCGAAATAGTGATTAAACAATTGTTGGAAACTGGGTCGAGGATCGCTGCTGAGGTCGATTTGGATCATCGGTTCGCGTCGAGCAGTGGGAATTCCCCCATCCACTTGCTGATCGAGCTGATAAATCGCATGAGGGCCTTGAAAAAGATATTCAAATAGCTGCGCCGCGTCCTCTTGCGAGCTCCCATCAGAGACCTGCCCCGCTGTTTCGCGACTTAAGAACCCACGGATGAGATGAGTATCGATATTTTTAGATACTTTTTGATGGCCACTCTGCGCTATAGCATAATTATCGAGAAATCGGGAAAATTCAGGAATTTGACGCAATCGGCCCTGAAAAACGGAAGAGTTGCCCAAAAGCTGCAAACTGGAATTTAACCAACAATCGTTCCCACTATTATATAGTCCAACAGGCTGACCGGGCACGAAAGGGCGGCCTATCTGCAACAGATCGTGCAACTCTCGCGGATTTCCTGCGATATGGGTCCCTAAAACTCCTAATGCTATAGCTGGAATAACGCCAGAGAGAGCGATGGCACCGACGGTGAACGTGACAGCGACAGATGCGACAAATGCAATGAGAGCCGCGGCTTGCAAAACTCTTCCAATGATTAAAAAGGAATAGACTTTAGTGTCTGTGCTACACAGATTGCAAATTTTTTTTTGAACGGAATACAACTTGTGCTGGACTTGATTGAAGCAACTCTGGATCGGGTTTTGAGAAATTGTCATACTTGCAGCCATAGCAAACTGTTGTGATTTTCAAATGTTAAATGATAGCATGAAATATAGTATTTTTCAACACGATTACTTGAAAACAAGTCGAAAGCTGCATATATTTAGAAACTGTCTATAATTTTGGTTTTAATGTTTAAATACGATCTACGGTTCATACGTAATTTTTCAATCATCGCCCATATCGACCACGGCAAATCGACAATTGCTGACCGGCTGCTCGAAATCACGAAAACAATTCCTCAGCGTGAGATGCAAGAGCAGGTGCTCGATGCGATGGATCTAGAGCGGGAGCGGGGTATCACGATTAAAGCCCATCCTGTCACGATGTACTATGAAGCCGACGATGGAAACACTTATCAAATCAACTTCATCGATACACCTGGACATGTCGATTTTACCTATGAAGTTTCCAGATCGCTTGTCTGCTTGCGAAGGAGCACTTCTCGTCGTCGATGCAGTACAAGGAGTTCAAGCGCAAAGTCTCGCCAATGTCCATCTGGCTCTCGAACGGAATTTGGAAATTCTCCCCGTCATCAATAAAATCGATCTTCCCTCAGCCGATGTGGAAGCCGTCAAACAACAGATCGAAGATGTGATCGGCCTCGACACGATCTAATACGGTTCTATGTTCTGCAAAAACAGGTATCGGGATCAAAGAGATCCTCGAGAAAATCTTATTCACGTCTCCCTCCTCCAGAGCCGCCCCAAGACGATACGATTCGCGCCCTCGTTTTCGATTCCCACTACGATCCTTACCGCGGCGTCATGGTCTATGTCCGCATCATGAGCGGCGAAATTGGCAAAAAGACGATGATTCAAATGATGGCCACGGGTAAAAATTTTGAAGTGTTAGAAGTGGGTGTTTTTTCTCCCAATGAAAAACCGATCGAGGTCCTCCGCCCAGGAGAAGTCGGATACATTCTCGCCAACATCAAAATCACTGCAGATGTGAAGATCGGCGACACAATCACCTCTGCAAAAAAACCAGCTCTAGAACCCCTTCCTGGCTTCCGCACCATCTCGCCTGTGGTCTATGCGGGAATTTATCCTGTCGACTCTTCCGATTTTGAAATGCTGCGCGATGCTCTTGTCAAATTGCAGCTCAACGACTCTGCTCTGCATGTCGAACAAGAAAGCAGCATGGCACTCGGTTTTGGTTTTCGCTGCGGATTTTTAGGCCTACTGCATTTGGAAATCGTCTTCGAACGTCTCCAGAGAGAATTCAATCTCGACATCATCACAACAGCCCCCAGCGTCGTTTACAAGATCACTTTCACTGATGGCAAAGAAGTCAACATCGACAATGTCGCTCATTATCCCGATCCGACCCACATCGAATATATCGAAGAGCCTTGGGTCAAAAGCCATATCATGGCCCCTGCAGAATATTTAGGTGCCATCATGAGCCTCGGCATGGATAAAACGAGGTGAGCTCACTAAAACAGAGACGATGGACGCCAAGCGCCTCCTCCTCACCTATCGCTTTCCTTTAAATGAGATCATCACCGATTTCAACGACAAATTGAAATCGGTCACACGCGGCTATGGCTCCTTCGATTATGAATTTGAAAAATATGAGATCGGCGACATCGTCAAACTCGAAATCCGCGTCAATGAAGAGCCCGTCGATGCTTTTTCTTGCCTCGTCCACCGCACCAAAGCAGAAGGCAAAGGGCGCGCCATTTGCGAAAAACTCGTCGAAGTGATTCCGATGCAGCAATTTAAAGTTCCTGTCCAAGCAGCGATCGGCGGCAAAGTCATCGCCCGCGAAACGATCCGCGCCATCACTAAAAACGTCACCGCCAAATGCTATGGCGGGGATATCACGCGCAAACGCAAACTCTGGGAAAAGCAGAAAGAGGGGAAAAAGCGGATGAAAGAGATCGGCAAAGTCAACATCCCTCAATCTGCCTTCATGGAAGTCCTCAAGGCTAGCGAATAAAAAACGTTTCAAACGTTATAAGATCCTGAGGTCACTTTGCCTCCGCTTCCAGTCCAATCGGTATGAAAAAATTTACCGCGGGGTTGATCGACCCGTTCATAAGTGTGTGCCCCAAAAAAGTCGCGCTGAGCCTGGATAAAATTGGCAGGGAGTTGTCCTGTGCGGTACCCGTCAAAAAATGTTAACCCATGTGCTAAAGCAAGGGATGGGAATCCCATATTCAGCGGCTTTAGCGACGACGCGCCGCCATGCGGGTTCTGCTTTTGCGATCTCACCTCGAAAAAATTCATCGAAAAGGAGATTGGGAAGATCTGACTTTCCTATCGTAAGCTTTTTTAATGTCATTCAGAAAATGGCTGCGGATGATGCACCCTGCGCGCCAAATCAATGCGATGACGCCATAATTGAGTTTCCATTTCATCTCTGCTGCTGCAGCGCGCATCAGCATAAAGCCTTGCGCATAACTGATGATCTTGAGGCATAAAGGGCTGCTGCGATATCTTCGATGAATTGCTTTTTATCCCCATCGAACTTGAGAGAAGGTGGAGAAAAAAGCTTTTCAGCTTGCAACCGCTCTTCCTTTAAAGCTGAGAGGCAGCGTGCAAAAACAGCTTCTGCAATGAGTGTCACAGGGATTCCGAGATCTAGTGCGCTGATCCCGGTCCATTTTCCTGTCCCCTTTTGTCCAGCGACATCGAGAATTTTGTCGAGCAGAGGCTTTCCATCCGTATCGCGATGGGTGAAAATGGATGAGGTGATCTCGATCAAAAAACTATTGAGCGGACCGTTGTTCCACTCGATCAAAGATCTGATGCATCTCATCGATTGAGCAACCGATCAATTTCTTGAGCAAAAAATAAGCTTCGGAAATGAGCTGCATATCGCCATATTCGATCCCATTATGGACCATCTTCACATAATGGCCTGCGCCTCCATTGCCCATCCATTCGCAGCAGGGCAATCCATCTTCTTTCGCTTTGGCTGCAATCCCTTGAAAAATCGGTTTAACAGCTTCCCAAGCATCGGGATTGCCCGCCAGGCATGATCGAAGGGCCATGGCGCGCGCCCTCTTCCCCTCCAGAAACACCCGTCCCGATAAATAAAATCCCCTTTGCTTTCAGATCTTTAACCCGCCGCTCTGTGTCGGGATAATGGCTGTTGCCCCCATCGATGAGAATATCCCCTTTTTCCAGAAATGGAAGGCATTCCTCAATCAATTCATCGACAGGTGCCCCCGCCTTGACCATGAACATCGACTTTGCGGGGCTTTTTCAATGTTTGAAAAAATTCTTGAAGGGAATGGGTGCCGATGACATGGGTATTTTTAGCAGGGCCCGCAAGAAAATCGTCGACTTTTGAAACGGTGCGATTGAAAACGGCCACCGTAAACCCATGATCGTTCATATTAAGAACGAGATTTTGCCCCATGACTGCCAGGCCAATCAGTCCGATATCTGCTTTCGCTTGTGTCATTTCCTTCCTCCAATTAATATGATTAACTCTTATGCGTGTCCTCGTAGCTCAGGTGGATAGAGCGGTCGCCTCCTAAGCGACAGGTCGCGCGTTCAACTCGCGCCGAGGACGTATTTAGAGTCTGTCTGTGATCTTAGTTAATTGCTTTTTGCGCCTTTTTCTTTTGGTTTTGATTCTATTCCTTGGCTTAAGTTAACTTAACTATGTCCTGCGGAATAGAATCAAAGCCAAAAGAAAAATCCATCAAAAATCAAAATAACCAAGATCGCAGACAAACTCTTACATTTTCATATACTTATCAATTCCCTGGGCAATCCCGACAGCCAGACGGTCGAGATATGCCTTTTCCCGCAATTTTCCTCTTTCATCCCGATTGGTGATAAACCCCCCTTCGACGAGCACAGCAGGCATTTCTGTTTCTCGAATCACATGAAAATTGCCTTGCTTTATCCCTCTAGAAGCAGCCTGGGTCTGATCGATGATCCGATAGAGGATGCAATTAGCCAACCTTTTGGATGCCTTAGACCGCCACTGCTCTCTCGAATCGTAATAGAAGATCTCGATCCCCTGTGCTTCAGTACTGGGAGCAGAGTTGAAGTGCAAGCTGACAAATAAAGACCCTTTCGTCTTATTGGCAATGGAAACGCGCCGCTGCACAGGCAAATAAACATCGCGGCTGCGCGTCATGATCACCCGGTAACCGAGCTCTTCGAGATGTTTCTTCGTCAAAAAAGCTGTCGTCAGGGCAATTTTCTTTTCCATGAATGTCGTCACTTTTGCACCCTCATCGGTACCCCCATGGCCAGCATCGATGATAATCAATGGTTTAAGAGCATCTGCAGATGCGACAAAGCTCGCCTCATAGCTTCCCTGGACGCCATGATTAGAAGGGCGGCTCCCAGCAGAGCATGAAGTGATGAATGCCAAAAAACTCAGAATGAAACAAAACGCGCGCGGACAGCGCATGATCTTCTCTACTATCTTTAAGCTTGAATCCAACTTTAAAGAGAGAAAATTTTAGAGTCAACGGATTTAACGGAACGGCTTGCTGCAATTTATTGCAGCAAGCCGTTAACTGAATTAAGGCTGAATGGCGATTGAATAGGGGGTACTTAAAGGAAAACTTGAAGTATTCACCGTTCCGGTTACTGAAGTGGTTGCAATGTCGATGATACTGATAGTACCATTGTTAAAATTTGTGACATAAGCCGTTGAACTATCCGGTGTCGTTGCAATAAACTGTGGATTATCGAATGTTCCTCCTGTGACATAACCCGTTACCGAGGTCGTTGCAATGTCGCATATACTTACCTGAGCAGTGCCTGCATTAATAACGACCGCAGTTGTATTATCAGGAGTGACAACAATACATGCCGGGAGTGAGAAAGGGTTGCTCCCAACGGATACAGTTCCATTAAGCGTGGAAGTAGTTAGATTAGTGGTAAAGACATCATTTGAAACATAAGAACCTATATAAGCTGTAGTATCGTCGACAAAACTAATAAAATAAGGGAGAGAAAGGTTATTGCAACAATTGCATAGATATCCTGTCACTGTGTCAGTTGCTACATCGATGATGCTGACAGTATTTGAATTGAGATTCGTTACATATGCAGTTGAACCATCACTAGAAATAGAAATTCCTATCGGAAGGTTGAATGGAAAGCCATTAGTATTGACATACCCTGTGATCGTGTCCGTGGAAGCATCGATGATGGTGACTCGGCTTGAGCCTTCATTGGTTACGTAAGCTTTAGTTCCATCAGGAGTAAAAGCGATGGCGTTAGGAGCGTTAAAGGGAAAGCTACTGCTGTCGATTTGACTGGTAACTGTATTCGTTGTAACGTCAATGACATAACCGGCATAAGGAGTAACAGTAATCAAATAAGCCTTTGTCCCACTTGGAGCAAAAGCAACATAAACCGGATTAGCAATGGTGAAAGGGGTAGTGGTGACATACCCAGTAGCCGTGTTTGTCGCAACATCAAAAATACCAACTTGGTTACCTTCAAAGTCAGCAACGTAAGCAAAAGGGGCAGCAGATAGCATTGTGTAACTCATTAATGCTAAAGTGGAAAGTACTAATCTTTTCATAGATTTCTCCTTCGATTTAAAGGCTATGAATATAGCCTTTGGAGGATTGTACATAAGAAAAGATTTTAGTATACAACATAAATGTGCAAAAAACAGGTCCATGAAACCCGATCCTTAAGGACGAGGTTTCCTCTGGGGAACGGATGAAAAACCGATGATCGACTTTATCACATTTAGCGTCGTGATCACGCTGCTCATCGGTGCAGGTCTCTATCAATCGAAACGGATCCAATCGGAATCGGGTTATCTTTTTGCTGGAAGAAAGACAAGAGCAGTAGCTTTGACGGCAACACTTGTGATGACAGAGTTTAACAGCGCGACGCTCATCTCATTTTCCTCTTTGGGTTACGCTGCTGGATTTTGGGCTTTGATCCTCCCCTTTATCTTTCTCATCGGTTTGCTGTTTTATGCAGTGACGGTTGCTAAAAAATGGAAAGGATTTGATGGGTTATCGGTCGCAGGTTTTTTCAGTAGCCGCTATGGCCGCGACATCGGCTCTTATGCCAGCATTTTGCTGCTCATCGCCATGTTGGGATTTAGCGCAGCTTACATCAAGTCGCTCACACTCATCTTTCAACCTTTACTCCCTTCGATGAATCCCTGGACGATCAGCGGATGTTTATTTGCACTCGTTCTCGCCATGTGTGTAAGAGGAGGGTTGATCGCCATCATCCGCACCGATATCTTAAGCGCAATTTTCACGGTGTTGTTTTTCCCACTGGTTGCTTTCTTCATGTGGAAATCCTCTAGTCTTCCCCCTCTCTCTTATCCTGTTTCTTTTTGCTCAAGTGAGATTTTACCGTTTCGGTTTGTCTTCTCGCTGACGATTTTAACGATGTTCACTTATATTTTGGCGCCTTGGTATGGACAGAAGATCTTTGCCGCAGAAACTGGAAAAATTGCTTTTCGTTCAGTGATCGCCGCTGCTCTTATTATTTTTCTTCTCTATGGATCAGCGATTCTAGCAACCGCTTTTTTTAGATATCGAGGTTTTGAATCCCCTTCTCAAGATGCAGCCCTACCTCATTTGATCGATCAGTGTCTGCCTACTGGCTTGCGGGGGTTTGCCTATGCACTTCTTTTTGCGACATCGGCAACGACTTTGACAGGCATTTGGAGCGCCATGTCGGCGATGTGGATCGGTGATTTTTCAAAAAGGGTAGGTGCGAATATCAGTTGCAAACGGGGCATTTTAAGCACGCTTGGGTTTGCAGTCATAGCATTTTTCCTGGCCAACACCTTGGTCGATAAAGTCTTTGATAAACTCATCCTGGCCAATATTCCGATCGCTGCTCTCTCCTTTGGATTACTTGCAGGATTTTATTGGAAAAGAGCATCCCGCTCAGGGGTGATCCTCAGTATCCTCATGGGATGCTTTTGTGGAATAGGCTCTTATTGGATTTTTGGTGAAAAAGGTGGCTACACATGGTATTGGGCAGTGTATGGCATTCCCCTCACTTTCTTGACAGGAATCTTAGGGACAATCTTATTTCCAGAGAAAAAACCTCTACCGGCTACGAGCCCCAAAGCTTTTTGAGCCGTTTGTCCCTTCCGCAATTGTAACGGTAAAATTTATAGCGGATCGGATTTTTCCGGTAGTATTCCTGGTGATACTCTTCGGCAGGATAGAAGGTGTGCGCTGGGAGAATTTGGACGAGCACGGGCTGAATTTTTTTGGAATCGATCAACTCTTGTTTATATTTTTCAGCTAATTGTTTTTGGGTTTGATCATGGTAAAAAATGACAGGTCGATATTGGCTTCCCTCATCGCAAAATTGTCCGTCATCTCTTGTCGGATCGATATTGTGAAAGTAGACATTCAAAAGATCCTCATAACTCACTACACTAGGATCGTAGACGATTTGAACAGCCTCCACATGGCCGGTTCCTCCTGCTGAAACTTCTTCGTAAGTGGGATTGACGACATCTCCTCCCGTATAACCTGCTCTCGTGGAGATAACTCCCTTCACCTGATCGAAATCATGCTGAAGACACCAAAAACATCCCCCTGCAAAAGTAGCCATTTGTGTTTCATCCCCTTTTATAGTGTTGAACAAGAAGCTGAAAAAAACAGCGAGAAGCACTCTCTTCATTTGGGTACAAATTCCAATGCAGCAGAATTCATACAATAACGCTTCCCGGTGGGAGGAGGTCCATCATCGAAGAGATGACCAATATGTCCTTCACAACGACTACATAATACCTCTGTACGAACTGTGAATAGACCTCGGTCCTCACGATAAGTCACATTCTCTTTGCATATCGGCTGCCAAAAACTCGGCCAGCCTGTCCCAGAATCATATTTTGCATCAGAGCTATAAAGAGGAAGGGCGCATCCGGCACACTCATAAATTCCCTCTGCTTTGTTTGCAGCATATTCATTGTGAAAGGCAGGTTCAGTTCCCCCTTTTCTCAACACCTTGAACTGTTCAGGGGTGAGCCGCTCCTTCCATTCTTTTTCAGTCAAAATGAGTTTCTTTCCATCGAAGCGGTATTCAGGCAAGCAATCACCTTTTGTTTGACAAAAGCCCCCAATCGGGATATTAACCAGAAAAAGAAGGCTACAGATTAATTTTCTCATTATTTTGCATTTTGTTTTTTTTCCAATCTTTGGTCAAGTCATAAAATATGAAAAGATCTTACCCGTTAGTGGTTATCGGTGCTGGAGCAGCAGGGTTAGTGATTGCTGTCGGAGTGGCTAAAGCAGGAAAAAAAGTGCTCCTCATCGAAAAGGGACCCTACGGGGGAGATTGTACCAATTTCGGATGTATCCCGAGTAAATCTCTCATCGCTTCTGCACATGCCGCTCAAGTGATTAGGGGAGGAAAAAATTTTGGATTGGAGTTCTCTCCTCCCCTTGTGACCGCTCATCCCTCTCTCAATCGACTGCGCAGAATTATCGAAGAAGTGCGCTCTCATACAGATCCAGCCCCACTTGCCAAAATCGGAGTGATCACCTTAACGGGAGCCGCTGTTTTTAAAGACCCTCACACTTTAATCGTAAACGGCGAAGAGATCTTCGGAAAACAGATCGTCATTGCAACGGGAACCTCCCCGTTTATCCCTCCTATAAAAGGACTTGAAAAAGTCCCTTTTTTAACAAATGAGACCATTTTCGATTTAAAAGAGATTCCGATCAGCCTGGCTGTCATGGGAGGGGGTCCAATCGGATGTGAACTCTCCCAGGCCTTTCAAAGACTGGGCTCTCACGTCACCCTCATCCACTCCCACAAAGAGCTATTAAACAAAGAGGAAAAATCGGTTCAAACAGAGATTGCAGGCCAGTTTGAAAAAGAAGGGATCTCCCTTTTTCTCGGGACTCAGATTCAAGAGGTCCACTATCAAAATGAACGGTTCCAAATCATTCTCGATACAGGAGAAAAAATAATCACCCACTCTTTGCTCGTCTCTACTGGAAGACGACCCAATGTCGCCCGTTTGAATCTAGAAGCCGCAGGTGTCCATTATTCTGACAAAGGGATTCCTGTCGATGCCTATGGACGTACAAATCGACCACATATCTGGGCTGTCGGCGATATCATTGGACCCCCCTTTTTTACTCATTGGGCGGAAAACCAAGCGCGGAGTGTCCTCACTTCACTTTTGCTGCCGTTTAAGAAAAAACTCGATCTCAAGCAGCCCATCCCTCGGGTGACGTTTACAGATCCTGAAGTTGCAAGTGTTGGGCTTACTGAAGAACAAGCTGCCAAGATCTATAACATCGCCACTTACCATATCCCTTTCACCTCCGTCGACCGCGCTATCACGGCGGGCCGTACAGAAGGATTTGTCAGAATCATCACAAAAAAATGGAGCAGTCAAATTCTCGGCTGTACAATTGTTGGACCTAGAGCTGGGGAAATGCTTGGTGAAATCACCCTTGCCATGCATGCTAAGATTCCCCTACGCAAACTCGCCAGTTTGATCCATCCCTATCCGACCTACAACGGGGCGATCAGAAAAGCTGCAGACCTTTGGCTGACACAAACAGTGTTGTCGGTATTCAAGAGGAAAAAAAATTGAATAAGAAAATCAAAAGGTACCTCCCTTTAATCGCCATTCTTTTAGGGATGGGCGTCCTTTATTTTTCTGGTTTCTATCGTTACCTCTCTTTCGATTGCCTCAGAATCTACCATCACACGTTAAAATCCTTTATCGAGATACATCCTGTCGCAGTGCCAATTCTCTATATTCTCACTTATATCCTTTTGACGGCACTCTCCGTACCTGGAGCCGTTTTTCTCACTCTTTTAGGAGGCTATCTCTTCCCGCAACCCCTAAGCACAATTTATGTCATCTTCTCCGCAACGTGTGGAGCGATATTGATTTTTCTAGCAGCACGAACAGCCCTTGCCGATTTCTTAAGAGAAAAAGCGGGCCCTTTTTTAAAAAAAATGGAAAAGGGGTTCCAGGAAAATGGCGCGAGCTACATGCTTTTCTTGCGTTTTGTCCCTCTATTTCCCTTTTGGATTGTGAATATCGCTCCCGCATTTTTTGGCGTTCGATTGAGAACATTTGTTTGGACAACTTTAGTCGGGATCGCCCCCGGTTCATTCGTCTTCACGTTAGCAGGCGCTGGACTTGAGACAATCTTTGACACCAATCAACCCTTTTCGATCAGCGCCATTTTCAATACACAGATGAAAATCGCCTTGTCCCTGCTCGGAGTGTTTGCTTTAGTGCCCATCTTAATTAAAAAAATAAAGAAATCGCGTGATCGAAACAAACCTACGTAAAAGATATCAAAGGATCTGCATCGATCCTCTGTTGCGCATTAAAGGGCTGCAAAAAGTCCACCCTATTGTCTTGACTTGCTCTGCTCTCTTTTTGGGAATCTGCATTTTACCCACACTTGCACTCGGCTTTCCCCTTTTTGCGATTGTACTCTTAATTTTTTCAGGATTTATAGATACGCTCGATGGATCGCTTGCGCGCTTTTATGGAAAAACCTCTGAACGAGGCGCTGCCTTGGATATCCTATCAGACCGTATCGTCGAGTTTGCGATCATTCTTGCCCTTTATAGCGTCGATCCCACCACTAGAGCCTTGCCGATCATTTTCATGCTCGGCACCATCCTGGTCTGTATCACATCCTTTTTGATCGTGGGAATTTTCACAACAAATACAACTGAAAAAAGCTTTTGCTACAGCCCGGGGATCATTGAGCGGGCGGAAGCTTTTATCTTTTTTGCAGCGATGATCTTATTTCCGACTCTATTCTTTTTCTTTCTTACCTATTCTCACTTCTTGTTTTCATCACCGCGCTTGTCCGCATGGTGCAGTTTATCAAGTGCACTTAGTTTTTTAGATTTTTGATTGTGCTCGGTATGAATTGTGTCGCGTCAGGTTTTTTGAAATCTAAGGGGAAATCGGTCTCTTCAACGGGATACCAGACCTCACTTTTGCCAAAGAAAAAAAGTTCTCCCCGAACGATCAGATTGTCATTTTTTGTCCAAATTGAAGCACTGTAGATCTTTCCACTCCTGGGATCGACGATTTTTCCTCTAAATTTCGAACCGCTTTTCTGCAAATCCCAAAGTAAATCCATTCCACAATAATAAGGACTCCCAGAAATTTTTTCGGCGCGATCGATAGGAGTATAAAGATTATCATTCATTTTGCCGCTGGCATCAAATGTGCAGACCATTCGCCCATACCGTTTATCCTGGTATTCGTAGATGGAGATGATACACTGTGTCTCTCCGGTTTTAGAATTGACATGTTTCCAAAAGCCATCGATGGGCTGAGCGACCAACATCGAACAGAATGTGAGCATGAAAAATATGCTAAGTACTTTCATAGCGAATACGAATTCCTATTAAACGCCCTTAAAATAGGTTCATATTATTTGATATAATTTTTTTCAATCTTCTTGATTACTGTCCTCAGGGCACCGGATATTAAAAAGATATTTTTAATCACAGAAGGGAACAGGAGACACAGAGATTAAAAGTAGAGTCTTCATTTTTTGCTCTCGCAAAAATGAAAAACTTAAAACTCTGTGTCTCCGTGATCTCTGTGTAAATTTAAAAAAGTTTTTTTTAGCTGATCACAGCCGGCAAGCTGTCTTAGCCACAGTGCGATCATCAAAATCGATGGTCTGGTGGGAAAAAATTTGATAATTCTCATGCCCTTTACCGGCGATGAGAACGATGTCGTCGGGTTTTGACATCTGAATAGCGCGCTGGATCGCTTCTGCCCGATCGACGATGACAAGCGCATTTCGGGGATCTTTGAGACCAGTCAGGATATCTCGGATGATCTCTTCAGGATCTTCATGGCGTGGATTGTCACTTGTGATGATGAAAAGGTCGGAAAAAGCCTCAACGGCACGACCCATTTTTGGACGTTTACCACTATCTCGATTGCCCCCACAGCCAAAAACGGTGATCAGCCGCCCTTTTTTCAGCTCGTTTAAAGTGCTCATGACATTGGAAAGGGCATCATCGGTATGGGCATAATCGACAAAGATATTTATCCCTCGATCGTTGGGAACCCGCTCCAGCCGACCCGGGACAGCGGTAAAAGTGTGTAAAGCTTGCAATATCTGCTTCAGTGCAAGGCCGCGCGCAAGACCGATTCCTATCGAGGCTAGAAGGTTGTAAACATTGAAACGGCCGATCAAAGAAGAAGTGAAAGGATATCTCTCTCCGAGATAATCGACTTCAAATTCGATCCCAACAGCTGAGAGTCTGATCTCCCTGGCACAAAGATCGCTGGGCTGCTCAATTCCATAACTCAAAACCTCCACAGGACAATCAGCGATCATTTGTGAAAAGTAAGGGGAATCGGCATTGATAACGACCTTCTTGGGATAACTCTTTTCTCCTTTTGCCTTTATCGAAGAAAATAACTTTGCCTTTGACTTTGCATATTCATCCATCGTCTTGTGATAGTCGAGGTGGTCCTGAGTCAGGTTAGTGAATAGAGCGACATCGAACTCGATCGATTGGACCCTCCCTTGATCGAGCGCATGGGAAGAGACTTCCATGATGCAGCTCCGACAACCTTTTGCGACCATTTCATGAAAAAGTTTGTAATTTTGCAAAATATCGGGAGTTGTTTTCTCTGAAGGGAAAACATGCTCCCCGACAATCCATTCGATCGTACCGATCAATCCACAAGATTCTTTATTCCGCTCAAAGAGGTGGCGTGCGAGGTAAGAAGTGGTCGTCTTACCATTTGTCCCTGTAATGGCGACGAGGAATAGCTGGTCACTTGGATGGCCATAGAATTCTTTGGCAATCGCCGCTTCGACGGAAGCGACGTCGGGATGGATGATCTGAACGACATTTGTGAAAAAAGGATCATAGAGATCTGTCAATATCGCAACAGCACCTGATGCAATTGCGTCAGGAATAAAATGTGCTCCATCATGGGTAAGCCCTTTCTTAGCAATGAACAGATCGCCAGGGGCCACCCGCTTGGAATTTGAACAAAGTCCTGTGACCTCGACCTCTTTTGATCCTTTGACCGCCTGCACAGGAATATTTTTAAGGAGCTTTTTTATTTTGACCCGTTCCATTGTTGATAAAGCTCTTTTAATCCTTTTAACTCTTTAGCCCAGTCGGCCTTATTTTCATTGCGCCTAGGGTCGCCAAGAGGAAATCCATGAGGATCGTCAGGTTCAACGCCGAGATACTGAAGCGTGCGTAGGCCGATCTCACGGAATGCAGGAGCAGAGCAATTGCCTCCAAGTTGGTTTTTGCCCACGCCAGGAGTATACTTAAATTCAGGTTCGTCGATGGCGATGAGGAGAACAAAGCGGGGATCTTTCACCGGAGCAAAACCGATGAATGTCGAAATGTGATCCTTTTTGGAGTATGTTCCCCCGATGATCTTCTCTGAGGTCGCCGTTTTTCCCGCTTCCGTATATCCGTGTATATCCCCTTTAGGAGCTGTCCCCCCGGGCTTGGTCACATACTTCATCGCCTTGATCACTTCTTCGACAATCTCAGGCTCAAGTAAACGATGGTAATTTTTTACCCTTTCTGGAGAAGTATTGTCAAGGAGTACCTCCTGAGATCCCCCTTTTTTTTGACGAACGACTTTACGGACGAGTGACGGCCTCACCTCATACCCCCCATTGGCGATAATGGCATAGCTGCGGAGCATCTGCATGCTATTGACGAGAATATTATGACCAAAAGCAATGGAAAACGGGGTGGGCGTCGACCATTCCATCTTCCCATTGGGGTGAAGTTTTCCTGGAATCGGAAGTGGACATGGGCTTTCAGAGGGCAATTCGATCCCTGTTTTCATGCCGAATCCAAAAATTTCCTGCAATGCATTGCGGTACCAATTTTCTCCCAAGGCTTCTATGATCCTTTGGACCATGCGAGCCACGTAGATGTTGGATGATTTTTGCAAAGCCAAATACATATTCAGATAAGGGTGGGTATGGGTATCGTGAATCGGCTTCGACCTGCCTGGAAATGAACCACTGGCTGTAGCCACTTTTTCAAGAGGGGAAAAAATCGGCTTTTTCCCTTGTTTCCTCAGCTCGACATTCGCCTTTAAGGCAAGGGCGAGCGTGAGCGGTTTCATCGTCGATCCAGGTTCGTAAGGATCGGAAATCGCCTTGATTTTAGTATTTTCTTGAAGTTTAGGATCATTGAAGTAATCGCGGTAACTACCCGGCTCAAACCAGGGATATTGCGCCAGCGCCCAAATCTCACCCGATTTGGGGTCCATCAATATCGCCCATCCCCCCTTTGCATTGGCATTTTTTACCGCTTTGCAGATCTCTTCTTCTGCGATCGCCTGGAGATGGTGATTGATCGTCAGATACACATCTGCACCATCTTCAGGATAAGAGAGAATTTTTCCTGTCTCCATCGGATGGCGCGGAGAGCGTAAAATGAGCCGCTTTCCTTCTTTACCTTGAAGGATTTTATCAAAAATCAGTTCCAACCCTCCCGTAGGAATAGGTTGGCGTGTCTTATCATCTTTTTCTTCCCGGACAGTGTGAAGAACCTGACCGAGAAGTTTACCAAAAGGATAAGATCGCTTGTAATCTTGAACGAAAAAGAGGGCATTCCGAACGATTTTCTTTTGCCTCGCGTATGAAAACCACCACTTGTTCAGCTCATCACACTGCTCCTTGTCGAGCCACATCGCTAATTTCCGGCAACGACTTTTTTTTTCCAGCTGTTCGCGCAACCGGATCCCATCCTTCCCTGTTATATTCAATAAGGTGGAGACCTTATGAGCGATCTCATGCCGCTCTTTTTCTGGAATGTTGCCCGGATCAGCGAAAAGGTGGAACTTAGGGATATCGATGACAAGAGGTTGTGGTGTCTCAGGATGTCCGAGCTTGATCGATGGATTCGAATAGAAAAGTCCCCGCTTGAACGGCTCTGTCACGACGAGTTGATGTTGTGATCTCGCTCGCTTTGTCCATTTTTCTCCTTCGATGATCTGAATCTTGAAGAATTGGACGATCAAAAGGCAAAACAGTGCAAAGATAAAAAGAGAGACCCAAACTAGACGTTTGCGCGTTTCAACACTGAGAGATTTGATACTGCACCCGCTTGGGTTTTGTGAATTTTTAAGGCCATTATAACGGTCCATCTGCCAGCTGTCGCTCCTCCAAAGGATCATTCAATACATTGTTCGTCGCGACAGCTGACATCTGGGCCGTTCTAAGACCTTCTAAATTCACAAAACCCAAGCGGGTGCAGTATAGTCTCCATTTTGATTTCAATCCACTCATCGTAGACAGACTCTTATTGTTTGGCCCCGATGGCAAATTTAACTTTTGGTCGAGCTGTTACTCTCTCTTCTAGCTCATCAGAAGAGACTTGTAGAGCTAACCCCTCTTGCATCGTCACGATCTCTTTAAGCATCGGATATTTTAGATGGCTAAACTCACTATGCCGAGTCAACTCCATCAAATGTTGGGGGCTTTCAAAAAGATCGATCTCATATTGCAGATGGATATTTTCCTCTTTAAGCTCTTTGATTTTGTTAGCGAGGACAGGGATTTCTAGACGTAGGCGTGTGATGCTGTTTTGTGTATCGACATAGGAATAAAGAAACCCTCCGCATGCGACGATGCAAACCAGAATACGTATTAGAGGTCCTTTATTCCACATAGCAAATCCATCAAATCTTCTCAGCAAACCTTAACTTAGCACTGCGTGAACGGGGATTTTTCTTCACTTCAGTAAATAAGGGGGCCATCGGTTTTTTCCTCAAAAGACGCAAAATTGGAAGCGGTCCATGAGATCCCTTTTTTGGTGGAGATGAAGACTCCCTGAAGATATTTTTCACGATCCGATCCTCAAGGCTATGAAAACTCATCACGCCAATCCTCCCCCCTTTTGAAAGGAGATGTATCGCTTTTGAAACCCCCTCTGCAATCGCATCGAGTTCTCTATTCACACACATACGCAAAGCTTGGAAAATCAACGTCGCTGGGTGCCATTTTCCTCTAAGAGGTGACTTCAGTTCAGAAGAGATCACTTCAGCAAGCTGTACTGTCGTCTGAATCGGTTTTTTGCGACGGGCATCGACGATGGCTTTAGCGGCCCTTTTCCATCTCGGCTCTTCGCCGAGCTCGCGAAATAGATTGCCAAGCTCATTTTCCGGCCAGTGATTGACGATCTCTTTTGCTGTGAGGTCCGCCGTAGGATCCATACGCATATCGAGCGGGCCCTCTTTAGAAAAACTAAACCCTTTATAACCTTTATCTAGTTGCATCGATGACACTCCAAGGTCAAAAAAAAACCATCTACTGATTGAATCTTCAACTTCATTAAATATTCATCGAGCTTGCCAAAGTCACCCTGCACAAACTCGATCTTATCCGCCCATGGCGCTAACTTCTCTTTGGCGATCTCAAGCGCTTCAGGATCTTTATCACATCCGATATAGCGTTTGATCTCAGGATGGGTTTCCAGGATCGCCTTGGCATGACCGCCAGCTCCTAGTGTCCCATCAAAAAAAGTCCCAATATTTAAATCTTTCAAGCACAGGAGAACTTCTTCCACCATGATCGGTATATGGGCAGTCATGGTTCTCCTTTTTATTCGTCGTCCGATGGAAATCCAGCCATCGACTCAGCATTGGGGAGTCCACGACCCACTGCAAAAAATCCTGGCTTGTGGCTTCCCTGTTCATTGCTTCCCACTTGCCCCTCTTCCATAAGGGCAAAAGCCTCTTCCGTCAATTTCGCCAAATTCATCTCAGCATCTCGACCATTCAATACAGCTTCGAGTTGTGACTCGTACCGCTCTTTTGGCCAGATCTCAATTTTATTGAGGACACCTGCGATCATGATATCTGTCTTGATATCGACCGCTTTCTTTAAAGTCGGAGGGATGATCACCCGGCCCACCTTGTCACAAGTCGTTTGGTGCAACGTCGAGAAGAATAGGGTAAAAAATTTCTGATATTTCCCCAGATGTTGCTTCGATTGGAATTTAGCGACGATCTTTTGGATATCGCTCTGCCGATAAATCGCAAGACAACCCCCGAGACCAAGTGCGAGGCTAAACTCCAAAACACCCTCTTCGATCAGGCCAAAACGCATCTGTTGGGGAAGAACGAATCTCCCCTTTTCGTCGAGCTTTGCAGAAGTGGACCCACTGAAGAAGAATTTACCCATAACCAATAATGACGCCTGATTCCCACCGTTTCCCACAATTTATCACCAGACTCACATATCGGCAATCTTTTTTCCGATTTACACCCACTTATTCTCCCTTTTAACCATTTACAACCCACTAAAATTCAATAGATTTACTGAAGAAAACAAAAAGTGGGAATTCGTGGGAATTGTAAAGAGCATTGAAAAATTTAGAAAGGCGTGGCAAATGGAAATAAGACAAGAGACTGTCCACGAACTAAGCTTCTGTCGATTTTCGGGTTCTTTTGAGCCGATTTTCGATTCAAATCGCAGGGGTAATATCAACGCGTATATTACCCCTGCGATTTGAATCGAAAATCGGCCAAAATAATCCCGAAAATCGACGAAGCCTTAGTTCGTGGACAGTCTCTAACTCGAGGAGTTTGCATGCCACCGCGCACGATCGATAATCTCGGCGTCGAAGTTTCTACCCGTTACGCTGAAGATAAACAAATTTTAGACGAGACCTTGGTCAAGGAGTCCCGATCGATCCCGATGCAGACGGAGATCATGGTGACAGCCCCCTCTTTCTCCAGTGAAATGGAAGCTCTTTTGCATGGTCAGCTGACCCATATCACTTGGGCCTCGTTCATTGCTCCCGCCTACTATTTTGAGCAACGAAAACGGCTATTCACCTACCAACTCATCCCCTCGATGGGCTCAGATGACAAGAAAGAATCCCAGGCTTTAAAGATCCTTTCCAAGCTCCACTCCCTCTCTGATGAATATGACCAAGAAAAGAAGGACAAACGGCAGCAATATGAGGAAGAAAAGGCTTTGGAAGAGGGGGAAAGGGAGAAAAAAATCCTTACCTCTCTCCTAAATACAATCGCCTTTTTTGATAAGTTGATCATTGAAATTAATTCTAGAAAGAGCCAATATCAAAAGGGCTGAAATTACGAGAGAAAAATGACACAAGTTGATTGGCTTTCTATATTAGGTTGGAATAAAGAAGAACTCGAAGATTTACGCTTCGTTGGCTATTCTTATATTAAACAAGGAAAGTACGACGTCGCGATCACTTTCTTTGAAGCACTCACCATCCTATCTCCTGAATCCACTTATGATTTGCAAACCCTCGGCGCGCTCTATCTGCAAAAAGGGAACAACCTCATGGCACTCAACTATATTGAAAAAGCGATCAAACTCGATGCCACCCACCTCCCCACTCTTCTCAATCGAACCAAGGCTCTCTTTGCCCTCGGTTATAAGCGGCAAGCGTTATCGCAGGCTCACGCTTTAGAAAATTGCGCAGAGGCGCAAATCGCCGACCAGGCTCAAGCGCTCATCATCGCTTACAGTTAATCATCTGTTGATAACTCACTACTTTCCGCTAAATTCACGTTGATTTTCTTTTTATTTTTCCTTCCCCCATTTGAGACTCAATGATTTACCGACATGAGCGACGAATCGGGACAAAAATTTGTTGCGAGCTATACCCTCCGATGCTAACTTGACGGCGTTAAAAAGCCTTAAGAAAAGTTGTGGAAAATTTGTTCATAACTTCCTTTCTTTAATTAAGAGTTAAACATCTATGCTGACAAAAACGGCTCAGGAAATCTGGTCTCAATTTTTAGAATTCATCGGAGAGCGTTGCTCGGCGACGGAATTCGAAAACTGGTTTGCATCGATTCGCGTGATTGAAGGATCAGACGAAGGGATTTGTTTGGAAGTTCCCAATATTTTCGTCCAGGAATACCTTCTCGATAATTACAAAAAGGATCTCTGCTTATTCTTTCCTCTAAAATCTTCCTCTGAACCTGCTGTGACCTTTGTTCTTGCAGAATCGAAAAAAAAAGCACCTCCCCTCCCACCCGACCCCAAATTGATTCCCCCTCCTTCTATCGAAACAAATGCCCATATACCAGAGATCAGACTCAACCCTTTTTATACCTTTCAAAACTTCATCGAAGGACCCACCAACCAATTTGTCAAATCGGCCGCAATGGGAGTGGCAAGCCACCCCTCTAAAACCTATAATCCCCTCTTCATTCACGGTGGAGTCGGCCTTGGAAAAACCCATTTGCTCCACGCTATCGGACATCATATCCGCGAGCACCACAAAAAATTACGCGTCCATTGCATCACCACGGAAGGATTCATCAACGACCTCGTCGATAATTTGCGCAATAAATCGATGGATAAGATGAAACGGTTTTATCGCTCTCTGGACATCCTTCTCGTCGACGATATCCAGTTCTTGCAAAGTCGCCTAAATTTTGAAGAGGAATTTTGCAACACCTTCGAAAGTCTCATCAACCAAAGTAAACAGATCGTCATCACCAGTGATAAACCCCCCGGCCAGCTCAAACTCTCTGAACGGATGGTCGCGCGGATGGAGTGGGGTCTTGTCGCCAACATTGGAGTGCCCGACTTAGAAACCCGAGTGGCCATTTTGCAACACAAAGCAGAACAAAAGGGATTCCGCATTCCACAAAAAGTCGCTTTCTTCATCGCCGAGCACATCTTCAATAACGTTCGGCAACTCGAAGGGGCGATCAATCGCCTCGGTGCCTATTGCCGTCTCATGGGACTCGATATCACTGAAGAAACTGTAGAAAAGACTTTAAGCGAGCTCTTTCAATACGCTCCCCACAAAAGGATTTCCGTCGAAAGCATCCTTAAAAGCGTGGCCACCATCTTCGGGGTTCGCGTCAGCGATCTTAGAAGCACTTCCCGCACTAAAGATATCGCCTTTCCCCGGCAAGTCGCCATGTACCTCGCCAAAGAGATGATCAACGAGTCGCTGATCCGCCTCTCCTCCGCCTTCGGTGGCAAAACCCATTCGACCCTCCTTCACGCCTGGAAGAAGATCGCCGGACAAGTCGAAAAAGATGAGATCCTCCGCCGGCAAATCGACATGGCCCGCCGCAATCTAGAAGCCTAACTCAGGGCACTGGACTTTGGAAAGATATTTTTAATCACAGAGGGAAACAGGAGACACAGAGAATAAAAAACAGCCTAATTTTTTCGCGAGAGCGAAAAAATTGGAGTCTTCATTTTTTGCTCTCGCAAAAAATGAAAAACTTAAAGCTCTGTGTCTCTGTGATCTCTGTGTAAATTTAAAAAATTCTTTTTTAATGGTCGGTACCCTGCTGCAAAACTCCCTTCCGATTGATAAGATTCCTCCTTGCTGCTATAAGTAAGAGTATTGAGACGAACCTGAGGTTTTACCCATGTTCAAGAAATTCAGCAGAAACCTATTCGATAAAGAGATCGATTCCCCATCATCCCTCTATAACGATCTCGCTAGCCGTCCCCCCAACCCATTTTCAACCGACCTGATGAATGCCTTAGAACCCCACGCCTTTGAAGTGATCGAAGAAGAAGGCAAAGAAGAAGAGCCAGAAACAACCATCGCCGCTGGCATCTCGATCAAAGGGACGATGTCGTTTCAAAAATTGATACGGATCGATGGCTCCTTTGAAGGGGAACTCCTCTCCTCCGGTAAACTCATCGTCGGCCCTACCGGTTCTGTCAAAGCCAACATCAATCTCGATGAAGCCTTCATCTCTGGTAAATTCACTGGCGATATCACCGTCAAGACCCGCCTTGTGCTCCGGGGAAGAGCTGAGATCCGCGGCGACATCACCGCTCCCCTCCTCAGTGTCGACGAAGGAGTTTCCATCATCGGTATCCTAAACGTCGTTCAAGAACCCACTCCGGCAGCCCCCGACACCGACCCCTATTCAGAACCCGATAATTGATTCTTAGAGTCTTTTGCATGTAATTCAAGCACCCACTTTCTATTTTTGGGTGCTTGTGTTACATATTAAAGATTGAATCTCCTAATTCTACCATCATAGTTCATTAAAATTCAGTCAAACGGTCCCTTCCTGGGCTCTCAAAAGAAGATTTCGGACAAGCAGTTTTTCCGCAAACTCGAAGAGAGTCTAAAAAAAAATTGATTTAAATAGAGTGGCGCTTGTAGAGTCTTGACATGCAAAAGGCACATTAACCCTGACTTACATGGAGTTTAGGGTTGTATAGGTATAAGGAGGTACAGGATGATAATCAAGACCATCTCAACCATGGCAATTTTGCTCTCTAACATATGCTTGGCAATCGATGTGCCAGGTAATTTATTTAGCTCAGCAGCATTAGAAGTTACAGCAAACCTTGGACGTGCAGTGTCCGCTCTATATTTGATCAGTTCGCAAGGTGATTACATTGGCCAGGGCAAAGCAAAAGCTTATATTGAAGGGCAAGACGGGAAATTTTCCATTTCATCAAACTATCACAATGGAGTGGATATTAGATTTACTGGCCCGAAAGACTATTGGGGCTTGAGTTTCTCAGCAGCAGAACATCAAACACTGAAACCGGGAATTTATAAGAATGCAACACGACATCCTTTCAACGAAACCGAAAACCCTGGCTTTAGTATTTCCGGTTGCCACCGAGGTTGTAATACTCTTATAGGCGAATTCGAAATCCTGGAAATCAAATATGGTGATGAAGGTCAAATCGATGCTTTTGCTGCCAATTTCATCCAAAAATGTGAGGTAAAAGGCGCCCCCTTGTTTGGAAGCGTTCGTTATAATTCAGCGATTCCCTCAGAAGCGCGTTTCAATGAAATCTTCGATAACACCCAGGAATCAATTTTCTACATCATCAAATACGATCCTGCAGTAAATCAGTCACAGCCAATTTTGATCGCGGGAGATAAAAGCAATTTAAGCTTTCAAAGCTTACCTTATGGCGGTGAAGGGATAGAGATTTTAATCGATAGCAAAGAAGAAGGCCCATGGGTATTGGATTTTGCCGCTCCTTTTGAAGAGCAATTCGCCGCAAGAATCTATGATCCAGCTTATCGTTACCCATTTCATAGTTCTGTTTATGCGGGCATTGAAATTTTGACGCCTCAAGGAGGATTTACCCAGCCAGAGGGAGAATTTGAAGTATTGAAATTTGAAAAAGGGGAAAAAGGGGAAATCAAATCCCTTGCTTTGAATTTCATAGTAAAAAATGAGAAAGGAGAAATCATCGAAGGTGCCATACGATTCAATTCGAAATTTCCTGTTGATTTGAAGCATCCCTATTGGTGATCAACTCTCAACCTATCACCGATAGCTATACCCAAATAACCTGAAAAATTGGGAATTTGGCTATCCCATCGCTTCAACTTTTTGATCATGGGCATACGGGTGTGTTTAAGCTCTAAACACCGTCATATCGGTGTGTTTGCTCTTCCATCAGCGCGGTCTGATGGGCAATGATCGTTTTTCTTGCTGCTTCGGGATGAATAAGCAAGATGGTAAGAAAATAATTACTTTATAAGTAGTTCGTATTCAGTACTTTCGGCATGTCCATTGCTTATGAATTTATAGTTATACTTTTTTTTTATTTAATAAATTATTGAATTCAAATTTTAAATAAAATATATAATTATAAATTTACAATTGCAATTAATTAATATTTTTGATACTATTAATAAATAGATTAAAATTGCAGTGCTTAATGATGATAGTTGCGCTGGATTTTTGGATTCATCAAATAAATTAATATGGAGTTAGTCATGACTGCTAATATAAATTTCTTTAAAAATAACGAGCAATTAAACAATAACGCGCTTCCTATTGTTTTTAATAATACCAGCCCTAGCGCAAAGGATTTAATTATATGGTCCACTGTAAACAAGCAATTCTACATCTGCGCTCATGATATAAATCTATGGAAGAATTTCGCGCAACAGCACTCGATTGCACACTGCCAAAGCGGACGAGAAATCAAACAAATTATTGTGGAAATCGCAAGAGGAAAGTTCTGTGACAAGAACAATATAGACGGCAATTTATTTCAAATCAAAATACCACAACAATTTATGACGTGTCCACCTAAAGCGTCGAGCCAGGAATTTCCTATAAAAATTAATGAAAGAACTTATTCAATGACTTCCGATTTTTATCTAAAGTACAGCTACCCAAACTCAAGTGTTATCGATCAGCAAATAGCACTGGATGGTTGTTTAAATGATACCTCAATTGTTAATTTTAATAGTGATTTCATTATGTATTCTATTAATCATAATGGAAGTTATTGGGGAACTGGTAGGCAGGGTCGTGAACAATGGATAACTGATAGATGCGGGTATACAGATGTTAAAATAATACCTCTGGATCCTCTTCGATTAAACTTTACTCTATATCCTCATTTTTTGAACGACTGCTCTAATTTTGGTGGTAAAAACTGTAATATAATATACAGTAAATTCAATGCAGCCATTACTAATATCCAATCAACTAGTGGGAATATTTGTATTACAGACAAATCTGAAATCACATTTACAAACTACTCGATAATTCCTCTTAGAAAAGTGTTGAAAAAGTTCACTGAGATAGAAAGAAATGAGATTGCCGATCAAATTTTCATACTAAGAGAATTTCTTTCTCCTAAAGTTAAGATTCCTGATGAGTTTTTTTGTGTGATCACCGGACAGATCTTGCTAAACCCTGTCAGAGACCACTGTGGCGGCGAAAACGGTGGGCATGTATTTGAAGAAATGGTGATTCTCAAAGCTCTTTCAGAGGGTCTTCCGTTGCCAAAGAAGCCTGAACTTGGGGTCATCACGGCAGGATTATGCCCCTTTACCAACTCAGCGATGCCTGATCTACAAAGGACATCATTAAACTACGTTTCAGATACGGTAGTTGTATCTGTTGAATTAGATGATGGATCGGTGAGACGAATACCTACCCAAAAATATACTACTCGTTATGATGTGGATTCAAGCAGAGCTTTAATCCCAGATGAAGAGCTTCAGTCCAAAATTCTTGAATGGTTAAAAAGTGAGGTTTTTGGAGAGCAGTTTAACTGTTTATCAGATGAAAAAAAGAATTCGGTTTATGGTCATCTGTTCCAAATTCAAAAGTATTCACATTCTTACTGGGGAATTGCAGAAGATGCCTTTCACAATCGCAATGGGCAAAGTTCTACAACTGCTGAGAAAATAGAAGCTTTACGCAATTCTTTGATTGAGACACATGCTTCAAGAACATTTTTAGGATTTGCTTATACGTCTAAAGGGATTGAGTCTCAATCTTTAGGAATAATTCCTTACACTCTTGATGAGAAAGTAATAAGGCTAACAAGGGATTTCTCTGAATTTTATTATTTGCCACCCTCGATCAAAAATCAAATCTACTCCCACCTATTTCAGATTCAGAAACCTTCCCATGCATATTGGGGAATTTCAGAGGATGCTTTCCACGATCAGAACGGACAAAGCTCAACAGTCGCAGAGAAAATTGAAGCTATGAGATGCTGCCTACGAGAAATTCAGATAAATGTAATTGATGAGATTGCTTCTTTTAATTTGGATTTCAATGCTTTTTGTTTAAATTCTTAAGAGTTGTTTCGGTATTGTCACTAAAAAGCAGTATTCTGAAAAGTTAGGATGCGCTCCAGACCATTTACAGAAAATTGGGATCCTATTTGATCCAAAAGTTGGATTTGTAGTCAGTGTTCTCATCCGTCCAATTGCCCCCACTTTTTCCCAATGTGTGTGAACACGTTTGGAAATTGCCATTCAAAAATACTGGACAGATGTGTAAGCTAATAGCCCCCACCTTGGAGGTTAATATGCATACATGGAATATCCTTATCACTGCAGTTGTCGTCGCTCTTCATCCTTGCCTCTTTTCAGAGGAGAGAAATTTTCTCCTTTATGACCTAAATACAAAAGAATGGATTCAAGAAGAGGGCCCTCATTGCGATAATCGGATCTCGCCTTGTTCTACTTTTAAAGTTCCTTTAAGCCTGATCGGGTTCGATGCAGGCATTTTAATCGATGAATCTTCGCCTCAGTGGCCTTATCGAGAATGCGATGACTGGTCTCTGCCGATTCACAGACAACCTCACACACCGGCTCTTTGGATGCGCAATTCTTGTGTATGGTATTCTCAAGAGCTGACAACCCGACTTGGAATGGAGCAATTCCAACATTATGTGGAACTCTTTGACTATGGCAATAAAGATCTTTCAGGAGATCGGGATAAAAAAAATGGACTGACTCATGCCTGGCTCGACACATCGCTTAAAATTTCACCGCGTGAGCAGATTTTCTTTTTGGAGAAGTTGGTTCGACAAAGTCTACCTGTTTCTGCCCATTCCATTGGCATGACTAAACAGATTTTATTTCTGGAAGAGATGAACGGTTGGAAGCTTTACGGCAAAACGGGCTCAGGTCATCGGTTAAATGCAGATGGGACAATCAATCGGGATCTACAAAATGGCTGGTTTATCGGCTGGTTGGAAAAGGATGACCGGGTTGTTTTGTTTGTTTTCAACTTGAGAGACGATGAAAAAGTGGAAGGATACGGCGGCCCACGCGCAAAGGAAAAAACGAGAGCGTTGCTCCTGAAATTCACTGCTCAGCCAGTGTCTTTTCCATCCTCATAAAGTATATGCTTGGTTGGGAGAATCTTCATCCTCAGGAAATAAATATTTCAACGTCCCTTCTTTAACCATTGGCGTAAGATGACTCCTGACAAAATGCTTTTTATCTTTGCTTTTCAGGAGCTCTACTAATTGTTGAGCAGTTAATGGTTGCCATGCGCAGAGTTTTTGAATGACCAACCGTAAGCTCTTTTTTACTAGAGCGTTTATTAAGATTATTAATTAATATTTGTAGCTCTTTTGGGAGCGTTTCAATTGGAAACACACCGGTATACGGGTGTGTTTCAGCTCCAAACACACCGGTATATGGGTGTGTTTGCTCTTCCATCGGCATCGGTTTTGATTGAAGGGTGTTGTTTTTCTTACTGCTTCAGGATGAATAGGCAAGACGGTAAGAAAGTAATGACATTCATCGTCAGTTTCAAAAATAGCAGGAGGAGAACCATTTGCCTTCCATTGCTTTATGAATTTTTGGCACTCCTGTACAACGTCCTTCAGTCAAATGAAGTTCTTTAAGAAAGTCTCCTATTCGCCTATTTCTATAAGTTCGAACTCGAGCAGATCCTTTATTTAAATCTTCAATTTTTAAAGGAGGTAATGGACCTGGAAATGATAAAATTTCTATCCGATCTGGTCTGATGCTGATTTCAATCGGCTCTCTTTGCGCATAATCTTTGTGGTAGACTGCATTAGCTAAAGCTTCCTCCAAGGCAACATAGGGATAGTTATAAAATCGATCAGCTTCAGCACGATCAGGTCTTTTGCGAATCTCTTCCTTGATAAACATCGACTGAAGATATCTCAACGCCTCTTTAAGCTGAATATGGATGGGACCTTTAAAGATCTTTTCAGAAAAACTATCGCCTACCTCATCGTGAAAATCAACGATTTCAATCTGGGCGCAAGGGAAAAATTGTTCAGGATTATTATTGAACATCATTAAACCAATATTTAATGGCTTTAGATACTCTTCAGGGCCTTGAACAATTTGCATTTGGCGACAAAGTTGATCGAAAGGGATTTTGTCAGCTTCAGAGATGAGATCACTTTTAACGTCTCTTAAAAAGTCTTTAATAATACCGAGCTGTAGATCTTTAAGATTAGCTTGATGGCAAATTCGATCATCAAAGGGCACTTGGTTTGCCAGCTCATGAAGCGTATGAATATCTTTTGTCTGAGCCTTTATCAGTTGTTGAATTTCGTCTTATAAAATAGGAATAAGGTGCATTCTTGCCTAAAGTATCAGGAGCTTGATAAGGCCGCGTTTGCCCTCCAGGACACCAGATCAATAAGATCATTTTTTCTTGAAAAATGACAGGTGCAACGATGGGATGATAATTTGGACGGAGCCTATAACTTAAATTGACAAGCTCTTTTTGGATTTCGTCTATTTTATTGCGAAGGCACACCTATCGGAGGAAAAATCGGCTGTCCTTTTTCTTCCTCAATTCCAATGATGAGATAACCCCTACCCCAATTGTTAATGTCATTTGCAAAAGCGCAAATCGTATGAATGATCTCTTCTGGATTCCACCCTTTTTTAAATTCAAGACGTTCCCATTCAACAATCTGTCCTTTCAGTAACTCGTTAACATTAACAGGTAAAGCTGTCATGGGTGGCTTTATTGTTTGGATTTTTCTGAGAAGACTATTTGACGTACTATGTATTATAAATTTAGCAGCCATTCAATAGCTACAAATTTATTTTTTCCCTTTTAACACGGCTCAGCAAAGCTGAGGGCGTCGATTTGCGTGGGGAAGAAGGGTTTGAGTGCATTGCCCACTGAGCGAAATAAGGGATCGTCTAGCAGGGGTGCAATGAGGAGGATTCTCCGATCGCAGAGGATTTCTTTTTTTCTTTTCTGAAGTTGAATCTGGGTGCGGAATTCCCCTTGGGTGAGGAATTGATGGCGGTCGAATGTGCGCTTTAGGATCGATTGGACGGGAACGGAAAAGATCTTGCCGAGTTCGATGGCAAGCATCCGTTCGGGATCAAATCCTAATCTTTGCTTTTGCCAAAAAGAGGAGGGTAATGGGACGAGCAGGTCGGGTAGAGGATTCTTCTGCTGCAGCCATTGATAGGCCATTAAAGAGGCGGCTGCAGGGATGCATTCTTGCTTCCCTGAGCGGAGGCCGCTGAGTATCGCGTGGGCTGGGCCGATCGCCTCACATGCGGCGAGCTGTCGATGGATCACGACGGGGCGGTGTATACATCTTTCACACCTCCCTTTGTGAAATTCAGCAAAACAGGTCCGACATCTGCCGAGTGGATCGATCAGTGGGATCTGTTCCAAGCAAGAGGGACAAAAGAGAACTTTTCTCTTGGAAAGGAGGGTCTGGCAACACAGGCAGAGTGGTGGATAAAACAGATTCAGGATTTTAGTACTGAAGCCCATAACGGGGTTTTTCCAGGGTTCCTCGAATGGTAAGTGTGAAAGGTTCAGTGATCTTTAACATGACGTCCTGGTGCATCTTGAGGTCGATGTGGATTTTGCCATCGAGATCGATATAGGAGAGCTCCTTACCGGGGGCGAGGTAAAATTCGGCGCGGCTACCTTCGCTAAAAGAGTTTTGAAGAGAGAGGAGGTAAAATTTATCGCCGCAGAGCTCGATCTCCAATTTCCCTTGCACTGGGGTGAGCAGGCCTGGGTCGAGACCGATTTTTTTAATCATCTCAAACGGAATATCGAGAAGGGAGGACTCCTTTTTATACTGGTTTGCAAATGTTAGATGGCCAGATCCTTCCAGGCTCGATTTTTTCCCGAGCTCTCCGCGGATCTCAGAGAGGATGAAATTCTCGATCGTGAAGGGTTTCGTCACTTGCTGGTCGATCCCGATTTTATACATGAGACTCGGCTGCCAGTGTTGTGCGAAGATTTGTGGGATATAGAGGGTCCACTTCCCATTTTTGCTCAGTTCGATTTTTTTGATGGCAATCACTCCTGCGGGGTCGTCGATTTTCAAATCATTGATAAAGATGTGCTCAGGTGTCACCTCGAGATTTCCTTGTAGATGGCGGAATTGGTAGCCAAAAGCTTCAAATTCATTTCCCTTCAAAATGCCATTCATTTGAAAACCTCTCTTTGTCTCTTGCCAGAGAATCAAATCCCCTTGCCACTCATAACCTTTACCCATTTTAAGTGGCTCCAGTTCATCTCTGACATCTTTTGGTAGCAGTGAACATAGAGAATTGCCATCGAGTTTGACACGTCCGCTCAAGAGTGTTGCTAAAGGGATTTTCTGTTTGTTATTTTTAGTCAGTTGACAATCGATTCCATGACAACTCCCTTGAACACTCTCCCAAACCACTTTTCCATTTAAGGTGGTGAACAAAATTTTTAACCCTTCCGATTTGGGATGATCGAAAAGTTTAAGCGCTCCATAAGGTTGCTTAGCCAGATCGACCTGGAGGGCTGCCCACAGGGGTTTTTCTCCCACTTGTGTTTTTCCACGGAAGAGGAGTGATTCTTTCTCATAACGGACTTGCAATTGTTCAAAGGGGAGATCTTTATCTCTGAATCCATACCGTCCAGGCTTAAGAGTTGCCTGGAAAACAGTCTCTGAGGAGAGTTGAAGGGTTCCATTTCCTTCTAAATGGTCTTCCCATTTGACCTGTTGGAGTGAAGGGTGCAAAATTTTTGCGTCGATACACCGTTTGATCAGGACTGGAGAAAGAGAAAATTGAAGCTTTTCCAGAGCTAAATTCCCTGCATCCGGCCAAAGCAGTTTTTCTGTACTCAACTCGGCAAAAGGCTTGCCGCTCAATTTATCTTTAATCTGCAAATCGATCCCATCACAAATTAGACCATTTGCATTGTTATAGGTGAATTTAATCGCTTTCTTGGGATTTGCCGTGAGGATCAGAGGAGCTTTGAGATCGATCAAAAGATTTGTTTCCCCTGTGAGCTGTAAAGGGTCTCGTTCGCTCGAAAAATCGCCCGAAATGCTCATGTCAGCAATGAAGCTCCCCTTTAATGGAAAAGGAGCCAAACCATTTAAATCTCCTTTGACCGATTTAAATTGACAAGAGAACTGTTTCTGATCTGCCTTTAAATTGCCGCTCCCTTTTAATTCGATCCCTTGCCAATTCCCCTCGAGCTGATGAAAAGATAACTCCGTGCCCTCGACGATGAAGGCTCCTCTCAAAGTCAAGCCACCTCCTTCGAGGTGTTCGATCAACCAATTCTCTCCAATTTTGTGCGCTTTGAGCTGAAAAGAAGCCCAGGGTTTGCCCCTCACCCTAAGATCACCGCTTTGGGCATGCAACGAAAATCCCTTATCGGCACTTTCTGAAAAGAGGCATGTTTGCAACGTCCCTTCAAACTGCCACTCTTGTAAATTTTCCGTGGAGAAAGCCTTTGAAAGAAAGCCAGCATTTTGTAAAAAAGCCGCCTGAGTGTGTAGCTCTTGACATCTGAGGGTGGGCCTCATTTCAAAGGAGGTGAGTTTCATCTGCTCATCGAGAAGACAGCGGGTGATATTGAGATCTATTCCTCCGACTACAGTCGCTTGCTTATCGAAGGCAACTTCCCACTGCGATGGAGAGAGCTTAGCCGCTTTTCCTTCGAAATGGGCAAACTCTCGTTTGCCATCGATCACTTTAACCTCAAAATCCAAAGCGGGATGGATACCGTATAGAGAAAATCGTTTGATCTGAACGGTGTAGGGAGTTCCATCGATCAGTCGCCAGACCCCCTCCCCTTTTTCAATCGTAAGGTGTTCCTCTTTTGAGTTAAACTTAAGATCGCATTGTCCTTCCGTGATCACTGTGGCATCATTGATCGGAAATGTCAGTCCGCTGAAGCTCCCTTTGAAATCTTCCCCTTCAAACATCAAGCTACCATTTAAGTTTTCAAAGGAGAGATCGATCAAAGGATGTTGAATAAAACCCTTCTTCCCCGTCACTCTCATTTGAGTGGTGGCAGGGAGAAAAGTAGCCTCCCATTGCAAATCACCTGAGAGCTTCAACCCAGGAAAAAACGATGCAGCCCATGCGTCATAATTTTTTTCTGTCATCGACTCAGCTTGAAATTTCCCTTCTTTAAGTTTGAGGGATGGGAGATTTCCTGCTATGAGCTCTGATAAAGAGAAATAGGAAGTGGAAAAGATCGCTGAACCCTGGATAGGCGCGTTGGATATGCTGCCGATCGTCTGTAGGGTAAGCCGAGATCGATGATCGATGTTTGCAGCTATTTGCAGATCGATGGGGAGTGGCTCGAGCATTTGTTTGCCGGAGAGACGCTCCACCACTCTCTTCCCATCTCCTTGAATTTTCACATCAGCAAAATGGTCCCCGTCCAGGCCGAGGAAAGCGATTTCACTTTGAAGGTCTTCCCATTTTCCTTTGATTAAAGAGGGTTGCAACACCTGATCTTCAATCATGAGCTGCATCGATAGAGTGTCGAGATGGAGCTCTGGGTCGGAATAATCGCCCCCTTCACATTGAAAGTGTAGCCCTTCAATGCTCCATTTTTGTCCTGGATTTTTAACAAACTCGCAATCCGCCAAAACCTGGTGGGCAGTGAGAGTTGTTTGAGTGGAAGGAAAGAACCAGTGTAGATTTTCGAGATGACAATTTTCGACAAATCCTTTTTGCCAATTTCCATTTTGATAAAAAAGGGTCGCTGCAACGGTCGCTGTCCCTTCAAAACAATGTCCAGGGATCCCACTCAAAGCCGCACCGAAATTGAGATGTTCAAAATCAGCATTGTCGATTTGTAAATGGAGGCTGATCTCTCCCCTTGTCTGGCTGCAAAGCGACAAGGTAGTTTGCACCATTTGCGCGTTCGGTGAGATCGAATTGAGCTCGAGTTCCGACCAAAAAGTCGTGTCTTGGCGTATCTCCCCTTTTCCTTGACATGCAAAAGAAATTTCCCGGTCTTGTTGAAAGAGAATGCCGTGCAAAACAAGCTCCGATTCCTTTAAAGTGCCATTCAGCTCCCTTGCCCCAAATTCTTCATTGAGAAGGGGTGATTTGATCAGACAGTTCCCATTCTTTATAAAAAGAGAGGCGTTTAACTCATCTCCCAAGGGATAAGAGAAAGTGCCTCCGATCTCTTCACATTGCAGATCGATTCCTCCCTCGACTCCAATGAGCACGATCTGTTTGCCCTCGCCATGGCAATGCAACTCTTGGAGCTCTAAAGCAGAATTTAAATATACGAGCCCTTCTAATTCGATCTCTCCAGCTGCCCGTTTCCAGTCTCTGGGGACTGTTTGAAAGATCAATCCGGTGAGGGACAATAAACGGCTCAAGTCGCTCTCTTGCAATTTGAATCCCACTTGGAGAGCTCCTTCGATAAGAGCTAAGCTAGCAGAAAGCATAGGCTGAACCGAAGGATTTGGATCGGATGAGAAAGTGAGATGACCGATCGATTCCTCTTCAATTCCTGGCAACATCGTGAAATAAAACCGTCCTCCAGAAGGCAGCTGGAGCACCCCATTTTTGATCTCCCAATGGGGCTGAATAAAGCGGGTGCGATATAGAAAAGGTAAGATCGGGGCCGATTGGCCATTCGTGGAGATCATGAGGATCTGGGGATGGGTCACAATCACTTTCGGCTGGAAGTGTAAAAAACTCCCTCCGAGCTCGAGCTCGATCTTGTCGATCGTCAATTCACTTTCGAGCTCTTTTACATGCAATCCCGAGATAGTAATCACCCCTTTATTCCACTGCATCTCCTCATAAGAGATCGTCCCCCCTTTTGGGGCGATTCGGTAAAGAGCCGCTTTACACCCCATCAACAAAAGGGGCTTGTGGAATAAAATGATCCCTAAGCAGACAAGAGCTAAGATCAACCAACCTTTTTTAAATCTTTTGGATCCTGGATGTGATTGCACCATGTTCTATTCCACCAAAGCGAGGTATTCCTCTCGATTGAGGAGTTTTTCCGTTTCAGAATGATCTGATAGCTTGATCTTGAACAACCAACCCTCAACTTCTGCAGATCGGTTGATCTGGTGGATGAAATCGCCGAGCTTCTGATTAATTTCGACAACTTCCCCAGATACTGGGGAATAGATATCAGCAGCGGCTTTGGTCGATTCTAACACGGCGACCTCTTCACCTGCCTTCACACGCTTTCCGACAGCTGGAAGCTCGATATAAACGACTTTTCCGAGTTCCTTTTGGGCATGATCTGTAATTCCTACAGTACCAACTCCCCCTTCCACTTTGATCCATTCGTGTGAATCTGTAAATCTCATCGTAGCGCCCCCATTATTGAACGAGTTTAAAAGTTGCCCAAAAACGGGGATGTTGTTCAAGTGAAAAATGTTGAGAACTCAAAGAAAAATGTTGTGGCTTACCCTTATAGCGGTGAATACGATAAGTGAAACCGATCCGATCAAAAGAGGAAGGATCGTAACCATGGAGGCAAGGGGCGGGCACCTGCAATTGAAGTGTATAACCATTTTTACCAAATTCTACTGATGTTTGCAAATCTGCTGGATCGCAGTGGGGATGGGTCTCTTCGGTCCGAAAATGGGTGAGCTCCTGTGCTTGAATCCCTTGCACACTTTGAGGAAGGAAAAGAAAATGATGGCAAAATCGATTTGCAAACCCTGCAGTTTTTAGATCGCGTGTATCGACAAACAGCTCGATCGCATCCCCCTCTGAAAAGCGGGGATAGAACGCCTCTTCAAAAGGCTTGTTAACAAAGAGATCGACAAACAATCCCGACTCATTCCAGGCAGCTGCGACATCGGCAAAATGCTCTTCGGCAAGCCATTCAGATGTATCAGGCAGCATGAAGCGACGCCGCATCAACTTGGATGAAGGGGGCGATTTAGAAAAATGAAGCTCCCCTTCAATGGAAAAAAATTCCAAGGGAACAAGAGCTGGGAGTCCTTCTAAAACCTCGAGATCCATTAACTCTCTCCGATGGCAATCGAAAGATCGATCGCTTTTTTCTGCTGAATTTTCAGCAAGATCTGCAACATCATCTCCTTTTTTGCATCGAGCGACAGGATCTGATGCCCTTGCTCGATCGTCTCTAAGGGAGGAGCTGATGAGATCCCTTTTTCTTGCACAAAATAAAAGGCAAGTGCTCCCCTCTCCCCCATTTTCACTGGAGACCATTGCTGCGGGGAAAGGGAAAACATCTCATCTTTTGAAAACGGAACTTCAGTAGACCGCTTGATCACTTTCTCAGTTTTTTCAATGAGCCATTGAGAAGATAAAGCTGTATTCTCCCCATCTGTCACGATCCACGATCTGTCCTCTGGATTGGCCTGAAGATGGATTTGGGCTTCATCCATGTAAGGGATTAAACGTGCATTGCTGTAAAAGATGAGGGGAAGCTCCCCTTCTTTGCCTGGAAGGATACCCGCATAGATCCGATAGTGATCTTCGATCGATCGGAGTAAATCTGCAAAGAGATATTTGCCGATCTGGTCTTTGACCTCATTGAACGGCTTCCACTCCCCATTTTTTTGTTGGAAATACTGGGATTGACGTTTGCGCACTTCAGGGTAAGACTCTTCGAGCCGCTTGTCGAGGAGCCTGTCTAATGTGCCATCCTTTGCCGCTTCTTCAAAAGTCAGGATCTTCTTGGTATCCTCTCGGCGTACCACTTGGATCCGATAATGGTGCTCTCCATCAGAAGTATAATCGCTTAACCGATCGCTTTCTGGATTTGAAGTCTCATTTTTTAAGGCCCCTTTTTCGATAAGAGCCATCAATTCAGAGGTTTCTTTGATCCCTTTAAAGGGAAGAGAACCCCCTTTCATTTTCAAGCCGACGATAGAGGTTTTAACGGGAGCTAGTTCCAAAGCATATTTAATTTTATCTGGCTGCTCGCCCACCATCTTCACACGAGCGTATTGATCGACCTTTACGCGCAGTTTCTTATCTAACTTGTCCAACATCATCAGTCGCTGCTGGGGTGATTCAGCGTTGATTTGAGCGAGCTCTGGAAAAGAGGCTTGGAGCAATTCCCAATGATCATCGCTACTTTCCCAATCCCGTGTCTCCTTCACACTGATCGACCTGGCAAGCTCTTCTCGACTAACCTCACTCCATTCAATCTCCAATTGCCGCTCGATCAGCTCAGGCGTTTTTTTCTCAATCTGTTCCAGGCTGGCAAATTGTTTTGGAATGGTTAGCTCTTTTCTCAAACGGGAAGGATCTGCTGCAACCGCTTCGAGATAGAGTTGAAGTTTAAGCATGGAACGAAAATCTGTGAGTCGAAGGGAAGAGGGCAATTGGTAAAGGGAGACCCGAACATTTTCTTCGGCAAATTGATCGAACTGTTGATAGGCAAGCGGATCGATGAGAATACTTCCACCTCCATCTTCAAATAGCCGGCGGAATAACATCACTTTTTTCCATGTGCTCATGAGTAGCGTCTCATCGAACCCTAAACTGCGCATTTTGGCCTGATAATAGTGGCTCGCTTCCTCAGGGCTTAACTGCCCATTTCGAGAGATTTGCTGATAACCTTGATAAATATTTTGAAAAAGGTCAGACCGGATCTCTTCCACTTTCACTTCATAACCGTTTTCTTCAGCGATTTGCGCGGCATTCAAAATGAATTGACCGATGAGCGAGACGAAGCGGGGACCAAACCAATCTTTTAACGACTTGAAACCAAACAATGTCAAATCGGAATTGTTAAGTATCGGGTCAGGTTGGACTCCCCATTGATTTTGCTGCATGACCAGCACTTGCCTAAGCATATCAGGCGGCAAACCCGCTTGGTCCAGATAAAGCTGAGACATCAATGCAACCGTCTCTGCCGTCGCCTGGCCACTTTTTTCTTTAAGCATCCGGTAGTGTTCTAACAAAGAGGGAGAAAACCGGGACCATGCCCCTTCTGCGCTGATCTGTTTGGCATGAGGGTGGACATAAGGGCGAAAATGTTGGATCTTTTTTACACGCAGGTCGAGATCAGGCTTGAGCTCTTCAAAATATCTCTTTGCGAGCATCACTCCCAATCCACTCGCTAAAAAATCCCTTTCGATAACCCCATCGTGCAATAAATTCGGCATCCCCCCTTTTTCCCTCGCCGTTTGGTCAAAAGGGGAACTTTCGATTAAATAGCAAAGCGCAAAGAGCTCCTTTTGCATGATCGGAGGCCCACATACCCCTTTACCGATCTCTTTATCGGGAAGTTCATCCCGATTGGCAAGAGTGCTGTAGGTCCCAAAGAAACAAAAGGAAACGACAATCGCCGCAGTGATCACAATAAAAAAGATCCGCTGGTGTTTGCGCAAGAAACTAAGCATCGCTTCCTCACGTTTTTTAAGGCATGCACATCGATCTGGGATAATACTAGGAAAAGCTTAATTTCTAAAATAAAAAAGAGCCGAGAATACAGGACACAGGAAATCGTAACAAATATTTGAATCTTCTTCCAACTCCTATATATGTTACAGAAGTCTTAGAAAAGTGTTACTTATGTTAGTGAATTGGACCTATATGAATTTTACCACCCGTTCGCTTCGCTCACTCGAGAGCACAGAGGACACAGAGAAAGAATCAAATACTGTAACAGGATGAAATCTTAGATGTTTTTCTCTGTGTCCTCTGTGCTCTCGAGTGAGCGAAGCGAACGGGTGGTGAAAATATTTTCTTAATAGATTCTAGGTCAAAAATAAATGCGACAAATTGTTCGAGTTTTACCGATTCTTCAACTTTCCTGGGCACAACAAATGATTTTATTAATAGATTAATTAATATTGATTTAATTAGCAATTTTAATTATCATAAACAATGGAGGATAGTACGTCCGTTTCTAACAATGCTAACTTTTACAAAGAGCTTAATCAAAGTTATGATCTTTCAATCGCTGAAACTATTTATTACTACAACAAAAAATTTGGATTTGGTCGCACAGCTTCTATAGTAACTCTTGGTCTTATTTCTTTAACAGGAGTTGGTGGAGTCATTTTACTGACTAATCATCTATGGAAAATGGCGATGTCCAACTCTTTTGAATCTTTGGTAAATCAGTGTATCTTAGAAGAAGAGACCTGTGCCACGAGATCCCCAGAAAGGCTTTATAAAATGAAAAGTTTAGATAGGCTTGTAGAACGTTTATGTCGAATTTGCTTACGAATCGATGCCTCGGATGACCAGGAGAAGCAACTAGCAGATGTTGCATGCCACATGATTAGAGCGAAAAAAATACAAAAGGGGATTTCTTCAAACCCTTCTGAAATTGAAGGCGTATTAAAGGAAAAATTTCACTCGGAAATAGGGGAATACAATGGATATATGTTCCGCCCCTTTAATAAGCTTTAGCGTAAATCACTCGTTGAGAGCTTTTTTTACCTGAGAAAGGACACTTCCCCTCTTCTTGAGGAGAGCCTAAAGGTATACAACGGATCGTCACGCTCAAGTCCCGTTTGAGTTGCTCTTCGACAGCGGGATCTTCCCCCCAATGGCACAGAGCAAAACCCCCATGGATCTCAGGATTCTCACTATTTTTAGGAGTGAAATAGGCGTAAAATTCCTCTTTTGTATCGATCTTTTTAATGTGACTATCCCGAAACTTGCGCGCACGGTCAAAGAGATTCTGTTGAATATCTTCAAGCTGTCCGATCACTGTGGAAAGGAGTTCTTCACGGGATTGATGGGTAATCTCTCTATGTCCACGATCCCGTCTCATGACCGGGAGCTTATTGCCCGCGATGTCCCGTGGACCGATCTCGATACGGATCGGGACCCCTTTTTTGATCCACGACCAGAGTTTGTCCCCTCCCCTCATCTCCCGTTCATCGACGATCACATTCAACCCACGCCCTTCATAGTGGAGATGGCGGAGCTGCCCTGCTAATGAGTGGCAATAAGAGAGGACCTCCGATTTGGATTCTTCTTTGTGGATCACAGGAAGGATGACGATGTGGGAGGAAGCGACCCGTGGAGGGAGAATGAGCCCATCATCGTCACCATGGCTCATCACCATCGCGCCGATCAGACGGGTCGTAGAGCCCCAAGAAGTGGTCCAGGCATAACGCACCTCGCCATCGACATCGCGGAATTTGATCTGGGAGGCTTTTGCAAAATTTTGTCCAAGGAAATGGGAAGTTCCCCCTTGGAGGGCCTTCCGATCCTGGGTCATCGTCTCAATCGAATATGTGTTGACAGCACCTGGAAATTTCTCACCAGGAGTCTTTTCCCCTTTGATCACTGGGATGGCCAGATACTTTTCGACAAAATTCGCGTAGATCTCTAGCATGCGCATCGTCTCTTCCCGAGCTTCCGCTTCATTCGCGTGTGCCGTATGCCCCTCTTGCCATAAGAATTCTGTCGTGCGCAAAAACATCCGTGTGCGCATTTCCCAACGGACGACATTGGCCCATTGATTGATCAAGATCGGAAGATCTCTGTAGGATTCTACCCACTTTGCATACATCGCCCCGACGATCATCTCTGAGGTTGGGCGGACGATGAGAGGCTCTTCTAGCTCCCCCGCAGGGATAAGTTTCCCATCCTTGCCCTTCTCGAGACGATGATGTGTCACAACAGCACACTCTTTGGCAAACCCTTCGACATGCGTCGCTTCCTTTTCGAAAAAACTGAGCGGAATGAAGAGAGGAAAGTAGGCATTAGAGTGCCCCGTTGCTTTGAACATCCCGTCGAGGATCCGCTGCATGTTTTCCCAGATGGCATAGCCCCATGGCTTGATCACCATGCACCCACGTACCGGAGAATGTTCAGCCATGTCGCTCGCTCGAATGACCGACTGAAACCATTCGGGATAATTCTCTTCACGGGTCGGTTGAATTGCAGTTTGCGCCTTACCTGACATCGATTGACTCCTCTGGGTGCAACTGAAAGTTGTACTTCTATGAAAAGAGAGTGAGAATGCTCAGATGCAAGGCGCCGCCAAAGGCGGATACCCGATGCAGGCAACCCCGAATGGGGTTGTCGAAGCAGATGAGTATTCTCACTCTCTTTTCATCAAGTACAACTTTCAGTTGCACTCTTTAAGTCCTTAATGTTAGTGAGGAGCCTCTTAAATGTGTAGCCAAAAGCTCACGGAGACGTTGCTTGGCGTGGGTCATCTCTAGAGGCGTGACCGACTTTTCCAAAAGGGGACAGGTATGCGCTACCATCGCTTCTTGGACCTTTGTCCCAGGAAGGAGGATTTGTTCGAGATATTCAAGCGGAGGAGTGACGAGGGCGATCGTCCCCTGGTGCAAGAACCCTTTACGCGTCTTTCGCTGAGCCGCCCCAGCCACTTTCCTTCCATTCCACATCACATCATATTTTGTCGGCTTTGCCATGCAAAAATGGGAACAATCGGGATCCCAGGCCCTGAAATCCTCGCGCGTCAACACCAGCTCTGGATGGGGATCGAAAAATTCTTTCACAGCCCCAAGCACAGCCCTATTGACAAAAGAATAATTTTCTAAAGTATTTGAGGAAAATTCTGGAGAGGTCGCCGGGACCAGGACGGAAAAAGCCATGTCCCAAATATGAAAGACCATCCCTCCCCCCGTTGGCCGCCGCGCTAGCTGTAGAGAAAGATGGCGAGCATTATCGAGGTTGATTAGCTTGGAGGGATCGGTGAAATAACCATAAGTGGCACTCTCCCCTCCCCATTCATAAAAATGAAGAATGGGACGGGAAAATGTCTCCGCTTTTTCGAGCAGCTGCCCATCGAAGCGCATATTCTCTTCCGCGCTCTGAAAACCGGTATCGATTATTTCCCAATCAGACATGAATGAGAGAATAAAGTATTGGAGGAATTAAACATACTGTGTGCGACTAGATTTTTAAACTTTGCAAGATTAAAAATAGGTTTTCAATTTTCTTTGCGTCATCGCGTTGTGATGACGCAAAGAAAATAAGGATCAACAGCGACTACCTTTCGTTGCCGGCGGCTCTGTTTTACTCTTCCAATCCCATTTGCAAGAGCATTGGTAGAGTCTTCCGTTCGGCCGTTGGAAGATTAACCAGCCTTTGAACTCCTACGGCCGGGCATTTTTCCCAAGCGCGTAAAATATCCTGTTGGTGGATATAGGTACGCAGCTTGACAATCTGATGATTGAGATCCAGGGTCTGGAATTCCTCGACTAATGCATTTAATTCACGGGCCAGTTCATTGTATTTCGCTAACTTAAAAGCTTCGACAATCAACTTTGGCGAACCGTCACACTCCAGCACAATCGCATCGAACTTTGCCCGGAAGGCATCGAGTTTATTTTGAAAACCAATCCAAGGGGAGTCCCCCTCATAAAGAATGACGTTCTGGCAGTCAGTTATTTCTTGAACCTTACTCGCCACTTCCTGTGACATTTGCTGTGATAGACCAGATAGGACCTTTTTTCGCCTGTCGGCCTCGAGTTTCACTGCATTATCTCTAAAATTTCCCCCTAATCCAGAATCTTCCTCGATGGCCAGCGCTTGAACATCCAGAGAAAGAGAGCAAATGAGCTGAAGATCTTCAGACGATAAAATCCCTCTTATTTGCAAATGCTCAGGCCTGCAATTCAGTATGTCTGAAAACTGTTCCGGAGTCACGATCCCAAGATGTTTGAGCAACGGTTCTCTGGGCAGCTCCGCAGGCTGTTCCAATTCTTTCTCAGCGGCCAGGTAGTTCCGGATGGCCTGCGCTTTTTCTAAATGGGTAGAGGACTGCCCATATAGATCGCGAAAAGCATGCTCAGCGCACCCGTCATAATCGTTTGTCAATGTCAATCGAGGTTTGATAATTTTGTAAAGCTCGCCATAGATTTTATCTTTTGCAGATTTCGGCATTTTTGAAAATCGTTCGATGACATAGAAATCGCCGCTCTCAAACAGGCCTGCAATCTCTTCAAAAACCGCATTGTATTTTGCAGTAAAGTCCAAGACCCTGATCGTTGCGTCGCTAGAGCCTGAAATGAGCCTCCCATTGGAAATGGCAAGGGATCTAATTTGGACTGAATTCCATTGAAGGGCAGCTGTGCAGGTAAGCGTTTTTAGATCCCATATCTTGATCCTGCCGAAGTAAGAGCCTAAAATGAGCCTTCCATTGGAAACGGCAAGGGATGTAATGCGTATATCCCCTTCGAAGGTTGCTATGCAGGCAAGCGTTTTTAGATCCCAGATCTTGATCGTGCCATCGTAATAGCCAGAAATTAGCCTCCCATCGGAAATGACAAGAGATTTAACCGAGTTGGTATACCCTTGCCCTTTAAGGGTCGCTGTACAAGTGGGTGGGTTGGTGCTCAGATCCCAGATTTTGATCGTGGTCTCGTAACGACAGGCTGAGATGAGCCTCCCATCATCGAAAATGACAAGGGATCCACACGGGCCTCCATACCCTTCTTTGAAGGTCGCTGTACAAGTGGGTGGATTGGTGTTCAGATCCCAGATTTTGATTGTATTGTTCCCAGAACCTGAAATGAGCCTTCCATTGGAAGCAGCAAGGGATGTAACATCGTGTGTATGCCCTTGGAGGGTTGCTGTGCAAGTGGGTGGGTTGGTGTTCAGATCCCAGATCTTGATCGTGCTATCGTAACAGCCCGAAATGAGCCTCCCATCGGAAATGGCAAGGGATGTAACTGAGTGGGTATGTCCTTCAAGGGTTGCTGTGCAGGTAAGTGTCTTTAGATCCCAAATCTTGATCGTCATGTCGTGAGAGCCTGAAATGAACCCTCCATCAAAAATGACAATGGATTCAATCCAGACACCATGTTCCTCAAGGGCACGCGAAGTACACACCCCATTTGTAAGGTTTAAATACAACTTATATGCTGTTTGGAAATTCTTAATTTTTTCAGAATTAATATCGGGAAAATGTTTTTCAAATAAACGCTGCCAAATATCCTCTCTGTTCAGTACTTGATCCCACTGTTTACAGAGTAACCTGCACGCTCTGTTATCCTCTCCGTTCAGACGCGTTAAAATTTCGATGACTAATTCGAATGGCAACTCTAATAGCTGAGAATTTCGCCGTATAACAGCAGACGAGGTGGAAGGGTTGCAACTATTTATAGGGTTATTGATAGGGTTGGTCATAACTATTAATTCCTTTTTTTTAATGTGTTTTTTAATGTTTGTAATACAAATTAGCATTAATTATATAATAATTTACTATTAAAAATCAAAAGTTTAATTTTATTACAGGAAAGATAAAATATTTATAAGTAAATAATTTAGTTTATATCAAACGCATTGTATATACTTATTTTTAATATGCTGTAAGTCATTGATAGCCAGTAATTTTTAATTTAAAATATTTATTACTATGCTGTTGTGGGAACTGCCCTTTTAGGAAGTATACCGAGCGCGGGGAGGTTTGATGAATCATGGGCTCTGCGAGACAAAGCTAGCCTAAATTCACCAAACCTAAGGGAGAGAGCGGTCTGTTTTACTTTTCCAATCCTACTTGCAAGAGCCTTTGCAGAGTCTGTTTGGGCGCTGGAAGATTTACCAGCCTTTGAATTTCTTCGTCCCGGCGGTATTTATTCCAAGCACGTAAACTGTCCTGTTGACGGATATTAGGTATGCAGCAACACGTTGCCACTAAAGACTCCAAATCATTCCGAAAAATCTAGACCTACTAAAAAATTGAAAGACTGTCTAAACTGCTCATAAACTTATCCCGTTTGGTGAGTATGAAAAAGGAAATCATTGTCAGACTATCCAAGAGCTTTGAAGAAACCGTCCATGTTGAACAGGATGTTGAATACTGGATGGCAAGAGATCTTCAGGAGCTTTTTGAGTACAGCAGTTGGGACAATTTTCTTAACGTTATTGAGAAGGCTAAAATCGCATGCTTAAACTCTAAATCGCTTATACATAGCCATTTTCGTGAGGTCATGAAAATGGTCAACCTGGGTTCGGGTACAAAGCGAGAAATCCCAGATATTATGCTATCCCGTTATGCATGTTATTTGATTGCCCAAAACGGAGATTCCCGCAAAGAGCCGATTGCTTTTGCTCAAAGCTACTTTGCCTTGCAGACAAGAAAACAGGAATTGCTTGAACAACACATCGCAATGATAGAACGTCTAGAGGCGAGACATAAACTCACACAAACTGAAAAGGAGCTCTCTTCTGTTCTCTATCAACATGGAGTAGATGACCAAGGTTTTGCCAGGATTCGAAGCAAAGGAGATCAAGCCCTGTTTGGAGGAAATACTACCATTGAAATGAAGTGTAAATTAGGGGTGCCTGAATCTCGAGCCTTAGCTGATTTTTTACCTACCATTACAATTAAAGCTAAGGATTTTGTTGGAGAAATTACGCATTTCAATGTCAAAAAAGAAAATTTGCAAGGAGAGAACCAGATCGCTGAAGAGCATGTAAAAAATAATCAAGGTGTGCGCCGAGTTCTGATAGAAAGCAATATTTATCCAGAAGAACTGCCAGCAGCAGAAGACATTAAGAAATTAGAAAAGCAGATTAAGAGAGAAGGGAAAAAGTTAATTGAGGATCCAGGTGTCCTTCCCTCCATTGAGACAATATAAGAGGAAATTGAGTATGCAACTTGTCTATGCTTGAATTGCATAATTTAAGGGAGAACATGGAACCACCACAAGCGAGAGTCATGAAGATGGTAACGGAGATGCCGCAGAGTGCTTGCTCTAGGATTGAATTTAAGATTAACATAATACATTATAGAGTAACTATGGATCTGGAGTTTGGACAAATTTCGCGCTCTGACCTGTCGCAAAATCAGTTCAAACTCCAGTTATTACTATTCTGTTCTACCGACAGCCCTTTTAGGAAGTATACCGCGCGCGGGGGGGGGGTGATGAATGATGGGCTCTGTGAGACAAAGTCAGCCCAAATTCACCAATCCCATTTGCAAGAGCATTGGTAGAGTCTTCTGTTCAAACGTTGGAAGATTAATCAGCCTTTGAATTCCTTTGTCCCGCCGGCATATATTCCAAGCGTGTAAAATATCCTGTTGGTGGATATAGGTATGCAGCTTGACAATCTGATGATTGAGATCCAGGGCCTGGAACTCCTCGACTAAAGCATTTAATTCACTGGCCAGTTCATTGTATTTTGCTAACTTAAAAGCTTCGACAATCAACTTTGGGGAACCGTCACACTCCCTCACAATTGCATCGAACTTTGCCCGGAAGGCATCGAGTTTATTTTGAAAACCGGTCCAAGGGCACTCCCCCTCATAAAGAATGACGTTCTGACAGTCAGTTATTTCTTCAATCTTACTCGCCACTGCTTGTGACATTTGCTGTGATAGACCAGACAGGGCCCTTTTTCGCCTATCGGCCTCGAGTTTCACTGCATTGTCTCTAAAATTTTCCCCTAGTCCAGAATCTTCCTCGAGTACCAGTGCTTGAACATCAGAAAGAGAGCAAATGAGCTGAAGATCTTCAGACGATAAAATCCCTCTTTCTTGCAAATGCTCAGGCCTGCAATGCAGTATGTCTGAAAACTGTTCCCGAGTCACGATCCCAAGATGTTTGAGCAACGGTTCTCGGGGCACCTCTGTAGACGGTGCTAATTCTTTCTCAGCGGCAAGATAGTTCCGAATGGCCAGCGTTTTTTCTAAAGGGGTAGAGGAGTGCCCATATTCATTGCAAAAGGCATGCTTAGCGCACCCGTCATAATCGTTTGCTTTTGTCAATCGGGGGTTGATAATTTTGTAAAGCTCTCCATAGATTTTATCTTTTGCAGATTTCGGCATCCTTAAAAATCGTCCGATTGCTTGCCTAACCAGATGGGGATGGCCCCCCTCAAATAGGCCTGCAATCTCCTCAAAAACCTCATTGCTGTTTGCCTGAAAGTCCCAGATCCTGATCGTCCAGTCTTGAGAGCCTAAAATGACCTTCCGATCGGAAAGGATAAAGGAGTTAACAATAGCTGTATCCCTTTCGAGGGTTGTCATGTAGGTAAGCGTCTTTAGATCCCAGATCTTGAACGTGCGGTCGCAAGAGGCTGAAATGAGCCTCCCATCGGAAATGGCAAGAGATGTGACTGGTCTTGAATGCCCTTCAAGGGTTTCTATGCAGGTAAAGGTCTCTAGATCCCAGATCTTGATCGTGCCGTCGTGAGAGCCTGAAATGAGCCTCCCATCGGAAATGGCAAGAGATGTGACTGGTCTTGAATGCCCTTCAAGGGTTTTTATGCAGGTAAAGGTCTCTAGATCCCAGATCTTGATCGTGCCGTTGTGAGAGCCTGAAATGAGCCTCCCATCGGAAATGGCAAGAGATGCGACTGGTCTTGAATGCCCTTCAAGGGTTTTTATGCAGGTAAAGGTCTCTAGATCCCAGATCTTGATCGTGCAGTCGTTAGAGCCTGAAATAAGCCTCCCATCGGAAATGGCAAGAGATGTGACTGGTCTTGAATGCCCTTCAAGGGTTTTTATGCAGGTAAAGGTCTCTAGATCCCAGATCTTGATCGTGCCGTTGTAAAAGGCTGAAATGAGCCTCCCATCGGAAATGGCAAGAGATGTGACTGGTCTTGAATGCCCTTCAAGGGTTTTTATGCAGGTAAAGGTCTCTAGATCCCAGATCTTGATCGTGCCGTCGTCAGAGCCTGAAATGAACCCTCCATCAAAAGTGACAATGGAATTAATCAAGCGGCTATGTCCCTTAAGGGTGTGCGAAGCATACACCCCATTCATAAAGTTAGAATAAAGTAGCTTATATGCTTCTTGGAAATTCTCAATTTTTGTGGAATTAATATGGGGAAAATGTTTCTCAAATAAACTCCGCCAAACAACCTCTCCGCTCAGTAGTTGACTCCACTGTTTACAGATTGACCTGCACGCTCGGTTATCCTCTCCATTCAGACGCGTTAAAATTTCGATGACTAATTCTAATGGCAACCTAAGTAGAGGAGGATTTTGCTGTACAACAGCAGACGAGGTGGAAGGATTGGAACTATTTGTAGGGTTGTTAATTGGGTTGGTCATAATTATTAATTCCTTTTTTAATTGTTTTTTTAATATTTGTAATATAAATTTAATTACTAGTATAAATTATACAATAATTTACTATTAGAAATCAAAAGCTAAATTGAATTCGCCGAAAATACAAAATATTTGTAAGTAAATATTTTAGTTAACACCCAACACATTATATAATAATTATTTTAATTCTATGCAAGTCATTGATGTTCAGTCATTTTTAAATTTTAATATTTATTATTATATAATATTTAACTTTTATTTGAAAAATTTGCAAAAAAAAGGAAAAGCGCCTACAATTCATAAAGAGGGGTAAACCTTCCAGAGGAAGTGTATGTTTGATAAATTTACCAATCGTGCCAAGCAAGTGATCAAACTTGCCAAGAAGGAAGCTCAGCGACTCAATCACAATTATTTAGGAACTGAACACGTCCTCCTGGGGCTCCTTAAACTCGGCCAGGGGATCGCCGTCAATGTCTTGCGCAACTTCAATCTCGATTACGATACGGTGCGAACAGAAATTGAGCGTCTGGTCGGCTTTGGTCCTGAAATTCAAGTCTATGGCGACCCTGCGCTTACAGGTAAAGTTAAAAAAGTTTTCGAATTTGCCAATGAGGAGGCTGCGAGCCTCAGTCACAATTATGTCGGCACTGAACATCTGCTACTCGCACTCTTGCGACAGGCAGACGGTGTCGCTGCTCAAGTGCTCGAAAACCTCAATATCAACCTCAAAGATATCCGCAAAGAGGTCCTCAAAGAGCTAGAGACGTTCAATCTCCAACTCCCTCCGATGGGCACTACGGGAGCGGGAGCGGCAACTCCAGCTTCTTCCAAATCTTCAGATAGAACCGGTGTTTCTAGCGACAAAATGCCAGCGCTTAAAGCTTATGGACACGACCTGACAGAGCTTTGTCGGGAAGGAAAGCTCGATCCGGTGATCGGCCGCAAAGAAGAAGTGGAACGGTTGATCTTGATCCTATGCCGCCGCAGAAAAAATAATCCTGTACTCATCGGTGAAGCGGGAGTTGGGAAGACCGCCATTGTCGAGGGACTCGCGCAAGCCATTGTCAAAGGGGAGGTTCCCGACCATCTCGCAAAGAAAAAATTGATCTCCCTCGATCTGACTTTGATGATCGCAGGGACGAAATACCGTGGCCAGTTCGAAGAGCGGATCAAAGCTGTCATGGACGAGATCAAAAAGAATGGTAACGTCCTTCTATTCATCGACGAATTACATACGATTGTCGGAGCGGGTGCTGCCGAAGGGGCAATCGATGCCTCCAACATTTTAAAACCCGCTCTCTCTCGTGGTGAAATCCAATGCATTGGCGCAACGACCCTCGATGAATATCGGAAGCATATCGAAAAAGATGCTGCATTGGAACGAAGGTTCCAAAAAATCCTCGTCGCCCCACCTTCTGTCGAGGAGACGACAGCGATATTGACAGGTCTTAAGGCTAAATACGAAGAGCACCACAAGTGCATTTATACGGATGCTGCGTTGAAATCGGCCGTCTATCTCTCCGATCGGTTCATTACGGGTCGGTTTTTACCCGATAAGGCGATCGACCTTCTCGATGAAGCTGGCGCTAAAGCGCGGATCGCGATGATGCACCAACCTCAAGACATCACTAAAAAAGAAGCTGAAATCGAAGAGGTTCGGCTCGGTAAAGAGGATGCGATCAGTAAACAGGAATATGAAAAAGCGGCAAAACTCCGGGATAAAGAGAAAACCTTGCGCGAGCATCTCCAGCAGATCCACTCAGAATGGGAGAGCAACAAAGATGAACATCAAGTGATCGTCGACGAGGAAGAGGTTGCCCAAATCGTCTCAAAACAGACGGGCATCCCCCTCACTCGCCTCACCGAAGGGGAAACGACCAAAGTCCTCAAAATGGAAGAGGCCCTCAAACTCAGTATCATCGGCCAAGACGACGCCGTCAGCACTGTCTGTAGAGCCATTCGCCGTAGCCGCGCCGACATCAAAGACCCAAACCGCCCCATCGGCGCCTTCCTATTCCTGGGCCCTACAGGTGTGGGTAAAACGCTCCTGGCAAAACAGCTCGCGGTCAACATGTTCGGTGGCGAAGATGCACTTATCCAGGTCGACATGTCGGAATACATGGAGAAATTTGCGATCAGCCGCATGACGGGATCCCCTCCAGGATATGTGGGACATGAAGAGGGTGGTCAGCTCACCGAACAGGTGCGCCAGCGCCCCTATTGTGTCGTCCTCTTCGATGAGATCGAGAAGGCACATCCTGACGTCATGAACCTCCTTCTCCAAATTTTGGAGGAGGGTCGCCTGACCGACTCGTTTGGGCGCAAAATCGACTTCCGCAATACGATCGTCATCATGACCTCCAACCTCGGCGCCGAAATGATCCGCCGTTCTACAGAGGTCGGCTTTGGTGTTCAAGAAGGGATGCTCGATTTCAAAACGATGCAGGAAAAAATCGAAGGATCTGTCAACAAGGCGTTCAAACCTGAATTCAAGAACCGTCTGGACGGCATTGTGATTTTCAGACCTCTCGACCGGAACCATTTATTCCAGGTGATCGATCTCGAAATCAAAAAAGTCAAAACGCGCCTGGCCCGTAAAAGCATCGAACTTTCTCTCGATGAGAAAGCCAAGGAGTTTCTCGTCACCAAAGGATTTCAGCCTGAAATGGGCGCCCGTCCTCTACGCCGCGTCATCGAGCAATATCTCGAAGATCCGCTGGCTGAAAAACTTCTCCTCAACCCCGGCAAGGGAGGGAGTTGGCATGTCTCCGTCGAAAATGACAAGTTGATCTTCATCGGACAGGAACCCCCTCCCGAAGAGACCAAAAGCCACCTCGCCCTCTCAGGACCTACCGAACCCCAGCAAGAATCTTAGAAATGGAAAAAGATTTTTTTACGACATCTTTTTAGGAATTGTGTCACAAAAAATGTCGTAAAAGTGTCGTAAAAAACGCAGGGCACAGAGTAAATCGCCTGGTATCAACGCAAAGACGCTAAGCCGCAAAGGCGCAAAAAAAAACTAAAAATATTATAAAAATCTTTGCGTCTTCGCGACTTGGCGTCTTTGCGTTAGAGTCCTAAAATTCTTCAAAGGCAACAAGGGACAACGGCGGGAATGCAAACCGAAAATGAGTTGCATTCCCACCGCCATCCGCGACGATAAATGCCCAACTGTTCCTATACTGGCCACTCCCTCCATATTGAATACCATCTGTATTAAAGACCTCTTTTGCTCCTTTGATCGGACAGAGCTCAGATAACGGAAAATCGTATTCAGAATAGCCTTTGGGAGAAAAGTTAAAGAAGAGAGTGAGGTGGTGCCCTTTCGAGTCGAAGCAGCGGAGTCCAATGACTTTATTCTGCGGATGATGGGAGATGAGTCGATATCCTCGCCTACCCTCTTTCCAAAAGGGTTGCCTGGAAAGGTAAAACCGGTTGAGATCGCCAACACATTCCTGCAGGCCACGGTGGAAAGAACTGTCTGCATGGTTGTCTAGAAGATGCCATTCCACGGCCCCTTCATCGACTTGCAAACGTTCGTTCCAAGGCCATCTTTGGCCGATCTCATCTCCCATGTGGATTCCATGACCAAAACCTGGCGATAACAAGTTCCAGGCATGAAAAAGGCGCATATCTGCAAATTTTGTCCAAGTGTCAGTTGATGGGATCGATCCGTAAATCGTCGAATGTCGATTTAGAGATCCTGCTGCGGCATCATCGTGAGAATGGGCGATGAGCCATTCCTCATTGCCCTCGAAAATTTCATTCAGATTAGAGAGCAATTTTCCAAAGTGGTGCTCACCCCAATCTCTCTGATCATGAGGTGTTCGAAAATAATTGCGGATCCGGTTTTGCATATGCACAGCTACTTTAGCATCAAATCCAAGCCCCCCTTCAGATACGGGGCATGTGACGCCGGGAAACCAATCGGTTTCTTCGGCGATCATCAAACCCCGATATTGTTCATGGACAATGGTGTTGAGTTCTTTTAAAAAGTCGATTGCTGCCGATTGATTTTCTCCGTACCGACGAACCATCGGACTGACCGCATCGACACGCAGCCCATCGACATGGTTTTTTTCAAACCAATATAAAGCGCTTGCGAGAAGAAATCGCCTTGTCTCTTCCTTGTTAAAATCGAAGAACATCGTTCCCCAAGCTGACGATTCTGCGCCAAAGAGGCTCGTCCCATCGTAGTCGTGAATCGATTGAGAATGATCTCCGCTATGTTCATGCTTATAATGGGCTGGAGCCCAATCGATAATCACGCCGATCCCATGCTGATGGCAGAGGTCGACGAAGAATTTGAAATCATCTCCAAATCCAACTCTCCGATTGGGAGCAAAAAAGTGATCGGTTTGATATCCCCAGGAATAGTCATTTTTATTGTCGAGAAGTCCGTAGAGCTGAACATGTGTAAAAGGGACTTTTTGTCGATACTGGACGATCGAAGAGGCGAGCTCGTGAAAAGAGAGGGGCCTTCCCTCTTGTTTTTTCCAAGAGTCGACATGAAGTTCATAAATGGATAAGGGCTTCTTAAATGAGGGATCGCATAGCCGCTGCTTCATCCAGTGATCATCATTCCAGGGAAACACCTCACTATCTGTGACGACCGATTCGAGAGCACTTCCCGTCTCCTTCACCGAAAAACTAAAAGGGTCTGTCCGGTAATTCCAGTGCCCATGACAATCTTCAATCTGGTAACGATAGGTTCTCCCCACACCCGCATGGCAAGTGCGCGTTTCAAATACGCCGAAATCTTTTCGCTCCATGGGGATACGATGCTCTTCTTTTCCAAAAGCGGTTAAAATCAAGTTGACTTGGCGCGCATGGGGGGCAAAAACCTGAAAGTGGGTCTGATCGATTTTTGGGTGAGCGCCTCGCCATTGATAGAGGTGTCTTGTATCGGAATCGATTTTTTTTTTCTTATGGGCAGTTGTCTCGAAAGGAGCAATCGATTCACGCACCTTGGGAGGGGCTTTATCGAGCACCGCCTGCCACTGGGCTCGACTTAGCATGCGATAGAGGAGCGTTAACCGATCGAATTCTTCAACTTCTCTCACCTGTTCAATGGCTTGCAATAGCTCTTTTTGCTCTTGTAAATGGTGCTCGAGCAAATTCTTTCCGTGAGAATTGCGCAATTGAACCAGGCTTTTTGGATTCTGAAGAATTTCCCTTTTTCCCCATTTGTGTTCAGGAATGCGGTGAGAGGAGAATGTGTAAACATCTTCATGAAGTTTCCATTTCAATGAAGTCGGGAGTTTCCGCAAAAGTTCATTCACATTGGCATAAGGTAAGTGGATCTTATCAGAGATCTCTTGCAAGATTTGCACTGTGTTGCGTTGCTTTTCTAGAAGATGCCTCATTTCGTAAAGATGGAGCATCTGTTCGCAGAGGGTCTTCCCTTTGAGGTGAAGAAGAGGAGACTCGATCTCGCAAAGAAGGGAAACTTGACCGTCGAGCTTTTTTTTATTTTCGCTCAAAGCCCCGTGATGAACCCATACCGCCCAATCAAATAAATCCTGAACCTCTTCTGGTAAATCCTGAAAAGCCGATTGGCTCATCTGCTGGACAAAAAGAGAGATTTTTTCTTTGCTCGCCTCGATGAATCTCAATGTCGAGCTGGGATCTTTTGGTCTCAAGATCCTACTGGTTATCCTGCCCAGCCGCTCTTCACCCATTGAACGGACAAGCCAAGAGCGTTCAGAGACCCCTTCCTCACTGATCAAAAAACTGGGGACTTTTCGCTCGATGTGAGCAAGGCGGCCAAGCCGTGGATCTTGCTCATCGAAACCCCATTTTCTCCACGCGTGGATATGATTGATGCACTGGGTTTGGATCATGGAAGGAGTTTACTAAACTTAATGCTCAAAGTGAATGAGAAACCATTCCAGGGCAAGACGAGCGACCTCCTCTAAAGCGCCAGGTTCTTCAAAGAGATGAGTAGCCCCAGGAACGATCACCATTTTTTTTTCACAGTGGAGCTGAGCATACGCTTCTTCATTCATGCCGATCACTGGGCCATCATGGCCACCGACAATTAACAATGTGGGCGCCTTGACACGTTCAAGTCCACTTTTGGCAAGATCGGGCCTTCCTCCTCGTGAAACCACGGCAGCAATCCCCTCTTTAACTTCTGCAGCAGCACAAAGAGCAGCAGCTGCCCCCGTGCTCGCACCGAAATAACCGATCGGTAATTGTTTACCCTCTTTAGATGTTTGCAGCCATTTTGTCACGGAGCTCAGCCGATTTGTCAATAGATCGATATCAAAACGCAAAGCAGCCGTGAATTCATCCGCCTCTCCTTCTTCTTTAGTCAACAAATCGATGAGCAAAGTCGCAAGCCCCCCTTTTCGCAGAAGTTCCGCGACAAAGCGATTGCGTGGACTATGACGGCTGCTTCCACTGCCGTGCGCAAAGAGAACGATCCCTTTTGCGGCGGGTGGGATTTGTAAATCCCCTTCCAGGGTTCCTTTTTTGACAGGGATATAGATTAAGTTTTCTTTCATACATTTAGAAATACCAGATCGATTAATTTAAATAAATTTTTATTATTATTTTTAATTGCTGACTTATTGTTAGATTTTTATTATTATTAATATTCTATGAATACTAAAACTGTCGTTGTAGGGATGTCCGGGGGCGTTGACTCATCGGTGACCGCGCTGTTACTCAAAAAACAAGGGTATCGGGTCATTGGGATGTTCATGAAAAATTGGGAAGAAAAAGATGAGAACGGGATCTGTCGCTCAGTGCGGGACAACGAAGATGTCATTAAGGTCTGCGAGCAGTTAGATATCCCTCACTACTCTGTCAATTTTGTCGAAGAATATCGGAACCAGGTGTTCTCCCATTTCCTCGCTGAACTCAAGGAGGGATTCACCCCTAACCCAGATATTCTTTGCAATCGTGAGATCAAATTTAAGGCCTTCTTTGAAAAAGCGATGAGTTTAGGAGCTGATTACCTCGCGACAGGGCACTATTGTCGAAAAAACGAAAAATCTGATCTTCCACAATTGTTAAAAGGGACCGACCCGAATAAAGACCAAAGTTATTTCTTATATACGATCCCCTCCTCAACCTTGCAAAAAGTCTTATTTCCAATTGGTCACATGCTTAAAACAGAGGTTCGCAAGATCGCGAGTGAGTTTGGTCTTGCGACCGCAGAAAAAAAAGACAGCACTGGCATTTGTTTCATCGGCAAGCGCGATTTTAAAGAGTTCACTAGCAGATACATCAGCTACACACCTGGAAAGTTTGAAAATAGCAAAGGGGAGCTGCTCGGCGAGCACGATGGGATCGCATTCTATACAATCGGCCAGCGGAAAGGGCTTGCCATCGGCGGGCCGGGAGAGGCCTGGTTTGTCGTAGGCAAAGATGTAGAGCGCAATGTGGTCATCATCGAGCAAGGAGAGAACCATCCTGCACTCTATAAAAGTGAATTGATCGCCTACGATCTTTGCTGGGTCGCTGGCATCCCCCCTTCCTCTATTCCTTATCACTGTCATGCAAAAGTGCGCTACCGGCAGCCTGAACAGCCCTGCATCATTGAAAAGATCGAAAATGGAGCAGCCTTTGTCCGCTTTATCAAACCCCAGCGCGCTATCACTCCTCGCCAATCGATCGTCTTCTATGAAGGGGATTGTTGTCTAGGTGGTGGTATAATTCACTAAGAGTCTGTCTGCGATCTGGGTTGTTTGCTTTTCGCGCCTTTTGCTTTTGGCTTTGATTCGATTCCTTGGCTTAGTTAATTTAACTATGTCCTGCGGAATCGAATCAAAGCCAAAAGCAAAATCCATCAAAAATCAAAATAACCCAGATCGCAGACAGACTCTAATATTTCATTTTTCGTTTAAATTTTTTTGATGATAAAAAAATCGATTTTAATCTATTGATAATAATAGATGGCAAAATCGAATTATTTATTCATGACATATAAATATCTGAAAACAATCTTTTTATTTCTTTTGATTTTGTCTAGTTGCGGAAGAGTATCTGATCGCGACCTTGCTCAACTTTCACCACCAGTTCCATTAGATAACTCAACAGAAGAGGCTCTGGCGAGGGAGTTCTTCGAAAAAGGGGGCTGGCCAAATGAGCGGTGGTGGGAAATGTTCGAGGATCCTCAATTGAATGGGTTGATCGATCTCGCTTTGCAAGAGAGCCCCACTTTGTATAAGGCCTTGGCAAAAGTCGCCGAAGCAGAGGAGGAAGCTAAAAAAGAAAGGGCTACCCTCTTTCCCTTTTTGAATTTGGAATATTTAGAACAGTGGAACTATTTTAGTAAAAACGGCTTCGATCGTTCTTTTTTTTCCGTTCCACCCGGTTCCCCTCCCATCCCAGCCACCGATAATCAGATCGACCTCACTTTGAACTTTAGTTATGAGATCGATTTTTTCGGAAAAAATCGGAATCTCTACAAATCGGCCCTTGACAAAGCACGATCGGAGCGCGCTGAAGCAAAGCAAGCGATACTGATCCTCACGACATTGATTGTGCAGACGTATATCGAACTCCAAATAAAACTTGCCCAAAGAGAGGTGATCCAGGATCGATTGGATGAGAGAAATAGACTCTTCGAGCTTACGGTATCTCGAAATAAACATGGACTTGTTGCGACGACGCCAACACTTGAAAGAGAGGAAAGAATCTATGTCATCGAACAATCACTGCTTGAAAATGATCGGGAGATCGCACTCGATCGACATATGCTCTGTGCTCTCATCGGAGTAGGGCCAGATAAAAATCTCACACCAGAACCGATGGCGGCCATTTTTGATCGCCCCTTCCCTATTCCCACAAACCTCTCTACCGACCTGCTCGCACGCCGGCCCGATTTAACTGCCCAAATTTGGCGCGTTGAATCTGCAGCAGCAGCGATCGGCGCTGCGAAAGCCGATTTTTATCCAAGTGTCAACCTCATGGCCTTCGCTGGGCTCGAGAGCCTGTCCTTCAATAAATTCCTTTCGATAAGCAGTAGACAAGGGAGCTTAATCCCCGCAGTCCACCTTCCGATATTCACGGGGGGGAAACTGACTGCTAATTTGAAAAGCAAAGTCGCTGCCTTCAACGAGGAGACTTATTCGTATAATGAACTTCTACTGAATGCAGCTAAAGATGTCGCCGACCAAATCTCCACCTTAATCGCAACCTTCGACATCTTGAACCGGCAGATCAATTCTCTGGAAACAGTGGAAGAACAGGTGGAATTGCAATACTTGCGCTATCGGCATGGTGTCAACAATGCCTTGACTGTGCTCGAAAGGGAAGATGATTTGCAATCTCAACGGCTGCAATTGCTTTCCTACGAGAGAGACTATTTACTCGCGGTATTGAGACTGATTAAAGCTTTAGGTGGAGGATATCATTCCATACCCAAGTAACCTGAAAAATTGGTTTTTGACTGCCCCATCATCTTCACTTTACGGACATCGTTTACAACGATGTCCTTTTGATCGTCTGCATCGGCCATGTGTTTCCACATGGCCTGCTTCGACGATCAAAAAAATTGAAGCGATGGGATTGTCAAATTCCCAATTTTTCAAATTACTTGGGTATATCCAAGAACCGGGGAGAGCATGAATATGGGATCCCCTCCTCAACCTCAAAATAATCTTCCAGCTAAAATCGATCACTTAGAAGGGAAGATTCCTCCTAAGCCCCCTTCTTCTCAACCTCATCATCCTGAGGAGGAGAAAAAAGGCTCTGAAGAGAAAAAGCCAACTGGCAACCGGAAAAGAAATAAAGCGATGTTCATCACTTTGCTCATCTTTCTTATTCTTGGACTCGGTTGGTTTGCTTACTGGTTATTCTATGGTCGATTTCACGAATACACCACCGATGCCTATGTCGATGGCAACAATGTCATTTTAACTCCCCAGGTTCCAGGAATTGTCATCGCTTTTTCCGCAATGGATGCCGACTATGTCCAAAAAGGGAGGATTTTAGTCGAACTGGATAAAACCGATGCAACGATCGCTTTGAATAAAGCGATCGCTGAACTCGGTACCAGTGTCCGCAATGTGATGCAGATGTTCGAACAAGTTAAGGAATACGAGGCCACTGTTGCGATGCGAAAAGCGGAATTTATCAAAGCGGCACAAGACTATGAACACCGGAAACACTTGATCGATGAAGGGGGCGTCTCGCTCGAAGATTTCGAGCATTCAGAAGCTGCCTTGCAGGCAAACTTCGCTGATTTGATCGCCGCTGAACATCAATACATCGCTGCCGTTGCGCTGGTAGACAATACCACCCTTTTGACCCACCCACTGGTCGAACAAGCCAAAGCTCAGGTCAGAGATACTTTTGTCTTTTACCAACGTTGTACAATCAAAGCACCCGTCAGTGGGATTGTCGCGCAACGGACAGTGCAAGTTGGAGAGAGGGTCGACGTCGGTAAAGCGTTAATGGCGATCGTCCCTCTCGATCAAATGTGGATCACTGCCAATTACAAAGAGACGCAGCTTTCCAAAATGCGCGTCGGACAACCCGCTGTCATCCATTCCGATATTTACGGTGGCAAGGTCAAATTTCAAGGGAAAGTCGCAGGTGTCGGCGGTGGTTCGGGAAGTGTCTTTTCTGTTCTTCCTCCTCAAAATGCGACGGGCAACTGGATCAAAATCGTTCAGAGGATCCCTGTCCGCCTCCTCATCGATCAAAATCAAGTCAAACAATTCCCCTTGAGGCTCGGCCTTTCGATGGAGGTTACCGTCGACATCAGCGATACAAATCAACCCTTCATCCCTTGCGAGCGCCCTGAAGGGCCCCTTTATACGACAGATGTCTTCGCAACACAAGAAGAGGGTGCTGAAGAGCTCATCGATGAAGTGATCGGATCAAATCTCTCACCTATCTTTATCGAAGACATGACCGAAAATCAGGCTTTAGAATGAAACCTCTGACGGGATTCCTTCGCTACGTCGTGAATTTCGCACTATCGACAGCGACGTTCATGATCGTCCTTGATTATTCAATTGCCAATGTCTCCATCCCTTACATTTCTGGCGATTTGGGCGTAAGTACAGATCAAGGGACTTACGTGATCACCTCATTTGCTGTCGGCAACTCGATTGCGCTGCCAATCACGGGTTGGCTCACCAAAAGGATTGGCGCCGTCAAATTGATTTGTATTTCCCTGCTTCTGTTTACTTTTTTTTCCTGGACCTGCGGAGCTGCTCTAAACTTGGAAATGCTGGTCATCTCCCGTTTCCTGCAAGGGCTCTCTTCTGGACCTTTAATTCCGATCAGTCAAACGCTTCTCATGATGATCAATCCTCCTGAAAAGAAAAATTCAGCACTCGCTTTTTGGAGTACGATTGTCATCGCCGCGCCGATTTTAGGACCGATCTTAGGCGGCTGGATCTCTTATGATTACTACTGGCCATGGATTTTTTATATCAACATTCCCGTAGGGATTATCAGCGCAGCGATCCTTTGGGGGGTTCTGAAAAAAAGTGATACTCCTCTCGAGAAACCCCCTATCGATTGGACAGGGCTAATTCTACTCGCTATCGGAGTGACCTGCCTCCAGTTTCTTCTCGATAAAGGGGAACAGTTCGACTGGTTCAGGTCCAATCTCATCGTCACAATGGCAGTGACCTCTATTATCTCATTTACCCTCCTCATCGTTTGGAGCGCAACCACTGAAAAACCATTGATCGAGCTTAAATTATTCAAAATTCGAACCTACTCCCTTTCCGTTTTTTATATTGCAGTGATGTATGCGATCTATTTCGGATCTGTCGTCCTTATCCCTCTGTGGCTGCAGACAAGCATGAATTACACTTCGATTTGGGCAGGACTTGCTGTCGCTCCTATCGGAATTGTCCCTCTGATCTTCGGTACATCTGTAGGAAAGCTTCTCACAAAATATGGCCACATGACTTTACTCGGCATCTGCTTCATTTTTTTTTCCCTTTCCTGTTTTTGCACAGCTTACTTCGATACAGACATCGATTTTTGGCACATTGGTTTTACCCGTCTCTTGCTCGGTTGCGCCCTCCTCTTTTTTATCACCCCTCTGTTCGCAATGAGTGTGCAAGATGTTCCAGAGGCTAAACTTCCGACATCGACTGGAATTTTCCATTTCGTGCGAGCGATGGTGGGGGGTGTCGGGACCTCAGTTTTTACAACGATGTGGACCCGGCGCAGCGCTTACCATCATGCGACCGTGGGAGAAAACCTGACAGTTTTTTCTCCCCAGACAACCTCTTACCTCGACCAACTCGGCGACCTTGGCCTTCACGGTACAAAGGCTTTGGAACAATTGAACGACACGCTGGGCCAGCAATCAGATGTCCTTGCGATCAACGATTGCTTTTACCTGATGGGATGGGTTTTTTTAGGGCTGATCGTCTTCTTGCCACTAAGCCGAACAAAAAAAGCTCCGTCAAAAAAACACCCATCCATCAAGTCGAATAATTAATCAAGTTTTTAATTGAATCAGAAGAAAATCCGACTCATTAAATCACTGTTGATCAAGTTTTTTTAGAAAACCAACTCAAATAATTCTCTTTTCACAAAAATGGCGTCTCCTTGAAGCCCTTCATAATACCAATGGGAAAGCATTTTAAAGCCAGAATTCTCAAGATGGGTCTTTAGATCAGTGAATTGAGTCATTCCTAGTCTAAATTCCAGGAAATTTGTTTCTGTATAAATCACATTAACTTTTTCAAGAATCCTCGGAGAACTTTTTAAAACCTGAAGTTCCAATCCTTCTAAATCTAGCCACATAAAATCGATATGATCAATCTCATGTGATTGACACCAATCATCTAAAACTACGCAAGGCACTTCAACTTTTGGGCCTTTGTAATGGATTTTCATCCATTCGCTAGGCTCTAATAAAGAACTCGCACCTTCTGATAAGACTTCATTTCCATTAGTTCCATAACAAATATTAAGAATGGCCGTTCCATTATAGGTGTTTACTGCAAGATTGTAGGCGTGGATATTTACAGTATCTTGAGTTGCTTCTGACAATAATTTAAACGCGTTTGGGTTTGGTTCAAAAGAGATAACGGTGCCCCTAGGCCATCTTTTAGCAATTTTAATAGTATCAATCCCGTAATGGCCGCCGGCTTCAAAAATCACAGGAGCATACGGAAGAAATTGAGCGATGAGGTCTAATCTTCTTCCCCCATATTGTTCAAAAAAACCTTCAAAACGAGCTGGATATTGCTCACATTCAGCTACTAACAGAGACGTCAAGACTCCGAAAAACATCAACATTCGCATGTAAAACATGATTGCCCTCTTGCTTAGATTTCATTCATTTTGACCATTTTTACCATAAAAGTAATGTTTTTTTTAAGACGGAATAGCAAGTCACTTCTTGCAAATGGACTCAGGTAGCATGCAATCGGATCAGAGACGCTTTGCAAACTTTTAATATATTTAAAAAATCTTCTTAATTCGCAGCGCCCTAACTACGATTGCATTATATTCTACGACCCATTAGCATAGTTCTTTTTGCGAAAAAGACATTGTTGATGGGGTGTCGCCAAGTGGTAAGGCAGCGGTTTTTGGTACCGCCACTCGGAGGTTCGAATCCTTCCACCCCAATTTAAGAATGATTGACTTGTTACCTCAGCGGGTTTGAATGTCAAACGATGACTATGCGCTCTTTGCTGGCACCTCTCATCCGGAGCTTGCACAACAAATTGCGGGTTGTTTAGAAATTTCGCTGGGGAAAGCGCGCATCGAAACGTTTCCAGATGGCGAGATAGGCGTTCAAGTTTTAGAGAGCGTCCGTGGTCGGGATGTGTTTATAGTTCAATCTATAGCGCGCCATCCCAACTTCTATCTCATGGAACTGTTGATTTTAGTCGATGCAATGAAACGCGCTTCTGCCCGCTCGATCATCGCTGTCATCCCCTATTACGGGTATGCACGGCAAGATAGAAGAGGGAAGGAGCGTGAGCCGATCACGGCAAAACTCGTCGCCGACCTGTTGCAAAGAGCAGGGGTAACGCGAGTTCTGACGATGGATTTGCACACCGAGCAGATCCAGGGGTTTTTCGACATTCCCGTCGACAACCTTTATGCTCGTCCTCTGATTGTAGAGGCCTTGTCCAAGTTAAAAATGGATGAGTTTGTCGTTGTAACGCCAGATATCGGTAGCATCAAATTGGCCCGGTCCTATGCCGAGGCTTTAAAAGTCGATCTCGCTATCGTTGATAAACGTCGAGTAAGTGCAAAACAAGTAGAGATGACTGCCCTCATCGGCGATGTAAAGGATAAAAATATCCTTCTCGTCGATGACATGTGCTCCACCGGGGGAACATTGAAAACAGCAGTACGGGTTTGTAAGCAGGCAGGCGCTAGAGATGTCCGGGTAGCTGTAACCCATGGCTTGTTTGTCGGAAAAGGACTACTTGAGGATAGTGGGATCGAAAAAATAGTGATGAGCAATACTGTACCAGCTCCAGAGACGATCGACCAGAAGAGTCTGGAAATCGTCACGGTAGCTCCCCTCTTTGCTAAAGCGATCCAATCGATCATTGGCGCTAAATCGATCTCCTCCCTCTACGAGTAGCCTTTCTTAAGCCATATAAAAAATTTTGTTAGAAACAATTGGAGAAAATTTTATGAAACTCGCAGTGAAACAACGTGTAAGCGAGAAGAAAAAAGATATTAAAGAGATTCGTCGGGAAGGAAATATTCCTGCGATTATCTATTTTTCAAAAGGGCAACCAGAAAAATTGATCGTCAGCGGCGCAGAATTCAGTACGGTCTTGCGCGGGATGAAGCCAGGTCAATTGCCTACGACTGTCTTTATGCTTTCCGACGGTAAAAAAGAACGTCGCGCGATCATTAAAGACATTCAGTACCATTTGACGACCTATATTGTCTCTCATCTCGATTTTCAAGAACTTGTCGATGACGTCCCCGTTAGTGTGAAAGTTCCAGTCAATTGCATCGGCATTGCCGATTGTATGGGGATCAAACTCGGCGGCTTTTTGCGCCAAGTCGTCCGCCATGTGAAAGTGGAATGTTTGCCGAAAAACATCCCTTCTGAGTTTCTCGTCGATGTCAAAGATTTGGGGATCCGACAATCTAAACGTTTAAAAGATCTCAAGATGCCCAATGGGGTGAGACCACTTGAAAACCCAGAAGAAGTCGTCGTCGTCATTGCAAAGAGATAATAGAACGTGGACGAGTTTGAGAAATATTTAATTGTCGGGCTGGGGAATCCGGGTGAAGCCTATGTGAAGACAAGGCACAATGTTGGATTTAACATTGTTCAATCCCTGGCTAAGAAGCACGGACTTGGATTCAAGCACGCTTCCAATCTCATTGGAGAGGTTGCTCAAGGGGAGATTCGTGGGAAAAAAGGATTGTTGTTACTGCCGACCACTTTCATGAATTCGAGTGGGGATGCAGTCAGGCGATGTATCGATTATTTTAAAATGCCCCTCGATCATCTCATTGTCGTATGTGATGATGTCGCGCTCCCCATCGGGATGATGAGGATCCGCAGCAAGGGAAGCAGCGGCGGGCACAATGGATTAAAAAGTATAGAGACCCATTTGCACACGGAGCACTATGCGCGTCTCAGGATCGGCATTAGCTCTCCTGGACACGAACAACTGACCGATTATGTCCTCGGCAAATTTTCTCAAGAAGAGATCAAAATGATCGAGGAAATGAGAATAAAAGCAGTTGAAGTGCTCGAATTGTGGATCGGAGCAGGAATTGCAATAGCAATGCAGACTGCCAATAAGCAAAAGGAAGAAGTTAAGAAAGAAGAAGGAGAAAAAAATGGCAAAACAGAGAACACATCTTTATGAAGGGATGTATATCTTAAGTGCGACCTTGAGCGATGAGGCTCGGCAGAAAGCACTTGAGAAAATCACTACGGGAATTACAGGCCGTAGTGGAGAGATTCACAAAGTCTTCGATCAAGGTCGAAGAAAACTCGCTTATGAGATCAATGGACGTAGAGAAGGACACTATTTCCTACTCTATTTCTCAACCTCTACCAGCCATCTGTCAGCGATGTGGAGCGAGTATCATTTGAATGAAGACCTCGTTCGTTTTTTGACGCTGCGTACACCCGTGGTGCCAGAGAAAATAGAGTTCAAACAACTACTTCAAGAATAGGGAAAAGCATGAGCACATACATTAAAAAAGAACGGGAAAAAGTCCCTGGCTCTCTAGAAGGTATTTTTGTTAAAAAGCGGAAACAATGCCCCTTCACTGCAGCTGGGATACGCTATATCGATTACAAAGATACTAACACCTTGTATCAATTCATCACTGAGCGCGGCAAGATTATCCCTCGCCGGATAACAGGTGTTTCAGCCTATTATCAACGACAACTCGCTCAAGCGATCAAGAGAGCAAGGCACATGGCATTATTGCCGTTTGTCGCTCAAGAATAAGAACGGAGAATTTAAGTTTATGCGAAATCAATTATTATTACTCGAAGATGTCGAGGATCTCGGTCGCAGTGGCGATATTGTGAGTGTCAAGCCCGGTTATTGCCGCAACTTTTTACTTCCGCAAAAGAAAGCTGTCGTCGCGGACAAGTATACGTTGCGCATGCAAACAAAACTTAAGGAAGAGCGTTCTAAACGCGCTGAGACCGATCGGCAAGAAGCTGAAGAGATGGCCAAGAAGATCGAAGGAATGGTTTTCTCCATCGAGGTCAAGGTGGATCCCGATGGACACATGTATGGCTCTGTCTCCGCTCTAGACATCGTCCGCCTTTTCGAAGAAAAAGGGATTGTCATCGAGCGTCGCAATGTCGTGCTCATTCACCCGATCAAAACCCTGGGAGTCCATCCGATCAATCTCAAGCTCAAAGAAGGCGTTCCTGCAAACATCACCCTCAAAGTAGGTAGTGGTGGCGAGGTTCCGACGGAAGAAGTTGTGCAACCGCCTGAGCCGCAAGAGTAACGTCTTTGTTTAATAGAAACCCCGGTATGGTTTGAAAACAAGGTAACTTAGGTGCGAGTAGAAGATTTAGCACCACAGAGAGCACAGAGGTCACAGAGGAAGAAAAAAGTATAAATTTTCCCCTCTTCCTCTGTGACCTCTGTGCTCTCTGTGGTGCTAAATCTTCAAATCAACCTCAGACTTGTTCAAAAGCCGCAAAAAAGGCATTCTCGAGTAAAAAAATATGTTAACATTTCAGCAGATTATCCACCGCCTCACCGAATTCTGGGAAAAGAAAGGGTGCATCATCCATCAAGGGCACGATCTCGAAGTGGGCGCGGGCACCTTCAATCCGGCTACCTTTTTACGCTGCCTAGGACCTGAGCCCTATAAGACGGCTTACATCGAGCCTTCAAGGCGGCCAACAGATGGGAGATATGGAGAAAATCCGAATCGGATGCAGCTATTCCACCAATTTCAAGTGATCTTCAAGCCCTCCCCTCCGAACATCCAGCAACTCTACCTCGAATCGCTGAGAGCTCTCGATTTCGATCTGAAAAAACACGATATCCGGTTTGTCCATGATGACTGGGAAGCTCCGACGCTGGGAGCCTGGGGTCTTGGATGGGAAGTCTGGTGCGATGGGATGGAAATCACTCAATTCACTTACTTCCAGGCGATCGGTAGCCTGCCCCTCCACCCGATAAGCGTCGAGATCACAATTGGGCTCGAAAGGCTAGCGATGTTCATTCAGAACAAAGAGAGCTTTTACGACATGAAATGGAATGAAGAATTGACTTTTCGCGATATCGTCCACCGAAGCGAGGTCGAGTGGAGCAGATACAATTTCGAGGAGGCATCGACTCCGATGTGGCTCCGCCATTTTGAGGATTATGAAAAAGAGGCCAAAACCTTAATTGCACGCCATCTTCCCTTGCCCGCATACGATTTTGTCATTAAAGCCTCCCACGCTTTTAATATGCTCGATGCCCGTGGCGCGATCTCTGTCACTGAGCGCACTGGCTATATCGCGCGCATCCGCGATCTTGCCCGCCTGATCGCAAGCGAGTATACTTCTTCTCGAGAAAAATTGGGTTATCCTTTACTCCTGACAGAAAAACAAAAACCGATTAAAAAAACCCCGTCAATCAAAGTAATTCCAAAGTTCAATCCCCAAAAACAACAAGATTTTTTACTCGAGATCGGTTCTGAACAACTCCCTGCGACATTTATTCCCATCGGCTGCAATCACTTGGAGAAGGCGATCCGCCAGTTGCTCGATGAACACCATCTTGAATTTGATACCCTACAGACCTTTGGCACTCCCCAACGTCTTGCCATTCTGGTGAAAGGTCTTGCTCAGGGAACAGAAGCAAAAGAGACGTTGCGAAGAGGTCCCGCTGTCGCTTCAGCATTCGATCCGCTTGGCAAACCTACTCCACAGGGGGAGGGATTTTTAAAATCGATTGGAGCTACCGCAGTGACATTGGATACGATTCAAAAAGGGAAAAATAAAAAACTCAAGATCGACAAGATCAAAGAGGTCGATTATCTCTTTGCAGTTGTCTCTGAACCGAGTCAGTCGACTTTTTGTCTACTAGCAGAAAAACTTCCCAAACTCATCTTGAACCTCGACTTTCCCAAAAAAATGCGCTGGGGGAACCTCGACATCAGTTATGCCCGTCCGATCCACTGGATCACCGCGTTACTCGGCGAAAAAGTGATCCCCTTCCAAGTCGGCGACATTCTTTCCGACCGTTTCTCATTTGGGCATGCCCAACTGAGACCGAAGAAATTTTTGCTGAAGGTCCCAAAAGATTATGCGAAAGAGTTAAAGAAATACTATGTACTGGCCGACATCGAAGAGCGCAGGGCGACCATCCTCAGACAATTGAAAGCCCTTGAAAAAAAGACCAAGGGACATGCTCTCGAAATCGATAAAGTCCTCCCTCAAGTCCTCCATCTCGTCGAATGGCCACAGCTGACCTCGGCGACCTTCGATCCCAAATTCTTAAAAGCACCCAAAGAGGTCCTGATCTCTGAAATGGTCGAGCATCAAAAGTATTTCCCTATCGCCGACAGTAAAAATCAGCTTAAGAACCACTTTATCATCACAGCAGATAACAGGCCGAGCGACCTGATCCGTCGCGGCAATCAAAAAGTCCTCTCCGCACGCCTTTCCGATGGAGTCTTCCTCTATGAACAAGATCTGAAAACACCTTTGGAAAAATTCAATGAGAAGCTGCGCATGATGACCCATCAAAAAGAGTTGGGGACGATGTTCGATAAAATCCAGCGCTTGGCAATCATTGCCCAAATACTCAATCGACATCTCGCGATTGCCGATCAAAAAAAAGTGGCACGAGCTGCGCTACTCTGTAAAGCAGACCTCGCTTCTGCACTCGTCGGAGAGTTTCCTGAGCTCCAAGGGGCGATTGGCAAGTACTATGCTTTAGCACAAAAAGAGGACAAGGAAGTTGCGGTTGCGATCCAGGAGCATTGGATGCCGCGCTCTGAGCATGCCCCCCTTCCAACAACTGCGACAGGAATTGTTCTTAGCCTTGCCGACAAGATCGATAATTTGATCAGCTGCTACAGCGTGGGACTCAAACCCTCCTCTTCCAGCGATCCTTACGCACTCCGCCGCCAATCGATCGGCCTCCTGAAAATCCTGATCGAAGGTAAGGAGAGTATCGATCTAAAAGAAGTGCTCGAAGAAGCCTGCAAAGCCTTTCCTAAACTTAAAGACTCATCTCCTCTAGTTCAAGAAATCCTCTCCTTCATCACCGCCCGCTCTAAATCTGTTTTTGAAGAATACGGCTTTAAAAAAGATGAGATCGATGCGTCCTTACAAGGGCTCTGCTCCGATCCTTACGATCAGTTCTGCAAAATAGAGGCGTTACACGCTTTCCGCAGTACAGGCAAAGAATTTAGCAAGCTATTTGAAGTCTATAAACGGGCTAAAGGACAGCTCGAAAAGCCCACTTCCATTTCTTTTCAAACTTCCTTAGCTCTCGAGCCCGCAGAAAAAGAATTGGTCCATGCTCTCGATATTTTACAAAAACATTGGAAAGTGACAATAAAAGAGCGCAAGTACCTCGAGGCCTTCCATATGATCGTCAAATTACAAGCCCCCCTTGCCAAACTCTTCGATACGGTGAAAATTCTCGCCGATGATGTCAAGTTGCGCGATAATCGGATCGCTCTGCTACAAAAAGTCTTCTCCCTTTTCCAGGAGCTCCTCGATTTCAGTAAGATCCACGAATAGAAAAATATGATCCCCATTATCGACCTCCACAGCGATCTATTATCCTACTTATCCGATCGACCTAACCGCTCTCCTGTAGATCCGATTTCTCGCAGTTCCTACCCACAACTCACGCAAGGAAATGTCAAATTACAAACACTAGCCATTTTCAGTAAAACTGAGACCAAATCTGTTGAAAATGGTCGCAAACAGATCGATCACTTTTTCAAACTGATTTCACAATATCCCACAATGTTTGCCCCTTTTCCTCTCGATGCCCAAAAGCCAGAGGTCCACCTCATTCCCGCCTTTGAAAATGGGTCTGCCTTTGCAAGTGAGACAGAGCCGCTTTCAGATGTGATTCAACGTTTAGAAGGGTATCTAAAAGCACTGGGACACCTATTCTACATCAGCCTGACATGGGATGAAGAGAACCGCTTTGGAGGAGGTAACCGCTCAACATCGGGGCTGAAAGCAGATGGAAAACGGCTTGTGGATTGGATGCATGGAAAAAGAATTGCCCTCGATTTTAGCCATACATCAGACAAACTCGCTTATGATCTTCTGAACTTCATCGATCAAAGCGGATGCGATCTTCCCGTTATTGCCAGTCATTCTAATTTCCGCGCCATCTCTCAATATCCACGCAACCTTCCCGATGACCTCGCTAAAGAGATCATCCACCGCAAAGGGCTCATCGGCCTTAACCTGTTTGCCCCCTTCATTCACAAAACCGATCCATTTGCAATCGTTCGCCAAGTCGAATATGGGCTTGCACTCGGAGGAGAAAACGCCTTATCCTTCGGCGCCGATTTTTTCTGCGATGCTGATTTTCCCGATATCATGGCAAAGTATCAAAGATCGACCTCCTTTTATCCCCAATTCAGCGATTCCTCCACCTATCCGATACTCCTCGAACTATTTGCTGAGCATTTAAAACTCAATGAGCAACAACTTCATAAAATCGCTAGCCAAAACGCTCTCCATTTCTTAAAAGAAAGAATTTTAAAATAATCTATTTACATTTTTCATTTTTTCTATTAGAAAAAAGTTTAAAGGCTATTGTTGGAGGAAAAATGAATACTAAGCGTATTGTGGGTGGAGTTATTCTTGTTGTAGGAATTATTGTGATTCTTTTTGCCAATTATGAAAAAGGGCGCATTGCAAAGGCGCATGGAAACGTCGAAAAGGGAATGAGTTTATTTTCGGGCAATTCTGCCGGCAGCCAGGCTGGGAGATCCGCGGGTGGAATGATGGAGAACAAGATCTCCTCATATAATACTCCCGTCATGCTGTTGATGATCGGAGGGATTGCTCTCGTCGTCATCGGGGGATGCATGGTCCTGTTTTGCGGAAAAAAGAAAAGAAGATAGAATCAACAGACTCATAACCCGTTGGTCGGGTTCCAAGTCCAGGCTGCCCCACTGTCTAAAAGCTCGTTCACTTCAGCCCAAGGCAGCCTGCTTCCAGCATCTTTCATTTTCTGAAAAGCAGTACGGGCTACAGTGGGCTGAATGATCTTTTCCCGTAACATTTCACCTACAAGCCAAATGGTTCCATGGACTTGAACCCCTTCTTGTTTTGCCGCTTTTCGAAGATTTTTATCCCCAGTCAAAAGAGGGCAGTTTTCTTGCAGAGCAAGACTCAGGGCAAAAAGATCGATTCTACTGGGTTGGCGATATTTGGCTGCAAATTCTATGGCCTTGTCAACCGCTTCATCGGATAGGCTTTTGATCTTTAGACCGAAATCAAGAAGATGGGAATGCCGAGCCCTGAGTTCTTTCTCAAAAAGAACATCGGGAACTGTAAACGTGATCTTCATGCTGAACATGGAGGCAGTAAGATTCCCATGTTCGATATCAATTGGAATATTTGCATCACTAACGAGCAGCGGCTGCATGACGTGTTTCGTCCATTAGGCGGAAATTCCTAAAAGCTTCAATAGAGTAGTCTAGTAGTTCGGCCGCTTTTGATTCACCAATATATTCCTCGCCTAACGCATGAAAAACCATCTGCTTGAAAATATGAGTTTTTTCAGAAGGAGTTTTGTTACCGGGCTCTTGTTTATTCCAACCCTTCTGTTTGAAGAGAAAAACCAGACTGTTGAAATAGGACTCTTTTATAATCCCTACGTCTTTCAAGCGGTAACAAATTGAATACATGCTCAATTTAAACTCTTCTTTTAAGAGAAATAATTCTCTCCATTCGATTGAAGTTCGAATCTTACCCATTTCTTGAATGACCGTTTCTTTTGGCAGTAGAAAAGCTCCCGCAAAACGATTGCACGCTTTTTCTTCATCAAGTTTTTTTGATAGTCTGTTCGGAAGGATAAAATGACCCAGCTCGTGAGCCAGAGTAAAACGCTGTCGGTCTCCTGGCCATTTTGAGCTGATTACAATCATAGGTTGGTCATTAATTAGGGTGGAGAGTCCATCAAACATTTTCTCCTCATAATCAACGATAAATACCCTTATTCCATGGCTTTCAAGAACATCTATAAGATCTTGAATGGGTGCTCTTCCTAATTTCCAATGATTTCTTATTTTATTGGCAATCTCTTCAATTTGGTTATACTCATCAATTTGATCTGATAATGAGTCTGGAATTTTGAACGATTGGATTGGAGGATATGGATAAAGGTTTTCTAATTCCAAACGACGTTCAATTTGATCGGCAATTTGAGCTTTGATAGACTCTTCAACTTTTTTTCTTAAGCGTTGTCTTTTTCGAAACTTGATTTCTCCGAGCTTTACAGTTTCAGGGCGAAGAAAAAATTCCACAGAGACCCCCAAGGCTTTAGCCAGTTTTAAAAGGATATCTGAAGAGGGAGTTGATGCCCCTTTTTCATATTTGCTTATTGCCATATGGCTCAAACCCACAAGCTCTGCCAGCTTGCGAAGCCCAAGTCCTGAGGCTTTTCTTGCTCTTTCAAGGCGTTTTCCTAAATTTTTTGCCATGCTTTCGATCCCCTTTTGTTTACATTTTACCATTTTTTTAATTGTTTTGTAAACAGGTAAAATATAAGTTATTGGTTAACAAGCAGTTGCAGATTCTAAAACCGATGGCGTCTCTTAGCGACAAATGAGTAGATTTGATCGACACCCAGGGGAAACCATGCGAGCCATCCGATGAGTTTCCCCCAACCGCCGATCAGCCAAAGAATTCTCATCACAGCCCTCCCTTTAATCCAAATCTTTGGAGAGGGGGACGGGTAGTTTTCAATCAAGACAAGAGTGTTGGCATTTTTGAACTTTTCATACTTTGTTTTAAGAGCTTGCTTGGCTAACTTTTCCCGAAGGGGAGAATAATGAAATTGTCTTTTCCTGTCCCATGCGCGAATCCGGTTGACCGATCGCCAGCATAAAGAACAGCCGTCATCGAAAAGGATCAAATGTTGCAGATACACTCTCATGGGACAACCACCTCGGGAACCCGTTTTTTAATCTCGTCAAACTGGCGAGCTAAGCCAAGCGCTTCTTCATCGTTAAGCGCTCCACTTTGAAGCTGAGCGCGAATTGCCTCCCGCTCACCCATCCATTTACGGATGAGAATTTTACGAATCGTTTCCTTAAAGCCATCTTCTGCTTTGAGGAGGTTGACCTTGCGCTGCATCACTGCGCTGAGCAGGTCTTGATCCTCTTCATTTTCGAGACAAGCTCCTAAAGTCAGAAGATCGCATGGACGATTTTCCTCAAGAGCCTGGAGGAATTCCCCATAAAGTCGCGATGCTCCAGGAACACATAAATGCTCTCTTGAAATATTTGCCCGTGCAAGGGGGATAAGATGGGGATATTGGGGAGAAGCCAAGACGAGCCAGCGAATAAAATCTCCTTCTAAAATCTGATTTGCGTCGATCTCCTGGATTTTTACAGAACCGCTTTTTTTAATGAATAGATCTGGCAACGAAATTTGTCCAATACCGAGTGCCGCTTCAGGGACCTGCGAAATTTCTGCAAGCTTCTTCAAACTCTCATGGACCATCACAGCCATTTCCCACTGCTTGATTTTTGCGACGATGGTGTTCACGATATCATTTTTTTTAGAAGGAGAGGTTAAATCAACTCCTTTCGCCAAATAGAGAAACAAAAAATTCAAATAGTCACGACTGCTTTTAAGGAGGGCACCAAAAGCCTCAGGCCCCCATTCCATAAGCACAGAATCTGGATCGGCCCCTTCTGGAAGAGCTGTCACCACGACCTCGACACCTTTTTTTTGAAACAGGTGTCCGATTTTCACAGCAGCTGCCAACCCTGCCTCATCTGCATCGAGGGCGAGAAAGACCTTATTTACCCCAAGATGGAGCAGTTCTTTGACATGATCCTCCCCAAAAGCTGTCCCCTGTCCAGCTACTGTATAGTTAAACCCAGAGTGAATGAGCCGAAGACAATCGATCTGTCCTTCGACGACGATGGCTTGGGCCTCTTTAGCAATTCGGCTGCGGCAATAACTCAATCCAAAGAGAATGCGTGATTTCTTAAAAATCTGAGTTTCTGGTGTATTGATATACTTTCCGCCAAAGGTCCCTTCCTTGAATTTACGCGCAGAGAATCCAATCACAGCCCCGAGTGGATCTCGAATGGGAAAGGTGATCCGATCTGAGAAAAAATCCCTTTTTCTACCCTGCTGCGTGACTAAGAGCAACCCGGCAGCTTCTTGAACTCTTTCATCGACCCCGCTCTCTCGCAGATAACGGATCAACATATTCCCCTGTCCTGGGGCAAATCCCAACTGAAATTGCCTGATGAAATCGAGATCGATCCCCCTTTCATAGAGATAATGGAGCGCGATTTGCCCCTCAGCAGAATGGAGCAGCAAATAGTGATAAAAGTTTGAAGCGAGTTCTAAAGCTTGCTTCAACTGAGCTTTATTGGGACCTTTTTCACCTTGCGGCTCCTCTTTTTTTTCGAGGGTGACCTGGAACCTTTCAGCCAAGCTCTCTACCGCTTCTGTAAAACTCATTTTGATATGAGACATCAGAAAGGCGATGGCATCGCCGTGAGCCCCACACCCAAAACAGTGGTAATGGGAATCCCCCCTTTGGATCATGAACGAAGGGGTTTTCTCCTCATGAAAAGGGCATAGCGCCTTGAATGAGGAACCCGATCTCTGCAAATTCAGGTGGGTAGAGAGGACCTCAGCAAGGTCAACACGGTGGCGTAAAAGTTCTAAACTCTCTTTCGTGAACATAGTATTCTCTGTATACCCTATAAATCCCTATTTTTCCACTAATCCCCATCATAGGGCAGGGCATTGACCATTAAAAAGACTTTTTTAAGTTTACACAGAGATCACAGAGACACAGAGTTTTAAGTTTTTCATTTTTTGCGAGAGCAAAAAATGAAGACTCTAATTTTTTCGCTCTCGCGAAAAAATTAGGCCTTTTTTTAATCTCTGTGTTCCTCTGTGTCTCCTGTTCCCCTCTGTGATTGAAAATATCTTTTTAATGTCAGGTGCCCTGCATCATAGGGTTTTGTATTTTTTCAATCGCAAATTAAAATTCTCTTTATAAAAAAGGAACATGTCTTTAAAAAAACCTTGTAAGAGACTGTTATCGCCTTGTTGAAACATTTTTAAAGGTAAATCATGAGTGACCTCGAGACGGAATTCTCAGATTCTTCTCATTTTGCCCAAGCGGGGACATTGTCCGATCCTTCCCTCAGCCAATTGCGCGATCAGATTAAAAAAATCATGATCCCTCTTCTCATTAAGACTTTTCAATTCAAACTCGAACTCAGCCAATCACTCAGTCTCCCCTCTCGTCTGCACAGTCAGAAAAACGAACGTTCCCCCAAAGAGACCATCGAGCAACTTAAAACACTCGATAACGATTTAAAAGTCTTGCTTCTCTGGTGTCAAAGCTGTCGGAGTCAAATCCAAAAAGCTCTCAGCGTTCCCCAAGAAGAACAAAAAAATACAATGACAGCCTCCCCTTCTTCCCCTTCCGATATCGCTGTTTTGAAATCGTTTAATGAAGCTGTTTCTGCTCAAGCTTCATTTTTTCAGCAACAAACAGTGCAAGAAACCGATCCCCCTTCAAAGAAGAGGGCTGCTCGCCACATCTCCAGACCTTCCACCCAAAAGAGCTGGTGGAAAAAACTCATTGGCAAATGAGTAATTTTCCCTTCCTATTCCTCCGACAATTTTGTATCTTAAAACAATTAACCAAGATCACAGACAGACTGAGACCATTGCATAATTAGGACAATCTTCAGTTTGATGGGTATTCGAACGAATGCTTATCGAAAAATTCCCATCTCTGTGTCCTCTGTGATCTCTGTGGTATAATTTTTTTATTTTATAACCACAGAGAGCACAGAGGACACAGAGATGGGACATTCGAAAAAATTTGATCGAAATACCCATCAAACGAGAGGTCTTTCAATTATGCAATAGTCTCAGACTCTTATTGATTTTATATCTATGACGATAGAAACCGATCAAAAAATTTCTCCCATGATGGCACAATGGCACGCTTGCAAAAGCAAGGCGGCCGGTGCGCTCCTTTTGTTCCGTTTGGGCGACTTTTACGAAGCGTTTTACGAAGACGCCATTCTGATTTCTGAGCAGCTCGATCTGACCCTCACTAAACGGCAAGAGATTCCGATGGCAGGGGTCCCATTCCACTCAAGCGAAGGGTATATCGATAAGCTCGTCGCCAAAGGCTACCGAGTGGCAATTGCCGAGCAAATGGAAGATCCACGCGCTGTCAAAGGATTGGTCAAACGGGAAATCGTCCGCGTCGTGACACCGGGCACAGTTGTCAATTCCACTTTGCTCAGCGATAAATCGAACAATTTTCTCGCCTGTATCGTTCAAGTCGGAGAAACCCATGGCCTGAGTATCCTCGACCTGACAACGGCTGATTTCAAGGCGATGGAGTTCGATGACTGTAGAGAGCTTGTCGACGAACTCTGCCGGTTAAGCCCGAAAGAAATTCTCATCGGGGAAAAATGGAAAAAGAAACATGAGGAATACCTCGAAGAATTGAAAGAGTGTTTTGGGCCGACGATCAATATTAAAGAAGATTGGCATTTCGATCCCACTCACACTTGTGACGTCCTACTGCGCCATTTTCACGTCCATAATCTCGACGGATTTGGACTTAAAGGAATGACCGCCGCGATCAACGCCTCTGGAGCTATCTTATGTTATGTTCATGAAGACTTAAATCTATCGATCGACCATATCACATCGATCATTACAGAACATTTAAGCCATTACATGCTCCTCGATCGCTCGACACAGAAACATCTCGAACTCTTCGAATCTGTCCATGAAACCAAAAAAAAGCATACGTTGCTTCAATCTATCGACCAAACAAAAACAGCGATGGGAGGACGCCTCCTCAAAAGATGGCTGACCCATCCTCTTTTAGATATTGAAGAGATCAAATCACGCCAAGAAATAGTCGCAGCCTTTCTCCGATCCTGGCAAAGTAGCCTGGAGATTCGAGTCCATTTAAGCGAGATCGGCGATTTAGAAAGGGTGATGATGCGGGTTGAAACAGGTTATGCCTCGCCGCGTGATCTGGCTGGACTCCGTTTTTCTTTAGAACATATCCCACCCCTTTCTCAGCTCTTAAAGATATTTTCTGAAACCCCACTTGCTCAAATCGACCAAAATCTATCCGATGTCACTGGGATTGTGGATAAAATCCGCAGTGCACTTGTCGACACACCACCGCTGCGCCTCAGCGATGGGGGGATTTTCCAAAACGGCTTTCATCCTGAACTCGATCAATTGAGGTCACTCCAAAATGACAGCCATGCCTGGATCGCACGCTACCAAGTGGAGCTGAAAGAACAGACACAAATTAAGACATTGAAAGTGGGTTATACCCAAGCTTTCGGTTATTACATTGAGGTGAGTCGTGGACAAGCAGATAGAATTCCTGAGAGCTTCCAAAGGCGACAAACACTTGTCAATGCAGAACGTTTCATCACTCCCGAGCTCAAAGAATTCGAACATAAGATACTTCACGCCGAAGAGAGGATCTCATCGCTAGAATACGATCTCTTTAATCGCTTGAGAAAAGAAGCGGCATCCTATGCACATGAGGTGAGGAAAATCGCCCAAGCTGTCGCTCAAATCGACTGTTTGCTCTCATTTGCCCAAACGGCCAAAACGGATCGCTACGTCTGTCCCTTGGTTGACCAAAGTGAAATTTTTCATGTGGAGCAAGGGCGCCATCCAGTGGTCGAGGCGACACTCGCCACTGAAAGCTTCATTCCCAACGATATTTTTTTAGATGGGCAAAATCAACAGCTCTATCTCATCACTGGACCGAATATGGCTGGGAAATCGACTTTCATCCGCCAGGCAGCATTGATTGCAATTCTAGCACAAATGGGATCGTTTGTTCCGGCAAAACGGGCTCATATCGGCATTATCGATAAAGTCTTTAGCCGCATTGGAGCCAGCGATGATCTATCACGTGGCCAATCGACCTTCATGGTGGAGATGACGGAAACAGCCAACATCCTCCACAATGCGACAAACCGCTCCCTTGTGATTTTAGATGAGATCGGGCGGGGGACAAGCACCTACGATGGGATCTCGATTGCTTGGGCTGTTGCTGAATATCTACTCACACAACCGGGAAAAAAGGCCAAGACATTGTTTGCAACCCATTATTGGGAATTGACTGAACTCGAAAACGAGATTCCTGGAGCTGTGAACTACAATGTCGCTGTCCATGAGTCAGATCGAGGTATCGTTTTTTTACGCAAGATCGTCAAAGGAGGCACCGACAAAAGCTACGGCATTCATGTCGCAAAACTCGCTGGACTTCCCCACCTCGTCATCAAACGCGCCCTTGAGATGCTCCAGAAATTGGAAAAGAACGGAGGCCGCACCCCTCCAGCGGTGAAAGAAAAACAATTACCCCTTTTCACCTCTTTTAATATTGAAGAAGAATTAAAAAATATCGACCCTCATCATTTGACGCCGATGGAGGCCTTGAAAAAAATCATCGATTGGAAAAGTCATCTATGATGCTATTCGATGTTAAACTCCTCGATCAATTTCCGATGAAGCCTGGCGTCTATTTGATGAAAGATGCTGAAAACAAGATCATCTACGTGGGCAAAGCGAACGTGCTCAAGACCAGAGTCAAACAATACTTTGCCTCTACGGGAGATAGTCGCCCCATGATCCCCTTCCTCATCCGCCAAATCGCTCACATCGATACAATCATCGTCCCCTCAGAAAAAGAAGCTCTGCTGCTAGAAAATACCCTGATTAAAAAACATCAGCCCAAATTCAACGCCATTTTAAAAGATGATAAGAGCTTCATCAGCCTGATGATCAATAACCGACATCCCTGGCCGATGATCCGCCTCATCCGCTACAAAGGAGAGCCCAAGGAAGACGGCCTTTATTTCGGTCCCTACACCAGTGCCTATTCCGCCCGCCAAACCTATGAAATCCTCACTCGTTTATTCCCATTACGGCAGTGTAGCGATGAAGAATTGAAAAGGCGTACCCGCCCCTGTTTGCTCTATTCGATCAAACGGTGCATCGCCCCATGTGTCGGCAAATGCTCTAAAGAAGAATACGACACTTATGTCGACGGGGCTGTTAAATTTCTTAAAGGACAAGATAAGGAGATTTTGAAAGAGCTCTATGCCGATATGAAAAAGGCATCTGCAAGTGAAGAATTCGAACGTGCTGCAGCCATCTTACGGACCATCAGACAGATCGAGCATGTCATCGATACGACACCTCTCGTCGTCAAAGTGAGTGGCAAAAACACAGATGCTTTAGCGATTTACCGGGAAGGAGAAGAAGTGATGCTCATACAGCTCCTTTTTCGGGAAGGGAAGCTCGTCGGATCAGAGCACTATTCCTTTTCCAATATTTTAGAAGATGAAGAAGACCTCCTCTCCTCTTTTATCCTTCAACACTACACCCATCAAGAAGGGCTTCCCGATGAAATTCTCCTCCCCCTTCCTTTAAAAGACGCCGATCTCCTCTCTGAAATTCTCGCTGATTCCCACAAGAAAAAAAAAATTGCCATTCTCCATCCCCAAAAAGGGGAAAAACGGTCCCTGGTCGAGATCGCAGAAGAAAACGCCAGAGCGATTTTCCACCAGGAAAAAAATCATCTGGAACTCAAAGAGAAGATGCTCCTCGACCTGCAAGAAACCCTCAAGCTGAACCGGTATCCTAAACGGATCGAATGCTTTGATACTTCCAATATCTCAGGAACCGATCCAGTCGCCTCACTCGTCGCATTCACCAACGGGGAAAGAGATTCCAAACGGACCCGTCTTTTTAAAATCAAAACCGTCCTCAAAGGGGATGATTACGGAGCGATGCGCGAAGTTTTGACACGCCACCTCACTAGATCCAAGCAAGCCGACGATCTGCCCGACCTGATCATCCTCGATGGAGGCAAAGGGCAACTCAATGTGGGCCTCGATGTCTTTAAAGAACTCGACATCGCCTCTGTCGATCTGATCGCCCTTGCCAAAGAAGAAGGACGACACGACAAAGGAATGACAGCGGAAAGAGTCTTCCTCCCTGAGCACCACGATCCTATCCACCTCAATCCCCGCTCCAGCCTCCTCTTCCTCCTTCAAAAGGTACGCGACGAAGCCCACCGCAAGGCGATCGGCTTCCACCGGCAAAGGCGGCAAAAACGGACACTGACAAGCCGCTTAGACACCGTTCCCGGCATCGGCCCCGTCAAACGGGCCCGACTGCTGCGCCACTTCGGCAGCGTAGAAAAAATCAAACAGGCCTCCGATCACGAGCTGAGCCAAGTCAAAGGAATCACACAGAAAGATATTGCCACCCTCAAGCAATTCCTCCAAAACTTTTGATTATTTTATTCTTCCGATCTAAGAGGGTTCTATGACAGCGTTTCCTTTTCTAATAAAACAGAGAAAGTCTTGGAAAGCTCTTGGATGACTTCTTGAAAATGAATTTGTTCTTTCCCCATCGAAGAAAGAAAGTTGTTCCATCGTTGTTGAGTCTCTTTGGCATCGTAAAATGCTCGGGTAAAAGCAATCGGCTGCTTAAGAGGAGTTTTACGATTTGCAAATACTTCTATGATAGCTTTCTTCAATCTATCAATTTTAATATGATGACTCCTAAAGATCGTCCAGAGATCGTAAAAATCCTTCATACGCGTATTTACCAAGGCAAGTTTTACGATAGATTCCAACTTTTCGGCTATCACAGTTTCAAGTGTATAGCCCAATAACGCAGGTTTGGGCATTTCTAAAAGTGTTGGGTATTGAATTTTTTGTGGTTTAGGAATGACGACATCATTGAACCCAATGTCGATAAGAATAGGCATTTTTGTCGTGAAAAGTTTTGCTGAAAAGCTGGAGCTCACACCATTGTAGTCTCCGCCAGTTTGCGTGTTGCGAAGAATCAATTTTTGAATGTCAAATGCTATCGCATCTTCTTCACAGTTAATTGCAGCAACTTCAGAGATAATGTGATGCAAATTTTCGATTTGATTAGAGGTTCGAGCAAGAAGATCAATATCCATGGTGGCACGATGGTCCAACGAATTCCAAACTTTCAGCATCAGACCACCTTTAAGAAAAAATCTCTCGGCATAAGAACTTATGCTCAGACGATACAGAAATCGCTCCATTGCATAATAGCGGAGGATTTCATCAAAAGGTCTGTTTCTTTCCTCAGACAGCTTTTTTAATCGTTGACGTATTGATTCGCCAAGATTCTTTTTCGGTTTTTTCAATGCTTTATCCACTGACAATTGCTTCCATAATCGGCTTTAGAATCTTCTCAACACGAAATAATTTAGCATATTCAAATAGTTTGTCCAGGTTTGTTTTTTTGCTATGCCAGTACATTTTTAGAGCTTCGAGAACGACGTCCATTCCAATTTTATTGCGGAACTTGACACAGTCGATCAGAGTTTTTTCAACATCGAAAATCTTAATCGAACATCCGTCCATTCTATGTTCTTCGATTCCTGACGCTAGCAGTTTCTTGCTGTACCAAAAATATCGCATAGGAGGATAAGAAATTGCTGGCTTATGAGCTGTGCTAGGTATAGCGACGTAGACGAAATGCGGAATTTGAGTAGTAATTTCATGAAATGACAAGGCAGAAATGAGACATATGACACCATTAGGGATTTTTTTAGCCACTGGAATAAAGTCGGGCAAAGAAGGCTCGGGCATTTCCCTAAGCCGATACAATCCTCTGCTGATAACTTCTAACTCTCCTTTATCACGAAGAATATAAAGCTCGCGACGATGTATACCGAGAGACATAGCTTCCGACATCGTGAGTATCCCTCCCACTTTTCGGAAGATGGCGATGGCTAATTCAAGTTTTGATTTTTTCTGCATGGTACAAAACTGCGGACTATTTCATCTATATCCGTAATATTGTACCAAAACCCAGGGAATGTCAATAAAATTCTGATAAGGCAAACGAAAATGACAGACAAATATAATACGTATACGTACCATAATGACTGAAAATAATCATCCAAATAGAAATAGTACTGTGTATGCTTGTCTCTCACTTAACCAAGATAGAAATCAAGAACTCTCTTCGGTAGCCTAAGTATTTTTGCAAGATCTGACCCAATTCGTTTTCAGCTTTTTCTAAGATCGCCTGTTGTTTTTCCGGTGATAAGAGGGGGAGTTCCACAAACATTTCGATGTTTTGATCCTTGGACAGGTCGATCTCAACAGAAAGCTCATGCTCGGGAAATACCCTCTTCCAATATTCTCCGACATATCCTCGGATCACTGCAGGATCGACCAGGAATTCATTGCGACCCATTTTTAAACGATAATACACCCCACGGTACATGATATAAAAGCCGACGAGTAAAAGAATGCCACATGCGAGAATGGGATAACCGATGAGAGAAAAATGAACTGCTGTCTGCGAGAAAAAATTGGCGATGATATAACGCAAGTGAGGCGCATATTGAAGGCCGACAAAAAATGCGCCGAGCAGAATGATCAATACTGCGAAAACAAACTGTACTGCAGAAAAAAGGAGGTTACCTGCTTTCATAAACCAGGAGATTAAAATACTTCGTCGTATCGTTCAGAGGGAGTTATAGGCGGTTTTGCCGCTTTAGCTTTCTTTTCGAGCATCTCTTCAACACTGGATTTTCGTTTAGGGGAAATCAGATTTTTAAAGATGACATGTACTGTTCCGACATGCAGGCCAGTCAGCTGGCTAATCTCCTGAAGGATCTTATTCTGGATCTCTTCAGCTTTATCGGGAATAGAAATGCCAAAAGCCACATTGATTTCAATGCGCACATTCACCGAATGGTTCTTTTGGTCCTGATCGACATGAATCCCTTTGATTCCATCGAGGCTATCGCCCAAAAGACTATCGAAAAGATTCCCTTCCAACGTCTCCACTCCTTCGATCTGACTTAATGATTGAAGAATGATCGACTGAAAAACTTTACTCTCGATATCACGGATAAAAACCGTTTCTGGGAGTTCTAATTCTTTGGTATCAATTAGTTTAAGTGGATTATGCACCGTCTGCCCTCACTTCTTAAAAACCTTATAGAGTCTCCCATTATAGCACTTTAAATGAATTTTCCCATCGGTCATTTTTCTAAAAAATTCTTCCTTTACTCAAAATGTTTAAAACGACAATTAAATTATTAAATTGCACTTGCACTTTACCTTCAAAACCTCTATGATACGATCAAAATGCACGGGATAGCATGCACACTTTTCTCAGTATTCTTTTGAGTTTAGTCTTAGGCTGGGGATGCAGTCATTTCGCCAAACAACGTGGGCGCAGTCCTTTGAACTGGTTTATCGCCGGACTGTTTTTTGGAATTTTAGCACTTATCGTCCTTTTCATCCTCCCCGTTCGCAAACGGAAGGAAGAAGTTCCCGATCCCAAAAATCCCTTTGCTCAAAACATCTCTAAACTGGCTGTTTTATTACCTTCCCATGCGGAAAAACTATGGTATTTTCTCGATGAGCAAAAAAAACAATTTGGCCCGATGAGTCTCGATGCGCTAAGCAAGGCCTGGGATGAAGGAAAAATCCAGAAGCATACTTTTGTTTGGAATGAATTGATGGAGAATTGGCAGCCGTTCCAAGAGGTTATTCAACCTCTTGAATCTTAGGACTTTGCTTCAAAAGAATTCGATAAAAAAAACCGCATGAGGAACCATGCGGTTGTACTTGGAAAAATCGGCTTTACCAGCTCGCTTTCACAACACCGGGGATGAGGCCGTTGTTTGCCATCTCGCGGAAACAAAGGCGAGAAAGCTTAAATTTCTTCAAAACACCTCGAGAGCGGCCAGTGAGTTGACAGCGGCTACGAAGGCGAACAGGGGAGGAATTGCGCGGCATCTTATTCAGCTGCATTTTAGCGGCTTGCCGCTCTTCGTCGCTCTTGTTCATATTCAGCACGATTTTCTTAAGACTCTGACGTTTGTCCCATTTGAGTTGAACGAGCCGTTCACGTCTTTTTTGTTTTGCAACCCAGGCTTTTGTCATATTTCTCTTAATCTCACTATTTTTTACGAGCAGGACCTTTTTGTCGCTGCTTCCGGTTTGGATCGTTTTTATTGATCACATAGACGCGACCTTTCCTGCGAACGACTTTATCTCCTTTGGAAGGATCGGCTTTGATCGAAGCTCTGACTTTCATGACTACCCTTAAAGAAATGGAAATAAGTTAAAGTTATCCACGGTTATATGCAATCCTTGGATTCTTGGCAAGAACTCAATGGTTGCTTAAGAGGGCCTACATTCTTAAAAATAAGTCTTTTACCCCCCCTTAATTTTTATGCGCTTTGGATGATAATCATAAATGACTTAAGACACAGAATTTTAGATGCTTGCAATATTTTAACCCATTGTGCATGCGCTCTAATGAATTGATAATGAATAACTTATAACATCTAGGCGACATTTAAAAAAAATTAATTTAATAAATTTATCGATTTACAATTATTTACTATTAATTTATAATAATAAAATAAATTAAATAGGTGATTATGACAAATAATATTAATAACAGAAGTAATAAAAATTCAATTCATCAGGAGGCTCGAGAAAAAGGCCATCCTTCTGATAAAGATTTTTTAGATCAAAAAACGACGCAATCATACCGATCGCATGCCCCCGATCGAAAAGAAGCATTCTCGAGCAAGAAGAGTGATGCAGAAAGTAAAAAGAGGAGTTTAGATCGAAAAACGACGCAATCCTACCAATCGCATGCCCCCGATCGAAAAGAACCATTCTCGAGCAAGAAGAGTGATACAGAAAGTGAAAAGAGGAGTTCAGATCGAAAAACGACGCAATCATATCGATCACATACTCCCGATCGAGAAGAAGAATTCTCGAGCAAAAAGAAGAGTGATACAGAAAGTAAAAAGAGGAGTTTAGAACGAAAAACGACGCAATCATACCAATCGCATGCTCCCGATCGAAAAGAACCATTCTCGAGCAAGAAGAGCGATCCTATCCAAACAGAAAGTAAAAAGCGGAGTTTCGAACAAGACGATTCCATAGATACACTTAGGCCTTCGGCAAAAAAAACTGATAGAAAGCCCTTTATTGACTCATTCACAAATGTTCAAACTCGTGCGGCCCCAGTCGTCGCTATAATCCCTCAAATACCTCAGGAACAAAAGTCAAAAGCAGATGTCGTTCCAGCGAAAAATATTTCTGGCTTTAATCTTTTGAATCTCTCCTTTAATGATGATTCTTCTGATCAACTTAATGCTTCCTTTGACCTACCATCTGTGAACGCCGATGACTATCTGAACGCCGATGACTACCTGTCAGAGTTAAGCGAGACTAATAAATACAATAATCCTCAAGACCCGAATGTTAATTTTTTTGAAATGAGACAAGGGATCCCTCTATTGAAACAAAGTGATAAAGAATTCACAATTAACGGCAGGGGAAGGAAAATTAATCATTATGCGAGTGGGACTTTCCATGATGTCTTCTTTATCCAGGATGAGCCTGGCATTTTACTCAGAACCGTTGGACCATGTCAAAAATGGTCGAATTCCGGTCGAGCTGTAACTGTTATCTATAATCATCGAAAATACACTCTTGCTAAAAGGCATTATGTTCTTTATCAAGGTTTTGAGTCTTACAAAACCCTTAAAGCACTAGCTTTTCGTGTGCCGAAGATCATGAATGAAGATACCTTATTTCAGAATGGCTATTACTTAATAGAGGAGATCCCTTATAAAGCTTCTATTGGAGCTTGGGGTCGATCGTCCAAAACTTTTAAAGAATTATCACGGAGTGCACAGGAGCAATTGAAACAAGCAAAAGGCTGCTTAGAAAGGATGAGGCATGCAAATGAGCTTCTTGTTCCAGATTTTAAACCGCATAATGTGGGCTTCACGGAAAAAAATGAATTAGTGATATTGGACTTTTGTGAGGACAGGGATATCCCCGCTTTTCAACAGCCGTTGAAAAAATTATTAGAGGAATATGCTGAATCTTGGGCAGAAGGAAATCCAAATATCAAAGATTATCTTCTGAACTAAAGAACCTACACAGTCCTTGTTCAGCAGAAAAATCGTATTTCATGAGCTCACCATCAGAGAAAAGTGCCGTGACGGTTTTTGCATCAGCAGAAAGCCCTGTTGTGGTGACCATTCTCTCATCGATTTTGTAAGTGGGAAACTTAAATTGAGGGCTAGCGACATGCAGATTTCCATTGTAACTACCTGCAACGACCTTTTGAGAATCACTGTGTAAACACGTGATACGCTCTTGGTCTCGTATCAAAATTTGTGATTCTCCTTTTCGCAGGTCCCATAGTCGAACTGTCCGATCACTTCCACCACTGATGAGATCATCCCCGTTAAAGATGACATGGTCGACAGTGCCTTCATGTCCGTATAATGTGATAGCCGAAGAAGGAGATCGTTCATCCCAAATCTTGATCGTATCATCGACAGAACCACTTGCGAAACAGTTTTCATCCAAAGAAGTGAGAGAAACAACAGGGAATCGATGCTTGGCAAATTGAGAAATCTTTGTACTTTGATCGATATCCCATGAAATGATCGTCGCATCATCCGATCCAGAAAAGACCCGGTGGCCATTTACACTCGGTTGAATGACGTTCACTTTGTATTTGTGAGCATCAGAAATGGCCATCGTTGTATTTTGATCCCTTATGTTTGAAAAAACAATGCGCCCTGAAACAGTCCCAATACAGAGAATTTCCTTCACAATCTTTAAACAGACCGCTTTCCAGTCTCCATATAAATGCCCCAAGTCTAGAGCTGTTTTTTTTTGAAGATTACAAAGGCTAAAATCTCCTCGGTCATTTGAGAAAGCAAAGTAATCATCGGCAAGAGTTGTTACAGCAACCTCACCTAAATTGATTTTAATCTGAGAAAATGATCGATCCTTTTTATCTTGGACATGAATGACAGAGGGAGTCGCGAGAACTCGCCAATATACAGTCTCATTGAAAAAAATGGCACGGGGGAGATTTGCATCTGGATGATAAAGAGAGCGCTTCGTGAACCGCTTTGTAGCCCAATTGTTCTTCTCCAGGGTATATAAACTGGCGTATACCTCTCTTGAGGACATTTTCTCCATTTCTGACCGATATATCTTCGACAATAATGGCCTTTGCTTTTCCAAATGGTCTTTCCAAAGTAGTTCATCTTTAGATATTTGATAAAATTCCTTGCTAACTTGAGCAGATCGGCAAAGATCATGGACCTCGAAAAACTTAAATATACCTCGTTGGCAATCGCCATTGATTGACATAATACTCATTATCTTGCTCTCCATCTTTTTGAGTATAAATAATTTTATCATTTTTAATCTTTAATTTCACTTTTATTATTAATTAAAAAAATATTATATACTAACTTTATCCCTTGAAGAATTTTTATTGGATACGATATAGTGGCACCGAAAAGTTATATTATTTTAAACTTAAGGAACATCCATGAAGCGCACTTACCAGCCTAGCAAGAAAAAACGTCAGACGACTTGCGGATTTCGCAAGAGGATGAAGACTAAAGATGGTCGCGCGATCATCAATCGCCGCCGCCGTTCTGGACGCAAAAAACTGACAACTGCTTAACAATGGCAAGCCCTTCTTTATTTGATTCGATTGTTTCAAGCCCTGTTACGGGTGAAAAAGGGCGATTAACGGGAAAATTCCCAAAATCAGCCCGTCTCCTTTTGCGCGCGCAGTATAAATATTTTCACAGGAATTCCATCCGTCTCTTTGGTGAGCAAATTTCTATAGATATCCGGCAAGGAAAATCGATTTCTGCAAAACTGGGGATCACCGTATCTCGCAAGTTTGGTAAAGCTCATGACCGTAATCGGTTCAAACGGGTTGTCAGGGAGGCTTTTCGTGAGATCTATCTTTCCCTCCCTCAAAATTTAGAGATGAATGTCATTCCTCGCAAAAACGGTGTATCCACCTCTAAACAGGCAGTTATTGACGATTTGCAAAGTCTCCTCTCTAAGTTCATGTATACCGAAAATGATTGAAAAGTTGGCCTGGGGCTGCGTGAAAGCTCCCGCGGTTCGACGATCGCAAGTCGGTCAATATTAGAAATATGAACCGACTTGCGATCGTCGAACCGCGGGAGCTTTCACGCAGCCCCAGGCCAACTTTTGAATCATTTTCGGTATAAGACTCTAAATGCAACAAACATTTTCCCATCTCAATCCCGACCAACGCAAAGCTGTACAGACAGTTCAAGGGCGCGTGCTCATCCTCGCTGGCGCCGGTAGCGGCAAAACAAGTGTCCTTGCCTACCGTATCGCTCATATGCTGCAAAATTTGAACGTCCCTGCTGAGTCGATTTTAGGGCTCACGTTCACTAACAAGGCAGCCCAGGAGATGCGTCAACGGGTGGCTAAAATCGTCTCTCACCGGGTCGCAGCTAGCGTCACGCTTAGCACCTTCCATAGCTTCTGTATGCAGATTCTGCGCAGAGAGATCCACAAATTGGGCTATACACCGAACTTCACACTCTACGATGAAAAAGATGTCCGTCGCTTAGGTCAGGGACTTGCCCGCCACCTTCTCGAACACGACGGGGAGATCCCTTCATTGGAAAAGACATTTAGCAAAATCGCTTTTGCAAAGAGTCGCGGCCTTTCTTTTGAAGAGATCGCGAAGGATAAGGCTAATTGGCACGATCAGTTCAGCGCAGATCTCTACGAGCGTTTAAAAACTTGCATGCGCGCGTACAATGCTGTCGACTTCGATAGCTTGCTTTCCTTGACGGTGCAACTGTTCGAAGAGCATCCTAAGGTCTTAGAATATTATCAGGATAGGTATCGCTATATCATGATCGACGAGTACCAGGATACCAATCCGATCCAATACCGCCTCGCCAAACTCATCTCGAGCAAACACAATAACTTGTGTGTCGTCGGGGACGATGATCAGTCGATCTATGGTTGGCGGGGTGCAGAGATTAAAAACATCCTCCAATTCGAATCGGAGGTTGTGATCAAACTCGAACAAAATTACCGTTCGACACCGACAATCCTCAAAGCTGCCAATTCTGTGATCGCTAATAATGCCGAGAGGCATGACAAACAGCTCTGGAGCACTTCAGAGGGTGGCGATCTGATCACACTCTTTCACGCACCGACTGAATTAGAAGAAACCCAATCGATCGTCCAACGGATGATCAAGATGCGCAAGGAAAAAGGGATCCCTTGGAACGAGATGGCTATCCTCTACCGATCAAACATCCTCGGACGACCTTTTGAACTCGCTTTAATCCAAGCAGTCTGGGAAAAAGAGGGGACATGGGTACGCGGTATCCCTTATGAGATCTTTGGCGGGACTGAATTTTACCAGCGGGCTGAGATCAAAGATTTGATCGCCTATCTTCGCGTGATCGCTAATCCACTCGATCAAGAAGCGTTATTGCGGATCATCAACATCCCTCGGCGCGGCATCTCCGATCAAACTTTGGATCTTTTAACTCAGTTCAATCGAAAACGGAACATCCCTTTGTGGAATTTGCTCACTGAGATCGCCTCACCCCTCTCTTCCGATCTGAAAAATGATCTCTCTGCCAAAGCTCTTGCCGGTATTCAGATGTTTATCGAACTGATCAATGAGGCTAAAGGGAAGTTTTCAAAACGACCTCTGCACTCCACTTTTGCTTGGCTGATCGACGAGATCGACTATAAAAAAGCGATAGTCGATGATGTCAAAAGTGAAAAGATGAGAGATTTCAAATGGGAAAACGTCGCCTACTGCATCGATGCCATGGCAATTTATGAAGAGGAACAGGCTGCTCTTAACCGGGAAGAAGAGATTTCACTTACCGATTTTTTGAGCAATACTCTTCTCGATCAAGATCAGATCGTGAGGCGTGACAAAGAACAAAGGGAGGATAAAGTCAGTCTGATGACTTTCCACAGTGCTAAAGGATTAGAATTTACTGCCTGTTACCTGGTCGGTTTAGAGGATCATATCATCCCCCATGAGAAGAGTTTGTTGGAAACTGGTCTCGAAGAAGAGCGGAGACTGATCTATGTCGCCATGACCCGAGCAAAAAAATTCCTCACCTTGAGCATGGCTCGCCAAAGAAAAAAAATGGGCAAGGAAGTGATTACGAACCCTTCCCGTTTTTTATTCGAGATTCCCAAAGATTTGATCAGGATCACTTCCTGGCAAACAATCGATAATTAATATCAACGCAAAGACGCAAAGATTTATAATATTTTTAATTTTTTTGCGTCTTTGCGGCTTAGCGTCTTTGCGTTGATATTCTTTACCGTTTCATAAAAGAGATCATCTCGGCGATTTGGGGTTTGATCGTCTCAGGAGCTGCAGAATAAGCAGTCTCAGCATGTTCAAGCGCAATGTCGATGAAGTTTTTGGTGAATAAAAATTCGGCGATCATCCATTCACTTTTCCAAAAGTTCTCACAATCTTTTTTCCTGAATTTGTGGATGTATCGCAAAAGGGGCATGATCGCCTTTTCAGGCCGATCCTTAGGCTTGTGACGTGAGGCGATTTTCTGAAACTCAAGAACAGCGACTTTAAAATGGGTTCCCAATGCATTCTCAGGATCACGAGCGAGTAACCGCTGTTTTGCCTTGAGCACCTGAGCATTTTTTAATTTATTTTTTTCTAGAAGCGTGGCGAATTTTTCCAGATGAAAGTAGATCCCCTTTTCAGCGCGCACCCCCCGCTCGAGGATCACTTGCTGGAAACAGGGAGCTGATAATTTTTTTGCCTTTTGATAGAGCTCCTGCCATTTTCCTTCTTCAAAATGGTGATCATTTCGATCTAAGGCTGTGCAAATCTCTTGAAAATTTTCAATCTGCTCAACAATGATTGCCGCATAGCCTGCTCCATCTATCGGAATATATTCAAATCGGGCAAATTCCTTTCCTTTTGGGTCGAGCAATAAGAATAATGGACACCTCTGCACATGGTACTTTTGCAAGAAGATTTTATCCTCTTCCTTCCCCTGCAAATCGATCATCCAAAGAATAGCTTCTGGGTTGATCTTTTCGAGAAATTGTCGACTTCCTAAAATTTCTTGGTGGAGCTTCTTCGACCAAGGACAATCGGAGTTTAAAAAAACGGCAACAATCGGGAGGTTTTCTTCTTGCGCATGCTCTAAAACTCCTATTTCTTCAATTTTCCCTTGGGTATAAGCAGCTGTTATAAAACACAGACAAAACCAATATAAAATAGACCTGATCAGCATAATTATTGATAGAAAATGTTAAAAAAACTAAACTTTCACCCAATCGTCATTATATAAAAGAATGATTTTATTTCCCCCTACAATTATTTTACGCCACCGTAAAGAAAACCTGAAAAAATGCACTCTTCACGGTCTGGAAGAGCGCCCCGACTTTCGCTTTTTCACATATCCCAGGGATGAGCTTCCCGATCTATCCAATTATCTCCTACTGACAATCGATGCTCCTCCCCTCGATAAAAAAGATGGGGATCTAGGCATTTTTTTGATCGATGGGACCTGGGCCTACGCTCAGTTGATGGAGCGGCAATTGCGATACCGCACTCCGTCAGGTTTGGTGAATTATGGGCTCTGCGAGACAAAGCCAAATCGAAGCGAAGCGTTTCGAATGAGGAACCCTTCCCTTAACGGGAAGGGTGACGAAGAGAATCGATTTGGCAAAGTCGCAGCCAGCCCAAATTCACCAAACCTGACGGAGTGCGGTATAAAACCCCACCTTTTCCAAAAACGGAGCCTCCCCCCCCATTTCCAAACCGCCTATCCCCGCCGCCAGAACGATTGCCCAGATCCCTCAAGAGGACTAGCTTCTGTCGAAGCGCTCTACCTCGCCTATTCCCTCTTAGGCCGAACCACTGAGGGACTATTAAATCATTTTTATTGGAAAGAGGAGTTTTTAAAAAAAAACTTGTCCATGGTTCAATCACAGAGGGGAACAGGAGGCACAGAGGAGCACAGAGATTAAAAACACTCTATTTTTTTCGCGAGAGCGAAAAAATTAGAGTCTTCATTTTTTGCTCTCGCAAAAAATGAAAAACTTAAAGCTCTGTGTCTCTGTGATCTCTGTGTAAATTTAAAAAAGTCTTTTTTAATGGTTGGTGCCCTGCACCCCCGCCCTCTGTTCAGCTTGACTTTTTAAACTTTTGCTAATAAACTGGACCCTTTCGAGTTTCTATACTCGTACTATAAGATTTTGAGTGAGCCAAAAAAATTACTCCTTTGAAGAACACCAGCTTGCAATAGGCAAAGTCGACCCTGACGCTCTTTACGTCATGGAGAAGCTCCGCGCGAGTGGACACACCGCTTACCTTGTTGGCGGTAGTGTGCGTGATTTACTCCTCGACAAAAAACCCAAAGATTTTGACATCTCCACTTCTGCCAAGCCAGAAGAGATCAAACACCTTTTCCGCAATTGCATCCTGATCGGCAGACGATTCAGACTTGCCCATATTCGCTTCGGTCGAAAAATTCTTGAAGTGTCGACATTTCGCTCTGGGGATACTGAAAATGATGCATTGATTTTGCGCGATAATATTTGGGGATCGCCTGAAGAGGATGTCCTTCGTCGTGATTTCACAATCAATGGCCTCTTCTACGATCCAGCTACGCAGCAGATCATCGATTACGTCGGTGGTTATCCCGATTTGCAAAAAAAAATTCTGCGCACAATTGGACAGCCTTTCATCCGCTTCCGCCAAGACCCTGTGCGTATGCTCCGCATGCTCAAATTTCAAGCCCGTTTTGGTTTTGAAGTCGATCCTACTGCCCGAGTCGCCCTTTTAGAGTGCCGTCAAGAGATCGTCAAGAGCGCTCCTGCACGCATTCAGGAGGAGTTGCTGCGCATGCTCGAGTCTGGGGCTTCTGAACCTTTTTTTCGTCTCATGGCAGAGCATGGCTTCATTCATCTGATGATGCCAGCTTTTGGAGAATATATGGAATCGAGCGCGAGCGAAGAGGTATTTGCTTACTTAAAAGAGGTCGATACGACTTTCCATGACCCCTCCCATTCTGTCCTATCCCGCCCGGTGCTTTTATCCTGTCTCGTTTTTCCACTCATGGAAAAGCGTATCTCAATTCGGTATGTCGATCGAGAAAAGATTCCCCACCTCGGTGAGATTAGCAAGGAAGCCCACGATCAGATCAACGAAGTCTTTCTCCCCTTTTTCCATCTTTCTAGAAGAATGAAAGGTAACCTGATTTCCATTCTAACCTCGCAATACCGCCTCACTCCGATTGAAAAGAAGAAAGGACGCCGGATCCGTGTTCCTAACGACCCAGAATTTTCCGACTCGCTTAAGTTTTTTGAAGTGCGCTGTGCATTAGAGCCTGCATTTCAAACGATTTGGGAAGAATGGACAACTGCAACACAGACGCCCGAACAACACCGCCCTCGCCGAAGACGACGGCGCAAACCTCCCGCAGCTTCTTCTGAATCATGAGGGATGCAATGCACAGACTTGATTTGCATCCTCACATCGAGATCGCTTATATCGGCCCCCATCATTCTTCTGGCCCATTACCTGCACTTTTTTATTTTTCCTTATCAGCTACAGACAGTCTTTGCCTCGACCCCTTTAACCAGCCAGTCGATTATCTTTCGTCGCTGCCGATGCGCATCTTTTCGATAACGTTGCCAGGCCATGAGAATAACCTACCTCCGGCACATGCCCTCACTGTTTGGGCAAAAGAGATTGCTAAAGGAAGCAATGCGATCGGTCAATTCACTCAGAAAATCAAATTCTCCATAGAAACACTTATCGACCAAAATGTGTTAATCCCCGATCGGATTGCCATTGCAGGACTTTCTCGAGGGGCATTTATCGCAACTCATGCTGCTGCAGCCATTCCTGAATTTCGCTGGATTCTCGGATTCGCCCCTCTTACCGACCTCTCCTTTGCCAAAGAGTTCGAAGAACTGCATCATGATCCTCTTGTCCAGTCATTGACACTCGAACATCTCTCCCCCCTTCTCGTCGATCGAACCCTCCGTTATTACATCGGCAATCTCGATACGCGTGTCAGCACGAGGCGCTGCTTCAATTTTGTGGAAAAACTATCCCATACAGCATTTGATCAAAAGATTCGCTCTCCTCAAGTTGAACTGATCATCGGCCCATCGATAGGACGTGATGGACATGGCACTTCGAAAGAGGTTTTCCATGATGGCGCGCAATGGATTGCGGAAAAACTGGGGGCGGTCGATGTCTTGTGACCTATTTGTATTCGCAGGAGAACAAAGCGGCGATTTGCATGGAGAGAAATTGATGCAAGCTCTTTATGCTAAAAATCCCCATCTAAAGATCTCAGGTGTCGGCGGGCCTAAAATGCGCTCTCAAGGAATCGATTGCATCTTGCCGATGGAAGAATTTCAGGTGATGGGATTCATCGATGTTTTCCTCGCCCTTCCAAAACTCATTCGTCAATTTTACTTTGTCGCAGGTGAAATCAAACGTTTAAAGCCAAAAGCTGTGATCGCGATCGATTATCCCGGCTTCAATTTGCGGATGGCAAAGCATTTAAGAAAAAAAGGGTTTGAAGGAAAACTCATCCATTTCATATGTCCCTCTGTATGGGCTTGGGGAAAAAAGAGAATTCCTATGATGGGGACCACCCTCGACCTTCTCTTATCCATTTTTCCCTTTGAAAAAAAATTGTTCAAGACTACACCCCTGCAGGTCGCTTATGTCGGCCACCCCCTTATCGAGCGGTTGAAGAATTACCCTTACAAAACTCCCCCTTTCTCGTCAGAGAAAAAAATGATCGCTCTATTTCCAGGAAGCCGCAGAAAGGAGATCGAACGGAATCTCCCTTTGTATCTAGATGTTTGTCGCGATCTTTTGAAAAAAGAGCCTGAATTTCAGGTCGCACTTTCAGTTTCTGAAGAGAGCTATCGCCCTCTCATCGTGGAGATCTTAAAAGAAAAACAATGGCAAGAGAGAGAAATCCTCTTTATTCCTGCTGAATATTCTTATGAACTCATGAAGACAGCCTATATGGCGATCGCAAAATCAGGGACTGTCACTTTAGAGCTCGCCCTCCACCGCGTACCTACGGTTGTGACTTATGGAGTTTCCTTCCTCGATACGATCATCACCTACTATATTCTTAAGATCCGACTTCGTTTCTATTGCATTGTCAATATCATCGCTCAAAAAGAAGTCTTCTCTGAGCTGATCGGACCCAACTTCACTTTATCGACATTGAAAGAACAAGCAGAATCACTCCTCCTTCAATCTTCCCGCTCAAAGATTCAATACGATTGCGATCTTCTCGCCCAGCAGCTTGGAGACAAAGGGACGGCGACTGAAGCTGCCATAGAGATTTTACAAAGGATTTAGAGATGGAAAACTTAAAAATTTATATCGATAGGCTAAAAGGGACCCAAACACTGAAAATCGAAGAGACCCTCCCCCCTGACTTTTTGGAAGTCGATGAAGAGGACCTCCTTTTCGATGAGGCAATCCTCATTAAAGGAGAAGCCTACGTCGCTGATGAGCATTTAGTCATCCACCTCAATATCGAAACGACGGCTTGCCTTCCTTGCTCCATTTGTAATGATCCCATCCAGGTCCCCGTCGTTTTAAAAAATATTTACCTCACGAAGACCTTAACTGAAATCGCTGGGGCGATCTACGATATCACCGATGAAGTGCGTGAATCAATTTTAATTCAAACACCCCTCTTTGCCGAATGCGATGGCGGAAAATGTCCAGAAAGAGAGCACTTAAAACAATTTCTTAAGCCTGAACAAACCACGGGCGATGATATTGTCCATTTTCCCTTTGCCGACCTAGACAAATAGTAAAGAACCTATCTCAGTAAAAAGTTTCAGTCGATTTTCGGGTTCTTTTGAGCCGATTTTCGATCCAAATTCGGGGGGGTAATATCAAACATGCGTATATTACCCCTCGAATTTGGATCGAAAATCGGCCAAAATAATCCCGAAAATCGACGAAAAATTTTACTGAGATAGGTTCAACTCTTATTTTAACTTTGAATAAATTCTCATCTTCGGTTATAACATACGCATAATATTTTATGGAGTATTGATATATGGCAGTACCACGTAATCGAACGTCCAACGCTCGAAAAAACTCTCGACGCGCTCACCACGCTAAAAAACCAAAGAACACTTCGGCTTGCTCGAACTGCTCTAAACCGCGCATCGCGCACAGGATTTGTCCTCATTGTGGTTTTTATGCTGGCCGCGCGGTGATTCATGCGAGGGAAGAATAAAAGCACAAGGAGAGTCGTTTCCCCCTGTCATGTCGGTGTCGACTTGCTGGGAAGCGATATTCCTCCCGATGAACTTTTTCAGGCGATTCTTTTCTACTGCAAAGACCTCAATCCGTCAGTCAATCTGACGCTTTTTGGGACATCTGCACTTTTTGGAAAGACTCTCCCTCCTGTTGCCAACCTCTTTTTCCATGTCGTGAAAGATGTGATCACGATGGAAGATGCCCCAATGACGGCGATCCGACAGAAACGGGATTCCTCATTATGCATTGGAATTAGGCGGCTAAAAGAGGGGCATTTGCAGGCATTTATCTCAGCCGGCAATACTGGAGCCCTCATGGGATATACCAAGCTCCAACTCTCTACATTGCCTCATGTCCAGCGCCCTGCACTACTCACCTTGCTTCCAACGAGGCAAAAAGAGATCGCCGTCCTCGACATCGGAGCTAATACTTCTTACAAAGCCAAACACCTGATCCAATTTGCCGCAATGGGGGTGGCTTATCAAAGAAGTCGCGGCGTAAAAGTGCCTATCGTTGGGCTGCTGAACATTGGATCAGAGGCAAAAAAAGGAACTCCAGAACTTCAACAGGTCTATCGTCAACTCCTTATCGACAGCAAAAAGTCTTCTTCCTACGCGTTCGCCGGCAACATCGAAGGGCGCGATGTCTTTCGAGGCGAAATCGATGTGCTCGTCACTGACGGCTTTACCGGCAACGTCTTCCTCAAGACAGCTGAAGGGATCGCTGCAGTCATACTAGAACAGCTCGAAAGCTCTCCTCTGGAAGAGTGTTCTCCTCACATGAAAGGGATTCTCGCTGAGCTGCGGCAACGGTTGCATTACGCAGAATACCCCGGCGCTCTCCTCTGCGGAGTCGATGGTATCGTGATCAAATGCCATGGCAACTCAAGCCCTCAAAGCTTTATCCACAGCATCACAACAGCAACCCGACTCGTCCAACATTCCTTCCTCGACCAAGTCCGCAAAGAACTCAAACCCCACACAATCAGGGGTGCAGGAAATTAACCGCAACAAATATTTGAAAACTTCTTCCAACTCCTGCTTATTTCCATTTTTTCACCACCGATGATACAATTTTTTCACCACGGAGACACAGAGGGTATAGAGATTGCACAGAGGGAAAAATTTTTTTGCGAGAGCAAAAAAAAGATTCTAGCCGCGAAAACGCGGCAAAAAAGAATTTTCGGTTATCATTGTATAGTTTGTAAATATGTTATTTTATTTGCCGCGTTTCGCGGCTAGAATCTTTTTTTTTTGCTCTCGCAAAAAAAAATTTTTCCCTCTGTGCAATCTCTATACCCTCTGTGTCTCCGTGGTGAAAAAATGGAAATAAACAAGAGTTAGAAGAAGTTTTAAAATATTTGCTACCATTTCCTATGCTCTGGTTTCACGATTCATTTTTGTGGAAAAAGAAGTTGAAATAGCATAAGATTCCCACTATTGAGATTTATTGTGCCTATGTGAGTTGGCCGCTCTTTTTTGAAAAAATATTTTTGGGTATCCAATGCAAGAAATTTTGCTGAATATCGAATCCAAAGAGATTCGTTACGCCGTGCTCAAAAATGGTGCCCTTTATGACCTGATCATCGAGAGAAAGAAAAACCGGCAATTGACAGGGAATATCTATCGCGGCCGCGTGATGAACATCCTCCACAACATCCAATCGGCCTTCATCGATATCAATGAAGGAGAAAATGGATTCATCCATATTTCCGACATCATAGAAAATACCCAGAAATTCCAAGAGATGTTCGAAATGGATTTCGATTGGGATTATGACATCTCCAAAGCTCAATCTCGGCAGCGGCGTGAATCTGATATCACAAAAATCATGAAGATCGATCAGCCAGTACTCGTTCAGGTGGTCAAAGAACCGATCGGCACAAAAGGAGCGCGTCTCACCTCCAATATCTCTATCCCAGGACGTTATCTCGTTTTACTTCCCAATACACCTCATCGAGGCGTCTCTCGCAAGATCGAAGATCCCTCTTCTCGCGACCAGCTAAAAAAATTAATCCGCGCTTTTGAAATGCCCAAGGACATGGGGCTAATTTGCCGGACAGCCAGTGTCAACGCCACACCGGAAATGTTGATTGAAGAGGCTACTGAACTCCTTAAAACCTGGCAGAATATCGCCGAGAACTTTCATAAGGCTAATAAACCGACCTGCCTTTATGAAGAATCTGACTTGATCAAACGGGCTGTTTTAACTGCAGTCGATAAAAAGTTCGATCGATTGCTTGTCGATGACTATGCGACCTACCAGCGGTGTAAGAGGCTCTCTGCGAAATACAGTAGCGAACATCCGCTTAAGATCGAACTATACCGGGATAAGGCGCCGATGTTCGAACGGTTTAATGTCGAACGGGAGATCGATCGGGCTCTGCGGCGTAAGATCTGGCTTCCCAGTGGCGGATACCTATTTTTCGATCGAACAGAAGCGATGTACACCATCGATGTCAACTCTGGCCGGAGCACTCAAAGTTCAACCGGCGATGTCGAGGAAGCACTCGTCCGTATTAACATGGAAGCATCTGAGGAAATTGCACGCCAGCTGCGCATTCGCAACGTCGGGGGGCTTGTGATCTGCGACTTCATCGACATGCGCTCGCGTAAAAACCAGCGGCGTGTGCTCGACCGTCTCAAAGAAGCGATGAAAGACGATTCCGCTAAATGCACGATTTTGGGGATGAGTGAATTTGGCCTTGTCGAAATGACGAGACAACGGAGCAGAGAATCGCTCACTCAAACGATCTTCACGAATTGCCCTTACTGCAATGGAAGCGGCATGATCAAAAGCCATGAAAGCATCTCCGTCGAGATCGAACGAGCCGTTAAAAAGTTAATCAGTCAACAGCAACAGTTTGGACTCGAATTGATCTCCCACCCCGACCTCGATCACTACCTGGGCCATCAAGACAAAGAACATTTACGCAAATTGGCTGAAAAAATGAATGCCGAGCTGTGTTTTGATAATAATGACAATCTCCATCTCAATGAGTTTCAATTCTATTCTACAATCAATGGAAAAAAACTCGAAATTTAACCCTTTTTTTTCAAAGATCGAACTCTACTTGAAGGAAGGCTCCATCCCTTCCAGGTGTGGAGAGATCCTCAAAAAATTCTACCTTGGCTACCAACAAGCCGTCTCTTTGCAGGGCGATTCTAATGAACAGCTCTTTCTCGATTTATTAGATTTGATCAGAAAGCAGTGTCTTGAACCTTTTGTATTCCAACCTTATCACAAACATCTCCGTACACCTTTTGATCACTACCAGTTTGGGATCGACTTGATCAAGCCCCTTGTCGATATGCCAAATTCCTCCGTCCTCGGGATCGAGCACTTAAAAAATGTCGTCGCTTCTTTGGAAAAAGGGGAAAATGCGATTTTTCTGGCCAATCATCAAGCGGAAGCCGATCCCCAAGTCATCACCATCCTCCTGGAAAACTCATACCCACGGGTTGCCGAAGAGATGATCTTCGTCGCAGGAGAACGGGTCATCACTGATCCTCTGGCTGTCCCATTTAGCATGGGAAGAAATCTATTGTGCATCTTTTCCAAACGGTATATCGATCATCCCCCAGAACAAAAGATGAAAAAACAGCTTCATAATAAAAGGACGATGGAATTGATGAGTGAATTGCTCAGCGAAGGAGGAAAAGCGATTTATGTGGCACCCAGTGGAGGAAGAGATCGACCCAATGCCGCAGGCATCGTCGAAATCGCCCCCTTTGATCCCCAGAGCATCGAAATGCTTTATCTCATGGCGCAACGCGCAGGACACCCCACTCATTTTTATTCACTCGCCCTTAAAACCTATGATCTGTTCCCCCCTCCTGAAACAATCCAAATGGAGCTCGGAGAAGAGAGGACCGCAAAACGTTCCGACATCCACCTGGCCTTTGGTCCACGCATCGACATGGAAAATTTTCCCGGAAGCGATTCGAAAGATAAACATGAAAGACGATCCGCCCGTGCTGAGTACATTTTCAATCTAGTCCAACAAGACTATGCAAAATTTTGAAACAAACTCCCCCGCACAGATCTTCACCACAGAGACACGGAGGGATAGAGATTGCACAGAGGAGAAAATTTCTTTTTTTGCCGCGTTTCGCGGCTGGAATCTCTTTTTTTTTGCTCTCGCAAAAAAAAGAAATTCTTCCCTCTGTGCAACCTCATCTCTCTCTGTGCCTCTGTGGTGAAGAAATGGAAATAAGCAGGAGTTAAAAAAAGATCCAAATATTCGTCATGATTTCCTGTGCCCTGAAATAAACTCGTGAGGGAGTTGCAAAATTCTACCCTTTCCGGGCATGATCAGGATTAGCTGTGAACAAGGAGCCATTGATGAAGCCCGCAAGCCGTTTTTTATTTTCGTCCCTTTTTCTTCTAATCACATTTCCGATTTATTCGTTAAAGGATACGACATCTAAGAGTAGCTATGAGGTGATCGAAGACAAAGCTACCCTCGCGATCCTCAATCCAGCATTAGAGGGTCGGAAGGTGGAAAAACTCATTTTGCATAATGGCTTGCAGATCTTGCTCATTTCCGATCCTGGTGTCGATCAATCTGCAGCAGGAGTTGCTGTCGATGCAGGTTCCTGGGAAGATCCCAAAGAATATCCTGGCATGGCCCACTTTTTAGAACATATGCTTTTCATGGGCACAGAAGCTTATCCCGGTGAAACTGAGTACATGCAATTCATCTCCGATCACGGCGGTAGCGTCAATGCCTTTACAGCTTCTGACCGAACAGTCTACATGTTTTCTGTCAACAATGACGCTTACGAAGAATCTCTCGATCGATTTTCCCACTTCTTCATCGATCCTCTCCTCTCTCCGAACTGCATCAACCGTGAACTTCACGCTGTCGACCAGGAACATTCTAAAAACATCGAGCACGATGGTTGGCGCCAATACATGATTTTAAAAGAGACGGGTAACCCTAACCACCCTAATTGCGCTTTTTCCACTGGTAATGCTGAAACTCTGTCAGGAATCCCTCAATCGGCATTGAAGAGTTGGTATCAGACCCATTATAGCGCCGATCAGATGCACCTTGTCATGATTTCCCCTCTTCCCATAGAAGAGATGCGCGCCCTTGTCGTGGCTGACTTTTCCCAAGTGCCCCAATTTAAAATTATCTCGAAGACACTTCCTGCAAATGTCTCTTCTGCGATCCAACGCGGACATATGATCTTCATTAAACCGGTCAAAGATATCAAGCAACTTTCCCTGAGTTGGGAAATCCCAGCAGTTTTTGCTAAAGATATCGAACGGCAAACTCCCTATCTTGTCGCCTATGCCCTCGGTCAAGAAGGGGAAAACAGCCTGCCACAAGTACTAAAAAAGGAAAAAATCGCCGAAAGCGTGCACATCAGCTGTGACCGTTTCAGTAAACAAAGTGCTTTTTTCTCCATCGATATCGTACTGACAGACTATGGCCTGACTACAGTTGACACTGCAATTCTGCGCGTCTACCAAGCCATTGCCCGTTTAAAGAAAGAAGGGTTTCCCGCCCATTTCTTCGATGAAATTCAAACGATGGCTAAGCTCAATTATCAATATCAATCGCGCGATGATGCGTTTAACACCATCATGGCGATAGCTTCCGATATGCCCTACGAAGATCTCGCCACTTACCCAGAAAAAACTAAGATCCCCACTAAATACGACCCCTCTTTTATCCAGGCTTTCGTCGATACGCTCAAACCAGATAACTGCCTTTATTTCGTCCTTGCTGATCCAGCAAAGACAATGATCATGACCGATACCAAAGAAAAATGGATGAATGCGGAATACACGATTAAACAAGTCTCTCGATCCCGTCTTGCCGCCTGGGACACCACACCCCTCAATGCTGCCATCCAGATCCCCCCACGGAACCCCTATTTGCCCAAACATTTAAGCTTAGATACCTCTATCTCCTCTGACACCAATCAAGAGAGTCCTATCGCTCTCTCTTTTGATGAAGGATGTAGTATTTATTATGCTAAAGATAAACGTTATCAAGTTCCTGAAATCTCCTTTTTATTCAGTTTCAAATCGCCACTCATCGATGCGACTGCTAAAGCTCAAGCCCTTTCCGATCTCTATATCCGGGCTCTGAATGAAAAACTCTCTTCCAATCTCTCTTTAGCCTCAAATGCCGGCCTTAATACCCGATTTTATACTGAAGACTTTGAGCTGAAAATGGCAGTTTGTGGCTTCAATGACAAAGCCCCACTTTTGCTACAGGAGATCTTTTCTTCACTTAAGAACGTGACACCCTCGAAAGAGGAGTTTGAGATCTATCGCACATCGCTAGCCTCAGATTACGACAACGCTTCTAAAGAACTCCCTGTTCGCCAAGCGATGCAGCAGCTCGACAGCATTCTTTTTAGTATCCCTACAGACGAGGAAAAATGTGCTGCGATTAAGGGAATCTCCTTTGAAGAATTCTCTCAATTCTCTAAAAACTTATTCCAGTCGACTTATACTGAAGGGATGCTTTACGGCAACATCAGCAAATATAACGCCCAAACCCTTTGGGGCAATCTTCGCACAGAACTCAATTCACAACCATTCCTCACACAAAATCACCTTCAGGAAAAAGTACTCGTCCTTTCAGAAAAATATGGTCCCTATAAGCTCGTCCAACCCACTGAGCGACAAGGAAGCGGCGTGCTTTTACTTCTTCAGGAAGGTCCTTTCAGTTTTGAAAACAAAGCGATTCAACAGATATTAGGCTATGCCCTTTCCGATGCTTTTTTTGATACCTTGCGCACTAAGCAACAGACGGCTTATATCGCCAAAGCCTGGAACACAGAAGAAAAACGGCAACTCATGCAATTTTTCGCCGTCCAATCCAGCACCCACAGCCCGACCGATCTTCTCGCTCGTTTTGAACTATTTTTGGAAAGCTTTGATAAAAACCTCAACATACAAATCCCCGATGGACGGTTTGAAAGCATTCGCGCCACACTCATCACACTTTTAAAGATGCCTCCTGAAAACATGCCAGGCATGGCGAGCCAGCTCAACGAGCTCGCATTCGAATACCATGACTTCAAATGGATCGAGAAACAGATCGAATCTTTAAAAAAACTCAGCTATGAACAATTTTGCGACGTCGCTCATCAACTCTTGTCCCGCAATAACCCACGCCGTCTAGCCGTATTGATGGAAGGGATCATCAATCCAGAAAACGACTTTCACTACGAACTCATCTCTAAAGACGATGTGCGCAATCTTGGGACCTTCAGTTCAATTAAGTGATTTGAAAATACCCGGCCCTTAAGGGCCGGGTTTCCGCCGGAGGACGGGTGAATCGAAGAATCATCGCGCTCATCCCTTTTGCCCTCATCCTCGCATTTATCCTCTTCATTTATTTGAGCGGTTTTCATCACAAATTGAACTTCACCCTAATCAAACAGGAACATCTGAGATGGGAAATGTTCGTTTCCGATCACCCTTTACTCGCAGCATTATATTTTGTAGGGATCTATGTTGTATCGGTAGTGCTGGTCATCCCCGATTCGACACTTTTAACTTTGATCGGCGGATTTCTGTTCCCATTGCCACTAGCAATTGCCTACGCTTGCATCGCTGAAACGATCGGTGCGACATTATTCTTTTTAGCCGTACGCGTTGCCTCTGTAGAAACCATAGAAAAAAGAAAAGGGTATTTGTTACATCGAATGCAAGGGAAATTCCAAGTCAATCAAGCCTACTATTTACTCTTTTTACGTCTTTCCCATCTTCTCCCCTTTTGGCTCATCAATTTGGGAGCTGCGGTTTTTCATGCCAAGACAACGACCTTTATCTGGACAACATTGATCGGTGTCTTTCCCCTCACTTTTTTTGTCGCTGAAAGTGGAGCCAGCCTTGCGGGATATTTTGAAACACACACCCATTTCATATGGAGAGAAATATTTACAACACAGGTCAAAATCGCACTCATCGTCTTAGGCTGCATCGCCCTTTTGCCAATCGCCTACAAAAAATTCAAAAAAAATTCTTAGAAATCGGGCTCGCGACTGCTACGCAGGACGCGGACACCAAAGATGTTTGAGATCAGCTTGATCAATTTCGATAGACCATAAAAGGAATAAAAAGCGGCCTTGCCCCAGATACGACGCATTCTTTCATACCAGAAAACATCGGGGCCTCGCTCAGAATTATCCAGGTGCTTAAGAAGTTCATTTGGGTTTTCATGGCACTGCATTTGATAAGAAAATAACGTATTATCAAAAATGCGGTAAGAGTGGAGATATAAGGTAGAGATCTGTTTATTTTCATGGTCTATTTCCATGAGCTGAATGTTGACGTCGGGATGAGTGACTCCCCAACCAGCATGCTTGCCGCCAACATAGTGACAGAAATCTCCTTTCATACGGACGATCTGAATATTTAGAGGCTCATTTCTCCTGGGCATTGCGTTGATTTTTATCCGGATCCTCTCTGCCGTAGCATCCTCGACACTCGGATCGCTGTAAAAAAAGGCTTGAGAAACATTCTCGTAATGGAATTCGAGAAAACGTTGGGCATGCGCACCGCCGAGACTGTACCCAGCAATCGAAATCTTTTCATCAGGTCTCTTAAATTTAGGATCTCTCATCAGCTGATCGAATAAATGTTTCGTCGTATTCCACCCCATCTCTCCAATATTGGTCTGAACATCATTGAGATAGGACTCGATGGCATCCTCGTTTGAAAGAGCCCATTGGGTGGGCCGAAAAGCGATCAAAGGCTTCAAGGTAGAATCGCTAGCTGCAGGTCTTAGTGCGTATGCGATCAGGCCATCTCCTGAGGCGATTTTGCGGTGGACCTTGTAATAATCGATACGACCATCAGACCCTTGAGCTGGAAGCAACTGCCCTTCTATAAACTCCCGATTGATGGTGACTTTGCTGAACCGCTCTATCCAGGCATGAGAGGAGAGATGTTCAGCGTCAGAAAATAGGAGTTGTTTTTCTTTATCCATGAGGATCTTGTTATGAAAGAAGCAGGCAAAGAAAGATCCAGGGTTACCGGCGATCTTAATCGGATCCCGATAATTTCCGACGATGGGAAAGGGTTGGACCAAACGGATTCTATCGTGCAGCTGCTCGCGGGTCGATGTTCTTAATTTTTCAGGAAAGCGGTATTTGATGTCGCGACCTGTGAGTTGGCTTGAGCCGATACTAAATAATTCGACATGCTCAGGAAGAAGGGGTTTTCCCGATTTTTCCAAAGAAGTAAAATTCAGTCGAGAGCGGTAACGGCAGCAGATCCAGTCGAACTTTCTTTGACCGATCGTTTCGATTAATGATTCACGATAGGCTTTCCATGTTTTCTTATTCTGCTCGATCATTTCTGGAGAAAAAGATCTGGGGATCTCTTTCGATTCAACCCCAATTCCATTTGGATCCGCAACTAAAAATTTGTTTTGTTTAGGCAAAAAAAGTGTGTGGTTCGCAGATTCAACAAAACGATTTAATCTTAAATAAGAACTCATAAATTAACCAACTCGATTATTACTATATTTTAAACAAAAAATAAAACAAAAGCAAATGTAAAAACATATTTAACGTGAAATAGTGGGTTTAAACAATAAAAATATTATAATAAATTTTGAATATTGTTTCATGTAGAGCTCTAAATCTTTTAATCTATCTTCATATTATGATAAACAGCATCGACATCTTCAAGACCTTCGAGATATTCGATCAATTCAAGATTGAGTTTTTGATTCTCAGGATCACATTCGACATAGATTTTAGGAATCATTTGAAGCTCAGCCTCTTCACACTTGATCCCTAGCTGATCAATCTTTTCTTTAACCTGAAAAAGCTGAGTAGGTGGTGTTATAAGGATAAAGGAGTCGTCAGCAACATCAAAATCCTCAGCACCTGCTTCTGTAGCGGCTAAAAACAGCTCGTCTTCAATGGCATTTTTTTTGAGGATTTGAATCACTCCCTTGCGATCAAAATTAAAGGCCACAGAGCCAGGATTTGCAACAGTTCCCCCCTTTTTATTAGTGGCGATCCGCATATCTGAGGAGATCCGATTTTTATTATCCGTCATCACCTCAGCAATAATTCCAACACCTCCATATCCATAAAGCTCATAGGAGATTTCAGTATAATCAGCTTGATCTGCACTCGTGGCTTTTTTAATATTGCGATCAATTGTGTCAGCGGGAAGATTTGCAGCACGGGCTTTTTGAATCACTAGCCGAAGCTTAGTGTTCGATCTCAGATCAGGCCCTCCCTGCTTAACTGCGCTGATGATCTCTTTGGTCAAACGGGTAAAGATCTTTCCCTTGATCGCATCGGCTTTCCCTTTACGCCGTTTGATGTTGGCCCATTTACTATGTCCCGCCATTTTATACCGCGTTACTTCCTCAAAAAAAACAGTTTTTTATTTTCCTCTTCCCACCGTTTAGCTACTGAATAATCAGCAAATTCCTTCTCCCGCATTTTAAAATCAGAGTGGTGAATACGATATCTCCCTTTCTTAACTTTAACAGGAGGGCAAACGCTATGAAGCATCTCATGATACACGACATAAGAGATAAAGTAAGGAGGAAAAAGGGGATGGTCGAGCAGACGGTGAATTTTGATCCGCTTCGTCTTAAAGCAGAAAAGTCCAAGTTTTCGATGTCGCCGCGCTTCGCGCTGTGCGCTGCCAAACCAGGTGATTTCTAACTTGAGTTTGTTTTCAAAATAGCGATGATTGAGCAAATCGTAAATCGTTTTTAAATCATAATGCTCCCCTTGCATCTGAGATCTCCCTTTGGGCCTGCGCGGGGGGACAGGCTTGCTTTTGAATAGACTCTTCCAGAGCTGCGAAGAAAAAAAATTCATAGAGTTTTTTGCATGAAAATTTTCGGAATATATTTCCCATTTTCCTTAATAAAACGGGACTGGGAACCGAATTCTTTAAAACCCACTTTAGAATAGAGATGTTTTGCTGGATTGCCCTCATAAACTTCCAGGTGGAGGATCTCAATTTTGAATTTCTCTTTGGCATGCTTCATGAGATGTTCGAGCAACTGTTTTCCAATCCCTTTGCCACGCATCTCCTCTTTGACAATGATCGAAAAAAGACAAGTATGGGCAAGTTTTTTGTAAGGTTGAATATAGAGGTTAGCCATGCCACAAGGCTCTGAGTTCCAAAGGGCAGTGATGGAAGCTTCGATCCGGGAATAACCGATCCAAATTCTGACAGCATCTTCGATTTCCCGCGCATCGAACATCGGAAACCAACGGAGGATTTTAGGATCTGACAACCATTGTTGCAGATAGGGTGCATCATCGGCAGACGTGAGCCGGAAAGTGAGTGGTGAAGAGGGTGTAAGCATGATTCTTCCTAAAGAGAGCTTTCCAATAGAACTCGCCCTTTATATCCTTCTTTGTCTTTGACAAAACGATCTTGCCTGGCAAATTCATGAAAATCGAATTTTTTCAAAAGATGGATAAAAGGATTCCCTTCAAAGACTTCGATATGGATCAAGTCGAGATGAAAGTAATTTTTTGCCAAATGTTTTAAATTTTTTAACAGAGAAGCTCCAATCCCTTTCCGTTGATGCTTAGGATCGACGACGATCTTAAATATACAATGATGGGCTACCTTACGGTAAGGCATTAAAAAGAGAGTTCCAATGCCACAAGGGGTCCCAGCTAGGGTCGCAGTCAAACTCGAGCTATAGCGGCTAAAACCGATCCAACATTGGATGGCATCTTCAATTTCCTTCTCTTCAGAAACAGGAAACCATTTTTGCACTTCTGGATCTAGCAACCAATCCCTTAAATACGGAGTATCCGTCACATATGTATAGCGAATATCAAGTCCAGGAAGATCTCCCATCTCTTATCCAAACTCCTTAAGGTAGGCATTGATAAAGTCATCGAGCTCACCATCCATCACTGCATGGATATTTCCAACTTCATACTTAGTTCGCGTATCTTTGACAAGAGTATAAGGCTGAAAAACGTAATTGCGGATTTGACTTCCCCAAGCGATCTCCTTTTTTTCTCCCGCCATCTCCTTTAATCTGTTTTCCCGTTCCATGAGCTCTTTTTCGTAGAGCTTGGCTCGGAGCATTTTTAAACATGTTTCACGGTTTTGGATCTGACTTCGCTCGCTTTGACATGAGACGATGATCCCCGTAGGTAAATGGGTGATCCGGACAGCAGAGTCAGTTTTGTTGACGTGCTGACCCCCTGCTCCAGAAGCCCGATAAGTATCGACTCGAATGTGATCAGGTTTGATCTCGACTTGAATATCGTCATCGATCTCAGGGGTCACATCGACAGAAGCAAAGCTGGTATGACGACGGGCATTACTGTCAAAGGGGGAAATCCGAACAAGACGATGAACTCCCCGCTCCGATTTACAATAGCCATAAGCAAAGGGGCCGGTGAACTTCAACGTGATGCTCTTAAGCCCTGCGACCTCACCATCCACTGAATCTAACGTTTCAACTTTCCAACCCCGCTTAGCTCCCCAACGTTGATACATCCTAGAAAGCATCAAAGCCCAGTCGCAAGCTTCCGTTCCTCCAGCACCTGCATTGATGCCCAAAAAGCAGTTTTTATTATCTAGCTCGCCAGAGAGCATCCTTCTGATTTCGAGTTCAGAAAGAGTTTTATCGATCCGATGCAATTCCTCGATAAGCTGGGCAAAAAATTCAACATCGTTCACTTCATCAACCTCAGGAAGAAGCGACTGGACATTCTCAAATCTTTGCTTCAATTCGTTGTAAGGAATTGTCCAAGCCTTCAAGTCGTTGCATTCAACGATGATTTTCTGAGCAGCGGCATTATCGTTCCAAAAATCGGCAGCCTCCATCCTGACTTCCAACTCGTGAACTTTTTTTTCCTTTGCCGCTAAGTCAAAGATACCTCCACATATGAAGGAGGCGATTTTCAATGCTTTTGATCTGATCTTGGAGCTGTTCGTTCATAAAATGCCCATTTAAGTTTGCTTCTCCCTAGGCAATATCTCATATTGTTACAAATATGTCAAACTACTGCATTGAGGAAAAGCGGGTCAAATCATTCATAAAATTTATACAACCTTAACCGGCTCTTTACAATAATCTGATAGAGACTATAATTGGGCAAAGTTTCGAAAGAGGTCTGTTCGAAGAAAGTCTGATCAAATGAATGTCGAGACAAGGAAAAACATTTTCCACAAACTTGACTTTCCGATATGATGGATACATCTCGACAATTTCTTTTTGAGAAATTTAACTACATCTCTATCAGGAGGTCACTATGTCAATGAGAATTCAGAATGCATGTTCCAATTGCTGCGCAGGGATCAAAGAATTTGCTTCCGTTACAGCAAACAAGGTTGGTAAAATTACAACTGCTATTGGCAATTGTATTGGAGAAACCGCACGAAAAGCAGCTGACTTTGCAAAGCCCCAGTTTGAGAACTTCAAAACATTTGCTCAAGAAAACAGACAACCTATTATTATTTCAGCTGTAGCATTCGCAGTCGGCGTTGCAACTGCGATCATTATGAGCAAAGTTTTCTGCAGAGGGACTAATACTGTGAGTTCAACCGGTACAACCCTAACCGGTGCAACCGCAGGCACAGGTGGATAATTATTTGAGACCTCTGTCTTAAATTTTTTTGAGCAGCAGGTTCTTATGCCTGCTGCATTTCTTTAAGTTTGATCGAGCTGTCGCTACCAAGATGATAAGACCAGGCATGACTCGGGTAACAAAGGGATTCTCTCTTAAAAGTTAACTCCCCCTTTTCTTCAATTGCTGTAAGACGAGTTCCCTCATCCACTTCAATTCTCAAAGCCCCGCGCAGAATGAGATTTTCTGCATAAAATTCTCCATCACCGTGAATGATGATTTCACAAAGCTCGAACCGATCGATCTCCCCTTTCCAGTAAATGTTAGGCGCGCTCCGATCAAATCCCCGATTTTCTACTGTCACATTGAGAAGCCGACATCGACCGACTCTTTCTGAGTAGTGCAAAATTCCATCGGGATCTAATTCACCCATGATTTGATCGGCGATGATGTGCAAAGAACCGACAAGATTTAAATGGGTCATCTCCACTTCGGCGATTTCCAGCTTCAACTCACTGTGAAGACCAAAATTCCCCCCACGGATCTTCTGAGCAATGACAGAATAGAGAGGGCCAAGGGCGGGATGAAATTGAAACAAAAAAGGAGGGGCATGCTGAAGATACGTTTCGACATCTGGCATTTCAGGAAGAGAAACGTGACAACGATTTGTCAAAAGATCATGGGCATTTTGAAGCAAGTCGTAAAAACACCCTTCTGGAGTTTCCAAAAGGGATCGATCGTGCTGATATAATTTTTTCGTCGTCGAAATCGTTTTCCGGCGATGGTTATAAGTTAAGTAAGTACTCAATTCGACATCTTTCAATGAAACAGAAGAGTCGACCACTTTTGCGAAACAATCTGCGATGTTTTGCATCGTCGATTCCAGACGTGCAACCTCCAGATTCTGCACATTTCCCTCCCCATCCGTATAAGACATCTTTTTGAGGTTGATAAGCATCCCAGGCACAGGACAGAGCTTGACCGTTTCCTTAACGGCGGCGATATCGGCAAAAAGAATGTTCGTATTCGAAGGAAATTGGGAATAGAGACTCCCCGATTCGATCGGAATGTCTTCGATGGAAAACTTTGAAAAATCACAATATTCAATATTAGTTAAACAGTAGGTCTTATGAACAGGAGATATTTTTTCGATGAGAACATTCATCCCCTCGGCCGACTCCACTTGTCTAGAGCACGAAGCGAACCCAAAGATCTTATTTCCCTGAAATCCAATGCCACAAAATGCGAGCAGACCATGGTCTGTGCCTGCAACGGGATTATTGATTTGTCTGATGAGAATTTTTTTCCTTCCAAGGCTTTCTAACCAATCGAAAATCCCCTCCTCCTTGGCGATCTTCCACAAGACCCCATGACCACCCGGTTTCATCAATAATCTCATCGAACCATTCAAACACCATCTCCCCTCTTTGTCCATCGTGGGGACGACAGGTTGGCAAAAAAATCGAAAAGATTCTTTGGGGCGCCCGAACCACTCTTTTTCTTCGCAGAGTGAAAGGATATGGCGATGATTATCTTTTTCAAACGATGTCATCATCGCAACCGGCGTCGTTATCTGCTCTTTAAAGAGCTTGAAATAGAGATATTCTCGGGCTTGAACATCCCGAAGGAGACCCTCGAGTAAAGAATGTTCACAAAAGGTAAGTTTGGCAGCGGGAAGTGGCTGACCCGACTGCAGATCGAATAATTTAAGTCGGTCGGCTGCCCCGCCCACAGGGTAGATCTCCCCGAGCAAAGGTAAAGAAACGATCCCTTCCAGGATGTATTTCTGAATGGTTTCATTTTCCACAGAGATGTCGATCCCAGGAGGAGGGTAATAATTTCCACAAATTTCTAAAGGGTTTGACCGATCCTTTTTTTCCTGGGACAAAAAGGAGAGGAGCATCCAATGATAACCGACAATTCCACCCATTTCCTTGTAAAAAGCTTCCACAGGTAAAAGCTCTTCCAACACCATCTTCAGTTTTTCAGAGGAAGCCGGCTCTAGAAGATGAACCTCTTGATCGATGGCGACAAGCGATTTAATAATCAATTCGCACGGTTGATTGATGCCCCCTTCCGTCAGGTATTGCGCGCGGTATAACAACCACTTTACGACACGGGGATCTCGATCGAGCAAAGCGATCCTCTCTCGATCCCCTTCACAATTTTTTAGACCTTCGACTAAAGCAGAAAGCCGTTGCAACTCATCACCCATAGACTCACTCAAAATTGAAAAAATTGCCATGGTTCCTATCAAAAAGCAAGTATTTCTACAAATTTACCCCTGATTTTCCAGAAGAATTTTTAGGACTGCATTTCCATTTATAAGATTTTGTGAATCAGAGATTTATGTCATGCTCTCCAAGGAGCATAGAGATTCTAAAACAAAATTCGCAACGATTTTTTTTGACTATAAAATCGCTAGAGAGATACAACTTGTCATTCGAGGAATAAAAAAGAATCCCCTCGAAAGTCTATCCAAAAAATTTGTGAGGATAGGCCTGTAAGCAGCTACCCTCAATTTAGGGGAAAGTTTATCGGACACATTAAGGAGATAGCAAATGGCTAAAGAGAAAGAAAAAGAGAAAAAATCCAAATTCATGCAACCGATGCAGGTCAGCGAAGAACTCGCAGCGATCGTTGGCAGAGGACCCCTCCCACGCACTGAAGTGACAAAAAAACTGTGGGCCTACATTAAAGCTCACAAGTGTCAAGACACAAAAAATAAGCGTAACATCAATCCAGATGAAAAACTCGCAAAAGTCTTCGGTGCTAAGAAAACAATTAATATGTTTGAAATGACAAAACTCGTCAGCAAACATCTCTCATAATTGATTCTATATGCAGAATGCAGTATTCCACTGCATTCTGCCTTTCTTATGCTCAGTTATAAATATAAAATGACCATCGCTTATGATGGCACAGGTTACGGCGGCTGGCAAGTGCAGCCCAATGCCATCACTATCCAATCTTTGATAGAACGGGCATTAAAGATCATTCTCCGCTCCCCCATCACTGTCGTCGGATCTGGGCGCACCGATGCTGGCGTCCATGCACTCGGGCAATCCGCCCATTTTGCCTCAGATGAGCCGATCGATGTTTTCAAGACAATCGCTTCGCTCAATGGTTTGCTTCCACTCGAAATTCGCGTGCTCGATCTGATCATCGCTTCCCCAGATTTTCACGCTAGGTACAAGGCGATCTCAAAAACCTACCATTACCGTCTCCATCTCGAAAAAATCCCCGATCCCTTTAAACAGAGCTACGCTTACCACGTCCCCCACCCTGTCGATCTATCCTTACTTAAAGAAGCAGCTTCCCTCCTCATCGGAACGCATGACTTCACTTCATTCACCAATCGGGGATCGAAAGTAAAAGATCGGATCAGAACGTTGCAGCGCCTCGATCTGATCCCAGAACCAGGTGGTGTGAGATTGGAATTTGAAGGGGATGGCTTCTTGTATAAAATGGTTCGCAACATCGTCGGGACTCTGCTCGACGTCTGCGCAGGAAAACTCTCCAAAGAGCAAATTTTACCGATTTTAGCCGCAAAAGATCGAAGAGTTGCTGGAAGAGCAGCTCCTCCCCATGGCCTCTACCTCGTAGAAGTCACTTATTAGACTTCTTGCATAACCCTCCCCCTTTCGTGCCCGTGAGCGTGCCCGTGCCGGTGCCCGAATTAAGATGGTTCAGAAAAAGCATTAATCGGGCACGGGCACGCTCACGCATCCTATTACCCATAAGTCTATTTTCCATTGGGACATGGGATGTAGCTGTTGCTCTTAAGGGTTTAAGAAATTTTACCACCCGCTCGCTTCGCTCTCTAGAGAGCACAGAGGCCACAGAGGAGGAACCCAGGGAGTCCAAGCGACGGATGTTCTCTTTCAAGTACTTTATGTCGAAATCGATTCGAAAAGTTCAAGCCCCCCATGCTCGATGAATGTCGATAGCTGTATCAGGAATTTTCCTAATTCTTCCTCTGTGGCCTCTGTGCTCTCTAGAGAGCGAAGCGAGCGGGTGGTAAAATTTCTTAAACCTTAAGAGCATTAGTGGTCAATAGACTTATGGGTAATAGGATGCGCTCACGGGCACGAAAATGGGTTATGCAAGAAGTCTATTGATTGATAAAAGAGATTCGAAGTGTTTGGCTCCGAGCATAACACATTCTTTGACATGTGTTTTTTGAGAAGGGCAGATTAAAATACTTTCTACATCTGCGGAAAGAAGAGCTTTTAATCCTTTTAGAGTGTCCTCAAAACCGATGATTTTATCCCCCGGCCCTGCCAGATGCTCAATCGCTTTTAAATACCCCTCAGGAGAGGGTTTTGGATGGGAGTAATCCTCACGAGTGATCCACAAGGGGATCGATTTAAGCAGGGGAAGAGATTCTTTGATGACCTCGATATGGGCACGGGGAGAATTGGTCACAACCGCCCGTTTTGCTCCCCTTTTGTCTAAAGCAGCTAAAAGCTCAGCAGCCCCTTCCATGAATTCAAGAGGTCTCTTTTTAAGAAGCTCGACATAAAGTGTTTTTTTCTCTTCGTAGAGGACCTCCCTGGAAGACTCGTCTACGAAAAGGTGGGGAAATTCACGCATGAGTGCTTCCCAGATCCCCATCGCTTTGCCGTGGGCTTCCCGGCAGAACTGCTCAAAATCCCACTTCATCTCACATCCATACTGTCGGCACAACTGGGCATAAGAGGCATAATGCAACGGTTCAGTGTCGACGAGCAAACCATCGAAGTCGAAGAGAAAAAGTTGATAATCTTGAATCCAATCCATCGCTGACATGTCCTTAAAGACTTGTGAATAGGGTAAATTTGCCGATGACTGGACTTGAACCAGCACTCTATTGCTAGAAGTAGATTTTGAGTCTACCGCGTCTACCATTCCACCACATCGGCAAAATAAAGTGAGGCACCAGTGTAACGAATCGTTCAATAACGCACAATCTTGCTTTGATCATTTGGCAGAGACGACACATTAAAAATTTATCGTTCGACGAATGAGCACCTTCCCATAGTAAGCGACTTACAGGTATAGGCGAAGTAAAACGCAAAGACGCACAAGCCGCTAAGGCGCAAAGCACTGAAAAAAAATAAAACTTCTTTGCGCCTTAGCGGCTTGTGCGTCTTTGCGTTTTGCTTGTGTTTATAGCTACAACGCCTCCAACAAACAGAGGTACGCATTTGTCCGATTGAACCGGAATTTTTATTACAAGTTACCTTTACTTTAAGTGATAAAATTTATATAATTGATTTGTTTATTTAAAAAATAAATATATTATTTATAACAAAAAATTAACAGGAGTAATTATGATTCCATCAATTCCAGCACTTAGAGAACAAACAATGGCCCTTGCTACCCAAGCAGCAGGAGTTAACCACCAAACCTTAAACGATACTGAGAGGACAGCTTTCCATGATACCATCATACAAGTCCACACCACTGTGCGTACACAGCTGCAGGGAATGGGATCGATCTACGATCACGATTACAAAGAGCTCACTGATTTGTCCGGCACCCTAAACAGCCTTCGATTCCAGTTTGGAACAAAACAGGCTAAGCTGATACTCACTTCTAAAAGCCATTCTAAAGGCCATTATGCATATACAGCCCCTCTGGTTAATGCTACAGCTACAGTCAGAGATTTAAAAATTGCCGCAGCGAATGCTTTCACCATTCCATTTGCATCAATAAAAGCGGTTGCTATCTCTGGTGAATATTATAATGATGATGTTTTAATATGTAGCAAGATTAGCTTTCTCCATGCAGTCCAGATTATTACCATATAATAGCCATTACTCGATGTGTTGAGTAGGAGGGAGCCTCTCTGCTCCCCTCCCTCTCACACCAACGTATGTACGGTCCCGTACATACGTTGTTTCATGAAATCTCTGTCCCAGCTCTGTGGTGAAAATTTAATCAACCCATAGTCGATAAAACTTGTCTTAGAACATAGGGCAAAATCCCTCCTTGCATGTAGTAATCGATGTCGATAGGAGTGTCGAGGCGAGCGATCAGCTGGGCGCGGTCGATTTTTCCGCCGCCCCGGTCGATCTCTAATGTGACCTCTTGGCGAGGTTTGAGTTCTTTTTCGAGCCCGATCAGAGAAAATAGTTCATCCCCTTTGATGTTGAGCGATTCCAGGCTTTGATCCTCTTTAAATTGCAGGGGGATCACTCCCATGCCCACTAGATTACTCCGATGGATCCTTTCGAAGCTCCTCGCAACCACTGCATGCACCCCGAGTAGAGCCGTCCCTTTTGCGGCCCAATCGCGAGAGCTTCCCATTCCGTAATCTCGACCTGCAAATACGATCAGTGGGATATTTTTTTTCTTATAAGCCTCAGCAGCGTCAAAGATCGCCATCTCTTTTCCTTCAGGCATCAACTTTGTCACTCCCCCTTCTTTCCCCTCCACCATCTTGTTCCGGATCCGCACGTTGGCAAATGTCCCGCGCATCATGATATGATGGTTGCCGCGGCGACTTCCGTAACTATTGAAGTCATCCTCTTTAATGCCGAGTGAGATCAGATATTTTCCCGCTGGGGTGTTGGCTTTGAAGGCGCCTGCAGGAGAGATATGATCGGTGGTGATCGAATCGCCAAAGAGGGCTAGCGCTCTCATCCCTTTTAGCTCTTTCCGTTTTGGCATTTCGATGGAGAACTCTTCGAGAAAAGGGGGGCGTTGGATGTAAGTGCTTTTGGGATCCCAGGCATACTGGGCTCCTTTTTTGACCTCGATCTTGTTCCACAGAGGATTGCCATCGAACACATGGGCATACCGTTTTTTGAACATCTCAGGCTCCAATCCTTCGGCGACAGCTTTTTTAATCTCCTCATCGCTTGGCCAGATCTCTTTTAAAAAAACGGGCTTGCCATCGGAACCCGCACCCAGGGGTTCTTTTTCCATGTCGATGTCGACTCTACCGGCGAGGGCAAAGGCGACGACGAGGGGTGGTGACATTAAAAAGTTTGCCTTGACTGAACCGTGAATACGGGCTTCAAAGTTGCGATTGCCACTGAGGACACTCGCGACGATTAGATCGCTTTCCTTGATCGCACTTTCGATTTTTTCATCCAACGGCCCACTATTGCCAATACATGTCGTACACCCGTATGCCACCAGCTGAAATCCAATCGCATTCAGATAATGTTGCAATCCTGTTTTTTCGAGGTAATCAGTGACGACGCGCGAACCTGGAGCAAGACTTGTCTTCACTCGGCAATCGACTTTTAATCCTCTTTCGACAGCTTTTTTTGCCAGAAGGCCTGCGGCGAGCATCACACTGGGATTTGAAGTGTTGGTACAACTGGTGATCGCTGCGATGACGACAACACCATGGTTGAGAATGAAATCGCAAGGGGGGTGTTGCATGTATCCTGGATCGATCACTTCTCTAGTGAAAGGGCGATTGGTGACCATTTCCTCTTCACTCCACCCTTGCTCACGCGCGAGAGATTCTTTTCCTCCCGTGATATGCATTTCGTTGATCTGAAAACTCCCTTCAGAATGGACGCAGATTTTTTTGTCTCTCTCAGAATCTGGCTTGCCATACCCCCCTTCCTGAACAGGGGCAGTGAAAAGTTGATTAAATTTATTTTTAACGTCGAGCAGATCGATCCTGTCTTGAGGGCGCTTGGGTCCCGAAACGCAAGGCTTAATACTCTTTAAATCGAGTTCGAGCACTTTAGTGAATTCGATCCCCCCTTTTCTCGGAATGCCGAACATCTTTTGCGCTTGCAAATACTCTTTGATCTGCTGGATCTGTTTTTCCTCTCTTCCCGTCATTTTCATATATTCGAGCGTCTTGTCATCGACAGGGAAAAATCCAATTGTCGCTCCATATTCAGGGGCCATGTTCCCAATCGTCGCTCGATCAGCCACTGTCAAACTGGCTGCCCCTTCCCCAAAATACTCGACAAATTTGCCAACGACTTTTTCTTTGCGGAGCATTTCAGTGATCCGGAGAGTCAGATCGGTCGCTGTGACTCCTTTTTGCAACGCACCTTCCAAATGGACCCCGATCACTTCAGGCGTTTGAAAGAAATAAGGTTGCCCGAGCATAGCCGCTTCCGCCTCGATCCCACCCACACCCCATCCTAAAATGCCAAGTCCATTGATCATCGTCGTATGGGAATCGGTGCCGACTAAAGTATCAAAATAAAGAACACTCTTTTGACCCTGTGTTTTCTCTAAAACGATTGAACCGAGATATTCGAGGTTGACCTGATGGCAAATTCCAATCCCTGGAGGAACCACCTGAAACGTCTTGAACCCTTCTTGTCCCCAATTTAAAAACTCATACCGTTCTCTGTTCCGTTCAAACTCGATTTCCAAGTTGAACAGATAAGAATCGGGAGTGCCAGAACGATCGACTTGAACAGAATGGTCGATGATGAGATCGACAGAGACGATCGGCTCAATTGTCTTAGCGTCAAAACCGCGGGCAGCCATTGCATCGCGCATCGCCGCGAGATCGACGAGAAGGGGAACTCCGGTAAAGTCCTGTAAAAGCACCCGGGAAACGACAAAGGGGACATCCCCTTCATCAGGTTTTTTCCCATTCCATTTCGCAAGGCGGAGGATATCCTCTTCTCTGACACGTTTGCCATCGCAGTTGCGGAGCAACGATTCGAGCATGATCCGAATCGAAATCGGCAACTTTCCCACCCCTGGTACTTTTGCCTCAAGAGCCGGCATGGAATAGTAAAACCGTTGTTGATCATCATTTAAGGACTTCAAGGTATTGAATGGATTCACCAAATTACCCGAGTTCTCTTTCACAACAGCCCCCTGCAAAAAAATTTTATTTCCTCTCCTTTTTTAGAACGAATGGATTTCCGTGTCAACGCAAAGGGGTGCTCTATCCAATGAGTGCATAGTTTATGAAAATCACAGCAAAATAGTATTCCAATTCTAAGAGGGTGTTTCAGTAAGCAATTCAAAATCGATGCGAAGGGCTTTAGCCAGCTTTTTTGCTACTTTTTTACCAATGGCTCTCTGTCCATTTTCCATTTTGGAAATGTTTTCCTGACTGATGCCAGTACGTTTGGAGAGTTCTTTTTGAGAGAGGCCTTCACGATAGCGTGCGCCACGCAGAGCTAGTCCTGATTTCTTGTATTTGGCGATCCGATCTTTAGCGAGTTCTTCCCAGGGAATAGACTCAGATTCGCCGTACTTATTCAAAAAATCTTCGAGTTTTTGCAAGTGCTTAGCGGGGAAAAAAGTCAGTTTTTTTGCTTTACCAGGCATTTCAACGACGACTTTGCAGGTCGCTTGCTTAGTAAGGCGCGCCTTCATGGGTGCCGACATAGTATACCTCAATCCGTTTAGTTTTTTGTCTAAAATTCTCCAGCACGCGACATAAGTCGGATTGCCTCTGTGGAGATGACAATGAAAATGGTCTATCTCCAAGGAACTAAAATGTGGCCAGTCGGGTAGCTGCGGACCATTTTTTTGCAGGTCAAGCACAAGGAAGTCTATTATATCATTAATAGACGGTCTTGAGCCGCTTCGTTTGAGTTTTTGGTATTGCTTTCCAGCTTTTGTGGAAAAGTCCACAGCCCAATTAGGCATTCCATTCCTCTATCTCTCTCTCCATCATAGCTCATGTATTGACATATGTCAAATAGAAGTTGACAACGAATGATTTCCATTGCAAAATATTTCTTATTTTTTTAAAATTGTGTTTTTTCTCTAGAATAAAGAGGTTGATATGAACTTAAAATCGATGAATCTCGCTTGGATCGTCGTTAACGATCTTAAAAAAGCTGTCAAATTCTACACTGAGACCGTCGGTCTCAAACTGAATACGTTGGATGAGCAGTTCGGATGGGCGGAATTAGAAGGGAATGATGGAGGAGCACGTATTGGAATTGCTCAGATGCAGCCCAATTCTGAAGACGGCGTTCAACCAGGACAAAATGCCATTTTGACTTTTACTGTTCTCAATCTCGAAGAGGCGATTGCCGACCTTCTCAAAAAGAGTGCAAAGCTCCTTGGCGATATTCAGGTGGTTCCTGGACATGTCAAATTGCAGATGGTGGCCGACGTCGATGGAAACCGTTTCCAGCTCGTCGAAACCATTGTCCAATCTTGTGCATGTTGTTAAAGGTTAAAACCTCTTATAACCGTTGAAGACCTTTGCCCAGTTGCAAACGACTTTTTCATTGAGGTCTCGGTCAAATCGCACTTGAATTGAGATGTAGGGATAGGGATGTCGATTATCAATGTCCCTCCCTTCATTTTTCAGGTAGAGCTTGATGAGAACCTCTTTATTGTACCAAGGGGGTGTTGAAACATCTGTTTCCCCTTTGTTCAATCTCTGGAATTCTCGATATTGTGGATCCCCTTTGTAAATCGACATCTCTTGGTAGTAGTTCATCAAGATTTTGATCACTTCTTCTGGCCGCTTCTCCATCCCTTGTAGATAAAAATCGACCTCCGCACCCATCATATGCTTAGAATTTTGAGCCTTAGGCGAGCTATCGATATAGGCATTGTGCACAGGGCAGCGATGGCCACAGGTGATCATCGCCTTGCAACCGCTCTTTGCTTGTACATAGTTGAGCAGGTCGATCAAAATCGGATAGATGAACTCCTTTCCATCCCTTAAGGGGAGGGAATGCTTTTGAGAACCTCCACAATCGAAATAATTGGCTGGACGGGAAGGGTCCTTATGGTCGATATGGGGAGGGTTGCTATTCGACCCTTTGCAACGAAAGTACTCCTTGGTGATCTTAGAATGTTCCCCAATAAAAGCCATTTCCCAGAGATATCTCTTGCGGATGCAGTGCTGCGGCGTCGCTAAAGTATAATGGTATTCATCATGATTCCGGTGAATGAACTCCCCTTTAGCATTTGCCCTTCTCAGTTTTTCCTGTTCAGAGTGTTCCATGCCAGAGCAACTAGCTAAAAAAAATAGAAAACAATTAAAAACTTTTTTAAAACTCGCCATTATCTATAATCCAGAATAAGGACCTAAAGCACCCAGTTATAACAAATATGAACCTATTACCCGATAAGAAACTTCTTTTCATCATCGAAAGCGACGTGATGAAGAAGATCTTAAGCGATGTCGGCAAAATTGCCAAAAGCTCCTCTTCCGTCTTCATCAGTGGTGAATCGGGCACAGGAAAAGAGGTGATCGCCCACGCGATCCATGCACAATCCCATCGAACCCAGCAGCCGTTTATCAAAGTCAATTGTGCTGCCATCCCCACTCCACTCCTCGAATCGGAATTTTTCGGTCACGAAAAAGGGGCATTCACAGGAGCGATGAATAAAAAGCTCGGACGGTTCGAACTCGCCGACAAGGGGACTCTTCTCCTCGACGAAATCTCTGAGATCCCCCTCGAACTTCAATCCAAACTCCTCCGCGCTGTCCAAGAGATGGAATTTGAGAGAGTTGGAGGAATCCGACCCGTGCAGGTCGATGTGCGGCTCATTTCCACCTCCAATCGCTCGATGAAAGAGGCTGTCGAACAAAAACTTTTCCGTGAAGACCTCTACTACAGGCTTAACGTCGTTCCCATCCATATCCCCCCTTTAAGGGATCGGAAAGAGGATATCCTCCCTTTGGCAGAGTTTTTTCTAGAGCGGCTTTGCAAAGAGAATCAAAAACCGATCAAACAGCTCTCAAATGATGCCAAGCAAAAACTGATCGATTACCATTGGCCAGGTAACATTCGAGAACTCGCCAATGTCATCGAACGGACCATCGTGATGAACACTACCGATACCCTCGAAGCCTATCAGCTCTTGATCGAGCTATCCTGCCCGATCAAGGAACCTCTGATCTCACCCTACCCCACCGGCATCACCCTCGCCGAGCTCGAAAAAAGGTTCATCTTAGAAACCCTCAGCCGCGAGAAAAATAATCGCACTAAAGCAGCTGTTGCCCTCGGCATCAGCACCCGCACCCTCCGCAACAAGCTCCACGCTTACAAAGCAGAGCAATAAGAGTCAACCCTGACCTTTCCTTCATCCAAGGAAAGATCAGCACATTTCTATCATCGGTTCAAGGATAGATTTTTAACTGACTTTTTTGACTTTTTGAGTGGCGATCCGAACACCTCGGGCCTGAGGCTTTTGGAGGGGGAGTTGCTTGAGGGAGTAGAGGAGCTTTTTCCCTTTTTGACCGGAAGGGGTGGCGAAGTGGAGCTCGACGGTAGGTTCTGGGTTGGCTGAGAAGAATTGGAGCTCGCTCTTCTCATCGAGATATCTGTAGGTCTTTTCGAGGATGAACTTATCGACGACAAACCGTTTGGCCCAAGCTTGCTTAGTGGCCAGGTTTTTGTAGACGACGTTCATCACCGTTTTTTTATCGGCGATCGCTACCCAGGCGACATTTTCGAGATACTGTTTTTCAGGGATAGATGACCACATAGTAGGTGCCATCTTTGTAAAAGATGAGGAGCTTGTCGAAGTTGGTGCAATTGAGCTGAACGGGGCCTGAGATTTTTGTGCCGACAAACCCTGCTTTCGGGTCAAAGCCCACCTTGATCTCTTTAGTCTCGATGGCGCGCCGGTCGATCTCCTCAATCGCTTTGATGCGGGTTTTTCTCGGAAAATCTTTAGCCAAATTTTCGATCAGCTTTTTGAGATATTGAATCGCATATTTTTTGACGTTCTTCAGATCTTTTTCGACGTTGGCAAGCTCTCTTCTAAAACGGCGATCTCCTCTTGGTTCTTATCGATGTCGAACTGAGAGATCCGGCGGATGGGGATCTGGAGGAGCTTTTCCCGATCGTCATACGTGGGCGCACGCATGAGCTTTTTGTGATAGGGTTTAAAGAGTGTCTCAAGGGTGGCGTGGATCCCTTCCAAGGTTTTAATCGGTCTCGATTTTCTTATAAAGGCGATTTTCAATAAAAATCCTCTCCAAAGTCTTGTAGAAGATCTTTTCGAGGAGGCGGTCCCGCTCGATCTCGAGCTCCCGCTTAAGAAATTCGACAAGTTTCACGGCATTGTAGGCGAGGATCTCATGCGACATCAGGTTCCCAGGGAAATCCTTCTTTGATCACGATGATCTGAGAATTGAGGGAGACTTCACATTCGGTAAAGCCATAAAGGGCATCTAAAATCTCTTCGCGCATATTGTCCCCGGGGAAGCTTGATCTCGATTTCGACATCTCTTGCCGTGTAATCATTGATCGCTTCGATTTTGATTTTCCCTTTTTTTGCCGCTTCGTCGATCGAGCGGATCAGACTTTCTGTCGTCGTGCCGTAGCAGATTTCCCGGATGACGAGCGTTTTGGGATCTTTGATCTCGATTTTTGCCCGGAGCTTGATTTTGCCACGCCCTTTGTCATACTGGCTTTTATCCATGATCCCGCCGGTGGGAAAGTCGGGGAAGATCTTAAAGTTTCTTCCTTCGAGATAGGCGATTTCAGCTTCGAGAAGTTCAGTAAAATTGTGGGGGAGGATGTGGGTCGCCATCCCCACGGCGATCCCATCGGCTCCTTGCATGAGCAAGAGAGGGATTTTCGCAGGGAGCGTGACTGGCTCTAGATTCCTTCCATCATAGGAGGGGATTTTTTCAGTGATGTCGGGATTGAACAGCGTCTCGCGCGCAAGTGGCGAAAGGCGTGTTTCGATATAGCGGGCAGCTGCAGAGGGATCTCCTGTGTAAGATATTTCCAAAATTTCCCTGCCTATCCAAGAGAAAACCTTTATTTGCCAAGTTGACGAGAGCTTCATAAATCGGAGCGTCTCCATGAGGATGCAATTGCATCGTCTGGCCGACGATATTGGCCACTTTATGGAGTTTTTCATCGTTCTGCCTCCAAAGAGTTTCCAGAATGCGCCTTTGCACAGGTTTTAGCCCATCGACGACATTCGGGAATCGCCCGGTCGAGAATGACATAAGAGGCGTATTGGATGAAGTGATCCTTCATCTGTTCTTTAAGATCATCCATTTTCGTTCACCAGGTTTTGCATGATAAAGGCTTTCGTTCAGGGGTATTTTTCCCCATATAAAATTCAAGAGTCGGTTTAATATCGGAAAGATTTTGGATCATCACAGGCAAAAGACGAATATCTTTTGCGATAAATTGTTTAAACTCATTGGGAGAGATCTCTCCCAGTCCTTTAAAGCGGGTGATTTCAATCCCCTTTTTAAGTTCTTGCACTGCCTTTTCTTTTTCTTCTTCAGAATAGCAATAGATCGTTTTTTCTTTATTTCTCACTTTAAAGAGGGGCGTTTCGAGGATATGGAGATGGCCGTTCAGGACAAGCCCTTCAAAGTAGGTTAAGAAAAAAGTGATGAGCAGATTGCGAATATGCATCCCATCGACATCGGCATCGGTGGCGAGGATCACTTTGTTATAGCGGAGATTGGCCAGGTCATCTTCGATATTGAGAGCCGACATGAGATTGTACATCTCTTCATTTTTATAGAGCTGGTCGAGCTTCATCCCATGGACATTGAGCGGCTTGCCCCGAAGGGAAAAGACAGCTTGAGTGAGGGGATCTCGAGTCATGACAATCGAGGCTGAGGCAGATTCTCCTTCAGTGAGGAAAATCACCGATTTCTCCCCTTCTTTTGTCCCATCGCCAAAGTGGAATTTCGAGTCGCGCAGTTTCGGGATTTTGAACGAGATCTTTTTCTGCTTTTCTTTCGCCTCTTTTTTAACAGCAGCGAGCTCTTTTCTCAGTTTTTCATTAAAGAGGATCCGTTCAACGATCTTCTTGCCCGTCTCTGGATACTTTATAGAGAAGATTTTGGACAGCGTCTTTGACTTCTTGAACAATCGGCGCGCGAATCTCGTTATTGGAGAGTTTGTTTTTCGTCTGAGATTCAAAGACAGGATCTTTCACCTTGATCAGAATGGTTCCGACGATCCCTTCGCGCACATCGACCCCTTGAAAGTTTTTCTTCGCATATTCATTGACCCCTTTCAAGAATCCCTTCTCGAAAAGCGGAGAGATGGGTTCCCCCATCTTGGGTATATTGCCCATTGACAAAGGAGAAATAGGTCTCTCCATAACTCGAAGAGTGGAGGAAGGCAAATTCGATATGTTTTCCCCCTATAGTGGAGAGGTTCATAGAGGCGATCTTCTTTCACCTCTTCATTCAAAAGATCTAAAAGCCCATTCTCTGAGACGGATCGTCTCTCCATTAAAAAGGAGGGTGAGCCCCGTGTTGAGATAGGCATAATGCCAAAGCCGTTTGAGGATCATCTCTTTTTGAAACGCAAATTTCTTGAAAATCTCGCGTATCGGGAATAAATTCGACCCACGTGCCATTGGCTTCTTTTGTTTTCCCTTTTTTCTTTTCCTTGAGAACACCCCTTGAGAAAACGGGCTTCGACAAATTCTCCATCGCGAAAGCTTCTTCACGACGAAATGGGAGGAAAGGGCATTGACAGCTTTCGTCCCCACCCCATTAATCCGACAGAAAACTGAAAGACATCATCATTATATTTGGCGCCCGTATTGATCTGACTGACACACTCGATCACTTTGCCAAGAGGGATCCCCCGTCCCCAATCTCGCACCGAAACCTTCGATGTCTTCTCATCGAGCTCGATCGCAATCTTCGTGCCATGATGCATGATGAACTCATCGACAGCATTGTCGATCACCTCTTTTAGCATCACATAGATCCCATCATCGGGATGAGAGCCATCTCCCAGACGCCCAATATACATCCCTGGGCGCAGCCGAATATGAGATAGAGCATCTAGGGATATAACTGTGCTTTCATCGTATTTTTTAGCCATAGGAGTTTATTCTATCATTTTTATGATTTTATTATTATATTACATTAATTGAAAATTTGTTTTCTAGTTTTAATTAAATCACCCCTCCTTGGTTTACAACGACTTATAGTTTTTATGTAAAATTATCGGCGATTCGGTGAATTTCTATCCAAAGTCAGGATAGATTGACATGAATTATCCTTAAGTACTTAAAAGAGAGTCTTTTACAGAATAAACAAATTAAATTTATTTTTTAACATTAGATTGTGTGATTATAATAATTATTAATTGTATTTAAATAGATATTTTCATATAATCTATATTAATTTGTTTAATAATATTAAACATATTTAAAAAATGAGGATTTTATGAGTTCAAATATTATTTCGTCTAGTAACAAAAGTACAGAGCGTTTAACAACATTTTGTCATGCCGAACAGGCTCCAAATGATATTTGGCAGCTCATTTGTTCACATTTAGAAACACCCCAAGATATAGCCAGAATTGGACAGACAAATCAGCGTCTCTTCGTTCGAATTTTTTTAAATCCATCCATTTGGGATGCTATTGCACAAAAGTATTTTCCCGACTCCCATGCCAACTCTCAATCAAAGGCTACAGGGTTAGCTCTGTGTCAGCATCTTACAACTATCGAAAACAATAGAAAAACGGGAAGATGTAGAATTCACACACTTGTTGCAGGTATTGAAGTTTATAAAATCTTTAATAATCTTATTTCTAAAGATCAGCTCATTTTAGCTCTAGACAATGGCGACATTAAGATTTTGGACCTAAAGAGTAGAAAAGAATTGCGAACACATAAGGGTCATCTGGGTAAGGTTAACAGTATTTTAGTGACTGATAATCAGCTTATTTCAGCTTCAGACGATCAAACAATCAAGATCTGGGATCTTAAAACCGGAAAAGAATTGCGAACACATAAGGGTCATCAAGGCAAGGTCAAATGTATTTTAGTGTATGAAAATGAAAAAAAGCTCATTTCAGCCTCATCTGATGGTATGATAAAGATCTGGAATCTTGAAAGCGGACAAGAAGTACATACTCTTACAGGCCATCGATATTCCGTCACAGCTATTGTGGCGAATGAAAAGCAGCTCTTTTCAGCCTCATCTGATGGTATGATAATGGTCTGGGATCTTAAAAATGGACAAGAAATACACTCGATTAGAATACATAATGGCCCAATTAGAACCCTAAAGCTGTACGAAAACAACCTCATTTCAGCCTCAGAGCGTATACTAAACATCTCAGATCTTGAAAACGGACAAATAACAACATTAAAAGCAGGCCATTTGGAAAATTCTTCAAACATGCTTGTGCATGAGGACGAGCTCTTTTCAGGTTTGTTAGTACATGAGGACCAGCTCATTTCAAGTTCACGATACGGCACAATTAAGATTTGGGATCTTAAAAGCAAAAAAGAAATCCGAACGATAAATGGTAACTATGGAAAGGTTCCCCTTTTAATTCATAATAACCTCCTTTTTTTCGGTTCGGATACGAGTGATTTTGTCAATATTTTTGATGTTAAAAATGGAAAAAACGTGCATACGCTATCCACTAGCGTCAGAAGCCTTTTAAACTACAAGAATCAACTCATTATCAGATCATGGTCTGAAACTAAAATTTACGACTTCAATTTTCAGCCTTTATCGCCTTATTCTAAACAACTCGTTGAAACGAATCTCGCAATCCTTGGAGAAATAGCCCATGCTGAGTTCACTCAAAACTTTGAAAGTGTAGAGAAGTTAACTCAAATACTCGATCCCAATTTTAGAGAGCGTTTAAAACAGCATGCTTACAAAGTCGGGACTCCTTCCACTTACTCCGCTGCTGTGATTTTACGTGTGCAAACAGAAGTTTGTGTCGAAGCTCTGCTCCATGCGATCTACAATAAAGATCAGACAAGAATCTCTGAGCTTCTCAATCAACTCGTCACAATCGACGTTCAAAATAAAGAAATTTTTAAGCTCATTTTGCAAGCCTGTGGCAGTGTCGAATCTGTAATATGGGGATCGGGAGAACTCGAGTTTCATAATAAAGTTAGACTCCTTGCTTTTTTCTCTCAACAAATTGATTTTCTCTCTGAAATGGAAGAAGCGACGCTCGCATTTAAAGAGCACTTGAAAGAGCGGTGGGGTCAAGACCTTCCTCTCTTACTTGCTGATCTCGGAATCATCAGCAAAGAGGAGTACTCTGAAAAATTGCGATGTTATCCTGGTGATCTGCAAGAAAGAGGGATTCTCTCTCTAACAGATCTCAGAGCGTTAGGGATACTTAACTCCCCTCGATCTGACCTCCAAAAATTAAAAGTCATTGTTGAAGAAGCCACCCAGGATCGCAATCAACGTCGAACAAGAGCTTTTGAAAAAAAGAAAGCTGTTGTCAACCTTTTACAGTCGTTATCAGAAGCAGTGGGTCAGAAAATCAAGGAGACCAATCAGTGTTCCGCACTTCTCTATGACGGTGAGCATCCTTGGACTGCCTTTCAACAACAATTAAGCAGTTACAAAAAGGCTCTTGAAGAAGAGTGTCAAGCTCCTCTTGTTCTTTTGGAAAAATTCGAGTCGTATGCCACAATTGTCGATGAGATGAACGGCTTAATCGATGCGTTTCATACTTTAGACCGTGAGCACCAAATCGCAAAATTGCGCGCTTATGTGGGTCAAACATATATTCTCGGAGCTTGGAATAACCTTCGTGATAATCAGGACATTGAAAGCCTGGCTGCTCTTTTAGAGCGGAGAGATATTGCTCCCCAAGATATTTTCCAGATGGGTAAATAGATTTAGATCTGGGAAGGGATCGCTTTCGACCCATTAGGGCAACTATCTCTTCTTATTTAAGATAGAGCTTTATATGAATTTCTCTACCACCCGTTCGCTCCGCTCACTAGAGAGCACAGAGGACACAGAGGAGGAATCAAAGCAAAGGGTCTTTTTTTTCCTCTCTGTGTCCTCTGTGCTCTCTAGTGAGCGAAGCGAACGGGTGGTTAAAATATTTTCTTAATAGATTCTAAGTCAAATAGATGCCACAAATTGCTCGAGTTTTAACAATTCTTCAATTTTCTTGGGTATATTCAATATAAACAAATTAAATTTATTTTTTACATGAGATTGTTTGATTGTAATAGTTTTTATTTTAATAAAAATTATTAATTGCATTTAAATAGATGTTTTAATATAATCTACATTGATTTATTTAGTAATATTAAACATATTTAAGAAAATGAGGATTTTATGAGTTCAAATATTATTTCTTCCAGTAACAAAAGTACAGAGCGTTTAACAACATTTTGTCATGCCGAACAGGCTCCAAATGATATTTGGCAGCTCATTTGTTCACATTTAGAAACACCCCGAGATGTAGCCAGAATGGGACTGACAAATCATCGTCTCTTCGTTCGAATTTTTTTAAATCCATCCATTTGGGATGCTATTGTACAAAAGTATTTTCCCGACTCCCATGCCAACTCTCAATCAAAGGCCAAGGGATCAGCTCTCTGTCAGCATCTCACAAATGTCGAAAACAACAAAAAAACGGGCAGATATAGAACTCACAAGCTTGCAGATGAAACTGTTGCGAATACCTTTAACAATCTTATTTTTAAAGATCAGCTCATTTTAGCCAAACAGAATGGAGATATTGAGATCTTGGATCTTAAAAGCAGAAAAACATTGCAAACACTTAGAGGTCATCAACACAGAGTCAACAGTATTTTAGTGGATGAAAATCAAAATCAGCTCATTTCAGCTTCAGATGATGATACAATTAAGATATGGGATCTTATAAGCGGAAATGCGGTGCAAACCCTCCAAGGTCATCAAAATTCTGTTAAAAAAATTTTACTGGATAGGAACCAGCTCATTTCAGCTTCAGACGATGGCACGATTATGATCTGGGATCTTAAAAGCGGTCGAGCAGTACATACTCTTGCAGCTCATCGAGAACGCATCACAGATATTTTGATAGATGAAGATCAATTCATTTTAGCCTCATTGGGTGATGGTAAAATAAAGATCTGGGATCCTAAAAAAGGAGTAGAAATACGAACGATTGCAGAGGGTCAAGGTCTAATTTCTTGCATATTAATGTACGAAAATAACCTCATTTCAGCTTCATTCGATGACGAAACAATAAAGATCTGGGATCTTAAAAACAGCCAAGAAATAGCCAGACTCGCAGGCAATGAAGGGGGAGTGGCAACCATGTTAGTTCATAAAAACCTCCTCATTTCAGCTTTACGCGATGGCATAATTAGGATTTGGGATCTAAAAAGCAAAGAAGAAATCGGAATGTTAAAAGGCCATTCTCAACAGGCGAGAACTCTTTTTGCTCATGATAACCTGCTTTTTTCCTGCAATTTTGTTGATGGCTTAAAGATTTGGGATCTTAAAACCAGAACAGAAGTGCAAACGTTACCCTTTGCCTTTAATTTGAACGCTAGTCTTTTAAACTACAAGAATCAACTCATTATCCGTACATTTTCATCAACTACACTCTGGGACTTCGATCTCTTTCCATTATCGTCTTATTCTAAACAAGTCGTTGAAGAGAATCTACCGATCCTTGGAAAAATTGCCCTTGCTGAGCGCAATAAGCAACCCGAACTTGCAAAGGAGTTAACTCAAAAACTCGACCCTGCTTTTAGAGAACGTTTAAAACAGCATGCCTTCAATATCGGTACTCCCTCCACTTATTCCGCTGAAGTGATTTCACGTGTGCAAACAGAGGTCTGTGTCGAAGCCCTGCTCCATGCGATCTACGATGAAGATCGGGCAAGAGTCCTTGAGTTCCTCGGTCAGCTCGTCACAATCGACTCTCAAAATAAAGAAATTTATGCTCTCCTTTGGGAAGTCTATGGCGGTGATAGATCTGGAATATTCGAATGGGGAGAGTTCAGCGATTCCATTAGAGAACTACACAGGATTGCCCTCTCTCAAAAAGAGGAAGCAACGCTCGCATTTAAAGAGCACTTGAAAAAGCGGTGGGGTGTAGACCTTCCTCTATTTCTCGCTGATCTCGGATTTACCTGCAAAGAGGACTACTCTAAAAAGCTGGGATGTACTCCCGATTACTTACAAAAAATAGGGATTTGCTCTTCTGCAGATATCAAACCATTGGGTCTTACCCTTTCTAATTTTCAACATCTAAAGATCGCTCCTGAGAAAGCGATAGAGGACCATAATCAACTTCAAACTCGAGCCGGAGTAAAGAAGGACGCTGTATGCACTCTCTTGCATACTTTATCGAATGCCATGGATCAAAAGCTAAGTGAAACTAAAGATTGGATAGAGCTCCACTATGCACAAAACTGGACTCTCTTGCAGGGAGAATTAAACAGTTATCTAAGCGATCTCATCGAGAAATGCGAAATTCGTCGTGTTCTTTTGGCAGAGTTCGGACCAGGAAACTATGAGAAAATTGTCAAGGAAGTCAATGCTCTGATCGATAAGTTTCATGCCTTGGACCAAGAGCACCAAATCGCAAAATTGCGCGCTTATGTGGGTCAAACATATATTCTTGGAGCTTGGAATAATCTTCGTGATAATCAGGACATTGAAAGCCTGGCAGCTCTTTTAGAGCGGAGAGATATTGCTCCCCAAGATATTTTCAATATGGGTCAATAGATTTTAGGTCTGGGAAGGGAGCTCGAGGAGCTTCCTTCTCAACAGATATCGGTCTTCACTTCTCCTTTCGTTCATTCTTAGCCTGATGCGTATGCCTGCCTATCCTGTTAACTCTCTCTCGTTTAACTCGATGAAAAGTATTTAATATTAACATCTTAAAATAGTTTCTTGATTTTAATTGACTCTGTATATACACTCATGTACAATTAAGGGTTAGAGCGAGTGAAAAAGCGAGATCTAGAAAAGCAGTTACGTGAATATGGGTGGCGATTCGAACGACATGGTGGAAATCACGACGCTTGGACGAATGGAAAGATATTTGAGTTCGTCCCCAGGCATTCCGAAATCAAGGAAATGCTGGCGAAAAAGATTTTAAAAACGGCAAAAAACAATCCTCCAAAGGAAGAATAGTATGGAAATGGAAGGAAAAATTTGGAAAGACGGGAAATTCTGGCTTGTTGAAGTCCCTACTCTTGATGCTATGACTCAGGGCAAGACTCGGAAAGAAGCCCTTGCCATGATCGAAGATCTAGTTTTGGAAATGGCTCGATGTTATTTTAATGACGATATCGAGAATGATTTCAAAATAACAGTAACTGATTACAAGAAAGATATAATTGGAGTTACTTCCAATGACAACAAACTTTTGTTGGCGCTTTCATTGAGGAAGCAAAGAGAGAAAAGTGGTTCGACCGTTAGAGAAGTGGCTGAGCGCTTAGGTTCAAAATCCCCAAATGCCTATGCTCAGTATGAAAAGGGAAAGATTAGGATTTCTTTAGATAAATACGAACAATTACTACAGGCAGCTAATCCATTTAAACACAGCCTTCTTAGGATCGTTTAAACAGACGAATCCATCTCTATTCCCCTTTTTTAATTTTTAGCCTGATACGTATGGGATGAAAAGGATGAAAATGCCTATTTTTTTTCATCCTCCATTTCCTGCCCGATCCTGCCTATCCTGTTTTTTCCTCTATTGCTCCTCATGATCTCTTTCAAATGGGTGAATAGATTTTAGATCTGGGAAGGGAGCTCGAAGGGCTTCCTTCTTCTGTAAAAGTTGAAAATAACTCAATTTCGCTGTCGATCATCTCTTTCCACTGCTGCCATTTGGCGATTTTGCACTCTAGAGCTAAGTGGCGTCGCTCTTCTTCGGTACTATGTGAAGAAGGATAGAACGCCCTGGCGAGTAATTTATCGAGGGCAGGTCCGACAGCTAAGAAAAGGCATTCGAAAGCTTTTTCTTCTTGAAAATCGATCTCGAGGATCGTCATTTTTCCAGTTGGAAGGGAAAGCTGGAGATCTTTGATCCTCTTGAGCTCTCCGATCATCTCTTCAGCGATACGGCGGAGATGAAACAAACTCTCACCGACCTCTTTCATCTCATGCTCGATCTTTTCTTGCGAGAGGGGGATTTTTAGCCTCTGGATCTCCGCATGGATGAGGGCGCGCAAGTCGAGCGATAGATTCAATTCTGCTGCAGCTTGAGAAAAGGGGATATTGGGAATTTCAGGAAAGCCGATGCCCCCCTCTGTGACATTGATGAACCGTGTTTCAGGATGTGTTTTAGCATAGAAGGCGATACACTCCGATTCCATCACCCATTTGACGAGTGTATGGACATAGTGGCCGTGGATATTTTTGCGCCTCAGTAGCCGTTCAGGGGATTTTTTTTCACGCCGTTTTTCACCCATATCGATATGGGAAGAAGGGAGTATCCCTTCAGCATAGCGCTGGGTGCCTGCATAAGCGAGGTCGATTCCACTGAGGAGGATCGGATTGCATCCCATCTCGACAGCAAGTGCGATAGCAAGGGTAGTAACAGAGAGGGCCTCCTGACCGAGCTCTGGTCCTACAGGTTCCCCTTCGATTTTCATCTGTTTTTCAAAGTAGCGCTCGCAAGCTCCTCCCGTATCTGAGATCAGATAGCCCCGTTCTCCATTCAATGCATTGAAGACATCAGGTTGGAGGCGTGTGGCATAGATCAACGGAATCTCAAAAGAGGAAGCGATTTTCAACCTGCCAAACTCTTCTGGGTTGGGATCGAGGGCGATCCCAAGATGGGGCTGGATCCCCTGGTTGCTCAGGGCGGCAATCGTCGAACCTCCCGCGATGATCAGCGCCCGATCTTCCATCTCTTTTAAATGGGGCAAGCTGGCCTGAAGAGAGGGTCCTGCACCACAGATCACTGCCGGGATGCCACGGAATCTCCCCTTAAATCCTCCAGCCAAAAACGAACCTGGCCAACGTTTGATATTGCGCAGTAGGTTGACGAGGAGCTTATGAGAATAGAGGGCTTCTGTCAGCAGGGCGTGAGAAACAGTAGAAAGGCGGAGCACCTGGAGACGGATCTGGTGAAACCGGTGCTTTTTTCTTTTCTGGTAAGATCGGGTCGCCGTCACTTCAACCCTGTCACAAGAATAAGAAGTGATCAGTTCCTCAAGCTCTCTGGGGAGAGATTTCAGATGAGTGATGAATCGAACGACGACTTGTGGATCGTGAAGGAGCTCTTCTGCATGTTCTGAGTGTAACAAACCACTGAGGGCAGAGAGCTCATCTTCGAGAAAGACGAGGCGCCTCTCCCTCTTTTCTTTTAACCAGCCCCGTAAAGTTGCGTAATGATGACCGAGGCCAACTCCATACACATAGAGGATGTCTACCCCCTCCAAATCGATCTCTTCAGAGATCAGATCGGAATGAATCTCTTCCAGGTTGGGTTCAGTACAGGGAGTGTAGCTGAGGAGAAAAAGCAATTCTGGATAGCGCTCTAATAGATAGGAGAGATTATTTCCAACGGACACGATTTCCATCCCAAATCCCTTGACGCACTTCCCACGTTTCAGGCCCTGAATAGATTTTTTCAGTGTAGCTGAGATCTGAAGCAAAAATCCCTTCGAAAATCGGCTCGCTAGCACTGTTCCATTCCTTCCGGTCAAAACGGGTGGGAGTGTGAAAATTGAGCTCTTCTTTTAGTTTGCCGTCTGCAAAATAATGGCGGTGGACACCTCTTGGCTGGCCAGAGTGATACTCCCCTTCATCGATCAACATACCTGTTTCATTCCAGAGCTTATCCTGCCCCTCGCGAAGCCCGTCCAGGTAGTTCACGCTCCGTTTCATCTGGCCAGACTCCCAAAACAGAGAGACTTCACCGTGGAGCTTTCCCTTGCAAAAAGGGATTTGGCTTTTTTTTGACCCATCTTCATAAAAGTACTCTTGCACTCCCTCCCACTCCCCCTCTTTAAATCGTTGCAAGCTCGCAAGGGCTCCAGAAGTGTAATAGTAATGGGCTTTGCCGATCCGTTTTCCTTCGCAATACCACGTTTTGGCAAGGACTCCCCCTTTGTCTGAGTACATGGTCGAAGGGCCGTGGATCTTGCCATGAAGATAAAACATTTCAGCGCGCAATTGTCCTTCCTCGGCAAATAAACGGCATTCTCCATGTCTCCTCCCCTCCTGGACGTGATAAACCGATTGGAGATTCCCTTGCCCATCCCGCTCATGGACAACTCCAGGTCCTTCCCTGTCTAAAGGGAGTCTTGGCAGAGGACAAGGAAAGGAGATTTCGATGCCGAGCTCAAAGTCCCGAATGATGAGTTCCTCTTGAGAAAAATGGTAGTGATCGATGCTCATGAAAATGACCTCAAATGGGGTAAATGCATTTCAATGGCTTTCTTAAAAAAGAGGAGGCGATGGAGATGTTGCCCAAGCGGGTGGAGTGTCGTCCGTAAGATCGGATGTTTCCAAACATTCCAAAGGGGCAAGAGGAAATGGCGATAACAGATCTGCTGCTCAAATTCGATATCCAAAATGGCGTATTCCCCCCTTTCCAAAGGGGAATCTGGATAATGTTTCTCCCATACCTTAAGCAATCCATCGCAAATCTCAAGACACTTTTCAAAGCTCTCTTTTACCTTCTTTCTCACATTGTCGACTTTTTCGGAAGAGACTTGAGAGGGGGAGGCACCATGGATGAGTGCATGGACAATTCCAGCCATGTCGAATTCTCCTGTGAGCATGATCTCAGCCACTTCAGAGAGTTCTCTATATTCAATCCCTGGAAGATCGATCCCATCTCTAGAGGCGTTGATCCATTGGATGTGAGGGTTTTTTTTAGCAAATGAGCCGGTCCATTCAGCGCTCATGAGCCAGTCCCGTTTGGAATAGAGGGTATCTTTTTTAAGTTCGATCAAGGCGTTTCGATTTTCCTCACCTCCGATTTTCGATGCATAGATATCGGTAGGACCACATGAAAAATCCATTCCGATTAAAATGATTGGGCTACAGCCTAAATGGGCAGCCAGAGATGTGCAAAAGTTAGCCACTGTCCATCCCGCATCGAAACACTCGGCAAAAATATCGACCTCTGCCGCAAGCCATCCCTCTAATGGATAGCTTCCACTATCGGGCATCAAAACCAAAGGGGCTTGCACCCGCTCTAAAAGGGAATGACAAAATCGCCCCTGATAGAAAAAAGGGATCTCGAAACACTCCTGCTCTAAGAACCGGCGATAGGGAGGATGGGGGTCGATGCTGGCAAAAATGTGGGGGGAGATCCCGTGCGCATTGAGCGCGCGTACGCTTGAACCTCCCCCGATCATCAGTGCTTTTTCTTTCAAAGCAGACAAAAGAGGGGCGGCATGATCGAGCGACGGTCCCGCTCCGCAGATAATTGCAGGAATCCCTGCACATTTACCTTCGAGAGAGGAGCCGAGCCGCGCTTTAGGGAGGAGTGACAAATTCTCCATCACATTTGAGAGTACCTTAATTCCCATATCTTCGCTGTCTGATCCGAGCAGATCGACTCCCCGATGGTAATGTTCCAGGAGGATAAAAAAATCTTGCGCGGCTCCTTTAAAGTGGGGCTCTGAAACGGCATAGCCAAAGCGCAAAAAGACAAATTCCCAAGCGATACGCTGAAAAATCGCCTCATCCCCTCTCTTCCAATAGAAAAAACGGACCCCGGGGTCGCTTGCAAAAGGGAGGTTCTTTCCTCTTAAAAAAAATTCTTCCCGCTCTTCGATAAAGACGAGAAACCGCCCCTCTTCTTTTTTGAGCCAAGTCGAGAGGGAGCGATGGAGAGGTTCATCACCTACGCCAAAGAGAAATAAAACGTCGATCTCTTCGATCCCCGCTTTTATCCCGCTCTCCGTCAGGTTTTGTGAATTTGGGCTGGCTGCGACTTCGCCAAATCGATTCTCTTCGTCGCCCTTCCCGTTTAGGGAAGGACTCCTCATTCGAAACGCTTCGCTTCGATTTGGCTTTGTCTCGCAAAGCCCAAAATCCACAAAACCTTCCTGCGCGCGGGATAGGTCGATGAACTTCAACTCGGGGATTAAAAAATCACTGACTAGGGCCGGCCCCACTCGATCAACTCCTTAAATGAGGGAAATACAGAATAAAATTCATATTTTTTTCTACTCGCATCAAAAAAACCGAGCTGCACCTGCTCAAGGGTCACTACGCCGATCACGACGGCATTCACATGGTGGTTATAGCCGATCACTTGATCGATCGCTTTAGAGGTCAATCGGCTGGCCTTACATTCGATCATCATCAAAGGATAAAGCGTGTCTGCTTTTCCATAACAGACAATATCGATCCTCCGATCGGGAACAGAGCGACCAAAAAGATGGGGAAGCTCCTTGATCTCTTTTTCCACAACCAAAAGTTCCTTCGGATAGTGGAGATGGTGGATCATCCTTTGCAACCAGTGTTGCCGAACCAGCTCCTCCGGAGTTGCACTCACCCACAAGCGGCGCACTTCGTCATAGACACGGTCATGGGCACGCTTAGGGACACGCTTATGCCTATTCGGGCTGGATGAGCCCATAATGACCATCTGTCCGACGATAAAGGACCTTCAGTTTCATATCTTCTTCCGCACGGAAAATCAAGAAAGAGTCTCCCGATAAGTCCATCTTCATCAAAGCTTCCTCGATCGTAAGCGTCTTCAGTTGCCTCGACTCAGTACCGATAATCTTTGGAGCCCCATAAGCACCTATTTTTTCCTCGACATTCACCGCTTCGATCGCCGCATTGATCTCCTCGATCTCATTATAGGGCCGCTGCAAGACATTCACCTGCATGTCGATGATCGATGATTTCTTTTTATGGTGGTCTTGAATACGGCTCTTATAACGGGATAATAGAGAATGTAGCCGGTCGATCGTACGATCGATCGAAGCGTACATGTCAGTGCTATTCGATTGGCATTTGACTTGGATATGGTCGATTTTGAGGACAACGGCACAAACATGCTCGAGCTTTTGGATCTCGAGCGTCATATGCAGGTGCATAATATGGTTATGAAACCGCTCGATTTTGGACAGCTTGTCCCATACATATAGTCGGATCGGCTCAGTGACCTGGACATTTCTCCCAACGATATCGACTCGGTACCCTGCTGCGTCTTCTTCTTTAAACTTATTTTTAGTGGCCATATGAGAAACCCCATTCGATTTTGCTGAAATGTTCCACTATACCCGTGCCAGTTCAATCGCGCAATTGATTTTGCACCTCTAAGCTAAGGCACTGAACATCGGAAAGATATTTTCAATCACAGAGGGGCACAGGAGACACAGAGGAACACAGAGATTAAAGAAACGGCCTAATTTTTTCGCGAGAGCGAAAAAATTGGAGTCTTCATTTTTTGCTCTCGCAAAAAATGAAAAACTTAAAACTCTGTGTCTCTGTGATCTCTGTGTAAATTTAAAAAAGTCTTTTTAACGTCCAGTGCCCTGGTACCCTACAGATTCTAAAAAACTAACCAGATCCCGCCAGTGAATCCTTGGAAGCCAAGAGTGAACTGGTCTCGCTGACGAAGGGCTTGAATATTTGTCTTTTGAGCGATGAGTGGCCACTGTTGCAGTTCATAACCGGCGATGATCCGCAGGAGAAAATGGGGACGCTTAGCCCGGTATTTTTTTGGTTTAGCGATAGCCGATTGCCAATATACCCCCCCGAAAAGCTCCCATAATCCTTTGATCGAGTGAAAAGAGTTATGAGCTCTAAAACGTTGCTCGATCTGAGCATCAATAAATTCTTGATGGGTTGCCTCTTTCGTACGGCCGTAGACAAGTGCGCCTGCCGCTCGCGTTGCAATCCCAAATCCCTTCGGTAGTTTCCAATCGACAAACACTCCAAAAAGACCTCCAACCGCGCGAAAATTGTTATCCACTTTAAGCTCGCTAGATTCCTGGTTAGAAGCCTCTGAAAAGATCTTCCAATCGACATCGCTCCACACCGCACGCACTCCAAAGTAAGGTCTAAAGAAGAAATCCCGACTCAGCTCCATGCCGCGACCTAGCTGCAGATCTAATAAATTTCCTTTAAGACGACACTCTGCAGAAGTCTGGTTTGGGACGGCTGTGAATGGTTTGATCAAACCGATGTCACTACCGTGCCCCCGATCATGACCTTCTGTGTAAAACCGTGTCCAGACGAGAACAGCGTCAAAAAGATCGTAAGGAGATTGGACGCCGACCAGGATCCGAAACCCTGGATCGTAAGAAAAATGGGGGGTCCGCGTCTTGATATCTCTCCCCAGGGTTGTCGCATAAGCCACACCATCAACATCTGCCTTCCAATAGAGCAGCTCCCCTCCGATGAGCGCATGAAAAACCCTCTCTTTTTTAGAATAGTATCCCCTTTTCTCCTCGAGAGCCTGAATCCGTTCTACAATCGGGAGTTCTTGAGCAGATCCCTTCAGGAAAAAAAAAGTGAGAATGAGAAGAAGCCCTTTAAAAATCAAATCTCGCTCCGATGAACAATCCTTGAAAACTCAAATCAGCTCGATCCCTGAGACGCATGGTTTGAATCACCGTCTTTTGGGTGACATTAGGCCAATAAAAAAATTCATATCCAGCCCGGACAAGAAACCGATAGCGGGGCTTAAAGTGGATTTCCCATTTTAATCCTAAAGCGATATCGAAAATCGATTTCACGCTATGGGTCGCATTACCCGCTTTAAGCGTTTGCTCAAGGGTTGTCGTCTCAAAAGCGGGAACTAAGAAAAACTTTTCTTTAGTCCGTTCCGACGATTTTCCATAGATCAAAGAGGCCATTGCATAAGAAAACAGGCCAAATCCCTTGTAAAAAGTCCACTTCGATTCAAACCCTCCCAAAAAGCCGATCCCATTGAAATCATTGTCAACATCGAGAAAAGCAAAAGACTGATCTACCGGTGAGGGAATAGTGATCGGCATCGTAAACGCAATCTCCCAGTCGATATCGACCCAGCCCCCTCTGAGACCGGCATAAGGGCGGAATTCGAAAAAATGACTCCAGAAGAATGTCTTCCCTAAAATAAGGTCGACGACATTCAAGTGGATTCGACAATCAGCAGTGGCTTTGCTTGGAGGTGAAAGGAGCGACTCGAGCATTCCGATCTCATCTAAAATCATCCGGTTGCCAGTCGCATGCGCTTTGTCTTTCCCAGTGGTATAAAAGCGTAACCAACGGAGAGAGATGTCCCAATTGTCATAAGGCAGGCCCATTCCTATGCCGACTGAAAAGCCAGGATCGTATTCGAAATGGACACTCCTCGTTTTAAAACGATTGAGACCTGCACTCCCATCTGCATTCACAACACCCACTGCCGTCGTCGCATAGGCAACTCCATCGAGAGAAGCCTTGCAGTAAATAAAATTTCCAAAGAGGGTGTATGTCGTTTTTTGAGGAGGCGTCTTGATCCCCAGCTCCCCTTCTAATCTCTTCATTTTTTCTTCCATCGATGTGATTTCCCGCTGTTCTTTTTCTTTCAGTTCAGTCAACCCGTCAAAAACAGCAAACAAAGGCTGGGCAGCTAAAAAAAAGAAAAAAGCGATAGAACAAAACCATTTCATCGATCCTCCGGCGGCAAAAATCATAAAAAAAATTTATTCGAAACGAGGGAAAGATGTCAAAGAAATTGTTTTAAGTATGAAAAATTATATGAACTTGGGCTATTATAACTGACTTTAATTTAAGGAGAAACTATGAGCTTAGATTCTGTTAATAGTATTAAAAAATTAAATTTTACAACCATATTCCCCTCTGAGTTACTTCAACAAAAAACAGCTCACGATTTCACTCCATCCACCCTCCATTCAATTGAGGCCCACATTCAAATCTCGTCGAGTCTCTCCAAATGTTTCAAGAATGGATGGCAAGCCATTTGTAAATTCTTTAAATCGATTTTGAACTATTTCAGACCCGTTTCACCAACCGACAGAGAAAACCGTTTAACCAAACATAAAGATGCCATTCACCGCTCTTTGAATGAACAAATGCAACGTTGTGCAGAGCAAATGGCAAAAGAACCTGCAAAAAGGTTCCAATATGGGAATGCTCCTCCCGCTTGGGATTCCCATGAAACAACCCACGAAGAGTGCGTGGGAAACTTACAAATCGGGATCGCTCATGCACAAGGAAGACGACCGGCGATGGAAGATGAGCACCTCGCCACCTCGTTTGATTTAGTCATCAGCGGAAAGCATTACCCCGTTCAATTATTTGGGATCTTCGATGGACATGGTGGCCCGATGGCAGCACGCTTTGTCCGTGATCATCTGCAAAGAAAACTCAGAGAGACTTTGATCGAATTTAACCCACGTGGTTTAAGCGAAGATGGGATTTGGAGAGCATTGAAAATGACATGTGTCCGTTTGAACAACGATTTTAAGAACCAACAAGGATCCGTCGCACGCGATCAAGGCACGACTGCCACAATTGCAATGATTTTAGACAACCACTTATGGACGGCAAACGTCGGCGATGCACGCACCATTTTAGACAACGATGGCACACCTATACAACTCAGCCATGATGCCAAACCCGACGATGTTCACTATCGAAAAGGGATTGAACATCGAGGAGGAACCGTCATCGATATCAACGGAACACCTCGAGTGAATGGATCCCTTGCCGTGGGAAGGGCGATTGGAGACCATCACCTCAACGGAGCCATCACCGCAAGGCCAAAAATCACCGTGAAACCCCTGGCTGAGATTCAACGTGGAAGTCATTTAATTTTATGTTGCGATGGCATTTTCGACGTATCCACTACAGCCAGCGTGGCCAACGCAGCTCATGCAAACAAAACAGCTTCTCCCAAAACTCTCGCCAGAAACATTATCTACTCCGCTTATCAAGCAGGCTCGACCGATAATCTCTCTGCCCTCGTCGTAAAAATCAAATGAACGCAGGCAATCGGACGTAATTAGAACCTTTGACTGGAGAGGACTCAAGGAAAAGTTAGATCTTTTATTGTTTCTTCCCAATGGTGAGAATAAGATGTCCACCAAAAACACCACCTAACCTTCGTTCTTGAATCTGTTGCCGATAGATAGTATTGAGTTTACAAGCAGTTTGCCAGAGACGATCAAATTCTTTCTGTCCTTCGGGATAAATAGCTAAAAAATGTTTCTGAGCTTTTTCTTTTGACCAAAGATAATACCAATCGTCTCCAGTGAGCGAATAGACAAAGTCAAGTAGAGCCAACTCTTCTTCATTTTGATAAGGAGGTGTTAAAACCATCATTTTTTCTGACATGAAGCTATGGAGATAGGTAATAGAGGCAGGAAGCAGGTAATTAAGATGAAGGCCTATAGAAGAAAAACCTTCTCCACACAACTCTTTGCCTTCTTGGCAAATGAGATAAAGACGGGCGGCATCGATTCTTTCTTCTAAAGAGAGCGCCTGTTGGGCTGTATTTGAAGCTGAGAGATTTGCCATGTTATTTGGCTCAGAAAGAATCAAAAGGCCGCCTGGTTTTAATACACGAGCCATTTCAGCAAGCACTTGGTCATGATCTTGAACATGCATCAAAAGAGTTTGGCAGGTCACAAGATCAAAACTCTCATCCTCAAATGGCAGTGCATTCGCGTCTGCAACAGCAAAAGTAAAGCGAGAAGAGGGGGGATTTATACTTTCGATCCATTGAGGTTCACGATCAATACCGACCACTTTTGCATCTTCTGGCAATAAGCCGCTAATCACCCAGGTCCAAGCTCCTTTTCCACAACCTACATCGAGGGCACTTTTAACCTGAGTAAAATCAATTCTTTCCGCCACTAATTCTAAATAATCGCGATTCCACCAAAAACCTCGTTGTTTAGCCGAAAGAACAACGGATGAATGAGGGGTAGCCGATATGGAACACGTTCCTAGCAGGAAAATCAAAATATATTTTTTCATTATTTTTCAGGAATCAGCTCAACTGCTAATGGATTTGTATCTAAAAAATTAGATTTGCTGACCACCTTGCGGCCGCTCTTTCGCTCTAGTGCACGTCTTGCATCTCCGGCAATTTCTCCGCCTTCTCGAGCAGCTTTTTTGTTTTGAGGAAATCCCTGAGCATCATTCTGAACAGCGATTTCCGTGGTTGAAGCTTCTCCGAGCATTGTGAAAATCAACTCAAGATCCGTCATGTGATCTCGAAGATTCTGTTTTTGAAGACCTTTTAACTTTTTGTGATCAGAGGGCTTCAAACCAAAAGTCGCTTCAGCAATCTCAGCTGTGAGAATCGCATATTCTTTCTCCTCCTTGACTCCACGCTTTTCCCATTCATTCGTCAATTGCTCGCGAATCGCAATCCCACGCATCCGTTTTTCAATCCAATTGTCTGGATACCCTTTGGCTTTGTAGATTGCTCGACTTCGTTTTGCGGCTAATTCAGGATCTTCTATCTCTTGAACACGCTCGTAACCAACCTTTGCTAGCCATCGCTTGAAAGGTTCCGCTTTAGAGGATGGGATAGACTGGATAATTCGAAAAATAGTTTCTGTATTGGCTGTGTCTGTCTCTCGCATTTTCCCGTCGGGAGCCATCAATTTCAACTGTACCGTTTTTGAGTACAGTTGAACAAAACCTTCATTTTCAGAGAGTTGTATCTTGAGATTGGACCAGTATCGGCGAGGGTTTGGGCTTCCGGTTAAAACTTCTACAATGTCAATAATCGAGAAATACCATTCACTCTGATGAATCGCTTTTCGGATTTGTTTCCCTTTGAAAACCGCGATCTTTGACGATGTATCTTCAAGTTGCTTAGCCATATGATCTTTCCCCTATTCAAAAGAAAAATTATAAACTTCTTAGAGAAAAAGAGAAGAGGAAATCGCTTGGAAATAGAGAAGTAAGGTCAGCGACTTTGCAGCGATGCCATGGATCGAAGTCTCGTTAAATGTTTCTAATGGAAACAAGTTCATTGTGATACAAATCCCACTCCTGATGAAATTTATTTTCGTCTTTGTTGTTGATTAATAAATCGAGTGATTCTAGAGATTTCTTTTTGAGGGTAATAAAAGTGGTGGCTCTTGGATCTCCTGCCGCTACAGGCACCTTTCTAAATTTTTCCGTTAACCACTTCTTCTTGCCCGGCCCATTGTGGTCTTTCATATGCAATTGCATTCTCGGATCCATAATATCGTTCACTATTTTTTGAGCGCAGCTTTTGGAAAAACACCCAATGAGATTTTCCCAAGATTCAGAATCTTCCAGCGCATTTACGTTGGGCTGAGCTTTTAGAGTTTCTATAGAGACAGGGACGATCTTCTGCCTCGTTGATCGTTCATGGTCTTCTTTCATTCTCTTGAGTCTTTCTGGGGGATAATCTTTTCCTTGGTTTGCATCGACGAGTTTGGCGCATATTTGGCACAAATATATCCCATTAGAAATAGATCCCTTTTCCTTGGCAGTTGAGGACTCATTGGCTCTGGGTCCATTTGGAGCGGCTGCAATAATATGAGCCGCTTGTCCTATATGAGCGTGCTCGGAATCGCTAGATTCAGCTGCGCATAGCGTTGAAATTTTACAATTAGAACATCTATAAGCCGCTCGTTTGGCAAGGGTGTCGATTGTCTTTTGCGAAAAATCGCCTTCTCTTTTCCGTTTAAGCATAATGAATTTAAGCTCATGGGTTTTTTGTCGGTTTTAGCACGTCATTCAATTAATTGCTAGGTTTGGAGGCCTTGCCGCTTATGCGGTATATTCTGAAGTGGCAGAAAAACATCAAATCTTAAATTTGGTATTTCAGAACTTGAAATTGGACGATCAGAAAAAAAACCTAATTCTCGAGGTAAAAGAACCGCTTTTGACCCTTATGGGAATCAAAAACGGCGCCATTTGTCCGATTGATTGCACCGAACAGGACTCGAACCTGTAACCACCCGGTTCGAAGCCGGGTACTCTATCCGATTGAGCTATCGGTGCAAAAGAGCACCCAGAATAACGATACAAACAGAAAAAAACAAATTTAAAAAAAACTTGAGAGAGTGCATTTAGCAAAGTATCAGTTATGATCAAAATATGCATGAAGCAAAGACAGAAGGGATCGTCCTACGCTCGCAAGATTATAAAGAACGTCATCGGATCATTACCCTGTTCTCTCCGCAAGGTCTGATCAGCCTGATCGTCAGGGGCATCTCGCGGAAGAATGCCAGCCTGCTCGCACTCACCACCCCCTTTAGCCATGGGGAGTACCTTTACCGCCAGGGGCGCTCAGAACTCCTTCAATTTCATGACGGCACCCTCCTCGACGATCACTTCATCCTCCGCCAAAATTTAAAATCGCTACAAGCTGCCGGGGCTTTAGCCAGTGCTATCCTCACCTCTCAAATGACCGGTAAACCGGCACCCGCCCTTTTTCTCCTCTACAAATCTTATCACAACCAGGTCCCCCACTTCGACGACCCCACACCCCTGCTTGCCAGCTTCTACCTCAAGCTTTTAAAATATGAAGGGCTGCTCACGATCTCTCCCCACTGCGCCCACTGCGAGGCCCCTTCGGCCCGTTTTCTTTACGACGGCGAAAGCCTCTGTTCCCAGCATCGCGCCCAAGGCGCCCTTCCATTTTCTTCTCCTGAGTGGGAGACCCTCCTTTCCCTCGATACCGCTCAACAATTCTCTACCCTCCGCACCTTACCGCTCCCCCCACCTCTCCTGCAAAAAATCCAAACCCTTTTCCACTCTAGAATCACCCATTGACTTAAAAAATTTTTACTCTTACCCTGAAGACAAAAGCTTATCCATGAGAAAAAGTCATCTTTTTCCTATTTTTCTCGTTTACTTCCTCGATAATATCAGTTTCGCTGTCGTCTTCCCCCTCTTTTCAACCCTCATCCTCACGGCACAATTCAACATTGTTCCCTTTTCTGAGGACCTTTCGATCCGCACGGCAATGCTCGGCGCTCTCAATGCCTCATTTCCCTTTGCCCTGCTCATAGGCGCACCGATCATGGGCGATCTCTCCGACCATTTCGGCAGAAAAAAGACTTTCCTGATCACAGTTGCTGCAACGACACTGGGTAATCTGGTCACAGGTATCGCGATCTATAGCCAAAATTATCTCCTTCTAATCGTTAGCCGTTTCTTCTGCGGTTTTTTCTCTGGCAATCTCACTTTATGCTTCGCTGCGATCTCAGATTTAAGCCCCAATGCTAAAATCCGCGCAAAAAATTTCGGCAACCTCACCGCTGTCGGTGGAGTGGGTTGGATCACCGCTATCGGCGGACTGAGTTGGGTTCTAGCAATGATCGGAGGGGGCAATCTTTCTCTTCGCTCACCTTCACTCCCTTTTTGGATCGTTTCTGCCATCGGATTGCTCAACCTCATTATCCTCTACATTCTTTTTCCAGAAACACACCCCGTCCGGCAACGCTTAAATTTTCGACTTTCTCCTATTTTCAATCAAATCACCCACGCATTCCGCACCCACCATCTCCGTCCCCTTTTTCTGGTTCAATTCTTTTTTATTTTCGGATGGCTGTTCATCTTCCAATGGTTCGCTGGATACTCGACAGCACATTATGGACAGCCGCGGAATGTCACATCGATTTCACTCACCCTAATCGGCCTTTGTTGGATCTTCGGTGCAGCCGTCCTCAACCGCTATCTCGTTCGGTACATCCCTCTCAAAAAAATTCCTCTCTACGGTTTAATCCTACTCACCCTTCTCCTCCTTGCCACCTCTTATTTCCCTCGCTACTCGATCCTCATCGCATTAGATTGTCTGACTGCACTCATCGTTTCTTTTACATCTGCTAATCTGTTCAACCTCATCTCTCTCACAGCCCGTGAATCGATTCAAGGCAAAGTGATGGGCCTCGGCCAATCTGTCATCACTGCAGCCCAGTTTGCAGCTCCACTGGTCGGCTCCTTTACCCCGATCCAAAACATCCCTCTCCTCTACCGGATTGCAGCCCTATCGACAATGCTCGCATTTTTATTGTATCGATCAACCCACACACGGTAATTCATGGATTGGCAAGAGGCATTTAAACACAGTACCATCAACCACCGAGCCCCTTACCTCTCATTCATTGCCTGGGTGCTCAATATCGAGATCGAGAGCATCGCTGAAATCGGAGTCAACAAAGGGGAAACCTCCAAACTCTTCCGCCACCTATTCCCAGAGGCACGACTTTTCCTCATCGATCCCTGGACACTCACAGTCGATTACCTCCACAGCGCAACTCCCATCTCCCGCAAAAAGAAGCATTATGAAAAAGCCTATACCCTCGTCAAGGAGCAATTCAAAAACGATCCCAACGTCACCATCCTCCGCATGACCTCCCTTGAAGCCCTCACATCAACTCCTGAACAATTCGACCTCGTCTTTATCGACGCCAACCACGAATATGGACATGTCAAGCAAGACATCCTCTCCTGGCTACCCAAAGTCCGTCCAGGCGGAATCCTCGCCGGCCACGACTACGATCCGAGAATCCCCATGTTCTCCGGAGTCAAACAAGCCGTCGACGAAATCTTTGGCAATAAAATCATGCTCGGTAAAGACCGCTTGTGGATCCACAAGCGAAAGTAAATTCAGATCAATGAATGGATTCGCGATTATGTGCGAGAGAGGGGACTCGAACCCCTACGAGAAACCCCACTACCACCTCAAAGTAGCGCGTCTACCAATTCCGCCACTCTCGCAAAGAAATGAAAGGGAGTATCTTACTTTTTCCCTTAAATCCCTTCAAGAAAATTAACACCCCCTCTTATTTAAAGAAATTACTTAACATAACGCCGATTTTCTTTTAATGGCCAATCCGCTATAAGAAAAGACTATGCGCTGTACTTGTTATTGCACTGCTTCTTCTTACGACATCCCCCGCCTATTCCAATACCTGCAACGGATAGGCTCTACCCAACTTTTCCGCGACGTCATCCATATTCAGATCAAGGAAGATAAACACGTCAAAGGGGATATCTTCTATTTTTCCTATGGCGCTGTCGTTTGCTGGGAATTTATGGAAGAGGAAGAAAAAGAGATCCTTCAATCCCTCAAAGAATTCGAAAAAGAACCCTTGTCAAAAATCGAACTCGACGAATTCACCTTCACATACGGCGACACGATCAAGATCGAAGAAGATGAGATCTTTCTCCACAACAAAAGCACCCTCACCAAACTCGCGATTTCTCACGGGATCGCCCAATCTGTAAAACTCTCCACTTTTGAAGAGCTGATCCAAAAAACCATCGAGAACACAAAAAAGTTACCCTCCAACCTCGCCGAAAAAGGAAAAATCCCCCTTTCCCGCAAAGAGATCTCTCAAAAAATGGGCGAGATCTTTATCGAACGCAACTTCATCAACCTGCACAGCGACATCCTCGACACACCTGAATTTTTCTGGGATTATCCTGAGCTTGAACCCTTCTACCGCCGTACAGCTCACTACCTCGACGTCAATAAACGGGTTGAAATCCTCAACAAACGCCTAAACGTCGTTCACGAGCTGTTCGAAATCCTCTCCAGCGAGCTCAACCACCAACACACCTCCCGCCTCGAGACAATCATCATCCTCTTGATCTGCATCGAAGTCACCATCGCCCTCCTCCGCGACCTCTTCCACCTGATTTAACAAATCTGTCTGCACACCGATCAACTGTTCACTATTTTTAACTGTTCAATATGTATTGAACAGTGTATTCTAATGAACAGTAGGAGATCATGATGAAAGGTCGATTTCTAGTAAGCTCAAACGAAGATCCTGCTGAAGGCAATATCTACGCTGATAAGTCAGCTCTTATTCTTGATTGGCTTTTGAGAGAGGGAATAAAAAGACAAGCATTCTCCTTAAGAGAAGTAGCCAAAGAAATAAGGGTAAGCGTAGGTCTAGTTCAGCGGGTCTTTGGAGTTTTGGTACTAAAAGGACTTCTTCAAACTGAAGGAATAAGAACTGCTAAAAGGTTTTTCTTTAAGAGGTCAAAGTTGCTTCTCAAAAATTGGTTAGAGCACTATAGCATCGCGAAAAAATGTAAGATGAGAACTTATCATTCTGGGTTTCAAGGAAAAACGGATCTTCTCGAAGCATTAAAGAAATCAAAATTAAGTCGAAAAGTGGCATTAGCCCTTCATTCTGCGGCTGAGGCTCATGGCTATAAAAATACCAACTTGAATACCCTCGAATTATACATGTTCAATCCGTCTACCAGATCAAAGCTTGAAGAGACCCTTCAATTAGAGCCCCAAGAAAGAGGATATGAGGTTTTACTCATTGAGCCCTACTACAAAAGCTTGCTTAATCTCGGTACAAGTTCAGATAAAGATATAAAAGTTTGTCCAATTATTTTAACTTTCCTTGATCTTTACCATTTCCCTTTGCGTGGACAAGAACAAGCGGAATTTATGGCAGAACGTATCCCCGAGCTGAAACGGATCTACAAGAACGTTATTTCGCAATGAAACAAAGTCAAGAAGATAAGATCATCTCGGCATTTCTAAATTCGATCGGCCCATGGCGTGATTTCGTTGTGATCGGAGGTGGCTTTGCCCTCTTTATTTACAAGCTATATCTAACTGATCTGAAACTAGAGAATTCTCCGATAGGAACATGAGATATTGACTCGCTCATTCCTCGAAGGATTCCAGAAACATCTAAGAAGAATATCGCAGACCATCTCCGCGAGGCTGGATTCACTCATGTTTTCAAAAATGTAGAGATACCAGCCACTGAATTCTACATGAAAAAGATCGAAGGCACAGAGGTGGAGATCGAGTTTTTGACAGATTCTGCTACTCGAAATGATAAAAGTAAAAATGTCGTTATTGCGGGTGTAGTTGCTCAGCCTCTAAACTATTTGACTCTGAGTTTGCAGATGACAATGGAGTTTCAAACCTACTCAAGGGAAACAGGAAGGGTCGTTTCTCCCGGGGCATGGATGTTTCACAAAGGCATTACCTTTACAAAACGAAAAAGTCCTTTAAAGATGCTCAAAGATCTTTATGGGATCTGGTATGTAGCCACACAACTTGTAGACTTTTCAGAACAGGCAATTGCTGAGTTCAACGTTTTAACACAGCAGCATTCCAAATGGTTTAGAACTCTTCAAAAAAACCTATACAATTGGATAGAGAATGCTTCTCCATCTGAATGGTCAAAGTTAGAAATGCAAGATCCCTCAGGAAAACTGAAAAAGCTAAATTTCGAACGAATTATAAAGAAGCTATTGGTGTCCTTTAAAGGAAAGAACATCTGAAACTACAGCTAAGGGAGATTGTACAGCTAGATTAGCAACCGTGACTTCTTCCACCTGATTTACAAGGGTGCGTTTTCGACTAAGAAACCCCTATAAAAATTCCTTAAATCACTCAAGGCGAGCAGTCATGCTCGAGAATCAGTGTTACAGGTCCATCATTGATTAAAGAGACTTGCATTTCAGCTCCAAAAATCCCCGTTTCAGTGGGAATGCCACCTTTACGTACTTCCTCGACAAATTGCTCGTAAAGTTGTCTGGCTATTTCAGGAGGTGCAGCTTGAGAGAAAGAAGGTCGCCGGCCAGCATTACAATCGGCATAGAGAGTAAATTGGGAAACAATGAGAGCAGCCCCTTTTTTCTCGATCAGGGATTGATTAATTTTTCCTGACGCATCAGAAAAAATCCGGAGGTTAACAAGCTTATTAGCAAGCCATGTCGCCTGTGCTGCCGTATCACCCGACTTGACACCAATCAACACAACGACTCCAACTCCAATTTTTCCCACAATCTCATTTTCTACCTTTACGTTTGCTTCAGTGACACGTTGGATGAGAATTTTCATATCTTAGTCGAAGTAAGCATAGGAGAAGTCGATGGCGCCTGAAAAGTCGAAAACGTAGCCTTTGAGTGTGGGAGAATGAAGATAGGTTTGAGTTGCACTCGAAATGGGAATGACAGGAACTGCCGCGACTAATATTTCTTCTGCTTCTTGTATCCATTGGCTTCTTTGTTTTATGTTGACAGCTGCCTTGGCAAGAGAGAGTCTATCTTGAAAAAGTGGGTCTGTCCATCGACAAAAATTGGAGCGACTGGAGGGTTCGAATCTATCTAAAATGTTGAGAGGGTCGGGATAGTCGGGGGCTTCATAGCAGCCAGCGATTTGAAAGTCGCCTTGCTCTAGGGCATTTCGAAAGGTGTTCCAATCGGTACATTCTAGTTCAACAGTGACGCCTAAGGCCTGTTGCCAGACTTGTTGGAGATATTGGGCGAGAGCTTTCATTCTCATATTATTGAAATAGCGGAGGCGAATGGGTGGGCATGTGGTCAATCCACTCTCCTGAAGGCCGATGGCAAGTAGCTCTTGGGCTTGCTTTTTTTCTTGGAGGGACGAGGAGATGGAAGAGAGAGTGGGAGGAAGAGGGGTCAGAGTGGGAGTGCCCACTAAAATGTGTTGACTGATTTGATGAGGATCAATACTCAATGCAAGGGCTTGGCGAATCGCTAAAGAATGAAATGGAGCACATTGTGTATTGATATGGAGCCAGAACACAAGGGAAGAGACTCTTTTGCGAAGGACTTTTTGACTCTCGAGGACCGGAATCGCTTCCATGGGAAGAGAACTGAGAGGGGCTCCCGCCCAGTCAATTGTCCCTTTTTCATAGAGATACAGTGCTGTCATTTGATCCGTTACAAAGGAGATTTCCATCTCATTGAGGAGGACATTTTCCTCATTCCAAAAGAAGGGGTTCTTTTTCAGCTGCAATCGCTGATTTTTTTCCCATTTATCGACAGCAAAGCTGCCATTGAAGACTGTCGGTTCTTCTTCTGGGTTTTTAAGAGGAGCAAAAATAGGGGAAGCGATCAATTCTAGGAACGCTGGACAAGGACGAGAGAGTTCTACTCGCAATGTTTTCTCATCGAGAGCTTTGACTCCTGCAGAATTTAAGGGAAGGGATTCCTTTTTGATCTCTTCGGCATTTTTAATCGGATAAAAGAGATTTGCTCGGCTGCAGAGGGAAGCAGGGTGCATCGCTGCCTTCCAGGCGTTTTCATAATGAAAAGCGGTGACGGGAGAGCCGTCAGACCATTTGTTATCTTGTAAAATGAAGGTGTAACACAACGCATCATCTGAAATTTCAACGGCTTTGGCCCCTGCGAGATCTGCTTCTCCCCTCAGATCGATTCTCGTGAGGCATTCGAAGAGAAGTTTCCCAAGAGAAATACAACGGATATGGGTACTTGTCAGATGAGGATGTAACGAGGGAATGTCCCCTTCCTGAAAATTCAAATGAATCGAATGCATCTGCTTCCTCTCTACTTGGCTACAATTAGTTAGAATAAGAAAAATCGCAAAAAGTAGAAGGCATTTTATAGATTTCATCATTTTAAATCCTCAAAAATAAGCATAGGAAAAATCCACTTCGACGATCAAAAAATTGAAGCAATGGGATTGCCAAATTCCCAATTTTTGAATCCACTTGGGTATATTAAATTTTTTGTTCTGTATTTTCTTGTTTTGCGTCGCATTTACTTAGAGTCACTTGTAAAACCTTGCCGAGTTGCAGATGATCATCGCATGGATTAGAAGATTGGAATAGGGTAAGAAAGTAAATTCCGTCTATCATCAACCAGGAAAACGAAAACTTAGAAGAAGACAGATTCATTGATTCAAAGATGCCTAACACTTTATCTTTTAGTTGAGAAGAGGCACTGGCAATCGCAGTAATGATAGTAGAAGAGGCTGTGTCGGTTTCAATGAAATAAGGAGTTTTCTCAAAATTGTTTTTCAGTGCTTTTATGAACAGAAGGAACCCTTTTTCTAATGTATGCTGATCGAGAAGGCTTTGCATCAGCGTAGGCTGAATGGAAAAAAAGAAATTCTCCAACAAAAAGTTGTCGTAGCTTCCATCTTTCAGGAGCAATTCTTTAAATTGGTAAAAAGTTCTATCAATGAGCTCTATCAGTCCTCCATTATAATCGCGGAATTCACCCAGTGCTTCAATGATTTGCGCAACGACCGCCTTTCTGGCTTTATACAGATCCAAAGAGCGATCCTTTCTGAAAAAAGTGCTTTTGGGCAAATGGATATTTAAAATCGCGGCCTCTTTTGCGATTCGCGATGTGATACCCAAACCCTCTGAAAAATCAGTATTTTGACAATGCTGATTTTTCAGATGGTTTGGGTGTAGCTGACTGATCAGCTTAACTTCTTCAAATATCACTTGAAAAGGGCATTGAGAAAAAAGCTTCTGAAGAGACAAAGAATTCCTTCCTATGGGGCGCACGATAACAACTTTGAAAGATAATTCCTGTTGTGTCTGAAAAGCAAAGTTGATTGTGACCTGAGGCAGATCCTTTCTTTTTTTTAGTTCATGGCTTAGCTGGATGATGTCCTTTAGGACCTCCTCTTGGTTATAGGACATAAAAACAGGATGGACAAGAGCTTCGATTCTCTGCTTGAGTTCTTGTGCGAGCTCTCTTCGCAGTGTTTTAAACTCTTCAGAGGAAAAAAAGACTTCGTTTTTCTTCGTAAATTCAATATAAATGAGATGGATTTCATGCCATCTGTTGTCGATAATACAAGAATCGGCGACTTGCTCAGCGGCTGGAACTAAACTTGTTACTGCGTCAGCAATGTGAGATGCTTCGAATAACTCTAGTTTACTCTTTAGATTGATCCCTACAACAAGCCCAAGAACTTGTTGTTCACATTTCTCCCATTTGCAGTGGGTTTTTAGAAACTTTAAAAGGAGGTGGTGTTTTCCCGGTTCAATCGCATGCATCACCTTCAGAGTTTTTCTAATGAGATGCTGAAAACAGATAATGCGGCTCAAATGCTTAAGCGAATGTTTTTCAGAAAATTGTTTGCGGAACATCAAGACGAAATCTTGGATCTCAACGAAAATATCGCGATTTAGTAATTGGGGCCTTCTTTTCGCCAAGGGGGCAATGAGCTGTTTTAATTGAACAGTTTTCTCCTCTGCCAATATTTTCTGAATAAGACTTTGAACATGGTCAAAAAGATTAAGGTTAAATTCAGTGACGCGCTTGCCAATCAATGCCTTTATCTCCTCTTGTATGAGAAAGTTCTTTTCTTCCTCTGAGTGTGCTTTTAAAGCTACAATACGACGAGCTTTGTAGACAGCAAGAATGATCACAAGCACTTCATTGCATAAAATAGGAAGATTTTTCTGCAATAGTTCCAACTCAATGGCGGTGTCTACCTTGAGTCCAATCTCCATTACGCCGTATTGTTGCTTGGGATTAGCATTAAAAAAAAAATCGAGAGAGCGGGAAAATTCTATTCCTAAATAGTGGCCTGGAATTGCAAACCGATCGAACATCTCGATAAAAAAACGTGCTATCCCATTTGAAAAGCGAAGGTGAGTGCAGCCAAAAAGCCGAATGCAGATCACCGAAAAGAGTTTGTTTTCTTTAGACCACTCAATCAAGGGAAGACTTTCATTCAATCGAGAGAAGAATTCTTCATCTGTTAGAAGATTCCTTTGATCCAGCAAGCTCTGAGGAATGAGCGTGTGCACTAAGCTCTCCATCGATCGTAAGTAAGAATTGAAAGAGGGATCATCCGGAGGAGTATATCCTGGCCGTATTGTCAGATTCTCAAGCATTCTCTACGGCCTTGAGTTTGTTTCAAAATAGGCAAATCTGAAGTCTACAGCGAAAAGAGGCGTTACATAGACGCCTTTGAGATTAGAACGCTGAACATAGGCGCATTGATCGTAAAAAAGGGGAATGATCGGCATTTCAGCTGTAAAGATCAATTCAGCAGATTCCAGTAATTCGTTCCGAGTTTTTTTGTCAGACGCATTTCTTGCGCGATCGATGTAAGTGATGTAATCTGCGTGTTGCCATCCAGTGGGATTATTAAAGTGCTCTTTGGATTTAAAGAGTTCAAAAAGATTTTCCGGATCGTTATATTGACAAGCCCATCCATATCTGCCTATTTGAAAGTTCCCATTTTCTATTTTATTTAAGTGAACTTTCCAATCACAATGCTCGATTTTACAAGGAAGGTTAAAAGCTTCTAACCACTGTTGCTGAATTGCCTGAATGACTTTATTCCAAATAAGAGAATTATTAAAGGAAATCACAAGCTCAGGCAAATCCTCCGAATTCATATTCAACTCTTTCAAGCCCTTGCTAAATAATTCTCTGGCTTGAGCTAGGTCATGGTCATGAAAGAGAGGATGCCATCGCTCTTGCTTTTGAACAGGAGGAATAAGCCCAAGCGCTGGGACGTTGTTCAATTGGATAATGTTGTCGATGATAGATTGTCGATCGATCGCAATACTCAACGCTTTGCGTATATTCGCATTATTGAATGGGACTTTTTCTGTATTGAACAGCAGCATCTTGAGTCCTGCTATAGGAGTCACATGCAGAAGATTTTTCTGCTTCAAAGCCGAGATAGCTTCCGTAGGCAATTCTGAAAGAGGAGCTCCTAGCCAGTCTAGTTCTCCCTTTTCAAATAGCAACAAGGCGGTATTAGGGTCACTGATGACGTGAAAATGCACACCGTGCAACGCAGTGCGATCCGCATCCCAATAGTGCTCGTTTTTCTGTAGCACAATCAAACGATCATTTTGGTATTTTTGAAGCTTAAAAGGTCCACAGGAAATAAAAGAAGAATACTCCACCTCATTTGCGTAAATCCCCTTATCTAAAGAAGATGGAATAGGGTAAAAAGCATGGAAAGCGAGTACTTCTAAAAAGTAAGAAGTAGGCATTTCCAGCTCGATGATGAGGGTTTTTTCATCGATGGCTTTCACACCTACACTTTCAAGGGAAGCTTGCCCTGCTTTTGCTTCCCGGGCTCCTTTAATGAGGTAAAGGAGATGAGCAGAAGGAGAAGGGAAGTCGGGCCTTAACTGTTGTTTCCAGCCTCTTTCAAAGTCAAAAGCAGTCAGAGGGCTCCCATCCGACCAACGCGTCTCCTTTAATGTAAAAATGTAAGTCTTTTGATTCTCGGAAATAACTACTTTGTCTGCAATCGCCAGCTGAATTTGATTGTTTGCATCACAATAAGTGAGACCTGTAAAAAGCATTTGCATGAGACACTCTGAAATCGAGTCCGATGCTATCCGCGGATCTAAAGACGGAGGTACAGAACTTAAACTCGTATGCAACTCATTTTTGTTCTCCACATTCTTTTTTGAAGAAGATTGGCAAGAAGAGAAAAACGAGATGATAAAGGGCAGTATGATTACTTTGATGAGATTTCCATATTTTTTCATTTCACTTTTCTCATTGATTATCATTTTCGATCTCCTTGAAAATTGCCCTAATACTCTCTTTTTCAAAAACTATGCCGCTTTCTTAAACATCTTAAAGAGATAGTTAAGGAGTAGTGTGGGGTACATATACCCTTCAACAAACTTTTAATTTTAAAGTTAACAATCATTGTGGAAGAAAAAATTAATGTCAAGAGTGTCCTGAAATCTTCTCGTAATCTATACCTAAGTAAACTCAAAAATCGGTTTTTGGCTACCCCATCATCTTTAGAAGTTCTTCTGGCTGCGATTTTTTCAGTTTCCCAAAAGCAAAATGGTGGAGACGACCTTTATTGAACGTGCAGGATTTTCTGAAGGTGATCTAGAGAGCGACTATTAAAGAATAAATCTTCTGTAAGTCCGACGAGTCGGTGGAAATCTTTAGCTAGCTTGCCAGCAAAGAGTTTAGGGAATCGACGTGTTGCCTGAAGGACTGCTTTGCAAAGTAATTGTGAGTTTTTGTTCAACATTTCTCAAGAAAAGATTTTTCTCCATGGATTTTACTCATCTGTGCTTTTTTGTAAACAGTAAGCAACCGATTGGTAAAGTTATGACTTTGAAATTGGCAAAGTTTTTCAAAACCGACTATCGAAAATTCTTGTAAAGGCTAAAATCGACGTAGACCGCTATAAATTGGGTTGCATTGAGTTTTTAATTCAAGGCAGCACCCTTTACCAATAACACCGCGATTGTTGAAATTTGAGGAATTTAAAGTGGTAATTTCAAGACTTTGCTAGAAGCAACTGATCTCTTTCGTTCTTTTAAGGACAGAACTTTCACTTAGGGAACATTCTATTAAATATCTGAATGGCTTTTTCTATTCCTATTCATTTACGAAGAATTCTGTTAAATATTTCCATAGCTCTTTCTTTTCCTAAAAAAAATCCGAATCCTACTGCAAAAGAAAAAGAAATGACAAAAAAAGCGAAAAGTATCCCTTGCAAAGCCATTGCAGCATATTCTTTTACTTTTTTAAGAGTATTCAGAAAGTTTTCATTTTTAAAAACATTTGAAAGTCGACTTGTTGAAAATTGAAATCTATTTTCTTGAGTTACATTACTTGTTGTAATTCTTATTGACATAACATCCCTTTTTTATTAATGACGAGTAGTTGCCAGGACAAATACGATCGCTCCAATAAATCCTGCAAAAAATATGCCTCTTTTAATCGCAATATCTGGATCATCGTTGTTTAGTAAAGGATCAGTTACTTCTTTGAATTTCTCCTGATCTCTAAACATATCATTAGGGGTGCGATGCATTGGATCCCATCGGTATTGTCTTCTACCGTAATCATATACGTATCCTCCATCATTTACAGCTAGCCGTTGGGCTATTCCAGCTTTCCTTGTCTTTTCAGCAGCAAAAAATGAATCAATTGCTCCTGCTTTTTCAATAAGAGTGGAAGAATGTCCAAATTGATCGTGGAATGAGTGCTTTCCATAATCGAGAATACCTTGGGGACTTCCCCTCTTTATCCACAATTGCTCATAAACTTTATTCTGAAAGGTAGGATACACTAATCTGAACTCCTTAAATCCTTTCTCTTTGTCATAATTTTTAAATGCTTGAGATGAAGAAGCGAGGCTACTCATCCAATGATCGTAATATTTGATTGATAGGTCGGTTGTTATTGCCATGTGAACTCCCATGATTTTTAAGAATTCGTTAAGATTCAGCGATGCTATCAAAACTCATATGTTTTTTTGTACAAGAAAAAAAATGATGTTTCATCTTTTCCCATACAGAAGAAGCACCACGATGGATTTGATCGACGTTGTTTCAGCAGAAATAAATGCGACCAGTATCGTCAAATTAAGCCGCTCAGATTTGTTCAGACGAAAATATCCGAGCATCACAGACGTGCTCAACAGCTTATTTGGTGCGGCTGGGTGCATAATGAGTATTGCAAGAGGAGGGGGGATCCTTGACACAGCATCGCGTTGGATTTTTAGCAGATCATGTGGTTGTCGGCGGAGGACATATAGATAATCCTTTGCAAAAGTTTTCCAGGTCATTTAGGACAAATAAAAACTCTTGATCCTCCAAACCAAGTCAACATAGATGAATGTAAAGCAAAAATTCATCCCCCATTATTTTGTAAATGGACTCGTGTCCAGAAGGAATACTTTAAAAAAATTGAAAAGTTCGAGGACATGAAAATTCTCAAACCTGAAAAAAATGTCATATTTTTTTATGACCTTAAAGTTCTTGTAAAATATAATGTTTACGATCGTACTGATGGATTTCTTAATGACTTGCAAGAATTAGTGGGTAATTTTTCTGAAGAAAAATACAAAAAATTGATTCTGGAAGTGAGGAGTTTAGTAGAACGTCTTATTACATTTAAATAAATGAGTGGAATTATGAAAAATGGATTTGTTTTGGTTGTTTTTGTTTTTTCTTATTTCTTTTACACACAAGGTATGAGCTTGTCATTATTGCCTTTCGGTGAGGAGCAGGAAAAACAGAGATATATTTTTAGAACTTTAAAGAGCATTGAAAAGCAACCGGTATGGGTTTATGGGGATATTGAAGAATATGATTGTACTGAAGATGAAATCGACCAAAGCATCGATTCCGCCTTCAGCGAGCGAGGATTGAACCCAGAATTAGACCCATTGGGTTGGAAGAACCCTCCTGCGAGTGCAAGTTTAAAAATACACATAACGCTCAATGGGGAAACCGTCATCATTGAAGTTGGGCTGTTCAGTGAGGCCCTTTTGTTAGAGAGCCAGGTATTTGTACCCGCCATCCTTTGGCAAGAAAAAGTGATATTAAATATCGAAAGAGAAAATCCGGAAACCAAGCAAAATATTTTAAAGCACGCAAAAATGCTGGTCGGGCATTTCCTGGATGAATACCTTTATGCCAAGAAGATGTATTCAACCAATATGGACTAGAAGTCCACGCCCTCTAATAAAGAACACGGCTCCCAAAGAGCTGTGTTTCCTCCCCATTTCTAAAATTCAGCCTTCATAAGTTCCTCTTCATTATACCTTCATAAAAAATAAACATTTTACTTAAATTGGATCGAATAATATTATATATACCAATAAAATCTTTGTTATCCTTAACCGGAGGAATCGTATGTCTGATATGGCAGTTGAAAGCGGCGATGAACTGGACGGCGCTTATGACGATCTGCAATCACTCGAGTCGAACTCGTACAAATGGGAATCCAACAAAATCTGGAACGGCAGAGAAGTATTTTTTTTAAAATTCATGGAAAAAAAGGAAGAAATCCTCAAAATCATCCGTGCTACATCCATTCAGAACCCAAGGCCACTGCAAACACGAGAAATTGAGCAACTCAATTTTGACAAGCAAGAGGACGAGCTCGATACAGTAGAAGATCTCCTGACAGAAAATGGTTATGAATTTGATACAGATTTAGGAGTTAGTGAGGATTGTAAATCGATTAAGTCACACCTGAAACACGCAGTCAAAGCAACCAAGAAAGCAGTCAAAAAAACCGGCAAGGCTGTCGAAAAATGCGCAAAAAAAGTAGCAAAGGTTGGCAAAAAAGTAGCCGATGAAGTCTGTGACTTCGTTACAGAACACAAAAAAGAACTTATCATCGCCGCCGCCATTGTTGCAGCAGCAGCAATCGCCGCAGCCACCTTGGGAACAGGCTCTGGTGCGGGCGCTGCAGCCATTGGAGCTGCTGGCGGTCTCGCCTCTGACAAAAAAAAAGAAGATGACGATTCCCCTAATCCAGAAGGGATAGATACTGGGTCATCAGCTCCTCCTGATCCCGAGCCATCTGCTCCTCATTCAGTTCCCGATCGCAAAATCACAGAATTTTCAAGCCCCATTTCTGTTCCACCTCCTGTAATCAAGAGTCCGTTTGCAAACTTTTTAGAAAGTTTCAATCGAGACAAAATTTCACCAGAACCATCGATTCCAAATCCATCCTTCCCCGTTTTCAATCACAAAAAAGATGATCACTTCTTTAATCACAAAAGCGATCATCTGCAAACTGAAGCAATCCCTATTCCCCCTGCCCAAACCAGCGTGTCTCGCTTCCTGGAAACGCTCCGACTTGGAGCCGCAATCATTGAACGGGGCATGTGTGAACCAGAACTATTGAATCCTAATTCCCCATTAGACCAGTTCTTCAAAAGCGATCCTGACAATTCTACAGGTCATTCAACACCGCCTACAGGGCCAACAATCACCACCTTTTTTCAAACAATTGAAGATGCCCTCAGCAAAGGATTTGAGGCCATCGGACGCAGCATGGATAACCCTTTTGACCTCTTCAATAATACAGATACCGACAAACAGAAGAGCGCCATTCCCCTTCCTGAGAATAATGCATTTGCTTCTCCAAATGCCTTTATCAATTTCTCGAAAGCATTGAATGGCTTCCCTGAAGCCGTTGCGCCCGAAATAACTTTACCAGACAATTCTACACCACCTATAGGGCCAACAATCACCGCCTTTTTTCAAACAATTCAAGATACCCTCAGCAAAGGATTTGAGGCCATCGGACGCTGCTACAACCCTTTTGATCTCTTCAATCAAACAGATATCGACAAACAGAAGAGTGCCGTTCCCCTTCCTGAGAATATTGCGATCCCTACGCCTAATGCATTTGCTTTTCCAAATGCCTTTACCAATTTCTCGAAAGCATTGAGTGGCATCCCTGAAATCTTTGCGCCCGAAATAACTTCACCAAATGAATTTTCCAGATTGTACAAAACAGAAGGCATCAGCCGAGATGACATGTGTATTATTTACATCAACGGCATAAATACTTCTCCTGAAGAGGCGCTTGCCAATGCTGAGCATATCCGAAAATTCATACCCGGTAATCTGTGTATCAACGGAATCTACAACCATAGTAATTGCGCTCCCACAGATGTTGCTGAAGTCCTTTTCTGTAATTACTGGGGATTTTCTCCTGGAACCCAAGAATTGTGCCATCAATTATGGACTGAGTTTCACGAAAAAAATAAAGAGAATCCAAATCAAAAATTTCTCCAATTTTGCTCTAGTCAAGGTGCCATTCATACAGAAAATGCTTTAATGAAAGTTCCTCAAGAAATACGCGATCGGGCTATTGTAATAGGCATTGGACCTGCAGCTACTGTGTCTGAAGAACTGTGTTATGCTTCCTTTGATTTTGCTAGTAAGAAAGATTTCATTTATCTTGGTGAATATATTTTTAAACTTTTGATCGCTTCTTTTAATGATGAATCTGAACAACAAGAACTGCTTCAGAAGCTTTTGGAAAAGCGCAAACAATTAATTCTACTAACACCGCATGAAAATGCTACGGGCATTGATCACTCTCCACAAAGTCCCACCTTTAATGAAGTATACGAAAGGCAACTGAGAGACTATTTTGAACATAAAGGAGCATACCCGTGAGATTTTTGTTATTCATTTTGATATTAGTCACTGGATGCGTAGAAAACAGTTCGGGGACAGGTTATCATCCAAGCTTTACTGTCTTAGCAAACGAATTAGGCCATAGAGTGCTTTGGCAATTAATGAGAGAAAAAAAACTTTATGCCGTCGAATATGGAGGAATAGGAGGGAGGACAAAACCAACCAAATTGCTCCATTGCAGTTTCTTTTACTATAAAGAGGTAGATATAGGCGAAGCACGTGAATTGCTTATGACCGCAGGAAATCTTCTTCTAAAAACGTTAAATGCTAATGAAAAGATTCGACCTTGCTTTGCAAATTTTCCATTAACACCAAAAAATATCCAAGTACACATTTTTTTAAAGAATTCAGATGGCTCAGAATTAGGACCAGAAAAACTCCATGTATTATCGTTCACAGATGGAAAACTAGAATACGAGATTATTTCCTCAGAAACCCATCGACTCGTAACAATTCTGGTTGAAACATATGAAGAAGCTGACGCAAAGCTCGCTGCTGCTGTTGCTGGACTTTAGTACAAAAAGATTCCTGGCTTCCTAAATCTTCTCAAGACAATTAACCTGAGTTCAGACACAGCCCTATACTGGGACCATCCTTTGGGATGAAGTATAAAAACGAATAATTCCAAAAAGGTCTGGAGCTCATATTTGGTTGGACAACATTTACCTTAATCTTGCTAAAATGTCTCAAAAAACGCACGGTTTTATGAAAACTAAAACGAAATCTTCCATTTGCTTCTGTTTTATTTTATTTTTCACAAGTTGTACAACTAGAGCTTCTTTAAATTACACCTCCATTATTCAGGAACAAGCAAAAAACTACGTTTGCATATCTGTAGACAACTTTGAAGACACTCGCTTAAAACCAAAACAAATTGGCGCTTTAAGGAATGGGTATGGCATGCCAGCTGTTAAAATCACTACAGATGACGATGTTCCAATGTGGATGAAAGCAGCTCTAGAAGAAGAACTGATAAACGCTGGATATTCAATTATCGATGAAGAATCTGTGGATACTTATCATATCAAAGGAAAGATCATCAAAGTAAATTCAGGAACATACTTTACATACTATGGGAATATTGCAGTTGAAATGGTTCTGAATCAAGGGGAAAAGATTTTGTTGAAAAAAAACTATATAAGCAATAAAAGCGATGGCCTATGCTGCCAACTTTCCCCATTTATGAATACAGCCAAGCAAGCTATCAAATGTTCCGATGCCCTAAAACTCAATTTACAGGGAATCTATAGACAATTTATTGAGGACATCAATCAACAATTATTATCTCGGGATTCCGCTAGTTGAGAGTGATTTTTAAAAAAGTTTCATCCTTTGAGGATCTTTTCAAGAGACAAGTCTAACTGATTGGCAAGGCTTTTGACATGAGGAGGCCTTAATACGTTTAGATGGTTGCCTGTTATTTCACAAACAACTAGTTCTCCATTTATTGGATACTTCCAAGTCGTAGTCAACGGAATATCTTTCATGCGAAAGAAGCGTTCTTTGGCTTCGAAAAACATCAGATCTCCATAATATGGTTCGGGTACATAGTGCTTTAAGGATTCTAGATGCTTTTGAATTTGCTCGAAATTTTGTTGCTGCTCCTTGGCGGGCAATCTATCTAGTCCCAAACTTCTAAGCAGCTTTTCTTCCAGATCTTCGAAGGAAAAATTCTGAATAGTGCCGATCGGCATCTCTTTTCCTTCTAAAAGTTCAATTAAAAAGATAAGCATCTCCCGATCATTGCTTAATGGGACTAAATCGTGTTGTGGGTTGATTGAGTCTATCATCGCGAGGAATCTAGGGGTATGGCCTAATTGATGAAGCTGCCTTCCCATTTCGTAGGCAACGATCCCGCCATATGAAAAACCGCAGAGAAAATAGGGGCCGTTAGGTTGTATCTTTTGAATTTCACTAATATAAGAAGATGCAATTTTTTCTATTGTTTGTTCTTGTTGAGCTGCATTGATTGCCTGGATTCCAAAGATTGATCCTTGGAAAGTCATTGCTTCTGCAAGAGGTTGGTACGAAAAAACGTTTCCATCAATTCCGTGAATTAAAAAGAGAGGTGGGTGTCCATTCCCAGCTTTTAAAGAGACAAGACATGAAGTCTCCATGGCTTGTTGAGAGATTGCAATAGCTAACTGAGAAATAGTGGGAAATTGATAAATCATTTGCAGTCTTAATGAAGTTCCAAGCTCTACTTGTATTTGAGAGATAACTTGAATGGCTAAGAGGGAGTCTCCTCCTAAAACAAAAAAATTATCATGCAAATTGATCGTTTCAATTCCTAGGAATTGTTTCCAAATTGCCAATAAGGTCATCTCTACACTGGAGAGAGAACTTTCTTTATGAAACACTTGAAGTTTGGATTGTGAAGCTTTGGTTTCAACAGGAGGATCGATCCAATATCGTTTTTTTTCGAATGGATAAGTTGGAAGAGGTATGCGTGAAGGTTTTCTTTCTGGTTCCAAATGCGACCACAAAATTGTCCAATCGATTGCCTTGCCAAAAGTCCATGAGGCTCCTATTTCACTGAGGTATTTCTCTGAGGGTGTTTGTGGGGTGAGGAATCTAGTATCGAGATTTAGTAGAGAAGCGATAGCTTCTTCTCGATTCCGGCATACTATAGCTCGCCGATATTCAAATGCTTTCCTTCCCATTTGCAAAGTAAAAGCGACATCAGTCAAAGAGAGTGCTGGATGCTCTTTTAGATAATTGCCGAGGTTGAGTGCAATTGTATTTAAAGCAGAGCTCGTTTTTGCAGAAAGTACGAGTAGATGGGGAATGTCTGATGCGATTGAATCTAAAAGACTGGGAGCTTCTTCGAGAATTACATAGGCATTTGTTCCGCCGATCCCGAAAGAGCTTACACAAGCACGGCGAGGATCTTTACTAGATGGCCAATCCTTTAATGTAGTGTTTACATAGAAGGGGCTATTTTCAGAATTAATCTGAGGATTTAGAGTTTTAAAATGAAGCATGGGTGGGATTTTTTTTCCCTGCAAAGCGAGAACCGTCTTGATGAATCCAGCGATCCCTGCAGCTTCCATCGAGTGTCCTATATTGCTTTTGACCGAACCAATAGCACAGAATTGTTGTTCTTGGGTGTATTTTCGAAAGGCCTTAGTAAGAGCATCGATTTCGATTGGATCCCCCAGGCTAGTCGCTGTTCCATGGGTTTCGGCATAAGAGATTGTAGAAGGGTCGATCCCAGCCATAGCAATCGCCGATTCGATTGCTGCGGCTTGCCCCGTAACGCTAGGAGCTGAGTAACTGATTTTCTCTGCACCATCATTATTCATTCCATATCCTCTAACAATAGCATAGATATGATCTCGGTCAGCTAATGCATCTTCTAGTCTTTTTAAAACAACGATGCCAACTCCATTACTTGGCACTGTCCCCTGAGCATCTGCATCAAAAGGTTTACAATGGCCATCCGGAGAAAAAATCATCCCCTCTTGGTGGACATAACCACTTTTCTGAGGTAAAAAAATGGATGCTCCCCCAGCTAGTGCCATATCGCATTGATAAGTCAGAAGGTGATTGCAAGCAGTACAGATTGTGACAAGAGAAGTAGAACAAGCTGTCTGAATAGAAAGACTTGGGCCTTTTAAATTGAGTTTATAAGAGACTTTTGTTGTGAAAAAGTCTTGCTCATTTCCTATTCTGACCAGGTAGTTTCCCATTGTTTCCATGAGATTGCGGTTGGGAAAGATGTGATTGAGGAAGTAAGTGCTTCTTGCTGTTCCTCCATAGATTCCAATAGATCCAGAGTAGAGATCGGGACAATAACCTGCATTTTCCAATGCTTCGTAAGCGCACTCTAAAAAAAGTCTATGCTGCGGATCTGTGAGCTCTGCCTCGAGTGGTGTGATTTCAAAAAAGTTAGCATCAAAAAACTCTATGCCATCTAAAACTCCCCTTGCCTTTACATAATGAGGCGATAGAATTTGCGATTCGGAAATATCAGCAGCAAGCAATTCCTCATTTGAGAAGGCTGTGATGGATTCTTTGTTCCGACAGAGATTATTCCAAAACGCCTCGATATTTTCAGCAGCTGGGAATCGACCCGACATTCCGATGATGGCAATTGCATGTTCTGCGACTTGATTCATATTAATCTCTATTGGAAAGTTTTCTAAATTGCTGGAAAGCCGATTTTTGTTTTTTTGTAAGCTCCTGTAATTTTGAAGAAGGAACATCATCTGTTTTTTCAGAAGAAAGATGATGGGCTAATTGTGAGATGGTGGGATATTGAAATAGATTGGAGATATTTACTTTGAAATCAAGGGTTTCCTGGAGAAGTGCGTGCACATTAACAATCTGAAGTGAATCACCTCCTAAATGGAAAAAATTGTCCTTTACCCCAAATGTGTCCCGGCCTAGAACCTGCTGCCAAATCTGAAATAATGTTAATTCCATTCCTGACAAAGGCTCCTCAAAAGAAACCTTCTTAGAATGCTGCTCTGGAAAGTTAGACAGCGCTCTCCGATCGATTTTTCCATTTGGAGTCCGAGGCCAACAGTCAACTTGAATGAGTGCTGAGGGGATCATGTGTTGCGGGAGCATATTTTGGAGATAGGTTCGCAGCTTTTCAGAAATTGCCTCTTTTGTTTTAGCAAAAAAGTAAGCTGCTAATCGCTTTTCTTCTTGAACAATCACCACAGCTTCGTTGACTTCTGGGTGTTGGCAAATGAAGTATTCGACTTCTCCAAGCTCAATACGATAGCCGCGGATTTTTACTTGATGATCCATCCGACCTAGGAATTCAATGGTTCCATCCTGTGAAAAACGACCAAAATCTCCAGTTTTGTATAGACGTATTGGATCTTGCTCAGGAAAAGATACCCAAGTAAATTTTTCTTTCGAAAGATCTTCTTTATTTAAATACCCTCTCGCAAGTCCTTCTCCCCCAATGAAAATCTCTCCTTTAACGCCTGTAGAGGCCGGTTGTAGGTTTTCATCTAGAATGTAGACTTGAGTTTTTGGTAAAGGCTTACCAATTGAAATTTTATTTATTTGCTTTGTAACAGGATCGTAAATTTTTGCAAATGTGGCCCCAACCGAATATTCTGATGGACCATATACATTGTATAGAACAGCATTAGGGGCGATTTTGGCATGGATGTCTGGGATATCATTAGGAATGCTTTCCCCACCAAGATCGACGCTTTGCAAAGAAGATAGTTTCTGAGATTTACTCAGTATGATCGAATAAAAAGAGGGGACACAGAGCGTATAGTTGACCATATGCCTTTCAATTAGGGCGATGATTTGTTCCGGATCAACACCCATCTCATTTTTGGGAACGCAGACTGTTCCTCCGGAAGTTAGAGTATGAGAAATAACAAGCAAGCTTGCATCGAAGCTAATACTTCCGGACATAAGCGAAACCAATCTATTTGGATGCAGTTCTCGATACACCAAAGCGGCGTGAGATAAAGCCTCATGTTCTACCATGATCCCCTTCGGTTTGCCGGTCGAACCAGAGGTGTAGATCACATAAGCTAAATGGTTAGCCTGGATAAATTCGCCCTGACTAATATGTTCAATGGAGGGGAGCTTATTCATCAGGACAATCTTGTAAGGAAGGAATGAGAATTTATCATTCAACCTTTCCTCTGTTAACAAGATCACAGGTTTTGCATCTTCGAGAATTGACTCTATTCTCTCTGCCGGATAATTCGGATCGATGGGTAGATAGGCGCCCCCTGATTTGAAAATCCCCAAAATCCCAACCAAGAGATCCAAACTATTGTGAAGACTTAGAGCAACTATTGTTTCAGATTTGACCCCATTCGCTCTCAAAAAACCAGCTAGTTGAGATGATCGGTAGTCCAATTCCTGGTACGTTAAAGAACTCCCTTCGAATATAACCGCAACTGCATGCGGATTTGTTCTAACTTGGAACCTGAATAAATCACAAAAACTTGTAAAATTTTCATTTACAATTTTATGTTGCTTTAATATGCTGCCTTCGCCATTTGACATGGGAGTAAACCTTGTTTATAAAGATTTCGTTTATTCGCAATTTAAGCTGAGATAAATAATACCACTTTATTATAAAATAATGCTCGAAAAATGACATCCTCTGTAAACTTGGGAAAAAGGGGAATGCAAGAAACGCATAATGTAAAATTTTTAGCAACTATGACGGCGCGCTGTATATTTGCACTGTAATGACGTACTACAAAAATGGAGAAAATACAATGAAAGTTGATGATATCGATCTTGATGCATCTTATTACCAGGATCATTCCCAACCTCAATATGAGCGGGCTCAGGAATTTTTAAAATCCTTAAACTTAGCTGAATCCGCATCCGTGCTCGATGTTGGTTGTGGTCATGGAAACATCATAGCCGAAATTTCACAAAAAGCGCCCAAAGGGAAATCGATTGGCCTAGATGCCTCTTCCGATATGATTCGCCTTGCCAGAGAAAAATTCTTGAACTCAAAATTTCCAAATCTCGAATTCCAACATGCAAAAGCTGAAGAAATGAGTTTCATGAATGATTGTTTTGACGTCATTACCTGTTTCAGTTGCCTCCTTTGGGTCAGAGAACCTAAAAAAGCGCTAGATTTGATGTGCAAATCTCTAAAGCCGGGGGGGATTTTGCTAATTTTGACCTACCTTAAAGAATCTGCCTATATTACTTTTCTTGAAAAAACTCTTGAGGAATTTTCTTCCTATAAAAAACTGTCCGCTGTTCATACGATGCTCTCAATTGAAGAATATAAGGACATACTGAGATCTCAAAAATTTGAATTAGATGAATTCCGTCCTGAGTGGCGATTGTCTAAATATAAAAATACTGAAGAATTAAAAACCTATATTAGAGGATGGTTAACTTGCTATGTTCCACTACCTGAAGAGTTGCAAGAGTCATTTCTCAATAAAGCAGTTGAAAAAAGTCTGACTGTGAGCATCAGTTCTAGAAAAGATGAGATAGTTCTGCCTTATCAAGTATTGGCCATCAAAGCGCGAAAACCCATTGATTAGCATTGTGTAATAAACTTATTGACAACTATCCTTTGTATCGTGTTTAACAAGGCTTGCGTAGAAGTTTCACTCTTCTGAGGCTTTGATCACTGATGCACCCAGCAAAAAAACGTTCAAGACAAAATAAATTTCTTGTTTTAATTTTATTATTTATTGCTTTTGACGTTATTTGTGATAATTACATAGCTGGTTCTTTTAGCAATGAATCCACAATCCGGGAATTTGGCGTTTTTGTTGGGTTGCTATTTTTGCAAATAATTTTTTCTCCAATCCAAGCTGGGGTTTCTGATTTTTATGGAAGAAAGATCAGTTTAATTGTTTCAATATTCTTCTCTCTCCTTAGCCTTATATTCGTTTATCTTTATGACTTGCATTTGCTAGCCTATCTTCCTCTGATCCTTCTAATAAATTTTTCGAAAGGAATCCTTGGAAATACGGTGCCTATATCTTGGGCAGCAATAGGAGATATGGGAGATATAGAAGGAAGGAGCTTGCGATTTTCCTTTGCTTTATCCACGGGCTCATATGCAGTTGGTTACCTTGTACTGATTTTTCTCAAAAAAATCTTCTCCGATAAAAATGCTACGTTAATGTTGATTATTTCTTTTGTCTTTATATTGTTCTTATGCGTTAAATATTTCTTTGATTTAAAAGATGTCAAATTTCAGGATATTCGAAAATTAAAAAAAAATACCTTCACAAATTTTCTTTTCAATGAAATATTATTAATTGCAAAAGATATTCGAAACAGAACTATTCAAATGATTTTCCTCGCTTGGATTTTATGGGAAATTTCCATTTACATAATTCTTGTGTTTTATGCAGACTTTAATAATTACGAATCATCTGTCATTGAAATTTTAATGATGATCGGATATTTGTGCGGCACATTTTCTATTAAATTTTTTCCAAAAATTCCTGATAGTAAAATGATAAGAATCGGGTATGTTATTTCAGTAGTATCTCTATTGCCCTATTTCGCTTTCTCATATTTTGTTAAAGGGATCGATGTAGTCCTAGCGACATGTTATTTTTTTCATGCGATAGGTAATGCATTGTTATCACCTACCATGTTTTCTATTATTTCAAAAAACAGGCAAAAACATGAACGAGGTAAAATATACGGATTGGCAGAATCTAGTGATACAATTGCTTTTTTAATTTCAGGCATTACGATAATTACATTTAAATATTTTAAATTGGATATATTTTTCCTTGTTTGCATTTCTTTCTTTACGGTTTTTATTGCTTGGCTCCCATATAGGCATTTCGAGAAAATTACTGCAAAAGAATCGTAGACGGATAATCTACCTATCTTTAAACCATCGCCAAAGAATTTCAGAAGTATCTATAATCTAGAGGATGCTGCGCTTCATACTATTAAAATTAATCAGACTCTATCAATTATGCATCAGCCCGTTCTTGGGGCATTGCTGTAGGTTTTATCCGACATGTTCTGATTATGCTATTGAGGCGGTACAAAAGCATGGGGCGTGGAAGGGCGCTTGGTTGGCTTTGAAGCGACTTGTCAAGTGCCACCCGTGGCATGGGGGTGGGGTGGATCATGTTCCCTGATTTTTCTTGTCGAGGATTTCGAGCTTTTTGTCGAGGCATAGCTTTTCTGTGTCGAGGTGATAGACGCGCATGAGTGCCTCGGTTGTGACGTGGTGTTTACAGGCGATTTTCCTGAGGCTATTGCCTTGTTTGGTGGTAGGAAGTTTTTTGGCTTTGGGGGGCTTTGAAAACGGCGCATCAATATTTAAATAACTGATATACAGTGCCTTAGGTAAGTAATTGAATCATGCAACGGCAATCCATCATTTATCTCTTGGTCATGGGTCGATAAAATCTTGGGGAATTCGAGGTCTACGCCTACTCCGGTTTTGCCTGCTAAAACCGGAGTATATTCCGGAAACTACTTAAAAACATTGAGTTTTTTGATAAAATCGGAGTATACTCCGGTTTTGGCAGGCAATTCCGGAGTATGATATGTTTCCCCGTTTTAGACATTTTTCAAAGAAGCACAGTTTTTTTCTGTTTGGCCCTCGCGGCACCGGCAAAAGCACATTGCTTAAACAGAGATTTGATCAGAATGAATGCCTCTGGTTGGATCTTTTAGATTCAAGTGTTGAAGATCGTTTTTTTCGTAATCCAAGTGATCTTTACGCTATTGTAAAGGCTCTTCCAAAAGAAATTAAATACGTTATCGTGGATGAGATACAAAAGGTTCCAAAACTACTCGATGAAGTTCATCGTTTAATTGAAGAGGGGGATAAGATATTTATCTTAACTGGATCGAGTGCACGTAAACTAAAGCATGGAGGAGCAAATCTGCTTGCTGGTCGTGCTTTCGTATACCATTTGCATCCGCTCTCTTGTTTTGAATTAAAGAATAAATTCGATTTAGAGAAAGCTTTACACTGGGGAACTTTACCCAAAATTTTTAGTCTAGATGAAAATTCAGAAAAGGATGAATTTTTACGTTCTTATGCGGATACATATCTTAAAGAAGAGATATGGAGTGAACATATCATACGAAAGCTGCAACCATTCCGCCGCTTTCTAGAAGTCGCTGCACAATGCAATGGAAAAATCATCAATTATGCAAATATTGCAAGGGATGTTGGTGTAGATGATAAGACAATCAAGGAATATTTTCTTATTCTCGAAGACACGATGATTGGATTTTTTTTAGAATCTTACCATAACTCTTTCCGTAAGCGATTAGTTGAAAAGCCGAAGTTTTACTTTTTTGATCCAGGGGTTGTTCGAAGTTTATCCAGGAGGCTTTCAATTCCTTTAACTCCACAAACAACTGCTTATGGAGAGGCGTTTGAACATTTTATTTTGTTAGAATTCATTCGATTAAGTAGTTATTTTCAACCAGATTATCGGTTCTCTTTTATACGCACTACAGCAGATGTTGAAATAGATCTAGTGATAGAAAGACCAGGGAAAAAGCTTTTATGTATCGAAATAAAAAGCACTAACATAATCAATGACACTGACATCAAATCTTTCATTAAACTCACAGAGGATATTCCAAATTGTGAAGCAATCGTTCTCAGTCAAGATCGCTTCATGAAGAAATTCGATCACGTCTCTTGTTATCCTTGGAAACAGGGTATAGAACAATATTTTCCAGAAATTGTGGATCATATTCCTTGATTTTTCTTGTCGGGGATTTCGAGCTGCTTGCCGACGCGTAGCTTTTCTGTCTCCATGTGGTTGATGCGCATGAGTTCTTCAACGGTGACGTGATATTTGCGGGCAATTTTCCAGAGGCTGTCACCGGGTTCGACGGTGTGGAATTTTTTTGGCTTAGGAGGCGCGGGGGCTTTTGTTGGGACGATGGGTGGGGCGATGGGCTGGGGGGCGGCAAGTTGGGGGAGGAAGCGGTGGAGGGCGAGCTGGTGGTCGTAGGGTTCGGGGAGAGGTTCTCCGGCAAGGGCGAAGAGGAGGGTGGCGGCGCGCTTTCTGAGGGGATCGGTGCGTGGGGAGGAGAGGAGTTCTTTCGAGAAGGTGGCGAGGATGGGGGTTTTATCGGGATAGAGGTCGAGGAGGGTGAGGATTTGGGCATCGTCGAAGTGTTTGGAGATGAAATCGGGATCGGTATCGAGGAGGATTTTGGCGGCGAGTTTGGAGTGGTTTTGGAGGGAATCGAGGAGGAAGAGGCGTCTACGGTCGGGTGTGAGGTCGAGCTCTGTGCGCTGTCTCTGATTGAGGTCGGAGAGGGATTTCCACTCGCTTTCAGAGATGAGGTCGATGATCTGTTCGCGGGAGATGTCTATGCCGGTTTTTGTGAGGAGGGTGTAAACGGCGTGGTATTCGGGAGTGAGGTAGAAGGTATCGAGAAGGGAGGGATCGCGGGGAATGGGAGAGCGTTTCAATTCGTAGAAAAGGCCTTGGCTGGTGAGGGGCCACTTTTCTGTTTTGGCATATTGGAGGATCGCTTGGAATTGGTAATCGGCTAGGCCGGGGAAAACAGAGATATCGATCGTCTCTTGTCCCTCGTTATTGTTCAAGGGAATGCTCCTCTTTTGCAGGGGGAGGCCGCCTAGTGCTTTATCGAGATTGAAATGGTGAAAGGCGACAAGACATGCGAGTCCTAAGTCGCGCCGGGTTAAACCCTCTTCAAGGAGGTCTTTGTGTTCGAGGCGGAGGAGGAGTTCTTGATAAGGCAGTAAAGAATAGGAGTGGAGGAGTTGTGTGTTAGTGGGTTTGACTGAGGCGTCTTTTGCTGTGGGTTTGAGTTCGATGGAGAGGGTGTTTTGTTTCTCTTTGAGGACAAAATAGACAAATGTGGCGATAAGGCCGATGTTCAATGTGCCGCTGATGATGAGGAGCTGTGTCAGCCATTTGTTGCGGCGGACCCAATGATTGTCTTGAAGCATTATTTTGTTTTCCGGGATTAGGCGGTTTGGTATAAATGATATACCTACATATTAAATTTTTCCTCACTTTTATGAAAGTTCCGTTATCTTGGCTCAAGCAATATTTGAATTTTACACAGTCTCCCGAAGAACTGGCCGATGTATTGACGTTGTCAGGGATCGAAGTGGAGGGGATTGAGGCTTTGCCGTTAAAATTTTCTGGGGTTGTCGTCGGTAGAGTCTTGGAGACAACTCCCCATCCTTCTGCGGACCGCCTTTGCATTGCAAAAGTGACCGATGGCAAAGAAGAGTTTCAAGTGGTCTGCGGAGCGGCAAACTGCCGTCCAGGACTCAAGACAGCTTTTGCTAAGATAGGTGCTTCTTTAAGCGATGAAGAGGGTCGTCCCTTTAAAATTAAGAAGAGCAAGTTGCGCGACGTCGAATCGTTCGGGATGCTCTGCTCAGGAGAAGAGCTGGGTCTCGAAAAGAGTGATGGGATCATGGAGCTCTCAGAAGAGTTTGAGATCGGTGCAGAGTTGTCAGTCTATTATTCTGATGTGATCCTCGACGTGTCGCTCACGCCAAATCTCGGCTATTGCATGAGCATTTATGGGTTGGCACGAGAACTGGCAGCACAACTCGGTGTCGCTGGGGTGAAAAAGCCCTCTTTTAGTTTGAGCGAGGAGGGAGAGCCCATTGAAAAAGGGGTAGAGGCGCTCCTCATCGACAAAAGGCAGTGTCTCCGTTACGCTTGTCGCACTGTAAGGGGCATTCAAGTGGGACCTTCTCCAGAGTGGTTAAAGAAAAAGGTCGAGGCGTGCGGCATCCGAACCATCAACAATGTCGTCGATGTTGGCAATCTCGTGATGCTCGAACTCGGCCAGCCTCTACACATGTTTGATGAGGATAAGATCGAAGGGAAAAAAATCATCATCACTTCGCAGACAGATTACAAGGAGATAGAGACACTCGACGATGTCAAACGGCTCATTCCACCGGAGGCTTTATTGATCTGCGATACGTCCAAACCTCTGGCGTTTGCAGGTGTCATTGGGGGCAAGAGCTCTGCGATCTCCGATCAAACTCTCAATGTCGTGATCGAAGCGGCTTATTTCACCCCTCAAGCGATCCGTAAAACGTCCCGTTTGATCGGATTAAAAAGCGATGCTTCCCAAAGGTTTGAAAAAGGGATCGATCCGGGTGGCGTGGTCGATGCCTTGAATTATGCGACTTTTTTGCTACAAAAAGTGGCAGGCGGAAAAATTTCTAAGGGATTGATCGATCAAAAAGCCCATGAATTTGTCGAAAAGAAAATCGCTTGCCGCATTCAGCGTGTCAATCAACTGCTCGGTACAACGTTGAGCGGTGGAGAGATGGCCGACCTTTTGCGCAGGCTGGAAATGACAATCCTTCAAGAGACAAATCACGAGCTTCTCGTCTCTGTTCCCCTTTTCCGCAATGACATCTCCGTGGAGATCGATTTAGTTGAAGAGATTGCGCGTGTCTATGGGTATAACAATATCCCTACACCGATCCCCCTTCTCACAACCTCCACTATCCCTCATGCTCCCCTTTATGTTTTGGAACAGGAGGTTCAGACGTCTCTGATCGGTGAGGGCCTGCAGGAACTCATGACATGTGATTTGATCAGCCCAGCCCAAGCGGAGATGGCATTAGAGCCTACGATGAGCAAAGAGGCTCTGATTTCAGTGATCCTCTCCCATTCGATCGACCAATCGATCCTGCGACCTGCTCTACTTCCGGGACTTTTACAGGTGGTCCAATACAACGTCGATCACGGGACTCCAAATATCGCTGCCTTTGAGATCGGCAGAGTCCATTTTAAAGAAAAAGATCAATATGTCGAACCGACTGTCATCGGAATTATCTTGAGCGGCAAGAGAGCCCCTTACCATTGGGATCCAAAACCAGAAGATTTTGACTTTTTCGATTTGAAAGGGATCGTCGAAAATCTCTTCGCTTCTTTAAAAATTGAAGGGATAAAATTCGAGGCTTCCCATTCCCATCATTTCCATCCGGGTAGACAAGCTAAAATCCAAAAAGGGGATGCGATGCTCGGGATCATGGGTGAGGTGCACCCTAAACACACGGGAAAGATCGATGTTGACAAACGGATTTTTTTTGCTGAGATCAACCTTCATGAATTGATTCCGTTCATCCCGAAGCAATGGAAAGTCGCCGATCTGGCACAATTTCCAGGTTCAGAGCGGGATTGGACAATCACTTTGAATGATGGGCTACCCATCGTTGAAATCTTATCTATTTTGCAATCAGTGCCTTCACGTTTATTGGAGAAAGTAATACTTTTAGATCTTTACAAAAGCGAGCAAATCGGCAAAGATAAGAAAAATGCAACTTTCCGCTTTTTTTACCGCGACATGGAAAAAACCATTGCCTTAGAAACGGTAGAACGTGAACATGCTCGCATGACAGCAGCTGCAGCGGAAGAATTAAAAACGAGGCTTCCTTTATGAAAATTAAACTCTTTGCACTCCTCGGTCTCTTGGTTCTTTCCTTATCTGGGTGCAACAATTGTTGTAATCAAGACGACAATGTCGTTTCTGAACGGTATATCCACAAATACGGTTACGCTGTTTCCAAACAGGATTGGGAAGAAAAAAACTATCCTGGCCAGGCAATTACCAATCTGAGCAATGGGGTCACCGTCACCACTACCTATGAAAATGGGATCAAGCATGGGCCGACAACACATACATTCCCTCACAGCCAAACGGTCGAACACTATTGTTTATACAATCAGGGCAATCGGGTTAAAGAGATCGCCTATGATCCGACGGGAATCCCTGTAGAAGAATGGGTCCAACTTTCTCCGACCCGTTATTCCATCACAACCTGGTATGCTCAAGGATCGCCCATGGCCGTTGAAGAATTTGTCGGCGATGAACTTCTCGATGGTCAGTATTTCACACTCGTCAATGAGTTGGAATCCCATGTGGAAAAAGGGATCGGCCAAGCGACGCGGCGCGACCGGAGCGGTCTTCTCCTGGGAAAAGAGCTCTTCGAAGAGGGTTATGCGATCAAAAAAGAGACCTTTTATGCCAATGGAGCCCCAAAGTCGATCGCCTACTATTATCACAATAATCTCCACGGTGAAAAACATACATTTGCCCAGTGCGGCGAACCCCTTGCCATCGAAGAATGGGTCAATGGACAGCTTCATGGGAAGTCGACCTATTTTAAAAATGGGAACCGTTATCTCGAAATCGCTTATCTCTACGGGCAAAAAAATGGGATTGAACGGCATTACATCGATGCAGATATGATTTCACAAGAGATCGTGTGGGAAAATGATTTAAAGCATGGCCCTTCTGTCTTTTACGCCGATGGGAAACCAGAACATCACTGGTTCTATGCGGGAGAGTCTGTGAGCAAACGGAAATACGACGAGCTCACCGACCCTGAGTTGCTCATTTCTCACATTCCTTACAGGGATACAGATTCATTCACTCGATGATCCGATTTTCAAAAGGCCCAAAGGTCTGCATCGCTTTAGAATTTGAAGCAGTTCAGTTTAAAAAAGCATCGCTTGCCTTTTCAAACCGCTTTGAGTGCTCCATTCAAGGCGATGTTGAAAAAGAATTAAGAGAGCGTTTGCTCACGTTTCTGGAAAATTACGGTAAAAAGAACCCTTCCCCCCTCGAGCTGAGTGTGGAGCATCTTTCTCCCTTTAGAAAAAAAGCACTGGGCCACCTACAACAGGTTCCTTTTGGGGAAGTTGTGACCTATGGAGAACTCGCAGCAAACATCGGTCAACCGAAAGCCGCACGCGCCATTGGGATGGCATGCCATCATAATCCTTATCCCCTTTTCATCCCTTGCCACCGCGTGATTGCAAGTGGAAAACGATTGGGGGGATTTGCCTACGATCTTAAAATGAAACAGCTCCTTCTCAATTTTGAAAGTCTCGACCCTATTTAATGGGTCCCTCGGAGAAACTCTCTGTTTTCAATTCAGGGTCGACAATGATGAACTCCTGAGGATCCAAATCGGCGATGATTTTCCCATCCACCTGATCTGTAGACCACTCCTCTTCTTCATCCACCATCACCATGTTTTCATAATCGAGCTCTTGCTCCTCTTCTTTTTGAGAGCAAGAAGATGTGGCGAGCAGCACCAATAAAGAAAAAAGCTTGATGACCATCTGATGTGAACCGTTCATAAGAGTGTATTTGTGAAAATTTCAATATAAGCTAAACGCACTCTCTTTGCAAATTCACTTTTCGAGTCAATCGAAAACATCGATGAAAGAGGATTAAACCTGGATTTTATCGGCGAGGCGCTTCATCAAACTTTTTGCATGAGACTGATATGGAGAGCTTCCTTCAAGCATGTCCTTTAAAATCATGAGAGCTTCTCGATCGGTCATTAAATCTATATTCTTGTTCACTCTCAATTCCACCTTAAGGAGGTTAGCCTTTTCAATGATATCTTTATAAGCACTCTTCCTCCAACCGACCAAGTTGGATAGAGAATCCAAAATTCGATAAGCATCTTCCATCTTCATCCCACTGGGTCCACAACCTGTACTGATCATGAAAGCTTGAGAGTAAGCAGCTTGTGCACGGATCCTGGGATTGGCTTGCAAATCTCGGGCGACATTCTCTAAATACTGAAATGCTTCAGAATCAGTGATGTTATTTATCTTACGTGAGACCTTTAACCTGGCAATGTAGTACATCGCTTCTGCACGATCTTCAGGAAATGCTTGCAGATTGGTTCTCACAGCCTCAAAATATGAAAAAGCTGCTGCTCCATTAGAAGGATTGCTTTGTTTCGTAATACCCAGATAGAGTGTAGCTCTGGCCCTATCTTCAGGAGCCGCATCCTCATTTGCAGCGACCCCCCTCAATTTGTCATATATTCCTTCCCATGTTTCATCGAATGGCATGTCTTGATCGGTCTCTTCCAGGAAGGATTTAGCTATAATAATAGACATATAGAGCGTTGCTCTTGCAACTTGTCTTTCTGAAAGATCCGACAGACATAATCCATTGAGTTGCAAATTTATCGATGAGATCTCTCCACAATCATCCTTAAAGGGATATTCGGCGAAATCTCTTCCGACCATCTTGGCTTTATCAAATATAGCCTCTATTTTCTCTTTCTGAGGAATTCGGCTATTCATAATCACCTGATTGTAGCATTCAATCGCCCTGTCAGGATCGATCTCAATGTATTTGCCATTTAAAAAAAATTCCGCTCCGCTTATCGCAGCTTTGGGATGTGGATTTCTCCGATCGAACTCCGATAAAAATTGATTCCGAAAGGAGATAGAATCGATCTTCGGTAAACACGCCCGACTGAATAGTTCTTTCCACATCGGCGCATCGCCAGCCAGAACGTAAAACTGGTGACAAACTCTTTCAAAATTGAGCAGATCCTTTGCTTTAAAATAGGAAAGGATCCCCTTAGTGAACATCTCCACGGGTAAAGATAAAATGGGAGAATCTGGCCCTAAGACATTAATTTTTCTATTGCAATCCCCTATTTTGATCTGTTTGCTTGGAGGTTGATCAAAATTCTCCTGTATTCTTTTACAATTAGAGTGAGTTGGTACTAATGCCATAAATATTCCTCAATTTTAATTATTGATTAAGAGAGGGGAGGCGCCGCATCAAATTTCTTACATGATCCTCATAACGAGTACCTTCTTCAAGCATCTCTCTTAAAATCTTATGAGCTTCACGATCCGTCATTAAATCTGTTTTCTTGTCTATTTTCATTTCTACCTTAAGAAATTTAGCACGATCAGTGATATCTATATAAGCTCTCTTGCCCCAACCATCCAATGCGCATAGCTGATCCAACATTCGATAAGCGTCTTCTATGTTCTTCCCACTGGGTCCACGACCTTTACTGATCATGAAAGCCTGAGCATAACCAGCCCCTAAACGGCTCTTGAGATTGGCTTGCGAATCTCGGCGGACATTTTCCAAATATTGAAATGCTTCAGAGTCAGAGATGTTTTTTATATTATTTCTGACCTTCAACCTGGCAATACGGAACACCGCTTCTGCACGATCCTCAGGAAATGCTTGCGGATTGACTCTTACAGGCTCAAAATATGTTAAAGGTGTCTCTCCAGCATTAGGTGTCCTTTCTTCCATGATACCCAGAAAGAGTCGAGCTCTGGCTTGATCTTCACGAGCCGCATTATCACCCTTAACGAGCTCTAGCAATTGGGCCTCTTCATCTCTCCATGTCTCATTGTCTGTTAAGTCTAAATTACTACCTATCAAGGAATTAATTTTTAGGATAGAGATATAGAGCTCTGCTCTTGCAACTTGTTCTTTTGAAAGATTCCACCGGCATACTCCATCGAGTTGTGAATTAATCGATCCGATCGCTCCACAATCATCATTAAAGGGATATTCGACAAACGTTCTCCCGATCATCTTGGCTTTTTTAAATATAACCTCTACTTTCTCTTCCTTAGGAATTTGGCTATTCATAATCACCCGATTGTAACATTGGATGACCCTGTCAAGATCGATCTCGATGTATTTGCCATTTAAGAAAAATTCCGCTTCGCTCATCGTGACTTGGGAATGAGGATTTCTTCGATCGAGCTCAGATAAAAATTGATTCTGAAAGGAAATAGAATCCCTCTTTGGTAAACACGCCCGACTAAATAGTTCTTTCCACATCGGCGCATCGCCAGCCAGAACGTAAAACTGTCGGCAAACTCTTTCAAAATTGAGCAGATCCTTTGCTTTAAAATAGGAAAGGATCCCATTGGTGAACATCTCCGGAGGAAAACAGAAAATGGGAGAATTCTGCTCTAAGACCCTAATTTCTCTGCCATCCCTTGTTTTGATCCGTTTTGTTGGAGGTTGACCATTCATTTGGGTTCTTTGATAATCAGAGGGAACTGGTGCTAATGCCATAAATATTCCTCAATTTTAATTATTGATTAAGAGAGACGAGGCGCCGCATCAAATTTCTTACATGATCCCCATAATGAGTACCTTCTTCAAGCATCTGTTTTAAAATCTTATGAGCTTCACGATCCGTCATTAAATCTGTTTTCTTGTCTATTTTCATTTCTACCTTAAAAATTTTAGCACAGTCAGTGATATCTTTATAAGCTCTCTTCCCCCAACCATCCAATGCGCATACTTGATCCCACATTCGATAAGCATCAGCCATATTCATCCCACTGGGTCCACGACCGTCATTGATCATCAAAGCCTGATAATGAGTAGCTCCTAAACGGATCTTGAGATTGGCTTGCGAATCTCGACGGACATTTTCTAAATATTGAAATGCTTCAGAGTCGGAGATGTTATTTATCTTATTATTGATCTTCAACCTGGCAATACGGAACATCGCTTCTGCACAATCCTCAGGAAATGCTTTCGGATTGACGCTTACATGCTTAAAATATGAAAAAATTGTCTCTCCATCAGCATGATCCCTTTCTTCCATGATGCCCTGGTAGAGTTTAGCTCTGGCCCTATCTTCAGGAGCCGCATCATCATTGTCAACGAGCTCTTCCAATTGGGCAAATGTATCTCCCCATGTCACATTGAATGTTTCTGCTAAATTGCTTTTTATCAATGGTTTAATTTTTAGAATGGAGATATAGAGCTCCGCTCTTGCAACTTGTTTTTTTGAAAGATTCCACCGGCATACTCCATCGAGTTGCGAATGGACCGATCCGATCGCCCCCCAATCATCATTAAAGGGATATTTGATAAAATCTCTCCTGATCATCTTGGCTTTTTTAAATATAACCTCTACTTTCTCTTCCTTACGAATTCGGCTATTCATAATCACACGATTGTAACATTCGATGACCTTGTCAGGATCGATCTCAATGTACTTCCCATCCAGGAAAAATTCCGCTTCGCTCATCGTCACTTTGGGATGAGGATCTCTTTGATTGATCTCAGATAAAAATTGGTTCCGAAAGGAGATAGAATCGACCTTCGGTAAACAGGTACGACTGAAAAGTTCTTTCCACATCGGTGCATCGCCAGCCAGAATGTAAAACTCCCGGCAAACTCTTTCAAAAGTGAGCAGATCCTTTGCTTTAAAATAGGAAAAGATCCCATTGATGAACATCTCCTTGGGTAAAAAGAAAATGGGACAATCTGGCTCTAAAACTCTAATTTCTCTTATGCCATCCCCTGTTTTGATCCGTTTTATTGGAGGTTGATCAAACTCCTGAGTTCTTTTACAATTAGGCTGAGCTGGTATAATAGCCATAGATATTCTTCCATTTTATATTTATTTTAGATTAGAAGCATTAATCGAGATCTTAAGAAGGTTAGCTCTATCAATCATATCTTTATAAGCTCTCTTCCTCCAACCATCCAAGTTGCATAGATGATCCAAAATCTGAAAAGCATCTTCCCTCTTCATCCCACTGGGTCCACGATTTTCACAGATCATGAAAGCCTGATAATAAGCAGCTTCTAAACGGGTCCTGAGATTGGCTTGTAAATCTTGATGGATATTTTCTAAATATTGAAATGCTTCAGAGTCGGAGATGTTATCTATCTTACCATCGACCTTCAATCTGGCCATGCGGAACAGCGCTTCAGCACGATCCTCAGGAAATGCTTGCGGATTGACGCTTACAGGCTCAAAATAGGAAAAAGTTGTCTCTCCATCAGCAGGAGTCCTTTCTTCCGTTAAACCCAGCCATAGATCAGCTCTGGCTCTATCTTCAGGAAGCGCATCATCATTTTCAGAGACCTTTAACAATTGTTGAAATATTACTTCCCATTTTGCATTGAACATCAATTCCTGATCGGTGTCTTCTAAGAGGGGCTTACATTGCATGATACACATATAGAGATGCACTCTTGCGACTTGTTTTTTTGAAAGACTCGACTTACCTACTCCATGGAGTTGCAAAGTTATCGATCCGTTCTCTCCATAATCATCATTAAAAGGATATTCTGAGAAATCTACCCCGATCATCTTGGCTTTTTTTAATATAATCTCTTCTTTCACTTCCTTAGGAATTTGGCTATTCATAATCATACGATTGTAACATTCGATGGCCTTGTCAGGATCGATCTCAATGTACTTGTCATCCAGGAAAAATTCCGCTTCGCTCATCATTACTTTGTAATGAGTATTTCTTCGATTGATCTCAGATAAAAATTGGTTCCGAAAGGAGATAGAATCGACCTTCGGTAAACACGCTCGATCGAATAGTTCTTTCCACATCGGTGCATCGCCAGCCAGAGCGTAAAACTGCCGGCAAACTCTTTCAAAAGTGAGCAGATCCTTTGCTTTAAAATAGGAAAAGATCCCTTTGATGAACATCTCCTTAGGTAAGCGGCGAATGGGAGAATCTGGCCCTAAGACATTAATTTTTCTTATACCATCCCCTGTTTTGATCCGTTTTATCGGAGGTTGATCAAAATTCTCCTGAGTTCTTTTACAATTAGATTGTGCTGGTACAATTGCCATAGATATTCCTCCATTTTAAATTTATTTTAGAATCGATTGGCCCACCAATTTATTCCTCACCACAATTTGAGTAAAGGGCAGCTTGCTTTTTAAATCCCCTCTCCTCAAAATTGCTCTAATTCAAAAGATTAAAGGATTTCAGGCATGGCGCAATACAGTACAGGTGATCTTAGAAGTGGACATAAAGTCGAGGTGGATGGGGAACCTTATACCGTTGTCAGCAATGAGTTTGTCAAACCGGGAAAGGGTCAGCCGTTCAACCGGATCAAGTTAAAACACCTTTTGACAAATCGGGTCGTGGAAAAAACGTTCAAATCGGGTGACAAGGTCGGTATCGCCGATGTCGAAGAGAATCAGATGCGCATGCTCTATAAAGAAAGCGACGGCGTGGTCTTAATGGATGACAATTCGTTCGAACAACTGACCATCCCTAACTCTCTGCTCGAAGGGAAACAGCAATGGTTGATGGAAGAGGTCGTCTACAGCATCATCTTCTATAAAGGTCAACCGATCGATGTGGTGCCCCCGACTTTCATGGAGATGAAAATCGTCGAGACAGCACCTGGCATGCGGGGCGATACCTCAGGTCGCGTGTTAAAAGCCGCGGTGACGGAAAGTGGCGCAAAAGTTCAAGTGCCCATCTTCATCGAAGAGGGTGAAAAAATCAAAGTCGACACTCGCACTGGTGAATATGTTTCTCGAGTCTAATGCGACGACTTTACAAGCAAAGATCCCCTTTCTTTGCGACCGGGCACAGATGTTACAAAAAGCCCGAGTTTTCTTTGCCCAACGCGATGTGATGGAAGTCGACTGCCCTGCCCTTTCGCAAGGGGCTTCTATCGATCTCCATATCGACGTGATGAAGGTCGCACTTAAAAATGATCAGATCGGCTTTTTACACACATCGCCCGAATATGGGATGAAACGGCTGATCGCTGCGGGGATCGGCGACATTTATCAGATCAGTCATGTTTTCCGGGATGGAGAGATTGGACCGCTACACAATCCTGAATTCACAATGGCCGAATGGTACCGTTTGGGAATCACCTTCGAAGAACTCATCACAGAGACACTCTGTTTTATCCGATTGTTTTTGGGCGATCTCCCTCACCAAACGATGAGCTACCGGAGGGCATTGAAACACTTTCTCAACATCGATCACTTAGTCGCCCCCTTTTCAGAGCTTCTCGATTGTGCAAAAGCAAATCGACTCGACCTCCCAAGCGATGCGCAGAGCTGGGATCGGGACACCCTCCTACAACTTCTAGTCACCTTCCTCATCGAACCCCACCTCGGAAAGGATGATCTCTTTGTCTTAAACCACTTTCCAGCCTCCCAAGCTGCCCTTTCCAAAACGATCTCCCTCTCCGATGGAGAAAACGTCGCTTGCCGTTTTGAGGTTTATTACCAAGGGATCGAGCTTGCCAACGGCTATCATGAACTCACCGATCCCATTGAGCAGCGGAGACGCCTTGAAGCATCCAACCAAGCACGCCTGCAAGCGGGCAAAGAGGCTCTGAAAATCGATGAACGGTTCCTGGAAGCCCTTGAATCTGGCCTCCCCGATTGTTGCGGTGTCGCTGTTGGATTTGACCGGCTCATGATGCTAAAATCTGGCCAAATCGAACTTAAAAACCTCCTTCCGATGATCTGGGAAGAAAGCTAAGAATGGCACATCCACCGTTGAACGATCGGATAACGCCGGCCTGCATTGAACGCCTTCTTAGTCACCCGAATGCCCGGAGGAGCTTGACGCCGTTTGTATTCGGCATAATGGATGCGGCAAATGAGATTGAGCACCGTTTCGATAGGAACCTCATACTTTTTTGCAATCTCCTCTGGAGATAGATACTCTTCGACATACCCTTGCAACACCTTATCGACCACGCTATATTCAGGAAGGGAATCGGTATCCTTCTGGTCAGGCCTGAGCTCTGCAGAAGGAGCCTTGTCGATGATCGATCGGGGAATGATCTCTTTTTCCCGATTGAGCCAGCGGGCAAGGGCATAGACCTGTTGTTTGGTCACATCGGAAATCACCCCAAGCCCCCCACACATATCGCCGTAAAGGGTGCAATAGCCCAGCCCCATCTCACTCTTGTTCCCCGTGCTCATCACGATATAACCGTGTTTGTTGGAGAGCGCCATCAAGATCATCCCTCGGATCCGGGCTTGCATATTCTCTTCAGTGACATCTGAGGGTTTTCCCTGGAAATAGGGATTGAGTAGATCGAGAAAAACCTCGAATGGTTTTTCAATCGGAATATGCAATAACTCTACACCTAAGTTCCTGGCCAAAACCTCTGAATCGGAAACACTGCCCGCAGAACTGTAGCGGGAAGGCATCGTGATTGCCAGCACGTTCTCCTTGCCAAGCGCCTCGACAGCAATGCATGCGACAAGAGCGGAATCGATTCCGCCAGAGAGGCCTAAACACCCTTTTTTAAAACCTTGCTTGTAAAAATAATCGCGCACACCTAGAACGAGCGCTCGATAGAGATCGTGAATCGGGTCATAAGAAAATGGACGGGCAACAGCAGGGGCATCCAGATCGACGACCATCTCATCCTCTTCAAACCCCTTGGCGACCTGCAATAGCTCCCCTTTTGAACCGACATAAAGACTATAGCCGTCGAAGACGAGCTGATCGTTTGCTCCCACCTGGCAACATAATATGATAGGGCATTGAAGTGTCTCCGCACACTTTGCACACACCTTGACACGCGTGCCCGGTTTTTGAAAATGGTAAGGGGAAGAGGAAAGATTCAAAACGAGATCAGGTTTTAAAGGTTTCAAATCAAGGACAGGGTCGCGTGCATAGTTTGTATCATCCACAAGACCTGCATGCTGCCAAATGTCCTCGCAGACCATCACGCCGATCCTTTTTCCCTTGAGCTCCCAAATCTGCGTCGTTGATCCCGGTTCAAAGTAACGCCGCTCGTCAAAAACATCATATGTGGGTAGCAACTGCTTATCTGCAAAACCCAACAACTTTGTATCGTGGATAATCGCCGCACTGTTGAAGATCGGTTTCTCACCCTTGGCGGGGTTGCGCCTCACCATACCGACTATCGCCATGAGCCCAGCTGTTGACGGGAGGATCTTTTCCAAATATTTCTGCCCCGCCTCGATAAAGGAAGGGTGGAGCAACAGATCCTCTGGAGGGTATCCACAGAGGACGAGTTCTGAAAACAAGACAATATCGACCTGTTTTGACCTGGCATGATCCAGGGCTTGGATGATTTTGCGAGTGTTACCTTCAAAATCTCCGATCGTCGGATTGAGTTGGGCGACAAGAATGCGCATATGAAAATTTATAATTATCTGGTTACAAAAAAATTGATTTGCTCCGATTATAAGAGCTGGGAATCTTTGACGTCAATCATCCATTTCGAGTATCCTAGAAAATCAAACCGATCGCAAGAGGGCCTTAATTCATGACGACAGGAACTTTAAAGATCCACACAGAGAACATCCTCCCTATCATCAAAAAATGGCTCTATTCCGATAAAGATATCTTCGTCCGTGAGCTCGTTTCAAACGCCTGCGATGCGATTCAAAAATGTCGTGTTTTGCGCGACCATGGGGAGCTCGACACCCCCGATGAAGAATTTCGCATCGAGATCCAAGTCGATAAAAATGGCCGCACCTTGACATTCACTGATAACGGCATTGGGATGACAGGTGATGAAGTGGAGAAATACATCGCCCAAGTCGCCTTTTCTGGAGCGGAAGAATTCATTGGAAAGTATACCACCCAAAATGAAAAAGATCAGATCATCGGCCATTTCGGCCTAGGGTTTTATTCCTCCTACATGGTGGCTGAAAATGTGACAATCGACACCCTCTCCTACACTAGCGGATCTACAGCCGCGCTTTGGACCTGCGATGGTTCTACCCAATACACTTTGGACAAAGGGACCCGCTCCACCCGCGGCACTCAGATCACCCTGTTCATTGGAAAAGAGAACGATGAGTTTCTCGAAGAGAGCCGAATCCGATCGATTTTGCAAAATTACTGCGCCTTTTTACCCTTTCCCATCCACCTCAACGGGTCGCAAATCAACAAGAAACAACCCCTTTGGTTAAAAAATGGATCGGAATGCACAGATGCGGAATACCTCGAGTTCTATCGTGCCCTTTACCCACTCGAGCCCGATCCGATTTTCTGGATCCACCTCAACGTCGACTACCCTTTTCACCTCAAAGGGATCCTCTATTTCCCTAAAATCACCAGACGGTTTGATTGGAATCAAAACACGATCAAACTCTTTTGCAACCGCGTCTTCGTCTCTGATCATTGCAAGGACCTGATCCCCGATTATTTAATGATCCTGCGAGGCGCTATCGACAGTCCAGATATCCCACTCAACGTCTCGCGCAGCACCCTTCAAATGGACCGGACTGTGCGCCAGCTCTCTCAGCACATCTCGAAAAAGATCTCCGATCGCCTCTCCTCCCTGTATGCCTCCGAACGGGAAAAATTTGAAAAGGGATGGCCCGACATCGAAATGATCATAAAACTCGGCATCCTCCAGGATGATAAATTTTATGAGCGCTCCAAAGATTTTCTGATTTGGAAAAATTTCAACGGAGAGTGGACGACGATCGCCGATTACCTCGAGCGACATGGAGATTATAAAGGGAAAGTCTTCTACGGCACAGAAGACCAGCTCCAAAGCCATATCCTCGATTTATACAAACAAAAAGGGATAGAGATCCTCGCCGCCTCTTCCCTTATCGATACCCCTCTGATCAATCTTCTTGAAGACAAAATGGAGGGTGTCAAATTCTCCCGTATCGGTGCTGTCGACGACACCATCGTCGACCCCACACGTGAAAAAACACTCCTCGATGGCGACGGAAGGACAGAGAGCTTTAAAATTGCAGAGTTCATCCGCTCCAGGCTGGAAAACGACCAGCTCACTGTCGAAGCGAAAAGCTTAAATACAGATACCGTCCCCGCCCTCCTCGTCATCGATGAAGAGATGCGCCGTATGCGAGAAACGATGGCCCTTGCCCACCAACCCCTCCCCCCAAACTTTGCCCCCAAACGGACCTTTGTCGTCAACACCAACAACAAACTTGTCCAATCGATCTATCGACTCAAAGACAAAGATCCCGATTTGGCTAAAGAGATGATCCACCATCTCTATGAACTATCCCTCCTGTCTGAACGGGAACTCGAACCCAGCGCCCTATCCCAATTCGTCACCCGTTCCAACCAAATCCTCGAAAAAATGGCTCAACACGCCATTCAGTAGTGTCTGATGAATTTTTTTACCACCCGTTCGCTTTGCTCACTAGAGGGCACAGAGGACACAGAGAAAAAAATCTGGTCCGGGCCTTTAATTCTTCCTCTGTGTCCTCTGTGCCCTCTAGTGAGCAAAGCGAACGGGTGGTGAAAATATTTTCTTAATATACAGAAACTAATTCTCGAGTAGGCGCCCTTCATTCCAAACCACCACCGAACGGGTTGGAAAGGTGGTGACAGAATCGAGCACCTCCCCATGAATGGTGAGAGCTTCAACGACGCTCACCTCTGGATTTAAAGTGACAAGGCATACTGCGTTGGCCTGCGCAGTATTTGCCAGATACCACTGGTTTTTTGGCTTCCTGGGCGTTACCCCCCAAGATCCATCCCCCATATAAATCACCCCATCTGGATCGATCTGATTCCTCTTTAAAGGATAGGTCCGTTTATAGGCATGGTTGTGATGCTCAAAAGCGATGTTCAAGTGGTACCTCTCAAAAAGGGGATTCCATTGAGAGCGTATTTTCTGCGGCGCCACACCTGTATAAGGGTAGACGGAAGGATAGGCAGCGACATGGTAAGCGGCCATTTTATAAGGGATATTTTCCCGTTCTGAAAGAGTTTTCTTCAACCAGCCCGCCTGTTGCCCCTCGATATGATAGTTGTGCCCCGAATCCAACAAAAATAGACTTAAATAATCCCCCGCATCGATAACGCGATAAGGGATCCCTTTTTCAGGAAGGGCAAACAACTCATAAAAAAGGAAATGGTGGGGGATCGGTTTCAGAGAGATCTGTTTGACATCGTGATTGCCGAGCACAGGGACAATCGGGATCAGCCGGCCATCCGATGTCACCATCTGCTTTTTCCATTCCTTTAAAAAAGTCCGCCACCGCTTAATCTCCCACCCCCTCCCCTTGAATATGGCCCTACGCCCATTCGTGTAGGCGATATCCCCCCCAACCACCACAAAATCGGGATCACACGACGCGATCAACCCATTCATTTTTCGCAAAACAGAGAGATAAAAATAAGCATCCCCACCCACGACAAATCTGACAGGCCTCGAGAGCTGTTTTGGAAGCGTCTGAAATCGGTACTTCCCTTTCTTCCCCACAAGGCGAAATTGATATTCCCCACCCGGCTCCAACTCATCCAGCTCCACCGTATGGATGAGCAGATTGGTCCGATTCAGCAAAGCAGAGATCCCCTCCTTAAACAGCCATTCACTCTCCCCCTTTTTCCTGTAAGCGACCTGGGAAACTCTATCTTTATCCGACGTATGCCAATGGATCGTCATCGTCGTCGCCGGATCATCCATCCACGTGAGATAAAGGACAGAAGGAGCCCCCACTTTTGCAGCCCCCATCGACAAAAACCCTACAGAACAACAAAGCAAGAGATTAAATATGAGTGACTTGCGTATGAATGAGCAGAAGCCAGAGAATTGATAAAAACCCACTTCAATTACCTAATATATTGATTATCAGAAACTTATGAAATTAACCTTCATTAATTATCACTCTACCACGCTTCATTTTTTGCGACCAGCCACTCATTTTCATAAAGCTGAAGAAACCAACAACATACGCCAATAGCAAAGATAATAAATAAATTTTTAAAAAAAACTAAGTCATAAAGTTGATTATTTATTAATAATGTATTATAATTATGAGTAATAACAATAATAATTTGGGTATAATCATGTCTTATAGAGTATCTGATATCAGCAACATTCAGCTTTATAATGGAAAGAAAGAGCTTAGGCTCGATACAAAACAAGAGTCGGCCCTTCGTGATGCATTACCTAGTAGAATCAATAAGCTAATCAAAACATCGCTATTCCTCAACAAGATCCAAGAGTACTTATCTTCCGATCCCAATCAACAAGTTCGCTTAAAAATCCGCATTACCGGCAATGATGTCACCATTACACCCCGAGGTCGCACAGCAATTCACTACTTTGTTAATCCCTCTTTTGACTCGGATATTACTGATGAAGGAGATGTACGAGAAACTGATGAAAGAGATGTACGAGAAGCTGGAATGATTAATCACAAGATTCTTAAAAAGGTCAATGACATCTACTGGGGCAACGGAATTAGTGCAGGGCAATGGGAGGAGGCGAGAGGAAGAAGTCGAACGAAGAAAGAGAATGATCGAGAAGAGAGTTTTGACTTCCGATCTAATCACGAAGAAAATATAGCAAAATCCCCCCGTGTAGAATCGCTATCCCCATTCCCATCAAGAAGCCCACCACCAGAGGGAAGGGAACTTGATGAAAACACAGATTCTTTTAATAGTTCAAACGAAGAGAAGACTTCAAGAGATCGTGATCTTGAGTTAACTGCATTGAATAACCGTCTTGGACAAGAGATGGAAACACTACAGAGTGCGCTAGACACCTATCAGCAAATTAATAAGCAAAACCAACAGCTCATTAATGAGCTGGAAAATAAGATTGATAAGCTGACAGGCGAGAAAACTCAAACTCGCAGAGGAATTGAACTCCTAGAAAACGAAATTTATGAGGTGGTAGGCCAGGAAAAGAAAGCTACTTCAGAACTAAGAAAGCTACAAGAAGATCTACAAGAAGATCTACTAGACAAGAAAGAAGAGTTTAAAGAACAAATTGAAAATCTGCAAAACGGAATAAAATATTTGGAAACACAACATGAAGTTCTAAAAGATGAGAAAGATCGGGTGCATGCAAAAAATGAAAAGCTAATATCAGAGCACCAGGGGCTACAAACCCAAATTAGTGAGCTAGAAAACGAGAAAAATCGAACTACTGCACGAATTAAAGAAATGCAAGGCTCAGTACAAGAAGGTGTACAACAAATCACATTGCTAAAAGGTGAGCTAGAACTCGAGAAAGTACTAGGACGTTCATATTTTGAAGAGCTAGAAAAAGTTAACACACAGATTATATTGCAAAAAAATGAACTGCAAAAACTGGAAGAATTGAAAACAAAAACAGATTTGGATTTTAAAATAGAACAAGTAAGTAATAGAAAGTCGGAAGCAGAAAATAAGAAGTTACAAGAACAGATTGAAGATCTGAAGCGCAAAAATACAATGTTCACAAAGCAGCAGGATACAGTAGCTAGGGCTCTTAGTACGCTAGATTATGAAGATGTTAGAACGATTCAACAAGACAATAAACAATCGGCTGAGAATTTTCTCAATGAGCTTTATGACAAAGGCAACTATCTATTAAGCATGCCTAAAGAAGAAAAAAATAGAGCTGAAAAACAATTAAATCTTGAAACACAAAATTCTACCCAATCACAAATAAACATAGACAGCTCCCGTAAAAAGATGTTTAGCAGCAACGGCTTTGAAACAGAAGTAAAAAAGCCTGAAGGTGACAACGACTTGGAAATAGAAAACATTTCGGAAACAGAAAGCAGTATTAATGCAGAAATCGCAAAGCTCAAAGCACTAATAAGCAGCCGTGAAACACAAAATACATTGTCAGAATCAAACGCTAAAATGCTAATGGAAAACCCAAGTTCAGAAGAAAGCATAATGAAAAATACAAGAGAAGCACTTGAGCTTGAAGAAGCACTTAAGCTTGAAAAAGAAAGGTTAGCACAAATGTCAGCGCCCAAACAAAATTCATCTAACTTTATAAGGATTAATGAACTTCTGGCTAACCAACTACGTGATATGACTTCGGAACGAAATACATTGCTTAGACAGCTAGAACTGTTGGTTAAAAACAATAAGCCGCTAGATACGCGGATTGATCATGATGTATTTAACAGATTGGTTAAAGAGCGTAAAGCAGAAATTGACCGGATGCAACAAAAAGGTGTTCAAATTGACTTGGAATACCAGCTCATATTAGATCGGGATCAAGCGATTTTAGATCTGCTACAAATGACTGATGAACGAGATGAAGCTCTTAACAAGGTCATAAAGCTTCAAAATGAATTAGAGGCAAACGAACTATTAATGCTTGAACAAGAGGCTGAGATTATTGAATTGAAGAAACAGCTAGAAGCATTCACAGGACATACTATAATGCAGGAAGACAATAGCACCAATCCAGCATCCGAGATAAATCCACAAATTCGAGAACAAGCTGAAGATGAAAATCAACAAGAGAAGGGGGTTTCTCCTACTACTGAGAACTTTAAACAACGAGCAATGCAAAATAAATCCTATACATCCTCAAGCAGGACCGAGTTGGAAAGTGCATTGAACAAGAATCGTGCCGATGAGGCGCTGGCTGCAGAGCAGCTCAGAGCTAATCAACGACGAAACAAAATCAATCCAGACGCTAAAAGGTTGGTAAGTGCGCCAGTGCTAGATAAAATAAACCATTTCAATCAGCGGGTACAGTAAAAGTTAAACCAAACTCTCGTCAGGTTAGCAATTATTTACGAAGAGACCTGATACAGAAAAAAAAAGGCCGGTCCAAAGACCGGCCTTTTTTATTTGGAGCGGGGAGCAAAAGCGATGATTAGCGTGTGTCGCTAACTTCGATAGTTTTCTCAGCTTTATCTTCGGCAGAGGCTTGAACATCGGTGATTGCGGCCTTGAGGATCTCCATCTTGGCGCCGTCGTAGAGAGCGACGATCACCGAGTTGTCTTGGACCTTAATCACTGTTCCGATAATGCCCATGGCTGTGATCCGATCCCCTTTCTTGAGGGAGTTGCGCACCTGCGCCATCTGCTTACGTCTTTTTTGTTCCGGGCGCCAGAGGATAAAATAGAAGAACACCAGGGCGACTGCGATCATGATCAACGTTTGAATCATACTTCCAGAGCCACCAGAGGGAGCTGCTTCGCCTCCATCTTGGGCAAAAACTGGAAGTGTGGCCATTAGAAAAGCACCGATACCGAAAAAAGAAAGTAATTTTTTCATGTTACCATCCTAGGAGTTAAAAAATGTTTAAAAAGAAACTCCCTTCAGCTTGCCCGAAAATGGGGGGAAAATCAAGTTTAATTTCTTTTAAGGAGTGCAATATTCTCTATATGGGGGGTATGGGGGAACTGATCGACAGGCTGAATCTTGTCGAGTCGGTATCCCCAGGAACAAATCTCTTTAATATTAGCGGCTTGCGTTTCTGGATTGCAGGAGATGTAAAGAATTTCCTCCGGATGTAAAGATTTAATGTGAGTCAAGGCAGTGGGATCAAGACCCACTCGAGGAGGGTCGATGATGATCAAATCGGGTGGAACAAACCCAGGACGTCTCTGTAACTCTCCAAGTTTCTCACCCACATCCCCACAAAGGATCTCCAAGTTAGTCAATTGATTGAGCTTTTTATTGCTCTCCGCATCGAAACAGGCATGGGGATTGAGTTCAATCGCTGTCACTTTTTCTGCGCAAGCCGCTATCGCCATGCCAAGTGTAGCAGTGCCCGCATAGAGATCGAAAACATGCCTTTTAGGAAAAGTGATCATGCTGAGCGCTTCTGAATAGAGCTTTTCTGCCTGAAAAGTGTTGGGTTGGAAGAAAGAGGTCGGGCTGATCTTAAAGGTCAGCTGAATTGGCTTAAGAGTGTGTCTGCGATCTCGGTTATTTTGATTTTTGATGGATTTTGCTTTTGGCTTTGGTTCGATTCCGCAGGACATAGTTAAATTAACTAGGCCAAGGAATCGAATCAAAGTCAAAAGCAAAAGGCGCGAAAAGCAAAACAACCGAGATCGCAGACACACTCTAAGATCGAGCTTTTCAAGAAGGTGATCGGGGCCATACAGATGCATTTCAAAAAATTGGGTCGGAGAGCCCTTATGGACCTGTTGGATACGTAAAAAAATACTGAGGCGGGGCCACTCGATTTCAGGAACGGAGGCTTTAACAACATCGATGAAACCGTTGAGGTCCGATTTAGGGATCGAGTAGGCAGGATTTCCAGAAACGGTGAGCATGACGAGTTTGTCCCCCGTCCTTTTCCCTTCACGGACAGTGAGGGTTCTCAATGTGCCTGTATCGTTCATCCGATAAGCGGCAAGGGCATTCTCCCCCCACCATCTGCGCACATGGCTCAATAATCGACTGAACCAGGAAGAGGTGAGATGGCACTCGGTCAGATTGAAGACATGCCCTCTGCTGCCGGCGATGATCAGCCCTAAAAAACGCTCTCCAGCCCGATCTTGAGAGAAGGAAAATTCCATCTTATTCCGGTAGTGCCATGGCTCTTCACAAGCCAAGATCGGCCTGCATTCCGTCTGGTGGGTTTGGACGAGCTCGGCAAAAATTTCGTTCACTCTTTGCCCTTTTTTCTAAAAGCTGAGCCCGATACTCCATTTGCTGCCAGGTACACCCCCCACACAGGGGAACATGCGCGCAGCGAGGCTCTACCCTCAGCGAGGAGCCCTTGAGGATTTTGCACAGATCCCCTCGCCGCTTGCCCCGCCTTTTACCCGATAACCGAACCGTGAGCTGATCACCTGGAAGAGAGCCGATCACTTCCACCTTATTGGGCTGAGAAATAGAGGAGCCAACGCCCCACCCCCTCTGATTGAGACGATCGATTGAAACTGAAACTTGATCTTCACAGTCCATTCAACATGCCACGCAGCTAAAAACAGGAAATCTTAATCGAAAAAGAGAGGAAAATCAATCTTATGTTAAGCTAGGCAGCAGCAAGGAAGAGACCATGTTCTACGTCAATGGGCAATACGTTAAAGAAGAAGAGGCAAAAATCTCGATCCTCGACCTAGCCATCTTGAGAGGCTTCGGCGTGTTTGATTATTTACGCACCTACGGAGGGCGCCCTTTTCATTTGTGGGATCATCTCCTCCGCTTAAAATACTCCGCCGAGCATGTCGGGCTCACACTCCCTCATTCTTTGGCTGAGATTCAAGAGATCGTCCACACCGTGCAAAACCTCAACCATCTTTCATACCGCGCGCAGGAAGGGTTGGTGAATTTTGGGCTCTGCGAGACAAAGTCAAATCGAAGCGAAGCGTTTCGAATGAGAAACCCTTCCCTAAACGGGAAGGGCGACGAAGAGAATCGATTTGGCGAAGTCGCAGCCAGCCCAAATTCACCAAACCTGACGGAGCGCGGTATAGAAGCCAGCATCAAGCTCTTAGTGACGGGAGGGGTCAGTGTCGATCAGTTCACTCCCCATCCCCAAAGCAATCTGATCGTCTTCGCCTACCCCCTTTCATCCTACCCCGACCCTTTCTTTACGGAAGGGATTAAAGTGATCACCACCCGCTTAAATCGGAGTTTGCCGACCAGCAAAACGACACAATACACACCAGCTATCGTCGCGATGCAGCGAGGGAAAAAACAAAATGCCCAGGAAGCCCTTTACATCAATGCTCAGAATGAAATTTTGGAAGCGACGACGAGCAATTTCTTCGCATTTAAAAACGGTACCCTTTACACCTGTTGCTCAGACGAGGTACTCATCGGGATCACCCGGGAAGTGGTTTTAAAGCTCTCCCTCCCCCATTTTCCCATCGAGAAACATCCTTTGCGCTATGAGGAGATCGGAGAGATGGAAGAGGCCTTCATCACAGCCAGCAATAAAGAGGTGATGCCCGTCGTTCAAATCGATGACTTGAAGATCGGAAACGGCAAAGTCGGACCCAAGACCCAACAAATCATGAACCTCTTTCGCGCCTACACCCAAAATCCCCACTGGTCACCGCTCGATATCCCCCGTTATGCCATGAGCTCATAAGTTAAGAACCATTCACAGAGAGATCTTTCCTTAAAACAGCCACTCCCTGTTTTTGCAAATAGAGGAGATTCTTCATCGGTAGAGTAATGAATTCAAGTGCTTCGGCACGCTTTTGCGCCTGCTTTTCCGACGGAGCAAAAACGGCGACTAAATATTTAGGGACAGAGGATCCGATCGCGATCTTCCAACTTCTAAAACAGACCTCCATATCCCTTGCCTCCTCTGTTGCAATTTTCTCTAACCGGGCCTCGAAATCGGTTTCATTTCCTGGCTTAACGCCGAAAAGGTAAAAATAGATGTTCCGATAGGCACTCAGAGACTCTTTTCCTTTGGGTATCGATGAGCAATTGGGCAAATACTGCAATACGCTCCTCATCGTGAAATTGAGCGTGCTCAAATAAGGGAGGAGGGTCGCTCCACTCAAAGACTGATCATAATCAGCCCGCTTTTGCATCAAGTCGCCAAGTCCAGAGTAATCGTTGACCGGAAACAGGTAGATATACTGCAGCAAATCATCCTCTTGCGCAGCAAAAGCGACCATCGAGCTCCCGGCCAGCATCTCTTTTTTGTACCTCTCGTAGACCTCTTTTTTGCCGAATTTGACAAAATCCTGCTCGATCAACCATAGGTCGTTTCCGCAAAAGGCTACCCTGACCACCGCGCTAAAAATCACTAAAAGGCCCATAAAACGCATAAAATCCCCTCCCATTCCCCTCCTTGGGTATAGTTTTTTAAAAGATTTTTGGGAATCAAGGATTTAGATGGACAACCATCCAGAGATCTGGTAACTTTGTTATAAGTTAAAGTTTGATGCGCACGAGCTCACAACCTTTGGCTTGAATTGTTAGTTGATCCCGTGTTTTGTCCCAGCGTGCAGTTTTGTTCCGGTGGCGATCAGATCTCGAGTCAACGTTAAATATTGGTAACTTAAGGACTTAACTCCTCTGAAGGAGTTTGTGGCAGAAAATATCTTATCACAATCCCCTTACAATTAAAGAGTTAAGCATTTTATTTTTTTTGGAGAATTATGAATCAAGCAATGAATAAAAAACTGTATGTGGGAAGCCTCCCATTCAGCACTACTGAAGAAGAGCTCCACGAGCTGTTTTCCTCTTATGGCGCGATCGTATCCGTACGCATCGTGACTGACAAATTTACCGGCATGTCTAAAGGCTTCGGCTTTGTAGAGATGGAAAATGGTGATGATGCAAGGAAAGCAGTCGAAGGATTGAATGGCAAAGCTCTCAATGGTCGCACACTCATCGTCAACGAAGCTCGCCCAGAGCAGCCACGCGCACCTCGCACGGGTGGTGGTGGAAGAGACGATCGTGGTGGAGATCGCGGTTCATTCCGTGGAGATCGTCCATTCCGTTCCCGTCGTGAACATTAATCTTTACTAATGCTCTCAAAGCCAAGAGGTTATACCTCTTGGCTTTTTCTTTTCCCCCAAGTTAATTTTTAAATCTCTTAGACTCTGACCATCTACCGGTTGAGCCAAAAAGCAGTCTTCTGAAAAGTTACCTCTCCAGAATTCAGCCAATCTTTACGAGAAACCGCGTTATAAGTTATTCATAATTAGCAGATTATCTCTAACATGCTGAATGACAAAGAGTTAAGAAATGCAATCGACCATGAAAATTATATATCTAAGCTATTCTAATACTGGACTTTAAAAAGAATTTTTAATTTTTAAAAAAAAATTAATAATTTATTAATATAAATAGCGATTTAATTTAATAATATGTTATAATAAACATATAAACAATAGAAGGAGACAATATGACTAGTAAAATAACTACAAATCCAGCAAACAATTATACTAAAGATATCAGTAAATTAAAATATTCTGAGTTAGTAAACAGATATGGTGCAGAGGGTTCTACGCTCAATACTTTTGGCATAAATTATGCAGGATTTATCGCAAGCAGAGCTTTTGGACTTACACAGGATGATATCATTGAGCGCAGTGCACAAGGAAATTGGAAACTTAAAAGCGTTGATGAAAGAGCAGCAAGAATAACTATTGAGTATTTAAAACATGGTAGAGAAAAGTGTCTTAGACGATATAAAGAAGACAAATTACTTAATCAGCTGATGAGTCTTAACGGTCCAGGAACACAAGAAATTTCTGAAAAAGTAATGTCTGCTACTCAAAAGAAAATAAAAGGTTATACTGATGCTACACTCAACGAAGCAGTAAAAGTGGATGAAACGGAACTAAGAACAGAATTATTTAATAAAGTAAAGCGTGCATTAGTAATAACAACAAATGCTGAAGCAAAAAATTTACTTGAACGCGTTTCAAAACAATATAAAATAGAAGAATCTGATGCTGCTCATTGCAGAAGAATCACGAACGTAATTAGTGTTCCATTACTTGCAATTGCTACACTTTTTCAAGGCATTAAGACAATCGGTAAAGCAGTTTTGTCTCTCCCTGTTGAGTTGTTCTGCAAGCTTTTCAATACACACTCTAATAGATTTGGAATTACAGCGCTTAAAATTGAGGTAATAACCCTCGCGATATTTGCTATGAGTTTTTTGGGTTGTTTTGCATCTAAAAAAAGCGTTCCGTTGTTTCAAGATAGAGTTATAAGTGTTGCCCAGGCAATGTTTTGGGAATTCACGGAAACAGGCGCTGGTAATAGGAAAGGTAAAGAAATAAACGTTGGTAGTACAATTAAAGGTATGTGGGAAAAACTTTTTCCTCCTACATATGCTGAATAATCCAAGTAAAGAAAAAAAAACCTCAATCACCGGATGGTGATTGAGGCGGAAAAAAAAGCTTGGCAGCGACCTACTCTCCCATACTCTTGTGTACAGTACCATCGGCGATGAAGGGCTTGACTTCTGAGTTCGGGATGGGATCAGGTATTTCCCCTTCTCTATTGCCACCAAGACTAAACCTTGATTGTCGAATAGAGTCTTAAAGTCTTTCTCACTAATGAAAATTGACGCTTGAGAATGTTTTAAGTTTCATTGGCGCTTTAACAGCGCCATCAATGACTTGTTCCCTAATATTCTTAAGTTCCATGCCATCGATGAAAAATAAAGTGATCAAGCCAATGGACTTATTAGTATTGGTTAGCTCAACACATTGCTGTGCTTACACACCCAACCTATCAACCCTGTCATCTTCAGGGGGTCTCATTGGGATATCTTATCTTGAAGGAGGCTTGGCGTTTAGATGCTTTCAACGCTTATCCTTTCCGAACATAGCTACCTGGCTATGCACTTGGCAGTACAACCAGCACACCATTGGTTCGTCCACTTCGGTCCTCTCGTACTAGAAGCAGCTCTTCTCAAATATCCTACGCCCACAACAGATAGGGACCAAACTGTCTCACGACGTTTTGAACCCAACTCGCGTACCGCTTTAATTGGCGAACAGCCAAACCCTTGGGACCTTCTCCAGCCCCAGGATGCGATGAGTCGACATCGAGGTGCCAAACCGCCACGTCGATATGAACTCTTGGTGGCGATAAGCCTGTTATCCCCGGAGTACCTTTTATCCGTTAAGCGACGGCGATTCCACTTTCTACCGCCGGATCACTAAGCCCTACTTTCGTACCTGCTTGACTTGTTGGTCTCGCAGTTAACCTGCCTTATACCTTTACGCTCATCTCGTGATTGCCAACCACGATGAGGCAAGCTTTGGACTCCTCCGTTACTTTTTGGGAGGATACCGCCCCAGTCAAACTGCCCGTCTGACATTGTCCGATTCCCAGATTCACGAGATGATCGTTAGATTTCCGACTTTTCAAGACTGGTATTTCAACGGTTGACTCCACAGCCCTAACGAGCCCGTTTCTCTGTCTCCCAGTTATCCTACACATGGAAAGTCAGAAGCCAATATCAGAGTACAGTAAAGGTTCACGGGGTCTTTCCGTCTTGTTGCGGGTAAACAGCATCTTCACCGCTACTACAATTTCACCGAGTCTCCCGTTGAGACAGTGCCCAGATCGTTAGGCCATTCGTGCAGGTCGGAACTTACCCGACAAGGAATTTCGCTACCTTAGGACCGTTATAGTTACGGCCGCCATTCACCAGGGCTTAAATTCAATGCTTTGCCTTGCGGCTGACATCTCCTTTTGACCTTTTGGCATTGGGCAGGCTTCACACCATATACTTCGTCTTAGACGACTTTGCATAGTGCTGTGTTTTTGTTAAACAGTCGCCTGGGCCATTTCTCTTCGGCCGGATTTCGCTTTCACCGCGAAGGTAATCACGATTTCCGGCCCCTCTTCTCCCGAAGTTACGAGGGTAATTTGCAGAGTTCCTTAACGAGAGTTATCTCGCGCGCCTGAGAATATTCATCACACCCACCTGTGTCGGTTTTGGTACGGTCACCTTCGACGACTAGAGATTATTTCTTGAAAGCATCGCGCTACGTCATCGGTTCCCCCGAAGGTTCCCCTTGTCTGCTACCTGGCTTTACGCCTGCGGATTTTCCTACTGGCCTGCCTCATAGCAAAACGGACATTTCCAATCGTCCGCACGCTTAACTTACTTCGTCATCCCGTTGTCATTGTCTTCGGTGGCGCAGGAATATTTAACCTGCTTCCCATCACCTACGCTTTTCAGCCTCGACTTAGGGTCCGGCTAACCCAGGGAAGACGAGCTTTACCCTGGAAACCTTAGGTTTTCGGCGAGGAAGATTTTCACTTCCTTTATCGTTTACTCATGCCATGCATCCTCACTAGTATGCGCTCCAACGCTCCTTACGGTACATCTTCTCCGCACATACTACGCTCTCCTACCGCGTACATTGCTGTACACCCGTGATTTCGGCTCTATGCTTTAGTCCCGTATATTATCGGCGCAAAGTCTCTCGATTGGTGAGCTGTTACGCACTCTTTAAATGATGGCTGCCTCTAAGCCAACATCCCAACTGTCTTTGAAACTTCACTTCCTTACTCACTTAGCATAGAATTTGGGGCCTTAATCGACGATCTGGGCTGTTCCCCTTTTGACTATGAAGCTTATCCCCCACAGTCTATCTCCCAGCTGCCTTCCCGGTATTCGGAGTTTGGTTCCCTTCGGTAAGGCGGTAGCCTCCCTTGTGGATCCAGTGCTCTACCCCCGAGTCGGTTTTGCTGAGGTTAACCCTAAAGTTATTTCGGAGAGAACAAGATATCTCCAAGTTTGATTGGCCTTTCACCCCTATCCACAACTCATCCAAGGCTTTTTCAACAGACACTAGTTCGGACCTCCACAAGGTGTTACCCTTGCTTCATCCTGGTCATGGATAGATCACTTGGTTTCGTGTCTAAGCCATATGACTTATTCGCGCTATTCACACTCGCTTTCGCTTCGGCTCCGGAACGTATGTTCCTTAACCTTGCCATATAACTTAACTCGCTGGCTCATCATGCAAAAGGCACGCCGTCAGCCATTCTCCTAAAAGGGGCATAGGCCTCCGACCGTTTGTAAGCTGTTGGTTTCAGGTTCTATTTCACTCCCCTAACAGGGGTTCTTTTCGCCTTTCCCTCGCGGTACTGGTTCACTATCGGTCATCGATGAGTATTTAGCCTTGGAGGGTGGTCCCCCCAGATTCAGACCGGATTTCACGTGTCCGGTCTTACTCAGGTACCAATCTCGCTCACGTTTTCCTTTCGCATACGGGGCTATCACCCTGTGTCGCTGGCCTTCCCAGGTCATTCTGCTAGGTCTACGTCAACTTTATGACTGGCCCTACAACCCCAAAAATAAAATTTCTGGTTTGGGCTCTTCCCACTTCGCTCGCCGCTACTATGGGAATCTCTTATAGATTTCTTTTCCTCTGCCTACTGAGATGTGTCACTTCGGCAGGTCTCGCTTCTCTAGCCTATGTATTCAGCTACAGATGATGGAATATTACTCCCATTGGGTTCCCCCATTCGGACATCTCCGGGTCAATGCTTCTTTCCAGCTCTCCGAAGCTTTTCGCAGGTTTACACGTCCTTCTTCGCCTATCGATGCCAAGGCATCCACCAACAGCCCTTAACAGCTTGATCACATAAAACTTTTAGCTGTTAATTGCTTTACAATTTCGCCAATATTCTTAAAACATTTTTACTGTAAATGACCGTCTTGCAACCGATCATCTATTTTGTTCTCAAGCGCCAATCTTACATCAGTGAATTGTTTTCGATCAGTATTTTACCTACTGACTTTACCACTTTTGTTAATGGTCGCTTTATATTAATTTGAGATTTCTTTTTTGACTCTATTCGACTTTCAAGATAACTAAATCTCTAACGACTGTTAGTGATTTCTGTTGTCTTAACAACAGAAGGGAAGTGACGTGGGCAAAATAAAGCTTGTCTCAACCTTAAGGACTACTAGTGAGTAGTGTTGTCCTTTAAAGGAGGTGATCCAGCCCCACCTTCCGATAGGGCTACCTTGTTACGACTTCATCCCAGTCATCGGCCTTACCTTAGGCGCCTCTCCCCTTGCGGTTAAGTCAGCGACTTCGGGTAAAACCAACTCCCATGATGTGACGGGCGGTGTGTACAAGGCCCGGGAACGTATTCACGACGTTGTTGCTGACACGTCATTACTAGCAATTCCAACTTCATGTAGTCGAGTTGCAGACTACAATCTGAACTGAGATCGGCTTTACGGATTTGCTCCACCTTGCGGTCTTGCTGCCTTCTGTACCGACCATTGTAGCACGTGTGTAGCCCCAGACATAAAGGCCATGCGGACTTGACGTCATCCTCACCTTCCTCCTAGTTAACCTAGGCAGTCTCATTAGAGTCCCCACCTTACGTGTTGGCAACTAATGATAAGGGTTGCGCTCGTTGCGGGACTTAACCCAACACCTCACGGCACGAGCTGACGACAGCCATGCAGCACCTATATAGAGGTCCTTGCGGAAAATACCATCTCTGGTATCGCCCTCTACATTTCGAGCCCGGGTAAGGTTCTTCGCGTTGCATCGAATTAAACCACATGCTCCACTGCTTGTGCGGGCCCCCGTCAATTCTTTTGAGTTTCACCCTTGCGAGCGTACTCCCCAGGCGGTATACTTATCGCGTTAGCTTCGACACAGTCAGGGTTGAGCCTAACTACATCAAGTATACATCGTTTACGGCAAGGACTACCAGGGTATCTAATCCTGTTTGCTCCCCTTGCTCTCGCGCCTCAGCGTCAGGTATAAACTAGAAAACCGCTTTCGCCACCGGTGTTCTTCCACATATCTACGCATTTCACCGCTACACGTGGAATTCCGTTTTCTCCGTCAATCCTCTAGAATTGCAGTTTCAAATGCAGCTCCGAAGTTGAGCTTCGGAATTTCACATCTGACTTACAGATCCGCCTACGCGCCCTTTACGCCCAATAATTCCGATTAATGCTTGCACCCTCCGTATTACCGCAGCTGCTGGCACGGAGTTAGCCGGTGCTTCTTTACGCAGTACCCTCAAATTGAAATGTTATTCACATCTCTTTCTTGTTCCCACGCGAAAGAGCTTTACAACCCGAAGGCCTTCATCGCTCACACAGCGTCGCTTCGTCAGGCTTGCGCCCATTGCGAAAGATCCTCGACTGCAGCCTCCCGTAGGAGTCTGGGCAGTATCTCAGTCCCAATGTTGGCGGTCAATCTCTCAATCCGCCTAGACGTCTTAGCCTTGGTGCGCCATTACCACACCAACTAGCTGATATCCCATGAACCTCTCTTCTACCGCAAGGCCGCTTTCACGGTCCCCTACTTTGATAGGCCAGGGTTCCCCTCAACCACCTCATTCGGTATTAGCGGCCGTTTCCAGCCGTTATCCCCAGGTAAAAGGCAAGTTATTCATGTATTACTAACCCTTCCGCCACTAAGATCCAAGTTGCCCTAGAGCTTCGTTCGACTTGCATGCCTCATCCACGCTGTCAGCATTCAATCTGAACCAAGATCAAATTCTCAAAGAAAAAATTCTTTGATAATTTGCCTTTTAAAACAAAAAAATTTAAAGGCAAATAAGTGATCTCTCACTTATCCGCACAAGCTCTATTTTGCTTGCACATCACTTCTCTTCTGATGTTAAGAAAGACTTGAGCCAATCTCGTTGACTCTCTTCCTTTTGCTTAATCTATTCGATTACTCTTAAAAGGATGGGTAGAACATACATAAAGTGACGAATTTACAGCAAATGGTTTTGAAATATTTTCAAAACTTTAAAATTAAAAAAAAATTTACCCAATAAACGGTCTGAGGAGGAGATAGACTCCCATTCCTGCCAGGTAACCAAATGCGACTGGCACTGTCACTTTCTTCGCATAGGAGATAAAATCGATCTTTTCCATCCCCATGAGGGCTACACCGGCAGAAGAGCCGATGATCAGCATACTTCCCCCCGTTCCTGCTGCATAGGCGATCATATGCCAAAAAGAGGAGTCGGTCGGATAGGCCTGAAGGGGGTACATTCCCATTGTGGCGGCAACCAGAGGGACATTGTCGATCACAGCGGAAAAGAACCCGATCAGGGTCGCGATGGTCGCCTGGCTTTTAAAAGTCACATCTAGCCAATCAGCGACAACCTGAAGAATTCCGGCAGTTTGAAGTGCACCCACACAGAGCAAAATACCCAAGAAAAATAGAATGCCTGAGGTGTCGACGCGTGTTAAAATGTGGGGAACGCGCAAGTGTTCCCGTTCTTTGTAGGGAAAATGGATCAAATCGGTGATGAGCCATAAAACCGCAAGGGCCAAAATCACCCCCATGAAAGGAGGTAACCCTGTAATCCCTTTAAAGATCGGGACAAAAACGAGTCCACCGACCCCGAAATAAAATACAGCTCTTGCGCCGGGCATCGTCGCCGTTTTAGATTCTGATGAGGGTTGAGTGGAGAGTTTTCCTTTGGTGCGCATCGTATACCAGGCCAAGGGGATCAACATAGAAATGATCGACGGCAAAAAAAGGGATTTCATGACGGCGATGCTGGTCAGCTGCCCATTGATCCAGAGCATCGTTGTCGTCACGTCACCAATAGGTGTCCAGGCGCCCCCGGCATTGGCAGCGATCACGACGATGCAACAGAGGAGAAACCGCTCAGCTCTTTGAGGAACTAATTTGCGCAGGAGGGAGACCATCAGGATCGTCGTCGTTAAATTATCGAGGACAGCAGAGAGGAAAAAAGTGACGAGGGCAATCACCCATAACATCTTGCGAGTCGATTTTGTTTTAATCCGGTCGGTGATCATTTTGAAGCCGCGATGTGAATCGATGAGTTCTACAAGGGCCATGGCTCCCATCAAGAAAAAAATGATCTGGGAAATTTCAGCGAGATGGTGGCCGAGGATGTTCACATTATCACCGACCGGCAGCGTGCTGCAACCGAGGTAAATCGCCCAACAGAGAACAGCGATGAGCAGGGCAACAGCCGATTTATTGACCTTGATGTAATACTCTAAAATAATGGCTACGTATCCGATACAAAAGACGAGGACGATTAACAAACTCTTCCAACTGGTGATGTCCATAAGTCAACGCTCCTAAAGTAAGTTCGCTTAAATATTTATAATGATCTTCAAGTTCTTTTCGCGATATTTCACATCAGCCTCCTTAGAGACTATTTACGATTCAGTTTCAGTCGATTTTCGGGTTCTTTTGAGCCGATTTTTGATTTAAATTCGGGGGGTAATATACGAGGTTTGATATTACCCCCCGAATTTAAATCAAAAATCGGCCAAAATAATCCCGAAAATCGACGAAACCTGAATTGTAAATAGTCTCTTAGTCATGTACCCACACATTGTCTTCGTCGTCTGCTGCGAAATCTCATCGAAAAGCTCCTTGAATCTCATTATAAATATTTCAGCTCACTTACTTATGCAGTATGAATGATTTTTAGGCCAAAAAAGAGAAGAAGGAATCGGGGCGCACGCAAAAAGTAGAGGGAACAAAAAAACAAACAGAGGAGAATGAAGGGCGACCATCCCTGAACAGATGAGACAGCCCACGCGATCAATCCACTCTCTTGCGCTGCGAAGAAAAAAATATAAGCACTGAAAATTTCGAGGAATAGGGGTAGGGGGAATTGATCGCGAAAGGTCTTTTTTAGAGGAAATGGACGCACGAGAAGCAAAAGAGAAGCAGCGAGGAAAAAAGCAGTGCCGATCGCCGTTCCAAAAAAAGAGGCGATCAGAGCACCAAAAAAAAGAAGGAGAGCGATGTACATTTTCCACCCTCTTTCTTGCACCGCTTTCCCCATGATCCATAACCCGAGGACAGTGAGAACAACTTGATTGACACCTGCTTCATAAAGTTGTGTCGAAGAGACAATGCCAAAAAGTGGAGTGAGGAGGGCTGCAGTGACCAGGGTCAAATCTCGAGGGATCGATGGGATGAATCGGGAGAGAAAAACTCCCAAGAACAACAATCCTAGTACCACCCCCCCTTGCCAACTCAAATGAGCAACATCGAAGAGGTGCGTTTGATTCATGATCAGGAGATCCCTGCCTGCACGATATCGTGCAGGCGTAATATGCCGACAGCTTTACCTTTTTCGACAACAGGGAGCACCATGACAAACTTTTTAGGATCCCTTTGCATGATCTTGAGCGCTTCCCAGGCAAGTTTGTCTTTTTCAATTGTCAACGCATTCACAGTCATCAGCTCTCTCATCGGCTTTTCGAGGACATCTGATCCTTGATTTTGCAGGGCGCGGCGCAAATCGCCATCTGTGAAGATCCCAAGAAAGTTCTTTTGCTCGTCGACAATGAGAAGCGCTCCCAATTTTTTATTCGTATGCTCGTCGAGAACCTCTGCCAAACGGGCGGCTGGAGCAGCGACAGGGAGATAGTCTCCTTTGAACATCAGTTCCTCAACTGTGACCGACATTTTTTTCCCAATCACCCCGGAAGGATGGTTGAGCGCATAAGCAGAGAGATCAAACCCTTTAGAGCGCATCAGAGCGATCGCCAGTAAATCCCCGAAAAGGAGCTGAACAGTCGTCGACGTCGTGGGTGCCAGATCGAAAGGGCAGAGTTCTTTTTCGAAGGGAAGGTGGACCGACAGGTCACATTGTTTTGCAAGACGGCTATGGGGATTGGAAACAATGGCGAGCAGTCGCGCTCCCCGCTTTTTGGCAAAGGGGAGGAGATTGAGAAGCTCTTCTGTTTCTCCACTCCGGCTCATCAAGACAAGCAGATCATTTTCAGAAAGAATGCCAAGATCGCCATGGAGAAAATTTGTCGGGGGGAGATAGAGCGCTTTAGTTCCCGTGGAAATCATCGTCATAGCGATTTTTTCAGCGATGATGCCACTTTTACCGACACCTGTAAAGATGATCAGCCCTTTTATCTTTAGACACTCTTGCAAGACCTTGTCGACTTCATTCAAATCGAGATGGCCAAAGTAATGGTCGAGGTAGCGTTGCTGTTCTTTGAGGAGGTTTGAAAGCATACTAAAAAATTTATCTTCAGTCCAAAATGGGCATAGTTCAGGCTTTGAACTATATACCGAAAACGATTCAAAAGTTGGCCTGGGGCTGCGTCAAAGCCCCGGGGTTCGACGATCGCAAGTCGGTTCATATTTCTAATATTGACCGACTTGCGATCGTCGAACCGCGGGAGCTTTCACGCAGCCCCAGGCCAACTTTTGAATCGTTTTCGGTATATACAAAAATGGAGTATACGAGATGAGCTATTTTGCGTCACTGAGAGTGTATACCCAAGTGACCTGAAAAATTGGTTTTTGGCTGCCCCATCGTCTTCACTTTACGGACATCGTTTCAAACGATGTCCTTTTGATCGTCTGCATCGGCCATGTGTTCACACATGGCCTGCTTCGACGATCAAAAAATTGAAGCGATGGGATTGCCAAATTCCCAATTTTTCAGGTCACTTGGGTATAATTTCAAGTTTTTTCACATCATTATTTTTCCATCAATGAGACGGAATTTATCGACTTTAAAAACCTTACATATGTCTTCAGATAGGATGCAGTTTTTTGGATCGGTTTGCATCGTATTAAATGAGCGGGACATCTCAAAAAGTCTTTGAGGAGCCCAAACCATATTTTGATCAGGAGACCTCAAGCTCAAGGACCGGTTCTTGAGTCCAGATAAATCAACGTGTGATTTGACCAGGTTGGCGATCAATATCATCGCCCCACTTTGAGCAAATTGCATCTGAACTAGTGAAGCGTATACAATTTCTTCAGCATTGCAAGGGACTGCATATTGTTGAATTAAAGATATTGTAATCGGAAAAAATTTTTCTTGTTTTTGGAAGGCTGAGTACACCTCACGTCGGATCCCCTTGTGTGCTCTCATATAACCCTCGTATGCCGGAGCAATATTATTAATCAATGTGATGAGGATAGGGGTAGCATCTCGATTCAGTGCTTTCCATGTGAGGCAATACCGTTCAAAGGCACTTTTATCCTTGAATTCTTCTAAGGTCGATCGATTGGTGTGGAGGCAGGTTGCTAATTCTTGATCATTTCTGATCAAGCTGAGGATAAAATCGCAATCTCTGCGATGATGTTGGAAAAAGGCTTTCACGCTAGATTGAAGATCGCCTGAAATTTTATTTCTTTCGAGTTGGATCTGAAAAGTTCTAGGGCTTATTTCCATTAAGAATGGCTTCCATAATGGATTAACATGATGGGAGAGCAAAGATGTCCATTGCTTGCAGACGCGATTTAAATGGGCGTGATCCTCAATAGGAATTTCTTTAAAAATGGTTAAAGTCATATCTTCGGGAAAAAAGGAAAAAGAATTAAAAGAATTAATCGCAGAACACATAATTTAGTCCTATTGGTTTTTAATAATATACTTATTATATCAAATATTTAACATTAATAGCGAGAAGTAAAAAAGAAACTATATAAACTTTGCTTTTTTTGCTATAAACTATTTTTTTTACTTGAACTCTTTAAAAAAAATAATTACAAGTAGTTCTTGATTAGAGTCATAGGAGAAAAGAGATGTCCTCATCCAAAATCCCGATCGCTGTCGCTTATGGTGATGGAATCGGACCAGAAATCATGGCGGCGACCTTGCAGGTCTTAAATGAAGCGGGGGCGCCCTTGGAACTTCATCCGATTGAGATTGGAGAAAAACTCTACACAAAAGGGGTCTCCACCGGAATCGAGTCGAAATCTTGGGAGATTATCAAGCAGACAAAAGCCTTCCTCAAAGCTCCTATCACCACTCCTCAAGGAGGGGGATTCAAGAGCCTCAACGTCACCGTGCGGACGACGATGGGCCTCTTCGCCAATATTCGTCCCTCCGTCGCTTATGCCCCCTTTATCGACACAAAACACCCCAAAATGGATCTGGTCATCGTCAGGGAAAATGAGGAGGATCTCTATACAGGGATCGAATATCGGCAAACTCCTGATGTGCACAAATCACTTAAACTCATCTCCCGCCCTGGCTGTGAAAAGATCGTCCGCTATGCCTTTGAATACGCACGTCAGTATAACCGGAAAAAAGTCACTTGCTTCACCAAAGATAATATCATGAAAATTTCTGACGGGCTGTTTCATCAGGTCTTTGATGAGATTGCCAAAGAATATTCAGAAATTGTCAATGAACATTGGATCGTCGACATCGGTGCCGCAAAACTCGCTGATACTCCCGAGATCTTCGATGTGATCGTGATGCCTAACCTCTATGGGGATATCCTCTCCGATGTCGCCGCACAGATCTCCGGTTCTGTAGGAATCGCGGGCTCGGCCAATATCGGTGACCGGGGCGCCATGTTTGAGGCGATCCACGGTTCCGCTCCGAGACGCGCAGGACAAAATCTCGCTAACCCTTCCGGACTGCTTTTGGCAAGTGTGATGATGCTCGTCTATCTCGAAGAAACTGCTATTGCTGAGAGAATTCACAACGCCTGGCTGCGCACGATTGAAGAAGGGGTACACACTTACGACATCTTCAAAGAAGGGATCAGTAAAGAAAAGGTAGGAACAAAGGAATTTGCCCAAGCTGTTGTGAAATGTCTGGGACAAAAACCCAAACACCTTCCAGCTGTTTCCTATCAAAGTTCAAAAAAAATTATCGCTCTCCATCCCCTATCGGTCAGACCTCCGGTTAAAAGGGAATTAGTGGGAATCGATATCTTTGTCTTTTCCCAAGACACTGCTGAGAGTTTTCTCAAAGTTGCAACCACCAAACAATGGGGCCCACTTTCACTCCAGATGATCACCAACCGCGGCGTCCGCGTCTGGCCGGAAGGACACTCTGAGACCTTCTGCGTCGACCAGTGGCGTCTTCGCTTCATGCATAGTTCGAGATCCGCCACCCAAGATGAACTCCTAAAGATGGTCAAGGAAGTGCAGGATACAGGTTACGATGTCGTCAGCACAGAAAATCTCTATCATTTCAATGGCGCACCCGCATTCTCTTCAGCGCTAGGGTGAGTCCTCTAAACCATTAATTTTAAAGAAACTAGCATTACATTTTACTGAAGCATAACCCTGGTTTTTTATTAGGCAAGCGAGTATATTTTTAACGAAAAAACCATTAGGAAATCGATGAAATCGCTCTTAGAAGTCCATGAGAAGAAGCCTGAAGGATTTACACCTCAAGTCCAAGTGGCAGGTTGTTACCTCGAGACAGATGGCAAGTTTCTCTTGTTACAGAATGCCTTTTGGAAATCGGAATCGGGAAAATGGGGAGTGCCTGCGGGAAAGCTCGATAGTAATGAGACCCCAGAAATTGCAGCAAAACGGGAATTGTTTGAAGAGACGGGCATCTCTCTTCAATCCCCGTCTCAGCTCCAACAGATGGGCTCGTTATACATTCGGAAACCTGAAGTCGACTACGTTTATCATCTATTTAAAGTCCAACTCGATCAGATACCCAATGTCCACCTGTCTGATGAACATCAGGACTATAAATGGGTCACTTTAAAAGATGTAGAAGAGATACCTTTAATGGACGGAGCTAGAGAAGCGCTACAATATTTTCATGCATCTTTTGTCAAAAACCCCTCTGGTGCAAGTGTGAATGCCTATCTCATCTTAAAACAGGATGACAAAGTGCTCTTTCAATTGAGAAAAAATACCGGCTATTGCGATGGGATGTGGAGCCTGGTCGCTGGCCATGTCGAAGATGGTGAATCGGCAACAGCCGCAATGATCCGAGAGGCTCGTGAAGAAATCGGGATAGAAATTTCCCAGTTGAAAGTTGTTCATGTGATCCATCGAAAGACAAACCGTTTGAATGTCGATCTTTTTTTCGATTGTCCCTCATGGCAAGGGACGATCAAAAACCTGGAGCCGGAAAAATGTGAAAAGTTAGAATTTTTCTCTTTAGATGGGTTGCCGTCGAATATTGTCGACTACAACGAGGTAGTCTTAAGATCTGTTTCAAAAGGGAAATTTTACTCTGAGCTCGGGTGGAGTCGATGATCCTCAGAAAAGAATTTTATACCCAAGTAAACATGGGCAAGCATCTCAAAATAAAGACTTTATATAGCAACATAAATGTTATCAAATCGATAACATTTATGAAAATTATCAAGAAATTTGCATAAATGTTATCGATTTGATAACATTTATGCATGGATAGAGAAAATAGACTCCTTCAAATCGCTGAAAGCCAACAGGGATATTTTACAAGCCGGCAAGCAGAAAAATGTGGCTTTTCCCGTGCAAATTTCCAGCGCAAATTACGGTCAGGAAAATGGTGCAAAGAAGAAGTTTGGGGCGTTTATCGGCTTGCAAATTATCCACCTACCCAACGCCCAGAGCTTGCTCTTTGGACACTTTGGAGTGCTGACAGGCAAGGCAATCCTCAGGGTATTTGGTCACATGAAACTGCGCTTGAAATCCATGGATTAAGTGATGTAGCTCCCAGCCAAGCTTCACATGTCTGTACCAAGAGGCTTCAGGAAAGGTACCGCAATTCCAAGAAATCTGTGTTTGCATTTTGTCGATGAAAGTATCCACAGTCCGATATAGAGAATCCGGCAAGGATATCGCGTGACTACGCCACTTCGAACACTGGCTGATATAATTCGAGAAGGAAAAACCCAATATGAACAAATTGAACTTGCGATTCTAGATCTTGCAGTCCAAAAGTCTTTGATTAAAGGACTTGGAACCTATTCAAGAAATGGAACACCTCCAGAAATTTGCATCCTCGCAGGGGATGGGCGAAGTCATTGCTAAAGCAATCGACGATGTATGGACTCGAGCCAATGTGCAATTGGCAGATTTTGGTCGAATGGTAGAACCGTATACGATTGGCCTTTCATTGGGAGGTCAAGGATTCGGAACAGCGGTATTATGCCAATATAGATCAGAATATTTCCTACTGACTGCAGCTCATATTGGCAGAGCTCTGCAAAAAGCAAAGTCCGTGAGCATGCTTCTGCGATTTGATGAGATTCGAAGAGAATATCCTGCTCAATCGGCCAAAAATTTCACTGTGATTGAATGGGATCCAAATTTTGATGACAAAATGTTGGATGACGTTCTTGCTCTTCAACCAAAGGATATATCCATCGTCATTCCCACACAAGAGATTATTAACATGCTGAAAATTTACAAAGCATTTTACAAAATACCAGAAGAAGCTCAGGGTTTTTCATTAAAAGATGCCCTCATCTCACTGGGTGGTATTGAGCCCATCTATTCTGATGATCATAAGACAGTCCAGTTGCATGTAGGTCCCTATGGATTTGTCGCTTCAAGCTATCAGCAATTGCCCAATGTAGATTATATCGTATGTCCGGTAAGTAATCATGCATATGACATGAGGAATTTACGAAGAAAAGCTATCTCCTCTTTTGAAGGACTGAGCGGTAGCTGGACTTTGGAAATTCATAAATAATACTCCCGTCCTTGTTGGCATCGCAATCGCTCAAGATCCTGCGGGTTACGCTCCCTCGTCTGGATTAAGAAACGTCTACTTTCACGGGCCTTATTCCATTCTCTCAGCACTTTCAAGTCTAGGGCAAATGCATGATCACAACTATTAAAAGCGCCGCTAAGTTTCGCAAGAATTTGGAATCACATCTTCGAACTCATTCCATCAAAACAGGGGAAAACATCGAGCGCCTCCGTCGAAAAGTTGCATTTGATCGACTTTTAGCAAGAATTTTCACTCAAGAACCATCCTCCTTTTTCTTAAAGGGAGGTTATGCGATGGAATTGCGCATCGCTCAGGCGCGTGCCACGAAGGACATGGACTTAACCTGCTTCAAACGTATGAGCAATGCAAAAGAACCGATGAGCTGAATTGATTCTGCAAGAACTTCAAACACTTGCTCGGATCAATTTAAATGATCATTTTATCTATCAAATCGGCCAACCTCAAAGTGATATAGAAAATGCACCTTATGGTGGCTCGCGACACAATGTCTTAGCAATCATTGACAACAGACCTTTCGTAGAATTTCATCTCGATGTGGGAGGCGACTTTCTTATCGACCAAGTAGAGAAAATTTCAGGGACAAATTGGCTCGAATTTTGTGGTATTGCTGCCCCGATCATTCCTATGATTTCCATAGAGCAACAATTCGCCGAGAAGCTGCATTCCTATACCCTTCCTCGCGAACAAACCAACACGCGAGCGAAGGATCTTATTGATCTGATACTGCTTCTTAAATCCAACAATCGAATACCTGAAGTCTTCCAATATTCTTTGCATAGGGTGTTCAGAGCGCGCAATACCATCTGTTACCAGAAGTTTTGCCAGAACCACCAATGAGCTGGCAAAATCCTTTTGCTGTAATGGCGCTTGAATGCGGCATTCCCCAAATCTGAAAGATGGTTTTACAAAAGTCTCCGAGTTTTATAATGAGCTACAAAAATTAGAGTTTTCTTATTCCCCTTCTCCACTGCATCTCTTTGAAAATCAATAACTTATAAATAAAATTACATTTTTTCCAACGAAAAAGGCGTTAGATAATCACGTTTTTCGAAGGAATATAGTTTTTTTGAGTTATAAAGATAATTTATTTTTATTGCTTTTATTTATAATTTTCATTTATAATAGTATTAGTAAATAAATTAACATAATAACTGGAGTAATTATGACAGTATCAAGAAGTAGTGCTATAAGTCCTAAAATTGCGATGATCTTTGATCAAAATCATCACGACCCCCTTGAAATAGCAATCACTGCCAAACTTTTTGAGGTAAATCCTCAAGAAAATATCATTTTTTTTTGTGAAAATCGTATTATAGAAACCCCATTGTTAAGTCAATATTCGGTTGAACTTCTTGACACAGATAAAAAAATCTCGACCGCAAACTCGTGTCAGTTACTCATAGGGCATATATTAGCGAATTATGATCCATTTTTTTTAAAAGTGATTCTTGGCGTGATTTATTCAGATAGTTATTTGAAAACGCTGTTCATTGGAAAGCATTACACTAAGTATCTTCCTAATAATTTTGGTCTTGAAAAAAGCGTGAGTTTCCCTTGCTTGAAAGAAGAGGCGCTTTCACCTGCAATGAATAACGCAATTACAAATGTTATAGGCTTATTTAAATTCTTCGATAAAAAACTTTCCAAAATCCCTCCTAAAAAACGGGAAGAATTTTTTGAAGGACATCTGGCTCAAATCACTTTAACTATGATTAATACAACGGATCGTTTTGATATTAGAGTTTTTGATTGTATTTCAGAAGCTCTTGCTTTCTTAAAAATTCGAGAAGTCCATAAAAAATTGAACCCTCAAGAGGATATTTCAAAGGAACTCTCTCTATCTTTGATTAACCAGCTTTATGGTGGTGAAGATTCCGTAGACGAACTTGTTCAAGAATTAAATATAAAATTCCGTACTCAGTTTCAAGCAAATAAGGTAATCAGGATTGTTGAAAGAATCCTCCAACAAGAAAGCCAAGATCCAAATACAATTTTTGTTGTGCGCTTAGGAGCATTGCATAAAGAGGTAATTATGGATCAGTTGACGCAATACTTTATAAATGGTGATGTTAAAGAAATTTTCTTGTCCCAAGAAGATTTGCCTCAAATTGAAAAAAGGATCCAGGATCAGTTTTCTTAATATTATCGTCTTCACTATAAGGACATCGTTTCAAACGATGTCCTTATTTTCTTATTCCCCTTCTCCACTGTCTCTGGTAAATTGTACTTCTCTAAATCTTAGCTAAAAAAAGACAATGATCATTAAAACTGCCCGCCTCGTGCTTCGCCCTTGGAGAGGCGAGGATTTGGAACCATTTGCCAAACTTAACGCTGATCCTCGCGTCATGGAGTATTTTCCTTCCGTTCTAAGCAGAGAGGAAAGCGACCAAATGGTAAAAAGAATGCAAACCAAGATTGAGGAAAGAGGATGGGGATTGTGGGCTGTTTCTGTGCCAGATATTGCAGAGTTCATCGGCTTCATAGGCTTGAACGATTTGGATAAATCGATATTTCCAGTCCACTTTGCTCCCGCCATTGAAATCGGATGGAGGCTCGCTTTTGATCATTGGGCAAAAGGTTATGCGACAGAGGGTGCCGGAGCTGTTTTACAATACGGATTTGAAACGCTTGACCTCAATGAGATCGTCTCTTTTACAGCCGAACAAAATCTCCGTTCAAGGCGTATCATGGAAAAGATCGGCATGCATCATGACCCAAAAGACGATTTCGATAACCCTAAGCTTCCAGAAGGCCACTCGCTGAGAAGACATGTCCTCTATCGGCTTGAGAAAAATGAATGGCAAAGTCGAGCAGGTACACCATGAAAAAATACGTCTTCAAACCTTACAACAAGATTTACCCTGAGCTTTTTCGCAAAGAAAAAGAGAGAATCGCATCTCATGTCACGGCGGCTTTAGAGATTGAGCATGTTGGAAGTACTGCGATCCCCGACTTAGGCGGAAAAGGGATTATCGATATCGCTATAGCTGTCAATAAACAGGATATGGACTCGGCATGCCAAGAGCTCCAAAGCCTGGGATATGAATACAGACCGGCTTATAGCACTCCCGATCGATTCTATTTCGTCATCTACTTACCCGATCCAGAGGAAGAAAGTAGAAGATATCATATTCACTTAACATACCTTGAAAGCAGTGAATGGAAAGAACTCATCGGATTCAGGGATTACCTTAGAAACCATCCTGGAGAGCTCCAAGAATACTCGGAAATGAAAAGACAAGCTGCTACGGAAGCAAACCATGATGGGGAACGGTATCGGAAGTTGAAAGAGCCCATGTTTAAAAAAATCAGCTCATTGATCAACAGAACTAATATTTCTCAGGATTAGTTTTCTTTTAACTTAGGCAGCTTTCCAGATTGTTCGACTAGTTTTTTTTCTACAGACTTCACACGACGTTCGAGTTTCTTGATATCCTCTTCCTGGGGCAGATTTTCCGGCTTGGTATGCTGCCAAGGTTGACCATTTTCGTGACGCCACGAAAATGGTCGTTTGGAGAAAAATTGCATCTATTTGAAAATCAATGACTTATAAATAAAATCACGTTTTTCCAACGAAAAAGGTGTTAGATAATCACGTTTTTCCAAGGAAAAACGTGTAATACAACCACGTTTTCCGAAGGAATAGTTGCTTTTGCCTAAGAAATTGCCTTATTCTGAGGATATGAAGAGAGATATTTATCAACTACTCGAAGAGTGGAAGCAATCAGCTCGACGCAAACCGTTGGTGTTAAATGGAGCGAGACAGGTTGGAAAAACCTATTCCTTAAAACATTTTGGCAAAACGTCTTACAAGAAAATAGCTTACTTGAATTTCGAAAAAGATGAAAAGTTAGCCCAATATTTTGATGGCACTCTAGATCCAAAACAGCTCATAAAAATTCTAAGCATCCACACAGAAATAGAGATCGAGCCCAATCATACCCTATTAGTCTTAGATGAAATTCAAGAGTGCCCAAAAGCGCTCAATAGCCTGAAGTATTTTTGTGAGGAAGCAAATGAGTATCACGTTGTTGCTGCAGGTTCACTTTTAGGCGTAAAAACAGCGGGAGAAAAAGGGTTTCCTGTTGGAAAGGTCAACTTTCTCCATATGTATCCTTTGACCTTTTTCGAATTTCTCTCCGCGTTGGGCCAAGAAAAAACACGGGCTTTCTTAGAAGAATATTACTACTTATGAACCGATTCCGAACCCAATGCATGAAAAGTTGATCCAGCTTCTAAAACTTTATTTCTTTATTGGAGGAATGCCTGAAGCCGTCGCCGAATACGCAAAGACTGAAAAATTGAATGTGATCAGAGAAATTCAACAGGAAATCCTAAATGCTTATGAAAAAGACTTCGCTAAACATGCGCCGCCCCACGAGATAATGAAGATCACGACTGTCTGGAAACAAGTTCATCGTCAGCTAGCCAAGGAAAATAAGAAATTTATTTTTGCAGCGATTCGAAAAAGTGCTCGAGGTAGAGATTATGAAGAAGCTATCCAATGGCTTTCAGATGCAGGACTTATCCATAAAAGCTATCTAGTAGAGTCCCCAAAATTCCCTCTCAGCGCTTATGCTGACAATGACACTTTCAAGATCTTTTTAGCTGATGTGGGACTGCTCGGCGCTCAAAGCAATCTTTCTCCTCAGACCATTATTGATGGAGATCTTTTATTTACAGAATTCAAGGGAGCTCTTACAGAGAATTATGTAGCGCAAGAATTGATCGCAACCAAGCACAAAAAACCTTACTATTGGACAAGTGAAGGCACGGCAGAAATTGATTTCTTAATTGAAGAAGATCATGCGATTTATCCCCTTGAAGTAAAAGCAGGTGCAAGTCAGAAAAAAAAGAGCCTTCTTGTCTACAATCAAAAATACGCACCCTCCAAACTTATCCGAACCACGACTATGAATTTAAAACATGATGGAGATATCTATAATTATCCTCTCTATCTCATCTCTCGAATTCCATTAAAATAAAGAGAGAACAAAAAATTAATCCTTTTTGATCGATCTCGTTTTTTTAACGGAGGGTTTTGAAACGACTGGATTGATATCAGATTTTTCCAACAACCGCCGAGTCAACATTTCTTGAGCTTTCTTGATTTTCGCTAATTCATCTAATGTCTCTTGACTTATCAACTGTCTCATTTTCACTTTCCTTAGGAAATAGTTTATAAATAAAAGATTATACATTGTTGATATCTGATTTATAATATACTCTGTAATTGTTAAAAATTCAAAACAACATTAAACTGATGTCATTTACATTGAGAATTTTTGGGTTAATTGTCTTTTTCTCTGTCTCAATGCTTTTTGGGACGGTTGCAGAGCAGACAAATGAAAATTTACAAAATCTAGGTGGTAGTATGGACTACGATCGGCTTAAAATTAAATCTTATAAGCACTGGGATCTATACCTCCATGATAATCAGTGTTATCTAGGTAGAGTTTTTGTTCTTCTCAAGGAAACTGAATCGGCTGAAGATTTTCTCGCTATTGAGGGAGAAGTCAGAGATGAATTTTTCTTTATAGGGCAGGAGGTAAAAGTCGCTCTCAACACCCTTTTCAAACCTGACAAGATGAATTATGCTGCCTTGAGCAATACTTCTCCCGCTATCCATGTACATATCGTCCCCCGATACAAAGAAGCGCGTGAATTTGCTGGAACAGTCTTTAAAGATACGCGTTGGGGGCAAAACTATGCGCCCTATGACCGCTCTTTTGTTCTTCAAGAATCGATCCTTCTCGAAATTAGGGATGCTCTAAAAGGGAACCTATAAAAAATTCTTTCCGTATTGCCCCAGCTTATTATTTCTGCCATAATTCTCCGGACTGATTAGTCGATTTTAGTATCTTCTTCGAGGTGCTTTTTTAGGGCGCTTAAGAAACCACAACCATACATTCCATCGAGGACGCGGTGGTCGAATGTGAGCGAGACGTGGACCATCGAGCGGATCGCCAGGATATCGTTTTCAAGAGGGACGACTTTCTTATGGGTAGCTCCAATGCCGACGATAGCGACCTCTGGGAAACGGATGATCGGGATACCGATTTGGACGCCTGTCATTCCAAAGTTTGTCAGGGTGATCGTTCCGTCGCTCATGTCATCGGGATTGAGTTTGCTGGTGCGCGCTTTGGTGGACAGTTCGCTAATCGCTTTGGCAATCGCTGTGATCCCCATTCTTTGGCAATGCTTCACGACAGGGACGACCAATCCCTGCTCAACACTGACAGCAATTCCTAAATTGACATACCTTTTGAGGAGGATCGTATCCCCTTCGAGGGAGGAATTGATCAAAGGGTACTCTTGAAGGGCTTTAGCGATGGCGCGTGCGACAAATGCTGTGATTGTCAGCTTGAATCCCTGTTTGCTTAAAAATTCTTCTTTCTCTTTTTGGATCAACTGGGTGATGGAGGTGACATCGACCTCAGTCACTAAAGTCGCATGGGGCGCTTCATAAAAAGAACGGACCATGTTATCTGCAATTGCTTTGCGCATCCCTGTCATTTTTAACCGCTCTATCTCCGATCCCGATGTCATAGGCGTAGCGACAGCTTTGGCAACCGTTGCCGGGCAAGGTTTGGTCGCTCGATCCCGTTTTGCGAGGTGATCTTCGAGGTCTTGCTTGGTCAACCTTCCTCCCGCCCCAGTTCCAGAAATTTTCCCTAACTCTTGCAACTCCACTCCCTTTTCACGGGCGAGGCGGAGCAATGCTGGAGAGAAAAAATCTTTCATCTCTTGGCTCTCCCCGGGAGGTGGCGCAGCAGAGATAGACCTGCTCGGTTCTTGTCTTGAAGTCGAGGATCCACTGACGCCGATCACAGCGATTAATTCACCCACTTGCAGTTCTTGATCGGGAGTGGCATGGATCTCTTTTAGAATACCTGCAGCGGGCGATGGGATTTCGCTATTGACCTTGTCTGTGGAAACCTCCAAAAGAGGTTCATCGAGGTTCACTAAATCGCCAATTTTTTTAAACCATTGAACGATCGTAGCGCTATGGATACTCTCTCCAAGTTTAGGCAATAATACTTTGATGTCTTCGCTCATTTGAAAATCCTATCCAAAATGTTTTCGATGAGAGTTTCCCAATGTTCTTTGCCCGTGAGGATTTTTAATTGAATCTCGACAGGGTCGATTTTCAAACACAGGGAAGGATCGGGAGATATTTTAACATAATCTTTTTCTGTACACAAAAGGGCTTCCGCTCCTTTTTCACGACATTTTTTGGCAAAATCTCGCAGCTCCCCTTTTTGCAGGGATGCATGGTCTTTGAGAATGAGAGTGTCGACGATTTCAGATTTTAAGTCACGTATCGTCTGCAAAAAATGGGTGGGCTTTCCGATGCCACAAAAAACACCGACTTTGCGCGGGGGAAAAAGTTGTTTGTTCAAAACTTCAATTTGAAAAGCGACAGCCGGTGCGTGAGTAAAGGGAGAGAGCTGTTTTTGTAATTGCTGATGGTGTTTTTGATCTTTGACATGAGTGAAAACGATCAGGTCAGCAAAGCGTAGTCGCTTAGGTGTGTCGCGAAGGAGTCCCCAGGGTAAAAACCTCTCTTTCGAAAAGGGATCTGTTCCATCTAGGATCACAATTTCAAAATCCCGCTTGAGGCCGCGATGCTGCATCCCATCATCGAGCAAAAGGCAATTCGCTCCTTCTGCGATAGCAAGACGACCCGACGCGACCCTGTCCCCACCTACCCAGATTGAGGCACGCGTCTTTTGCGCGAGAAAATAGGGTTCATCACCACACTCCTCTGATTGGCAAAGGGGGCCGTTTCCTGAGGAAATTTGTCGACATCTCCCCGACCTTTCGATCGACGAGCGATAACCTCGCGTTAAAATGGCGAGCTGAACTTTACTTTGTAGCTCTGAGGCAAGCAAATGGACAAGAGGCGTTTTTCCCGTCCCACCGACGACGATATTTCCAATACTGACCACTACAGCAGGAAGTTTAATCGAGGAGATCCACCCACGGTCGTAAGCCAAATTCCTTGCCGCGATGGCTGATCGGTAGAGGGTGCTTAAGGCTGCCAGGCCGCCCATGAGGATGGGTGCTTTTTTTTCTCCGCGGATAATCTTGAGGAGGCTGTGCTCTAAATCCATTAAATCAATCGTGGGTTTTAGGAGAGATTTTAGCATATAGGGGACAATTTGAGCGAATAGAACGTAAGAGCTTAACAATCAACAGGTTGCTAATTGAGCGGTAAGAGGGAGAGGAAATAGTCTCTTTTCAACGATTTCGATGAGGATGTGGATCGCTGCCATATGCACTTCCTGGATCCGGTCGGAGTAGCCAAAGCCTGGAACAACCCATTCGAGGTCACACTGCCCTCTCACTCTCCCTCCTGTTTTTCCTAAAAAAGCGATCGTTTTCAATCCTTTTATCCTCGCATATTCTACAGCTTTGACAATGTTCAACGAGTTTCCACTGGTAGTCAAGATCACCACGATATCCCCCGTCTGCCCAAATGCCTCAATGCCGCGGGAAAATATCTCGTCGAATCCTAGATCGTTTGCAACACAAGTGATATGGGCGGGATCGGAGAGGACGATGGCTGGAAGAGGTTTGCGCTGGGCGCGAAACACTCCTGTCAGCTCTTCAGCAAAGTGCATGGCATCGCACAAACTCCCCCCATTTCCAGCGATGAGAATTTTGCCGCCCGATTGAAAACACTCAGCGATCCAAACGCTTGCAGTCTCGATGAAATCACAAGAAAGGGGTTCTTTCAAGAATTCCGCGGCGCGGACAACATCGGCAATTGCATTTTCAATCTCTTGGCGCATGGGATGATCATTTTTGATTTATCCTCAGCATAGCTCAATAGATATTTCCTGGCCTCAAAAATGCATTAAAAAGAATATTTCAATCACAGAGGGGAACAGGAGACACAGAGGAACACAGAGATTGAAAAACAGCCTAATTTTTTCGCGAGAGCAAAAAAATTAGATTCTTCATTTTTTGCTCTCGCAAAAAATGAAGAATTAAAGCTCTGTGTCTCCGTGATCTCTGTGTAAATATTAAAAAAATTGGTGTTGCGCAAATCACTTGTCATATTTTAATCTTGAGAAAAGATATGCGTTTATTCCTCTATTTCATATTGACTGCAGGTCACTTTTCTCTCTTTTCCTCTGAAAATCGCCCATACAAGCTGTTTTCTGGGAATGCGAATTTGCCCCTAGCGCAATCGGTTGCTAAATGTTTAGGGATGGAGCTCAGTCCGATCATCATCTCACGCTTTAATGATGGAGAGATCAAAATTAAAGTTGAGGAAAATGTCCGTAATTCACATACCTTTCTCATTCAAACGATCTGTACAACTGATCAAGGGAGTGTCAATGATAATCTGATCGAACTTTATCTGCTTGCCCGAACGATGAAACGCTCTCATGTCGGAATGCTCACTGCTGTCATCCCTTATTACGGATATTCCCGTCAGGATCGGAAAACAGAGAGCCGTGTCCCCATTTCTGCATCTGACATCGCCATGCTCTTCGAGCTTGCCGGTGTGGATAATATCATTTGCGTCGATTTACACTGTGGGCAAATTCAAGGCTTTTTTCATGAAGCCACCGTCGATAACCTGTATGCTGCACCGATTTTTGTCCGCTACTTTTCTAAAAAAAGGGATCTAGTCAATCCTGTGGTCATCTCTCCCGATGCAGGAGGTGTGGAACGTGCGAAACTATTCATTGAAGGGCTCACCTGGCATGGGGTCGATGCAGGTTTTGCTATCATCGTCAAACAACGGGCAAGCGCTGGGATCATCGACAAAATGAATCTCGTCGGGGATGTCAATGGTTGCGATGTGATCATCATCGATGATATTTGCGATACGGCTGGAACACTTGTACAAGCTGCGGAAGAGCTGATCAACGCAGGTGCAAGAAGGGTCTTTGCCTGTATCACCCATTCCGTTTTTTCTGGAGAGGCCCTGCAGAGAATTGCAAACTCCTGTCTGACAGAACTCGTCATTACCGATACCATCCCTCTGAGAGAAGAGCTCCCTGATAATGTCGTTCAACTCTCCATCGCCCCACTCATTGCAGAAGCGATCGATCGAACATACAATGGAGAATCGATCTCCCATCTTTTTACCTATATTGGAGATAGCCAGTTCTGCAATGATATGGAGAACATGACTCTATTATCAAAACATGGCAATCACTGAAAAAAATCGGAAGTGGTGGATCTTGGCCGCGATGACGACGACGATCTCAATGATCTTCGTCGATGTCACCGTGCTGCCGGTTGTACTCCCCACATTGCAGCGAGAGCTTTTGATCTCCGATCTCGGTTTGCAATGGATCGTCAATGCTTACACTTTTATTCTGGCCGTTTTCGTATTAGCCGGAGGAAAGCTCGGCGACATGTGGGGACTCAAAAAAGCCTTTTGTTTAGGGATTACCATCTTTGCTTTTGCATCGGCAGTATGCGGGCTCTGCAATACGGAATTGGAATTGATTTTGAGTCGTGGTTTACAAGGGATCGGCGGCGCTTTTTTATTACCTGCAACTCAAGGGATTATCATCTCCCATTTTCCACCCCACGAGCGGGGTAAAGCTCTGGGGCTTTTCGTCAGTACTGGATCGATTTTCCTCGCGATTGGTCCCCTCGTCGGCGGGGCTTTGACTTCCTATTTCAGTTGGCATTATGTTTTTTGGATCAATATTCCGATCGCCATCATTGGACTGACCATGGCCTTTTTTTGCGTCCCTCCCATGAGAGGGAGAAAAACCTCCTTTGATCTCAGAGGCTTTTTTATCCTCGCTATCGGAATTGCCTCGATGATCTTCTCCCTCATGCATGTGCGGGACTGGGGTTGGATCTCATACCGTTTTCTACTCCTTTTATCGATCGGCATTTTCTCGCTCATTTTCCTTTTTAAACGAAAACACAAACCTGATGCTTCGATTTTAGATTTTGAATTGATGGGGACCAAAACTTTCATCGCCAGTTCAAGCTCGATCTTTTGCAATCAATTCATCGCCATGGTCACTGTCTTTTGGGCGATCTATTTTCAAAATATTTTAGGTTTCTCCCCTTCAAAAGCAGGCGTCTATTCATTCCTGGCCAACATTCCCATCTTGTTCGCTGCTCCCCTTGGAGGGTTCCTGGTCGATCGCTTTGGCCCACGGTTTCCTGCCATGACAGGTTTTGGGCTCATCTTTCTTGCTCTGAATTGGCTGACCCTTTTCTTTAGGCACGAAAATATTTGGCTCCTATTTCCGACACTGCTCCTTTTTGGATTTGGCGCGAGCATGATCTATACCCCCTGTTTTGTAGCGATGATGAATGAAGTTCCTGAAGAAAAAAGAGGGGGCTTCACCGGCATCAACACAACATTGCGCCAGTTTAGCTCGACACTTGGGCTCGCCCTGTTTGGCACTCTCTATTCTACCACCTATTTCACAAAGTTAGAACAATCTCTCCAGGCAAACGAGATCACAAGATCGTTTTCATCCAAAGAATTTGAAGGGCTCCTTTCTAAATCTCCCGTAGCGATGCACAATCTCAGCCACCTACCTGCCTCTGATGCGCCTTATGTTTTTCAATCGGCTAAAAATGCGTTTCTCGATGCCTTTTCGAGGATCAATATCACCGCAGCGCTGTTTGCCTTTGCTGGCATCATTATCGCTTGGAGCCTGCTAAAAAATCAGCCGATCCATAGGAACAGCAAAGGATAGGGGAGATTTTGTGACAGGATGGAAAAATTTCAACCCTCCATGATGGAGGGCGATCTGATCCTTTTTCAAGGGAAAAGAACTCCCATATTTTGTATCTCCGACAACGGGACACCCAATGGCTGCAAACTGGGCGCGGATTTGGTGATAACGCCCCGTTTCCAATTGGATTTCAACAAGCGACTTTCCATTTTTCTGATCGATCTGCGTGCGATAGTGCAACAGGGCTAGCTTTGCTTGAGGGTGGGACGGAGAGACCACTCGGGCTCGATATTCATCATGGAGCAAGTGGTGCTCTAAGGTCCCTTCTCGCGCGGGTAAAACACCCTCGACCCAAGCAAAATAAGTTTTTCCAATCTCTTTCTGACGCATCATCTCTTGAAGACGGGAAAGGGCTTTGCTCGTCCTTGCGAAGAGGACAAGGCCACTTGCGGGCTTGTCGAGGCGGTGAACTGGTTCGAGGAATACGTTTCCTGGCTTTTGGAACTGTTTTTTCAGCCAAGCCTTGGCCTGATTGAGTAAATTGACGCCCAACCCAACATGGGGCTGTGTACTGATCCCTGTAGGCTTGGCAACAACGAGGAGATGGTTGTCGCAGAAAATAATTTCCATAATCATCTCCTTTGCCGAACAGCTTCGTATAGAAGGAGAGTCGTGGCCGTTGCGACATTGAGTGAGTCGGCCACGCCGTGCATCGGGATCTTAAGCTTGAGATCTGCAGCCTTCATCCACGTTTCAGAAAGGCCGAATTGTTCCGTTCCAACGACAATCGCGATCCCTTCAGTCAGATTTGCATCGGTAAACTCAAGCTGTGCAGAAGGGGTAGCAGCGATCACTTTAATCCCCTCTCCTTGCAACCAAAGGAGTGTTTCGACACTCGTCGCCTCGATCACAGGGATCGTGAACAATGTCCCAACACTTGCGCGCACGACATTGGGATTGTAAATATCGGTGCACTGATCACAGACAATCACACCATCGACCCCCGCAGCATCGGCTGAGCGCAAGATCGTTCCCAAATTGCCAGGCTTTTCTATCGCTTCAGCGATGATCAAAAAGGGATCCTTTTTTGCACTGAGGCGAGCCATCCAATTCTTTAAGTCGTTTTGCATCTGCTTGGCGATGGCGAGCAGTCCATCGGGCCTATCTCGATAGGAGAGTTTTCGGAAGACAGCCTCAGTGCACGTGATGATTTCAACACTTTGATTGCCGATTTGGTCGATCAATCGATTTTCATTCGATCCCAAAAAGAGGGTCGGACAAATGAAAAGAGTTTGAAAAGTCACACCGCTATCTGCAGCCCGTTTGAGCTCTCGATACCCTTCGATCAAAAAAAGCCCTGTCCGATTCCGTTCGCGCCGATCTGTCAATTTGACAGCTTTTTTTATTTTTGGATTTTGCAGGCTCGTGATCTCTTCCGTTCTCATTGAGAGATCCACCTTGCAAAACTACCGCTTGGAATTGCGATCCCATGGGCCGATGGGAGGATCATCTCCCCTTTTTCGATATGGCCAGATCTGTTTTGCATCGTCTGCTGCATGAGATGGCTCATGACGATCGGCGTCATCCCCGGAGTGTGTGTCGTAAAGAGGAAGAAAAGGGGACTTTCTGAAAGCAATTCTCGGCAGAGATGAAGCAACTCATGGATATCCCGTTCAATCTTGAACACCTCACCTTTACTGCCCCGTCCAAAGCTCGGCGGGTCGAGGATAATCCCTTCATAACGGATGCCCCGCTTGATCTCCCGCTTTAAAAATTTAACTGCATCGTCGATGATCCAGCGGATCGGCGCTGTCGTGAGTTGATTGTTCGCCGCATTCTCTCTTGCCCAGCTGACCATCCCTTTCGAAGCATCGAGATGGCAAACGATAGCTCCTGCTTGAGCTGCCGCCAGCGTGGCTCCCCCCGAATAGGCGAAGAGATTGAGGATCTGAGGCGCCTTGTTCTGCTTACAAATGATCTCTTTCATCGATTTCCAAAGCAAACTATGCTCAGGGAAGACGCCGAGATGACCAAAGTCGGTAAGAGAAATTTTAAAACGGATCCCCTCTATCTCTACAAGCCAGCTATCGGGGAGTTTTTTTTTGAAACTCCACCCATTCCCCTCCTCTCTCGAAAAGGAGGCATCTGCACGATCCCATTCCGATTTAGGGAGAGAGGGACGCCAAAGCGCTTGAGAACAAGGACGTACGATCAGGTAATCGCCGAATTGCTCTAATTTTTGCTGATTGCCGCTGTCAAGCAGTAGATATTTTTTTTGCATAGATCAAAAGTGGATCAATTTATTGGGAGATTTTAACAGATTGAAGCGATTATTTGCATTTAAATGAATGCTCGAATGGTGTAAAATTTAATGCAAAAAACAAGGAGATCATCATGACAACTCCAATTTCTGGGAGACAAAACACTTCTTTAGATCATATAGCACCCGTTTCTCCCTCAATCATTAGACCGGAGCCCCGGCTTCTCATCGATTCTTTGGAGATGGCTCACACTTCCCATGGATTTTCGTTGAGCTCGATCTGGGATGCGATCGTCCGATGTTTCAGACAGTTATTTGGCATCACCCCACCACCTCCACACAACCAGCACATCGATCCAACCCTTCGACCCATCCAGCACGTCGGTTCGACCGTTCAACCCAACCAGCACATCAATTCTATCGCTCGAGTGGCTGCACGTGATCATTTCGTCTGGTTTTACAAAAGCGAAGAAAATCAACTCACAGCGTTTCTAGGAAATTTCCATTCTTCCCCGATCATGCTTTGGGGGATTCCATTTCAATGTGCCGAGGCAGCATTTCAAGCCGCTAAGTTTCAGCCGCAGAGAATTGTCATGGAGCAGTTCCGGAATCTCGATGGAGAGCGCTCTTTTAGGCTTGGACGGCAGATGAGCGCGAGTTGGACCCCTGCACAAAACGCTCAATGGCGCAATTGTAATCTCACATTTATGCGCGAAATTGTTAAAGCTAAATTCAATCAACATCCTGACCTCAAAGCTCTATTGCTCGCTACCGGTAATGCCTATCTTGTCGAACATCTTCCTCGTGCTCGTGAAGGTCAAGATCCTTTTTGGAGCGATAATTTCAACGGAAGCGGACAAAACATGCTCGGTCAAATCCTAATGGAAACGCGCGCGGCTCTTGGCGGAGCAGGCGTTGTCCAAAGGAACCCGCAATACAATCAATTCCTTTCACGTAGGTAATAAAGGAAATGCGGGGATCCCCGTCTCCACTTTTCTCCAGAGAGCGCCTAAGAGCCATTGGGTCGTAAGTAGAATGATCGTTTGACGGTTGCCAAAGGCTCTAAATGTGCCGACATCGGGAGATTTTCCCCTTTCCCCAATCGCCGCACAGATCGTGCCGACTGGCTTTTGTTCTGTACCCCCCGATGGACCTGCTATCCCTGACACGGCGATCGCAAAGTCTGCCGAAGTTTTTTTAAACACTCCCGCTAACATCTCCTGAACGGCGCCTTCACTCACAACATCCTGGAGAGCGGAGACACCTAAAATCCCCTCTTTCATTTGATTTGAGTAGACGACGAAAGAACCTAAAAAATACTCTGAAGCCCCTGGAATTGCCGTGATATGCGTGGCGAGCATACCGCCTGTGCACGATTCAGCAAAGGCGAGTGTTTTTTTGTGTGGGATGAACCAGTTTTGGATCGCCTCTTCAATTTTTCCACTTTGAGAGAGATACTGATAATTGCTGAACCGGGAAGTCAACTCTCTTTGAAAACCGTCGAGCTCTGTCTTGTCGGGAGCGCTGAGCATGACGCTGAGTGTCCCATGCGCTGGGTAAATCCCCACCTCGACAGAGGGATAACGGTGGGAAAGCTCGCGCAGATGGGGATCCAAAAGGCTTTCATAGACTAAACAAAAGAAGAGTTGAGCATTCACCTTTTTCTCTTTGAGCTGCCATTGTTTTTGTACCAGTGGAAGCACCTCTTCGAGAAACATCGGCTCCATTTCTTTAGGTACCCCAGGAAGAAGGATCAATGTTTTCCCCCCTTCAGTAAACACCAAACCAGGTGCTGTACCGACACGATTTCGGAGCGGTTTAGCCTTTGAAGGGATGGTCGCCTGATTTTCTAGAGAAACGATCGTTTTTCCAAAACGGCGTGTGATCTCGTCAGCAATTGCCTGATCAAAATGAAAATCGGAGTGAAAAAGTTCAGCAGCGACCTCGCGTGTCCGATCATCGAGTGTGGGACCCAGCCCTCCCGTGGCAATGATGAGATCGGCCCGTTGTAATGCCTCTTTAAAGCCTGCCCGTAGCGATTCTCGCTCATCGGACAAAGTCGTTTGACGAGAGACTGCATATCCCGCTTGAAACAGGTGGCGGCTTAAAAAGGGGGCATTTGTATTGACGACCTTCCCTTTGAGCAGTTCATCGCCGATAGTGATCGATTCGATAATCATTAGACCTCTTGTATAACCCAATTTACGTGCCCGTGTGCGCGTCCTATTACCCATAAGTCTATTTTCCATTGGGACATGGGATGTAGCTGTCGCTCTTAAGGGTTTAAGAAATTTTACCACCCGCTCGCTTCGCTCTCTAGAGAGCACAGAGACCACAGAGGAGGAACCAGGGAGTTCAAGCGACGGATGTTCTCTTTCAAGTACTTTATGTCGAAATCGATTCGAAAAGTTCAAGCCCCCTATGCTCGATGAATGTCGATAGCTGTATCAGGAATTTTCCTAATTCTTCCTCTGTGGCCTCTGTGCTCTCTAGAGAGCGAAGCGAGCGGGTGGTAAAATTTCTTAAACCTTAAGAGCATTAGTGATCAATAGACTTATGGGTAATTAGGATGCGTGCCCGTGCCCTTGCCCGATTAATGCTTTTTCTGAACCATTTTAATTCGGGCACCGGCACGGGCACGCGCACGGGCACGAAGGCAAGGTTATGAAAGAAGTCTATTATTCGCCAAATTTAACAATCCCAATTCCTCTCTGTTTTAACTGAGGATGATTTTTGATCCAAGCAAGAGATTGTTTACCGATCCGAATCGGGGAGTTGGTCTGTCTTCCATCCACTTCAAAAGGGGTCGGGAGAGTGAAGCTGCGCATCCATTTGAGAAGTTTTGTAAACACGGCTGTGTTTGGGAAATCTGGAGAGTTGATCACTTTAACAACCTGATGGGTGATCTGATCTTGATAGAGTTGTGGATAAGTGATCTGCAATCCCCAAGAAATGCTATCAGGACTGAGCACCATCGGGTGGAACTTTCGATCGAGGGTGGAATAGAAAAAGTGATGGGCTTGTAATTGGAGAACAGGCTTTTTTGGTCTGATCAGAAATCGATCACCGCTGACCTCCATCGCATAAAAGATCTCCAGATCTGCCGACACCCCACAGGAGAAGATGCGCCGGAATTCTTCAATCGGAGGGAGTTGCCCTTGTTTTAAGAGATCGACATAATCGGCATACTTTTCTAGAAAAGCCCTCGGCGCTATCACGGCTTCATCTGGTTTGACTTTGTCACTGACGATGACAAAAAACAGATCCCCTAACTCCTTGATCAACGCTTCCATTTCATCGCTATCTAAAAGCACCTGAACTTTCAGCCACTTTGAAACTTGCATGATCCCTTCTGTTTTTGGAGAACTGATCAGAATCGGTTGATAAGACATATTACGCCGACTTGCGTGCCTGCGGCTTTGAAGAGGGTTTTGATCTGATCTTATTCGTAAGGGCTTCGATGAGGAGCAGGGCGATGCCCATGAAAATTGCACTATCGGCGATGTTAAAGACAGGGTAGGAATATCCCCAAAAGATAAAATAAAACATATCGACAACATGTCCATAGACAAAATAATCGACGACATTGCCGCAAGCCCCTGTTGCGATCAACATCAGACAAAATTTGCGATAAGTCGTGGCCTTGACAAATAAAAGGTAGGTGAATAGTCCCCCAATGATGATCATGCGTGCGTAGAGCAGATACTCTTGTAGAGAAGCAAAGACCCCCCACGCTGCCCCTTTATTGATAACGTGGACGATCGAAAAATCGATCCCATGCCATCCGCGGAAGACACCGATCCCCCCATAAGGATAGATAGGAGAAGAAAAAGCGATCGGTAGAATCTCGTGGTGGATGTATGCCTTGAGCATTGCGTCAGCCATAAAGAGAAAAATAGCCAATGCGATGAAACAAAAGGCCCGTTTCCAGTTCATATTACAACAGCCCTTTCTCAAATTTCTCTTGGGCTTTGACCGTCATCGTCGCATAAGGGATCGCTTCTAAACGGGCGAGGGGGATCTCTTCTCCCGTGATGTCGCAAACGCCATACGTCCCGTCGTTGATCTTTTCTAAAGAGCGTTCGATCTGGCGGAGGACACCAAACTCTTTGCTCGACACTTCCAAAGAGATCGTCCGGTTGAAGTCATCAGTCCCCTCATCTGCCTGATGTTGAGAATACCCTTTTGTCTCATCTGTGGCTTTGGCATCTTCACTGGTATCGCGGATAAAATGGTTCATTTGATCCCGCAACTCTTCTAACCGCTTCTTAAACCGGGCGATATCAGCCTTTTTTAACGTCATTTTTTCTCCTATATCTTAGAAATTTCCATCTCATCTTTAGGATTGATGTGCTCAATCGCATCCATTAATTCATCGACATCTTTAAACCGACGGTAAACACACGCAAAGCGAATATAGGCGATCGTGTCTAACGTCTGCAGGTGCTTCATGACGATCTCACCCAATTCAGATGTCTTCACCTCACGCACTTGTCGCTCCATCAGATCGGAAGTGATCCGATAGGCCAAAGCCCTCACCTGGTCATGGCTGACTCGCGTATGCCGGCATGCAGCATCCAATCCTCTGATCAACTTGTCTTGACTAAAGTCTTCGTACCGTCCATCCCGTTTTTGCACCTGAATCGTCAAATCGATCGTTTCAAACGTCGTAAAACGGCGCAAGCAACTCAAACATTCGCGGCGACGCCTGACCGCATTGCTCTCAGTAACGTTTCGAGAATCGGTGACCTTCGATTCTTCATGGTTGCAGAATGGACAGCGCATGCATTCCCCTTCATGCCAAAAAAAGACTCTCCTCTACACGAGAATCCCATCTGGGCTTAGAAATTTTACTAGGGTATCTCCTTTAACCGCAAACCAGAATATTTTTTTCTCAATGAATCTTTTTTTGAGTCGCTAAAAATTCAAAGAATCCGTAGACAGCTTCTTAAGAAATTCCCCAAGTTCTGACGCTGTTCTATCCATTTTAACCTTTTTTTGAAAGCAGTTATTAAAAACTGTTTTTTCCACTGGCGCTCCTCTACCGATTTAAAAAAAACGCAGGCCATTCGGAACTATCTGGCCGCTGAGAAAGAATTCGATTAAAAATTAAGTTAAAGGATTTTCAGGAGTGATCCCTAAGAGAAATTCTTCCATCGGAATAATGGGAAAGCCGCGATAGCTTTCTTTCCTTTTTCCTGGAATAACAAATATGCAGGTCGCTTCTGGATACTCTTCTTTAAAAGCGAGTAGAGCTCTTGCATCATCAGGCCCGAGGTTGGGACTCCGTTTGACTTCGATTGCCCAAAATCCTCTTGGCCCATAAATGATGAAATCCACCTCGAGTTTTGTGTGTGTACGCCAAAAAGAAAGAGAGTGGGGCTGATTTTGAGCCAAGACCCAACTTCGCAGATGTTGAGCGACCAATCCTTCTAATGCCAATCCTTCAATTTCTTGAGAACTGTCCAAAATTCCTTGTGGGCGTAAAACCCGATAAACACCCGCATCGAAGAAATAGAACTTGGGATGAGTGATCAATTTTCGTTTAGCTCTTCTAGTGAAAACAGGCAAAGTAAAAGCGAGTAAAAGATCTTCAAGAATTTGGAGGTAATTATCCACTGTAGCACGTTTTACACTAGATTCTCGACTGATATCCGTTGTCGTCCAAATCGAAGCGTGGGAAAAGCTTGATATTTCAAGAAAACGGGAAAAGTCACCCATCTGACGGACTAGGCCTTCTGCTTGGACCTCCTCTTTTAAATAAAGGTGGAGATAATCTAAAAGGCGCTGCTGAGGATGGGTGGATTCCCAAATCAAAGGAATCAGGCCCGTTTTTATCGCTTTTTCCAAAGAGAAATTCCCTTTGAGCTCAGAGGCGAGGAAAGGACCCATTTGCCGAAGCAGAGCTCTTCCTCCTAAAAGATCACTGACCGACCTTCGTAATTTCCGAGAGCTGCTGCCGGTCATGATGTACTGAATCCCCTTTTTTTCTTCTATCAAAGAGTGGATCTCAGGGAGAAGCCTTGGCACTCGTTGGATTTCATCCAAAATAAGAGTAGAGCCCTCGGGCAAAGCAGCTGCAACGTCCCGAATTTTTTCTGGATAAGCGCTAAAGCGCCTCTCTTCTTCACCAAGCAATAGATCGATTCGGGTCGCTTTAGGGTACTCGTGGAGAAGCCAAGTTGATTTTCCAGTCCCTCTAGGGCCTAACAGGAAATAACTTTCTTCTGGAGGATGGACTATCCGAGGAATGTATTGTGAATTTGCTAACATACATAGCATTATACATTGAAAAATGCAATTTGCGGTAGCATTTTTAAAAGAACATACTTAAGTCATTTATTGCCAATGAGTTGCGTCTATGATCAAAAAAATTTATGGACGTTTAAAAGCTCGACAGGTAGAAAGCATAAATATTTCGAAAAAAACTACCCAATGAGCTTTATGCCATTATTAAATGCCACATCCAAGGTGCAATTTTGGGCCTATCGATTGTCGACGATTCTTAAATCGTTCAAGACTTTATATACTTTGCCCCCTGCAAAAATCGACGCTTTCATGAATTCCTACATCATTTACGACCACGATTGGGCCAATGAGAAAGAACTCGTTGAAGAATTTGGGCCTAATTACGTGGGAGAAATTCAAAAAAAAATAGTCGATTATTACTCAGTTCTCAATCACCTTTGCTCTATCGGCCAAATAGAAAAGATGTATATCCCTCCGGCTATCGACCTCTCCTCTAGCATTATCGCCAATCAAAAGTTGTTCGAGAAAATGATGTGCGAGGATATCGGAATAGGTCCCGATCACAAAGTACTCGATATCGGATGTGGTCGAGGACGTGTGGCAAGCCACATGGCTCAAATGTCGGGCGGATACGTCGTAGGCATGAATATCGACCCTGATCAACTGGAAAGCGCTAAAAAATTTGCTTTGGGACATGGACTGTCCCGTCGTTGCGAATTCCTCAGAGGCGACATCAACCAGATCCCCTACTCATTCCCAGATGGTTCGTTCGACCACATCTATGAAATCCAGTGCATCTTCAGCCTGGCAAAAGATCTAGGCAAAACATTCAAAGAGGTACACCGCCTCTTGAAGCCAGGAGGAAAATTTGGATGCCTCGAGTGGGCGAGCTTGGACAAGTACGATCCAAAGGATCCACACCATGCTGCACTCATGAAACGGATCAAGCCCCTCATCGGAGCGATTGGCACTAATTCTGTCGATAATTGCATCGATCTATTGCAACAAGCTGGATTTAAAATCCTCAAGAATGAAAATGCAAGTGTTGGAGGGCATCAAGCCCCTTTGATCGAAAACGCCGATAAATTCTTCACTCGGATGAATCGGTTGATCAATTTCTTTGTCGGGTGCAAAATCTTGCCTGTCCATTTTAAATCTCTCTTCGACCGCCTGACAAAAGATGGGGAGGCCTTCATCGAGGCTGACCGTCTCAATCTCGTCACCACGAGCCAATACATCGTCGCGCAGAAGAATTAAGAGCCTGTCTGCGATCTTGATTATTTTGCAGCAGCTTGCTGCAAAATTGCAAAAAGCGAAAATTTCATGAAATGAATTCAAAACTCAGGTTCTTAAGCAGCTTTTTTCGCGGAGTTATAAATTTGCGCAAAGATTTTGGAAAACTCTTCAATGGTGGTCTTCCCTTTATGGTCAGCTGTCAACTTCTGTGTGGGTCTAATTTTTCTTTCGTTGAAAGACTTTTGCATTTCCACCATTAGTTTGGCTATTTGATGATGCATCCCTGAAGCGATCATCTCTTCCTCAGCCCTTTGATAAGGGAGTTGCATATATTTTAAATCAGGCTTTCCAATCGCTTTCCCAATCGCTTTTGTCGCTTCTTCCATCGTAATATCTCTAGGCCCGGCAAAGTCAAAAAAACTCGACCCAGTAAATTTCAACGTATCGAAAAATTCAGCCACCTTAAGCGCAATATCACGCGTGGCAATCATGGGTATAGGAAGATCGGCTTTAAGAGAGCTGGATGTAATTCCTGACTTTTTAATGCTTGGTAAAAACCCGAGCAAATTTTCCATAAAGAAGTTTGGACGAAAATGGAGGAGATTCAAATTCTCGATCGAATTCAGCTTTTCTTCCATGCGATGCAATACTTTGATAGGGCCAGTGCCTGATGAGAGATCAGCTCCTACTGAGCTCAGATTGATAACATGGGATATTTTTGCCTTTGCAATCGCTTGACAGATCGCTTCTCCCGTTTCATCTCGAAGAACTTCCATATCAGATGCATCATAGCCGGGAGGAATAAGGCTGAAAACAGCATCACATCCTTTGAAGGCTTTAGAAAGAAAGGCGCTATCTGTAGGCTCGCCTGAAAAAATTTCAGCTCCTTTAGTTTTAAATCCTTGAAGCTTATGTTCATCTCGTCCTAAAGCTCTCACTTTGTGACCTTTTTTTAATAATTCTTCCGTCAAATCGTGGCCAATATGGCCAGTAGCACCCGTAATTGCGACAGTAAATTTTTTCATTTTTTTAGTTCCTTCTTTATTCATGCAATTTTTCTTTGAAAATGTTCGCTTTTGTTGGCTAAACTCTTTACTAAAGCGGCCGCCGCAGTGCGGATAACCTCTGCCTGCGTGGGGAAGGGATGGATGGCCTCAGCGAGCGTCGTTATCCCTTTTTGGCTGGCGATGGCAACGGCAAGCTCAGAGATCATGTCGCCTCCATGTTTGGCCATGATCGTTCCCCCGAGAATCTGACCCGTGCCTGCTTGCATATGAATTTTCACAAAACCTACCGTTTCACCATCTAAGATGGCTCTATCGATATCTTTCATCTCAGTAACAAGAGTCTGCACAGGGATCCCTTTTTCTTGAGCTTCCTTCTCTTGCAGTCCGACATGGGCAATCTCTGGATCGGTGTAGGTGGACCAGGGGACGACCAGGGAGCTCCGTTTCCATTTTCCCTCTTTGAGGGCATTCAGCACGGCCATTTTCCCTAATTCTTTAGAGATATGGGTAAACTTATAGCGTGAGCCAACATCGCCTACAGTATAAATATTGGGATTGTTTGTCTTGAGTGTATCGTCTGACGCAATCCCATTCTTAAGATCGTACTTCACACCTGCTTTTTCAAGATCGAGCCCTTCTACACAGGGCACGCGTCCTATAGCGACCAGGATCTCATCAAACGGCACCGCTTTGCCTGTGTCTAGATGGAGAATTTTTTCCTTTCCTTTTTTCTCGACGTGCTTGACCTGGGTTTGCAGGAAAATCTCCATCCCCTCACCCTCGAACACTTTTTGTAGCCTCTCAGTCGCCGTAAAATCATCTTTGGGCAAAAGATGGGCTCCCCGTGTGATCAGAGTGACTCGAGATCCAAAACGTAAAAAAGCCTGGGATAATTCGCAGCTAATTGGACCCCCTCCGATCACAGCGAGGCGAGGGGGTAGGGAATTGAGCTTAAAAACTGTCTGGTTTGTCAAATAGCCCACCTCTTCCAATCCTGCAATATCAGGGAGCAAGGGGATTGTCCCTGTTGCGATGATCCCTTTTTTAAAGTGTAGGGTTTGTCCACTCACTTCAACTCCAGCCCCATCTGTAAAATGGGCCGCCCCAAGGAAAACATCGATGCCCAATCTCTTGAAATGCTCTGGAGAATCATGAGGCGAGAGGGTGGTTTGCAACCGTCTTACCCTTTGCATGACAGCGGGGAAGTCAACTTTCCATCCTTTAGGGACCTCGATTCCAAAATCAGCGGCATCGCGCACCTCAGCGGCACACCTCGATGAGCGCAATAGAGCTTTCGATGGAATGCAACCGACATTTAAACACTCCCCTCCAAGATGTTCCTTTTCGATGAGAGCGACCTTTAGATTGAGTCCTGCAGCGATGGTTGCTGCTGTCATGCCGCCAGGGCCTCCACCGATGACCACAAGATCATAGATTTCTTTAGGTTGGGGGTTTTTCCAATTACTTGGAAAAACGTCCTTAAGTAAAGCTCGATTGAAATCATCGAGAGGAAGAGTTTTTTTTGACATTTATTTTTTTCCAGAAAATGGTCTCTTATTTCCCGGCATAGCACAATAGAAAATATCTGTCCATATCACGAGGCTCTTACACAGGCATGAAATGAGATGATGCAAGAAGTTCAAGTGAATTCATGTCACTTTAGAGGACGGAAGATAGGGTATGCTTTAGAAAAGTTTTCCTTTAGTTTTCTCAAAATTCTCGCAGTGCTTTCCTTATCGTGCTGTCTCCAGCTTGCTCTGGGTTCATTGTGGCTTGGATATTTTGTCGGCTTTAACAACGGCTTTATGCTGGGATTTGTTCCCTTTATTGGCATAGAATTCTTCAAAGTGTTCTTTATAACTGTTTATTTAAAGAGCTTTTCTGAGCAATAAGAGGACCATTCACAACATAGAAGTGTACGGCCTTGAGCTGAATCCAAAGAGTGGCTGTGTGCATTACCACAGCCCGCTCGATATCATCGCTATTAAATTCAAATGCTGTGGGCACTATTTCGCTTGCCGCTCCTGCCACGATGCGCTCGCAGACCATCCAGCAGAGCTATTTAACTCCAGTGAGTTTCAAGAGCAAGCCATTCTATGCGGCTCTTGTGGGGCGGAGCTTCCGATCGCTACCTATTTAACATGTGATGCACAGTGCCCCCACTGCGAGGCGCTTTTCAATCCAGGCTGCAAAGAACATTGGGATCTGTATTTCTTATAAGTGGAGAGCAGCCACGCACTCGACATGCATTGTTTGGGGAAACATGTCAAAAGGCTGTACGGTATTTAAGCGATACCCTTTTTGGACCAGAAATTGGAGATCGCGGGCGAGTGTTGCCGGGTCACAAGAAACATAGAGAATCCGTTGTGGTCTTTTCTCTCCAAGTATTTCAAGAAAGGCCCGATCACATCCTTTCCTTGGTGGATTAACTATCGCAACATCTATTTCGCCGAGCTGGGAAATCTTCTCTTCAGCGCGGCCGCAGATGAATCTGGCATTCCCAATCTGGTTGAGTCGGGCATTTTCTTTGGCATCGATAATCGCCTCTGCGACAGATTCTATCCCGATGACTTCCCTGACCTGCCTGGCAACGATCAGTGATAGCGTGCCGACCCCGCAATAAGCATCCAGGACCTTCTCCTTTCCAGTTAAACAAGCGAGTTCTAAAACCTTTTGATAAAGAGCTTGTGCCTGTGCCGTGTTCACTTGAAAAAAAGATGCCGGAGAGACTTTAAAATGCAACCCGCACAACTGCTCTTCGATCCATCCCCGTCCGACAAGCGTGCGGAACTCTCGACCTAAGATCACATTGTTTTCAGAGGGGTTGATGTTTTGCACAACTCCTTTAATCTCGCTCGTCGATTTGAAAATCTGATCTGCTAAAAAGGTGGGAGGTTCCTGGCTTTTTGTGACGAGAATGACGAGAACCTGCTCCGTATTGACACTGGTTTTAATCAGGACGTGTTTGAGATCGGTTGTCTTTGGAGAAGTTTTTAAAATCCGTTGGATATGACCAAAAACTTTTTCTCCCAGAGGACAATGGATCGCACACTGCTCGATTTCCACAAGATCGTGAGTGTTTCGAGCATAGAGTCCCAAACGATTGTTAACACTAACAGGCAATTGGATTTTATTGCGATAAGCTAGAGGCTGGGGAGATGAAATGCATGGCAACACCTCAACATCGATCTTTGCAATACGCTCAAGGGCATCGATAACACGATCTCTTTTAGCCTCGAGCTGCTGCGGATAATTCAAATGCATGAGCTGACATCCTCCACACCGCCCGAAAAGCGGACAGGGAGGCTCTACCCGATGAGGTGAATGAGTGAGAGTCTCAACAACATGCGCACGCGCAAATGTTTTTTTTCTTTCATACACGCGAGCGCGCACCGTTTCTTGTGGCAGAGCGCCATCGACAAAGAGGGTAAACCCCTCGAAACGTCCGACCCCCTCGCCATTTACCCCTAAACGCTCGACGACAAGATCGATTTCCTCATCGCTATTCTGCGCAGGTCTGAGCGGCTTTCTTATCATAATTCCTTTTTGAATCTAACGAACGGAGGAGGTGAGATTCGAACTCACGAAACGTTTTCACGTTTACACGCTTTCCAAGCGTGCTCCATCGGCCACTCGGACACTCCTCCAAGAAGGAAAGGGGTTTGAGGATAACCGACTCTCCTCTTAACCCTCAAGACAATTTATACTTTGAGTTCTCTGTTTTCGCCGGCAAACACATCTCCGTTGACATAGAGCCAATGTCCGTCGACCTTCGAGAAGAAACTCCGTTCTGTAAAACTCATATCCTCATTATCTTGTTTCAAGTAGGCGATGAAAACGACAGTTGCCCGGTCGGGCTGCTCTTGGAAATCGAGGACCTCGAGCCTTTCAAAATCGGTCTTCATAGCAAACTTGAGGATCTCTTCCTTCCATTGCTGAAGGTTTTGGACAGCAGGATGTCGGGGATGGGTGGTGCGCATGATGTATTCGACATTATTTAGGGCGTAAGCGCTATACCTCGAACGCATCAAAACAAGGGCATTTTCCGCTTCTTTGCCTTGATGATAGATGCGACAGCAGTCCTGATAGGACATGCCACTGCAGCAGGGGCATTTGAAATCTTGACTTATGGTCATTTTTTTCTCCAAACCTGAGGGTAATGATTTTATATTATTTTCGGGATATTCGCTTGCAAATATAGTAAGCAGTAGTGTCAAATTTAAGAGTCATACATGTATACTGCACATGACCATATTCTTTGAATGGATAAAAAAATCTTTAATTTTGGATGCAAAAAAATGATAGTGATTCGACTCATTCTATCCATTTTAATCTTTCTCCCCTTCTTCTCCTGCACCAAAAAGGAAGAAAAGATAAAGAGTGGGAAACCGACAGTGCTTGTCAGCGTTTCCCCCTATGCGTATTTTGTCCAAAAAATCGCTGAGGATACTGTCGATATTGAGACACTTGTCCCTGCCGGCAACAACCCCCATATTTATGAAGCGACGCCAAAAGAAGTTAGGCGCCATCAAAACGCAGCCGTTTGGATATATCTCGGCGAATCTTTCGATAAAAAGGTGCTTCAATTTTTCCAAAATACCAAAAGGGAGATCCTCGTCGTCGATATCACCCAAGGGATCGATTTGCTTTCGAATAGTGAAGAAGAGGAAAGTGGGCATTGCTGTCATCATCATGACGAAGGAAAGGATTTGCATGTTTGGCTTAGCCCCACCCTTGCCAAGCTTCAGGCGCAGAAGATCGCCGCGGCGCTCACCTCTCTCCTTCCCCATCAACAGATGAGATTCCAGGCAAATTTAGAGGTTTTTTTGAATGAGCTCGACGATCTGGACAAGCAAATCACAAATCTGCTCGAACCGATAAAAGGAAAGGCGATTTTAGTCTCCCATCCGGCGTTTGGATATTTTTGTCACGATTACCATTTGACTCAACTTTCGATTGAAACGGAAGGGAAAGACCCTCTGCCACAACATATCACTGAAATCCTCGCCAAAGCCAAATCCTATGCGGTCCAGTCTGTTCTCACGCAGCCACAGTACAGCAATAAAGGAGCTGAATTGCTCGCACACTCCTTAGGCCTGCCCACACATCAAGTCGACCCCTATGCTGAAAATTACTCAGAAAATTTACTCGCCATCGCCAAGGTCATCGCTAAGTAAGTGAGCTGAAATATTTACAATGAAATTCAAGGAGCTTTTCGATGAGATTTTACAGCAGATGACGAAGACAATGTGTTGGCACATGGCTGAGGCGGCTGATGTGAAATATCGCGAAAAGAACTTGAAGATCATTATAAATATTTAAGCGAACTTACTTAAATGATGGAAAAAGTCCTTACTATTGAGCACCTCTTTTTTCACTACGATAAAATGGCGACGCTCGAAGATGTGAATGTCGAAATCTTCGATACAGAATTTATCGCCATTTTTGGCCCCAATGGGGGGGGTAAAACGACACTTCTCAAGCTCATGATGGGACTTCTCCGCCCTCAAAAAGGAAAGGTCTTGCTCTTCGGCCATCCTCCTGAAAAGATGCGCCACTTGATCGGCTATGTCCCCCAAGCGACCCGCTTCGATCGGGACTTTCCAATTTCTGTATTGGAGGTCGTCATGATGGGTGTATTAAGGAAACTCTCTTGGTGGGGAACCTATCCCGCAGACGCTAAACAGAAAGCTTTGAGAGCTCTGGAGCGTGTCGGCTTGTCAAATAAGGCAAAGGCCCGTTTTGGAACTCTGTCCGGGGGTGAGACACAGCGGATACTGATTGCCCGGGCCATTGTCGATAACCCCCGTTTACTCCTACTCGATGAGCCGACGGCCAGCGTCGATGTGGAAGCGGAACAAAGCATTTATACACAGCTTTTGGAGCTAAATAAAACGATGACAATTCTCATGGTGACCCACGATTTGCAGACAATCGTCGATAAGGTGGGAAAACTTCTTTGCGTTCAACGGCAAGTCACTAGTTTAAAAGCGAAAGAGATCTGTGAGCATTTTGCCCTTGGCCTCTACCATACCCCTTTAACCTCCAAACACCATTTTTCACTTTAACCCTATGTTGCACGCTCTTTTTGAAAATCCCTTTTTGTCAATGGCACTAGCTGCGGGATTTGCAGCTTCTTTTGCAAGTGGAGTGATCGGCTCTTTTGTGGTCGTTAAAAGGATCGTCGCCATGAGCGGAAGCATCGCTCATTCCGTCCTAGGCGGTATGGGAATATCCCTTTGGCTTCGGAGGACCTTTGACCTCGACTTTTTGACGCCCCTTCAAGGGGCACTTGCCGCAGGATTGCTCTCTGCGCTATTGATGGGCTGGATCCACCTGAAATATAGAGAAAGGGAAGATACTGTGATCGCCGCTATCTGGGCGACGGGGATGTCGATCGGCGTGATCTTTATCGCCCTGACACCGGGCTATAATGTCGAACTGCTCAACTTCCTTTTTGGAAATATTCTTTGGGTCAGTCACAGCGATATCGTGTTGCTCTTATCCTTGGACGTATTGATCGCCGTTTTTGTGGCGATCTTCTACCATCGATTTTTAGCCATCTGCTTCGACGAGCAGCAAGCGCTATTGCAAAGAGTGCCCGTGCATACACTTTATCTTCTATTGCTTTGTCTGGTGGCAATCGCAGTCGTCCTATTGATCCAGGTCGTGGGAGCCATCCTCGTCATCTCAATGCTCGCCATTCCTGCGGCCATCGCAGGCACCCTCACCCATACACTAGCGCGCATGATGGTGATCGCGACTCTGTTAGGAGCCCTTTTTACATTATTAGGGATGTACGCTTCCTACGAGCTTAATTGGCCCCCAGGCGCGACGATTTCTCTTGTCGCTGCGCTATTTTACTCCTTAAGCCTTTTCAGAAAAAAGCGTTTGGTCGGGTCCTAAACAATGCTATCACCACGCATGTTATAAATTGCAATAGCGATTCCAAAAGCTTTTCCATGCGCTATTCTTTGCAGCAGATGATTTGTAAGCCCTTTTATTTTTAGCTGTTCTTCTTGTTTTTCCTCTAGAACGCATAACCACTCCTCCTATATTAATAATGCTGATGGATCTTTATATCTTCGGGACGTACTGAAGTGACCCCGTCCGATGCCTCTTTAATCTCGTCTTGAAGAGGGGGATGGCTGTGCTTACGATGGGTCTTAAGCGTCACTTTAGACGCTTTCCGTTTGTTCAGCCTTTTATTGAACGGTTTCATCCTTCCTCCTCATAATACCGCGCTCCGTCTGGTTTTGTGAATTTGGGCTGGCTGCGACTTTGCCAAATCGATTCTCTTCGTCACCCTTCCCGTTAAGGGAAGGGCTTCTCATTCGAAACGCTTCGCTTCGATTTGGCTTCGTCTCGCAGAGCCCATAATTCACAAAACCCTCCTGCGCGCGGTATAGAACTCCTGCCCAAAAACCCTTCCTCGGGAAAAATCTTTGAATAGGAATCCTGCCGGTGTCTTTCAACGCCGACTTAATTTTTATAATATTCGCATTTTAATTATTAATCAATTTAGTTTATTTAATTAAAAATCCAAACTGTTAATTTTAAGTAATATGAAAAGTTAAAAATAGTTTATTATGAATTTTATAGATTTATAGAACCCTCCCCCCCTTTGCATATTTTTGGGTTTGACTTTGAATCGAAGGATAACTTAATATGCTTCCTTTCCTCTCACAGGGAAGTGACATACCTATACACTTCCATACGCGATAACTTTTCAGGAGGTCAAAATGTACGCGATCATCGAAACTGGCGGAAAACAATACCGAGTCGAAAAAGGCGATATTATCGATGTCGAATTACTCGATGTAAAAACTGACGAAAAAGTCGAATTCACCCATGTCCTCTTCATCAATAATGCAGGAGAGGTCAAGATCGGCAATCCCCATATTGCAAAATCTGCAGTTCAGGGAGAGCTCATGCAAGAGGTTAAAGGACCTAAAGAAATCGCTTTCAAATACAAACAACGTAAACCTTTCCGCCGTAAAGTGGGACATCGACAACGCTATACGCGCGTAAAAATTACAGAGATCATAGGTTAAGGAGTTTAGGAATATGGCACATAAGAAAGGTCAAGGTTCGACACGCAACGGCCGTGATTCAAAAGCACAACGTTTAGGGATTAAAGCCACCGGCGGACAGTACGTTACGGCAGGAAGTATCCTCGTAAGGCAAAGAGGGACGAAATGGCGCCCAAGTAAAAATGTCGGTGTCGGCCGCGATGATAGCCTCTATGCACTCATAGATGGGATTGTCACCTATCGCAAAACCGATCGCACCCACGTTTCTGTCCTCCCACAAGCAGGGATTTAACAGACGTGTTTATCGATTCAGTTAAAGTCACTTTGCGCGCAGGAAAGGGGGGCAACGGGGTTGTTGCCTGGAGACGGGAGAAATATATCCCTAAGGGGGGTCCTGTAGGCGGCAATGGGGGTAAAGGGGGTTCGATTCTTTTTAAGACGAACGGGCATATCCCTTCATTGGAAAGTTTTCGGAACCGCCGTCTCATCAATGCAGAAAACGGTCTCCCAGGTGGGGGTAATCTACAGAAAGGTCGCAATGGGAAGGACCTCATCCTGGATGTTCCCTGTGGTACCCTTGTCAAAGATGGTGCGACTGGCGAGGTCCTCTTCGATTTTACAGAAGAAAGTCAAGAGTGGCTCATCTGCCAAGGGGGAAAAGGGGGGAAAGGCAATCATTGTTTTAAATCCCCCACCCATCAAGCACCCAACGTCTGCACCCCAGGCACAGAAGGTCAAATTCGAGAAGTCGAACTCGAACTGAAGCTGATTGCCGATGTCGGCCTGATCGGCATGCCTAATGCTGGCAAATCGACCTTGATGTCAAAGGTTACCTACGTTCCTGTCAAAATTGGCGCCTATCCTTTTACAACACTTCATCCCAATCTAAGCTACGTTCAGTTCCCCGACTCATCACGCGTCCTGATCGCTGACATTCCAGGCATCATTGAAAATGCCCACCGAAATAAAGGACTTGGGATCGCCTTTTTAAGACATATCGAACGCTCTTCCGTTCTCCTCTTCGTCATTGACGTTTCAGGCTTTGAAGGAAGAGATCCCCTTGAAGACTTCCATGTGCTGCGCAATGAACTAAAAGAATATTGCTCAGAAATACTCGACAAGCCGTTCATCGTCGCTTTGAATAAGATCGATCAAGAGGGCGCAGAGGAACATTTGAAAAGTTTTTATCAAAATTATCCGTTCGATAAAGAAACGCTCTTCCCCATCTCCGCAATGCGATCAGAAGGTCTGCAACCGCTTTTAAGCGCGATGAGAAAGCTCTGCTAGCGGGAAAAGTCAAATAAAAAAACCGTTATTTATCAATCTTTGGAGGAATAATCCCTCGTTCATAAAGAGTGAAGAAAAAGCAGGATCTGTCAAATCCTCTTGATTTTCCTTAGAGATGTTCGCCCCAGCTTTTATCAATATCTCTATTGCCTTGAGATTTTTTGCTTTTATAGCGCAATCAAGAGGAGTTTCATAAGAAATAGATTTAACATTTACCTCTGCGCCATTATTGATCAAAGTTTGCAAGCATCGACCTTCAGTATCGCTGATAGCAGCCTGATGTAGAAGAGTGTGTCCCTCTCCATTCGGCAGTCCAATATCCGCCCCTTTTGACAAGAGAAGTTCAAACAACTCATCACATTGCTTCTGAATGGCGATGTGTAGCGCTGTGCATCCTGCAGAATCAGATTCGTCGATATCATCCCCTCGATCTAAAAATTCTTTAACTTGCTGAAGTTCTCCTTGCAGAATAGCTCGATGAAGTGAAGGGAGCGCTCGATCATTGTCTTTATCTTGAAGAGGGCGCCAAACGTTAGATGGCGCAACCAATAATCTATTCTTCTTCAACCAGTCGTACATTCTTTTATTGCCATATATAAAGTTATAATCATTGATGTTGCCACTGGGTAAATGAAACCCTTCCTTATCTGTTTCTTGGGGTTCTCTGCTAAACTGAGTCACACAATCTGACCCGATTTGCCATCCATGACCTGGATCCCGCGAGCCAAGATAGCTCATCGGTAATTGGCAAGGCATACTCTCCACTCTTTGTACCATGAAATGATTCGAAGAATTCATAATTTGATGATAGTTAGTTAGGAAAGGTGTTTTTATGTCTAGAAAAAGCTGAGTAAGCCGCCTATTACCATCCATTTCATCCAAGTTTGTATTGGTTTCAAAGAAAAATCCATCTAATAAAAGAAACCCTGTTTTAGGACGGAGTAGATTGTAAGTTTGGACAAATGTACCCACGGGGTCAGCGAAATGACGAAAACACCAGTGAGATACGATAAGATCGACATTATTTTGAAGATCGAGTCGTCCCTCTTTAAACTTTTCAAATAGCTCTTCAATCTTAAAAGCGCCTAAATTGTAGATTTTGCACCGCTCTGTTTCAACGACTCTATTGCCCAGATATCTTTCACCTCTTACTCCGATGATATGAACTATAATATCCTTTGGAAGGTCAGTTTGCTTCTCAATATAATTAGCAAGACCTTTGCTCCATTGAAAATCACCAGCACCTATATCTAAAGCATAAAAATTTTTCCGATCTGGGAATTGTTGAATAATTTTCTTCATTAAAGCGTGTTCATTAACCCCACACATATTATAAATCCCGCTTCCATTACACGCGCCCCAATTACTTTTATCCTGTCTTAGTAGCCTTTCAAAGGCGTTTGAAATGCTTTTTTTGAGTGAGTAGGGTCTCTGTGTCCAATCTAAATAACGCAAAGAAGAATTCGGCTCTAAAGGAACAGATTTATTAACTGAACTTGAAACAGGTGAAATACTCATCATCAAACCTATAATTTATATCGTAAAAATTAATTATATTATAGATTGCTCATAGATAATTATCAATAAAAAAATAAAATATATTATATAGTAAATAATTTAATTCGCGCCCAACGAGATAGGCGCCAGATTGGTTTTTAATGGCTAGTGACGAGGACGACGCGGAAGCGAGCTTTGCCGCTCATCATCCGTTCATAGGCTTCAGCTGCTTTCTCTAGAGGAAAAACTTCATTCATCGATCGGACACCGGTTCGGGAGCTGAAATCCATTGTTTCCTGGGAGTCGATGGATGAACCGGAGGACCAGCCAGAAATGGAGAGCCTCCCCCTGATCAGCGATGTCGGTGTTACTTCAACAGGATCGTTCGAAGCGCCGACAACCACAAGTTTTCCATTCACAGAGAGGCCGTTAATAACTGCTTGTATCGCTTTGGCATTGGTAATTGTAGACAGAATGACTTTAGCCCCTCCAAGCTTGCTTAACTCTGCGGAAGGATCTTGGGCCTGACTGTCGATGTAATGGTGTGCACCTAACTTTTTTGCTAAAACTTCTTTATCTGTGCCGCGAGCGATCGCAATCGTATTAAATCCCATTTTGACAGCAAACTGAACGGCCATATGACCCAGACCTCCTATTCCAAGAATAGCGACAGAATCTCCCCCCCTGGCTCCACTGTTTCTAAGGGAATTGAAAGTAGTGATCCCAGCACACATTAGAGGGGCTGCTTCTTGAGCAGAAAGTTCTTGCGGGATCAATGTCAGGGCTTCTGCCGGAGCAATCATATAATCTGCATACCCCCCATCGTAAGAAATGCCACATATTTTTATATTGCTGCAATTGACGAAATCCCCATGACGGCAAGGGTTGCAGTACATACAGTGGCCCCCATGCCAGCCAACTCCAACTCTTTGTCCGACTTTCCATACGGCAACACCTGGGCCGACACTGTCGATGATCCCTGCAACCTCATGTCCGGGAACTCTAGGGAATTGGACGCCCGGAAAAGTTCCCTCCTTGGCATAAGAGTCGGAATGACATACCCCACAAGCCTCGACCTTGATTCTCACACTACCTGCAGCCGGCTCAGGTATATCCCGTTCGATCAGCTCTAAAGGTCCATTAGGTCGACTGACTTGGACAGCGCGCATTTTTGCCATAAGCTCCTCACTGAACTTTAATCTTTGCCGTGTCGCCTAAATTTTCTCAATAGTAATTAGGTGGTGCGTAGTCTGTCTATGCAATAGCCTTTTTAAAGACGTTTGTAGCCCAGTACATGGTGAGAATGGTAAAAAACACTAATATTCCGAAAGCACTTGCAATCTCAAAGGTCATAAAATGCCCCTGCGCGAGTGAACGGGAGGCTTCGACAACATAATATACTGGATTACAATGTGCGATCGTTTTTAGCCAGAGGGGAGCAAGTGCTATTGGTAAAAGTGCTCCAGAAAGAAGAAGTACCGGAAGGCTAATACCGTGCGTGACGGGAGCAAAGCGATCTTCACTTTTTGTAATGACTCCCATAGCGTTACCAAATGAAGAGGCGATGAGCGTAAGCAATATCAGGAGGACGAAAAGAATGGCAAGGCCTGTGATGTTGCCTCGGAATCCAAATGGAATTGCGATGAGAACAAACAGAATCGACTGAAAAAGTGTTTGACACACATCGTGAATAACGGGACCGGCTAAGAGAGCAAATCGGCATACTGGGGTCACTCGTAATCTCTCAATAAGACCCGATCTAAGTTCATCGATAGTGCCAAAGCCTGCGAATAAGCCGGTAGTGAATGCAATATAGGGGAGCATTCCAGGGACAAAAAGATCTAAAACATTCCCTGAGGAAAATTTGCTGTTTATAGCAAGCGTATCGAGTAATGGAGAAAAAAAAGTTAAGTACAAGAGAGGCGTGATGACTCCCATAAAGAGGAATATCGGATTTCTAATAGATATCTTAATACAGCGCATAGACAACAAATAAATATCCATCCATGTTCTCATGATTTGACCTCCTCTCTGAGCAGTCGTCCTGTTTTTTTAAGAAATACATCATTTAAACTGGGAAGGGACATGTTGATCGTTTCAAGAGGAATGCAAGCCTGATCCAGAATGCGGAGAATATGTACAAGTGCAGATTTCCCCTGGTCTACATATAGGCGCAAATCTTGATTTTCCCAAATAGCTTCCCGAATAAACAGATGTTCGAAGGTCAAAAGGTCTCTTGCCTGTTGGTGAAAATTCTTGCTGAATCCGATAGTGACGATATCTCCAGAAATCTGGTTTTTTAGCTCTGAAGGGGTTCCCCTTGCCACAATTTTTCCATGATCCATAATGGCAAGTCGGTCTGAGAGTTCATCGATTTCATCTAAGTAATGGGAAGTTAAAAAAATTGTCATGCCGCCAGCTTTTAGATCACGTATTTTTGCCCATAGATTTGCTCTATTTTGGGGATCCAATCCACTTGTCGGTTCATCGAGGAAAAGAATCTTTGGCTTATGCATCATTCCCAGAGCGATATCGAGCCGCCTTTGCTGTCCACCAGAGTAGGTGGATACAATCCTATCGATAGAATCGGAGAGAGTGAAGACCTCTATTAGGGAATCCGCTTGAACAGAGGCCTCTTTTTTGCTCATTCCATGAAGGCGTCCCTGAAGTAAAAGATTGTCCCTGCCCGTTGCACGAGTGTCAGCCCCTCCTTTTTGACTCACATATCCAATCCGTTTTCGAACTTCACCCTGACATTCTAATATGTTAAGTCCATCAATAAAAACTTCCCCACTGTCGAAAGGGAGTAGCGTTGTTAAGATTTTGAGAGTCGTTGTTTTACCAGCCCCATTCGGACCCAAAAAGCCAAATATTTCTCCAGGGAAGATTTCGAGATCTACCCCCTGCAAAACATCGATAAAACCCCCTTTACCAAGAAATTTTTTTCTCAAATCTGAAGTGGCAATTATAGAATGCATCGAATGACCTTAAATCAATTAAGATCCCCAAAGCTTATAGGGAGAAGCAGATTTGATCAAGAAATTCTGGGTGATTGAGTTCAAGGCTGGGAAATAAGCTACTACGGCAATATTACGGTATTTTCAAAAATCTCATGAAGGAGATCAAGTTTTAGAGTCTGTCTGCGATCTGGGTTATTTTGATTTTTGATGGATTTTGCTTTTGGCTTTGATTCGATTCCGCAGGACATAGTTAAATTAACTAGGCCAAGGAATCGAATCAAAGCCAAAAGCAAAAGGCGCAAAAAGCAAACAACCCAGATCGCAGACAGACTCTTAGTCCCTATCAATCGAATCGATGTCAGTTTTAGCAGACCAAAATGAAGCAGCAATTTTCTCATTTTCAACAAGTTTAATGAGCTGGGTCATGCTATTTACAAAAGATTTTTTCCATTCCTCAAAGCTTACAGACTGACTAGAGATTTCAGGTATGGAATTTACAAACTCTTGCAGCCCGTCACTCATTGGGCAGCTGATTTTTATTTCCATCGAAATTTCGTGTGTTTTCTTTTCTTCTGCAAATATCTTTGCAGAAAGAATCAAGAAAAACAAACAAAAGCATTTAGTTAAATGATTCATCGTCAACCTCAGCTCTTGAGCCACTCTTTCATTAGCTTTTTGATCTGAGTTTGGTAGGGAACGCCTTCCAGTTCTGCTCTGCGCCTGAAAGCTTTAAGAAGCGATGGCTTAATTTTAAGACTAATCAATTGACTTTTTTCTGGGATATTCGAAAAAAGCAATCGGTAATTTTCAAGAAATTCGATAATTTGATCTGGCATCACCCCTGCACAACGCTCGAGATATTCTTTGGTGAAATATTGAATGGTTTTATTCATAAGTTGTTTAGCGCTTTTACGTCCTCTAAATCTTGAGGCCGAGCTGATGCTTTTTTCATTTTTAATCAGATCATTTAATGGAAATGGTGCGTTTCATAGATCTAAAAGAATGTTCATTCTTATTTTTAAATTCAACAAAAAAAGAGGATCACGCTTCCTGAACCAATCGCCGCAGAGATTCCATTGAAGGACTTCAAAACGACGATTGAAAAGGTGGAGAAAGCAGCAGGGCTTATTTTTAGCCTCTAGCAGTATGTTGTAGGATTCTAACTTCTTCCCATTGGAGGATTCTAACCTCTTCCCATTGGTTACCGTTTGCCCATGCATAATGAATTGCTTCGGATGGTTTAGGACAAGCATTTAAAGAAAAAGCAAATGCAGAAACAGTAATAATCAAAAATAATTTCAACTTCATAAACACCTCATAAATTTTGGAATGATGATGTGAGATTATGTAATTGACTGTGTTTTAATTCTGCAAAAATGATTTCTTTGCATCAAATGTATAAGGGTGGAATCAGTAACTCCAGGGCTAAACCCATATTATTGTAGAGAGTCGAGGCAAACCCGAAGATCGAGATCTAGGCTTGGCATTTGATCAAATTGCTGCCCAAGTGGCTCCCGAGCGCTATCCGTTAAGTCTCAGATTTGCCAATAAATAAACCAACAGTAGCGGCCTCCAAATCGCAGATTTGGTAGCTCATCCCATCGCGCGGCATATAGTGAAAAGAAATCAGTCGAATAAAACCTTCGACATCGTAAAAAAAAAATTGCTTGGCTTCCCTGAATATGACGAAATCAGCCTAAAATGCTGTTCTCTAGAAAGCGAAAAGCCCCGGCTAACGCCGAGGCAAGACGCCAATCGGGAACTCCCGATCCATTTGTAAAACCCATTTTATTAGGCTATATGAAAAAGATCAAGAACATCTGTCAGCCAATAACAAGTTCTATAGTAGGGAAACGACTCCCAAGAGAGCCTAGACCCAACTACAACTAGCGGTCAGGCATTTGCTTGAAGGTTGGTTTGTTAATCAGCTCGTCATACCTTGGGAAATCGGTATATCCTACCGTGTCAAACGCGTACCAGAGCCGCGGGTTTGCTGCATCGTTAAGCGGATAGTCATGCTCGAAGCGTTCGACGAGATCGGGATTAGAAATGAATGGACGTCCGAAAGAAATCATATCGGCGCGACCGTCTCGAATCGCCAATTCTGCTGCTTCTTTTGTATAGCCGCAATTGCCCATTATTCGTCCATTAAAAACTTCTCGAACCTCATTCAGTCGCAAAGGCTCTCCAAGACCGTGAAATCCAAACGCAATTCCATCTACAACATGCAGATGAGCGAGATCGTAGCGAGACAATTCTGAAGCGACGTACAAGAATGTTTCTCTAAAATCTGGCGAACCGGTATCGTTATAGTTTGTATTCGGTGAAATTTTTACGCCAACGCTTTCTGACGAAAAAACCTTGATGACTTCTTCAACGATGGCGCGCAGAAAACGAAATCGATTTTCCAACGAACCTCCGTATTCGTCATTTCTTTTGTTTGTCTTCGATTGCAAAAATGTATCGAGTAAGTAGCCGTTCGCTGAGTGAATCTCGGCTCCATCAAAACCTGCTTCTTTGCCATTTTTTGCAGCTTTTACATAGTCTGCAACTATGTTAGGAATTTCGTGCGATTCAAGAGGTCGCGGCACTTCATGCGGTTTTTTGCCCAAGCTTGTGTGAATATAAGGCTCATTAATGGCAATGGCTGATGGTGCTACAGACAACTCACCGTTATGAAAACTGCTATGTGACGCTCGACCACAGTGCCAAAGTTGAACAAAGATCAACGAGCCTGCCTTATGAACAGCATCGGTTATTTTTCGCCATGCTTTTGTTTGTTCGACAGACCAAATACCAGGCGTATTAATCCACCCGACTGCGGAGGGCGCAATGTTCGTACCTTCGCTTATGATCAAGCCAGCACCGGATCTTTGTCGATAATATTCAGCCATTGCATCGTTTGGTATTCGCTCTGCACCGGCTCTGGCACGAGTCATTGGCGCCATTACAACTCGGTTTTTCAAAGTATGCTTGCCAATCGTGATAGGTTTAAGAAGATTTGGGACAATTGTGGGCATTATGATTCTCCTTTTATTAGGCAAAGTCGAAAAAGAATAGTCACGCTAATGAAGGTGGCGCGAATTCTTTGCAAATGCTGCTGCAGACTGTTTTCCTTTCATTTTTTTAATAATATCACTGGTTTTTGTCAATATTACGGCATTTTAAGAAGTCAACGATTCCAATGGACAATTGGGGATTGCCCGAATCATAAACTCATCGAAGAGGGGAACTGTAAAGGCCATGTCACCGTGAGATGGGCTATAGATCATCCCCTTTTTAATAAGATTTGCCCTCATTGGACCGAGACTTGCAATTTTAATACCTAATGCATCTGCGATATCCGCAGTCCGTTGGGCTCCTGATCCGAGTTGAGCCATCACCCGCAAAAATCTCTTTTCACCTTGCGTGAGGCGATCGAATCGAACTCGGAAAAAGCTACCATCAAGCCGTTTAATCGCCAATGCTGTGGCCGCTTGAACAATCTGCAATGTGATGGAGCCCTCGGCAGCCAGATTCCAAATTTGATACCCCCATTCTTGAAGAAAATAGGGATATCCCTTTGTTAGGTGAAGGATCTCTTTCATTGCCGGAGCTTCGAATACAATGCCAGCACCCTGCGTCGGCTCTTGCAATGCCCTTATCGCATCTTTTTCGGACAACTCGCCAATTGCCGGGAAATCAAAAAGTCGCTCAGCGTATGATTTTGATTCCCCGGCCAGCTCAGGTAGTATCGGCAATCCAGCACCTAAAAGTACTATGGGCAGCTGGTTTTGTTGAATCTTGTGCATGGCCATGATAAGCGCACCCAATTCTATCTTGTTGAGGTATTGAATTTCATCAATGAGAATTGCTACTGCGCAGTTACGGTCTTCAGCAGCCTCGCCAATCGCTATAAAAAGATGGGACAAATCGATTTCGAGATCGCCACTGTCAGCTGATCCCTTCTCAGGATCAATTCCTAACCCAAACGTAACATCGCCTATTGAAATACTGAGGGCGCCGATAAAACTTCGAAGCACAGCAAAAGCGCGTTTTACTTTATCGCTGAGCCCAGCACTTCGGTCTAAGTCAAACAAAAGTTTCCGAAGGCACGGAACAAGCAACGGTCCTAACGCCTTACTCTCATGGGCTTCAATCAATATTGTTTGATATCCGCTTCCTTGGGCCAAACGCTTGATTTCATTCAGCAAGACCGTCTTACCTACTCCGCGAAGTCCTGTAAGTAGTAAACTTTTTTCAGATCGCTTTTGCTTAATCCGACCAAGAAGAATTCTAGTCTGTTCAAGAACCGGGTCTCGTCCGACAAGCTCAGGAGGCCTAGAACCAGCACCTGGTGAAAAAGGGTTTCTAATAGGATCCATGATTTATACCAATTTATACCGATCTATAGTGGCGTATAGCTATGTATAGCGCATATCGATAATATGTTCAATTTGAAAAAAATTTGTCGTAGATCCAAGAGAGCCCTAATAAGAAGACCGTTAGAGTCTAATTCAAGCCAAGACTGAAAGCCACGCTGGTAGCTTTTGTTCTGGCCAAATTGGAACAATTTGGCCAGAGCCGGAGCGTTCTCGAACCAATTCATCGAAGGGATGAAGCTTCTTTATGAGCTAGAACCTCTTATCAAAGTGAAGCCCTACCTCACAAACCAGTGGGAAAAGAGCGATAGACTGATCAAAAGTGCTTCTTGACCAAGCAAATCCCCTCTCTTGACATTCCCTACAATGAAATAGAACCAGGGTGCTTTGCGCTATTTTTCTCGACCTCCTCAAATTCTTGGACACAAATATCACATATGCAGTACATTTTGAGCTGTACTTATTGACTTAAGTTCATTTTCTAGCGATCTCTGCCTTTGATTGGGCCCTTTAACTCTTGATTGAGAATTGGATTTTATTAAATTTAATTATAGGAAAAAAATCATGAATGAAAACATTGCTCTTTTCAAATCTCAATTAGATTCAATTTCAGCTGATATTAAACACATCCAAGCATTGCTCAAAGATGCTAATGTTCCGTGCGAAATCCGTCATCCCTGCAAAAAAGAAACCTCAACCGATGGATTTGGCGGATTTGCAGCCTTTGGATTTGACCGAGGGATTGAAACCACAAAATATCTCGTTTGGAATGTATATCAGAACACTGGAAATAAACCCGATTGGTATTTGTTATACGAGGAGATTGAACAAAAGGTAGAATCTAGATGTGATCAACGCGTTCCTGCAGGTGACCTAATAACAAGAGTCAGCAAACCTTTAATCGAGTGTAAAGCACCGATCAGAATTGAAATGTATGGATTTTTAGGAGGTTTCATCGAAGAGGTCTCAAAGAGACTAAAATTGCAGGATTTTCAAGAAGTTCAAAAAGGCGTACATAGCGCCATTCGGCAATTCCTTTCTCTGCAACCTGAAGCAAAAGAGTAAATCGTAAGGAGCTGGGGATATGAAATTTGAGTTGGTAAGTTATAAATCTGGAAGAAGCAAAGAAGCTTTGATGAAAACAGAAGTGACCATCGAAGAGCTAGAATACCTGTATGGATTAGTTGATCGAGAACTCATTATGAGCGATGCCCTTTACGGGTTTGCGGGTGGCACTAGAAAAGAACGCTCTCTTATGCAAAAAACGCATGCGAAGCTAGATAAAATGATTCAGCATCGAAAAACGCCTGTGACTAAAGAAAGTACATTGGCATGTTCGACGACTAAAATGGAGGATGAATGAACCTGCATTTCTAGAGAATAGGCTGGTGTTTACAGATATTCTTCTGTACCAATCACAACATAATTTTTATTAGGGAAATCTACAACGATAGTTCTCCCTCTTATAAGGACTAATCCCCCAGGAAGATTTCTTCCAACTTCAACAAGACCTGCAGTACAAACACGCAGCCTTTCCCTAACTCGATTAATTGACTCCGTAGTGAATACTGTTACTGGATAACGAGTCTTATTAACAGAGATTCCAAAAAAAGGAAAGAATTGAAGATCTGGGTCTGCTATATCGTCTTCGATTCTTAACAGGGGTTCAAATGCTTCTCCCGGCTTCAGTATTGCATTTGCATTTTTCACTAAACTGGCCATAACGCATGGCAAGTTAACATCAAGTGACCTATTAGATTTCGAAGTTTTGATCAATAGGCCACACATATTTTCCATAGTTCTTTTAGCGTAATCATAGAATTCTGGAGAAATAACGCTGCAATTTAATAAAGACAAAAACACACGGATCACAGAATCGTTAACTAAGGTTTCTATAAAATCTAAATATAGAGCAGTATTTTTTGCTAATTTTTTCCCATACCTGAGCACCGCCTTCTCCAGCCAAAATAAGCTTCGATCAAATTTATCTTTCCTTAAGCTTTTATGAGTTAAAGAACTTATCGATTCTTGAGGGAATTTTTTTAAGAACCCCAGCCTAAATTTATTCTGCAATTCAGAATATTCTTTTAGCAAGAATTCATGCTCTATTGCTTTTTTCTGTGAAATGATCTGCTTGAACTCATCTCTCTTTTTAACAATTTCATTCGAAAATCCACTAATTATTAATTTTCTTGGCTTATCACTGCTTATTATTTCTACAAACTGCTTGTTAGTTATAATTCCTCGTTCAGGATTAAGGAGATATTTATCATGAATTTCGCGTAAGAATGCGGCACGTTCAGATAATTCTTTTTCCTCTCTTTGAGAGCGAACTTCAGTAATCACTGAATTATCGTAAAAAACTCCAGACATTGATTATTTTTTCCTTGCTTTCTTGTACAGAACGGCTTTTCCCACATGGACCAGGATCTGTTGATGTAAGCGATACTTTATTTTGATGTTTAGTTTCTAAAAATACTATTCCCAACAACAATTTTCTTTTGTAAATGGCCTCGATTCATCCTTTCTTTTCAAATGCAAGTCTTCCGGCTTTTTACCCATGTCTCTGTAGAAAATTTCAAAAGTTGCCCAAAAATTGGCACCAAATCGTTCTTTAAATCCTCTAAATACATTATGAGTTTCTTTTAGAGGCGAAGTTTTACGGAGAGCACCATGAGTTGTGCGCCGAATATTCTCTAATCCAGTTTCCAAATAATCTTTGTTCGACATGCCTCTTTTCATTTTCTTGATAAGTTGCAGATTTTCAATTACCCATTCTATTCCATTCTTCCTAGCCCAGTACATGAATTTATTCCTGGAGATTTTTAACTTCCTCGCCCACATTGTCTCTGAAAGTTTTTCGCCAGCGTATTCATAGAACGCGGTTAGTCTCGTATTGTTTGCTTGAATCTCCTTCGTTGCCCATCTGCAATTTTCCTTGAAATAACCCTTGTTCACATCGATCCGATCTATTGAAGCTCCTTCAAATGGACGCCCTCCCATGTCTTTTAAAAAGCATTCAAAATCCTCTTTCCATTCAGGACAAATATCAATCCCTCTCCCTCCGTACGATTTATAGCTTACGTGTTGAGGATCTAAACATCTTTGTTTTATTCCACACCAAATATTGTAAGTATCAAAGAAGGGATGCTTAGGACTGCTGTGTCCATGTGTTTGGGCGGGATTTTCATGAATATTCGCCCACTCTTTTCTAGCACAGGATCGACACTGCCTACTCTTTCCTCTTTTGAGAGTGGACATCTCTATAATGTTTTCATTACCACATTCACATCTTACTCTATACCAATGTCTCTCTGTTTCTTGCTTTCCTTCATAAGAGACAACAGTCCAACTGTGGAATTTTCTTCCGACTATCGCTTCAGTATTAACCATTCGACGCCTTTATGTTTTCAGTACTTTTCTCTGTTAAAAACAACTGTTCTTCTCGGAAGGCTCAAGCTTCAAAGCTCTGATAGCATGTTCATTGCCTTCAATCGCAGCTCGCACCAGGCTGCAATCTCTATCACTAAAATATCGCATGTTTTGTCTTCGAATCCGAATGGCTATCTCATTACCTTCTAAACACTTCTTATCGATGAATTTTTCCAACCGCTTTTCAGGAGCCAAGCCACTGAGAAATGGGAAGAGAACGAACCCCATAAAAAATATAGAGCCAACTATTGTAACGGAACAAATAATCGTACCAAGTACTGTGAGGATATTTTTGATTTCCATGCTTTACATTCCTTTTAAATCAGACATTTTATTTTTCTTTATTTATATATTTAGACAGTATGATGCGCGCGTCTTCTTCCAAGAGTTGATAATCTACTCAATCCTGATGGCTAAAGACGCGGCAAAAATCCCCTAAAAGGGGATTGTGTCATCGAAAGAATCTATCTGCTTTTCTTCTATCGATATTCGATAGCATTGAAGATGTTCTTTAAATTTTTGGATAAAGAAATGAAGATGCTCAATAAATTTGAGCCTGGTCGCCAGATCTGTTTCAATCAGCGGCTTCTTGAACACAACTTCATCAACAAGAGGCGAACGACATTCTGAGGGATCGCCTTCAAAGTCCACAACAGTGAATTCTTGCCTTCGTGATATTAGAAACAAACGAAAATTTTTAGATTTATCATCTTCTTCCCACGCGATATTCGATTCCAGATAGCTATTGTATCCGAAATATGAATAAGGCTCGGCATGGCGCTTGTGCATTTCTGCACGATCAGCATCTAGGGGGTTGAGAATGTCCTCTTTGCAAACACGATAACTAAAAGGAAAATGAGCTTTAATTTCTCCTAATCTTTTTTCAAGATCACGGATTTTTGTAGAAGCAGCGTCTAGCGCCTTAAACAGGGTATGTGCTTCAGATACCAGCTCTTCAAGAGCGGGATCGGTTTGATTTTTTGTTATAGATTGATTTGTTTTTTGTGTAACAGACATATAACCTCTCATACGTTTGATTTTAAAAATGTTAAAACGAAGAAATCAATCTTCTAAATCGTCTCAATCAAGAGTTAAGAGTCCATTCAAGGACCAATTTCCCAGAACCGGGAAGGTATTTAAGAATTGAGGACGAATCAACATCCACGAATCAAAAACAGCTCCATGATGAGCCATTGCCTAGATTTTCAGCAATACACATCTTTTTTTGAATTTTTTTTAACAATTTCAATAACCTAAACCTTTGGCTGTCAAGTTCTATAAAAGTTTTTGCATATGTGAATGAATCCAGAAAAATTAGCTTTCTAGACTTTTCTAAGTTCAGCTAAAATAAATATTTTATAAGAATGGAAAAGGTCTAGCTTCGTCGATCCTCCGACGGGTACTTTTCTGCCTATTCTTTTAGTTTTGTAAGAAAAACATAGTAATATTTCTTACATAAAAAACAAGTAAAATATTGATTATGAGACTGTTGCATATTCATGCATTCATGTTAGCAAAAAAATCTGAAGATCCTCTTGAATTTGTAAGAAAAACATGCCATTATTTCTTACATGAAGAAGAATCAAAAAAAATCGAATAGCATTGATCAGCAAATACTTAATGCCATAACTACCCTTGGACATGGCGCAGTATTTGTTCCAACGGACTTTTTGAGCCTTGGCAGTCGGCAAACTGTCGACATTGTTCTTCACCGACTCGTTCGAAAAGGAACAATTCGTCGACTCGCAAGAGGAATATATGATTTTCCTAAAGAACATCCTAAGCTTGGAACACTTCAACCGTCTCCAGAAAAAATAGCAGAAGCCTTAGTTGGCAGAGATTGCACTCGTATTCAACCAACGGGCGCTTATGCAGCAAATATCCTGGGACTATCCGAACAAGTCCCTGCTAAAGTTGTATTTCTAACAGACGGGCCAAGTCGAACTGTAAAAATAGGGTCGACAACCATTCAGCTGCGACGCACAACTCCCAAAAACATGGCGATGGCAGGACGGCTCAGCGGTCTTTTAGTTCAAGCATTCCGTGAATTAGGCAAAGAAAATGTCACCCCTGAACGACTTAAACATTTAAAGCGGACTATACCACTGAATGCTCGTAAAGAACTGCTCAAGGATATTCGATTTGCTCCCGAATGGATGCATTCTATTTTCAAGGAATTAGCCGAGGAGGCTTAAGTGAAACTCGACTTTTTAAAATTACCTTCTGACGAACGACGTCTGTACATTGATCAAGCGGCTATTCAGAGAAACATCTCTCCAGTCATCATGGAGAAAGATTTCTTCGTGTGTTGGTTACTCAGTATTCTATTCGAGTCTGAATTCACTGAAAGCCTTGTATTCAAAGGGGGCACTTCCCTATCAAAAATATTTGGCGCAATTAATCGGTTTTCTGAAGATATCGATCTTTCGTTGTCGCCTACTTTTCTTGGACTTCCTGAAACCGCTGCAAATCGGAGCCAAGCTGACAAATGGTGGAAAAAAGCGGAAGAGGCATGTGAGAGCGCTGTTCGCACTCAGATTATGTCGATGCTAGAAACATCAGCATTGGACGTATTAGGAAAAAATGAGCAGGCAAGATTCGAGTTTTTAACAGACATTCAGACCAAATCGCCAGTAATTCTTTTTCATTATCCATCATCGCTACCAACAGGGCTTGCTTACATCAAGCGTTCTGTAAAACTCGAATTCGGCTCTCTAACTGATCAGCAACCCACTGGACGCTATCCGATACGACCTTGGATTGCCGAAGTTTTTCCCGCAGCCTTTTCCGACTGGCAATGTGAAGTCGTAGCTCTAGAGATCGAGCGAACTTTCTGGGAAAAGGCTACGATTCTACATGCGGAATATCATCGACCACTTGATAAACCTATACGAGATCGATTCTCCCGTCATTACGCGGATACCGCGGCACTAGCAAATCACCCTGAAGCAATCAAAGCTATTGATCATCATGACCTCCGAGATAGAGTCGTTTCATGGAAAAATCTGTTCTTTCGTGACTCATGGGCAAACTATACTGAAGCTAAACCCGGTACTTTTCGCCTGGTTCCTAGAGCTGAAAGACTGCCTGAATTGCGACGTGATTATCAGTTGATGCGCGACATGTATCTTACAGAACCTGTAAATTTTGAGGACATACTGAGTACCTTGTCCGAACTAGAACATCGTATCAACCTCACAATGCCTTTGCTTTCTCTAGGAGAAGCGCTAGTCAGGCAAAGAGGAGAGGAATTAGTGCAATCCGTAACGAAACTCTTAAACACGGGCGCTAATGTTAATGACACTTCCTGGAATGGGCATCGTCCACTGCAATTATTAATTAAAGCCAAACTGGAATCGCGCAAAAAACTTGAACTAGTCAAACGCCTAGTTAGCCTAGGAGCTGATATCCACTCTGCTGATAAAAGTGGATTAACACCCTATCAGGTTGCTATTTCTGAAAAGAATAAATCTATTTCCGATCTCATACGTTCCAAAGGCGCTCGTCCAATGTCTCCTCCTGGAACTGGATATGCTCAACATTATGATATGTACCACGAAATCCCATTGCCATAGATATGCCTGATAAAACAGAGAAAAAACAGGGGAAGTTTAGAAAAGGGCATTCGGGGAACCCTCTTGGCAGACCAAGAGGAACCAGGAATAAAGCGATCATCGCAGCAGAAGCTCTATTTGAAGGGGAAATTGAGGAAATCTGTCGCAAAGCCATAGAAGAAGCTAAGCGAGGAAACATTCAAGCAATCAAGCTTGTGCTGGATCGCATTCTTCCACCTAAAAAAGAAGCCCCGATATTCATCAACTTACCTCCTGTGAAAACCGGCTCAGATATTTTAGAGGCAATTCATAGAGTAGCTCAAGCCGTTTCTCATGGAGAACTTTCCCCTACAGAAGGAGATTGCCTGACCAGAATCATCGAAAGGCAAGCGAAAGTAATAGAGATGAATGACTTTGAGGAGCGGCTTAAGAAATTGGAAGACCGTCAAATTCATGAAAGCCTCCAGTAAAAAGAGACTACAAAAGCTCGAAGAAATACTGAAAGCAAAACCTCATCTAGATCCAGTTATCATTTACGACCCTGAGGCTCCTTTGCCGGACCTCTCACAATTCGGCGATCAAGTTGTAATCCTTCTGCCTGATAATCGAAGACAACGATCTTGATTCTAATTTTTCTTTCACACAAATATTACATGCGTGTAAGATCTATGTTTTTAGGAGAGGCTAATGATGCGGAGAAGGACTTTCGTAGGCCTAGATGAGGAGAAAACGAACATTCCTGACCGAGGAGATGTTTTTTTGAGCCATGTTTATCATATCTGTCAGTCTGAAAAGATCCAGGATTTATTGACGCTTTTTAGAACGAGAACAGCTTACTACGACATGGATAAAGACTGGCGGTTTTACCGCGTACTTAGCCACTGGGACTCAAAAGGTCTTATTGAATGTGAAAGAGAATCGATGGATGGTTGGAGAAAATTTAATCTGATCGAGGCACTGTGGGTCTCTGTTATTCAAAGATTGCGTCATTTGAACACTTCTTTAGGCGACATCGGTCATATAAAACCAAACTTCTTTGAAATGATCGATTGGGAATGCCCAATCTCATTGGCTGAATATTATACTTTGTGCGCTATTTTTCTAGAAAAACCTACGTTTTTTGTTCTGGCTCCGTTATGGCATGATTTTTTCTTCTATGAAGAGCTACAGACAGCATTGGCAACAACCCTTTTTGAATCATGCATCATTGTTCATCTCAATCCCCTCCTCAATAAGCTGCTCCCGAAAGAAGGGGTCAAATCTCGCTTTCCCTTTGAAAGCGGGATTACCTTTGAGCAACAAGAAATTCTCGAGACTCTTGCAAAAGAGGACTTCGATAAGATCACTTTTAGAAAAGAGAAAGGCAAGATCTATCGATGCGATATTGAAAAGGGATTTGCGCCTGGTGTCTCTGAACATGTGCTTAAGCAAGGACACAAGAATCTGACCATCACAACGAACATAGTAGAGGGACGAACTGCTTCCCGGACAAGAACGATAAAAAAACACCTTAAAGGATCTACCCAATGACCCACCAATATTTCGCACGGTCACCTACTGTGTTTTTTAAATCGAAGACTTCTGCTGATGACCTCAAAAGAGTCTTGCCATTCGTCAAGGTAGTTCATGCTTTCAGAAGAGAAAGCCATGGAGATTCTCAATGGTTATGAGAGGAAATATTCTCGCAGCGAAGTAAAAATTATTAAAGAGTTCATAGAGAGGCTCTGTCAAATTGAATATGAAATACTCTGCGAGAGATCAAAAGCCCAAAACAGCGATCATTTATACACGGGTGTCGACCGACGAACAAGCTGACTATGGATTTAGTTTAGCTCATCAAGAAGATCTCCTACGCAAAGAGTGCGCCCGAAGAGGGATTCACGTTGTTGCTCAATACACGGATGAGGGATACAGCGCTAAAGATTTCAAACGCCCTCATTTTCAGCAGCTACTTGACTATCTGAGGAGACACAAAAAGCAGATTCAGTATCTATTTGTAACGAAGTGGTGTCGGTTCTCAAGGAACATCGAAAACACAATTCTCATGAACCGTGAGCTGCTGTCTTACGGAACCCGTGTCATCACGCTTGATGATGGAGAAGAGTCAGATAATCCGGCAAATTTGTTGCTCACGATGCTGAACATGACCCTTCCGGAGATCGATAACCGCATCCGCTCAAGGAACACAAAATCTGGGATTCTACGCGCTCTCAAAGAGGGGTATTATCCATATGGATATGCTCCAGTAGGTTACTCTAAAGACCGAAGTGCTCTAAAAACTCCCTTGCTTGTTCCTGATGAAAAAGCTCCCCTTGTTCGTGAAGCTTTTGAAGTCTTTGCTACAGGTGCTTTTCCTATTGAAGATGTTAGAAAAGCATCCTGGAAAAATGGACTTCGATTGCAACGCAGCCAATTTGGTCAGATGTTTAGAAATCCTGTCTATGCAGGAAAGCTTTATGTGCCAGAAACCACAAATGAAGAAGGATGTCTGGTGAAAGGGGTTCATGAAGCGATTGTTTCAGAGGAATTGTTCTTGAAGGTGCAAAGGATTTTAAATAAACGTACCGAGACTAACTCTTGTTTACGCACGAGAGAAAAGCTGCGCGACGAACTCCCATTAAGAGGCCATTTAACATGCCCTGAATGTGGGAAAACATGGACCGGAAGTATTTCTTCAGGCAACGGCGGAAAATATCCTTACTACCACTGTGAAAGATCCTGTAAGGTGCGCGTCAACGCTGATTTTGCTAATGAACATTTTCTACAATTTCTAGGCACTCTACAGCCACCTCAAGAAATTATCGATCTGCAAATGGCTATGATGGAAGTACTATTTAAAGCAAAAGAGGGTGATCGAGATCAACAGGTTTACAAGTTAAAGATAGAAATTGAAAGGCAAAAACAAAATCTTCTAAAACTCGATCAGCAGCGATTTCTTACAGGAGAGATGGACGCAGATTCTTATAAACGGCTGAAATCGCATACTACCGAGCAAATTGATAGGCTAACGATCCAAATGAATGATCTAGAAATCGCCGATACGGCTTTCGAGAAATATGCCCGATATGGGATGAGCCTTTTGAAGGATCTGACTTGGTATTTTCAAGAAGCAGAACCCCAAGCTAGAAGAAAGTTGCTTGGTTCGATCTTCCCCGCAAAATTGATCTTTAAGGATGGAAATTATCGAACCAGCGCATTGAATCCGGCTCTTGCGCTTATCCTACAGAAAAATAAAGGGTTACAAAATGAAAAAGCCGAAGACATTGCCATTTCTGAAAATGTCTCCGGTGATGTGGCCAGAACTGGAATCGAACCAGCGACACAAGGATTTTCAGTCCTCTGCTCTACCGGCTGAGCTATCTGGCCAAAAGAAAGCGATAAATGAAACAAGTACAACAAGATAGAAAGTCAGGAGATTTTAGGCAACCACTTTTTATACCGCGCGCAGGAAGGTTTTTTGAATTTTGGGCTCTGCGAGACAAAGCCAAATCGAAGCGAAGCGTTTCGAATGAGGCTGCAAGCATCCAGTGGATGCTTGCAGGTCCCTTCTGAGCTCAGGCTCAGGAAGGGACTGGGGGGTAACGACGAAGAAAATCGATTTGGCAAAGTCGCAGCCAGCCCAAATTCATCAAACCTGACGGAGCGCGGTATAGTTGTATCACTCTGGAAGAAAAGCTGTCTTTTGGGGAGAGGCTGTTCTGATGATCGCCATATCCTTAATGATATTGACCGCTTCCACCATCTGAAGGTCTTCAACTCCCCAATTTTCTTTGGCTGTGAGAGTGAAAGATTGTTTAGTCTTATCTTGATCCAGCACCCTGAGAAAAAGGGCGTAGTCTTTATTTTGTTTGAGGCGGAAAGCGCTATTGCCTTGAAGGTGTGGCAACATTTGGGTCCAGAGCGAGAGTTTTTTTTGCAAATTGGGTAAATAGTTCTTCTGAAACCATTGTTTGTTGCGCGAATCGACATCTGTCAGTGGGTCGGAATAGGCTGAAGGGACTTGATCGTTCATTAAAGGAAATTCTAAATAGCGCTCGCCGATATTGAATGCAGAATAGACTGTCGGGACGACAATGTCAGCCTTCACCCCTTCAATTTGGGTCGATCTTCCAGAAACGGTGTAATAGCGGCCGACTGTGACTTTAAAAAAAGAGATCGCTCCAGAGTCGGTCACCGTTTGGTATTGAATCGTCCCTTTGCCGTAAGTGCGCTCGTCGCCGACAATGACGCCAATCCCGTAATCTTGCAGAGCTTGAGCAACGATTTCAGCTGCAGACGCTGAACCTTTGGAGGTCAAAATCACCATCGGTCCGGTGTAGTAACTGCGCCCATCGAGGTCTCTCAAGTATTGCATCTCCCCTTGAGCGTATTTGGAGATGACGATCACCCCACTTGACACGAAAAGCCCGGCGACTTTGACGGCCTGGTTGAGAAAACCTCCAGAATTTTCTCGCATATCGAGAACAAGCCCAATCAGTTTACCTTGTTTTTTCAGGGCTCGAAGAGCCTCTCTCATCTCAATGTCACAACTCGATCCTTCGCCACTTTCATAGAAGGAAGGGAGATTGATCTTTCCAATGATCCCGTCAGCATAACTCTCAAAAGAATGTTGGACCCGATCATCTTGCATGACGATCCTCTCCCGTTTGAGGTCGACGCGATACAGATTGGAATTATTTTCTGCCGCATACCGACGGAGACCGATCTGAATTTTGCCTTTACCGTCGCCCTGGAGCCGCTTTAAAACTTCTTCGTAAGGAATCCCTTCCACTGTTTGCCCGTCAACTTCGATGAGGAGATCTCCTGCGACAATCTGACCACTCCTCTCGGCGGGCCCACCCTTGATCATGTCATGGATCACGACACCGTCGATGCTTTCGCGCAAGACGACGCCGATCCCTTCAAATTGCTTTTCCAAGCTCGTTCTCATCTCATGGGCTTCTTCAGGACTGTAATAAGAGGTATGCGCATCCAAGCTTTTGGCAAAGGCTTTCAAAACATGCATGCATAAGTAGTGATCAGACTTATTTTCTGGCAGATAGGTATTTTCGACGCGTGCAAAACGTCTTTCCCACAAGGTAAAAATTTTCCTGCGTTGCTCCGCATTCAAAAAGGAGAGGTTGTTTGCTTGTTTTTCGATCCAAAGCACGCGGATAAGCTGTTTTTTAACTCTCTCTTTCAACTCTTTTTCAGTGCGGGGGTAATCGAGATAGCTCCCTCCGACGATCTCTGGATTTTCATCGCTTGCGATCAGCTCCTCTTCGATCTCCTCTCTGTAAGTGCGGGATCTGACAATAGAATTCTGGATCACTTGGTTCAATTTTGACCACTCAGATAGGTCATCGTGATAGTACTTACGGACCACAGCTTTTAATTTATCTTCTTTGGGCTCCAAATAGGGCTTAGCTTCGCTAGAGAGAAGATAGATTCTATCGGGATCGAATTGCTCGACATACACTTTGAGAGATCTGCGTGCGATGAGTGAAGAAAATTCTTTATACTCGACGTGGTAGGTGAGAATCTCCCCCATCGTCTTACGCACATCCTCCTTCTTAAGATGAAAAGTCCCCGTCTGAGCACTGAGGATAAAGAACGCCAGGAGTGGCAAAATAAAGATTTTAAAGATTCGCTTGGACATGAAGCGGCACTCCTTCGTTCGCGACCTATATCGTTATTTATCCTATACTCCGATTTTAAAAAATTTATTTCTGTTAGACCCTTAGCAAGTTGTTTTTGCAATAAATCCTCTATTCACGCTATAGTGCTCTAATGTCTTATGACTTTGTTAGGTTCTTTTTTTTCTTAAAGAATCGAGATCTTAAGAACGTTATTGAAGGAGAAAGGCACAAATGCCGACAATTAACCAACTAGTACGATTTGGCCGAAGACCAAAAACGAAGAGAAAAAAATCTCCGGCCCTGCAGCAATGCCCGCAAAAACGGGGTGTTTGCTTGCAAGTTAAAACAAAAACACCAAAGAAACCGAACTCTGCTCTTCGTAAAGTAGCATGGGTCCGTCTTTCCAATGGTCAGGAAGTCATCGCCTACATCGGCGGTGAAGGACACAACCTTCAAGAGCACAGCATCGTTCTCGTCCGAGGCGGCCGTGTGAAAGACCTGCCCGGCGTGCGTTACCACATCGTCCGCGGAGCGCTTGGACTGCGCAGCGGTCAAAGACCGTAAAAAATCAAGATCCAAATATGGGGCGAAACGTCCTAAGTAATATTAGGATACCTACTTAACGAATAGGTATCCTGGCTCACAATTGTCTCTTTTTATGTGTTAGGAAGAGTCAATCGAGGGCAGGGCGTAGGCTTGAAAAGGCACGACCCAAGTGAAGCGGATCCAAAAAGAATTAACATTTGAAAGAGGAATATTATCATGTCAAGAAGACGACGTGCTGTAAAGAGAGAAATCGGAGCCAGATCCTCTTTACAACAGCTATGTTTTGACGAAATTTATCAATAAAGTGATGATCAGTGGCAAAAAATCAATCGCCCGCCGCATTGTCTACAATGCGATTGAAAAATTTGCCAAAAAAATCAAAGCTGAAGACCCCTTGCAGCTTTTGAACAAGCTCTCGAAAACGCAAAGCCATCCCTCGAAGTTAAATCTCGCCGTATCGGGGGCGCAACTTACCAAGTTCCTATCGAAATTCCTGCAGACCGCCGCACTTCAATGGCGATGCAATGGATCATCAAACATTCGCGCGAAAAAGCAGGCCGTTCTATGGAAGAGGCTCTTGCCACAGAATTGATCGATTGCTTCAACAACCAAGGCTCGACGATCAAGAAAAAAGACGACACCCACCGCATGGCAGAAGCAAACAAAGCCTTTGCCCACTACAAATGGTAAAAGAGAGAATTCTATGGGCAAACGACCAGAGACAGATGAGCTAAAAAATGTCCGCAATATCGGCATCATGGCCCACATCGATGCGGGCAAAACGACGACGACAGAAAGGATCCTCTTCTACTCCGGACAGTCTGCACCGCATCGGCGAAGTGCATGAAGGCGCTGCGACCATGGACTTCATGGAGCAGGAGCGAGAACGAGGCATCACGATCACCTCTGCTGCGACTACCGTATACTGGAAAGGCGCAAGGGAAACTCACAAGATCAACATCATCGACACCCCGGGCCACGTCGACTTCACAATCGAAGTGGAGCGCTCTCTGCGCGTTCTCGATGGCGCTGTCGCCGTGTTCGATGCCGTTGCCGGCGTTCAGCCTCAATCTGAAACAGTCTGGCGCCAAGCAGAGCGCTACAATGTCCCACGAATTGCATTCGTCAACAAGATGGACCGCGTCGGCGCCGATTATTTCATGGCGGTCAATTCGATGCGGGAAAAACTCGGTGCCAATGCCGTTCCTGTCCATTGCCCAATCGGCTCTGAAGTCTGAATTCAAAGGAATGGTCGACCTCATCACGATGAAAGCCTATCTCTTCCACGATGAGACGATGGGCGCAAAATATGAGACCGCAGAAATCCCTGCCGATCTCGTCAGCCAGTTGCAAAGAAATGCGCCAGCAAATGCTCGAAGAGCTCGCCACTGTCGATGAGAGCAACGAAGAATTCATGATGAAGGTGCTCGAAAATCCCGATTCTATTACAGAAGATGAGATCCATGCTGTGATCCGCAAAGGCTGTTTGCGCAAACAAGATCAATCCTGTTCTTTGCGGAACTGCCTTTAAAAACAAAGGGATCCAGCCGCTTCTCGATGCGGTCGTCAACTGGATGCCCTCTCCGCTCGACCGGGGCATCATCAAAGGGATCAATACTCGATACAGGCGAACCGATGGAGCTCGAGCCGCGACGACGATGCGCCCTTAGCAGCTCTTGCGTTCAAAATCATGTCCGACCCTTATGTCGGCACGATTGACCTTCGTCCGCATCTATTCAGGAACGCTCGCAAAAGGGATCAACCTCATCAACACGACAAAAGATAAAAGAGAGCGGATCTCCCGCCTGCTCGAAATGCATGCCAACCAACGGAAAGACCGCGATGAGTTCTTCACAGGAGACATCGCTGCTTGCATCGGGCTTAAATACACAAGCACAGGCGATACGCTCTGCTGCTGAAGACTAACCCGCTTCTTCTCGAGAAAATGGATTTCCCAGAGCCTGTGATCTCGATGGCGATCGAGCCGAAGTCGAAAGCAGACCGGGAAAAACTCTCTCTTGCACTCAGCGCTCTTTCTGAAGAAGATCCCACATTCCGCGTCTCCACTAACGAAGAGACGGGTCAGACGATCATCGCCGGAATGGGAGAGCTGCACCTAGAGATCCTGCGCGACCGGATGTTCCGCGAATTCAGCGTCGAAGCCAACGTCGGCAAACCAGAGGTCGCTTACAAAGAGACGATCACTGTCCCGGCAAAAACGAAACCAAGTACGTCAAGCAATCGGGTGGACGCGGACAATATGCTCACGTCGTCCTTGAAATCGAGCCGAATGAAAAAGGCAAAGGCAACGAGGTCGTCAGCAAGATCGTCGGCGGCGTCATTCCAAAAGAATACATCACTCCGACGATCAAAGGGATCGAAGAAGGACTTGACGACAGGTGTTCTCGCCGGCTACAGCCTTGTCGATGTCAAAGTCGCGATCGTCTACGGATCTTACCACGAAGTCGACTCTAGCGAGATGGCGTTTAAGATTTGCGGATCGATGGCGTCAAAGAAGCCGCGCGCAAATGCCAGCCGATCATCCTAGAACCGATCATGAAAGTCGTCGTCACAACTCCTGAGCAGTTCATGGGAGATGTGATCGGCGATATCAACCGCCGCCGCGGTAAGATCATGAACCAGACAACTCAAAAGAGCGTCGTTCTCGTTGAAGCTGAAGTTCCTTTGAGCGAGATGTTCGGATATTCGACACAGCTGCGCTCTTTGAGCTCAGGCCGCGCGACTTATGTCATGGAACCCACCCATTTCGAGCGGGTCCCGAAAAAAATTCAAGAAGAAATTACAAAGAAATAACCCAGGAACTTTAAGATTATGGCAAAACAATCAAAACAAAAAATCCGTATTCGACTCAAAGGGTACGACCAGCGCGTCCTCGATCGCGCAGCAGCCGATATCGTCGAAACAGCAAAGCGCACAGGCGCTCGGATTGCCGGCCCGATCCCTCTTCCTACAAAAAGAGAGATCTACACCGTTCTCCGCTCTCCTCACGTCGACCGCAAGTCGCGCGAGCAATTTGAGATCCGCACACATATCCGGATGCTCGATATCCTCAACCCCACTCCCGACACAATCGATAAGCTGAAAGTACTCCCTGTCGCAGCTGGAGTCGATATCAAAATCAAAGCGTAATTCTAATACCGAAAATGATTCAAAAGTTGGCCTGGGGCTGCGTCAAAGCCCCGGGGTTCGATCGATCGCAAGTCGGTTCATATTTCTAATATTGACCGACTTGCGATCGTCGAACCGCGGGAGCTTTCACGCAGCCCCAGGCCAACTTTTGAATCATTTTCGGTATATTTTAAAGTGAGAGGAGAGAAGTTTTTTCCTCTCACCATTTTGTTGCATCTGTTTTGACTTACAATCTACTAATAAAATAATTTAACCACCCGTTCGCTTCGCTCGCTAGAGAGCACAGAGGTCACAGAGAAAAAACCTAAAATTTTATCCGACGAATGTCTTCTTTCAGACGCTTTAAGCTGAATTTTATTCTTCCTCTGTGTCCTCTGTGCTCTCTAGTGAGCAAAGCGAACGGGTGGTAGAAAATTCATATAAAACACCCTTTCAAGGCGGATAATTTGAATAGTTCGGTTCGTCCTGATAAATGAGGTCATAGGCAGGTGGTCTTTCCCGCTTCATGTATTTACCGACGACGACACCGTCTTGGACGATCAAATAATAGTGGTTTTCAGCGGCCACATTGTTCCCTGTATCGATCCGTTCAATATACTCGTATTCTTGCGATCCATCTTTTTTATAATAAATCGAATAAGGCTCCCCAACCTCCGATTTGACCGTCGCAATTGAGGTGCCAAATTCAACATGATCATATTCAGCATAAGTCATCAGTGCTGGCCGGCTGAAACAACCTGAGAAAAGAAACAGCGAGCAGATCATGACTAAAAAGAAATGGCGGCTCATCCAGTCTGTTTCCATACACGCCCTTGAATTAAAGTGCGAAATTGATCGCTCGTGGCGTACTCAGCGCGCATCAGATAATTATTTTCGTCTTGTTTTTCATAGAGCTCGAACCCATCGAAACCGATATCTTCAATCCGAAATTCCCAAGCGATCACTTTTTCGCTCACGAGTCCCGTCCCTGTGATTTTGCCTAGGGCTTGATTCTCCAAATCAATCGTGAACTCTCCACTCGTCACATTATAAATCAAAAATTCATTATGCATGACATCGGAAAGCCCTTTGACTTGGATCTCTTGGAAACACTCGATCTTTCCATCACTGTCGACAGTCCCGGCATTCCACCGGGTAAAAAAAGTCAGTTCTTCCGATACCATATTGAGCTGAATTTTGCCCTGACCGAGCCAGGAACTGGGAGTAAGTAAAAATTGATGTGTCATAGTTAGAACATAAACCTTCTGCTATAAATGCTTTGCAATATTCCTAAAGCCGTCATCGTCGACAAGACGGATGACCCTCCATAGGTGATCAACATCAGAGGAACTCCGGTGATAGGCAGAAAACCGCACATCATTCCCATGCTCACGATCATGTGCATCGCTAGATAAGTCGTTATCCCAGCAGAAAGGAGCCGTCCAAAGCGGTCATTGGCTACCGCTGTCACCTGAAAACTAAAATAGAGCAAACCGAAAAAAAAGAGCATCAATAAAAAAACTCCTATGAGTCCAAACTCCTCGCTAAAGGCAGCAAAGACGGAATCTGTATGGGCGGCGGGAAGCCACTGATGACCCGTAAACTCGCTTTTACGCCAGCCGCTTCCCGTGAATCCCCCCAATGCAATCGCCGTTTGTGCGGCTTCTTGATGGTAAGTATGGGGGTTAAGCCGTTCATATTGATATTCTTTGATCACTTTTGTCGCAATGGGGCGAAACCCCTCATAAGAGATGAATCCTAAAAACATCATGCTGATGAATGCAAGCCCTCCAATGGCCAGCAGGCTCATCACAGTAATGACTCTTTTTTTATTCCACCAAAATAAAACATCACCAGGGCGATCGGATAGAGGACAAGGGCTGTCCCCAAATCGGGCTGCTTGAGGATGAGGAGGAAAGGGACAAACACGATTAAAAGAGAGACGAGTGTGGCCCGTTTTCGATAGGTCTCCCTCCCCTTATTTTCGAGATAAAGGCTTAAGCTCATCACAACGATCAGTTTGGCGTATTCAGAGGGCTGAAAGGCAAAATTGACACCGGGAAGTCGATACCATCGGTGGACATTTTGAATGGTGGGAACAAAGAAGAGTCCGACGAGCATCACCACCATCCCAAAATAAAAGAACCAGGTCCACTCCTTAAGCTTGCGATAATCCAGACCAGCGAAAAAAAGATAAACGACCCAGCCGATAGCAAACCAACGGATCTGGCTTTTGGCCATAGGAGTCAATAAAATTTCTTCTCCCACCTCCGTGGGGTCCATTGTCGTTGCAGCAATCACCAAAATGCTGATGCACATGAGGATAAGTAAAATCGGGAGGGTTCTGAAATCGATCCGGTTTAAAATACGGTAGTCCCACATATTACAGAGCCTATCCTAAGAGTGCGTCATTGATTTTTTCACAGATTTTAGAGTCGCTTCAAAGGAAACACGAAGTGAAGTTGACCAAAAAGAGACTCTAAAAGATGTGGAAAAAGACTCAAAAAGCATGTTTTTCCAATTTCAGAATAAGTTCATAAAAAGGGGTGGCTTCTAATTTTAATTGCATTATACTAGGCGGCCAACTTGGCGTTAAGATCAATTATTTAGAGTTCCTATGCCTCGATTAAAAAACATTTACTACATCCATTTTGATACGATCGATTCCACAAACACTTGGACTAAGAAAAACGCTTCTACACTCGATCCTAAACAACTCACCTGTGTCACATCGCTCGAACAGACCGCTGGACGGGGACGATTTTCTCGAAAGTGGCTTTCCCCCAAAGGTCAAAACATCTACACGACATTGTTTTTTTGCCTTCCACTTGAATCTCCTTATATCGCCAATCTGGGCCAAGTCCTCTCCCTATCTTGTATCGATGTCCTTAAGAAAAAAGGATTTTACCCTCAAATCAAATGGCCAAATGATATTTTATTGGAGGGCAAAAAGATCGCAGGGATCTTATGCGAAACGGTTCTTTTTGAAGACCGGATCGGCATTATCCTCGGCATCGGCATCAACATCAACATGTCACAAGAACTGCTCGAAACCATCGATCAACCCGCCACTTCACTCGCACAGCTCAGTGGCCAATCTTGGACACTCGAACAAATTCTCGAGCCTTTGCTCAACCAATTTCTCATAGATCTCGATACTTTGCAAAATAAAGGATTCAGATTTTTTTGCCCACTCTTCCAAGAACTCCTCGCCTATAAAGGTAAAGTCATCAGCTGCAATGATGGCGTAAAAATGATAAAAGGGGTATGCCATTCCATCAACCCTGATGGGAGATTGAATCTCCTATTGCCAGATGGACAAATCACCACCCTCTCGATCGGCGAACTCAAACTGAATTAAGGAAAGACGGATCGGGGACAACGAGTAGAGTTTTATCCACTTTTGCCCTTAATATTTCTTGAATCGCGTTCAACGTCGCCCCCGTCGCGGAATGGCATGAGCTGCACGCCCCCTCGTAAGCGATGATGAGCTCCCGATCGTGGATGAGATCGACGATCTGAATGCCTCCTGCATCGAGTTCGATATAAGGGCGGATTTCTGTAGAGATGACCTCTTCGATCACACCTATTTTTTGTTCCCGATTCAAAAGATTCCATCCAGGGTATCCTTCTCCATTTTCTCCTTTCGTCTCAAGAGGAGTCGACACCTCAGCTTCATCAAGAGGGATATCAACACATTGTTCCGCTGCCTGTTCGATAGCATCGATGACAAGATTGAGGTAGGCGAAAGTCTCTTCAGGAAATGCAGCGATCCCATTTTTATCACGGACTTGTTTGTCGATCAAATCCGCAGTCAATCGACGGGCCTGATCGTAATTCTTCCGAATGAGGATCTCACAAGCAACTTCAGCGGCTCCAATGAGTGATGATGGGCCAAACACCTGGAATTTCGCATCTGCAATCACCCCATCACTTTCATCGATGAGAAAATAAAGGGCAATGACACTCCCTTTTTTAAGATCTCCCTGTTTGCAAGCGATGAGACGCATCCCCCTCATTTTAGCCTCTTCATCTAAAAAAAAGCCGCCGTGGCGAGGATTCTCAATTTTATGGACCAGCTTTTTGCTGTAACGGTCCCAGGGAAAACAAGGGGTGAATTTAGGATGGCTCATGGTTCTTTACCAAAGAAGTGATGACTAAATGTTTGTAATTTTTGTGCTGAGAGCACAATCATCTCAATCGCATAATCGATCTCTTCCTCTGTCGTTTCAAAAGAGAGGCTGAAACTCAGTGCACATTGCGAAAGCGTTTCATCGATACCGCAAGCGACGAGGAGATGGGAGAGATTTTGCAAACGCCCTCCTCCAACCGATGCGTAGATCCCTTTACGATTTAATAGGAACAAGAGCGCATCGCTCACAATGCCGGGGAATGCAATTGCGCAGCAATTTGGCAACCTTTCCACCCTCTGAAATAAGATTTCCGCTTCAGGAAATCCCTCTTGGATCCCCTTTTCCAATTTATCGCGGAGGCGCGCTACCTCTAAGCAAAGATAATCAAATCTCTCTTCTCCCTCTTCCAAGGCTGTTGCAAGGGCTGCGATTGCCCCCACTGAACTTCCCACCATCGAAGAGATCGGATAAGAAAAAGGTGTTTTTTCTTTCACGAGTAGTCCTGCAGTTCCTTTAGGAGCATGCAATAAACTCCCCTCAAAGGTCAAAAAATCGATGTGTAAATCTTCAAATCGAAAATAATGTTTGCCAATCACATCACTTGCATCGACATGTAGGCGAATATCTTTTGCATGGCACGCCTCAGCAAGATCTGCAATCGGATGGATCACCCCTGTCAAACCATTGGCCCAAGAAATAGAGACGAGTGAAGTTCGGGGACCTAAAGCTTCATCGAGGATCTGCCTTGTCAGTTGGCCTTGTCCATTAACAGAGAGGATTTTTCCTCCACAACCCAGTTTTTCAAGCCGTTTTAATGAGACCAAGGGGGCTGCTTCTTCGATGTTTGTCGTCACGATGTGGTTCCTACCTGTGTGTAGAATCGTATCAAAATAATGGGACAGGTAGAGCTCACCGATTGCATCAGCACTCGAAGAAAAAAAATAAAATCGATCTTTTTCATCAGCTCCGAGAGACCTTAAGATCTTTTTTGTCCCCTTATTCAAAGTTGGAAAAAGCTCCTGGCCCATTTGATGGGGAGCTGTCGTCGATCCCCAATGATCGCGAAAAAAGGGGAGCATCGCTTCGATCGAAGAGGGCGATGGGCGTGTTGCCGTATGATGGTCGAGATACACTCTACTGACCATCTTTGCTCCAGACGCCATCCGTAAATGTATAGAAAATGGGCTCCCCTGTGGCAATTTCTAATTGGATGACTTGATCCTTGGTCAATTGATCGAGGAACATCACAATCGAGCGGAGTGAATTGCCATGGGCTGAGATAAACACATTTTTTCCCTCTTTCAACAGGGGGAGGATCCTCTCCTTGAAATAGGGAATGGAACGGGCCGCCGTCATCGCCAGACTCTCCCCATCAGGTGGAGCTTCATCAAAACTGCGCCGCCAAATTTGCACCTGCTCTTGACCGTATTTATCGACCATTTCTTTTTTGTTCATCCCTTGTAATCTACCATACATCCTCTCATTTAACTCCCAGGCATTGTAAACAGGGATACAGCTTTCTTTAGCTGAATCGCTGTAGACCTTCGCCCATTCTTCAAGTTTCCCTTCATGAGGGTGTTGGACACATGGGATCTTTTTACTGGAATGGTCCATCATCGCCAACATCGCTGTCATTTGTGCCCGAATGAGAGAAGAGGTGAAGATCACGTCGATAGGGATGTGGGCGATTTTCTTCCCCCCTTCGATCGCCTCTTCTACCCCTTTGACACTGAGAGGGATATCCACCCAACCAGTGAACAGATTAAGGCGATTCCATTCCGACTCTCCATGGCGCATCATGATTAATTTCGCAGTTTTTTTTATCATAGAGCCTTCCCAACCATTTGAAACCCCAGTTTAACATGGGGAAGAAAAAAGATAAAACCAAACAAATATTTTAAAGCATTGAATTTTATAGCAGCTATAGGATAAAATCTTCCACCTATGGAAAAGAAAAAAAGATTGAGCAAAGCTCTCGCCGCTGCAGGTGTGGCCTCTCGCCGCGCTGCCGAAGAGCTCATTTTTGATGGGAGAGTCAAAGTGAATGGCCATGTCGAGAAAGTGCCCCAGACTCTCGTCGATTCAAAATTGGATCTCATCTCCGTCGATGATGAGCCGATCAAAGGGGAAGAAAATAAAGTTTACTATATTTTAAATAAACCGCACGGTTTTATCTGCTCAAATACACGGATCGGCACAAAGAAACTCGTCGTCGATCTTTTTGCCCATCTCCGATTGCGCCTCTTCACAGTGGGAAGACTCGATCGGGATACGACAGGTCTCCTCCTCGTCACTAACGATGGCCATTTTGCCAATAAAGTGATCCATCCCTCCTCTAATATCTCTAAAGAATACCTCGTCAAAACCGCTCAAGAGATCACAGACGTCCACCTAAAAGACATCTCGAAAGGAACCTTTATCGAAGGGAAGCGGATCAAGCCAGTCAAGGTTGAAAAAGTACGCAAGGGAACATTGAAAGTCGTTGTCAAAGAGGGGAAAAAAAGAGAGGTGCGCCTCCTCGTGCAAAACGCTGGGCTGACCATTCTCGAACTTTCCCGCATTCGGATCGGAAGCCTTCGCCTCGGTCCTATTCCTGAAGGCCTCTTCCGCGAACTGACTGAGAATGAAAAGAAGGCCATCTTCCAATAATCCTCCCCTCTCAAACAGGGCACTGACCATTAAAAAGACTTTTTTAAATTTACACAGAGATCACAGAGACACAGAGCTTTAAGTTTTTCGTTTTTTGCGAGAGCAAAAAATGAAGACTCTAATTTTTTCGCTCTCGCGAAAAAATTAGGCCTTTTTTAATCTCTGTGTTCCTCTGTGTCTCCTGTTCCCCTCTGTGATAGAAAATATCTTTTTAATGCCAGGCGCCCTGCCCTCTCAAAATCAAATGTTGCATAGTTTGAAGAGACCCCATAGAATGGCTGTTTGGTGTATCAATGAAGTGGCAGAATATGCTTAACATCGCCCGTCTGTTTGGGAAGTCCCCTTTTGCTCCCCTGCAAAGCCATATGAAAAAAGTGGCCCTTTGCATGGAGAGGCTCTCTGATATTTTTAATGCCCTTTCCAAAATGGACATGGAAAAGATCGAAAAACTCGTCGCCGATCTTTCACGGATGGAACATGAAGCCGATCTGACAAAGAACGACATTCGCAACCATTTGCCTAAAAGCCTATTTCTACCGATCGATCGTGCCCATTTTCTTGAAATCCTCTCTGTCCAGGACAGTATTGCTGATAAAGCAGAAGATATCGGTATTCTCCTCACCTTGCGGCCACTGGAAAGCTTTCGCAATTTTAGCGATGACTTGACTGCGTTTTTTCGTAAAAATGAACTCGTTTTTCTCGATGCTAAACATATTATCGAAGAGATCGATGAATTATTAGAGTCCTCGTTTGGCGGGATTGAGGCGGAAAAGGTGAAATCGATGGTTGAGCAGACCGCTTACAAAGAGTATGAAGCTGATAAAATGCAACAGGTGTTGATGAAACAACTTTTCACTTATGGTGCGACCTTGACCGTTCCGGCATTTTTCCTTTGGATGCGCCTGATCGAAGAAGTGGGTGCGATTTCACATCTGTCTGAACGGCTTGCCAATCGCATTCGGATGGTTTTGGAATTAAAATAAGCAAGTGAGCTGAAATATTTATAATGAGATTCAAGGAGCTTTTCGATGAGATTTCGCAGCAGACGACGAAGACAATGTGTGTGGGCACATGGCTGAGGAGGCTGATGTGAAAGATCGCGAAAAGAACTTGAAGATCATTATAAATATTTAAGCGAGCTTACTTTAGTCAGGGAATGGAAACCGAAGTCGTTTTAAAATTTTTGGTGCTCATCGTCGGATTCTATATGGCGTGGAATATCGGCGCCAATGATGTTTCTAATGCAATGGGCACTTCGGTCGGTTCGGGTGCTTTGACTTTAAAAAAAGCTGTGCTCGTCGCTGCCGTCCTCGAATTCAGCGGAGCTTTTTTTGTTGGAGCTAACGTTTCAGAAACAGTCCAACGGGGATTGATCGATACCGATTTGTTCATCGCAGAACCACTCATTCTTATTTTGGGAATGTGTGCGGCTCTCCTCGGAACGAGCATTTGGCTCCAAATCGCCTCTTATTTTGGATGGCCCGTCTCAACGACTCATGCCATTGTCGGCGCAATCTTGGGATTTGGCTGTTTGGTCGGCGGCATCGATGCTATCAAATGGGCAGAAGTGGGATCTATCGCTCTAAGCTGGCTCATCTCGCCGGTGATTTCAGCAATGATCTCTTATTTCATCTTCAGTCTCTTGCAACGCAATATCCTCTATGCGATGAACCCGACGGAGGCGACAAAAAAGTTTATCCCACTCCTTGTCTTCATCGTTTTCAGCACTTTTTCCTTGAGTCTAATTTTTAATGGTCTGCAAAATCTCGATCTCCACGTCACATTTTCTGAAGCCTTGGGAATCTCGATTGCGATCGGGATCGTTGCATGTGGGATCTCCTACCTTTTGGTTCGGAGGGTTCCCCTTCCTCAAATCGACAATCGTCCCCCTTCCCGTTATCTTCCTCAAACGGTTGTCAGTTTAGAAAAAGCGATCAAGCATCTGCAGCGCGTTCAGGTCGCTTCGTTTGATGTCACTCATGATAAAGTCAGCCACCTTCTCGATGAGGTTCGGGAACTTTCCCATAAAATGCGCTTAGAGACAAGTTTCTCTGAACGCACTTCAGAGTACCGCTCTGTTGAAAAGATGTTCGTCTATCTGCAGATTTTAAGCGCCTGCTTTGTCGCGTTTGCACACGGAGCGAATGATGTGGCAAACGCCATCGGTCCTGTCGCTGCCGTTCTCGACGTCATTAAAAACGGGGTGATCTCCAACGTCACGACAATCCCCTCTTGGTTGCTCGCTTTCGGAGGACTTGGCATCGTCGTCGGTCTGGCGACTTGGGGTTGGCGCGTTATCGAGACAATCGGGAAAAAAATCACGGAACTGACACCGACTCGAGGCTTCTGCGCTGAATTTGGAGCTGCAACGACGATTTTGATCGCTTCAAAATTAGGACTGCCCATTTCCACTACCCATTGCCTTGTGGGCGCCGTTTTAGGCGTCGGCTTTGCTCGAGGGATGCGCGCCTTAAACCTCAACATGCTCCGCGATATCGCGCTCTCCTGGATCATCACCGTTCCAGCGAGCGCAGCGATGAGCGTTCTCCTTTTTTACGCGCTCTGTGCCATTTTTGTTAAATGAGGGATTACCTCCGGATCAGACTTCGGTTGTCGATCCCATTTTTTTCTTCAAAGAGCTGAGCTATCGTGGCGATCCACTCTTTTCTTTGATTGAGGGCTGGACATCGATAAGCTCCCATCCCCGCTTTCTGAATCATCGGAAGGTAGAGTTGTTCGATCTCATAAAGAGTTTCGATATGATCAGATGTAAAACTGAGGGGAATGACAACTCCATTTTTTCGCTTCTCTCCCCACATCCCGATTTGCTTGCAGGCATCTGCGGTATAGGGACGGATCCATTCATCCTTGCCGAATTGAGATTGGTAACTCAATCTGGCAAGCGCTTTAGGAAAACGGTTTTTCAATCGTTCAAAACTCAGCTGACATTCTTTTTCGTAGATATCTCCAGTGTCGATAAATTTTTGCGGGAGTCCGTGAGCAGAGAAAAGAAGGAGAGTCTCTTCCTCCTTCAACCCTTTTTCCTCTAAAAAATCTCGTAAACAACATTCCAATCCATCGATATAGGAAGGATGCCCTGGATAGGATTTCACCCATGAAAATTTACTCACGATCGATAGAGGCAAATGGGCGGCAAACCAGCTGGCAATGCTCCCTGTGGTCGCATAACTGAACTGGGGAAACATCGGAAAAACACAGATCTGTGAAACACCGTTTAACCGCTCCATTTTCTCGATGAATTCAGCATGAGTTCTCGGCAAGTAACGATGAAAGGTCAATACTTCAGCCCCAATCACTCGACCCACTTTCTCAGCAATTGTTTCTGTATCTTCAAAGATAGGAGATTTTCCGCCGATCGATGCATAATCGGGGGCGATCTTTTTACTTCTTTTTTTTGCAACCCGGGTAAATAACAAACGGTGGAGAAAAGCGGGAAACGACGTCCGAATGACCTCTTGATCGGTAAGGAGCTCGATCAAAAATTCTTCAATTTCATTTAAGTCGCGCGGCCCCCCAAAATTCACAAGAAGATAGGCTGTCTCTTTCATAAAATATCGATAAATCCTTCGAAAACTTCTTCTGCCTTCCCGATCATTTCAATCTGATTATCCCGACAAAATTGAAATCGGAGGCTTTGACGATAATCCATTTTTTCAAAAGAGGCGCGAGTCGACACGGAAATCAAGGGTGGAAGACCTCGCTCCTTCCTAGCGACGAATGCGCTCGCAGCTGCCCCTGTACCACAGGCGAGCGTCTCACCTTCAACGCCACGCTCATAGGTGCGGAGCATAATCTCTTCTTTAGAATCGATCGAGACGAAATTCACATTGACACCCCTAGGTGCAAATTGAGCGTGAAAACGGATAGCAGCCCCTTCTTTAGCGACATCCACTTTGCCAATCTCATCGACAAATAAGACAGCGTGAGGAACCCCCGTATCGAGCACAAAAATAGTTCCTTGAGCCAATTCAATCGGCCAATGCAATATTCTAGGAGCGCCTAAATTGACGGCGATCTCAGCTCCGCTACGTCGACACTCTAAAACGCCATGCAATGTCTCGATCTTTAATTCTAGAGGTGTATTTTCTTTTTTTTGAATGAAATCAAATACACATCGGATCCCATTTCCACACATCGATGGTTCACTCCCATCGGCATTAAAAATACAGATCTTATAATCGGCTATCGCTGAAGGAAAAAGAAGAAGGAGACCATCTGCTCCAATGCCGAGCCGTCTTTCACAAAGACGGCGTGCAAAAGAGGGGATATCCGATGGAGGTGGAGAGTGACGAAAGTCGATCACGACAAAGTCATTTCCAGCCCCATGATATTTGGCAAAGGGGATTCTCATGAAATTTAAGCTAAATCTTTGTACGATTTAACAATTTTGTCGAGGAGGCCAAAATCGAGCGCCTCTTTGGAACTCATCCACGTATCTCTATCGATTGCCTTTTCGATCGTCTGGGCATTTTTTCCAGTCGCTTGGACATAGATGTCGACAAGGGTCTGTCTCGACTTCAGGATTTCTTTGGCATGGATTTCGAGGTCTGTCGCCTGACCACGGACAATCGCATTGATCGCAGGCTGGTGGATCATGATGCGCGCATGTTCAGTTGCAAACCTTCGTTTAGGCGCAGCGCAAAGGCTCAAGACCGATCCCATCGAAGCCGCAAGACCTGTGATAAGAGTCGTCACAGGAGAGGTGATCATCTTGATCTGATCCCAGATCGCAAAGCCAGAATCGACAGAACCCCCAGGAGAATTGATGATGAAAAGGATCGGCTTACCCGGATCTGAAATCTCGAGGTACCACAATTTACGGATGATATCTTTTGCACTGTCGTTTCCGACAGCATCAGATAGAAAAATCCGCCGTGTTTTGAGCAACATCTCATCAATTTTGTCTTCGAGCAGACTGATCCCACCTTTTTTTTGCGCAGGCTCTTCCTCTTGATTCTGGAAAGGCATATGAAACCTCATTTAGATATTACCTAATTATTCTTGTTATGGAGTTTTTAATCAATCGATCACTAGTTCAGGGTAGAGGGGATAAGAGCTCAATAGTGTGGCCGCCCTCTTCTGAACGGTGATTAACACTTTAGGATCGATTTCCACTTTGGCTCTGCTCAGCCCCCCTTTTTCATCGAGCGCCGGCTTTGTAGCTTTTAGCAATTCGACAATCATCCCCGCAATCTCAACCATTTCAGGCTGTTTCATTCCAAGAGTTGTCACAGCTGCGGTACCTACCCTCACGCCGGAGGTGTACCAAGGGCCATTGGGATCGAATGGAATGCTGTTGCGATTGACGGTCAAAAGCGCCCGCCGAAGGGCGAGCTCAGCTTGGCGACCGGTGATGCCAAAAGCTGAAGCGACATCGAAAACCATTAAGTGGTTGTCTGTGCCTCCCGTCGTCACTTTCACCCCATTGTTTTGGAGCTGCTCTGCGAGTGCACGGGCACTCTCGACAATCTGCGCGGCATATTGTTGGAATGCAGCGGTATTTGCCTCTTTAAGAGCAATTGCCTTCGCTGCGATGACATGAGGCAGAGGACCGCCAAGAACAATGGGACATCCTTTATCGACCACCTCTTTGAATTCATTTTTGCACAACACCATCCCTCCTCGAGGACCTCGGAGTGTCTTGTGCGTTGTCGTCGTCACAATGTGTGCGTGGGGGATCGGATCGTATTCCCCTTTCATCACTTTTCCAGCGACAAGCCCAGCAAAATGGGCCATATCGACCATGAACATGGCGCCGACACTATCGGCGATCTCTCTCATCTTGGCAAAGTTGATGAGTCGGGGATAGGCAGAATACCCTGCAATCAAAATCGTCGGCTTTTCTCTTTTGACTAACTCCTGGAGCTGTGCATAGTCGAGCAAGCCAGTTGTCCGATCGACATCATAAGGGACCGACTGCATGATCTTCGCAGAGATATTATGACGGTAGCCATGTGTTAAATGTCCCCCCGAATTGAGCGACATCCCCATCACTTTCTGATTCACTAAGAGCTGTCTGAGCTTTTCATATTCTTCAGATGACAATTCATCGATATTTTTCTTTCCAAGCCGTTCAACTTCTTTGTTCTGCACACGGTAAACGAGCATTGCCCAAAACGCAACGAGATTGGCATCTGCACCCGAATGGGGTTGGACATAAGCATGGTCGCACCCGAACAACTTTTTCGTCTCTTCGATACACGCCATTTCGATCGCATCGACATTCTCACAACCCGCATAAAACCGATGTAGCGGCACACCTTCAGCGTATTTGTCTGTCAGTAGATTGCCCATAGCCAACTGCACTGCCAATGAGGAGAAGTTTTCTGAAGCGATTAGCTTCACATGGCTTCGCTGATCTTTCAGCTCTTGGACGATCTTCTGTGCAATGAGTGGATATTCCGATTGGATGTGATCGAGACCGGCCAAGAAGGCGATCGCCGCTTTCGTTCTCTTTTCTTCTGAAACCCGATGGAAATATTTCTCCAAATGAGACATTGAGACCTCCCTAAGCGTGTCCTTGTCAGCGATATACTCAGATTCAATACATAGATTCATGTGATACCTCTCCCATTCTGCCGGTTTGTCGCTTAAAAATGAACATCAAGTCGTAACTGTGAGAGCCTCGAGCTTTAAAAAATTTTCACCACAGAGAACACAGAGCGCACAGAGGTGGGCAAGAAATTTTACTTTTTTGCATTTTTTTTCCCACCTCTGTGCGCTCTGTGTTCTCTGTGGTGAAAATTTTTTAAACGACGGAAAATTTTTCCTTAAGCCTCTTTTCCAAGTCGATTCTGAAATCACGCTTTTTCGCAATGTTTTGAGCTACCTTAATTCAAAATTTTGGGGTGTATTGCAACGCGATCCCATCGGGGACGTGGTGGTTCTCCCCACTTTCAAATTGTTGATCATTGATCAAAACCTTGAATTCACAAGGTCCATTTGGTTCCCAAACCCATTCATCTGGACCAATATTTTTAAGCATCACCCCATGATCCCAACTCAAGCCCGCGCCACTGCCGCGAATAAAAAGATTATTATCATAACCAGCATTATAGCGCACTGTGATACGGGTCATCTCTTTTCCTTTTCCTACTGCCTTTTTACTTTTTCGAAAAAATATCATCTATTCCTCCCCACTTCTAAGAGCCTGTTTTTTCCCTATTTCTAGCATTTTTTTGGGCCATGTCAACCCTTTTTTTACATATACAGAAACTACCTCGAGAATCGGTTTTTGACTGCGTCGGACAGCCACTGAATTTGAACCCGCCTAAAGCAGCTCAACTTATTCAAGTTGAGCTGCTTTAGGCGCCAGCAAAGCCTGGTTCAAATTCAGGGCGCCTCCTTGTCAAATTCCCGATTTCGAGGTAGTTTCTGTATACCTCTGGAGACATTTTTCTTGAGGGATATTGTTCATTGCAGCTAAGCTAGCATCGCAAGATTTCATATAGCCTCATTACCCTTTTTTCAAGTGGGAAAACACATGCTGGAAGAGCTCAAAGAGATTTTAAACATTCAAGAACTCGACATGAAGATGCTCCGTCTTTTGCGGGTAAAAAAAGAAAGATTGAAGGAACTCCAACAAATTGGGGAACTCCGTACGGAGCTCCATCAACAAACTGCGATTAAAGAGTCTGAAATTGAAGAACTTGGAAAAAATATCCAAGTCCTGGAGCAAAAGATCCAAGAGGTCCATGCCAAGATTAAAAAATTTGAATCTCAGCAGGCCAATATCAAAAAAGCGGATGAATTCAATGCTCTGACTCAAGAGATGACTCAAGCGGAGAGAGAGCGGATCGCACTTGAACAAAAAGTTTCCGACCTGGTCGACAAAAGGGTTGCCGAAGAAGAGATGCTTGGCAGAATTAAAGAAAGTCTTAAAGGTTCAGAGGAAAATAGCTTAAATCTTGAAAAAGAGATCCAAGCCAGCATTAAACTGATCAACGAAGAGGGTGGAATGCTCAAAGAGCAACGCACCGCTCTGGCTACTCGGGCTAACTTAGAGACTTTACAAATCTACGAAAGGTTGCTCCGCAACAAAAAAGACCGTGTCGTCGTCCCTATCGAAAATCGGACATGCAGCGGATGCCATATCGTATTGACAGCGCAGCATGAAAACCTCGTGCGCAAAGGGGGAAACCTGGTCTTTTGCGAACATTGTTCGCGCATCCACTATTGGCAAGAGAGCGAAGCTCTCGAAGGCTCTACTGTATCGACGAAGCGTAGACGCCGACGCCTTGCTAACGCGTAATTTTTTTGGGAAAGCAGGCAATCGCTGCTGCAGGGACAACCTGCAGGAGAGGAAAGTCTGGACTTCGCAGGAGAGGATACCAGTGAAAGACTGGGGGCCGAAAGGCTACGGAAAGTGTAACAGAAAATACTCCGCCGATCTTTCAAGGATCGGACAGGCTGAAAACGCTAGCTTTAAGAGTTAGCCGCACTCGCAGAGATGCGGGGTGTTATAAACCCTATCTGAAGCAAGATGCGAGGGATTCGCTGTTCTCCACAGAAACCTCGCAATGAAATCGCTTGAGGACCTTGGTGACAAGGTCCCTAGAGGAATGGTTGCTCAACGACAGAATCCGGCTTATCGCTTTCCCTATTTTTTTATAACGGTCGCATATGAAAACCAGAATCGCTGCCCTTTTTCTTTTTCTCCTCTGTGCTGTTTCCCCTGCTTTTTCTGAGAGACTATCTGAAAAGGAGGGCTCTCTTGAAAAGCAAAAGGGTCAATGGATCTTGCATTTGAGAGGAACCCCATATGAACGGGGTTACCAACATGGTTTTCTCCTAAAAGAACAAATCAAGCGCAACATCTCTGTTTACATCGATACGCCAAAAACTCCTCTCCCAGATAGAGTTGCAGATTTCGCCAACTCTCTTCCCGATCTCATGCCCCATGTCCCCAATCACTTCATCGAAGAGATGCGAGGGATTGCCGATGGTTCTGGCATTGCTTTGAGCAAAATCATCATGCTCAATCTTTTTCCTGAAATGTTCCATTGCAGCGGCATCACCGTTTCTGGGCAAGCTTCTAAAGATGGGGAGCTTTATCATGTGCGCGTTCTCGATTACTCGATCGGGAAAAATCTGCAAAGCACTGCGGTACTGCAAGTGGTCGACCCTGATATTGGGATCCCTTTTCTCAACATCAGCTATGCGGGGTTCATCGGTACAATCACAGGGATGAATATAGAAAAAATCGCGATCGGCGAAATCGGTGGCTTAGGATACGGATCCTGGCAAGGGATCCCCATGGCATTCTTGCTTAGAGACATTTTACAATATGCTACCACTCTCGATGATGTAAGAGCGATTTTAAAAAATTCCCCCCGAACTTGTGAGTATTACTACGTTTTTTCTGATGGCAAAACGAATGAGAGTCTTGGAGTTTATGCAACGGCGAGCCAGCTTCAATTCATCGCCCCGGGAGATTCCTATGCCCTCCTCGCACCTTCCCATCTTCCAGACAACTATGGCAAAAATGGGGATAACGACAAATTCGTTCTCACCTCATGCACCGTGGACAACACCCCTTATCAGACACTGCTTTTCGAAAATGATCAAAGATTGGCTGCTCTATTTCGACTCCAGCCGCCAGATTGCCTTTTGCTGACAGGTTACCCTCATCCTGAACGGTATCCCATTTTAATCGAGCGGCTATTGCAAAAAATTGGCAGAATCGACGAAAAAGCTTTGATGGAGATCGTGAAGCGCCCTGTGGCACGGGAATCCAATTTGCATAATGCCATTTTCAAACCCTCTCAATTGAAAGTATGGATTGCTCATGCTGGCCCGAATGATGAGCCCGCCTGCGATCAAAATTATCAAGAGTGGGATTTTGCTCAATTATACCTGAACCAGCCATAGACCATCGCACAGGAAATCTGAACAAATATTTGAATCTTCTTTTAACTCTGCTTATTTCCCTTTGTTCACCACAGAGACACAGAGAGAGATAGAGATTGCACAGAGGGAAAAATTTCTTTTTTTGCGAGGGCAAAAAAAGAGATTCCAGCCGCGAAACGTGGCAAATAAAATAACACATTTCGCATAAAAGCCCTTTTAACGGGCAAGCTTTCTGGCGTTCGTAAAAATTCTTTTTTTGCCGCGTTTCGCGGCTGGAATCTCTTTTTTTTTGCCCTCGCAAAAAAAAGAAATTTCCCCCTCTGTGCCATCTCTATCCCTCTCTGTGTCTCTGTGGTAAAAAATGAAAATAAGTAGGAGTTAAAAAAAAAGATTCAAATGTTTATTCCGAAGACAGTTCTAACGGGTGGGATTTTTCATAGACTTCCCTTTTTAAACGGGAAGAGACCTGTGTATAGATCGTCGTCGTCGCCAAAGAGCTGTGCCCAAGGAGCACTTGGATCGTTTTTAAATCCATCCCCTTTTCCAGCCAGTGTGTTGCAATCGTATGACGGATGGTGTGGGGAGTGATCTTACCGGCAAGTCCACTCTTTTTTAGGTATTCTTCAAATTTCCGATCGACAGAACGGACTGTAAGCCGCTTTCCCCATTTATTGAGGAAAATCGCTTTTTCATCGACCTCAGCCTGATGGCCATCGACATCTTGACACCTCTCAGAATGGTTCAAATACTCCTTTAACCATTTTGCTGCACTCCTCGTGATCGGAACAACACGTTCTTTTTTCCCTTTTCCCATCACTCTCAAACAGAAATTCCTCTCGTCGAAATCTTGCCTGTTGAGACCGACCAGTTCACTGATCCGTAGGCCACTGCTATAAAAAAGTTCCATGATGGAGCGATCTCTATACCCCAAATACCCTGAGATGTCTGGCTGCTCGAAAAACCGTTCCACTTGGCTATACGTGAGGGAGGGGGGGATTTTCTTTTCCAGCTTAGGGCTATCGATCTCATCGAGAGGACTCTGCTCGATAAGCTTCTGTTTGAGGAGGTATTTGTAAAAAGAGCGCAAAGAGGAGAGGCGACGGAGAATTGTCTTCTTTGCCATCCCTTTTGCCGCAAGGGCAGCTAAATAAGCCCGAAGCGATCGTTTGTCGACCTCTCCAATCAAAAAAGAGGGATTAGTCGATTCAAAAAATACTTTAAACGACTGTAGATCGAGGCCATAGTTGCGTAAAGTATGCTCTGAAGCATTCTTGACAACGCGTAGATAATTTAAAAATTGGGAGGCTCCTTCCGCATAAGTGACCACTTGTCCTCCTATTAGCGTTATGTTAATATCATTGTCACTATTTTAAATTTATAAAGTCTATGCCAATCAGCTTACGCGCCATCACAAAAAAAGTCGGGCCCCGCCTTCTCTTTGAAGATATCACAGTGACCTTTAACGCCCATTGCCGTTATGGTCTGACGGGACCTAATGGAGCTGGAAAATCGACCCTCCTCAAAATCGTCATGGGACTGGAAGAGGCGACGAGCGGGAGTGTCTCATTGCCGCGCAAAGTGGGTTTCTTAAAGCAGAATATCGAGCAGTTCCGCGACAAAAGAGTTCTCGATGTCGTCATCATGGGTAACGAGCGTCTATGGAATGCTTTAGAAGAGCGAGAAGCTCTTTATCAGGCAGAGATGAGCGATGAAGTGGGCATCCGCCTTGGGGAAATCGAAGAGATCATCAACGAAGAGGATGGCTATGATGCTGAATCGAACGCTGAAGTTCTCCTTTCTGGAATGGGCATCCCCGCTGAAATGCACCACGAAAAAATGCACGCTATTCCGACAGACCGACAGTTCCGCGTCTTGCTCTGCCAAGCACTTTTTGGCAACCCTGAAGCCCTTTTACTCGATGAACCGACAAACCATCTCGATTTGGAATCGATCAGCTGGCTAGAGCGATTCCTCCACGGTTACAAAGGGGTTCTCGTCGTCGTCAGCCACGATCGCCATTTTCTCAATGCCGTCACCACCCATATTGCCGATATCGACTACGAAACCCTCATCATTTATCCCGGCAATTACGACCAAATGCTCGTCGCTAAAACCGCGGTACGGGAAAGGACTGAGCTCGAAAACAAGACCAAAGAGAAAAAAGTCTCCCAGCTGCGTGAATTTGTCGCAAAATTTGGCGCCGGCACGCGCGCAAGTCAAGTGCAATCCCGCATCCGAGAGATTGAACGCCTTGAGCCTCAAGAACTTAAAAAATCGAACATCCAACGCCCCTACATCCGTTTTTACCCTCCTGAAAAACCTTCAGGACAAGTCGTCTTTAAAATCAGCGAGATTGCAAAGGGGTACGACGGTAACCCGGTGATCGATCGGTTTTCTGCCGACATCACGCGTGGAGATAAAATCGGTGTGATCGGCAATAACGGCAAAGGTAAATCGACACTGCTCAAAATGCTCGCGGGTGTCCTTGCCACCGATCAAGGGAGGATTGAGGTTGGCCATCAAGTCCAGATCGGCTACTTCCCTCAGAACCATTCTGAAATCATCGATAAAAAAAGCACGATGACAGCCTTTGACTGGTTGAAGAAACGGAGAGAAGGGGTCTATGACCAAGATGTCCGCAGTATCCTTGGAAAAATGCTTTTTTCCGGCGACGATGCCTTTAAGCCGATCTCCCATCTCTCAGGGGGAGAAACAGCCCGCCTCATCATCGGGGGGATGATGCTTTGCAATTACAACGTCTTAATCCTGGATGAACCGAATAACCATCTCGATCTCGAAGCTGTCTCAGCGCTTTCTTGGGCCTTGCAAGATTTTAAAGGGACAGTCCTCTTCGCCAGCCACGACCGGGACCTGATCAACAATGCAGCGACAAAAATCATCGCATTCGAAGAAAATCGACCCCGCGTCTTTGAAGGAAAACTCGACGAATATTTTGCTGCAGTGCCTAAGTAAGTGAGCTGAAATGATTGCGAGCATGACAGAAGGGGAATTCCTTCGCTTTTCCAAACGGTTTCGCCATAAAAAGGGGGCTGAACTTCTCAGGAGTCACCATGAATGTGCCCATCCACGTTATCTTACCCTTTACAGGCGTATAGAAAATTGGCTGCAACTCCCCTTTCTCGAGGAGGAGGATTTCCAAAAATTTTCCGACCGGTACCACTTTCATTTGACACAAGCGGGGATCTCTTGGAAAGAGCACAATCTCCTCGCACCCACTTTTCGTCGATCTGATCACCCTTCACTTGTCCCCTATCTTCCCCTCGCCATTTACCTCGATAACCTCCGCTCCGCTTTCAATGTGGGGAGTATTTTGCGCACAACTGAAGCCTTTCGCCTTGGAAAAGTCTGCTTTGCAAAAGACACACCCTTCATCGACAACCTCAAGGTCCAAAAAACTTCGATGGAAACCTTTGATAAAGTTCCTTGCGATCGAAACGTTAAATTATCTGATTTGCCCCCTCCTTTGATTGCACTGGAAACGGATCTGAGCGCGCCTTCTGTCTTTGACTTTAGATTTCCAAAATCTTTTACACTAATGCTTGGAAATGAAGAATACGGTCTCTCTGAAGAAGCCCTTTCCCTCAGAAGTGAAATTGTCAGGATTCCTCTCTACGGCTTTAAAAACTCACTCAACGTCGCCTCGGCATTCGCAATCGCCGCCGGAGTGATCAGCCATCAACTCCGAACTACTTAATTACTTAAAGTATTGATTTAATTAAAGATAGATTATTTTCCATTGCCAATTGATTTGACAATATAATTTTTTAGTTATATTTTATTAATAGAGAGGTATGGCGATGAAAGAGATTCCCCCTATTGCCGGCTGGCCGACGCAAACTTCTTTTGTACGAGAGCCCAAACTCCCGCGCAAGAGGCACCGTTCAAAAAAACACCACTCTAAAAGGGGATGATGATATGGCAGAATCGATCGGGCCTCTTTCCCAGCCACTTCCTCCTGAGCAGAAAGGGGGAGCGGTTCCCAATGTCCCACTCCTCTCAAAACAGATGCAGGAGCAAGTATTGAGTTTGGCCGACCAATTGCAAAAGGTCCTGGAAGATCCAACACTGGCCACTCAGAAGACATTTTTGGATGAATTTGCCCATCACGGCACCCATTTAAATCAGATAGTCGACCAAGCAATTCTTCTGAGGTAAAAACATGCTCCGGGAAAATCTTAAAGATAGTGCAGAAATCCTCTATAACATTCTGAATCAGCCCCTCGAAATCTCTGGAACGGAAAAAAATATCTCTTTGTTTCAAGCGATCCAAAATTACTCATCACAACAACCCGATCACTCCGATTTGAGTAAAATGCTCCGCACATTTACTACAAATCGAGAACCTTTAGAAATCTTAATCCGCGAGCTTCATCTGATCGCCCGCGATCTGACCGTCAGTTAATTAAAGAGCTAAATGGTTTTTTGAAGAAGTTGCCTATTTTTGTTACGATGCCCACATCTTCAATTTCTGGATCTTCTTCTTCGACTTCAGTCTCCTCCATTAGCCCTTCGTCGATGATTGCAGTCGATAGAGGTGCGAGTTTGACCATATATTTGATCTCCTCGTCACTTTCTTCGATGGTGATCTGAGGATTTTTCCTTCCTTGTCCTCCGAATTCGAGAGCATCTGAGTTAAATATCTCTTTGGGGTGGATACGAAAACATTGTTTTTTGGGGATAACAATGGTGAATTGTTGCTCTTGATCAGTGAAGTTATGCACACAGGCAACAGAGGATCCGTCAGAGCTTTGACGGCGATAAGCATGCACTTGTTTTGCTGGATCTGCAATCCAATCGATATCATGTCCGTTGTCGTCCCATTTGTAAAAAGGTTTGTTCGTCTTGTAAAGGCGGTGAAGTTCAGTCAACATCTTAGCGAGATTCTTATTCTCGACCCGATCGATATCGAGATCGTCCTGTAATCCTATCTCCTTTCCCAAATAGCTATCCCACCCCTTTTCGTGGATGGTATCATTACCTGCAAAGTTTAATTTCTTCCCTGGCGAACAAAACATCAAACTGATTTGCGCGCGAAGATTGGCATGTCTCATCGAGAGATCGCCGATCTTGTCCATTTTTTTAAAAAGAGTGCCAAACTTTTCTTTAACATCATCGTGAGAAAAGCAGATGATCTGACGATGGAAGTTATCAGACATGATCGCATTATGAATCTTTTCGAAGTTCCCTTGACGAGATTTCAGAGGTGAAGAGAAATACTCAAAAATCAGGCGGGTCCAACTGACAAACCATTTTAAATCGAAATTAAATCCGTTATCATAGAATGGCCTCGAAAGCCTAATGTCACCTGAATAATCTTCAGCAATGCTAATCGTACCGGGACATTTATTGTGGATCACAGCATTGAGATCTCGTAGAAAAAGTTCTGAAGATTTCTTATCTTCATTATGAAGCATACTGCTGATGCAATCGACTCTAAGACCATCGATATGCATCTCTTTTAACCAGTAATGAGCATTCGAGATTAAGAATTCCCTCACCTCTTTCTTAGTAAAATCAAAATGGTTGCCAAAGTTGTAAAAAAGATTGCTTATCCCGAATTTGTATTTGAATCCATTTGCACCAAATCTCTCTTCGAAAACATAATCATGTTTTGCAAAATGGGCTGGAACCCAGTCGAGGATCACCCCGATTTTGTGCTTGTGGAGATAATCGACGAGGTATTTAAAATCTTGAGTAGATCCTAATCGACTATTAGGAGCAAAAAAGCCAGTGACCTGATATCCCCACGATTGTTCTAAAGCGTGCTCGAGAGCACCGATCAATTCGATATGGGTATACCCCATCTTTTGGCAATGAGCGACAAGCTCCTCGGCAAGATGCTTATAATTGAGCGGTTTTCCTTCCTGATCCTTTTTCCACGTGCTGAGATGGATCTCATAAATACTCATCGGCTGTGCTTTCCCCACCTTCTCTAAACGATTTTCAAGCCACTTTTCATCCGACCAGGTGAATTGATCAGAGGTAACAACAGAAAGGGGAATGTCGTGCGGATTGTCTGAGTGCTGCTGGAGCCTGCCGTAAGGATCTATTTTGATCTTGCCATCGATCCTATATTGGTATTTTTGCCCTTCCTTAACGTGAGGAATCGCGATTTCCCAATGACCATTTAATTTTTTCTCTAGGGGAAATTCTCCGCGAACGCTCTTATCGTCGTTGAAAAGAATCACTGAAATATTTTTTGCGTCTGGAGAAGAGAAAGCAAACCGGGATCCATTTTCAGTTAAAAAGGCTCCATAAGTTTCATACTGAAGATAATCCACCCCTTTTCCGTAAGGCGCGGGAACTTGAGATCTGATCTCTCTTGGCACTTGAGAATAGAGTTTATCCAGGACTTCCCTGTCGAGTTTTTTCGTGTAAAACGTCTTGAGATAAGCCACTTCTTTTGCCTTGTCAGATTTGCAAGGGAATAATCGGCTGAAAAAAGATTTGCCTTTAAGAGGTTGACAATTCTTGTGCCGAAGAGATTCGATCAGAGAGTGATCCTGATTCCCTTTTTGCCTCTTTTTTGCTCGCTGCCTGGTCAATTCATAGCAGGCGCGATACTGATGTACAGAAGAAAATTTCCCTTGAGGAGTACTTGTCCAATCATATTCTTTTCTCCCCTGTTCGATCACCCGTTTGATGATCTTCTCTTTCCCTTTTTCATCGAGCCCATTCCAAAATTGAAGGGAGTGGGTAATGGTCTGTGTTAAATCCTCTTTTTTATTTCGATTGAACAGAAATCCATTAAATCGGGCCTGATCGACATCATGTGATATGATCGTATCAGCCAGACCTCCTGTTGTCGAGCCGATAGCAAGAGATCCACAAAGCCAACCTTCGAGCTGAACTAACCCACACGGTTCATATCGGGATGGGATGCAGAGGAAATCGGAAACCGCTCTGACTAAAGGTCCAATACCAGGTCTTTCTTCATTTCCTTGCTGATAATAGAGTTTTCCCCCTTCTTTGTAATCCCGGATAAACAAGACTCCTTCCTTATATTTTTCTTCAAGCGAATCGAGAATGCGGGTCGCCCGCCAGTCCTCTAAGCTCCCCATGCATATGAACTGCCCCCCGTTTTTCAATGTCGCTTGGATACACTCTTCGAATTTATCGAGTCCTTTTTGCGAAGAATCCAATCTTCCAATGTATGTGACAAGCGGTTTAGAAAAATCGATTTTGGCGTCGGGAAAGTACTTTTCGACCCATTTTTGCAGCTCTTTTCTACATTTTGTTTTTTGTCCACAGAGATCGGGATGGTCGGGCCCGTAACTCAGATCGACACTCTTTCCTGTCTCTATCTCTTTCCAGTTAAGAAGAGTCGAATCCTTTTCAGGATTCCACCGTTTTGAATTGATGCCGTTGAGAATCCCTGCGAGCTTGCCTACTTTGGCAGCCTGTTTAACAGCAAAGGAGGCCCCTTCACCGTAATCGATTTGCTGGGATTCGACGGCAAAAGATCGGGAAACCGTTGTGACGCCATCCACTTGGTCTAAGGTGCGAATAAAGAGATTATCGTCCTGTTCGAGGATTCCTTGTTCGACATATCCTTTGATGGTAGGTGTATAACTATAGGGCCCTTGAGAAATTCTCCCTTGTGCACCACGACTATTGTTATGATATGTGAATAAAACAGGAGGGATTTTTCCTTGAGACCAATCGTCGGGATGATCTTTTTTGAGTTTTAAGGCGATCCCGGAGACATGCCAATCGTGCAGGTGGACCAGATCGGAATCTTTTTGCTCATAGATAAGATCGGCAGCTAAAGAAGAAAAAGTCGCAAAACGTCGGTGTTGCTTGCCATCGTAAATGCACGGCTTTTTGGAATTGATTGCAAAAGAAGGGTGTTCGATGAAATAACACTCGACCCCATTGATCTTTTGTGTGTAGACTTTATACTCTTTTCCCTGGCTATTCGTATGGATCTCAGGATCGCCCATGTTATCGAGGACACCTTTTGGCAGTTGACTATATTTTGGGAAGATCAATTTAACTCTGTTTTTAGAGTTGAATTGGAGAAGTCCACGACTTAAACCTTCAAGAGCTTCCGCAAGACCCCCTTCTTGCCATAACCCGGCGTATTCCACACCGACCATCGTGATCGTCATTGGCTGATCCAAGGCTTTGTCTTTAGGGAGTTGTTCGAGCACTCGCTCAATGGAGGTATCATAGGTCGACTTGCTATCTGAAACAGCCCGATGGCTTGCGAGGAGATCGATCACTTTATCGTTACTCTGGATCGAAGTGACAAGCGCATTCCGCTCTTTTTCTCCAGTGGTCTGGATCAGTTGAGTATAATGGGAGATCTGTGAGCTAAAGACCTCTAAAAGTTGATCGATAAGAGAAGGGGTATCTCCAGACTTTTCGAATAATACTTTCAAATCGCTACTCTCATCTTTTGTGGCGGCCATCTCTATTAAAGAGTCTTGCAACCACTCTGGCAAATGGGCCACTTCATAAGAATGGTTTTCAGAAAAACTCTTCTGAAAATTGGTGAGGAGCTTTTGAGCCTGCATTAACTGGTAGAGTTGCAGATAGTACAAATTATTTTCACCCTGCTCTTCGAAGGAGTGGTATTCCAAGCGGCTTGGCTCGAGGATTTGAGTATAATTTTCGATCAGACGTTCAGCAAAAGAGTTAGCCGCTAAAAGATCATCGATCTCGCTTGGGTTTCGATTAAAAAATTTAATAACGATACTTACAACTTTGAGAATCTGGGCTAGAATCGGAGAAAGCTTCGCCTCTTCCAAGGCCATTTTCGACTCGCCGAGATGAGTATGAAAAAAAGAGTGATCGCCAAGTGAACTGATCTGAGCGTGGATGAGGGTGTCGAGGGTGGATTTTCGTTTTTCAAAATTGAAACGATGTTGAAATGCAGCGATTTGCGACTCTGGATGACTTAAACAAAAAATTGAGTTCATTTAGTGTACAAAATAATGTTTTGTTAATGAAACGACATCATTATTATACCACTAAACAGTAGAGAAATCAATCAAAAGGAAAAATCAACTAAAACTGACTTTGAAAATAAATTTTAAAATCTTTCAATAAAGGGAGGGAAGCCTGCGGCATCAATTAATAATCTAAGAAGCATTATCCTTTCTTCAATTGCGTCTTCAATTTCTTTAATTTGTTCAGGCGATCTAGAGGTTTGCGGCTTTACAAGTTGATAAGAAAATTCTATGGCGTTTTCATAAGATGCGGTGTCGCCGGGATACGGCTCAGAAACGCTCGTACAAGTGAAGATTTTGCACCACGTTTCATCCTCATCGATGCCAAGACCTGGGTCTAATATATCTACGCGTACGCTTTGAATCTCAAAACTTGTCTGCTTCAGAATAAAATAAATCCGTTTTGTCGCCTCCTCTCTCAGACTGTTTTTTTCAGAATTTTCAAAAAATAATTTGGGTGTTTTGATGATACGCCCATGCCCTGGATACATGAGTTGATAGAGCTCGATTAAATTAGAAAAGGGTGTCATGATTTTTCTGTAATTGAAAGCTTGATAAAATCGCTGCATGAATTGAATGGTCATCTCGACCCCCAAATCATCTTGCCTTTTTAATTTGGCCTTTTCTTCTAATTTATTTATGGTGCCTTTGTTAGTTGAAATTAATTTCTCATCAAAATCCTCAAGCATTTTTTTAATTAGGGGTGCGTATTCATGTGTTGGCTTTTGGACAATTCCTAAAAAATTAAAAATGGTGGCATGCCTTTCCAAGGCGTCCATGCTGGCCGATTTATTGTCCTTCTTGAGCAACTGTGGCATCCACTCTTGAATTAACTCGACTGAAGCCTTAAGAAAATTAGGCAGGTAGGTTCTATCACCATCAAAAGCTTTCCCACTAAGAAGCTCCATCGACTCATTATCATACTTTTCCAACTCTTCGTTATATTTTTCCAGTTCCACTTTAGTTGGATTGTCTGGCTCGGGTATTTCTCTCGATTCTAAAATAGGGATCCGTTTTTCATCGAGATACTCGGCCATTCCTGCTCCTCCCATACGTCTCAACCATAGAAGAAAATCCCCATCACATTTTAGGGAACTTAAAGATTTGTTAAATTCATCAAGACTGGCGTCATAAAAAAATGCAGAGCGATGTTGCCCACTTTTTAGCTCTTTAGAACGTAATCGAATGAGCTCTATTTCCGTTTTTTGATAGGCTTGCACCCAAAAATCATCAATAACTCGCGCCTTAATAACTGTGGCTATAGAAGTATAAATAATCCGTTTATATGTGCCCCACTCATCGGCTTCAGATAAAACTTTTTTTAATTCTATCCCCTCCTTATCGTGACTCACTATCGTCTGAAAAATTTTATCCAAATGCTCTTCAATTTTATCCAGCAGTTTTTTTTGATTATTCGGTTCTGGCAGTATTGAATTTTTGCCAAAAGCTTCCAAATTTTTTGCCAACTCAAGCATTGCTTTTCTGTATTTGTATAAAATTGTTATTTCTCTTTTCCTCCTTTCCAAGTCGCCACTTGTCCCACTGCCGATTCCTGAAAATAAAGGGTCATTTTTGTGAAGGCCCAGTAATTCTTTAACCAGAGGATCGTGTCGACAATTATCAAAGTCGATGAGTAAAAGTGCCCTCAATCTACTGTTTATACCCTCTAAAAGTGGTCCGATTTTAGCCTTTAAAAGCTCGCTCTTCTGAATGACGCCTGTTAAATCGTACAAAAAATCAATTTTTTTATTCTTAGAGAAAAGTTCGACAATATTATCTGCAGAAAATACCATATTTTTACGGGCAATTTCTATTTCCTTAATTTGTTCATCGGTCACGAGTTGGTTTTCTAAAGAGGGTTTTTGTACTGCCTGTATAAAGAGGTGGGAATAATGGATGTACTCTTCAATATTCGAGAATTTTAGCTTCCTTAGTTCAGGATTAACGAAGTTTTCAGCTTTAAAATTCCTTGGTATTAATTCAAAAGCTTTTTTCCGCAGGTTTTCATTCTCATCGGGTGCACTTGTATCCACTCTTTGTTGTAGCCTCCTAGGTTTCATTTCTATCGAATGTTGCTTAGGTCTGGGCGACCTTGGCGATCTAGGGGATTTAGGCGACCGTGGCGATCTAGGTGAGATAATCGATGAGCTCATTTCGCTCGTTATATCTTCAGCTTGAATTCTTGTTTTTCGCGTTTGTGGCCGGTTCAGTTCTTTTCTTGCAACAGGTGTTACCTCTGATTTCCTTTTAACTTTAGTACTTGAATGCGATTCTCCATAATTGACTCCTGTTCGAGTTGAAGTTTGTTCTTCTCTTATAAGATCTGTCCCTGATTGAGCTAAAGTTTGTTTTTCTCCTATAGGGGAAGTTGTACTTGTCATAATTTGGTCTCCTTTAGAATCTGTCTGCGATCTGGGTTGTTTGCTTTTCGCGCCTTTTGCTTTTGGCTTTGATTCGATTCCTTGGCCTAGTTAATTTAACTATGTCCTGCGGAATCGAATCAAAGCCAAAAGCAAAATCCATCAAAAATCAAAATAACCCAGATCGCAGACAGACTCTTACCAGTATCTTTCACCAAAGCGAGGAAAGTCTGCGGCTTCAATTAATAAGGTAAAAAGCTTTATCCTTTCTTCCTTTGCTTTTTCAATTTCTCTGTCAATTTCTTTTGCTTCTTCAATTTCTTTTTCCTTGGCTTCTTCAGACAATCCTTTTGCTCTTTCAATTTCTTTAATTCGTTCAGACAAAGGAATTTTCGGCTTTACAATTTGATAAGAAAATTCTATAGAACTTTTAAATTCTTTAGCATTTTTTTTAGATTCTTTAGCGTTTTTAGACACGGCATCACTGGCATAATCCCAAGAAACAGTCGTACAAGTGTTCAAAAGTAACCGCAACGTCCCATCCTCATGATTGCCAAGGTGAGGGTCAAGGCCTAGGTCTATTTCATCCACGCGCACGTTTTCATTCACAAAACCCATATCCATCGGACAAATATAAATTCTTTTTTCTGGCTCTTTTTCCAAATCTTTTTTGAGGATACTCTTACGCTCTGGATCTGGATGCATGAGTTGATACATCTCGGTTAAATTAGCAACTGGAACCATGATGATTTTGTGATCAAAACCCCGATAGAAATGCAGCAATAAATCAATAGTCATTTTGATCGGCAAATCGTTTCGTTTATTTATTCTAGCCATTTCTTTTAATTTCTCTAATGTTTCTTTGTTAGACGACGATAATTCCTCATTAAATTCATCAAGTATTTTGTCAATTAGAGGTTGTGGGTTTTCGCGTGTTGGCTTTTGAAGAATTCCTAAAAAACTAAAGATGGCGGCATGAATTTCCAATTGATCAACGCCGGGGGGCGATTGATCATCCTTCGATATATCGGGTTTCATGAGCAACTTTGGCATCCACTTTTGAATCAACTTGATTGAAGTCATAAAAAAACTAGGCAGATAAGTTTTATCACCATCAAAAACTTTCTCACTGAGAAGACTCATTGATGCTTGTTCATAATCTTCCAACTCTTTGTTATATGCTTCTAGCTTCTCCTTTGTTGGATCATCTGGCTCGGGTATTGTTCGGGCATTTAAAATAACATCGCGATTTTTATTGATATAAAAGGCCATTCCTTTTCCAACCACACGTTTCATCTGTACAAGAAAATCCAAATCACATTTTTGCTCATCTAAAAACTTGTCAAATTTTTCAAGACAATCGTTACAAAAAAGTGCAGAGCGCTGTTCATCGGAACGTAATTGAATGAGTTTTTTTTCCGTTTTTATATATTCTTCTACCCAAAATTTATCGATAACTTGCCCCCTAATCATTTGGGCTATAGAAGTATAAATAATCTTTTCATATGTTCTCCGATCATCTTCAGGAAGAATTTTTTTTAATTCTTCTCTACCTCTATCGTGCTTATCTACAATGCGAAAAATTTCATCTAAATACAGATCAATTTTAGCCAGCAGTATACTTTGATTAGACTTCGAATCCAATTCTGGCGATTTTAAATTTCTGCCAGTAAATTCCAAATTTGTTGCCAGCTGAAGCATTGTTGTTCTGTATTTGCATAGAATCATTATTTTTCTTTTTTCCCTTTCCAAGTCACCATTTATCCCACTGCTAATTCCAGAAAATAAAGGGTGTTTTTTGTGAAGGCCCAGTACTTCTTTAACCCGAGTATCGTGTCGACAATTTGCAAAGTTGATGAGTAAAAGTGACTTCAAATTTCTGTTTGCATCTTCTAAAGGATTTTGTTTTCCGATTTTAGACCATAAAAGATCGCTCTTCTGCACAATGAATTTAGGCCGTAAAAGATCACTCATCTGAACAATCAATGTCAAATCCTGAAGAAAATCAATTGTATCAATTGTTTTATTTTTAGAGACAAGCCAGACAACATTATCTGCAGAATGCATCATGTTATTACGGGCAATTTCTATTTCCTTACCTTGTTTCTCGCTCTCGATTTGGTCTTCCAGATAAGGTCTTTCAAGTGCATCTATAAAGAGTTGCTGATATTTTTTATGCTCTTCAATTTTCAAAGATATTAGCTTTTTAAATTCAGGATTAACATGGTTTGGAGCTTTAAAATTCGTTGGTATTAATTCATGATTTTTTTGCAGATTTTCATTCTCCTCAAATGAGAGAGAAAAAGAGAGATCTGATATATCCATTCTTTGCTGGATGCCCTCTGTGTTCGTTTGTGTCTGAGGTCTCCTTTTTGTTCTATGCGATGCGCTTGACGGTGAGCTTGGCGGTGAACTTAGCGATGAACTTGATGGTGAGCTTGAGGGTGAACTTATTATTTCTCTGGGTCTAAGTGTTAGATCTTCCACATGAATTATTGGTTTTTGTGGGTACTCTCTCCTCTCCTCCCTGGACAGTGCTTTTTTTGCAATCGGTACCACCTCCGACTTCTTTAGAATGCGAGTACTACTCGCGTTCCGATCTCTATAATTTGTTCCTGCTGGTGAAGTTCGTTTTTCTCTTACAGGACCTGCGTCCCGTTCTCCAGAATCGCCTGTTTGAGTTTTTTTTTCTCCTATTGCGGAAGTTGGATTTGTCATATTCCTCTCCTTTGAGAAAACCTGAAATTTATCATCATGGAATGATTATTCAAAAAAAGTAAAGAAATTATTTCTCTCTCAGGTGACGATCAACCACATGCTCTAGCGGTAAAAATTTTACTTGAACAAGTTTCAGCTTTCTTTTACTCTCCTTTAGCCAAGTTTTCCAACCCAGAACCAGGGAGTAGACATGTCTACATCTTTCGTTAGTTCTTCAAGCCCCATCGATCATTCACTCTATGCACGTAACTATGAAGTTACAGCTGCAGAAGTTGACTCTGCGACTAAAATTTCAAGTGCCAAGGAAGAGGTCGATGACAACAATATGTGGGATGTTACGTTAAGAGAATTTAAGAACTTGTACTGCCCATTTCAGTGGAAAATTAATGAACATAAGGATGCTGCCGCGCAAGCCACAGACATATGGTCTAAAGAATACGGGTTTCCTCCCTGTGCAAAGAACTTGTCTGATGGGTTGATGGCAGGTAACCACCCTGATTGCTCCTATGAAATGCTCTTTGTCTTTATTTGCTGTGTGACCTGGGTATTTGTTTATGATGATAAGGTAGAAAGAAAACTATGCAACGACCCTGAGAAACTAAAAGAGCTTAATCAAAAGAACTTAGAAGTTCTACGAGGCAAATTGAACGCCATGGACGGGGATGATATTTTGACAAAGGCGATGGACAATTTGAGAGAGAAGTTTGAGGGGATTTCTAAACCTGAATGGAGAGCTCGTTTTATCAAGGATAACGAAGACTACTTTGAATCTAACTATTTGGAATCAGCCAAAACCAAAGAGGGGAGGATCCCTGAAATGGAGGAATATTTCAACATGCGCCTGCGTACGGGAGGTGTTTACCTCATGTTTCGTCTCTGCGAACTGGCGGCAGGGGTTGAGATTTCAGATGAAGTGTTCAATGACGGATATGTTCAAGCTCTCAGAGAGGGCTGTAACAAATGGATCTTTCTGTCCAATGATATTATCTCCTATCCAAAAGAAGCTAAAGGCACGGGTAATAATATCATTCATATTTTCATGGCAAAAGAGGGGTGTAGTTTAGGGGAAGCAATCACAAAAACTAGAGATCTTTGCAACGCTGAAATGGAGAAAATACTCGATTTGATTGAAAAAATGCCATCTTCGTACACTGAAAATGAAAAAAAATACTTCCATGAACTTGTTCGTTGGTTGAGATCCTCTTACGAATGGTCGTTGCAAACTCCAAGATATAAGAGACCCATTCCCAAAGACCTAACCATGGTTAACCAAAAGGTTTAAAAAGAGAAGACTTTAAAATCTTCGGCAGCAAATGAATTTGGAAAAATCGGTTTGGCTTCTTGAGCAAAGAGTTCTGCATCTTGATAGCGCGCGGAAAAATGTGTGAGCACGAGCATTTCCGCGCCAGCTGCTTTAGCCATTTCTGCAGCTTGTTTTGCCGTCAGATGATGGTGCTTTTCCGCAAGGTCCCGATGGGATTCCAGATAAGTGCTCTCGCAGAGAAAAAGCTTGGCTCCCTGGGCAAGGTCGATCGCTGCCTGGCAAGGTAATGTGTCGATGACAACGGCCAAAACACTCCCTGGTTGAATGCGACTCACCTCATCGAGTCTGATTCTCTTCCCGTCGATGACAATTTCCCCTTGTTCTTCCAGGAGGCGAACATTGCGACCTTTGACACCGAACGACCCGAGCAGCGCCTTGTCGAATTTGCGAGTGTCTCTTTCTGTAATTCTCCATCCTAAATTATCCACTCCGTGTTGCAAATAACGGGCTTCGATGCGGAAATGTTCATCTTCATGGACAAGACCTTCGTTCTTAACGGGGTGTTCGATCACCTGGATGTTTTGATGGTAGATGGTCCCATAGCGGAGTCGTTCAAAATAAACCTGACCGCTCGCTGGATAATAGCAGTGGATCGGATGAGTGACTTTATCGAGATTAAGGCGCATCAGCATTGAACCTAGGCCGAGACTGTGATCGCCATGAAAATGACTGATGAAAATTCGAGTGGTACAGGTCGGAGAAACATCGGCAAAGATGAATTGCCGCTGAGTCCCTTCTCCCGGATCGAATAACAGCCCTTCTTCATTCCAACGGACAAGATAGGCGCCGTGATTACGTTTGCGTGTCGGCTGCTGGCTAGAACATCCTAGAATTGTCAAATCGCGAAGAGTCATGAAACGCTCCGGCCAAAAAAAGAGATCCTCCCGAGCAACATCCCGACAAGACCGCCGACGATATGAGCCGTGTTGGCGATGCTCGGCGTTATCTTAAGGGGTGAAAACAGCTGAAGGGAGAAGGTAAAAAGTTCGAGAGCAAACATCGCAATGACAAAAAACAATAGGAAAAGGATCGTCGCTCTTTGCAAAGGGTAACCTTCCCAAGGGGCCTTTTTTTGGCGCACCCAGATAAAACCGGCCAGGCCTACGACAATGCCGGAAAAACCGAGAAAAAAAGGTCCGCTCATGAAGTATTGGGCGATATTGGAAATGACGCCGATGGTGAGAATGAGAAGGCAGAGCTTCCATTTGCTCAGCCTATCTTCAATCTGTTTGACGAGGATCCAAACCCAAATCATATTAAAGAGAATATGCAAAAAATCACGGTGTAAGATACAGGGAGTGAACAGGCGCCATAGCTCGCCTTGGCGGATCTTTTCAAACAATGGGATTTCTTTGGCAGATTCCCACCCTCGATTTTTTATGACTGTGAAAAAATCATAAATACCCCTCCATGAGGGAACCTCATCAGCTTTTTTCAATAAGTTTTTTGCCTCAGGAGGGATCTCTTTTTCTTCTTTATACCCATTTAAAGGAAATTGATCGATCACCTCTTCGACATAGCGATAAGAATTGGGATAATCGAAGAGGAGAGTTTGCATGATCGGAGTGAAGGCGATTTGCATGGCAACAGCTCCTTTCTCTTTTAAAATTTCCGCTTCCTGGAAATCGTTCCATAAAAATATGAAGCCACAGAGAAGGATAATCAGGTGCATCAGCGAGAGTGAAAAACGGCGCTGTTTGATGCGGACCGCTTGCATCGGCTTCCACTTGAGCTCTTCCGATTCTGAAACTTGCGCATAATCGGGAGGGGGTGGAGTCGCAGCGAGGGGTAATTCAAGATTTTGAAACCGGGGGTTGTTGGGGTTTTCTTTAAATTGGTTCATCCAATCGATAGCCAGATTAAGATCATCCTCGTCATAAACCCAAATCCGATAGAGCTTGCCACCCGATTTTTCATCGGAATAAGCTTCATAGATATTTTGAATCCCTTCTTTGAGCAGAAAAGAATAGAAGGTGTAAGCCGTTTTTTCCGTTTCAAATGTGCCGATTAAACGCATGTTTCCATAATTTTTTTAATGATCAGTGAAGTCGAAAGCCCAGGCACTAAAGGGACGATGTGAATTCGACCTCCATGGGCAAGCACAGTTTCAGCTTCGATGCAATTCTCTCCATATTCTGCCCCATTGACATGGACATCAGGCTTGATGCGGGAAAGAATTTGGCGAGGATCGGTCTCATCGAACCAAGTGATATAGTCGACCATTTCCAAAGCTGCCATCATGCGCAGCCGATACTCGAGAGGGATGATCGGACGCAAAGGGCTTTTATACTCTTTAATCGAGCGATCGGTATTCAAGGCGAGGAAGAGGAGATCAGCCTGCTTAGAGGCTTGATAGATCATCTCCAAATGGCCGGCATGGATCAAATCAAAAGAGCCATTGAGAGTAGCAATTGTTTGATGAAGAGAGCGGAGAGTAGCCACTTTTTGCTCGATCAGATCGGGCTCGATCACTTTCAATGCTACCGCCTCGGCAAACGAGTTACTTTTTCGGGAAAGCGACACGAAACACCTCACTCGTAATCTTTGACAAAATGGACATGAATCCCCTTCTTGACGTAAGGAGGGAGCTCGTCGTAATCGCGCTGATTTTCTTTAGGGAAAATGAGCACTTTTGCACCCGATCGTTTTGCAGCGATCATTTTTTCTTTGACCCCTCCAATCGGAAGTATTTTTCCTGTCAGCGTCAGTTCCCCAGTCATCCCGAGATCTTCGAGGACAGGTTCATTGAGAAGTAGCGAGAGCATTGAGGTGACCATCGTAATCCCTGCGGAGGGACCATCTTTGGGCGTTGCCCCTTCAGGAATATGGACATGGACTTGCGATTTTTCAAAGAAAGGAATTCCCGGAGCATATTTGTTGACCGTGCTATGTAAAAACGTCCATGCGATCTGGGAAGATTCTTTCATCACATCGCCGGCTTGTCCAGTCAATTTCATCTCCAGTTTTTCAGCGGAGACCTTCGTCGCTTCGATGTAAAGCGTTGCTCCTCCCAAAGAGGTCCAAGCGAGTCCCATGCAAACCCCAATGGGAGTGCGCTCATAGAAACGATCAGTGGTAAAGATCGGTTTGCCCAAAAATTTGTCGAGATTCCGCTCAGAGACAACCACTTTTTTGAATTTTTTAACCTTTTTATCCATCCCTTTAACCACTTGAATGGCCACTTTCCGCATGATCTTCTTGATATAATTTTCCAAACTGCGGACACCTGCTTCTCGCGCATATCCATTGATGATATGGGTGATCGCCCCTTGTGTGAATTCGAGATCTGCCGCTTTGAGCCCCATATTTTTCCGGTTGCGCGGGATCAGATACTTTTTAGCGATCTGGACTTTTTCCTCCAGAATGTAGCCAGATAAACGGAGGATATCCATCCGGTCTTTGAGCGGCTCAGGAATGGTATCCAGGACGTTAGCTGTCACAATGAAGAGGATATTGGACAAATCACAGCGCACATCGAGATAATGGTCTAAAAAATCTTTGTTCTGCTCAGGGTCGAGCACTTCCAACAAAGCTGATGCGGGATCGCCATGATAGCTCGAGCTCATCTTATCGACCTCATCGAGCATGATGACTGGATTCATCTCTTGAGTGAATTTCAACGCCTGGATTATTTTGCCTGGCATCGCCCCGATATAGGTTCGGCGATGTCCTTTGATCTCCGCTTCATCCCGCATGCCACCCACAGAAAAACGGTAGAACTGTCGTTTGAGGGCCCGGGCGACGCTTTTACCAATGCTAGTCTTACCCACGCCAGGGGGACCGACGAGACAAATGATGCTCCCTTTGACTCCGCCCGATAGTTTACCGACGGCGATGAACTCTAAAATCCGCTCTTTGATGTCATTCAATCCATAATGATCTTCTGCAAGGACCTTCTTGGCAAATTTAAGATCGAGTCCTTGCTCCCCATCTGCAGCTCCACTATAAATTCCCCAAGGGACGATGGTGAGCCAATCGAGATAGTTGCGGCACACAGCATATTCAGCAGACTGCACTTCGAGAACACTGAGCTTTTCCAACTCTTCTTTAATCGTCTGCATCACACCATCGGGAACTTTCCGTTTTTTAAGACGTGTCTCAAATTTCTCGATATCGCAAGTCTTGTCATCCTTTTCTAACCCGAGCTCTTTTTTAATCGTCTTGAGTTGTTCACGCAGAAAGAATTCACGCTGCGTTTTGGAGATCGTCGCTTCGATCTTTTGATTGATGCTGTTTTGCAACTTGCTCAAATCGAGCTCTTTTTTCAGCAGCACGAGCGCTTTATCGATCCTCCCTTGAAGATCAAAGGTTTCAAGAACATCTTGCAGCTCTTCTCTCGTCGCTGTTGTGAGAGCGACGGCAAAATCGGCCAAGTTTACCCGGTTCGGTAAAATCGGAATGGCCGAGGAAGATCTGAAGTTCTTCTTTAAAGAGAGGATTGAGCTTCAGCAGTTCTTTGATCGTCGTGATGATGCTGATCGAATAGGCCTTGAGCTCTTTGGAATCCCTCCTTGTGACGACCTCCTCATGATATTCGATTTGAGCCTTAAGGTGTTTTCCCGATTTTACAGGCTTCAGAATGCAGATCCTTTTTTCCATATTGAGAACGACTTGCGCTCCCCCCTGCTCCATCGGGATGATCCGCAAAATACGGGCAAGAACGCCAACATCGTAAAGATCTTCAAAACCCACTTTGTAGACATTGACCTCTTCCCGCTTCGTCAGGAAGAGTCCCATACACTTATGTTCAGATTTCGCCACTGTCTTAAGCACTTCATAGTAGGCTCCTGGCTCGATGACAATCGGTGCAGCCATACCAGGAAAAAAAGGACGACGGGTCAACGGAATAATATAGACCTCGCTCGGCGCATCCATCGACTTTTCACGCTGTTGGTCTTGTTTTACCGAATCCTCAACAGCTTCGACAAGGGCTTCTTCGATGTTTTCATCTTCTGTCATTTCGTTTTCTTTACTCAAGAACGACTCCTTAAGAATTAGGGATACCCGTATTTCTACCTTAGAAATTGCATTTAAAAGCTATTCAATTTACCAGTTCAAGAAAATATACGCAACTTTAGAGTGATTCTACCACAGATGGTCCGATGCAAATAGATTTTTTTCGTTTAAATATCCTTATAATTATGCTATTATTAACCATCAATTGGGAATTTGGATGACCTATTTAATTTTAGATACAAGTACTGATCTATGCTTGATCGCCCTTGCCAAAGGGGATCAGATCGTCGCTGAAGAAATTTTTCCCCATGGCAACCTTCTTTCTAACCGACTCATCCCCACCATCCAATCTTTTGTCGCCACGCACTGCAAATCCCCAAAAAACCTCACCGGGATCGCTTTAGGCATAGGCCCCGGCTCCTATACGGGAACACGTGTCGGTGCCGCTGTGGCCAAAAGCTTAGCTTTTGGATTAGAGATCCCGCTAAAAACTTTTCATTCCCCCCTTGCTTTCCTCCCTGATAAAGAAGGGTCTTTTGCTTTTATTATCCCCACTCGGTCTGGGCAATTTTATCTGCTTTCAGGCAGGCTTGCATCGACCCATGTGGATCAGGAAAACTCTTCTCTTTTTTCTGCAGAAGAGATCGAAAAATTTGAAAATGTCGATTTCCTCATCTGCGCGTCTATCGACAGTTTGCCCTTAACGCTGAGGGGAAAAACCCATTTCCCCCCAATCCCCAACTTCCGCCCCCTTGCCTATTTTCTTTCCAATCAGAGCCCCTCCCTCCTGGAAAATACTGAGCTCCTTTATTTGAACCATCCATCCGCACAGGGCACCGGACATTGAAAAGACTTTTTTATATTTACACAGAGATCACAGAGACACAGAGTTTTAAGTTTTTCATTTTTTGCGAGAGCAAAAAATGAAGACTCTAATTTTTTCGCTCTCGCGAAAAAATTAGCAGTTTTTTTAATCTCTGTGTTCCTCTGTGCCTCCTGCTTCCCCTCTGTGATTAAAAACATCTTTCCAGTGTCCAGTGCTCTACGCTCCTCCATTGCGTAGTTGAAATAATATCTCCTCATCGAGTAAGATTGAGGAACATCAAGCAAAAAAGAATGATTTTTTGTTTTTTAAACTAAATTTAACAACTCAGGATCAAATGTCCATGCCAAGTGTTAAAGTTCGAACAGGAGAGCCCATCGATAAAGCGCTCCGAGCTTTGAAGAAAAAGCTCGACAAAGAAGGGATCATGAAGTCAGCAAAGGCACACCGCTTTTATGACAAGCCTTCTGTAAAAAGCCGTGCTAAATCCAAAGCCGCGCAAAAATATAAAAAGACCAAGCCTAGAAACTATAGTATGTAATTCTTTAAATTTAGCAATTAGCCCCATCGTTTGCTAAATTTCTTGGCGTATTAAGAAAGCCTTTGCTATACTCACAGCTAGAAACACATAAAAAATAAAGCCGTGTTATTATGAGTGATTATTACGAGGTTCTGGAACTTTCACGCAGCGCTACTCAAGAAGAGATCAAAAAGGCTTACCGAAAAAGCGCTCTTAAATATCATCCCGATCGCAATCCTGGCGATGCTCAAGCGGAAAAAAAATTCAAAGAAATTTCTGAGGCTTATGAAGTTCTCAGCGATGAAAAAAAGCGGCAAATCTACGATCAATATGGCGCTGATGCGGTGAAGGGAGCTGGGATGGGTGCTCCAGGGGGCCATGCTGGCTTCTCATCGATGGAAGAGGCGTTGCGTACTTTCATGGGTGCCTTTGGTGGTGGTGGTGGAGGTAGCGGTTCGATTTTCGATTCATTTTTCGGCTCTGAAATGGAAGGAGACGAAGGGGGAAGGCAAGGGGCTAGCAAAAAAATGAACCTTTCCATCTCCTTCGAAGAAGCGATGAAAGGTGTGGAGAAAGAGGTCGCTTTAACCAATTACGTCACCTGTTCTACGTGCGACGGCTCAGGCGCTGCCTCTTCCAGCAGCATCAAAAAATGTTCCCGCTGCAAAGGGTCAGGACAAATCCATCAAAGCCGTGGGTTTTTCAGCATGACAAGCGTCTGTCCTCAATGTTATGGGAAAGGCAAAACGATCACCGACCCCTGCTCTGAGTGCCACGGAGATGGCCGCGTCAAAAAGAAACAACATGTCAAAATCAAAGTCCCTCCAGGCGTCGATACCGGAATGCGCCTTCGGATGTCAGGATATGGGGATGCCGGCGAAGCGGGTGGTCTTGCAGGTGACCTCTATGTTTTTATTTCTGTTGAACCCCACTCTGTCTTTCAAAGAGAAGGAGACGATATCTTCGTTGAGCTTCCCTTAAGTTTTTCCGAAGCAGCGTTAGGCTGCAAAAAGGAATTGCCAACTCCGCATGGAAGTTCCTGCCGCGTCTCTATTCCTGAGGGAACGCAAAGCGGGAAAATCTTACGCGTTAAAGGGGAAGGCGCTCCCAATGTCCATGGACGGGGGCGGGGTGACATGCTCATCAATGTCAGCGTGGAAACGCCTGTGAGCCTAAACGATGCCCAAAAAGACCTTCTCCGTCAATTCGGTGAATTGGAAAAAGATCAAAACTCCCCACGTAAGCGGAGCTTCTTCGACAAACTCAAGGTTTTTTTTTCAAGTTAGCAAAGAATTTTTTGCAAAAAGCGGGCGTATAGGTATACCTAAAAAGATACAACGAGCCCCTTTTTGGAAAAAAAATCAGTCAAGCCCTTTCATCCCCATCCATTTCCACCTAAACATCTGCATGAAAAAACATATTCAAAACTACTCAAAATCGCAAATCGCTCCCTTCAAGAATATAGCTTTTTCTTAAGCCAGATCTCCCCACTTACCCCTTTTTTGTATCAGCTCATCAACCTCGAAGCCATCGCCTCCGTCGAATCTCATAAAGTCAAGACGACCCTAGAGAATTTTCTCCGATTCACTCAAATGAAACACCCCAAAGAAAGCTCCAAAGAAGCTTTAGTTCACCATTATCGAGAGGCCTTGATATGGGGATGTAAAAACATCGGAAAATTATCCGTTTCTAAGAAGCTACTCTGCACCCTCCATAAAAAAGCTAAACGAAAGACGGTTTTCCAAGCAGATCTCGGTGCTTATAGAAATCGTCAAAATTGGATTGGACCTGAAGATTGTGACATCGAAGAGGCCTATTTCTATCCCCCTGCTGAAAATGAAGTTGAAGATTTGATGGAAAAACTGCTTGGCTATGCAAAGAAAAATGAAAAAGAATCCCTTATTCAACTCGCTCTTTTCATGGCACAGTTGCTCATTATTCATCCTTTTATGGATGGAAATGGCCGGGTAGCAAGAATTTTAATCCCCCTTTTCCTCTATCAGAAGAAAGCCATTCCCCTCCCCTTTTTTTTCATGAGTCGTTTTTTCAGACATCATCGATTGCAATACTTTCAAACCCTTTTCACAACGACAGAAGAAAATAAATGGGAGCCGTGGATTATCTTTTTCTTAAAAGGGATTATCATTGAAACAAAACATACCCTCTCTCTTTTTAAACAAATCCTCTCTCTCAACGATGAAATCAAACAAAAAGCTCCTACCTTAAAAAAGGAAACTATCGCTTTTATTTTTAAAAACCCAATTTTTCCCAACACTTCATTAAAAAAAGCAAAAGGGTTAAAAAGATCAAAATTCATTAGAAAAGGGAAAGATGGGATGTACTATTTTTTCCCACTATTGAAAATTATACCCAAGTGAATTCAAAAATCGGGAATTTGGCAAAGTTGGCGCCTTGAATTTTCATCAGGCCGCAGGCCGGCGTCGAAGCTAAGCACTATTGACTAATAGTGCCGATGCAGACGGATGAAAAGGCTAGGATACCAACGCAGCCAAAAACCGATTTTTGAGTTTACTTGGGTATATAAAGAATGAACCCTGAGAGGATCGCTCTCAGGGTTCATAAAAAGAAGCTCTTTTTTGCTTAACAACTTGAGCAACTTGAGTCGCTTTCGCCACCCGTCATGCTTTTTTTCATCATTGCAGCAGAAGGTTTTCTTCGCGTCGTTCTTTTTTTGGCTCTTTTTTTAGGAGCAGCCCTTCGCTTTGTCGCCTTCTTTCTAGCTGGTCTTTTAGCTGTTCTTTTTGTCTTCTTCGCCTTTTTTGCTTTTCTTTTCTTTGCCATGGTTTTCCTCCAGGTTAACTTGATAAAACACTTGATGGGATTGCTATTCTCGCCGTTAGATAGTAAGCACCCTTATCAACTTTTCAAATTCACATTCTCATGATTAAATTTTTTATTCAACACCAAATCAAAAAATAATTTTATGACTTCGTGGAAAGTTTCTTGTAGAGGTAAAACAATAGAACGGGAGAAATGCTTAAAACATTTCCAAGACAGATCATGAGAATGTAGCGAGAATGTGAGCCCACATTGACAGTACCTGGGGGGAAAAAACTCACAGTGATCGTGCAAAGACAGCCAAATAACCCCAATAAGCAGGTTGTCCACATTCCATAGGTACCCCCAGGAATCTTAAAGGCTTTAGGACGATTAATATACTTATGATGCAGGCGGCAAGCTGCGAAGAACATGAGAATGTACATGATCATGTACAGTTCTGTGCTTAACGCCGTTAAAAACCAATAAAAAGCATTGACACTGGGGACAAGGAGAAAGATCGAGCATAACAAGCTGACGATAATCGCCTGGCAGATCAAAACATTTTGAGCGATCCCATGTTTATTTTTTCGCACGAAGAAACGGGGGAGATAGCCATACTCTGCTGCATGCATGAGACCTTTAGCGGGGGAGATCAGCCAATTGGTGATCCCTCCAATCGAACCGACGACGATCATGATCGTCAGCACTGGCGTCAAGGCTTTGATTCCAAATGCATCAAACAAATTGCTAAAGACTTGGATAACACCCGCGACAAGGTTAATCTCTTTTTCTGGAAGGACAAAAGCGATCGAAAGGGACCCAAAGATCATTGAAAGCAAGATGAATAAGCTGGAATAGAGCACCGCTTTGGGAAAGTTATGCTGTGGCTTGTCGATATCATTGACATGGACCCCCGCAAGTTCAATCCCGAGAAAAGAGGCCATGATCGCAATGAGAGCCACCCAATTTGTCGATTGCGTCAGCGAGGGAACCAGATGGTCAAGTTTAAGACTGATCTGCAACGGATTGCCGCTGAGGGCCCAAACCACACCAAGCACGATCAGAAAGAGCATAGGAAAAATTGTCCCAACGAGGGCACAGATACTGTTTATCTTCGCCGACATGTGAATTCCGCGGAGATTGATCAAAGTGATCGTCCAAAAAACGAGGAGAATGCACCCGATGAGATACCCTTTGTTCTGGGCCAGATCAGGGTTGATCAAGTAAGCGGCTGTTCCCGCAATAAAGGATAAAATCGTCGGATACCACACCATCGTATTGATCCATTGCAGCCAAATGGCCACCATGGCCCATTTTTCACCAAAGGCTGTCTTCACCCAGTGATAGACCCCTCCCTTTTCCGGAAAAGTGGCCGAGAGTTCGGCTGCGACTAAAGAGGCGGGAATGAGAAAGACGATCGCAGAAAAGATAAAGAAAAAGATCAGCGCACTGCCAAACAGCGCGGAGGCAGGTAAATTGCGAATGCTATCGATGGCTGCGACGATGAGGAGAACGAGAGAAAACAGGGAAATTTTTTTGTACGCCATAAGAATATTTAAATCAGAGGGACGATTTTTGCTCCATTTGGAAATGAAGTCAACCAAATGATATCAATAGACATACTATTTTTTTTGATCTTTTTCCCAAAATCGTATAATTAAAAGCTAGAAAGCAAAGAAATGCTTTCCTTAACCCGGAGCAAAATCTATGAGCCCACTACCAAAACCACCTCAAGGTCCACAGGCACCAAAAAAACCAGAACAACCTATGCCTCCAAAGCAAAATCCTCAGTATCCACCAAAACAACCAAAACGCTAAGTCATTTTTTTTGCTCTCTTATCGAACATTAAGGAGGGATTCTGAACCTCCCAATGTTCGATAATGGGAGTAAATCGACAAACACTCTTCTATCCACCTCCAACCAACCCATTAGTTTTTCTTGGAAATCACATCCTACTTTTGGAAAATTTTTGCCAGAATCTTGTAAAAGGAGGATTAAAATAATTGAAAATTGTTTATACTGCATCCACTTTTGAAGGTCTTATAATACTATGAAAAAACTGATTCAAGGAATCGTCGATTTTAGAAAAAGCCTCACGGAAGAATATAGAACTCTTTTTGCAAAGTTGGCTCTTGGACAAAAACCTGACGCCCTTTTTATCGCATGCTCCGACAGCCGAGTCGTCCCTAATCTCTTTGTCTCTACAAATCCTGGAGATCTATTCGTTTTGCGAAATATCGGGAATCTGATCCCCCCCGTTTCTGCCTCTCATCAAGAAGTGAGCGCTCTTGCAGCGATCGAATTTTCAATATTCTTCTTAAATGTTTCCGACATCATCGTTTGTGGTCACTCTGAATGTTGCGCCATGCAATCTCTAGCACAAGGAATCAATACGCTGTCTTGCCCACACCTCGAATCTTGGCTAAAATACGGAGCAGAATCCCTAGAAAAAGTGAAAAATGGATTTATCCTTAACCCTTCATTAGCTGAGCATAACCAAATCTCCCAAGTGAATGTTCTCCAACAAATGGAGCATATCATCAGTTACCCATTTGTCCGCGAACGTGTGGATAAAAAGCAGCTTCGCGTGCATGGCTGGTGGTTTGACATTGCCCATGCTGATGTCTATTGCTATGAGCAAAGTCTGAATCAATTTGTTTTAATCGACGAAAAAGAAGCAAAGCTCATCTTGGAAAGATTGGGCTGATATTTTCCTCCCAGATATTGGGACAAGAAAAGTTCAGAACGATCTAAATAGGTCATTTTATTTGAAAATTTGGCGACTCGGTGTCCTTCATCAGGAAAAAGAATATAAGTGACCTCCTGATGATTTTTTTTCATGCTCTCATAGATTTGTCGAGATGCCTTTTCAGAAACAACATGGTCATTTTGCCCATGAACTAATAACAAAGGAGCTTTTATTGCTTCCAAAAAGTTCAAGGGAGAACATTTTTCTAAATATTTCACCCCCTCTTCCGTATCTGGATTTCCCCCCATGCTCATGATAAAAGCTTTTTTCGTAAAAAACATCGTTCTATCGGAGAGAGGTTTTGAGGTGAATTCCCAAAATTGAGGGACATTGTCTAAGACGGTCTTGAGACAGGAAGGAGCACAAATGGCAATGCAGCAGGCAAAATATTCAGGTGAGAATGTGAGGGAGGCAAGAGCTTCATATCCCCCGTAACTGCCGCCAAAAATACCTAACCTTCCTCTCTTTGTGATCCCTTTTGCAATGCAACTCTCTACAGCATCGATCACATCTAAATGGGCCTTTCCACCCCACTCCCCATTTCCTCCGTTGACAAACTCTTTTCCAAACCCAGAGGAAAGGCGAAAGTTTACACTTAATACTGCATATCCACAGCTAGCTAACCATTGATGATAAGGGTTAAATGCAAATTTATCTCGAACCTTAAATGGACCTCCATGAGGCACTACAACCAGAGGAATGGGCTCATCGACATAGCCCCCTTTATCGTATTCTTTTGGAAGGGTGTAATAACAGACAAGTTCTAGCCCGTCCCGAGCTGTGACAATTAAGGGATACATTTTTGAAAAACGATCCTTTGAAATGCCAGGAGAGGAGAGGGCAGAAAGATTCTGAGTCTTTCTCTCATAAATCCAAAAATAGGTCCCCTCATCAGGAATGCTATTTGAAACAACCCAAACATCACCCTCTTTGCTTTGATTGATCACCTCAAAATTTCCACCCACTTGACTCATCAAAAAAGAAAGATCATCTTCAATGGATGGATCGATAACGTGCCATTTTTTTTCTACATGATAGGAGGCATAGGCTTTTGGCTCGCCATTTATCAACAAAACTTCATCGATATCACTATTTGATTGGCTCCCCAAGATTTTTTCTTCGTTTAACGATTTTGCAACTAACTGATTGGTATTTGAAAACCGGTTATCCAGTAAATAGACGACATCTTTTTTTCCATCATAGGAAATGAACTCTGTTTGGAAGGCATCTTCTGCACTGAGCTGCATGAAAACCGCATCGCTTTCGGTGAAAATTGTCCAAGATCCATCCTCATTAATTTTCATTTTAAGAATCAGCTTTAAATCATCGCTGACTAAAAACTTTGCATACCAATCATTTTCACACAAAAGCTTTAAAACTCCAGAATCCAAATCTAATAAATACAAATCATGAAAGTGGGGATTTCTGCTATTCAAACCGATAACGGCGAGGTTTTTTTGAGAACTAATTTGAATCACTTTTGCATTAACTTTAGGAAAATTTTCTGTGTAGATGAGATGCTCTTTAGAAAGAATATCCACACCGTGCAAATGCAATTGTCCTGTTCCATCTTCATCCTTGAGGAGCAAGATTTTATCACTGTTAGCTGACCAAAAAAACTGGATAATTTCAGGACTCTTAAAAAAAGTCACCTGATCCGTCACATTGCCTTTGGCAATTACAAATGCATTGGAAATTCCCGCTTCATCCGCTCCAACGTAAGCGACTGTATTTCCATCAGGACTCACCTTAGCTGAGATGAATGGAGAAGTGCTGAAAAGACTCTCTTTTGAAATTTCAGCAAAAACAGAACCAGATACCATTAAAAAAGACATCATTACCCCCAGAAATCTCATATCAAATTTTCAAGCCCAATTTTCTCGATTAAAGATTCAACAGGCAGGAAAAGAGGAGAAGGAAACTCATCGCGTTCGAACCACTGCCACACCTCACACTTGTGAGGCTCTAAAAGTTGTACCTCACCTTCAAATTCATTCACAAAGACAAATAAGGTGATGTAATGTTTATCCTCTTCGATAACATCATTTACCCAAGGGCCAAGCTGGAATGAAAGAGCTTTTAGTCCGGTCTCTTCAGCCAATTCCCTCTTTGCACATTCTTCTACACCTTCCCCAAACTCAAGATGTCCTCCTGGCATTGACCAAGTCCCAGCGCCATGAGCACCTTTTCTCCTTCCAAGAAGGATCCTATTGTTCCTCACGACAGCCACCCCAACACCAACTCTCGGCTTAATAACCATTTTCTTTCCTAGACAGATTAGAAGAGAGCTTATAAAATATGGGCTTTAGTTTCATGAAAAATTAGCCTCCATGTCTTTGCTATCTGGAAAAGAGTTCGAAAATCAAACTTTCACAAAAATAGTTTGGGTCGGTAAAGACCTCAAGCACAAGAGTTTTTCCCATACCACCTTCGAAAATTGTGATTTGACTCAAAGCAATCTAACGGGCACAAAATTTTTAGAATGCAAAATGCAAAGTTGCAACCTGAGTCTAGTGAAATTTGATGGATGTCGTCTTCAAGATCTAGAGTTTCAAAATTGTAAATTTGTCGGTGTGAACTTTGGAAAATGTGATCCGATCTTCCTCTCCGTGAAATTCATTAACTGCCTAATCGACACCTCGAACTACTCCGATCTCGATCTGAAAGGTACTCCATTTCTCAATTGTATGATTCGAGATACTCAATTCACCAATACCAATCTTTCGAAGTCAAATTTTTCTGGATCTGACCTAAGAGGGAGCACCTTTCATAATACCAATCTCACTCAAGCCAATTTTATCAGCGCGATTAACTACTCGATTAATCCGCTAACAAATCAATTGAAAAGTGCAAAGTTTTCCAAGCCCGAGGTTTTGTCCCTCCTGGATCATTTAGGCATCATCATCGAGTGATCACTTCGGCACTAGAGCAACTATTCGCATGGGAGACTCCGTGCTATCTTCAGCGCGTAGAGGAAGAGCGATCACATCACTTCCTTTAGGAGGAATTTGCGAACAATTAGCGATATTTTCAATGATATATTTGCCTGCGCCCAATACAAGCTTATGGACTGTAAAAGATCCATCTAAGCAATCTGGAGAGAGTGTGTCGATAGCAATCCCAGCAATATTTCTCTTGAGCAATAACTCTGCAGCTTTAGCAGAAAAAGCAGGGAAATGCATCTGCCCATTCCCATCTAAATTTCGATAGGCTGCTGAATCTGACCAAAACCGATCCCACCCCGTATACCCAATCACAAGAGAATCTTTAGGAACGATGCCATGTACTCTTTCATACTTTTCAACATCTTCCACTGAAATTTCATAATCCGCTCCAGCTCTCTCAGAAACATCGATGACACAGGCTGGAACAATGAGCTGTTCAAGGGGAATCTCCGCAATAGATAATCCCCCTTGAATCCGGTGAGAGGGGGCATCCATATGCGTCCCCACACCCGCATGCATCTTTATTTGTTGTACCCGAAATAGACGATCGTAATCTTTTTTAATCTCCAGACAAAAGCCACATGACCCATTCCAAGTCGGAATGCTCGGAGATAGAGGATGGGTCAAATCGACAATCTTAAAATGATCGAGTAGCATAATATTAAGAAGGTGGAGGAGTATCTATGTCTTTTTGGGTGTTAGGATCAACGCTTATTTCTTGGCACCAAGTATTTCCCGCAGAGCAAATGATATCTGAAGTCGTTAAAGGGGCTCCATGGGGAATCGTAAATTGATATAGATGACCTGCGCTATCTTGAAGTGTTATTTCACAAGGGAAACTCGTCGTCGTCACTTGAAAGCTCAATTGACCATTTAAGGGTGTATTTGGGGAAGCGGTCCCTATGTCATAGGAGGACCACGAGGGGCCACTACTCTTGGGCGCGCCTAAATTGATGTTAATGGCTGTTGTAGGTGCATTATTATAAGGATTTGGGTTTGGTAGGCCATTATCGCCACCAATAGCAATAATTATCCCAGAGCCTTCAGTATTTATATTTCCTACCGCATCATCAATGGAATAGGCATAGGCATTCATATTTAGATAATTTTTGCCATGAATGAGCTCGACGTAGGGATTAAATGGGTTGCTTGGATCGGTCAAATAAGAATATTGCAAAGCTTGATAGGCAGTTACCGCCTGGTTATAATCTGCTCCAGGGGTGTTATAGAGAGCATTATTAATTCCTCCCGATGGACATTCATTAAATGGAACCCAGCCATACACATGCTGCAGCATCAAAATTTCCGTTAAGGGCAAATGTGAAGAGCAGGGAAAGTTTAAATAGCTATTATAATTCTCATTAAAAAGATTAGCTACTATGTTTATATTCTGACAAATTACACTGTTGCTCGTGCAATTTGTCCATAAACTTTCCATATTTTGTTGTGCAGTGCTATTTTGAGGAGTAATATCCACTCCTATAAATAAGTTATAAGCCCCTGGAAGCCTGATATTTGGATATGGTGGCGTCTGAACATATCGTGGCCAACCTGCATTCATTGCAAATTGGTTGAGAATATTCCTAAAACTCGTGACATCTCTCACTGTTCCTGTGTAACCTACCGCGCTATTACCGTAAGGTTCTATGGCAACTGGCAGATAGACGTGATCCACATAGGAAATATCATAATCTACGTTATTTAGAGATATTTGATAAGGCACTGTTTGGGCGTTGATATTTGCAAAAGTATACTCTGTAAGTTGGTAGGGATCATTCAAGGGCAAGCCTGCCGTGCTTGAAAAAATATTCAATGGTTCACAAGAAGAACTTTGGCAAGATACACCGGGAGTTACTGGCGAAACTAAATTCGATTTGTCTTGATTATAAGCAGCAGTTAAAGCGGCTGGATCATCATAGATATATATTCTGCCTCCATTCCACCAGTTAATATACTGATTATTCAAGCTAGGAGAAGGATTTGATACTAATTGCGAGTAAAATGGAACATTGATTGTTACTGAGCTATTAGGTGCTATACCACCGCTTGGATTGATATATACCCTATAAATTTCTGTGTGAGGATATAGATCTTGCGCAGTATTAGTTGTGGCAAACTCCGCCTGTAGCCATAGATCAACACCAATAATTGGCGTCTCAAGTACAGGATAAATTATCTCATTGGAATTGTTGTAAATGGCGATAGTTTTGTTTGGCACTTGTGTATAAGCCATTACGCTATTGATCATCATCAGAACGCTCAAGAAACAAAATCGGGTAAGTTTAAACATTTTTCCCTCCTTTTTCATGCACTATTTTGAACATGATAATCATAATCTGCCCATTTGCAAAGAAATTTTTAAAAAAATTTCATGCGCAGCAATTTCAGCAGATATAGACGTGACATGCTGATTGATCTCTTCTGAGAAAATCGACGAATAGATGCATCTCTACTAGAAGTTGCTGAAGTTATATATGGAGCATCATCCAAGCTGTTGACTTTCCTGTCGTGAAGCCATACCATGACTCGCTCTTCAAGGATTCATTATGCGTATTTTATTTACTGCTTTCGTCTTTTTAATTCCCTTTTTGGATCTTCCAGCTCTTAGTTTGGATCAAGCTGCAAGAGAAATCGTGGAAGCGGGTATTTTCCTAAATCGGTTCGGCCTTTGTCCTGCTACCTCAGGAAATCTTTCCAGAAGACTGGATGATCAATTCATCGCTGTGACGGCTTCAGGGAAACATAAAGGTGAGTTGATAACAGAAGATGTTCTGATCGTCGATTTAAATGGAAATGTGCAGGGGAGCACAAAAAAACCCTCTGCAGAAACCCTACTTCACACAGCTATTTACACTTTATTCAAAGATGTGGGAGCTGTAGTACATACTCATTCTTTAAATGGCACAGTACTAACTCGTCTCATACAATCAAAAAAAGCGTTGGTTACAGAAGGATACGAAATCCACAAAGTATTTCCGGGCATTAAAACTCACGAGAGTCGAGTGGAGATCCCAATTTTTGAAAATTCTCAAGACCTAGCCACAATGGCAGCTGAAATTTCTACCTATTTGCAAGAACAGCCTGATGTATGTGGATTTCTGATTCGCGGACATGGGTTCTATACTTGGGGGCGTGATATGAAAGAAGCAAAAACACGCGTAGAAGCATTTGAGTATCTATTTGAAAGTGAACTAAAATTGCACATTGCAACAAGGAGCAATTGACATGCGCTTTATTCTTTTAATTTCATTATTTTGTACTGTTTTGAATGCCAATCCTTTTGTTCTAGATGGATTTGCAATTCGCTATAACCAAGGGCACTTGAGCATTCTCAATCAGCAAAAATTGCCCCATGAGGAAGAATGGATCGATGTTCAAACTCCAGAACAGATGGTTGAGATCATCACTTCCCTGAAAGTGCGGGGAGCTCCGATGATTGGCATTGCCGCCGTTTTGTCTCTTTCACAATTAGCAGAACAAAAAGCCTCGAGAGAAATCATTCAAAAAGCTGCAGAGCTACTCAAACGCTCCAGACCCACTGCAGTCAACTTAGCCATCTATATAGAACGAATCGTGGCAGCTATGGAGAAGCAAAACGATTTTAGACGTGCAGTTATTGAGACTGCTACAGCCATTTATCATGAAGATACCACCCTTTGTGAAAAGATGGGAACAGCTGGCGCTGATCTGATCGAACCAGGCGAGCAGATTTTGACCATTTGCAATACCGGAAGTTTAGCAACAGCAGGCATTGGAACCGCATTGGGAGTCATTAAGACGGCTCATGCGCAAGGGAAAAAAATCCATGTATACGCTTGCGAAACACGTCCACTTCTGCAAGGAGGTAGACTCACCGCCTGGGAACTAGAACAAAGCGACATTCCCTATACCTTGATTTGTGACAGCATGGCAGCTATGCTCATGCGCCAAGGGAAAGTCGATCGAGTCCTAGTTGGGGCAGACCGGATTGCCGTCAATGGCGACTTTGCAAACAAGATCGGCACCTATTCCCTTGCTGTTTTAGCGCACCATCATCAAATCCCCTTCCATGTCGTCGCTCCTTATACAACGATCGATCCAGCTTGCCCTAATGGGGAGGCGATTAAGATCGAGCAACGCGCGCCTGATGAAATACGTGGCGCTGCTGGCAGTTTTGGCAAAGTCATCTGGAGTCCGGTAAGCGCCCCCGTCTATAATCCAGCTTTCGATATGACACCGGCAGATCTGGTGACTAGTTACATTCTGGATACTGGAAGTTGGACTCTCCCCTCTTTTCTCATGCAAATACAAAAATAGGAGATTCAAATGTGGAAATATGTTTTCTCTTTTTGGATCTTTGCCGTATATGCCTCAGATCCAGTAGAGGTTGTTTTAACAGATATTGAAGGAACGACTACCTCGATCTCTTTCGTTCATGACATACTCTTCCCTTATGCAAAGGAGAACGTTCGAGACTACCTTTTAATCCATCACAATGAACCAGCTGTAGCACAAATTATCGATGAAGTGATGCAGATGGCAAAGATCTCCAACACCGATCTCCCACAAGTGACACAGACCCTTTTGACATGGATGGAACAAGACAAAAAAATCACCCCGCTGAAAACCCTTCAGGGTATGATGTGGAAAACTGGATATGAGAGGAACGATTTTCAGGGACATGTCTATGAAGACGCATTTCTGGAACTGAAGCGGTGGAAAGAGCAAGGCCTTGCACTTTATGTCTATTCTTCAGGTTCGGTAACAGCGCAAAAGCTCCTTTTTTCTCATTCAACTTACGGAGATCTCACACCTCTTTTCTCTGGATACTTTGATACTACAGTTGGCGGCAAAAGAGAGAGAGACTCTTACCATAAGATTGCAGAACAACTGCAACTCGCCCCGGGAAAAATTCTTTTTCTTTCAGATACGATTGAAGAATTGAATGCAGCCTCGGAAGCTGGCATGCAAACATTTCTTATTCTGAGGGAAGGGACAACTGCTCCTGTCAATTGCCCCCACCCTTCAGCTCCAAATTTTCTCCAAATAAGTAACTATTTTTAAAAAAACAGATGGGTTACTTTTTTGTGTCTGTAAGAGCCAGCTTAAGTATTTGATACCAATCTTCTCTAATGCCTAAACTTCTATAAATTGTTCTTCGCATCTCTTCAGACACAGTCACCGGTTTGATCTCATTAACAACCTTTACAAAATCGGATGCACATGTCACGGATGGGCATAGGCCGTCTTTAACGAGAGCATCTTCATAGGTCTCATGACCGACTTGAACCATTGGAATCCCTGCTAATGCAAATTGAGGACTCATGCTCGTTTGGTAATATAAGGCTCCATCTGCAAAGAGTTGCACATCATCGGAGGTCCCGTCAGAAACGATCATTTTTGGAGCGGTTGCTATTGCACTGTGTTCTTTGATCCATGTTCCGATTTGCTGACCGTCAGTATTTTTAATCTTGGCTCTTGGATGCTGTTGCATTACAACGACGATATTCGACAGATCGGCATGATTCATCCCTTCAGAAAGGAAACCAAGAAAGGCAGGTAAAGCATTTTTGAAATATTCCTCATTACAACCGCCAAAATAGACGAGAACTTTTTGTCTTTTCTCTTCTAATCCATGTTTAGAAAATAGCTGGGCACGCATCGTATCATGACTGTCTAGTCTTTTCGCTGCAATCTTTTCAGCTTGCATAACTGGATAATACCCAAGTCCCACCCGATCTTTGATAGGCAGTTTTGTTTCAGCATTTGGCTGCTGATAAAGAGACTGATTTTCAAGATTAGCATTCGCAAATAACACTTTTTTGGCCACCCGCATCACTTCTGCTGCGACACTGGAATATCCCCCAGGAACATACGGTTCTGGATTATCATAATAGGCCAAGCGCAATAGTTCGGGAGCATCTACAGCCAAAGCCTTCTGGAGAGTAACATCGAAAGAATGCCCTACATCCGTGAGTACAACGGAGGCCTTAGAGCAAATTTTAGCAATTTGAGATGCCAAATCAGCTTCTTGTGTCTTGGAAAGATTATCTGGATTAAATGGCATCTGCACTTGGATCTTGCGATCCTGAAACTTTTCAAGAGCAGCACCCGAAGCACAAACTTGAACTTCATACCCATCTTCCACTAATTTTTCGGCAAATGTTGCAAAGTGGTCCGCAGGTGCTCCATGACATGCAATTAAATAGATAGCTATGGCAGATAAAGACATACAAAGTTCTCCCCTTTAAATTTACCCACAATTTTACCGGGAACTTTACAAAATGACAATCGGATTTCAATCTTATGTAAGCATTGGAGAATTGCTCGGAACAAGAGGCCGGCCTCCGCATCAAAAACAGAAAAATTCAATTGAGGAGGGCTTTCAATGGCCCATCAGAATCGATGTACTCTCTTAGCTTTGCATAAGGGATAAGGACTGTATCTGGACCATCTGCCCATCCGCCTACTCTACAAGCGCGAAAAACAATCTTCAATCCTTTATCCGTAATCACAAAAATATCCAGATCGCTTTGATCTAACTCTGGAGGAAACTCTGGAAGAGAAGAATAATAACCATAACCGGAAGATTTAAAATAGTTTTCACAATATTGAAGTAGAAAATTTCGATGCTCTCTCCCTTTGACAAATAGATCATCTAAAACAAGCTCGACGACCGAATCTCCCTTTCGCCAAAAGGTTTTCCCTTCATAATAAGTACAGCCATGACTCCATCTAACTTCAGACCGTACCCCGCAACTACTAATCAAATCATTCGCTTGATAAACAGGAAAAAAAACATGACTTAATTCACATTCTTCATCGTAAACCTCTTCTGATAAAATCTCTTCTTTTACAAAACAATCAAAACGATTTTCCGCCTCTGTCCTCAGTTGTTGATTTGCATATTTAACCAATATCCCTTCTCCAGAGAAAACAGGATAGGAACAGTGTACATGAATCGGTGCCGTTTTTACAAAAGAGATTTCTTTCCTTTGCTGTTCATAGCGACTTGAATCTATACTCCCTTCGAAGCTAAGAAGAGTAAATTCCTGATCTGAAAAACCTGGCAGAGGGAGCAAACAGAGAATCTGAGCCATATTTATCGCAACCAATGCCCGTATCCCATGAAAATATTTAAGCATTTTATTACTAGACTTATACATGTTCCATCTTCATTCAGCCCTTCTAGATTTTCTTCCAGCACGGCCTCGCTCAAATTTCAACGAAAACGTTAACCCCACGAACCAACCACATGCAACTCACTTGATCCTAATATGGTTTCAGTATTGGCAGTATCGGTAAGGTATTTTTTTCCGTCGCTTGCCTTCAATTTCAGTTGTACCGTTTTTGGGTACAACTGAACAAACCCTTCATTTTCAGAAAGTTGTATTTTAAGGTTGGACCAATAACGACGTGGATTGGGGCTTCCTGTCAACACTTCTACAATATCAATAATCGAAAAATACCACTCCCCATTATGAAGGACACGTCGGATTTGATTGTCCTCGAAAACAGCGAATTTATTCTGCGACTGTGCTCCTTGTTTTTCCTTGAAAGAATTTGTCATGGCGTAACCCTATTTTTGGAATAGCTCACTGATTTTTGTTTATTGGGAACATTTTCAACAAGAAATTTGTCGCTTTTGGGTCACTGGACTGAATCACTTTGTTTCTTTGGGCAGGAGAAGGTCTGCAAACCATTCAAAATTTGCTTTCATCACAGCCTTATTAACTATAGGGAATGATTTAGATTCATATCTTGAAGTGGAGTTTTTTTTCACACAAGAAAGAAATCTCAGCCCTGTTGAGAAATATTTTGGACACATTTATAATCGCTCTCTAAAAATCCCTTGCAGAGGACATTTGCATGAAAAAGTCAAACAACATTCAACTTACACCTGACAGCCCATCTTTTTTTGAGTCTCTAAAAAAAATCAACCAACACGGCATAGAATATTGGAGAGCCCGTGACCTTCAAATCTGTCTTGGATATTCAGAGTGGAGAAAATTTGAAACCACTGTTAGAAAGGCTATTGATTCTTGTAAACAATCTGGAAATGACCCTGAAAACCATTTTGTCGGCGCCGACAAAATGGTCCAAATCGGAAGTCAAACAGATAGGAAAATTGTAGACTGGCATCTTTCTCGCTTTGCCTGTTACCTCATTGCCCAAAACGGAGACCCAAGAAAACAGGAAATTGCTGAAGCCCAAAAATACTTTGCCATTCAGACTCGTCGGCAAGAGCTTTCCGATGAAATCGCTGCTGACCTTGAGCGACTTGAATTAAGGAAACAGGCATCTGTTGAATTCAAAGCTCTTTCTGGGGCAGCCCGCGATGCAGGTGTACAAAACAAGATGTTCGGTATTTTCCATGATGCCGGATATAAGGGACTTTATGGAGGACTGGGATCTGCTGCTATCAAGGCTCGCAAAGGTATTGCTCCAAAAGAGCAGTTAATGGACCGAATGAATACGACTGAACTCGCCGCTAACCAATTCCGAATGACCCATACACGAGAAAAGCTTAAACTGGAAAAAATCAAGAATCAAAGAGAGGCTATCGAAACCCACGAAATGGTAGGAAAGGAAGTGCGAGCTGCCATTGCTAAAATTGGCGTTGCGATGCCTGAAAATATCCCACCGGCGGAACCTATTAAAAATGTGGAGAAACGCCTAAAAAAGAAAAAACCTGTATTGGAATTAGATAATAAAGATGCTGCCGGGCTGACCCAAAAAACAGCTGCTTCAGAAAATAGTTAAAGCCATTCAAGATCTTTCACTGTTTTCTCTGAAGTGGCATCCCCAGTATTAATGACTTCTTTTGGTTCAAAAAGCAAGACATGAGCCTCCTCATTCGCATACGGCAAATGATCAACGCCCTTAGGAACAATAAAAAATTCACCTTCGTTTAGATGAATCTCCTTATCTCGCAATTTGATATTCAACTGTCCTTGTACAACAAGAAAAAACTCGTCCTCATGTTCATGGTGGTGCCAGACAAATTCTCCTTTAGCCTTAAATATCTTGATGTATGAGTTATTGACTTCTCCAAGAATTTTAGGGGTCCAGTAAGCGTTAAACAATCGAAATTTATCTTTAAGATTCACCTTATTCATTGAACCATTTCCCTGCTAATTTTTAAATTTTTCTGGTCGAGTGCATAAAATTTGTGCCAAATAACCTTCCTCTCAACGCGAGCAGCAATTTAATTTCTACTTATTATGATTAAAATGCTCGGAAAAGGAGTCGAACCTTCACGGCATTGCTGCCAAGGGATTTTAAGTCCCTAGTGTCTACCATTCCACCATCCGAGCGGTGAGAGGGGCAAAGAGATAAAAGGGGCAATTTTACGGCGTTGGTGTGGTTAAATTCAAGAAGGAAACTTGAAGGAAAATTGGGGAGCCATTTTACTGGCTCCCAAAAAGTCTAGAAAAAGAAAGAATTTCGATCTGTCGGCAAGAGAGAGAAATGGGTAGAGGTTTCCAAAGCCTCTGGGATTGACGTCGTCGCGATCCGATGGAGGGGAGCAGATTCAGAATTGGGAGTCTCCTCTTGAGGTGGTTTCTTTTTTGGTTTTTCCTGGTCTACTTCTTTCGCTGGAGGAGTCCCTTCAGTAAATTCTTTATCTTTGTAACGGCTAAGAGTTTCTGTAATGAGCTTTGGGGGAGGTGGGATGAGAGAGGAAAACATCGAAGATGAAACTTTCGTTTCATCTTCCGCACCACCTCCTTGGACTTTTGATTCCCCTTCAGCGTGTGGTTGTTGTTGCTGCGGCTCTCTACGGTCACTCCATTCGTCGTCGGAACGGCGATGGCGGCGGCGGCGGCGATCCCGTCTTTTGTCCATACGGGAACTGACGGCTGCCTCTGAACCAGCTCCTTCGGCTTGAGCAGGCTGTTCTTCTTCAGTTGCAGGCTCACTCTCTCTTTCTTGAACAGGTTCACGGTGTTTAAGAGAAGCTTCACGTCCACCGCCGATTTTGATGTTCCGATCGTGGCTGACGTTTTTCAAAGCAACACGGGCTTCTTTGACTTCTAAAACTTCATAATCGGACGCTGGCACTAAAAAGGCCTTTGGCCGTTCCATCGAGCGAAAGAAGAAGGCGCGTCCAAAAGAGACGACTTCAACTGCATCGACATAGTATTCTTCTGCAGGTCCGCCACTTTTACTGCTACGGACGAGAAGTTTGCACCCCTCTTTAGGGGAAATGATTGTTTCAATGATGGGTTCTCGAGTAAAATTCACGTATCTATTCCATTTTTTTTGTGGCGTTAGCTATACCGTGCTCCGTCAGGTTTGGTGAATTTGGGCTAGCTGCGGCTTCGCCAAATCGATTCTCTTTGTCGCCATTCCCGTTTAGGGAAGGGCTTCTCATTGCCCAAAATTCATCAAACCTTCTTGCGCGCGGTATGCAAGAAGGACGCCAGAGGTTAAAAAATTAATTTTCTTTGGATGCCATATAACGCACTAAGTCAACGACGCGATTGGCATATCCCATTTCGTTATCATACCATGCCACCAATTTATAAAAACGGGGATTCAGTGCAATACCAGCCCCTTTATCAAAAATACATGAGGCTCTATTGTCTATGAAGTCACTGGACACGACTTCTTCATCAGTAAATTCAATAATTCCCTTCATAGGGCCGGCAGCTGCTTTTTTTACTGCGTTGCAAATTTCATCGTAGGAAGTATCCCTTGCAAGCCGAACCGTCAAATCGACAACGGAGACATCGGTTGTCGGAATCCGAAAGGCCATCCCTGTCAGTTTACCTTTAACAGCGGGTATGCAAAGCCCTACAGCCTTGGCTGCTCCTGTGGATGAAGGGATGATATTGATGCTTGCTGCTCGTCCGCCTCTCCAATCTTTTTTTGAAGGTCCATCCACAGTCGGTTGGGCTGCAGTCATCGAATGGACAGTTGTCATCAGCCCTTCTTCAATACCAAATTCATCGAGAAGTACTTTGGTCAAGGGGGCCAAACAGTTTGTCGTGCAGGAGGCATTGGAAACGATATAATCTTTACTTGGATTATAAACATGTTCATTGACTCCCATGACAAAAGTGGGGCAGTCCCCTTTGGCTGGAGCAGTGATGATGACTCTCAGAGCGCCTGCTTGAATATGTTTGTGAGCCTCTTCTACTTGAGTAAAATGTCCAGAGGACTCGATCACGTATTGAACACCCAGGGTCTTCCAAGGCAATTTGGCAGGGTCTTTCTCTGAGGTAACAAGGGTCCTTTTCCCATCCACATCGAGGTGATCTCCTTCAACCTTGATATTAAAAGCAGGGCTGCGATGCACCGAGTCATATTTTAATAAGTACGCGAGGTTATCAGGGGGGACGAGATCGTTAACTGCGACAATTTCAACATCGGGATAGCTCTCGTGAAGAATACGAAAAACGAGGCGTCCAATTCTTCCAAACCCATTAATCGCAACTTTAATCCCCATTTCATCCTCGTTCAGGTTAAAAAAAAGTTGCCCGGATGATAAAGGAGATTTTTTTGAATGTAAAGGATGAAAAGCTTCAGAGCATGGCAGCGGACATTGGAAGGATATTTTTAATCACAGAGGGGAACAGGAGGCACAGAGGAACACAGAGATTAAAAAAAGGCCTAATTTTTTCGCGAGGGCGAAAAAAAACTTAAAGCTCTGTGTCTCTGTGATATCTGTGTAAATTTATAAAAGTCTTTTTAATGCCCAGTGCCCTGAGCTTCAGGGAGCCGGTTCCCTGAAGCTTTTGATAAGGGAAAAAACTATTGAGGAAGGTATTCGATAAAGCAGCTTGGAGCGTTATCACCGATACGGAAATCTTTTTTTATGATTCTCGTATATCCTCCATTGCGCATAGCAAAACGGGAGGCGAGCTCACCGAAGAGTATCCCGATCACTTTTCGGTCGGTATTTTGACAATTGCTCTTGCCTGCCTTAACAGCACGGGCTTCTTTAGCAGTTAAAGTGTTGTAGGTAATCATGAGTTCAGCAACAGCTCGGCGACGAGTAGCTAGTGTGTTTTTCTTCGCTAAAGTGATCATTTGGTCTGCATGCCGTCTGAGTTCTTTCGCTTTACGTTCAGTCGTCTCGATCCGTCCACACTCGATCAAAGATTTGAGCATGTTGGCGATCATACAGCGACGGTGGCTAGCTGTTCTTCCGATTTTAAATGTATCTTTTCCGTGTCTCATACTTGAGCTCCTGCTTTTTCAGCGATGTAATCTAGGATGATCTGTTTGACATTGTCGCGGTTGATTCCGAATTTAGCCAAATCCATCCCAAGTGAGAGTCCCATCTCTTCAAGCTTAGACTTGATTTCATTAAGGGATTTTTTACCGAAGTTTCTGAACTTGAGCATTTCCGATTCTGGCATGACAACGAGCTCAGCAATCGTATCGATATTTGCTCCAGCCAGGCAGTTTGTCGATCGTACTGAAAGTTCAATTTCATTGATCTTCAATATCAGCTTGGCCATTAAGGCATCGCGATCGGTATTTAATTCGATTTCACCTTGATCAAATGTCAAATTGTGCTTCAATTGATCAAAAACTTCCAGATGTAGGATGCCTATCTGTGTCGCAAAGGATAATGCTTCTTCTGGCGAAATACGACCGTCCGTTGTCACCTCTAAGATCAGCCGATCGAAGTCGGTATCTTGCCCAACGCGTGTATTCTCTACGAAATAGTTCACGAGTCGCACTGGAGAAAATGCAGAATCGATGATGATCTCATCGACACCTTTTTCGCCGAAAACGTGTCTTTCAGAGGGGACATAACCTCTTCCCATCGCGACTTTGACATCGACTTTACGAGTCATTGGCTTAGTCACTGTAAAAATGGCGAGATCGGGGTTAACGACATCGAAATCGGTCATGCCCATGAGATCTTTAAGCGTTACGACGTACTGTCCACCATTTTTGTCGAGCATATCTCCATTGATATCCAAAATTTTGGAGATCACTTTCGGCTCACGCGACCCGATTTCATCATCGGTCGGGAGTTTCCTGAGGAGTGCGTTTTTGAGGTTGAGCACGATATGCGTCATGTCCTCAATGATGCCCTCGATTGCCATATATTCATGGGGAACCCCTTCAATGCGTACAGACATGATCGAAGGCGCTTCCAGAGAACTGAGAATGATTCTTCTAAGAGCATTACCGACAGTATGCCCGAATCCTCTTTCAAAAGGCTCTGCGATAAAACGGGCAAATGTTCCTGATTTGCTAGCTTCATCGACTTTGATCTTTGTCGGTAATTCAAACTTGCCATACTTTACGGCCATGAGCGATCTCCTGCAAAATTGCTTATTCCAAAATTATTTAACGCGTCTTTTAAACTCTTCTACGCTTACGGGCGCGACATCCATTATGGGGCACGGGTGTCTTGTCGCGGATGATCGTGATCGCAAGACCTGAACTTTGCAATCCACGCACAGCGGATTCTCTTCCAGCTCCTGGGCCAGAAAGATTGACTTCGACCTCTTTCATCCCAAAAGACATCGCGACTTTTGCTGCATCTTGTGCGGCAACAGTTGCTGCAAAAGCTGAAGACTTTCGCGATCCGACATAGCCAACCTTACCCGCAGATGCCCAAGAGATCACATTACCTGTAAGGTCTGTAATAGAAACGATGGTATTGTTGAATGTGGCTCTGACATGGGCGATTCCACTGGGCACATTGCGCGCTTGTTTTTTTCTTGTTTTTGCGATGGTCGGTTTTTTTGCCATCGTCTTTTGTGCTTCTTGCTTAGCCAAGGTTCACGCTCCTTTATTTCTTCTTATTAGCAACGGTTTTTCTCTTACCTTTACGTGTACGTGAGTTTGTACGCGTGCGCTGACCTCTGACTGGAAGGCCTAATCGATGTCTCATCCCACGATAACAGTGAATACTGATCAATCGTTTGATATTGTTTTGAACCTGACGTCTAAGATCTCCTTCTACGACATACTGCGATGTCAATAAAGCGTTGATCTTGGCAATATCATCTTCATTCAGACTATGCGCTTTCATGTTTGGATCTAATCCAAGCTTAGCGCAAACTTCATTCGACACATGTCGTCCGATCCCATAAATGTACATGAGGCTGATTTCTAACCGTTTATTGTCTGGGATATCGATCCCAATCACTCTTGGCATGAAAAGATTCCTTTATTCGACAAACAATCTGAGAAATTTATCAGATGTTTTGTTTATTTACAAGTTTATTGAGGAACAACCTCAATTTAAAATTTTACAGTTACCGTCCCCGCAACCGTCCCTTCTTCATAAAACCTTCATAGCGCTTCATCAATAGATGCGATTCGATCTGTTTCGATGTATCGAGGACTACACCCACGAGAATCAATAGGGAAGTGCCGCCGAAGAAGTAGGTGATCGAAGAATCGACACTTAAAATTTTACCGACTATAGTCGGTAAAATAGCAATGGAAGCCAAAAAAAGTGCGCCGGCAAAAGTAATGCGACTCATCGTAGCTTCAAGATAGTCTTGCGTTGGCTTTCCTTGCCGTATTCCTGGAACAAAAGCCCCATTTTTCTTCATATCGGACGCAATCTGTTCCGGATGGAATTGGGTAGCCGTCCAAAAATAGGTAAAAAAAATGATTAACATGACATAAAATATCATGTACACCCAGGTTCCAGGGGAAATCATATTTGCAAATTGCCCAACCCATGATCCACGTCCAACGAATTGTCCAATCGTCGCTGGAAACATTAAAAGGGAAGTGGCAAAAATGACTGGAATCACTCCGGCATAATTAATCTTTAGGGGGATATAGGCATTGCCCCCTTGGACTTCTTGTCGACCGACAATCCGTCTTGCGTATTGAAGGGGGATTTTGCGCTGACCTTGAATGATGAGGATTGTTCCGATGATGATCAACACAAAGACACCGCTCAGGACAACAAGGGAAGAAAAAGTCAGTTGACCAGGCTCTTGCGAATCTAAATTAAGCTGTCTAATCACCGATCCGATGGTGCCCGGGAGCGAGGATAAAATTCCAATAGTAATGATGAGGCTGATCCCATTACCGACACCTCTTTCTGTGATCTGTTCTCCAATCCACATCAAAAGCACCGTTCCGGCGGTCATTGTCGCTATGACGATCAAGTAAAATAGCCAAGGGAAAGAAAACGCTTGAACATCGAGGATTTCAGGGACGATGATTCCAGGGCTACCCGCATTCAACTCAACGGCATACTTTCCAAAAAGACCAGACTGAAATATCGCTAATAACACAGTGAGCATGCGTATCCACTTGCCCATTTTTCGCCGTCCAACATCGGGATTCTCCCGAATCTCTCTTTGCAAAGTAGGCACGAGAGCCATGAGCAATTGCATGATGATCGACGCTGAAATATACGGCATGACGCCGAGTGCGATCACTGTCATTTGAGCAAAGGCACCGCCTGAAAATACGTCCATAAGCTGGAAAAGATTTTGTCCTCCTCCAGTGGCATTGCGGAATATTTCTATTGCAGCATCACCATTGATCCCAGGAACAGGAATGTAAGCTCCTACACGGCATGCGATAAGCATGAGCAGCGTGAATATGATCTTCGCTTTCAGCTCGGGTACGCTAAAAATACGTTTAATCCCTTCAATCATCAACCGACCGCTCGATAATAATTATTTTTATGGTCTAATTATTTCCCAACTGGGACTTGTTGGAAAGAAATTCCGTTTTTTTTCAGTTTTTCTTCTGCAGCTGCAGAGAACTGACAAGCTTCGATGCTCACTTTCTTTTTTAGCTCGCCACCAGACAAAATTTTGAGCCCGCCTGGAATGCGCCGTGGGGCATATCCCTTCTCTTGCAAATTTTTTAAAGTCACGGTCTCTCCATCGGAATATAATTTCTCGATCATTCCGAGATTGATTGCAAAGACAGTATTCGCAAACTTTGCATTAGAAAATCCTCTAGTAGGAGACTTTTTATAAAGGGGTATTTGTCCACCTTCGTGGCCAGGCCGCGTTTTATAACCACAACGTGCTTTGTCACCCTTGTTGCCACGTCCACACGTTTTTCCACATTTAGAACCCATTCCCCGTCCTACTCGATAGGCCTTCTTGTGAGGGCGGTGGGTGTTAGTGAGTTGCGATAATGTCATCATGTTTTAAGTCCTCGCATTTCCCGATTCTTTTGACGATTGGTGAGCTGGGTAAGCGCTTCTATTGTAGCACGCACTTGGTTCAAGGGATTGTTTGAACCGAGACTTTTTGCGACGACGTCTTTAACGCCGCCAAGTTCTAATACGGAACGGACTTTAGATCCTGCGATCACACCAGTTCCTTCACGAGCAGGTTTAAGCAATACTTTGGCTCCGTCCCACTCGACAGTGATCTCATGAGGGATCGTCGTCCCTTCCATCTCAAACGACATCACATTCTTTCGCGCAGCTTCTGTTCCTTTGCGAATCGCATCGGACACTTCATTTGCTTTTGCAAATCCAAATCCGATATGCCCTTGCCCGTCACCGATGATGACTAATGCAGAAAAGCTGAACTTGCGTCCACCTTTGACGACTTTAGAGCAGCGATTGATGTAGAGCACTTTCTCTTCGAATTCAGTCCCGAAATCTTCTGCGCGCCGTTTAGCTTCTTGTTTCGACATCTCTTATACCCTAACTAAAATTGTAAACCTGTTTCGCGGGCCGCGTTGGCGACTTCCGCAAGCAAACCGTGATACTTATTAAATCCGCGATCGAAGACGACATTGAGGATGTTTTTTTGTTTAGCCACTTCAGCAATTTGCAATCCCACTTGTCGCGCTGCTTCTTTGCTCCGTTTCTCGAGCTTCTTTTCGCGAAATTGTTTCATGATGGTCCCAGCGCTAGCAAGTGTCATCCCTTTATCATCGTCGATAAGCTGAGCAAAAATGTGCTTGTTCGACTTAAATACAGATAATCTTGGCTTTTCTGCTGTTCCTCTCACATGCCTTCTAACGCGAAGAACTCTTCTGCGCCGTTTTACATTGCGCTTCATTATTTCATTAATCATGACGTCTCATCCTTTATGCGGTTTTACCTTTAGCCGCTTTTCCTGCTTTCTTGCGGACAAATTCATTTTCGTATCGGATCCCTTTCCCTTTGTAAGGTTCTGGAGGTTTCATCGCGCGAACTGTAGCAGCAAATTGTCCGACGAGATGTTTATCGATGCCGCTGACAATGATCGTAACACTCTTATCCACAGTGACATTGACTCCTTGAGGAATGCTTACTTTTGTTGGATGGGAAAATCCCAATTGCAGATCGACCATTTGCCCTTGCACAGCAGCCCGGTAACCAACGCCTATCAGGCCAAGACGGATCTCGAATCCTTTAGTAACCCCCAAGATCATATTATTGATTAAAGCGCGGCATAAGCCATGGGTCGTTTTGGGCATCTCGACTCCTTCATCTTTGACAACGAAAAGTCGACCTTCTTCTACTTTAACTGAAATTCCCTTGTGAGCCGGCATTGTCAAAATCCCCTTTGGCCCTTTGACATGGATCTCTCCGTCGGCGATTTTTACTTCGACCTTATCCGGCATAGCGATCGGTGATTTTCCAAGACGTGACATCTATTTTACCTCTTTCTTATTACCAGACTAAACACAACAATTCGCCGCCTAATTTTTTCATGCGCGCGGTTTCTCCATCGATGATTCCACCGGGCGTGGAGAGAATTGCAACGCCCATCCCGCCATATATTTTTGGAATCTGACGGTATCCGACATAGCGTCGGAGTGATGGTGAAGAGATCCGGTTTAAGCCTTTAATCACGGGTTCTCGACCTTCAGCATATCTCAAGAACAGCCGTGCTTGTCCTTTTTCTTCGTTGACCAAATATTTATCGACAAATCCTTGCTCGTGCAAAACTTTCACGATTTCCATTTTTATCTTACTTGGCCGAAAATCGACAAATCGATGTCGCGCTAGCTTTGCATTTCGGATTCTAGTCAATAAGTCTGCAATTGGATCGTTCATCTCTTTCTTCTCCCTCAGCTATTATTCTCTGTTTTAAATGGGAGGCCAAGCTGTTTTAACAGTTCAGCGCACTCCTCATCGTTGGTTGCTGATGTGACGAATGTAATATTCATGCCCTGCGTTCTTTTCACTGAGTCAATGTTGATTTCAGGAAATATTTGCTGTTCTTCAAGTCCTAAAGAATAATTTCCGCTTCCATCGCATTTGATAGGAAAGCCCCGAAAATCGCGAATTCGCGGCGAAACGATATGGCAAAAACGATCAAAAAAGTCGTACATCCGTTTCTTGCGCAAGGTCACCTTTAAACCGATCGCTTGCCCTTCTCTCAGCTTGAAGTTAGCAACCGATGTTCGCGCTTTAGTGATAATCGGCTTTTGTCCAGACAGGCTCGTCATTTCCTTAACGCAATCTTGAAGGGCATTTTTATCCTTCGTGGCTTCTGCAAGTCCCATGCTAATAACAATTTTTCTAAGAGAGGGTATAAGCATCTCGTTTTCATACTTAAATCTCTCTTGAAGAGTCTTTTTAACTTCTTCTTTGTACCGTTTTTGTAACCTAGACATTGCTTTGATCTACTCTATAAATGTTTTCTTACTTGTCGAAGCGTGACTTCTTTATCACCTTCGAGATAGTACAACTCTTTTGCACCGTTTTTACTCACCCTTACTTTTGCCTTAACAGGCTGTCCATCCGCATTGCATAATGCGACGTTTGAGATATGAAATGGCATTTCCATTTCCAATATTCCAGCGCCGGGAGATTTCTGCTGCCGTTTCGCATGTTTCTTACGAATGTTAATCCCTTGCACGACGACCCGATCCTCCTTTCGGACGATCACTTCGCCAGATTTTCCTTTCTCATTTCCTGAGATAACGACAATTTTATCCCCTTTTCTTATCCATTTGCTCATCTTTATCTCCCTATATCACTTCTGGTGCTAATGAACTGATTTTTACAAATCCTTTTTCGCGCACTTCCCGAGCTACTGGCCCGAAAATCCGTGTGCCGCGTGGATTGTCTTTTTCATCGATCAACACACAGCTATTGTCATAAAAACGTAAGAGAGATCCATCAGCGCGACGAATGTAACTACAAGTTCTTACGATAACTGCCCGAACAACATCACCCTTTTTGACACTGCCCTTGGGATCAGCTTCTTTGACGGCGCAAATGATGACATCTCCGACATTCGCATATCTACGTTTGGATCCTTTTAAAACCTTAAAACACCGAACTCGCTTAGCGCCTGTGTTATCAGCAACTTCTAAATTTGATTCTTGTTGGATCATGTTTTATCTCACATTATATATAATCATATCTGGTCGACTAAGCGAGAATTTCCAAAACTCGCCAACATTTTAACTTAGAAAGTCGTCTCGTTTCAATGATGCGCACTTTCTGGCCCACTTGAATTTCAGGATTCTCGCAATGGGCGTAATATTTTTTTGCTCGAGTGACAACTTTGTCAAATTCGGGGTGACGGATCGTCCGCTCAACTTTCACAGTGACTGTCTTCTGCATCTTTGTAGAGACGACGACACCTTCTCGAACTTTTCTTTTTGAAGTTGTTTCCATGTTTTTCCTCAACTTGTAGCTGCTAGTTCTTTCTCACTTAGAATTGTCATTACGCGTGCGCGATCTTTTCTCTTAGCACGCAACTGATGAGATTTATCGTTTTTTTGATTCACTTTTATCTCATTGCGGAGTTCGAACAACTCTTTTGACAAATCTTGATAGATCGCCTTTAATTCTTCTGGAGATTGATCTCTTAGCTCTTTTGTTTTTTTTGTCATATTGTAACCTATACCCTTTCGACCCGTTCGACAAAACGCGTCTTGATGCCGAGCTTAGCAGCAGCCCTTCTCAAGGCATTTTGTGCGAGCTCTTTGGAAACGCCACCAACTTCAAACATGACTCTACCCGGACGAACGACTGCGACCCAATGATCAGGTGCGCCTTTACCTTTACCCATTCGTGTTTCTGCAGGCTTTTTTGTCACAGATTTATCTGGAAATATCCGTATCCATACTTTACCACGACGATTGAAATATCTGTTGATCGCTACACGGCACGCTTCGATTTGATGATTCGAAACACGTCCTCTTTCGAGGCATTGCATTCCAAAATCACCAAAATCGACAAAATTTGCCGCTTTACTTAGGCCAGCATGCTGGCCTTTCTGCATTTTTCTATGCTTCGTACGCGCTGGCATTAGAGCCATAGTTAGCCTCCCACCGCTCGATTAAGTTGTTCTTCCCCTTTATTAATCCAAACTTTGACGCCGATGGAGCCATATGTCGTCTCAGCGCGTCCATGCGCATAATCGATTTCAGCGCGCATCGTTTGCAGTGGAACCCGCCCTTCTTTGTACCATTCCGTTCTCGCAATTTCTGCTCCGCCAATACGTCCAGAGATTTGAACCTTTACGCCTGCAGCACCAGCATCCATGGTCGCTTGCATCGTCTTTTTCATCACACGTCTGAAAGGAATTCGTCTTTCAAGCTGTTTAGCAATTCCTTCTGCGACAAGCTTTGCATCGAGGTCGGGACGCTTAATCTCTTCAACTTCGATCCAGATTTCTTTGCCTGTTAACTTCTTCAGTTCTTGCTTGAGGACATCGATTTCAGCACCTTTTTTTCCGATAACAAGTCCTGGCCTAGCAGTATGGATAGTGACTTCAACTTTTCCACTCATCCTTTTGATCGCGAGGAGAGATGTGCCTTGGCAACAGGCTTTCGACATTAAGTGCTTTCTAATCAAATAATCTTCACCGAGAAGATTGCCAAACTCCTGTTTATTGCCGTACCAGATTGAGCGCCATTTTTTGTTGCGAACTAATCTGAATCCTATCGGAGATGTTTTTTGTCCCATTTATTCTCCCTATATTTATTCTGCAGCCACGATAATCGTAAAATGACTTGTCCTTTTCATGATCGGATGGCTTCCACCTTTGTTTTTAGGTTTCGCCCTTTTCATCGTCGGACCTGCATCTACCCTGACTTCTTTAACTTTTAAATCTCTGCGCTGAACGTTGAGCTGCGTCTCAGCATTTGCAACGGCGGTATCTAACGTCTTTTGGAGAAGACGACCTGCCCGCAGCTTACTGAACATCAATTGAATTGTCGCTTCTTCGACACTCCTGCCGCGAATTAAATCTGCAGCAAGACGTGCTTTTCTAGGGCTAATACGTATAAATTTCGATTTAGCGAATGCCTTTTGCATAATCGATTATCCTTTTGATCCTTTTGATTCGGGTGCAGGTTTCGCGGCCGCAGCGGGAGCAGGAGCAGCTGGAGTTGCTGCAGCAGCTTCTGCGACTTTCTTAGATCCGTGTCCTTTGAAAATGCGAGTCGGTGAAAATTCACCAAGCCGATGGCCCACCATGTTCTCAGAGACGAATACACTGATGAATTTTCGGCCATTGTGCACTTCAAAGGTTTGACCGACCATCTCAGGCAAAATCATAGAACGTCGCGACCAAGTTTTAATCGGATTTTTTTTTCCGCTTTTAATCATTCTGAATATTTTGTCCATCAAATGGTGATCTACAAAAGGGCCTTTTCTTAATGATCTTCCCATAATTTAACCTACTCTATTTCCTGCGATCTTTGACGATCATTTTGTTAGATTTGCGTTTAGATCGAGTACGATATCCTTTCGTGTACATCGCCCAAGGAGTCTGCGGCAGGTAGCCGTTGTGTTTCCCTTCACCGCCTCCATGCGGATGGTCGACAGGATTCATCGCTGTCCCTCGAACTGTCGGACGAATTCCTTTCCAACGCGATCTTCCCGCTTTTCCTTCGATTCGAAGATTTCTCTCAGGATTTGAAACAGCACCAAATGTCGCCCGGCAATTTTCATTGACCATCCTCACTTCACCAGATGGCATCTTTAACGTGACATGGCCTGCACTTTTCGCCATTAACTGAGCTGAGAGTCCTGCAGAACGAACAAGCTTCCCGCCGCGCCCCGGATATAACTCGATATTATGGATCGTCGAACCTAGCGGCATCGATTTCATACGCATGCAACATCCCACACTATAATTCTCTCCGTCATCTGTTGCGACAACGTCACCAACTTTCAATCCTTGGGGTGCTAAAATATACCGTTTTTCACCATCTGCATAATTAAGGAGCGCGATGAAAGCTGTCCGATTGGGGTCATATTCGATCGAAGCAACACGTGCAGGGACCTTTTCCTTATCGCGTAGAAAATCGACAAGGCGGTAGAATCTCTTGTGCCCTCCACCTTTGTGGCGGCATGTGATATGACCATGATGGTTACGACCATTTGTCCTCATTTTCTTAACAAGCAGAGATTTCTCCGGTTTAACACCGACGCGTCTTTTCCCAAGACGTGTCAAATCGTCAAGAGTCGTGAGGATGAGATGTCTTTGCCCTGCTGTCGTTGGGCGAAATTGCTTCAACATAACGGTTATGGCCTCTGTCTTTTAATTAAATTTTCTCTTCAATGGTATCGCCGGCTTCCAATGTCACGATCGCTTTTTTAAAACCAGGTTTCATTCCTTGACGCCCACGCATTCTCCGCGGTTTCGCCTTTGTATTGATCGTGTTTACTGAGACAACTTTGATTTTCTTATCGCTGAAAATCGCCTCGATGGCTTCAGCTATCTCTTGCTTATTCGCTCTTTTATCGACAATAAAAACATATTTCGGCGCGTTACATTTCTTAACACAAGGATTACTTGAATTGAACTGCAACTGCCCGAGAACTCGCGACTTCTCCGTCACGTGCTTAGAAAAAATGATATCGTAAGGACTTTTCTTCAACATATTATTGCTGCCCTCCCAGTATGACCTTGAGCTGATCAAGAGCAGATTCCATCAGAACGAGCTCACGGCTCGCGATGATATCATAACCGCTGACATTCGGAACCAGCATAAAATCGATCTCTGGAATATTGCGAATGCTTTTGATCAATGTTTCAAATTTTTGCATCGGAGATGCTGTCTCTTTTTCTTCCTTAGCCCCAACATGGAGTCTATCGCCGAGAAAAAGGACTTTTTTTCCTTCGAGCGTTCGACTTTTTAGGAAATCAGATACACTTTTAGTTTTAGGCTCTTTCATCTCTTCAAACTGGAGAACGTGAAGGTGGTTATCCAGAATTTTCTCAATGATGAGATGGCGAATAGCTGCCCTTCTCTCTTTTTTATTGATTCGCACATGTTGATCGTACTTGGGTCTCGGCGCATGCACCCTTCCTCCCCCTTTATATTGGGGAGATCCGAGATAGCCTTGACGTGCGCGACCTGTTCCTTTTTGAGGATGAGGTTTTTTTCCGCTATGATTGACCTCCGCCCGCGTCTTCGTGTTCGCGGACCATTGTCGCGCATTTTCTCTTAAGGCGACGATGTAGTCTTTGATCATTTGCGAATTGGCACTGGATTTAAGCATCTCGTCTTCAATCGTGATCTGCCCAATTTCTTTTCCAGCCAGGTCATATTTTTTCAATGTAGCCACAACTCACTCCTCAGACTATTTTTTCTTTTGGCTCTTCTTCTTTACGGACTTTGAAATGTAGATAGTCCCATCGCGCGCTCCAGGAATTGCTCCTTCAACGATGATGACTTGCTTTCCTTCATCAATGCGGACAATTCGGAGGTTTTGAAGGGTCACTTTTTCGCCTCCCATCCGACCTGCTTTTTTCTGGCCGGGCAAACAACGTCCTGGAGAAGTTCTCATTCCCGTAGATCCACCATGACGGTGGAACCCAGAACCGTGTGATGCAGGTCCCCCAGCAAAGTGGTGACGCTTGATCACACCTTGATACCCTTTTCCTTTGGAGACGCCACTCACATCGACATATTCCCCATCAGTAAAATAATTCACTCCTATCTCTTGTCCGACTTGAAATGTCTCAGCATTTTCGACACGCGATTCAGCGATGGTCGTTCGGGCATTCACTCCCGCTTTTGCGAAATGCCCTTGGAGCGGCTTTGAGACATTTCTTACTTTAGAAGGCTTAACTTTGAACGCAGCGAGTTGCAATGCGTCATACCCGTCGCTTTCCTTACGTTTGATTTGAGTGATGATATTTGGTTCTGCAGAGATCACAGTGCATACGACGCGATTGCCTTTCTCGTCGAAAAGCTGAGTCATCCCTCGCTTCTTTCCCATCATTTTCAGTGTCATATGTTTCCCTTTAATATACAGATCGTCGCCGCGACTAATCACTTTTGAAATGCAAGACACCAGCCTCTCGGCTGCGCTTGATATCACGTGAATTAAGAGTCTATACTGACAGCGACAAGTAGTATACGTGCTCAAGATTGCTTCGTACTTGCTTGCCTTTCACCTAGTGTTCTAGGCTAAACCAGAGAGGCTAGCAAAATTCTTCATTTTCACACAATCAATTTTTTGCAAAAAGATAGTTTGTAAAGTTATATGTTGAGTTCGTGAACAGTCTTTAAGGGATGGTGAGTAATGCAATTGCCACGAGAGAAAGTAGGAATCCAAGAATAGCGACGATAACGACCCATTCTCGAAAATACAGCTTTTTATCCATAACTTTGGACCCTTCATGCAGTTCATAAGGAAATTTACGCCGGTGTAAGACGAATGTTCAGAGCTTTCTCAATGTGTTTTTGATAAAAATAAGCGCCTATAGGGCAGGCACACCCAACAATTAGAAGAGGGGTCATTAGAATTGAGCTCACAGCAATGCCAGAGGTGATCGCTGCAATACCAAGCACTGTCCAAGCAATCATGTTGATATTCCCAATCACCTTCACCAGTGAAATGTAAATTTGTTGTTTATGTTTTTCTCGTTCTATAGGTGAAATTGCCTGTAAAAGTGCCTTTTTTCCTACGTATATCGCGTTGATTGACCAACCCCCTTCCACAAGGCTGATGACTAACGATGCTCCAAACCCAAGCCCTTTTACCAAGGGAGCATATTTGCCTAGGGATAAGACCTTAATTTCATGCCACCAATGGATGTTATGAGCTGTTGCTCCACCCAAAGAGACAAGCTTAACAAATACTTCCTTCACAGCCTCGCTGATTTTGGAGAATTTCTCCGATGCCGGATGCTCAATTGTCAATACCTTGTGTAGATTGCGAAGGCTCATCGCAGAAAATAGTATAGACAATCCCCAAAAACCCGCCCAAACCCCAGCCTCGATAAAATTCCCTGAACTGAGCAAGGGTTGAAAATTGATACTTTGTAAATTGTTGACCTGTGGGCGGCCAGAATCTTTCATCCGTTCAAAAACCTTGGACGTTGTTTGTCGTAGCGGAGAAGCACTAGGGAATAACATTGGCAGTGAGCTTGGTAAACGCATCGAATTGATTGAACTGATCATTAAAAATCCCTAGAAATATAAATTTATTTAATAAAAATTATATTGATTCTTTTGGTTAAATACAAAGGAATAAGGTTATGCGGGTAAAGAAGTGAGAGTCTCTTCAATGTTTTTCGATTTGTTCCTGCAAAACAAATGATTCTTACTTTGAATTTTTTCGAAGAGTGTAACGGCAAAAGAGAGCGTGGTTATTGAAATCACAAGAAAAGGGTTGATAAAGCAACCAAAAAATAAAACGGCAGCCTTTAATGAATCGGATGTGAGACTCAGCGAATTCGACCCCAATTTCATCAGATTTTTTGTCACAGCTGGAGAGAGGTGCCAATCTCTCTTTTTTGCGCACACCTTTTCTTTTTTTATTTGATTGTACAAAGTCCAAGTCGTTTCGGCAACTGATGTACTACTTGAAGCTAATGACAATAAACAATTTCCTTTAACGAGATTGAGCGGTAATGATTTTGAAATTTTACTTAAATTGATGACTCGGTTCTTATCCAAATGTTGTATCAATGTGAGTCCTGAAGTCGTTGAAGAGAAAAATATTTTTTTCACGTCATCGATGATTGTGCCTAATCTCCCTGGTGTACGGGTCTCCAAACTCTGTTTTAAATGACCACAGGTTTTGTAGAGTTCTATCTGTTTTATAAAAAAATTGGGCAGAGCAAGAGTGGAATCCACCGATTTAACTGTTTTATGCTGCTTAGAGATGAAAGAAAGGTGCTTTGAAGGCAAAGGGCTCAATTCAGCCCAATTGAATAGAATGTCTATTGCTTTATTGGGCAGTTCGATGATGTCTAAATATTTTTTAAATTTCTCAGCATGATGGAAAAGAAGGTTCTTTCCTTTCTCTGCAGTTGTCATATGCGGTATCTGAGATGTTTTATCTATAATAGAAACCAGATTCATTCCCTCAATTACTAATGTTAATTTAAATTAACAATAAATGTTATTCATCTCGAATTTACCACAAACTGTAGTTAAATAAAAGGAATATAAACGTCTTATTAAAGAAATAAATTGAATCGAAAAGTAAAATTTTAGCTCATCGTCATCAAACGATTCGGCTGGACAACGGGCGCTTCAACGATGATTTTATTATAAAAATAAGTGGCGAGCTTCATCGTAAGCCAAACGGTGCTCAAGACCAGCACTGCAGCACTTATCCACACAGTGCTTTGTATGGCAAAGCCAAACACGATTCCAACTAGGGCAATTGCCGCCCCCCCAATCGAAGCGACATCTTTGACAATAATCATCCAGGAGAGTCGTTTCCGCTCTTCCAATTTGGCCAATTGCTGTGCTTCAGAGGAATGGTAGTGTTGAAGCTTGAAATACTCTGTGATGAGTTCAGCTCCATCTGAAATCGTCGATGTCACATTGCCAACGCCATCGATAATCCGCAAATGTCTCGCCTCAAAAATAAAAATTTTAGCGCTCGCGACAAATAATGCAGCTTGCGAAAAGGTAAAAGTAAGATCGACCGTATCGATAAAACTTTTTTTGCATGCCTGTGCGATCTTTCGTATCCTCAATGGATCGCTATAGGGCAGATCCTGAACGGCGAGCGCATGACTAAGGCTGCGTCGAAGGGTGTTACAATCGGTGATGATCTTAGGGACACTCAATCCAATCCCAACACTACTCGCGATGTTCTTAACTTTCCCAACCACTTCAAGCCAGCTTGGAGAAAGAGAGGGAACCATTTTGATATACGAGAATATGTGGTCGATGACGCGAAAAACATCCCACGCGCCAGGGGCTGAATCTGCGTAGTCGGCAATATGATCGAGATGATCCTTTTTACGCGTTGTGGCCGCTTGCGTTTCCGGAAGCGGCGTAAAGAGATCGCGAAAAACTTTTGCGGATAAGAAGGCTAATGGCATACAACTCAGGTTTATGCGGTTGCAGCCGCAATTTGAGCTAATCTTTGTTGTTCGTGCTTTTTCTTATTGGCAATGTTCTCTATCACAATATTAGGATTGAGGTTTTTCCCTTTATTTTCAGGATCGACCATCTTTTCATAGAAGTAACCGCCGATCGTCCATGTTAGACCCGATGTCGTGCAAGCGATAATCATCCATGGCACAATCGGCGTCGCTGTGATTATAAAGCCCAACCCGATCACACCTAAAACGAGGTAGGAAACATCGCGTGCAATATTGATCATATGAAACACAAACTTTTTTGTATCGACTTCTGTCATCTTGGTGATGTCTTGAATTTTCATCTTGTGGATTTGTTGCGCCTGATCGATAGTGCTATTGCCTGCAAAACCTAACGTTGCGGCATAGTTAATGCCAGACACCCGTTTCAATGTCTCTTGGCTTAGAGGGACAAAGAGATGGGTAAAATCGATAGTGTCAGCAGCTGAATTGATCAGGCTCATTGAATTTTTAAAAACTTGACGCGCGGCTGTTCCTACATCCCCCCAACTACGAGAACTTATTGTGCTCTTTTTAAATAACAGATCGTTTACCGAGTGACTCCATGTATGTAATTTTTCTGGGACCTCTGTCACACTGATAAAGTTTTTGAAATCGCGTAATGTGGAGCCGTACTTTGTAACGCTTGGCGGAAGACTAGGGACTGCTCGCATTGCCCAAAATGATAAATAGGACCCAGTTTTGGCGATGTCTTTCGCTTTTTCTTTAAAAAAAGTGAGGACAGCGTCGCGCCAGGTATACACTTCCTGCTTGGGAACAAAAGGTCTAAGTGCCGAGCTAGCCGTTGTCGATGATCCTAAAGTTACAGCGCCAATTGCTGATGTCATAAATCCACCTAAAAGTTAAGGGTTTTTAAAGAATTGATAAATATCATATTGGCTTAGCCAATAAAACACAACGGGGTCTGTTTGCAAAGATTTTTTTTAGAGTGTGTCTGCCATCTTAGAAAGAAATAGGGGAATGGATGCCCCGAATCCACTCTTGTGCAGACATCGGTTTTTTCCCTTCCAATTGCACTTCGAGCAGTTGCAGAGCATCTCGACCACAAGCGATGACCCAACCCTCTTTGCTTGAGACCAAAATAGTGCCCGGCTCTCCAGGTAGCCCCTCTATGACTTGTGCTTTTCTAATTTTCAATCTCTTGCTATCAGATCCTATTTTGATTGGACACCAAGCTCCTGGCAAGGGGGAAAGAGCTCTGATCTGGTTATGGATCGATTTTGCAGGCTTTTTCCAATCAATTTTTCCTTCCTCAGGCATGAGTTTTGGGGCAATGGTCGCCAGGGCATGATTTTGAGGAGTCTTTACCACTTTTCCCTCTTCAAATTGACGAATCACATCGAAGAGCAACTTGACACTTAAATCGCACAGCGCAGCATCTAATTCGCCAAAGGTCATCTCTTCAGAGATCGGAATCTCTTCGATGGCTAAAATATCGCCCGCATCCATCTGTGGAGACATTTCGATAATCGTGATCCCCGTTTTTTTTTCTCCTTCCATCAAGCTTCGCTGGATTGGAGCTGCGCCGCGAAATTTAGGAAGGAGAGAAGCATGGATATTGATACAACCGAGTTTAGGCATTTCTAAGAGATTTTTCTTGATGATTTCCCCATAAGCGACAACCACGAACAGATCTGCTTCTAGTGGCTTTAACACACTGGCAAATTCTGGAGCAGAGGCTTTTTCAGGTTGAAAGATAGGAAGGTCTGCTTTGAGCGCTGCTGCCGCTTCTTTGACGGGTGGGGGTGTGGGGCGTAAATTTCTACCTTTAGATCGATCAGGGCGCGTGACGATGGCGACTATTTGATAGTTTTGTTCAATGAGTCTCGATAAGACTTTTGCTGCAAAGGAAGAAGTTCCGAAAAAAATGATTTTCATGAAATTGGCAAACAATTCTTAGAGTCTCTTAAACTTTCTCTTCCAAAAGTTCTTCGAGCTCATCGAAATCTCCTTCAGGAAGGGGCTGAGTAGAAATGCCTTGGAAGCCGATTAGCCCTCTTTTTGAATTTCGGCAAAATTCGATCCAGTGTTTCACATGTGGATTCATCCCCACTTCATTTTCAATCTGCTCAAGCGCTTGGGACATCCGAAAGCCTGAACGATAGGTGAGCTTGAATGCTCTTGCGAGAGATCTTCTCACTTCTAAGGGGAAGCCATGCCGTTTTAAACCGACGAGATTCAAACCACCGAGTTTATAAGGAGAACCCGCACCGATCGTGTAAGGAGGAACGTCGTGAGTAATGCGGCTAAAGCCGCCCACCATTGCATATTGACCGATACGAGAAAACTGATGAACAGGGGTCATCCCTCCAATAATGGCAAAATCTTCGACGACAACATGACCTGCCAACATCGCATTATTGGCCATGATCACTCGATTACCGATTTCACAATTATGTGCGACATGACAATACGCCATAATCAAGCAATTGTCGCCAATGCTCACCACTGAGTTTTCATTACAGGAAGAATTGATCGTGACGAATTCCCGAATTTCGCAGTTTTTTCCAATGACGACATAGGTCTTTTCCCCTTTGAATTTGAGATCTTGTGTCTTGGTGCCGATACTTGCAGAAGGCCACACGATCGTCCCAGCACCGATTGTCGTGTTCCCATCGATATAGGCATGGGACTTGATAACGACGTGATCCTCGAGCGTGACACTGCTTTTGATCACAGCATAGGCCTCAATGGTTACGTTATTGCCGATCTTCGCACCGGGCTCAATAATTGCAGAAGGATGAATATTTGACTGCGACATGATTATCCAATTCTTGGGTGATTATCTTCTGGTTACTTGTTCCACCACATCATAACTGCTCTTTATCGACCAATGCAAACCCGATTTCAGCTTCAACAGCGAGTTGCTCATTGACCATTGCTTTAACCATAATCCTTCCCCCTTTATTGCTGAGGTGTAGCCCAGTGGCGTGAAGGGTCAAGACGTCGCCAGGGACAACAGGTCTTCTAAATTTAGCGTTATTAATATTGAGTAGAACTGCGATTTTTTCACAGTAGCCTTTTTTGTGAACGAGAATACCACCAGTTTGCGCCAAAGCCTCCAAAATAAGCACGCCAGGCATGATTGGCACGCCTGGAAAATGACCTTGAAAAAATTGTTCATTCACCGTGACATTTTTTTGTCCGATAATGACATTCTCTTCAAGATTGAGATAAATGATCCTATCCACGAGTAAAAAGGGATAGCGATGAGGCAAAATTTTAGTGATTTCCTTCACATTTAAAAGGATCGGTTGACTGGAAATTGCGGTGCCCATCACGAATTCTCCATTTTAATGTGATTAAATAACTCTTTAGCAAATGCATTATTGGAGGTGTGGCCAGAGCGCACTGCGATCACATGAGCCACAAAAGACGGCACTAATGAGAGATCTCCGATCAAATCTAAAACCTTGTGCCGGACCATCTCGTCGGGATAGCGCAATCCGTCTGGATTGACAACAGCATCTTTTTTAATGATGACAGCGTTGTCTAAACTTCCTCCTTTAACGAGCCCTTTCTCTATCATAGGAGCGATTTCTTCATAAATAGAAAAAGTTCGGCAAGGCGCAATCTCATTTTTAAAGTCTTCCTGATCAAGGGCAAATGTATAAAACTGAGTTCCAATCGTCGTGGAATGGGGGTAGTGCAATGTATAGCTGATCCGATACTTTTCAGAAGGGAGAGCGATAAGATGGGTCTCTCCTTGAGACCAAAAAACTGGCGATTTAAACGCATAAACTTTTTTTTCAACTTCCAGTTCGCGTATGCCCGCTTCCTCAATCATAGCGACAAAATGTTGAGAACTCCCGTCAAAAATAGGAACTTCGCTACCGGAAATCTCAATTAATACATTGTCGATCTGATAAGCGCACAGGGCAGCGAGTAAATGCTCGACAGTTTGAACAAAATCCTTACCATCGCCAATGATCGTACAGCGAGGAGTTCCTTGAACAAATTGAGATCGAGCGGGAAGGAGGGGTCGATGAGACAAATCAACCCGTTGAAAAATGATCCCTGTGTTTGCCTCTGCAGGGCACAGACGTATAGAAACTTCTTTACCACTAAAAAGACCAATTCCCAATGCAGAAACGGCATGCTGCAAAGTTCGCTGATTCCTAGGCAATAATGACAATAGAAACCTCAAGGTTCTAATGGAAAGACATCTTTCTTCATTCTTAATCGTTAACAATATACCTAAAACTGGAGTTTTAATTCAAGTCGAATCGCGCCCCTCAACAGAGCACTGAAAAATTGAGAAAAAATCTTTATGAACCCAACCTCAGGTTAGAAAGCTATTTTCAATCACAGAGGGGAACAGGAGACACAGAGGAACACAGAGATTAAAAAATAGATTCTTCATTTTTTGCCCTCGCAAAAAATGAAAAACTTAAACCTCTGTGTCTCTGTGATCTCTGTGTAAATTTAAAAAATTTTTTTAATAGTCAGCACCCTGTGACAACTTCATTCTCCAAGTCCAAAGGCATAGGATGAGGCAGAGGCTGATGATTCCTCCTTCTCCCCAAAATGAAAACAGGGTGGGAAAATGAAATCTTGTCAATTGGCAGTTTAAAACACCATCTTGCATGTGACGGGGTCCTTCTGTGTCAAACGTAGCGAGCACCCGACCAAAACAGTCGACAACTGCTGTAATACCAGAATTACAAGCTCGAATTAACGGAATGCCGTTTTCCACAGCTCTTAGACGGGAATGAAATAAATGCTGCTCATGCAAACTCGAATGGGGATAATAATTGTCATTAGTCATATTGACGAAAAGCTCTGCCCCTTTCACTCTTCCGCTTCGCATCACTTCAGAAAATGTTTCCTCATAGCAAATCGAAGGGCTAAAAAGAACTTTTTTTCCAAAAACTTTAGCACCTTCTCCATGGGAAAAGAAATCATGGATTCCATAATCCTTTGTCCAAGGCCTCAAAAATTCAAAAGGAAGATATTCTGCTAGTGGCATCAAAATTTGTTTGTCGTACCGTTCAAAAGAAAAGCTGTTGGGCTTGAAATAAAAAGCTGAATTGAAATTTTTGCCAGCTACCCGATCGGAATGATCCAGCCCCGCAATCACTTCAGCATCATAGAGATTAGCAAGGGCTTGACACCAAAAAAGATTGGAAACAAACCAGATCTTCTCGTTCTGGAAGTACCGTTGCTCTGCGAAGGGAAGGCAAAGTGGAGGGAATTTTTTCTCCGCCTCAGAACCAAACACTGCCACTAACTCTTTTCGCGTCTCAGCATAGGAATAACATCCCCAATCGGAAGGCATCGGAACAGCAGCTTCCGGCAGTACGATCATATCCCAGCGTGCCATCTGTTTTTCTTTAAGGAATTTTAAAATCCTCTTCCATTGCTCGAAGGGGGAGATGAAATCGTCAATTCGGTTAGAGTGGAGGGATTTTTCAGAAGGGAGTAGGTCGGTCTGAATTAAAGCCACATCGAGCTTTTTTTTCTCTGCTTTGCTCGAAGCGCGGTATTGGTTTAATTGTATAAGTCCAAAAATATAAGGAACAGCTGCGATCAAGGCCCAATGGAGGAGTTTTTTACTCATCATCCTGGATCGCAAAACGTTTAAGAATGACAAGTTGGAAAATATCGCCCAAAACGACAATCCCAAGACGCCAAAGACACTGGAAAACTGTAGGGAAGGGATAAAATGCGTTAAAGCAAGGCCAATGGGATTCCACGAAAAGCCGCAGAGGAGCAATAATCGGGACCATTCCATTAAAGTCCATAATGCAGCGCAGAGGAGAATTTTCTTATAAGTGAGCGTTCCCTCACTCGGAACAACGAGTGTCAAGAGACCAAATTGTGCACCCATCCCCAGAGCGACGAGTGAATAGACAAAAAGGATATAATATCCTTGAAACTCAATGGAGGTCATCCAAGAGAGCTGGATCAGCTGAACCGCAGTGAACCAAATTGTCCCAACGAGAAATTTATATTCCTTAGGAAGATTGTAAAAAAAAAGTGAAAAGCCAAGAGCTGCTGCGACTGCACTGAGCCAGCCGATCCGTGCTGGTTGACCTAGTGCAACGATAAAAAGACTTAACAAGAACGGGACTATAGAACTTTTTTCAAACCTCCTTTTCATCTTTTTTAACGCATTTGCTCCCTTTTCCTAAGGCTAAGAGAATGAATAATCCACCCAAAATACTGACGTTCTTCATGAAATTGATCATCTGCATTTGTCTCTCCGGCTCTTGAATCTGCCAAAAATGATGGAAGGTCGGAGTCACCAAAATCAGGAAAATGATCAGAAGAAAAGCACCAAAACGCACCCAAAGGCCTAAAAACACCATCAAGCCACCGACGAGCTCGAAAATGACACCCAATAAAAGCAAAAGAGACCCATGGGCAATCCCAAATTCAATGCCACTCTGAAGGGTGGGATTGCCCACGTTTAATGCGAGCCAATCGGTCAGATTTTGATTGAAGAACTGCTGAGTATTTTGCCAGTCTAAAATTGTATTTATCCCCGAGGAAATGAAGATGATACTGAGAAGAGCACGCCCTAAAAAGGCGATCAATGACTTCATAAATTTTCCTTAAGTTTTTCAGCCAGTATATAAAAATAGTCTTGTCGATGTCACGATTTTTTTTGAAGCATGAACTTTAATCAACTTTCAATTATACTAGAAATAAAAAAAATTACTAATCAATAATAAACATGCGTAGACCTTTTCGAGAGCATCACCTACTACAAATTCTGAGTTTCTTTGAGGAGCAATCGCTTCCTCTCGATGTTTTTTTGCGCAATTATTTTAGAACAAATCGTTCCGTAGGATCAAAAGATAGAAAAGAGATCTGTGAAACACTTTATGGAATGATCCGTTGGCGAGGTCTTCTCGACCACATCGCTGAAATTCCCCTTTCCTGGGAAACCCGATTACACGCTTTTACGAAATTTTCTCAAAACGCCTATGATGATCCAGCCTTGCCAGCACATATTCGGGTCAGTTTTCCAGAACCGTTTTACCAATTGCTCGTCAGCAGCCTTGGAGAGGAGAAAGCTTTTCAATTTTGTCTTTCCTGTAATGAACCAGCTCCAACGACAGTCCGCGTCAATCTCTTAAAAACAACCCGCAGTGCCCTTCTCGAAAGTTGGCAAAGTCGCTATCGAATATCCCCCTGCCATCACTCTCATGTCGGGATCCGTTTCAAAGAGAAAATCAATTTTTTTGGAATGGAGGAGTTCAAAAAAGGGTATTTTGAAGTGCAGGATGAAGCGAGCCAGCTGATCGCTGAGCTCATCGCCATCGAGCCCGGAATGCGTTTTTTAGATTATTGTGCAGGCTCTGGCGGCAAATCCCTGGCCATTGCGCCTCGACTCAAAGAGCGGGGTCAATTGTTTTTGCACGATATACGGCCGCGAGCCCTCCTCGAAGCGAGAAAACGACTCAAGCGGGCGGGCATTCAAAATGCCCAGCTCCTCCCTGCCGATTCGCCGAACAAGCGGTTGCTAAAAATGAAAATGGATTGGGTCCTCGTCGATGCACCTTGCACTGGCACGGGGACATTTCGTCGCAATCCCGACATGAAATGGAAATTTGAAGATCAACTCTTGCCTCGAATCATTCAAGAACAAAGGGAGATCTTTGAAGAAGCTCTTTCCTTTCTTAAACCTGGCGGACATATCGTTTATGCGACTTGTAGCGTCCTTCCTCAAGAAAATCTGCATCAAGCAGCTTATTTTCTCGATCGTTTTCCCCTTGAGCAAATCGGTGAACCCTTCTCTTCAATTCCTGTCACCGGAGAGATGGATGGTTTCTTCGGCGTTGTGTTTAAAAAAAAGAAGGATTAAACTCGACTTTGCAACTTTTTGGGCCCGCCTGCCTCGCCTATTTGCTCTCGGCCGTTCGACCCGTGGTCGAACTGGGAGATTCTTTAAAACGGGAAGGGGTTTTTAACCCCTTCCCGTTTTAAATAACTCCCTCGAGAGCAAATATTTCGAGGCCTTCGGGCCCAAAAAGTTGCAAAGTCGAGTTAAAAAGGATGATGATGAAAACTTACATATTCACATTAGCATCCATTTGCTGTTTGGCTCCCCTTGCTAGCGATGAAGTGGCACCTCCCACTTTAGAGCATGAAGACACGCAAGAATTGGTCATCTACAATCGGATCTTGGCGAAGGTCAACGATAAAACGATCTCGGTGATCGATGTGATGAAGAAAATGGATCTCTTTTTGCAAAAGTATTATCCCCATTTAGTCGATTCTAAATTAGCACGTTATCAGTTTTATTCCGCGCAATGGAGAGATCATCTTACCCAAATGATCGATCAAGAGCTGATGCTCGCAGATGCAGCAAAAATAGAATTGAAGGTCGCCGATGCTGAAGTGCGAGAAGAGATTATGAACCGTTTTGGGCCAAATATCATGACCATCTTAGATCAACTCGGTTTGACATACGATGAAGCGCGCAAGATGATCTACGACGAGATGATTATGCAGAGAATGATCTGGTTCCGTGTCAATTCAAAAGCTCTTAACAGCATCACCTCTTCAGATATTAAAGAATCCTACAGACAATTCTGCGAGAAAAATCCTGAACTGGAAGAATGGCAATATCAAGTGCTCTCCATCCGTTCAGCCAGTAAGGAAGCCAGCGCTGCGTTAGCCATGCGCGCTTTTGAGCTCCTAGAGTCGAAATTCGAGCTCGCTAAAGTCTCAGACCAATTAAAAACACCTGATGACACGCTTAAGGACACGGTTTCCATCACTTTGTCCCCCGAAATGCTAGCTGATGAGAAAAACATCTCTTCCTCCCATAAAGAAGTCCTCAAAACCCTTTTAGAAAATTCTTTTAGCCAACCCGTTGCACAAATTAGCCGCATCGACAATTCTGTCGTCTACCGCATTTTCCACTTGAAAAAACATACAAAAAGAACCGTACCCTCTTTTGAAAAAATGGCCGATCAACTGAAAGAGCAACTTCTTCAAGAAGCAGCGCTCAAAGAGAATTTTACATATATTGCAAAACTCAGAGATCGCCTAGGTTACGATGAAAAGAATATGACTGAAACTCTCCCTAAAGATTTTCAACCCTTTGCCCTTCGATGAAAATTTTTAGACCCTCTGAACTTCATGCTTTTCTTAAAGAAAGGGGCATGCAGGCAAAAAGGGGACTTTCACAAAATTTTCTCATCGATGGGAACATCATTCAAAAGATTGTCGATACCGCCTCAGTTTCAAAGGGCGATCTGATTATCGAAATTGGACCTGGACCTGGTGCATTGACAGAAGCTCTCTTGGAAAGAGGAGCATCCGTCACAGCCATAGAAATGGATGCCAAGTTTGCCCAAGCGCTCGAGCGATTGCAGACCCGCGAGGGTCATCTCGAAGTGATCTGTGCTGACATTTTAAAATTCCCCCTCCTTGAATTTCTGCAAAAGCATCCTGGTAAACATAAAGTTGTCGCAAATCTCCCTTATCATATCACAACACCGATCCTGGCCCTTCTCTTGCCCATGCATGACTCCATCGAATCATTGACTATCATGGTCCAAAAGGAATTCGCCGATCGGATGATCGCGAAGAACAAGACACCAGACTACAGTAGCTTCACCATTTTCCTTCAATTTTATGCAACAGTTATAAAAAGCTTCACAGTAAGCCCTAATTGTTTCTATCCTCGACCCAAGGTATACTCTTCCGTCGTCCATTGCCATCTCCACCCCCCGCTTCTTGAAACGGGTACTGAGAAGTTCTTTCAATTGACACGTTCCGCTTTTGGGAAGCGGAGAAAAATGTTGCGCGCTTCTTTGAAGAATCTCTACTCCATCGACCGCCTTGAGCAAGCCCTCGCTAAAATCGGCCATCCGATCACTGCCCGACCTGAAGAGCTGACAATCGATGAATTCATTGCCCTTTTTTCTCTTTTGAATACTTCTTAGCATAATAAAACGTGCCGGCCAGAATTAGAATACCCCCTCCTGCCATCACCAAAGCGACATTGTCCCCTACCCCTTTTTTCACCTTTGTCCATACGAGGCACACCTGGTAGCGAAATGTCGGTTCTATAGCTCTCACTGCAAACAGCGACGCCGAGGAGAGTAACTTATTCTCCAATGAAAGAATTTGCATCTCGGCGACTTTTTGACCGGCTTGGATCGGCAAAGGAGGTACATGCCATAACACAGCCGTTTTGAAAATCGGCTCCTCAGAGGGAAAATATTCCAAGACGATATCCTGAGAAAGAAAGGCCTGTAGAGGGATTTTGCCTCCAGCGACTGGATGTGAAAACAGATCGAATCCTTTAGAAAAAAGTGTTCGAGAGACTTTTTCCTCATTGAAACCCGCTTCAAACAAGGCAATCGCATCCTTATAGCGCTGCTCGATCTTCTCACAGCCTAAAATCACAGCGATGAGCTTACGCCGCTCATCTTCAGCTGCAGCGACCAACGTATACCCCGCACTTTGAGTGTATCCGGTTTTAATCCCGATCGCTTTGGAGTAGAAGAAACGGCCAGGTTTGAGTAGGGCATTATGTTGATAAAGGGTCGATTCTGGCTGTTTATTAGTTTGAGGACGAGGATATTGAGTCTTCTTCATCACTTCTCGAAAAAAGGGATTTTTCAACGCCTCACGCGCTAAAATCCCTAAATCATAAGCTGTCGTCTTATGCTCAGGATGGGGAAGGCCATGTGGAGTATATAAAACCGTATGCAAACATCCCTTTTCACGGACAAATCTATTCAATTCCTCCATAAAAGTAGGAACATCGCCCGAAATGTGCTGTGCGATGACATTAGCAGCATCATTACCAGATGCCAGCATCAATCCATAGATCAATGTCCGAAAGGGGAGGGTTTCCCCCACTTTGATTCCCATATGTGTCCCACCGAACTCTAGTCGATAGGGAGGATGGTCTCCATCCGTTGCCCTTCGAAACGCGGGGGGCACAGCAAGGAGAGCTTCTTGAGTGGCAGTCACAAGCTCGTCCAGAACGGCTCCTTTCCTCTCAAGAGCATAGAGTCCAGTGATCATCTTCGTTGTGCTCGCAGGGTAAAAAGGGTGGCGTCCATTTTTTTCCCAGAGGACAGCCCCTGTTTCAGCATTCATTAGAATAGCCCCTTTGGCAAAGACTTCAACTTTAAGAGGGGAAGCTTGAAGTGAAAAGAGAGTTATAAGAGAGAAGGAGGTGATCCAGGATCCGATTTTCATGAACGGTCGCTATTGAAATTGAAGGTTAAAAAAATATCTTCCACTTTTTGTGGCCACTTCGATTTGAGAAATCTAACATGGTGAAAATGAGTGTGTTCGAAGAGTAGCATGGCAAAAACTCCAACAAAATTCAAGCTCACTTTTTTAAATAAATTTTTACAATATTCTTTAAAAAAAATAGTAAAGTAATAAGTATAAAAATTTTAGTTAACAGGCTTGACAACCCCTTGTTTTGCAGCTAGACTAAGAATATGGCGGGAAACGTTAGAACTAGGAGCGCAACCGATGATTAACCCCAATGTTTTGGAAGAAGCCTATAAGGAGTTTTCCAAGGACCTATTAAAATGGGTTCCTGATGGGATTATACATGTCGACCTAAGACTGCTCAATGACCTAGGGTTGCTCAATAACGCAGAATTAGAGCATTCTGTGAGTGACGACCAGCTCAACCACTATTTCCATATCATCGAGACGCCCGACAAAGTGACTTTATTCAACGAGCAATTTGCAATTTGGATTGTTCCCCATATCGTAGAAGAGACTCCAACGACAACAACTCTCATCGCTTTGCTTCAAACCAATAAGCCCCACTTGGAAATCGTTTACCTCAATTCTGGAGTATATAATACCCCAAAATATATTCTTAAAGTCCTACAACACTTCCTAGCAGAAGTTCAAGATACGGAAGCAGTCATTTCTTCCATCGGAAAAAAACAATAGCCCTCTTGCGTAATCCAATTTACGTGCCCGTGTGCGTGCCCGTGCCCTTGCCCGATTAATGCTTTTTCTGAACCATCTTAATTCGGGCACGGGCACGCACACGGGCACGTAAATGAGGTTATATAAGAGACCTAATAATTCTATTACTCTGCTCCCTTTCGAACAGAGAGGTCTCCCACCTTTTGGATGAGTAACCCATCGACAATTTTTTGGGCGAGATGGCGGTAGATCACCGTCGATGCGTCATCGTGCGCGCCATCCACGGAGTCGAGTTGTCCAAGTGAAAAATCGAGCACTTTCTCCGGAATACCCCGATCTGTAATGAAGGTCAAATCCCGAATTGAGTTAGAATCGACATAATCGTAATCTGCATCTGCCTTGACAGTCTGGGGGCCGAGCACAGCAGTATGAGTAGAGGTATCGATCAAAGTGACAACGGCGATGATCGTACGTCGATTTTCAGTTCCGATGATATTGTCTCTGAGTTCACCCGATTGAGGATTTCGATCAAAGCGAAAGCCGATCCGTTCATCCCCATCTCCAGTGATCGATGCTTCCAGGATCAATTCACCTCCATTTTGAACACAATCAAAATGACCCGAGCTGCTTAAAGCTCGCACGAGCTGCGCATTGAGTTGCCCTTCGAGGTCCCCTTTGATGTATGGGACTGAAATCGTCACGGTCCCCCTTTCCGTCTCGCCTCCATCAAAGTGGTATCCACATCCACACACCAGCAACAGGCAAAAGAGAGAGAGACTGAAGCTTTTCACTTCACATCCTCATGGGGAGGTTCGATAGCATCGACCGTAAATCCCCGTTCCACGGGCAGATTTAAAAGGGGTGATGAGGCTTCATTCATTGAGGGAGGGTCTGTTTTTTCCGTTTCAAGGAGGGTTGTTGGTCTGTAGCTGAGCTTCTTTAAACGTTTACTGGCCAATTCACAGACTTTAGTTTCTGGATACTTCGCCAGAATTCGTGTATAGAAGATATAAGCGGCCTGAGGTTTTTTTGTCCGTTCATAAAAACGCCCTGTATCGTAGAGATCGCTAGCATAAACTTCTTTCATGTCGAGCAACATTTTCTCACCGATCGCCAATTTCTCTTCTCCAGGAAAATCATGACGAAATTTGCGCAAGTTGATCTCCGCTAAATCGAGGTAATCTTGATCAGGGTATTGCGCCTGTGACTGGATCAAATACACCTCTCCAATTCCAATATAACTCTCGGCAGCCAAAGGATGTTTCGGGAAACGGCGGATCAATGTTTGATAGGTCTCTACGCTAGACTTGTACTCGTCATCTTTGATGAGTAACTTTGCCTTCCCAAAAAGAGCATGGGCTGCGAGTTCATGATGAGGAAGGGCAGTGATCACCTCATCATAAATGTGGATCGCTTCATCACGCGCAGGAACCCATTTTGGCATTGTCTCCCAACCCAAAATGTGCTTTTTCGCTCCGCGGTGGTACTTCTCTGCAATCTTAAATTTATATTGGATCGCCTCTTCGAAGTATTTCGGGGTCGCTTGCTTTTTTAGATAATTTGTCAAAAACCGGTTAGCATATTCCAGCTCCCCAGTATGGAAATAACCCGCACCGAGATAGAATAATATTTCCCTTGCAAAGGGGGTGGAGGAAAAATTTTTAACGACGATCAGAGATTGATGGATCACCTCGTCCCACCTTTGGTTTTGATAGGCATCTAACGCAGCACTGTAGTGCTCTTGCACAGACATCGTCGCAACCTCTTCACTTTTGATCAATTTGCCATTCTTAAACGTATAGGCAGCATGAACAACCAAAGGTGCGACAAGAAGAATAAAAGAGAAAAACAGCCTTTTCATGAAATGAACTCAAGTTACATAGGTAAAAGTATCTGAAGAAAAACTGAATTTGTCAAGGAAAGTATCAAGCTACACAGGACACTGGACATTCACAGAGGAGAACAGGAGACACAGAGGAACACAGAGATTAAAAAAACATCTTAATTTTTTGCTCTCGCAAAAAATGAAAAACTTAAAGCTCTGTGTCTCTGTGATCTCTGTGTAAATTTAAAAAAAACTTTTTAATGCCCAGCGCCTGTTCTGCCTTTCTATTCCCACTTGAGGGTCTTGTAGGAGGGTAAAAGGGCGACCTTGTTCTCCAGCTCCTTGCAATGATCGACGCCCCATTTCTGATCGATATGCAAGGAGCTGGGTTTTCCTCGCTCAGTCGTGAAAGTGATCTCGATGGGGATCTCTCCCGAATGGGTGCGAAATGCATCTTTTAGAGCTAAAATGTGGCTCAATCGGAGCCTGTCGGCATCGAGATCGATTTTAAGGCGGTGAAAACTGTGCTTCTTAGGTTCTGGTTGCTTGGCAGAAGATGAACGGAAGTTTTTGTTTTTTTCTCTCATTTCAAATCCCTTGGCTTGTTGTTTGGCCATATCATAAGCATTATCGCAAATCTGGATCATCGCTTCATCAGCTTTTGTAAGATCATCCAGCCAGCGACATTGGATACGGATCACTCCTTCTTGCATTTCTTTCTGGACTACAGCGTAAAGCAGTTGATTTTCTTGCACCAGTGCCCCCTTCTGCTCAAATAGATCGGGCCAAATGGGAAGTTCAAACCGCCCATTTCCATCGCCCACTGTCAAAATAGCAAATTTACGTTGGGACTTTGCAGAAATTTTTACAACGATCCCCTCGATGATGAATGCGATCCGGCAAACACTGCCAGCAGGGAGCGTGTCGAATTCAGAAAAGGGAACACAGGACAAACGTTGCAATTGCTCGCGAAAATCATCCAACGGATGACCATTGAGGTAGATGCCGAGAAGCTCAAATTCACGTTTAAAGGCCATCTGTTTCGAAATTTTCTCTTTAACAATAGGAGGAGTATTGAAACGGGATTCTTTTTCACCGTCGATCAGAGAAAAGAGATTCATCACTCCTTTGGCGGCTTCTTTCTGCTCTTTAGCCACTTCCTCATACATCGGATCGACCACGAGCAACATCGCTTCCTTGCTCCACTGAGTAAAATCAAAACATCCCGCTTCGATCAAGTTTCCAATCACTTTTTTTCCCACTTTGCGTGTATCGATCCGTTGTACAAAATCATAAAGCGACTTATAGGCACCCTGCTTATCCCGCTCTACAATAATGGTTTCGACAACCCCCTCACCCACGCCTTTGATCCCTCCCATTGCAAAACGGATCCCCCGCGCGGCCGCGACAAATTCTTGCCCCGACTCATTGACGTCTGGCGGTAAAATGGTGATCCCAAATGTTTGCGCTTCCCGAATATGTTTGGTCACCTTGGTAAGGTCATCCCGATCAGACGTCATTAACGCGGCCATCCATTCACTGGGATAATTAGCTTTCAAATAAGCGGTGACATAACTCAGATAACCATAACCGACAGCATGGGACTTGTTGAACCCATAGGATGCAAATTTTTCGACCTTATCGAAAATGTGCATTGAAGTGGTTTCATCGATCCCATTGTTCAATGCGCCCTGGCGAAATTTTTCCCGCTGGCTCGCCATCTCTTCCCGATCTTTTTTTCCCATCGCACGCCGCAAGACATCCCCTTGACCGAGCGTGTATCCTGCGAGCCGACTCGCGATTGCCAAGACATGTTCCTGGTAGACCATGATCCCATACGTCTCTGAAAGGATATCTTCCATGAAGGGATGGTCGATTTCGATCAGTTCCCGCTGATGTTTACGGTTGATGAACGAAGGGATCATCTCCATGGGTCCAGGTCGATACAGAGCACCGACAGCGATGATCTCCTCAAACTTGTCGATGTGCAATTGCTTGGCCAGATCTTGCATCCCTTCAGACTCTAGCTGGAATACTCCCCTTGTTTTACCCTTGTTTAACAAATCAAATGTCGCCTTGTCATCGAGAGGCAAGTTGATCCAATCGATCATCGTTCCCCTTCTCTTCTGCACCGCATTGACAGCGTGTTGAATCGATGTCAACGTCTTCAACCCGAGAAAGTCGATTTTCAACATCCCGATGAGTTCCACCGGTTTCATCGAGTACTGCGTGACGGCCATTTCAGAATCTTTTGCTGCGCAGACAGGAGCCCGTTCAATGATCGGATCGCCGCTAATGATGATCCCTGCGGCATGGATCCCTGTATTTCTTACAGATCCTTCAAGCTTCTTTGCAATATCGATCAAACGGCGTACTTCGGGATCTTCATTGTAGAGCTGTTTAAGATCGGGATCGATCTCAAGCGCCTTGTCTAAAGTCATATTGGGATCTTCTGGCACGAGTTTAGCGATCTCATTGGCCCTCGCCAAAGGGACGCTCAACATCCGGCCGACATCTTTGATCGCCATTTTTGCTTTCATCGTCCCGAAAGTGATGATCTGAGCGACCTTGTCTTTACCATATTTACGCACCGTATAGTCGATCACTTCAGCTCTCCTATCCATGCAGATGTCGACATCGATATCGGGATAGGAAATCCTCTCAGGATTGATGAATCGCTCGAAGAAGAGATTGAACATCAAAGGTTCGATGTCGGTGATGCCGATCAGGTAGAGGACGATCGAGCCAACTCCAGATCCCCGCCCCGGGCCCATGGGGATACCATTTCTTTTTGCCCAATCGATAAAGTCCCAAACGATCAGGAGATAATCTCCCATCCCCTTCGGCAAGATCACATTCAATTCGTAATCCAGCCGCTCGCGGATCACCTCCACTGGATCACGGCCGGGATATTTTTCTTGAACTTTTGCCAGACGCGCGGGCGTATATCTCTTATCGATCCCTTCTTCGCACAACCTGCGCAAAAACTTTTCCGCCTCAGAAAGACGCTCTTCTTTTGTAAAAGTCTTCCCTTCGAGATGAGGAGGGACAAAAACAGGGTAAAACTTCGTTTTGAAATCGAACTCAAATTGGCACTGGGAAGCGATGGCCGCTGTCGCATCTAATGCTTCTGGAATATCAGCAAAAAGTAGCTCCATCTCGTTTGCCGATTTGAAATGGAGTTCGTGCGTATAAGAGACCTGACGTTTCGGATTGCGCACACGCTCTTTGGGATTGCCAGATGAATCCTTTTCCCAAATCTCACACGGCTCCCCCGATTGAATATTCATCATGATCTCGTGGGCTTTCCAATCCTCTCTTTCGATGTATCGAGAATCATTTGCAGCGACATAAGAGATCCCTCTCTCTTTCGATAAACCGATCAACCGCTCATTGACTTGGTCTTGCTTCTTGATGGCATTGAGATGTTGCTCGTAAAGCCACCCTTCCTGGTCCATCTCATCACGACGAATATCTTCATCGCGCATTTGGTGGCGCAGGAGTTCAAAATAGTAATTCTCCTTGAAAATCGATTGAAACCATTCGACTTCTGTTTTCAGTTCTTCCTCTTTTCCCTGAAAGATGTGATGCGCTAAGACGCTATTATGTGGACCCGATAGACAGATCAATCCTTCATTGTATTTTGCGAGAAGCTCTTTATCGATCCGCGGAGTGTAGTAAAATCCTTCGAGATGTGCCAGCGAGCTCAAAACACAGAGATTTTGATACCCTTGCTTATTCTTGACGAGAAGCACAATGGGAAAACCATGGGGCAAGCCTGGAATCCGCTTCTTGTCGTGGCGGGAGCCTGGCGCCATGATCAATTCACAACCAATGATCGGTTTGATGCAGGCGGCTTTGCAAGCCTTGAAAAACTCGACAGCGCCATACATGTTCCCTTGATCTGTCAAAGCCACTGCAGCCATTTTGAACTCAGCAGCCTTTGCCACAATCGCATCGACCGAAGCAGAGGAATCCAAAATAGAATATTGAGAGTGAACGTGAAGAGGGACCCAGCTCATATTTTTCTCACTCTTCTTTCATCGCTGTGTCGAGAGTGCCCACTGGATCGCCAGCAGAACCCGCAGATTGTGGTTGTGTTGAAGGCTTGGCCACAACTGTAGTGAACTTGGGATTGCTTTTGACCTTCCATAACGGCAGGAGCAAGAAGACTGAAAGGACACCACAAATGCCCAAAGAGAGGAAGAAACCATACCATCCCCATACTTCAGCAATTTTACTGATCGGATACCCTGCAGTCGCAGCGCCGAGATACGCGATCCAGCTAACAAAGCCATTTGAAGTGGCTGCTGCTTTCTTATGGGAAAGTTCTACTGCAGCAATCCCGATCAGCATCTGAGGGCCAAAGATTAAAAAGCCGATAGTGAACATTAAAGTGTAGTCGAGAAACATCATATTGGCGGGGGTGAGATAAAGCCCGGCAATGGCAAAGATGACACCGATGCTAAAAAGGACATTGATAGGGCCACGCCTTCCTTTGAAAATTCGATCGGAGGCCCAGCCAGCGGCTAAGCTGCCGCAAATCCCTCCTGCTTCGAACCAAAAGATGCTTCCGCTGGCAGCCATCATCGAATAACCTTTCGCCTTAATGAGGTATAGAGCACCAAAGTCGTTGATCGCTTGGCGGATGATGTAAACGAAAAAATAAGAGATCGCTAAGATCCAGATGAATTTATTACTTAAAACATGTTTGAAAAGGACTTCTTTAACAGAGATCTGCTTGTCTTCACTCCCCTTAGAATCAGGATAATCGTTTTTGAACTTTTCGATGGGAGGAAGGCCAAGGGATTGGGGAATGTCTCGAAGCCGGTTCATCAGAAAAAGGCCCACCCCGATACAAGTGATTCCTGGAACATACATCGCAGAACGCCAGCCCCACATTTGAGCACAGAACGCCGCAAGCAAAGGGATAAGCGCTCCGCCCACACTATGCGAGCTGCTACAAAATCCCCACCAAGTCCCCCTTTCTTTTTGAGAATACCAGTGAGTGAGGAGTTTTGCACAGGGTGGCCAACCCCATCCCTGGAACCAACCGTTCAAGCCCCAGAATACTGCAAAAAAGACAATCGAAGATGACATTCCAAAACAGATATTTAAAATTCCGGTGAGGATCAAACCGATCGCCATAAAATACCGGGGATTGGACCTGTCCGCGAGGATCCCACTGAGAAATTTGCTCAATCCATAAGTGATCGCAAGGATGCTGCTTAAGATCCCTAAATCGCTGATCTGCAAACCCAAATCTTGCATCAATACAGGCATCGCAAAGGTGAAGCTCTTTCGGGTAAAATAGTAGAAAATGTATCCGACATACATGCCGTAGAAAATGCGCCAGCGCCAATACTTGTATTGTTTGGCAATCGCATCTGGATCCTGGATTTCAGGAGAAGAGGGGACTGGTTTCAAAATGTCTAGTACGCTCACAAAGACTCCTCTTTTTCTAGCTGCCACATTTCAAGATTGATTTTTAGGTTTGCCTAAGGCATGAATGAACAATTATACAAAATAATCAATTTATGGGCGACTTAGACAAAAATATTTATCGTAAAGGGGAACCTTCTCCTTACGAAAAAATTATCGTCAATCCTACTGAAAAAGACAAGAAAGAGAAAGAACCTTACGTCGGTTATAAAGCCGCTACCCCTTCTCAAGCGTTTGCGACTTTACTCGCTTATTTCAAAAAACTTCTCTCTGCTTTTTCTTCAAAAGGAAAAGGTCAGCCACTTATCTTTGGCCTCCAGAGCATACTGGACAACATCATCGCCTTTCGACAACTACTCAACATCCTTGCTACTGACGATCAAAGCCATAATCCTGATTTCACTCAACAATTGTCTGAATTATGGCATAATCTTTTGGATGATTGCAACTCTGTCTCTTTGCCCCCTGAGACAGATTCAGAAATCCTTACTAAAGTTAAATTTTTTATTTCCCAAGTCCAAAATTTTCCAGCCGGAGCTGACCACCCCCTCGGCTACTACTTCACCGAATACGCCGGAAAAGATTGGATCCCATTTCCCTTCATGGAATTGTTGCAACAGCTCCATGAAGAATATCAGGCTAATCTTTCTCACAGCACCCTCAACAATTGGCTTTCCCTCCTCAACGATATCCTCACCACCTCCGGCATCAAACCTGAGGGCCCATGAAACTAAGAGTCTGTCTGCGATCTTGGTTATTTTGATTTTTGATGGATTTTTCTTTTGGCTTTGATTCTATTCCGCAGGACATAGTTAAGTTAACTTTAGCCAAGGAATAGAATCAAAGCCAAAAGAAAAAGGCGCAAAAAGCAATTAACCAAGATCGCAGACAGACTCTAAGAAGATTTAAAAAAATCATCCCAATTTCCTGTACCCTCTTTACTCTTTAGGGATAAGAGGGTATATTTTTCCTTTAGATGATTTTTAGGTGATGACTTTATGGAATACTCCATTGCTAAGGGAACGTTCGATATTCTTCCCTTTGAAACCGATGAAGAGGATAAGTGGCGGGAGTCCCACCGATGGCAACACCTGGAAGAGGTGATGCGCCACACTGCCCATGATTATGGATATAAGGAAATCCGTACTCCTATCTTTGAGCGGACGGAGCTTTTCGTTAGAGGCGTCGGGGATAGTTCCGACATCGTCACAAAAGAGATGTACACGTTCATGGATCGGGGAGAAAGATCGATGACCCTCCGTCCCGAGAACACAGCTGCCGTCATGCGCTCCTTTGTGGAAAAAAAAATTTACGCTCAACCTGGGCTCCACAAATTCTATTACATCGGACCGATGTTCCGTTACGAACGGCCGCAAGCGGGAAGATATCGACAGCACCATCAGTTCGGCGCTGAAGCGATCGGCATCGGCACTCCAGAACAAGATGTCGAATTGATCGATCTGGCCTCTGAAATTTATCGTCGATTAGGGTTGAAAAACTTAACAGTGCAGATCAACTCTGTAGGGGATGCACCCTCACGGGCAGCTTATAAAGAGGCTTTGACGACATACTTAACCCCTTTCGCAGCTGATTTATCTGCAGACAGCCAGGTCCGGTTTACAAAAAATATTTTGCGCATTTTAGATTCAAAGGATGGAGGCGATCAGAAAATCCTTGAAAAAGCGCCTGTTCTCTCCGACTTTCTGGCTCCTGAACCGAAACAACATTTCGAAAAAGTTCTCCGTCTGCTCGATCATCTAAAAATTTCCTACGCCATTAATTCAAAATTGGTCAGAGGGTTGGACTATTATGTAAAAACCGTCTTCGAGATCACTACCGAATTACTCGGGGCGCAAAATTCAATTGGAGGCGGAGGACGTTTTGATGGCTTGACGGGAACTATTGGCGGGCCTGATCTTCCCTCAGCTGGTTTTGCAACCGGAATGGAACGGATTTTACAAACGATGATCAAGCAGAACATCCCGTTTCCTACACCTTCACGCCCATTCATTTTTTTTGTTCCGATAGGAGAAAAAGCCCTCTCCTTTGCTTTTGAACTGCTCTGCAGTTTAAGACATGAAAAAGTTCCTGCTGAAATCGATCTCAGCGGAAAAAAAGTTCAACATGGCTTGCAGCTTGCCAACCAACTCTGTGCTGAGTATGCCATCGTCCTCGGAGAAGAAGAACTCTCTAGTCGAGTTGTAAAACTTAAAAACATGGCGACAAGAGAATCTGTCGATTGCCCTCTTGATAAACTCATCAGTACACTTAAAGCATTATTTAATGAGAAATTCGATGTTTGATTATCGTAGAACCCATACATGTGGAGAGCTTAACCGCTCCCATCTTAAGCAAACGGTGACCTTATCTGGGTGGGTCCATCGTCGCCGCGATCATGGCGGACTCATCTTCATCGATTTACGCGACCGTTTCGGCCTGACACAGCTCATTTTCGACCCTGCTATCGTCTCTAAGGAGATGTTTGAGCATGCCTCTCGCCTGCGCAGCGAATGGGTGATCTCGATCAAAGGGACAGTGATCCCGCGCGCTGAAGGGATGACCAATCCCAAACTACACACTGGAGAGATTGAGATTCAAGTCAAAGAACTCGCCGTTCTTTCTCCTGCTAAAACACCCCCTTTTTCCATTTGCGACGAAGAGAGCGATGTCAACGAAGAACTCCGCTTGAAATACCGTTACCTCGATATCCGTCGCGGCGATATCGCCAAAAAATTAGTGCTCCGTCACCAAGCGATGCTTTCGACGCGCAATTATATGAGCAAACAGGGCTTTCTGGAAATCTCCACACCGATACTGGCTAAATCCACACCTGAGGGAGCCCGTGACTATCTCGTTCCGGCCCGTGTTTATCCAGGAAACTTTTATGCCCTTCCCCAATCTCCACAAATTTTCAAACAACTGCTCATGGTCTCGGGGATGGACCGTTATTTTCAAATCGCGACATGTTTTAGAGACGAAGATCTACGAGCTGATCGGCAACCAGAATTCACTCAAATCGATGTCGAGATGAGCTTTGGAACACCTGATGATCTCATGCAACTTTTAGAAGGGCTCGTCGCCACTATTTTTAAAGAATGCATTGGAGTCGACATCCCTCACAAATTCCCCCATATGAAACATCGCGACTGCATAGAAAATTATGGCACCGATCGCCCCGACCTCCGTTTTGAATTGCCACTCGTGCGGATCGATGAGATCGCTGAGAAAAGCACTTTTGGAGTGTTCTTGGAGCAACTCTCTGCGGGAGGTATCGTCAAAGCGATTTGCGTTAAAGGGGGCGCTGAGATCTCCCGAAAAGAGATTGATGGTTATACCCAATTTGTCGGTCAATTTGGTCTTAATGGGCTTGCATGGATGAAAAATGGCGCTGAAGGGCTCTCTTCAAACATTGTAAAATTTTTTTCCCAAGATCTGCTGGGTGAACTGACGACAAGGTTGGGTGTCGAGCAAAATGACCTGATCTTGATCGCTGCTGCCCAGGAAGATCGGGTGAATCAAGCTCTCGATCATCTACGAAGAAAAATCGGAAAGGATCGCAACTTGATCGATCCAGACCGTTTGAATTTCTTATGGGTCACCGATTTCCCCCTACTCCGTTGGAATGCCGAAGAGGGACGTCTGGAAAGTGAGCATCATCCTTTCACCTCGCCAAATTTTGAGGATATCCCACTTTTAGATAAAGAACCCCTCAGAGTACGCGCATTGGCCTACGACCTCGTCCTCAACGGCTATGAGATCGGCGGTGGATCTCAGCGGATTCACAGCAGTGAATTGCAGGAAAAAATCTTTCGCGCTCTCAAATTGACGCCAGAAGAGATCAAAGATAAATTTGGATTCTTCGTCGAAGCATTGCAGTACGGCACACCTCCCCACTTAGGCTTGGCCTTTGGCCTGGATAGAATTGTCATGGTCCTTAGCAAAACCGATAATATTCGAGATGTAATTGCATTTCCAAAAACTCAAAGAGCCAGTGACTTGATGATGCAGTGCCCCTCAAAAGTTGCCTCTAAACAACTCGATGAACTTAAAATCCGAGCTGAACCTGTCGAAATCACTTGGATTTAAAACACAAACAGTTTAACTTCAAATCTTAATTTACCCCGTGAGTCTTTATGAAAAAGTGTGTTAGAATCCTTTCTCTCTTTAGCCTTGTCGCTATTTCTTCCTTATTTGCTGAAGAAAAGGCAACGGCGCAACCAACAACCAACTCCAAGCCTGTTGAAACCACACAGCTTTCCGAGGCATTTGGACACGTCATCGGTAAAAACCTTGAAAATATCGGTGTAAAATTCGATATGGTCCAGGTGATCAAAGGGCTACAAGATGCGATCGCCGGCAAAGAATCGCCCATGTCGGAGATGGAATGCATCCAGGCCATCGCCACAGTTCAAGAAAAAGTTTTCCAGGAACAGTGTACTGATAACTTAAAAAGGGCGGAAATCTTCCTCGCTGACAATGCCAAAGCTAAAGATGTCGTTGCCCTGGAAGAGGGAAAAGTTCAGTATCGGATCCTCGAAAAAGGAGAGGGTGCTGAAATCGAATCCCACTTTTCTCCATTGATCCGTTACACGGGTAAATATCTCGATGGATCTGTCTTTAGCACTTCGAAAGAAGAAGAGGTGATTGCCTTAGATGAGATCATCCCTGGTTTAAAAGCAGGTCTTGTTGGAATGAAAGAAGGGGAAAAACGGACTGTTTTCATCCATCCTGATCTCGCTTATGGGACAAATGGATACCTTCCTCCCAATTCACTCCTCACGTTTGATATCGAAATCGTGAAAGCCAACACTCCCCTCAAAGAAATGGCTAAGCCAGATTCAAAAAATAATCCCGAAATTGCCGACATCAAAACCGACATTCGATAAACCGATCATGCGCCCTCTCCTAGAGAGGGTGCTAATCATTCACAGAGGGGAACAGGAGACACAGAGGAACACAGAGATTTAAAAACATCTTAATTTTTTCGCTCTCGCGAAAAAATTAGAGTCTTCATTTTTTGCTCTCGCAAAAAATGAAAAACTTAAAACTCTGTGTCTCTGTGATCTCTGTGTAAACTTAAAAAAGTCTTTTTAATGGCTAGAAACTCGTTGATTAAATCTCTCCAATGCTGTTTCCATGGGGATTGATCGAGCATGAAAACAATTAGATTTTCCCCTTATGCGTCTTTTTAAAATCTCTCTGACCTTTCAAATGGCCATCGCGACGGTCTTGGGGATCCTTGTCGGTCTTTTTTTCGGCGACCTCTGCGATGTTTTTTCTCCCTATGCTTCCGCTTATATCATGCTTCTCAAAGTGACCGCGGTCCCTTATCTGATCGGCGCCATCATTCACGGTGTCGGTCAATTGAGCGTTTATCAAGCTAAGCAGATTTTGAAGCGGGGATTGATCTTTATCAGTATCGCATGGGCGATCAACATTTTAATGGTTTACGGAATCACCTACCTCTTTCCCCGTTCCAAATCCACACAGCTCGGAGGTTACGTTTCGGGAGAAATCCCCCAATTGAATTTTGCAGAACTCCTTATTCCTGAAAACATCTTTTACGCCCTTTCCAACAATATCGTTCCGGCCATCGTCATCTTTTCCCTTTTAATCGGCATGGCGCTCATGTTCCTCAAAGAAAAAGATGTTCTGATGAAAGGGATGGAAAATCTGGTCGAGGCATTAACCCGTATTACAGCGTGGATCGCCCGCATCACTCCTTTTGGCACTTTCCTCATCATCGCCAATCAGATTGGGACAATTCAATTTTCCACTGTTAAACAGGTCAGCACATACATCATCCTCTATATCCTTGGAGTCTGCGTTGTCGTATTCTGGATTTTTCCACGCATTACGACCATGTTGACATCTATTCCCTCGTACAAATGGCTTCAACAACTTCTTCCCATATTACTACTTGCTTATACGACAAATGTTGTGATCGTCTGTCTCCCTTACATCATCGAGCTGCTGAAAAAAGAAACCCAGCTCTTAGATCCAAACGACGGTAGAGCCCAAAATCAGATCCAGGGAACTGTCTCTGTCGTATTCAATTTACCGCTGGGCTCACTCTTCATTGCTGTCTTTGTGTTTTTTATTTCCACTTTTTACAATATTCCCCTCATGATCGCTTCCCAGGTCGAACTTTTCGTCACCACTTTTCTCACTAGCCTGGGCGCTGTCGGTCTGGGTTCCTGGATCAATAGTCTCACATTCATTTTGGACTCGTTGGGACTTCCCCTTGAATCGCTTAACCTTTACCTTGCAACATTGCCCTTCACTGCAGGCTTTCAATCGATGGTCTCCGTCATTGAAATCGCCTCTCTTTCCTTATTCATCACTCTTTCTTGCCGTGACATGATCGTCCTCAATTGGGGAAGGATCCTCAAAAATGGGCTATTTACCCTTCTTCCCATCCTTCTCGTTTTTTCCGGCATTAAACTGTTCAATCCTCTTCCTGAAATAAAAAATGAAACGAAAAGCATCTACGAGCTGAATATCTCCTCCTCAATCCCCGTGAAGATCTACAAAACTCTTCCGACATCTAATGAAGGCAGTGGTGAGACTTTTGATCAGATCCTTTCTACGAAGACAATCCGCGTTGGATACAATCCAAACTGCCCCCCTTTCTGTTTTCTGAATGTCGACGGAAATGTCGTCGGCTATGACATTGCCTTTGCTTACGATTTAGCCTATGACCTTGGTTGCAGGCTCGATCTAGTCCCTCTGAATTACGATCATCTCATTGAGGAACTGGGCAATCGCGATTACGATATCGCCATGTCCGCTGTGACCATCAACGAGCCCCGTTTGAAAGCGCTCACTTTCTCACAACCCTATCTTTCTCCTCGCCTTGTTTTAGTGGTTCAGGAAAAAATGAGAAAAAAATTTAGTCACATCGACGCAGTCATCGAGAAAAAAAAGTTTCAGATCGCTGTGCTTAAAGGTTCCTCTTTTGAAGCAGCTGCCAATGAGGTCTTTCCCAATAAGGAATTGATTTACCTCGACAGTTACGATCAATTTGATTCTTGTGATCCCGATGTCGCCCTTCTCTGGGAAGAGATGGAAGCTACAGCCTGGATACTTCACCATCGCCACTTTAGGATCATCTTTTCAGAACCGCCGCTCGGGCACGACACATTGGCATATGCTATTCGGAGTGATAGCCCCCGCTTTTTACATTACCTCAATCAATGGCTAGAATTGAAAAAGTCGGAAGGGTTTACAGAAAAGCAATACGATTTATGGATAAAAGGTAAAACTGAAATTGCGGCACCCATTGAACCTCGTTGGTCGGTTATCCGCAACGTTTTGCACTGGGTTGACTAAGAGTCTGTCTGTGATCTTGGTTAATTGCTTTTTGCGCCTTTTTCTTTTGGCTTTGATTCTATTCCTTGGCTAAAGTTAACTTAACTATGTCCTGCGGAATAGAATCAAAGTCAAAAGAAAAATCCATCAAAAATCAAAATAACCAAGATCGCAGACAGACTCTAAGAAATCACTTCGCGCCATCGATGAAATTCTTCACCGCAGTCGCATCGCGCAGACCCACAAGACGTCCCACCTCTTTTCCTTCTTTATAGAGGATGAGGGTAGGAATTGAAGTCACCTGAAATTGAGAAGCGATATTTTGCGCTTTATCGATATCGAGCTTTCCAACCCTTGCTTGCCCTTTCACTTCCTTGGCAACCTTTTCGAGAACTGGGGTCATCATCCGGCAGGGACCACACCAATCGGCATAGAAGTCGACTAAGACAACACCGTTTTGGATCTCTTTATTAAAAGTATCTTCTGCGAGTAGTTTAATCTCCTCGTGGTCAGTCATATCATCCTCCAAAATCGTTACTCCCATCATACCGCGCCCCTACTTTTTTGAACAGAAGGTCTTTAGAGACTGTTTAAATGCGAGTACTGCCTCTTCTTTCCGCATGAGAGAAGAGGTCGAAGTCTCCGTCTCTCTTTTTGGGATGATCCTACTGCTGATAGCCCAAAATGCATTGTAAATTTTATTACTTCGAGGGTCGATGGTTTTTTGTAATTCATGCAATTCAAAATTTTGAGGGTTGATTAAAATAAGTTGATCGAGAATTTGGGAAACCTTTTGCCAGTTTTCAGCATGGATTTCATTAAGAAGCATTTCGACATAAACTTCTGTCTGCACGCGTAAGATCGGTTCTATAGAAGAGGTGAAAGGGAAGCAGTGTTGGCTTAGACGGTCCTTAAAATCAGGATCGAGTGTTTCAGCTAATTCTACAGCAATTTTAGGATACAGGGCCATTTTTTCAAGAATTGAGAGACTCTCTTCAAGGATATCGTTTGAATAAGGCGATAAAGAGGGGAAGCTAAAATCCCGGATCTTGATTGTTTTGTCATTATAGCCGGTGATAAGAGAATCTTCATCCATCATAATGTGAGTGACCCAGCTATGATGGCCTGCGAGTGTCTGGACCTCTTTCCCGCTCTTAAGATCCCATATCTGAATTGTGCCATCATCTGAGGCTGAAATGAGGTGGTTCTCATGTCTTAAAATGGGTTTAGTTCTATGGGGATAAAGCGTGCATGAGTGCTGAAGACAATGGTTCTCTTTTCCGCTTTTAAGATCCCAGATTTTAGTTGTATCGTCGTCTGAAGTGGAAATGAGTTGATCCTGATAGATTGAAAGGCTCACGACTGCATTTTCGTGATCTCCAAACTCACACATTTCTTTTCCGCTTACCAAGTCCCAGATCTTAATTGTACCATGAGTAAAGCCTGAAATGATCTGGTCGTTATGGACTAGAAGGGCTGTGACTGAACCTTGAGGATCTGCAAGAGTGTGCATCTCTTTTCCGCTTTCCAAATCCCAGATCTTAATTTCACCCAAATATTTTGAGAATGCAATGAGCTGATTTTTGTGCACTACAAGACTGGTGATCTCCGCAGGGAGCATTTGACAGAGTGAAAAGGTGTGCACTTCTTTCCTGCTTCCAAGATCCCAGACCTTAATTTGACCATTAACGGTACCTGAAATGAGCTGATTTTTGTGCATTAAAAGCTTTGTGACCACTTTATGATGGCCTTCTAGTGCATACACTTCCTTTCTGCTTCCAAGATCCAAGATCTTAATTGTGCCATTGAATGAACCTGAAATGAGCTGATTGTGGTGGACTAAAATGGATGAATATTGATTGTCTGGTGCAGACATTTCTTTTCCACTTCCAAGATCCCAGATTTTAATTGTTGCATCCAACAACGAAAGTGCAATCAGCTGATTTTCATGCACTAAAATCCTGTGGCCACATCCCCAAAAGGTGTGTATTTCTTTTCCGGTTTTAAAATCCCAGATTTCGATCACATTTTCAGTACTATCTGAACAGAATGCGATGAGTTGATTCCGATATTTTAAAATGCTACGGATCTCATAATTGCATTTAATTGTTCGAAGTCTATATTTTCCAATCTCTTTATGATGTTCAACACCCATCAAATGCCTTAAACGTGCTAGACTCTTGACATCCGATTGAGAATTTGCACAGGAATCGGGAAAATGCTTCTGCAAAAGAAAATCCAAAAGGATAGGATCTGAAAAAATTTGAGAGTATAGATGACGATTTACAAGTCCAATTCCTTTTACATCTCGGAGCGTGTCTAAATAAGAAAAAACAAGATATAAAATATCTTTTGGAAAAATTTTTTTTCCAAAAGAAGCATTTTCAGCTATATGGCTATTATCAGCTCTAAGAAATGAAATAATGTTATATAAACTCATAGATATAAATACCATTTTTAAATGTAAATTGAATATTATTATATATTAATATCTTATTTTAATTCAATTAATAAAAAATACTTTAATTTTAATGTTATATATATTTTTAATCACCTCTTGGGTGATAATTTTTGGAAGTTTTAACTCATTTTTGCTATAAAAACCTTCTTAAAATCGAATTCTGTGATAAATTTTAGAGTCTATGACTGATACGATTATCGAACTTCAATCGATCTCAAAAGTTTATAAACATGGTGATCAAGTCGTCATGGCTCTACATGACGTTTCCATGACGATTGCCCGTCAAGACATTTACGGAATTATCGGCCTCAGCGGGGCGGGGAAATCGACTTTGATCCGTTGTCTCGCCCGGCTCGTTAACCCCTCTTCTGGAAAGGTTTTATTTCATACAAAAGACCTCGCTGAATTAGGAAAAAATGATCTTAGCGACTTCCGGAAAAAAACGGGAATGATCTTTCAACATTTTAATTTGCTCAGTTCACGAACAGTAGCTGGCAATATCACCTATCCATTAGAAATTGCTCATCTCTCAAAAGAAGAGCAAAACAAACGGGTCGATGAATTGCTCAATTTAGTAGGGCTTCAAGAAAAAAAAGAGGCCTATCCTTCGCAGCTCAGTGGTGGGGAAAAACAAAGGGTCGGGATCGCACGCGCTTTAGCTAATCATCCTGAAGTCTTATTATGCGATGAAGCGACCTCATCCCTCGACCCGAAGACAACCAAAGAAATCTTAAATCTATTAAAAAGCATTAACAAAAAATTAGGAGTGACAATCGTATTGATCACGCATGAAATGGAGGTGATTAAACAGATTTGCAATAAAGTCGCTGTGATCGAAAAAGGGAGAATTGTGGAAGAGGGATTCGTCGCTAGAGTCTTCTCAGAACCCCAACATCCGACAACAAAACATTTCTTGCAAAAATCGCTCCATGAAATCCCTTCAGAGTTTTTCAAACATCCCTCCCCGAACAGAAAACTTTTACAATTAAGATTTAAAGGGAAAGCTGCTGGGGAACCGATCATTTCAGAACTAGTGAGGAAGTTTGATGTGGATGCCAATATTTTGCTCGGATGGATCGATCACCTGCAGACTTTGACTTTAGGAACTTTGGTAATCGAACTGACTGGGACACCTGAAGGGATCGATAACGCCTTAAATTATCTAAAGGAAAAATACGTCCATTTTGAGGTGCTCGAAAATGATCTCGACTAATATCGACCTCGCACTCCATCTTTTGCCCTTGCAGTTATGGAATACCCTTTATATGGTCTTTGCATCCACTTTCTTTGCCATTGTCATTGGGTTGCCGTTGGGAGTGATTTTAACGATCACAGATCGAGGACATATCCAACAAAATGCGCCCCTTTATAAAATTTTGGAGACGATTGTCAATGTCGGCCGCTCTTTCCCTTTTGCAATCCTCATGGTCGCCCTTATTCCTTTAACGCGATGGATCGTGGGAACAAGTTTAGGAACGACAGCCTCGATCATTCCCCTCACGATTGCTGCTGCCCCTTTTATCGCCCGCCTTATCGAAACCAGCCTGAAAGAGGTTGATCGCCATATCCTGGAAGCGGCCATTGTCATGGGATCCAACAGCTGGCAAATCGTCACAAAAGTATTGCTTCCTGAAGCCCTCCCCTCCATTACCTCAGCGATCACATTGACAATTGTCAATCTAATCGGCTATAGCGCTATGGCAGGCTTGGTGGGTGGGGGAGGCTTGGGACAGGTCGCCATCCAATATGGGTACAATCGTTTTAATACCTTTATCATGATCGTCACAGTTATCCTCCTCATCCTCCTTGTTCAGTTGGTACAATGGGGAGGGAGCTATATCACCCGATCGATTTCAAAAAAAAGAGGAAAACTATTCCATGATTAAGAATATTTTAGCTTTAGCTGGCACGGCGTTGTTGTTTTTATCTGGATGTGGCTCTCACCCCAAAAATGGTTTAAAAGTCGCTGCAACACCTGTTCCCCATGCGCAAATGCTCGAATTCATAAAGCCAGATTTAAAAGAAAAAGGGATCGACCTGATCATCATCACAACTGACGATTACAACATGCCGAATCGCGCACTTGCTGAAAAGGAGGTCGATGCCAACTTTTTCCAGCACATCCCATTCATGGAACTACAGATCAAAGAATTTAACTATCCTATCCAGAGCGATGGTAAGATCGAGATCGAACCGATGGGAATTTATTCAAAAAAAATTAAATCTCTTTCCGATCTCAAAAATAACGCCGTGATCGCTATCCCCAATGATCCTTCCAATGAAGGGAGAGCGTTGCTCTTGTTGCAATCGCAAGGGATCATTCAATTAGACGACCCCAACAATCTCAAAGCGACAATCTGGAATATTAAACAAAATCCAAAACAACTCAAAATTTTCGAAGTCGATGCTGCGATGCTCCCCCGTTCACTTCAAGACGTCGATGCAGCAGTCATCAATACAAACTACGCCCTCGAAGCGAATTTAAACCCTTTAAAAGATGCTCTTGTCCTCGAAAGCAAGGACTCCCCTTATGCCAATATCCTCGCCATCCGCAACGGAGATGAAAACCGCCCCGATATCCAGGCATTAAAAGAGGCGATGACCTCTGAAAAAATGCGTCAATTCATTTTGAATCAGTACAAAGGTGCCGTCCTGCCCGCTTTTTAAAAAAACAAATTCAATTCCCGAAAAAGATTTCAACCGTGTGACTGCTCCCTCGCCTAAAGGCGAAGGCTTCTAGGGATTGCTCCCAGGCCATCCAATCCGAGGGCCAAAATATTCTGCGCTGCGTTGAGATCCCTTGTTGTCCTATATCCACATTGAGAACAGCAATGCATTCTCTCGGAAAGCTTTTTTTCTTCCCGATGTCCGCATTGATAACAATCTTGTGTCGTATAGGCAGGGTTCACCAATCCTAGCTTCCTACCAGCTTCTGCCGCTTTGTAGGTGAGGAATTGACGAAACTGATTCCAACTTGCGTCTGTAATACTTTTTGCGAAATGAGGATCTTTCCATCATTTTTTTGATATCGAGGTCTTCTACGCAAATATATTGGTATTGATCGACGATTTTTTTAGACTCTTTGTGGCAAAAATCTTTTCTCTGATTGCTGATTCGCTCATGAATCTTAGCCACTACTTTTCCTTGTTTTCGTCTTTCTGGAGTCCCTTTTTTCAGCTTTGCGAGTTTTCGTTGTGCTTTTGCAAGAGCTTTTTCTCCTTGCTTGAAGAATCGAGGATTTGCAATTTCTTGTCCGTTGGACAAGGTGGCAAAATGCTCAAGGCCAACATCGATGCCGATGGCTTCTTGTTTAGGAGCCGAAGGCTCTACATTCACTTCACAGGAAAAAGAGACATCCCAATCGCCTGAAGCGTTTCTTCTCAACGTGCAGGTTTTGATCTCTCCTTCTATAGGGCGATGCATTTTAATGCGAATATTGCCAATTTTTGAAAGCTTAAGTTCCTTGCCAACGAGAGAAAATCCACTTTGCGGATAGCAAAAGCTATTGTACCTATGCATACCTCGAAACCGTGGAAATCCAGGTTTTTCTCCTGCCTTGCATCTTCGAAAAAATGCTTGAAAGGCTTTGTCCAAGCGATCTACTACATTTTGCAATACTTGAGAATGGACTTCGGGTAAGAGAAGGTCTTTCTTCTTTCAGCAAAGGCAGAAGCATGCTTTGCTGATATTTGGAGAGAGAGATATCCAGTTCTTCGTAAGCGAGTTTGCGTTGTTCGAGCAATTCATTGTAGAGCCATCGGCACTCGTCAAGCTGAGCTTGCAGAGCCTTGGCCTGCTTCTTTGTGGGACGTAGTCTGAATTGAAATGATTTCCGAACTAACATGGCATTATGCTACACTTTGGCCTATGAATACGTCAACCGATTTAAGAAGAGGAAGAACATGTGTTTTTCTCATGCATGTTCATTCTTAAAAGGCGCGATTCATCTCGGCCCTGAAGAGCCGAGTTTTTTCGCGTCCGATGGATAATTTGGCCTTTTTTTGCGGTTATGGCGGAATTGGTAGACGCGCTAGATTCAGGTTCTAGTCGGGGAAACTCGGTGGATGTTCGAGTCATCTTAACCGCATTTTGAAGGTTGCTATGTTTTCACAAAACCGAATCGCCATGATCTGCAATGCTCCCTTTGAGAGCACATCGAAGATCAAAGAGAAAATTACAACTTTTCCTGTGCTGATCGCTGTGAATGGGGGAATCAACCACTGTTATCGATTAGACCTTCATCCCGACCTCATCGTCGGCGATTTCGATTCAGCCGATCCCATGATGTTAAAAAAATTTGACAACGTCGTTAAAAGGCATTTCCCCAAAGACAAAGATAAGACCGATCTGGAGATCGCTTTAGAGCTGGTTTTTCATGCACAAATAGAAGAGATCACGATCTTCGGCGCGTTAGGAGGCAGGACCGACCATACTCTTGGGAATTTGGTCCTCCTTTCCCGCTACCCTGGAAAAGTTTTTCTTGAAACAGATCACGAGCGGATGTTTGTGATCGACCAACGAGCAGAAATCATCGCTTATCCAGGGCAGTTGATCTCGCTAATCCCTTTGAATGGACCTGTGAAAGGGATCGATACGGAAGGATTAAAGTGGAAGCTTAACAATGGCACTCTCAATAAACAATTTATCGGCATCTCTAATCAAGCAATGGATAAGCAGGTGAGAATCTCTGTGAAAGAAGGGGACCTGCTCTGTTGTTTAAATACCTGACATCTTTTCAGGGTGGAGTCCCTCGAGCCCCTTTTTCGTACCATGTGCGCAGGGCGTTGATCGATTCAGCGAGTTTTGCCGTTAGTGCGTTTTGAGCTTCTCTTTTATCCAAATGGGCAAACTGCTCCCATAAGATCGGCTTGCCAAAGACACATGCCGTCTTTCCCCATAATTTTGGAAATTTTCTCGTTCGATTCCATATCGAAAAAGTTCCGTGCACATAAGAAGGGATGACTGCAGTCTTAGAGCGGGAAACTAAAAGCGCAATTCCCGCTTTAAGGGGGCTCAGTTCATCTTTCATCTCTCTTGTCCCTTCAGGAAAAAGGATGATTTTTTTCCCTTCACCCAGAAGAGTGCAGATCAGTTTAAACACGACCACATCGCCAGCATCTCCACTCACAGGATGGGAGTTGAGCTTGCGAATGAACCCGCCAAAAAAACGATTTTTGAAAAGCCCTTCACGAGCTAAGAAGTGGACCTCTTCTGGCCAGGAGATCGATAAGATCGGCGGATCGTAATTGGAGCAGTGATTTGAGGCGATGATCGCTGCTTTCGGATAAAAATTCTCTAGCCCATAGACTTTGTGACGGTAAAAGAGTTTAAAAAAACACCACGTTAAAAAGAGGACAACTCGATAGAGCCATGTCATGCTGATATTACGTGCCCAAGCTGGTTTCATCATTTTTTTATTTTTTCAAAGTAATTCACAATTTGATCGACGACCTCGCTTACGGAAAAGTGAGTTGTATCGATTTGGAAGGCATCGGGAGGGCAGCGGAGCGGAGCGATATCCCTGGTCGAGTCGTATTCGTCCCTGCGCATGATATCGGCGAGCATCTGCTCTCGGCTGAGATTTTCAGCTTCCTGAGGCTGCTTTTCAATGAGTTCGATCAGTCGCCTTTCCGCTCGAATCTGAGGATCAGCGTTAAGAAATATTTTTAATTCAGCATTTGGAAATACGACCGTCCCTAAATCTCGTCCTTCAAATACAACATTTTCCGTTTTTGCAAACCGATGTTGAATGTTCAAAAGAGATGCGCGGACCTCCTTTAAAGCTGAAACGGCTGAAACATGGGCTGTAACAGGGCGGGACCGGATCACTTCGGTGACATTATGATCGCCGACAAAATATTGTTTTTTCCCATTTTCATCGACGATCTTAAAGATGAACTCCCTCAAAAGATTTTCGATCGCAGGAGAATCTCTAACATCGACGTTTTGTTTTAAAACAAGCCAGGTAAAAGCGCGATACATCGCACCCGTATCAAAATAGATAAAATGGAGCTTATCTGCCACTTTACGTGCAACGGTCGTTTTGCCTGTGCCGGAGGGGCCATCGATTGTAATTATCATAGACTAAGTAAGTTCGCTTAAATATCAATGCATGCGGATAAAAAAGTAGACGATCGGGGTTGTAAATAGAAGAGAATCCACCATGTCCAAAACTCCGCCGAGCCCGGGCAATCGATTGCTGTCTTTGACAACAGCATCCCGTTTGAGGAGGGATTCGGCAAGATCCCCTATCTGTCCGAAAATACCGATCAGCATCCCTAGCCAAATCGACTCGGTGAAAGAGAGGCTAAAACTGCCATCGAAAAATTGCCTTCCTGCAAAGTAGATCAGCACACTTGCTATTATGGCAGAAAAAAATCCAGCAACTGCCCCTTCCACTGTCTTCTTAGGGCTTAAAGTCGGAGAGAGCTTGGTTTTTCCCCAAAGTCTTCCTACAAAATAGGCGCCCACATCTGTGATTTTAGTCACAAGGATCAAATAAACTAACCACCAGCGTCCCTCTTGAGGTATTCCGAGGTGAGCAACAGGATAGAGCACGCCTAACATCAAACCCAAAGGAGCAGCCACATAGGCAACACCAAAAAACTCCACAGCAATTGTGAATAGAGCAGCCGTCGCATCTCTAAAATGCAAAAGAAAAAATAGGACCAGGGCAATAGCCAGCACTAAAACTGGAAGCTGAGGAAAATCGACAAACACAAGAGAGGCGTAAAGAGCGGCAACTTCAGCTACAGCCACAACAACCATCCAGCGAACCGCAGGCCGGATCCCTTTATTGACTGCGAGCTGGGCATACTCCCAAATTCCGATTGCAGCCAAAGCTGCAACGGAGAGCATCAATAAGAGGCTGACAAAAGAGCTTGTCGAAAAAACGATTAAAAAGGCAATGGCTATGCCTAAAATGGTCGAGACAACTAAGCGCCGATTGAGGTCTGCCATCTGCTTTTTCATCACCCACCTAAACGTCGCTTTCGCTTTTGCATCTCGCATACTGCTTGAAGCAATGCATGTTCACAAAAATCGGGCCACAAAACATCTGTGAGATAAAATTCGCTATAGCAAAGCTGCCAAAGTAAAAAATTACTTTGCCGACTTTCTCCACTGGTGCGGATTAAAAGCTCAGGATCAGGCCACTGTGCAGTATCGAGATGTTGACTGATTAACTGCTCTGAAATCTGCTCTTTTGACAATTTTCCTCTTTCCAAATCAGTGATGATCGATACAAAAGCACGCCGAATATCATCCCGGCCACCATAATTGATCGCTAAAACCAAATCAATCTTTTTACAATGGGCTGTGCTAGATTTTGAAAGTTCCAATTCTTTTAGGACAGAGGAGGGGAGTCGCTGCAAATCGCCGATCGCTTGCAAACGGACCCCTTCTTTAATCATCGGTCCCCGCTCCTTGACAAGATAAACTTTGAAGAGATGCATCAATGCATCGACTTCATCTCTTGCCCGATTCCAATTCTCTGTGGAAAAAGAGTAAACTGTCAGAGTCTTTATCCCTAATTCAGAGGCAGCCCGGACTATCTTGGTGAGAGTTTCTGCTCCTTTCCAGTGTCCCATCATCGCTGGAAGCCCTTGCCTTTTTGCCCATCTACGATTGCCATCCATGATAATGGCAACATGGCTAGGAATTTTGGCAGAGTCTAAAAAAGAGAGATCTCTTGGGGAATAAATTGTTTCTTTTTCTTCTTGAAGATCTTCTTGAATAGTCAAGGAATTCATAATGCTATTTTTTCAATAAATCCTGAATAAATAGGGTTCTTTCTCGCTCTGGACCTAATGACAAAAGGCTAAGAGGAGTATTCACAAGTTCGCAAATGCGCTTGATGTAGCGTTCCGCCGCTTTAGGCAGCTGGTCGTAAGCAGTGATCCCTTTTGTCGATCGGTTCCATCCAGGCAACGTCTCGTAAACCGGTTCAACTTTTTCCAAATCCTCAATAAGGGGAGGAGGAGAGTCGAGTAACTGTCCACGCAGGCGATACCCTGTACATATTTTTATTTCCTTCAGAGAATCGAGCACATCTAGCTTTGTCAGTGCCAATGAGTCCATCCCATTGAGGCACACAGCATAACGGACCAAGCAAGCGTCAAACCACCCGATCCGCCGCATACGGCCCGTCGTCGTTCCGATTTCACGAGCAGCGGCATGGTCTAAAAATGCACCTTGTTCCTGCTGAGTCAAAGCGGAAGGGAGGGGTCCGGCTCCTACACGCGTCGTATAGGCTTTGGCAACGCCTAGAGTATGATGAATACGGCTCGGTCCAACACCTGCTCCCCCACTCACCCCTGAAGCAATTGTGCTGGAAGAGGTAACAAAAGGATAAGTCCCAAATGTCGAGTCGAGCAATGTTCCATGGGCTCCTTCGAACAAAACATTTTTATTTTGTCTACACGATTGTCCGACAATCTTTTCCACTTCGCCGACATAAGATACGAGCTTCTGACCAAAAGCGGCATATTCTTTAAAGACCTCATCAAAATCTATAGGAGATTGTCGAAAAATCGCTTGAAGCTCCTGGTTTTTCAAAGAAAGAGTAAATCGAAGTTTTTTTTCCAGTAAAATGGGATCGATCAGTTCACAAATTCGAATGCCGATTCGATTTGCCTTGTCTGCATAACAAGGTCCAATCCCTCGCCCTGTCGTTCCGATCGCTTCATCCCCCTTTTGCTCTTCATAGAGTTTGTCTAAAATCTTATGATAAGGAAAAATGATGTGGGCATACGGAGAGATGTGTAAACGCCCATTCAGAACAACCCCTTTCCGTTCCAATCTTTGGATCTCCTCGAGTAGGACCTTGGGATCGATGACGGTGCCACCAGCGATAAAGCATTGGGTATGAGGATAAAGGATGCCTGACGGCACAAGATGGAATCGGGATTCTTCATTTTTGACGACGATCGTATGACCTGCGTTATTCCCTCCTTGCGAGCGGACAATGTATTCAGCGCGCTCAGAGAGAAGATCGATCACCTTTCCTTTCCCTTCATCGCCCCATTGAGCACCGACTACAATCACACTTGGCATTCATACCTTAAAATTTTACTCAGCAACAAAATAGAGCCAGCAACAAGCATAACGGATCACCGAATTCAATGGGTATTTTTTTCTTAACAGAGAGTTAAAGAGAGACGTGGCACAGGAAATACCAACAAATATTTAAATCTTCTTTCAACTCAGGTTTCTTCACCACAGAGACACAGAGAGTATAGAGATTGCACAGAGGAAAAATTTCTTTTTTTTTGCGAGAGCAAAAAAAAGAGATATCAGCCGCGAAACGCGGCAAATAAAAGCCCTCTTTTTGAGCTTAGTAACCGAAAAAATTCCTTTCCTGCCACGTATCGCGGCTGGAATCTCTTTTTTTTTGCTCTCGCAAAAAAAAGAAATTTTTCCCTCTGTGCAATCTCTCTACTTCTCCGTGTCTCCGTGGTAAAAAAATTGCATCACGGTAGTGAAGAAAGGCCCCAAAAAAGACTCAAATATTTGCTCCGATTTCCTATATCCTGTCGAGGGAGGAAATTTGGGTAGACAGAATCGTATGGGATACGTATCCTTAGCCTATTAAAATTCTTTAGAATATGGAACACAGCAATGGAAAAGCAAAAGAAGTGGCAGCGTTATTTGATCTTCGCTGTCATTATATTGACTATCTATAACATCCTTCCGACAGTTTTTTTCTATTCAAAGCCTCTCAAATCCTCCATTGATGGGAAACGTTCAAATGCAGTAGCAGAACAGATCATCGACCGTGTCAACACATTGGAGCCGCAGGCAAAAGATTGGCTCGATTCGTTCTGTCGTTTGCTTAAAGTTAAACCGCAATCGATCACCACGAGTGCCCAGCAACCCCAGTTCATCAATCTCACATTCAAAAATCTCGAAGATGCGAATAAATTTCGTCAATTTCTCCCAAGAGCTGGCGCTCTGATCTCTTTCGTCCCCTCTCAATTGACTCTATACGACCCTCAAGAGACATCGACTAAAAATGTCGTTGTCCAACGGCGCATCCCGATCCACTTCGATAAAAACCATCTCAGCGACTACACGGAATTCTCAGAAAAATTCAACGCGCAAAATCATCCCACACCCCTTTACCGTGCCTTGACTGAAGACCGCGCTATACAAGTGGGCATCGCATTTGCCGGTCCCTCAGAAAATGGGTTGCTCGTCCATGCATTATCCGATGAGCGCAATGAACAGCAATCCCAAGAAATTGCCACCCAGCTCGCTCAAAATATCGTTTCCTTCACGAAAGTTTTTGGGGAAGATTCGAGCATCTCTAAACGTTATTTCGCTTCTTTTACCCAGATCGAAACCGCTGACCGAACCCGGTTGGTGCAAGGCTTCATTAAGGCCATGGAAAGCGTTAAAGAAAAAATCAACGCTGAAAAGGGGACACTCCGCGAAGAAAGCGATAAGCTCAAATCTCAAGGTCAGTTTTTAGAGATCACGAGGCAACAACGACTCGAACTGTTAACATCCCGTGAGAAAACTTTCGACCTGGCTTTGGCGATCACAAAGCGGAATGCTCCAGCATTTGCTGCAGGGCACACCCCTTTCACTTTTGCCACTTTAGTAGCTGCCTTGCAAAACAACTCGAGCGATGAAGTTCAAACAATCTCTTTAGAAGGCAATAATTCTTTCATTGAAAAACTCACCATCGATTGGAGCAATGAAAAGATCTATTTAACTCTATATTCCGATGTTGCAGATATTAGGCAAAAACTCGATCAGAGCGTCAAACAATCCCATCTTCGCGACCAGGTGGATCAGCTTTTATACAATGAAATTGCGACGACTTCCCGCCGGGCTGACGAGGAGATCACTCCTTCCCAAAATCAGTTTGAGATCTCGCTTAGCAAATTGGACAACAGTAAAAGTTTTCTAGCGATGCGTCTAAGCAGCATTGCCGCTGCGCAGTGCAAGCAACTCCGAGAGACTTTGACGGCAACCTGGCACCCTCAACATCCCGACTTGAAGCCAACCTCTTTTCCCATCTACGATTACGAGACATATCTCAAGTTGCCTGCCTCGGAACAGAGCTTTGGACTTGTGATCTACGCTCCGGCCTTGCATAAAAAAGTCCCCCCTCAAGGGTTTCACATGAGTTCAATTTATGTGATTGCTAAAGGAATGGATAAATTTCTAGAGCGCTTGTCTAGCGAAACCCAATCGGAGCAATCGACTCAATTCCTCCAAGACTTTAACCACCTGCGTGAAATCCTTCAGCGGAGTGGTTTTGTCGGATACTCGGGTGCTGCTTATGCACTCAGCCCTGAATTTTCTCAAGATTTCATCTTTGAAGGGGAAGATTACTACCAAACGATTCTGAAAGGGACACGGGAAAACTTCACAGTCCATGGGACCAAGCGTTATGCAGTTTTGGAATTTACCGATGTTGAACAGCGTATCCTGACTGAGAATAAAATCGACAATCACATCCATGAGGATCTGCTCAAATGGCGCGACGATTACTATGCTGCGCAATTGAACATACGCGGCGTTTCGAAATACGATGTCCCCAAACCGACAAAAAATGTCTTCTGGGATAATTTTAAATTGAGCGTCGTGAAATACTTCCGCGGCGACGATCGGAAGATTCTCCATTGGGGACTCGATCTCTCTGGAGGTAAAACAGTCCAAATCGAACTGCGCGACAGCAACAACAGGATCGTTACCGATGATAACGATATCAAACAAGGGATCAATGAGCTGTATAACCGCGTCAATAAAATGGGCGTCTCTGAGGTCAGCATCCGGCAGGAAGGGAACTACATCACCCTCGATTTCCCCGGATCTCAAGGACTTTCCGCTGCAGAACTCGTCAAAGCTTCTTCGATGTATTTCCATATCGTCAATGAGAAATTCGGACCCAACAATCCCCAACTGTCCGATGCAGCAAACCGTTTTCTGCAAGAGATTTGGAACGAAGCTGTCGTCACAAATCGGAAAGGAGTCGACGAGATCAACGCCATCGCCTGGAAGCACCTCTATGGAGATTCTTTAGACCCTGATGTGATCCAGCCACGCAGTGAAGCAGCGCGCATCCTTTATGAAAACGGAATGAAACTCGCCAATCCGCAGGAAACAACCGTCACTAGCGTATTCAATGAAACCTATTCGAAGATCGCTACATTCCGCGGAAATGACTTTACCGATTGGCAAGGACAGACCCATCCTTTGCTCATCGTCTTTCGCAACTTTGCATGTGAAGGTTCCAACCTGGATCAGATTCAAGCCTCCTACGACCCCTCTAAAGGCAACTACCTCGCTTTTTCGATCAAGGGATCCTATTCGAATAAGGAAGGCTTAAAAATCAGCCCTCGCGACGATCTTTACGCATGGACCTCTCAATTCGCCAAAGAAAAAATCGCTGGAACCACCGTTGAAACTTACTCAAGCGGGCGGGGCTGGAGAATGGCTGTCATCTTAAACGGTTCTGTCATTAGCGCCCCCACGCTCGACTCTGCTTTAAGAGATAGCGCGATGATCAGTGGCAGCTTTACACAAAGAGAGATCAGTCAGCTCGAAGCTGACCTGAAGGCTGGATCTTTAACTTTCACACCACACATCTTATCTGAGAAAAACGTCAGTCCCGAACTCGGATCTAAAGAACGGTTTACTGGCATCTTAGCAACCATTCTCTCATTGATGCTCGTCATTGGTGTCATGATAGGCTACTACCGTTTTAGTGGAGTGGTCGCTGCAGTTGCTGTCGTATTCAATCTTTTCCTGATGTGGGCGACATTGCAAAATTTGCAAGCGACGATGACGCTTGCCGGTATTGCAGGGATCATTTTGACACTCGGAATGGCTGTTGACGCCAACGTGCTTGTTTTCGAAAGGATCCGGGAAGAGTTTGCCGTCAGCGGGCGAATCGCCTCTGCCGTGCATGCGGGGTACCGCAAAGCATTTTCTGCAATCCTCGATTCCAATGTGACCACGATCATCGCTGCGCTGGTCCTGTTGCATTTCGACTCAGGGCCGATCAAGCAGTTTGCAGTCATGTTGATCATTGGGATCATCTCATCGATGTTCACAGCACTCTTCCTGACCCGCTTTTTCTTTGCCGGATGGATCCAGAACCCCAACCATAAAAGCCTTTCCATGCTCAACTGGTTCAGAGCAAAAAACTACAATTTTTTGAAACACACAAAAAAAACGGTCCTTTTCTCTGCTGTTGTCATCCTCGTCGGAATCTTTATGCTCAGCGCCCAGCGCCATACGATATTCGGTATGGATTTTAGTGGTGGTTACGCATTGAGTATAGAACTGCAAGTGCAAAAAGAAGAGACTAGCTATCGCAATGTCGTTGAAGAAGCCTTGATCAAAGCAGGCGCCATTCAGCAGGATTTTCAAGTCCGCGAGATGACTCCAGCTAATCATATCCGTATCTTCCTTAGCCGTAGCCTACAACAAAGCGGCCGGCCATTCTTCCACATGCCGATTGAAAATGACCTTAAAGAACCCGTTTATCCATTTGAAACGAATCCAAAAATCGTTTGGGTCGTCCAAGCTCTGAACAATTCTGGCCTGACTCTCAATTCCGCCTCGTTGCAAAATCTCGATAAAAACTGGACCGAGGTCAGCGGCCAGATGTCAGATACGATGCGTAACAATGCGATCATCGGCCTGATGGTTGCTCTTTTGTGTATTTTGATCTACATCACCATCCGGTTTGAATTCAAATACGCGATCAGTGCGACCCTCTGCCTTGCTCACGATGTCGTCTTTACCCTTGGCGTCCTCGCGATACTCCATGCTTTGGGGCTGAATATCCAAATCGACCTCAATACGATAGCTGCATTGATGACGATCATCGGGTATTCCCTTAACGACACCATCATCGTCTTTGACCGGATTCGTGAAGATGTGCGGTTAATGCGTAAATCGAGCTTTTCTGAAATCATCAATCATGCTCTAAATGTCACACTTAGCCGCACGATGATGACCTCCGGGACAACGCTCCTGGTGCTTATCCCACTGATTCTCCTCGGTGGTAATACTCTCTTTGGCTTCTCGCTAGTCATGGCCATCGGAGTTATTTTTGGCACACTCTCATCGTTATTCATCGCCGCTCCTTTGATGAAGTATTTCCATGATCGAGAGTTGCAGAAAGAAGCTAAACTGATGCTTAACGAAAAATAGATTTAACATGACATCCAGCTCACCGTGACCCAATCTGGATTTATCCACAGGTCGATCCAGAGTGGCACAAAACCATCATCAAAGAGTTTAGCATCCATCCAGTCACCGCTTATATTCTAGCTTCACGGAATTTTAAATCTCTGGAAGAGATCCATGACTATCTCTATGCAAAGCTGCCGAACCTATTAGATCCGCAGTTGTTTCCAGACATGGACAAAGCCGTTAACAGGGTTTTAGAAGCGTTTAAACACAAGGAACACATCCTCATTTACGGCGACAACGATGTCGATGGAATTACTGCAGCCGCTCTCCTCACAGAATTTTTGCGATTCATCGGAGCCAATGTCTTTTTTTATGTCCCCAACCGCAATACTTTAAAACAAAGCGTCATTCTCGATGCATTGGAATATGCTGTCGCCAATGAATGTAAGTTGATCATCACCGTCGATTGCGGGATCACTTCTGCAACAGAGATCGAAGAAGCCGTGCGACGCCATATCGATGTCATCGTCACCGACCACCATGAACCCACTGCGAAGATTCCTCATTGCATCGCGACTCTAAACCCAAAACTGATCAATAGCACTTATCCCAACCGCAATTTGACAGGCGTCGGCGTTGCATTCAAACTCGCGCATGCCATTACAAACGCCCTCATTTCCAATGGATCGATAAGCCCTTCTAAAATTGACCTTAAACGGTATCTCGACCTCGTCGCTCTCGGAACCATTGCCGACATGGGATCTCTTCTCGGCGAAAACCGAATTCTTGTCCGTTATGGGCTACGCCAACTCCGCAAAACCAAGCGGATAGGTCTGGCAAAATTATTCACTGTCTGCGATCTAAAACTAGGGGAAATTACACCCATCGACATCGCTTCCAAAGTCGCTCCCCGTTTGAATAGCTTAGGCCGGATTGCTGACCCACGTAAAGGGGTTGAACTTCTCTTGATTCGCGATCCTGTCGCTGCCGAAGCACTGGCCAAGGAACTCGACCTGAATAATATCGAGCGACAAAAAATCGAAAGGCGGGATTCAGAAGATGTGGAGACATTCATCTTAAAAAATCCCCAAATCCTGAGTCACAAAGCGATCGTTCTCTTTTCCGATAAATGGCATCCAGGAATCATCCCTATCATCACAGCCCGGATCGCAAAACAATATAATCGGCCCACCGTTGTCATCTCAATCGATCAAGGTTTAGGCAAAGGATCTATTCGGACAATCCATGAATTCCCTTTACTCCAACACCTGCGCGATAACGCAGAAATTCTCGAAAACTTTGGGGGACACGATTTTGCTGCTGGATTGACCATTCGGGAAGAAAATATTATAAAATTTCAAAGCAATTTCATCGGTGCTGCCGACGAGCAACTCAAAGACCAGGATGTCGTCGCCAAACTTCATCTGGATGCTAAAATCAACTTTGGCGATCTCACATTCGATTTCATGGAATCGTTCAGCTTACTCGAACCTTTTGGCAATGAAAACCCTGCACCGATTCTCTATTGCGATGCTAAACAGATTTGGCCTCCCAAGGTCGTTGGAAAAACCCACCTTAAACTCTACCTTGAGCAAAATGACCGGATGCTAGAAGGGATTGCTTTTGGAATGGCAGAGAAGAGAAGCCGTCTTCTCAAGAAAAATTTAACGTTGCACATCGCCTTTACCCCACATATCAACGTCTTTCTCAATAAATCGAGCATTCAGCTGCAAGTTCGCGATTTCCAACTCATCGATTGATAGAGTCTGTCTGCGATCTTGATTAAGAGACTCTTAGGAAACATTTTCATCGAAATTAGAAATCAGTCGATTCAAGTAGCTTTCCTGGTATTTTTTAAGATCATCCATGTGAACGACCCAGGCAGATCCCTTTCTCGATGCTCTTAGGAGGCCTATTCGCGTCGCATAATAGATCTTTTGATAAGGGACATTCAACAATTTGGCCGCCTGTTGAATGGAAAAAAAACCTTTTTTATTATCAAAAATCAGCTCGCCGTTATGCATCGATTTTGTGCGAGAGTATTTCAGTTTTCGATAGTGCTCAAGATCTTCAATATCGATAATCCATCGCGTCGGATTTTTATACGCACGCAGCTTTTTCTGCTTAATCGCTACATAAATCGCTTGCCGAGTCACATCGTTGATTTTAGCAGCTTCAGATAACGTCACAAATTTTTTGTTGTCTGAGGTGATCTCGCCGTCATTTTTTTCGTTCATGGGACATCTCTCCTTCTCTTTTACAAATGATTATATACGTTAATTATTAATTTTTGGTTAAAGTTAGCAGAAAAAGAAAAAAAAAGAATCAAATTTTTTTTACCTCAGGAAAGTAAATTTTTTTCTTGATAGTCCCCGGTCAGGTTTTGTGTATTTTAGGGCAAAAAAAACCGCCGAAGACTGTCTTCGGCGGCTTTAGTAACGCAGTTCCCAGGATTTTAGTTACGCTCTTTTAAGATGAAAAAACCCCTGAGTAGCTTTTCATCCCGCAAACTTTAGATCGCCTCTGAGCGCGTGACTTTTTTATCCAGGTAAGTTTCCTGGTACAGCTTTATGTCGCTCACATGAACGACCCATGCAGCACCCTTTCTGTGTGCTTTCATCAGACCTACACGCGTAGCGTAATAGATCTTTTGTGCAGGGACATTTAACATTTTGGCAACTTGATTGACTGAATAAAAGCCTTTGATATTATCAAAAAGAAGCTCTCCGTTGAACATCGATTTGGTCCGAGAATATTTCTGTTTGCGATAATTCTCTAGATCCTCTAAATCAATTGTCCACCGAGTCGCATCTTTTGAAGCCTTAAGCTTTCTTTGCTTAATGGCAACGTAGATCGCTTGACGGGTGACGTTGTTGATTTTCGCCGCCTCCGTAATTGAAACGACCTTCTTGCCCGGCGAAGCTGATATAGCCTCACCAAGATGGCTGGTTTCCTTTTCCATGATTTAAATCCTCCAATAAATCAAAAATAATTTTGTTAGTGCTCTCTTTCAATTGATATTGAAATCGCTTTAAATCAGTAGCTTACCAATTAGAGGCACTCTTTTCATCGCTTTTATAAATTAAACGATTCTAATACTCACTTTGATCATTAATTATGGCATATAAATGAATTGATTTCAAGCATATACTGTTTTTTTTCTTGTTAAGAGCCACATGATCAAGCTTTTAGAATTTAAGTAATTTATATTTTAAAGTAGCCATAAACTTCTGATTTGCTATAAGCTACGTATAAAAGAGGGTCTTTTTTTCAATCCCCTCTTTCATGTATAATCCAAGTCACTGTGCGTTAACTAATTAGTAGAAAAAGGTCACTTTATGCTTTTTCGGTGGATCGCTCCGTTTTTTACTCTAATTTTTCTATTTTCCCAGATAGACGCCAAACCTCCAGAGCTTTCAGCTCGAGATACGAGGGTGAAAATCGAAGAGATTTTAAAGGCCCACGTCTGCCATCAAAAATTAACGGAGGAGATCGTCGGAAGGGCCATCCAAAACTATCTCGAAGAGGTCGATCCGGGTAAAACCTACTTCCTCGAGTCTGACATTGACCCCTGGATTCACCCCTCTAAGGGCCTTTTAACCCAAACTCTCGAGGGTTATAAAAAAGAAGATTTTTCTGTATTCGAACAGATTCATGAAGCAATGCTCATCGCTGTAGAAAGGAGGAATCGCTTAGAAAAGCAGATCGAAGATGCCCCCTTGCCAAAAAATGTGCAACCCTCTGAATTTAAGGAGATTAAGTGGGCTAAAACACCAGAGGAACTGTCAGACCGCCTTTCAAAGATTAAATCTCTACAATTGCAAACGGCAGAAAAAATCAGCCCAGAAACGAAGGAACAATTCTTTCAACGCCTTTCCAAACGAAGGACCAATCGGGAGATCGAGCTTGCAGGCGCCTCTAAAGGAGAAAGAAAGCAACTCGTTCTATCTTATGTACTTAAGGCGACCAGTTCCGCCCTCGATTCTCAAACCATCTATTTTACCCCCTCAGAGGCCAATCAATTCATGATCCAAGTTCAACAAAGACTCTTTGGCATAGGGGCCCAACTCAGAGATGATTTAAACGGATTTACAATTGTCCGACTCGTCGAAGGGAGCCCTGCGAGCCAAGCCAATAAACTTAAAACTGGGGATCGAATTGTGGCTGTCGATCAAGAACCCGTCGTCGGGATGGACATTGTCGAAGCGGTTGAATTGATCCGCGGCCCTCAAGGGTCGATTGTGACCCTGACAGTGCTCCGGGAGACGAAAGATAGCGATCAAACGAAGGAAGAAAAGGTCGACATCGAAATCATCCGTGGTGAAATCGTCTTAAAGGAAAACCGTCTGGAAACAACTTTTGAGCCTTATGGGGATGGGATCATCGCCATTCTCCACCTTTTTTCTTTTTATCAAGATGCAAACAGCTCTTCGGCGTCTGATATTTCCGCTGCCATTGAAAAATTGAAAAAAGAGCACCAGGTCAAGGGGATTATTCTCGATCTGCGGGATAACGCTGGTGGACTTCTACCTCAAGCTGTCTCTGTCACTGGGCTTTTCATCTCAAAAGGAGTTGTCGTTTCCGTAAAAGACAACACAGGTCAGATTCAGCACCTGCGCAATGTTGAAAACCACAAAGTCTGGGATGGACCTCTCATCGTTTTGACCTCACGTCTCAGTGCATCTGCTGCTGAAATTGTCGCTCAAACCCTTCAAGATTACGGTCGAGCCATCGTCATCGGAGATCCTGAAACATTCGGTAAAGGGACATTCCAAACGTTTACTCTTGAAAGCTCCCATTTTGGAAAAGTCAACCCAAAGGGAGAATATAAGGTCACTCGAGGAAGGTATTATACAGTGTCGGGCAAAAGCCCTCAACTCGTCGGCGTCAAAACAGACGTCGTGGTCCCTGGGATCTTCTCTGAAATGGAAATTGGAGAAAAACACTCAAAATTTCCTGTAGGGACAGATAAAATTCCTCCAAATTTCCAAGATGATCTTTCCGATGTTCCCCTCATCCACCGCAACCACTTAAAAAAAGTATATAACCAAAATTTGCAGAACGTCGTGACCACTTATCAACCCTATCTCGAAAAACTTAAAAAAAATTCTACTGAACGGATCGCTCAAAACAAGAATTATCAAAATCTGCTCAAAGAGATCGAAAAAAAGGATGACTTTACCGATTCTCACAACTTTTTCGGTCAAACCGACCTGCAATTGATCGAAACGGGCAATATCATGAAAGATCTCATCTATCTCATGAAAGAAGATACACTTGAAAAGCTCCCAGAAAAAGCCGCATGAAAAGAATATGCTTTTTAATCATTTCCTTCCTTGTCTTTACCGCAATACAAGCTGAGAGACTGTCTGCGAATTCAGGTTTCGTCGATTTTCGGGATTATTTTGGCCGATTTTTGATTCAAATTCGGGGGGTAATATACGAAGGTTTGATATTACCCCCCGAATTTGAATCAAAAATCGGCTCAAAAGAACCCGAAAATCGACTGAAACTGAATCCGCAGACAGTCTCTGAGGCCGACAAAGCCATCGTATTTGATTTTGGAGGGGTGATTGTTCATCCAGATAAAACAGCGTTCTATGCATTCATTAAAAAAACATTCCTAGTCGATGATCTCACGTTGCAAGGGATTCAAGAGAGATTTAAAGCTGCTCGTGACGCAAAAATCCCAGAAAGCCTCTTTTGGCAACACACCGCTGATGAACATCACATCACTCTTCCAAAAGATTGGCAAAGGCAGTATGACACTGTCATCCTTCAATCGATCAATGAAAGTAAAGAAGTACGCCATCTCATCAAATTCTATAAAGAACTTGGGATCAGGATCGCCCTTCTTTCTAATGTGACTCAGGAACGTGCGATTTTCCTTCGCGATAACGGTTATTACGATGATTTCTTTCCCGTTTTACTCTCTTGCGAAATCGGTGTCGATAAACCTGATCCCTTAGCTTACCAAATGATGCTGGCACAGGTACAAGTCTCACCCGAAAATTGCATCTTTATCGATGATAAACCAGTAAATATCGCTGCTGCCAAAGCCCTTGGGATCGATGCGATCCTCTTTCTCTCCCCTCACCAAATCGAAGAAGAACTGAGATCCCGTTTTCAGTAACCCATTCATTATCAATAACTTAGGCTAAACCTCCTCCAGCACTTGCATTCTATGCTGCAAACAGGAAAAATTGTGGACTTAGAGTCTGTCTGCGATCTTGGTTATTTTGATTTTTGATGGATTTTTCTTTTGGCTTCGATTCTATTCCGCAGGACATAGTTAGGTTAACTTTAGCCAAGGAATAGAATCGAAGCCAAAAGAAAAAGGCGCAAAAAGCAATTAACCAAGATCACAGACAGACTCTTAAATACTTAAAAAACAGGCTTATTTAATTATGGACGTACGCGTTAGAATCGCCCCCTCTCCGACTGGCGACCCTCATGTCGGCACAGCCTATATCGCTTTATTCAATTTAATCTTCGCTCGTCACTTTAGAGGAAAGTTCATTCTCCGGATCGAAGATACCGATCGGACACGTTCCCGTCCAGAATATGAGACAAATATTTTCGAAGCATTGAAATGGGCAGGGATTGAGTGGGATGAAGGTCCTGATGTGGGGGGCCCTTATGCCCCTTACCGGCAATCTGAGCGGACAGAAATTTATCGGGAGCACTGCCAACTGCTGCTCGACCAAGGAAAAGCTTATAAATGTTTCGCTACCCCTGAAGAATTGGCAGAAATGCGGGAGATGGGATCAAAACTTGGGCAAAAAATCGGCTACGACCGAAGATATCGCAATTTGAGCCCAGAAGAGGTCTCTGCACGAGAAAAAGCGGGACAGCCTTATGTGATCCGTCTAAAGGTTCCACTGACCGGCGAATGCTCTTTTGAAGATGGGATTAAAGGACGGATCACCTGTCCTTGGGCAGATATCGACGATCAAGTTTTACTCAAATCAGATGGTTTTCCCACCTATCACCTTGCCAATGTCGTCGACGATCATTTAATGGAAATCACCCATGTGATTCGGGGCGATGAGTGGATCAGTTCAACGCCCAAACATATCATGCTCTATGAAAGCTTTGGTTGGACACCCCCTGTATTTATGCATATGCCGTTGCTTTTGGGCAAAGATGGAAGAAAGCTTTCCAAGCGTCGCAATCCAACCTCGATCTTTTATTACCGGGATAGCGGTTATCTTCGTGAAGCCTTTGTCAATTTCCTCACACTGATGGGCTATAGCATGCCCGGTGATAGAGAGATCTATCCTCTCGATGAGATCATCCGCGAATTCGATCCTAAACGGATCGGCGTCTCAGGAGCTTATTTCGACTCTCTCAAACTCGATTGGGTCAATCAACAGTATCTGATCAATACGATCCCTGAAGACAAACTTTGGGAGAGGATGAAAGAATGGATTTATAATGATGCTTTCATGAAAAAACTGATGCCACTGTGCCATACGCGCATTAAAACATTTGGCGAATTCATGGAATTGTGCTCCTTTTTCTTTGTGAATCATCTCACCTATACAGAGGAATTGCTTTGTCCAGCGTCAACGCCGAAAGAAAAAGTCGCCATGATGCTCCAAACGATCATTTGGAGCATGGATGAACAAGAGAACTGGAAACGTCCAGGCATTGAAAAAGCGGCTCATGATGTGGCTGAAGCTTTTGGGGTGCAGATGAAAAAAGTGATCATCCCTATTCTTTACGTTTCATTGACTGGCAAAAAACAGGGTCCTCCCTTATATGATTCCGTTGAGATTTTGGGAAAAGACCGCACGCGCGCAAGATTATTGAATGGGATCGAATTTCTCGGAGGGATCTCCAACAAAAAAATGGATGCTTTAACCAAAGGGTGGCAAAAGAAAGATTGTAAAGAGATCTAAGGCGGATTCTAGCGTTTTTCAATGGGCTCGCTGCTGATCGCTTCCTCTGCCGTATCTGAAATGATATAGTGACGGCTATAACCTCCACCTGTACAAGCTGATAAGCAAAAAAACAGGAGAATACAGAAGGAAGGTCTGAATTTCATGATGGTCCTTAAACTGTTTTAAAACAGCTTCTTAATGTCTTTTTACATTTTTTTTTAACAACTGTCTATGAAAAATTCTGAATCGATCGACCGCCTTCATCCCTGCATCTCTATCATTAAAGAACGTTATCCCCTGACAAAAACAGGTTCGACAAAACACACATTTCACGTTTCCCTCGACTTCAATGATGCGCCCATCCGTTTTAAAGTCGGTGATTCGATCGGGATCTATCCTCAAAATGATCCACGCCTTGTGGAGCACCTGATCGACGCGATGAAAGCGAGTGGCGATGAGCTGATTAACGATCCTCGCACAGGCATCGCTCTACGGTTATGGGATTTTTTGAGCTCTAGAGCCAATCTTTCACGACTCACAAGCTCCTTTCTAAAACTTTTCTACGCCTGCGAAATGGAGCACGACAAAAAAAACAATCTGCGTCGCCTCTTACTTGAGGAAAACAAACCCCTTCTCCTCCAATATTTGAGCGCCCGTGATCCCCTCGATCTTTTTAAAGAGTACAACGACGTTCAAGCTCCCCTTCAAGAACTCTGTGCTCAATTTGGCCCATTACTTCCCCGCTTTTATTCTGTCGCCTCCTCACAGCTCGTTTTCAAAAATGAAGTCCATCTCACAGTGGCCCTGTTCACTTTTTCACACCAGGGAGAACAACGTTATGGCGTCGGAAGCCATTTCCTTTGCAATCTCGCGACAGTGAATGAAACTAAAGTTCCCATCTACGTCCAACCCGCCCACTATTTCACGCTCCCGTCCGATGGCAATGCACCCATCATCATGGTAGGCCCTGGAACAGGTGTTGCTCCCTACCGTGCATTCATGCAAGAGAGGATCGCCAAAGGATCTCAAGGAAAAAACTGGCTTTTTTTCGGTGAGCGGAACCAAAAATCTGATTATTTTTACGAAGATGACTGGATACAATGGAGATCTCAGGGAAAATTGAAAATCGACCTCGCTTTTTCTCGGGATCAGACCGAAAAAATCTACGTCCAGCACAGAATGCTCGAAAATAGCAAAGAGCTATGGGCCTGGCTCGAAGAAGGTGCTTATTTCTATGTCTGCGGAGATGCCCATTACATGGCCAAAGATGTCGATGCGATGGTGCAAAGAATTGCTCAGGAGCAGGGAGGGATGAGCGAAGAGGCTGCCAAGGCCTATACTAAAAGCTTACGCACCCAGAAACGTTACCTCACCGACGTCTATTAATAACCCGTGCCCGTGTGCGTGCTCTCATCCTATTACCCATAAGTCTATTTTCCATTGGGACATGGGATGTTGCTATTGCTCTTAAGGGTTTAAGAAATTTTACCACCCGCTCGCTTCGCTCTCTAGAGAGCACAGAGGCCACAGAGAAGGAACCAGGGAGTTCAAGCGACGGATGTTCTCTTTCAAGTACTTTATGTCGAAGTCGATTCGAAAAGTTCAAGCCCCCCATGCTCGATGAATGTCGATAGCTGTATCAGGAATTTTCCTAATTCTTCCTCTGTGGCCTCTGTGCTCTCTAGAGAGCGAAGCGAGCGGGTGGTAAAATTTCTTAAACCTTAAGAGCATTAGTGGTCAATAGACTTATGGGTAATAAGATGAGGGCACGCACACGGGCACGAAAATGAACTTATGCAAGAAGTCTATTGATTCATCTCAACCGTTGTCAAAATGCAAAAGCATTGCAAACCATCTCCACATCCAAAATCTGTCAATCCATCTCCAGAGGTCGCTGTGAGCCCGACCTGGTCGACACCGATTTTCATGATGTGCGCAATCCCCCCTCTCATCTCCTCGATCCTCTTTTGAAAATGGGGACGTTTCCCCTCAATGGTCAAAGCGACATGTTCAACTTTTTGACGCCCCAACGTCTCCATCGCCCTTTCTAAGTAGACCTGACTATCTGTAATCCCATCTTTGAGACAGAGATCGATGGCGACCCCATCGAGGATAGGAATTCCCGATACAGAGGTGATCGCATTGCAAATGGAATGGATAACGACATCCCCATCAGAATCGGCTGATAATCCGGGCACATCTTCAAAAATGAGACCAGCAATGATACAGGGCTTTGCTGAATCGGAGGGGAGAAAACGGTGACTGCTTTGTCCTATACCTACACGTACTCGAGGAAAAGGGGAATGGTGCATGAAAATCGACCTCTCAATGAAAGATAAATCATATCAAATCGTCGATTTTCGACATCTCATGAAACAGACTATCAACGCAAGTGGATCTGATTGCTCATTTTACAGTCATGACATGCGTTGTAATGCTTCAAAAAGTTGTTTTGAGGCGAGATTCCTTCTCATGCCGCTCGATTGCAAGCCCGATGAGCCGGTCGAGAAGCTCAGCGTAAGGTAGACCGCTGGCTACCCAAAGCTTCGGATACATGCTGATCTTGGTGAAACCAGGGATCGTATTGATCTCGTTGACGATCAGATCTCCACTCTCTTTCAAAAAGAAATCGACCCGAGCCATTCCTTCACAGCAAAGAACCCGGTAAGCATCGATCGCTAATCGTTGGACTCTCTGAGTAATGTCAGCGGGCAGATCGACAGGGGTTTTGTAATTTGCCCCTTCTTTATCGAGGTACTTGGCTTCATAAGAATAAAATTCGTGATTGGGAATTACCTCTCCTGGCAAAGAGGCGATCGGATCATCATTGCCTAGTACTGAACAGATGATCTCTCTTCCTGGAACATACTCCTCGATTAAGATTTTTCGATCGTATAAAAAGGCCTCTGCAATCGCCGATTTAAATTCTTCTTGATTTTTGACCTTTGAGATCCCTACCGATGAGCCGAGGTTAGCCGGTTTGACAAAAAAAGGGAGGCCTATTTCTCGAATCACATTCTCAAAAGTGAACTGATCTCGATTGTAATCGTGTAAAGTCAAAAAATGGGCCGTCGGAATCTTCCCATCGCGTAAAAGCCGTTTCATCACATCCTTGTCCATCCCCACTGCAGAGCCGAGAACCCCCGCTCCAACAAAAGGGATATTGGCAAGTTTTAATAGCCCCTGCACAGTCCCATCTTCGCCGTAGGTCCCATGCAAAACGGGAAAGATCACATCTAATTGGAGAGATTCTTGGAGTTGATTGCCAGAATAGCTGACGAGCTCTTTCCGATCTTGCTTGGGGACGAGCGCAAGGCTTTCCTTAGCTTCATTCAACTGGACAAGCTTGGGGTTATCTGCATTCATCAAATAAGTATACCCATCGCGCAAACGCCACTCCCCTGTCTTGTCAATGCCGATTAAAAAAACATCGTATTTTTCTGGATCAAGGGCTTCGATCACATTCTTTGCAGAGAACAAAGAGACTTCATGTTCTGCAGATTTTCCGCCAAAAAGGATACCCAGACGAATTTTTTGTTTAACCATTATTGACCTAGAGGGAAAGATGGTGAATTGTATCTTGTGTTATAACCTTTCAAACACGCTTTTGTCTAGTAGAACCTATCTCAGTAAAAAGTTTCAGTCGATTTTCGGGTTCTTTTGAGCCGATTTTCGATTCAAATTCGGGGGGTAATATCAAACATGCGTATATTACCCCCCGAATTTGAATCGAAAATCGACGAAAAATTTTACTGAGATAGGTTCCATTATGTCCAAGTTGCAGATTGCCAATACTTTCTTCGAGTGGGAACTGGAAAATGAGCCGAAAATAGATTTACGGGAAGCTTTTTCACAACACGGAGTATTTCTCCAGTTGCAATTTCTTCCCGTTCTTTATTCCGACCCTGAAGATGCGATCCTTTTATCTGATTTGCCAGCCACAGACTATTGGTCTTCCTTGAGCTCGAGGGGAATTGTGGCACCTCTTCATTTCACCCTCGAAGAGAAAGACTTTTCCTCCCCGATGACAATTGAAAGTTGGGGTCCTTCCCAACTGATCGCGTCGTGGGCTGAAAAGCGGGGATTGACCTACTCGATTCCCGATTGGAAAATCGTCAAAGAAGTCAATTCCAAATACTTTTCCTTCGATCATAGTCCCAAATTACCTGGGGCAGCTTTGCTCTGCGAAGAATCCCAAGCAAAACACTGGCTCCAATCCTTCCCAGGGATAAAAGTGTTGAAGACTTGCTTTGGCGTTTCTGGAAAAGGGCATCTGATCATAGAAAATGAAACCCCATCCTGGGATCGGATTGCTTCATTTCTGCACGGTGAATGGAAAAAAGATCTTCCCGTCATCGCTGAACCTTGGGTAAAGCGAATTCTCGACTTCAGCACGCAATGGTATATTGAAAGGGGTGGCCAAATCACCTATCTCGGTTCAACACTTTGTCAAAATGATCGACGGGGACAATATCAATATAATGAAGTGGGTGAGGAGAGAGATTATTTTTCTCAATTACTCGAGCATCGGAAACAAGTGGAGCCTTTGCTAAACATCATTGCGAAGAGGGGATTTTTCGGTAACTTAGGGATAGATACCATGCTATACACTCTTCCTGAAAATCCAGAAACAGTTCTCTTGCAGCCTGTCGTAGAAATCAATGCGCGCAAAACAATGGGGTGGGCAGCATTGACGTTCCGAAAGCGGCATTTTCCGAATAAAACTATACGGCTCAGTTACACAAAGCAAGCAGAAGGATACCTTCCCAATTCTCTTGTTTTAAAGAATGGAAAACGGGTAAGCTTTCCGCGCAACCTAATGATACAAGTTTACAGTTAAATCTTGCTTGAGTATACCCAAGTAGACTCAAAGATCGGGAATTTGGCAAAGTTGGCGCCTTGAATTTTCATCAGGCCGCAGGCCGGCGTCGAAGCAGGGCCTATTGACTAATAGGCCCGATGCAGACGGATGAAAAGGCTAGGATGCCAACGCAGCCAAAAACCGATCTTTGAGTTTACTTGGGTATCAAGACTGGGTTGTTTTCTCCCAATACTTTTTCTGATCCTTCTGAGGAATTATGGACATTCTCAAAATCAAAGGTGGCAAAGCATTAGAAGGAAAAGTGAAAGCAGCTGGGGCTAAAAATGCAATCACTAAACTTCTTGTCGCCTCTCTTTTGTCAGATAAACGGTGCACTTTCTATAATGTCCCCGATATCGCCGAGGTAGAAGTCACAGTGGCATTATGTCGTGAGATCGGTTCTGAAGTGCAATGGGACCGCTCTGGTGGCATTCTGGAAATCATCACAAAAGAACTGAAGACCTCTTACATCCCACAACGGTTTTCTGGATCCAACCGGATTCCCATTTTAATGATCGGCGCTCTCTTGGGACGTACCGATGAAGATATCATCGTACCGACTGTAGGTGGATGTAAAATCGGCAAACGTCCCATCGACTTTCATATCATCGCATTAGAAAAGCTCGGGGCCACCATTGAATTTCGTGAAATGAAAAAAGAAGGGGCTTACTTTGCAAGAGCCCACCAAGGGATGAAAGGATCTGTCATCACTCTTCCCTATCCTTCTGTTGGGGCGACAGAAAATACGATCATGGCTTCCGTCCGCGCTAAAGGGACAACAGTGATAAAAAATGCAGCTACCGAGCCTGAGATCGTCGATCTGATCCTTTTTTTACAAAAACTCGGAGTGACAATCGGATTGGATGTCGACCGGACCATTCGGGTGCAACAAACCAATCAATTTCATGAAGTCGAGCATGTCGTGATCACCGATCGGATCGAAGCGGCTTCTTTAGGATTAGCGGGAATAGGGACTAAGGGCAGGGTCTTCGTCGAGGGAGCTCAACATCCCCACATGATCACTTTCCTCAACCGACTGCGCGAGGTCAATGCTGGGTTTGAAGTCAAAAAAGAAGGGATCGAATTTTTTTACAAGGGGCCTTTAAAAGGGGGGATTCACATCGAGACGGATGTCCACCCAGGTTTCATGACCGATTGGCAACAACCTTTTGTCGTGCTATTGACACAATCCCACGGCGCTTCCGTCATTCATGAAACCGTCTACGAAAATCGTTTCGGCTATACAGAGACTTTGCGCCTCATGGGGGCCGATATCGAAACATTCACCCAATGCCTCGGTGGCAAAGAGTGCCGTTTCGCTTCACAAAATTTCCTTCATAGCATCGTCATCAAAGGACCCACTTTCTTGCAATCCAAAGACATCGCCATTCCCGACCTGCGCGCAGGTTTTGCCTATGTTCTTGCAGCCCTGCTCGCTCCCGAAGAGAGCAGTATCAGCGGAGTCCATTACCTCGACAGAGGATATGAGAACATCGTGCAAAAACTCTCTTCATTAGGAGCAGAGATCAGTCGGGAGAAAGCTCCCGACTCCTCTCTCAAACCTTTAGTCAAAGCCTTGACAGCGACGAGTTTGAAGTCTTAGAGAAGGAGTAACAAGGAGGTTTGTTTTAAATATTTTGAGAAGGATCTTCATTAACTTATCGATGTTTAGGAGCTATCTTCTCTCGTAAAACATAAGGATCCAAATCAATATCTTCTCCCCATGCCACAGTATCACTTTTGAGATCAATTCTTACCTGGTTAAAAAAATCAACTGAGTTCCATGCTTCGAAAACTCCTTTACCCACAAGATGATTCAAATCAACATCCCCTTCCAGCCCGTCATCAAAACGAATCCAGAGGTGATAATTCGGTAGTGGTTTACAAGCCACTATTTTTGCTCTTTTAGTTTCCATACTCCCTCGTTTAATCGAGAGGGGAATTATGATAAAACAATTCTTTATTTTATCCCATTGGAAAGTTCTGCAATAGCATCCTGTATGGTTAATATTTTGAGAACACCTCCTAGGAATCCTTTTCTGAGTGGAAATAATCTATTTTCCTTGTATCTTTGATGACATTGATTGATTTTAACTTCCCAATACGAGGACTTCATGGCTGCTCCAACACATAGTATAGGACTTCCAGCTCATCGCTTCTGGCCGCTTCACGGTGAAACTCAAATCAAAGAGGGTTCAAGTGCAGTCGATTATCAGATTTTTTTAGACAATGTATTGATCAAAGCAAATGAGGCATTGGGAAAGGAAGATTTACATGTGCAATTCTTGGCTCATGTACCCAATGAGCCCCCTGTGACAGGGATCGATCCTATGCGAAATTTATTACTCTCTCTCCGATTCAAAGACAGAGAAGAACCCATCGATATCCTTGACCTCAAAGCTCTCGATGAGGCCTCTTTAAAACCTTTGGAATTGATCGTTGAAGAAGTGATTGCTAAGGTGCATCAGCACCTGACCGCCAAGAAAACTGAAGGGATTATTTTCTCTTCATCAGGATCGAAATTCGATCTTCGAAAACTCGAAAATTGTGTCGTTGCCATCGATGACAAAGGGTATTTGACGATCTATGGAAAAAGAATTGTCGTTTCTTCTCGCGATGAGCACATCGTGCCTATTAAAGCGGAAAGGATGCGTTGTTATACAATCATGCGTCTTATCCTAGATGAAGAAGCTAGAATTCGTATTTTTGATGACTATGATTTTATTCGACTCAATGAAAAGGGAATGTGTATCGACTCTACTGTTGTCCACACTTTTGCCTTAAAACAAATTGCTTCTGAATTCCGCGAGGACGCCAAAGACTATGACAAGGTTTACTTTGAGGTGAGTAGGGATCGGTTAACTCCATCCCTTAAGGATAAACTTTTTGAAAAAATATTAGAATTTTCATCTCCCTGACTATAATATAGTATCTTCTGAAACCTTCCTTGTTTTTTTGGTGCCTTGAGGAGGATGCTTATGAGACGCACACGTTTATTTTTGTTTGTCTTTTTATGGCTCGCCCCGACATTCACGAACGCACAGCCTTCATCAGAAGATCATGTCGGCGTCATTGCAGAAGAGCAGCAGTCCCTCACCCCTTCTTACCTGAAGGATCTTGAAGAACTGGGGTATTGCGTCATTCCACAGATACTTTCGACTCCTGAAACGGAGCTATTATACCAGCGCGTTTGGCATGAATACATTGAGAAGGCATGGCCCAATTGCAGGATGGACGACAGGAGTAACTGGAAAGAGGCATTTCCGATGCATAATAAAATGGGGATCTTCGCTGGGCCTGCCGGCCAGATACAGGTCATGTGGGATTTAAGACAGGATTCTCGTATTGTCGATATATTTGCTCAAGTTTGGAACACAAACGACCTTATCGTAAGCATGGACGGAATATCCATTATGTGCCCGCCAGAAATAAGGGAGGGTCATTATGAGCCATGGCCCCACGTTGATCAGGCGATTTTAAGGCGACAAGACAGCGTCGCACACAACAATAACCCACCCATTGACTTCGTCAGTGAGTCATTGTTGAAAACAAAGCCGTTCACTATCCAGGGACAGTTCTTGTTTGAAGATTCCTTCGATGGCGATGGAGGATTTTACTGCATTCCGAAGTCGCATCTCAAGTTCAGTGAATTTGCTCCCCAACTAGAAGCTCTCGACGCTCTAGAAATCTCTAAGCATGAGAAAAAGAAAGCTAGGAGTGACTACTTATTACAGGACTTTTTCGGCCACGGCACAGATGAATCTGGAAACCCTTACTGCATGAAACATATAACAGCTCCTCGCGGCTCACTCATTTTATGGGATTCAAGAACCGTTCACTGGAATCAGCATCCGGGCAAGGATAGGCCCTATAGCGACAACCCCAAAGTAAGAATGGTTGGCTATTTGTGTTACGTGCCAAAGGCAAGGCTAACGAACGAGGGCAGGGCTCATAGAAGAGAAGCTTTTGAAACGGGTGTCTCCACTGGTCACAACTCTGCCTATCCCGAGCTCAAACGTACCAAAGACCACATCAAGAAAGAATTCGAACAGTATCTTGAAGATCCAAGCTACACTCAGCCAAAAATCAATCTCACCCCATTGGGAGAGTCATTACTGTGTCAACTTGATTATTAATGACTAATGACATAATCTTGTTGCCATTCTGTTAAACTCAGGCAACATTTAATGTCAGATATTGCATTATGGAGGGAAATCCAACGGAATAATTTCACCGATTGGCAAAAACTTCTTTCATTTTTAAATTTTAGCGTTAGCGAAGCTGAACATCTCATTCTTCCCCATCCGAAATTTTCCCTCAATTTACCAAAGCGGCTGGCAGAGAAAATCGAAAAAGGGAATTGGGAGGATCCAGTTCTACGTCAATTCATTCCAACGGTTCAAGAGCTGAAGCCCTCCCCCTTATTTGTTCTTGATCCGGTCGGCGACAGTGCATCCCGTTCCAAACCCAAGCTCCTTCATAAATATCATGGCCGTGCCTTGCTTCTCTGCACAAGTGCCTGTGCCATGCATTGCCGGTTTTGCTTCCGCCAACATTTTGACTATGAGACGGAGGATAAACTCTTTTTAGAAGAGCTCAAAGTCATTGCCGGTGATTCCTCCATTTCTGAGATCCTGCTCAGCGGAGGAGATCCCCTGTCATTAAGTGATCCACAACTTCAGCATCTCCTCGGCGAGCTCGAGGGGATTCCCCATCTTAAAAGAATCCGTTTCCACACACGGTTTCCGATGGGCATTCCTGAAAGGATCGACTCCTCTTTTATCCGTTTGCTTTCCTCGTGCAGGAAGCAGGTGATCTTCGTCATCCATTGCAACCATCCGCAAGAATTCGACAAGGACATCTTCAATCATTTAAAAAAGGTCCAACAACTCGGCATCCCCATTTTTACTTCATCTGTTCTTCTGCGCGGGATCAACGATGATGTGGAAACTTTAAAAAATCTCTTCGAGCTTTTGGTCGATCATGGTATCGTGCCTTATTACTTGAATCAGCTCGACCGCGTACAAGGGGCTGCACACTTCGAAGTGCCTGAAGAAGAAGGGAAGGCTTTGCTACATCGACTCAAAGCACTTTTGCCAGGCTATGCTATCCCGAAATATGTGAAAGAGATCGCTGGCCAGTCGAGCAAATCACTTATCTAAAATCGATGTTTTATCTATTAGTTATATTTGGTTGTTTATTTTCCCCTCTCTACGCTGCAGTCGTTCCAGAAAAAGTGTTGATCTGTGGTGTTTGTAAAAATATTGAAAAGGCAATTCCTAATACGATCCAATCGGCAACTGAATTAGGAGCCCAATTTTTGGATTATCGGGTGATCATCTATGAGAATAATTCCACCGATCAAACCAAGCAGCTCTTACAAGAATGGGCCAAAAAAGATAAGCATCTGATCTTTTTGTCGGAATATCTTTCTAAAAAACAATTAGCCAGCCAATTGAAAATGAAGGTCCGTAACAGGACGGAGGCGATTGCCAGGGCGCGTAATAAGATCCTCGATATCGTCTTGCAGGACAAGTATGAAGATTTTAAATATGTGGTCTGGGCTGATTTAGATTTCCTAAATCCGTGGGATGTCAAAAATATCATCGATACTATTTTGCATCCGGAGCAAGAATGGGATGGTGTTCTTGCCAATGGGGCCTATGATCTCTTTGCGCTTCGCGACCCTGAGTTTCCCATCGGATTTGAACTCATTGGTGAAAAATATTGGGCCCATTTGAACCAGATACGCGACCGTCTTTCCCTCGATCCAAACGGCCCTTGGCGAAAGGTCTATTCCGCTTTTGGAGGGCTCGGGATTTATAAAAGAGAATCGATCAAGGGATGTCGCTACAGCGGTGTGGTGACAAAAGATTTGGAGAAAGTCGTTACTGTTTGGCTTGAAGATGGCAATCGAGGTGTTTGCTTCTGGGAGGAGTATCAGCAACTCTTATCGACAACAAAGGTCATCGAACTAAGCGAGGAGTGCGTTGCTAACCGCAAGCTCTTTCCTGATCAGCTTGGGGTCCGATTGCGAAATGGGAATGGACTGGGGAAAATCGTTTGGTTCTCTTGTACAAAAAAACGGACCCTTCCGTGGACATGTGAACACATCCCCTTTCATGCCTCCATGAGCTTACGAGGTCATGACAAGATTTTCATCAATCCCCGTCTGATCTCCAATCATCCTTAGAATTATAGAGGGAGACGCCGTATATTCCATCGTCGCCAAAAGATGCCATTGTTTTTAAGGGTTTTATTTGATTCAGCAGCTTCTTGTAAAATGCGCCTATATAGACTGGTAACAACTCAATTGATTCCTTAATATCATTATAGATTCGCTGATCGTGAAGCCATTTGAATTCTATAGGTTTAACACCCGGCAAAACAAATTTTACATCCCATTCAGCATCAAGTAATTGCATGTGCACTACAAGGGTAGCACAAGGAGGCAAGGTCGTTAGAGCCCCATAGCCTAGAGCAGGATGAATATAGAGAATACGCTTTTCTCCAATGCACATCCCTTGTAATCCGTGTACAAACCCTTGAATCATCTCCGATAAATTGATCCATGTGTCGCTGTTGGCAAAGAGAACATTTCCGGAACCATCCTCAATAATATACTTTAAACGCAGCCGGTTCACACCTTCGACCTTTTTCCCTGAGCCCTCCTGCACCGTTTTAACGTAAAGCTGATGTGGAATCACTGCATGAACAGTTGTATCTTTTGACAAATGATCAAATTGCTTTTGTGCGCTCATAAAGTTGTCTCGAGCTTGCTCTAAGCCCCGAAGCATCTCCCTCGAAGCTCCCATCATCGGTGGGGCTGTAGGTTGCGAAGGAGGATTTATGAGTGCTTCCATGAATCGTTTTTTATCTTGTAGATCTGTAAAACGTCCCACCGCGCCTTTTAAAACACTAGACCATAGTGCTTCTATGTTATCTACAAGTGACCAAATGGACTTCTCTACAGGGGATCTATCACAGGTGATGTTGGGTTTCTTTCCACAAATCCTTTCTAATACTTTATCCAATTGGTGATCATCGCAGAGCAATGACTTAACACGCATCTGTGTCTTCTGCAGTGTCTGGAACAAGGATCGATTAGAAGATCCTCCTTTAAATGCACTAAAAATAAATCGAGGTTGATCTTGCAAAACTTCGGGCAGCTCTTCTGCTTTCGACTGGAGAGTGATGATCTCATCCTGCACGGTATTAAACCCAAAGCCAGGACGCACTAGGCTAGCGCTTTGTCTAAACAAAGAGTCATTTCCTCCCGCGTATTCCAAATAATACATTCCCATCGACCAGCTATTTTCCTCTTGTAGAAGTGCACTCTTCGGTAAGAATGGCGCATTGTCTTTAGAAATAGATAAACGGTCAATTGTTTCTAAACGTCCCCCGACAATGCTATTGTGAGAACCAAACCCCAAAACAATCCCCGTAAGAGTTAAGTCATTTTGCAGCACATCAGTAAATCTTTCATTGGAATAGGCAAGCCTGTTAACAAGCTCTTCAACCTCAACATTCGGCCCTAAGACATACCTAAACAAGTTAATATTTTCAGTGATGACCTCATGCAATTTGGGAACATGAATAAATTGCACCTCATACCCGCAAGCACCGGCCTCGTTTTCGATGACAGGAATCGCCTTGAGAGCAAATCGATCCTGCTGGGAACACAGCCTATTCCAAACTGGAATCGCTTCGCGCACCAAAAGAGTTTTCTTCCATTCATTTTCAGAAAAACCCATATTTCTCATGGGAAATACATCAAGCGCATAGAATTGTCTTGCGGAAATCGGCTTCACCCCTTCTAAAACATAGCCGTATTCTTCTTCCTGGATTCCCATCTTAAAAAAAAGATCCAAAATCTCATAGTCTCTGCGGTCTTGCACATGAATGGGCAGGGGTTTGGCATTTATACCCAAACAACTTGAAAAATTGGTTTTTGGCTGCGTCGGCAGCCACTGCCTTTGAGATCCGTCTGCATCGCCCAACTTATTCAAGTTGAGCTGCTTCGACGCCGGCTTCGCCTGACTCAAATTCAGGGCGCCTTCCTTGCCAAATTCCCAATTTTTCAAGTTGTTTGGGTATAGCGCCCATCCTTGTGCTAAACATAGAAATGCTAAGATCCAACGCATCACTCTGGATCCCATTGTTTACAATGTCGAATGTAGTAGATGCATCCTTTTTTGTGACATAATTTACAATGACCGCAAAGATTGTGCCCCATTTGACAATATCCAGCAGACACAACCTGAACTTCCCACTGATCCCCCCTTCGTTGTAGAGATTGTACGGGAAAAGAGTGTTCGTTAATCACCACCATGATTTCATCATTATCAAAATATAAGTTCTGAGTTGAGATTGTAAATGTCATCTCATGGGGATGTGTTTCATCGACATCTGATTGATCGCCATGTACCATTGCAAACATACTCATAAATCCTAGGAAACTTTCAAAGATCAACTTACCCATTTTATACCCCCTTTTGTGGAAAGAAAAAAAATCAATATAGGCACCTGCTAAAATCCCTACAAGAAAAAATACTTAATGATGTGCACCTTTACTTTTTAGGGTTTTTTCAAAGAAAAATTGGGGGAAATTTGGGGGAATCAAAGCTAAAAACTCATAACCAATCACAGCAATTAACATCCTTGCGGATATCTTAAAGTCATTGCATGACAAGATTTTTATCAATCCCCGTCTGATCTCCAATCATCCTTAGAGCGTGAGCGTGTCTACATCCGATCGAGCGTTTTAAGCCCGAGAAGGGTCAAACCCTTCTCTAAAATGCGTGAAGCAGATTCGCAAAGAAGAAGGCGGCTTTCCTCATGAGGATCACCCTCGACTCGGCAATCGCGGAAGAAGGCGTGGAATTTTTCTGCGAGTTCGTAGAGATAATCGCAGAGGCGATTCGGGAGAAGATCGCGCGATACCAGATCGAGGACCTCGCCAAACCGTCGCAAGTGGAGCGCGAGGCCGATCTCAGTGGGGTGTTCCAGGGTGACGTGGGCGTGCTGGAGAAGATCGGAAATATTTTTGCCCACTTTTCGTTTGATTCCCTGAATCCGTACATAGGCATAGAGGAGGAAAGCAGCGGTATTTCCTTCGAATTTCAACATCCGATCATAGCTAAAGGCATAATCTTTAATCCGATGGCAGGAAAGATCGGAGTATTTAACCGCATCGATGCCGAGAATTTGGGAAACGCGATCCAACTCTTCTGTCGGGAGATCGGGAAGTCGCTCTTGCATGATTTTTTTTGCGTGTTTAACAGCCTCCAATAAGAGATCGATCAGCTTCTCTGTCTCTCCTGATCGGGTCTTGAATTTTTTCCCATCTGGGCCCAGTACGACACCAAAAGGGACATGATCGGCACGCACCCTGGCAGGATCGAGATAGCCAGCTTTTTCAGCTGCTTTAAAGAGCATGGCAAAGTGGAGACTTTGGCCAGCGTCTGTCAAGCAAATGATCCGATCGGCTTTTTCGACTTGGATCCGATGGCGAATTGCTGCGAGATCGGTCGTGTCGTAATTGTATCCCCCATCCGATTTTTGTACGATCATCGGCAAAGGAGTTCCATCCCGGTTGAAAAACCCTTCCAGGAAGATGCATTTTGCTCCATCAGAAATCGTGATCAGTCCCTTTTTGTCGAGGTCGTCGACAATTTCAGCGAGATAAGGATTATAAAACGATTCTCCCCGTTCGATCAATTTGACATCGAGAAGGTCGTAAATCTCTTGATAGGAGCGGCGGGAGATTTCACAAATCAAGCTCCAGGCCGCTCGTGTTTCTGGATCGCCACTCTGAAGTTTAACGACGCGGAGCTGCGCCCGCTTTTTGAACTCAGGATCTTCATCAAATCGTTTTTTGGATTCTTTATACCAGCCCATCAGTTCAATGAGATTGGTCTCTTTGGTGCCATTGAACACTTCAGGAACTTTCTCTTGCATGTAGGCGATCAACATCCCGAATTGCGTCCCCCAATCGCCAATGTGGTTGAGACGGAGAACCTCATAGCCTAAAAATTCAAATAGCCGGGCGATCGCATCGCCGATGATCGTCGAACGGAGATGTCCAACGTGCAATTCTTTGGCAACATTAGGCGAAGAAAATTCGACGATCACTTTCTCCCTCTTCTCAGGCGGGGGAACCCCAAGACGGTCATCGTGCAGAAGGGTATCGATCTGGGAAGCGAGAAAAGATGGAGAGATCGTGATATTGATAAATCCGGGACCGGCGACCTCTAATTTGGAGATCATCTCACTTCGATCGAAATGGGAAACGATCTTTTCAGCGACATCCCTTGGGGACAAACGGAGAGCTTTTCCAATTTTGAGTGCACTATTGCATTGGTAATCCCCAAATTGCACCTGGGTGCTGGGCGTCACTTCCGCTTCGAATAGTTTTTTGTCGTCTATGTCATTGCTGAAAGCGGAGCGGATGGCTTCTTCAGCCTTTTGGAAAAGAATGGAGATGATATTTTGCATACTCGAACCAATCTCAGGTCATTCGAGTGTACTTAGCGTGATGGAAGCAGGGGGGTTCAACCCGTTTGCCAATCCGATATTTTAATCGATAATCGGCAAGGGAGAGCGCAGCGCGTTGAGTGGAGAAACGATTTTGCTCTGCAATATCGTAGATCACCATCAGCTGATCATAGAGATGATGAATTTTATTGCGCGCCAGGAAAGGATTGTATCCATTAGCATCGAGTTCTTGCGTGACATTGATCAATCCACCTGCATTGATGACGAAGTCTGGAGCGTAGAGGATCCCCTTTGTCACGAGTTCATCAGCATCAGAATCGTTGAGCAATTGATTATTAGCGCAGCCGGCGATCGCTTTGCAGTTGAGGTGGGGAATCATCTGCTCGTTAATCACTCCACCCATGGCGCAGGGAGCAAGAACATCGCACGTTTCACTTAAGATGTCGGCAGTTGGGACAATCTTTGCTCCTGTAAGCTCAGCAATACTGCGACACTTTGAATGGTCGATATCGGAAACGATCAACTGAGCTCCATTCCAAAATAATAATTTAGCAAGTTCATACCCGACGCTGCCCAGCCCCTGAATGGCAATTGTACGATTTTCAACTGACGGGGAGTCGGTGATTTTTTTTAGCACAGATTGGATCCCTCGATAAGTGCCCCACGCTGTGAAAGGAGAAGGATTGCCACTGCTTTTTTCATGCGGAAGTCCTACGACGTAAGGGGTTGCCCTACTGATTTCAAGCACATCGGCCGGTGTACATCCGACATCTTCAGCGCAGATATATTCCCCTTGCAATCGATCGACGGCTTGACCAAAGGCATAAAGCATTTCTTTTGTCTTATTTTTTTTAGGATCGGCGATAATGACACTTTTCCCACCCCCCCAACCACATTCAGAAATCGCAGACTTATAAGTCATCCCTTTAGCGAGGCGCAGGACGTCGTTCAGAGCGATCTCAAAAGTTGCATACGGGTAAATTCGAATCCCGCCCAGAGCTGGACCCATCGTAGTGGTGTGAATACAGATGATCGCTTGTAGACCCGCTTCTTTATTCGTCACTTTAATGACTTTCTCGTACCCAGAGACAAAAATTTCCTCTAATTCTAGGTCCTGATCTAAAACTAGTGTCATAATTTTCCTCTATTTTACGGTTGACGTTTCAAAAAATCCTTGGAAACGAAGTCAATAATCCTATCAAATTCTGATATCAAAATCAACCCTGATGTTTTTCTCACCACTCAATTAACCTTGAACATTAAACAGCTCTAAGATACTCTCATTCTTCATTTAAAAAAGTCATTTCACCATAGGAAAAAAATGGGTGCGATTGCAATTTCTGAAACTCTTAAAGATGAATTGCTTAAATTTTTGAAAAAAAATAAAAAGGCAGACCTCATCACGACCTACCTTCTATTCTTAGAAAAAAAATTTAACATCGATCCTGTTCTCTTCATCCGCGATAAAATGATTTTCCAGAGCCAGGAAGAGCTGGTAAAAAAGCTGGAATCTCAGGGGAAACTTTGGCGTGAAACCGAGATTAAAATTCAATATGGTCAACAAAGCGTCAACGAACAGACAAAGAAAATTTATATTTGTCCTTTCACGGGTAAAGTGTTTGGAGATAATACCCACCCCAATCCGCAAGATGCCATTTATGATTGGGTCTCGAAATGTCCAGAGAATAAAGAACGGGTCGGTGGGTTGAAAGCCAAACGATTTTTTGTCTCAGAGGACGCTGACGTCATTAAGAATTACATCATCAAACGGAAAGAACCCATCACGAAGATCGTTTACTCTTCCGCTGTCACAGGCAAGCTATTCAATAGTAAAGAAGCGGTGATGGATGATTTCATCAAAAACCAATTGAAGCCGATCCCTTTAGAAGAAGTTCCCAATCAAAACCGATTCCAAATCGAAGAGACTTTCCTCGCCTTTATCCAAAAACAACTGGAAGAGAGTAAAATAAATTCTTTTGTTGAATCTCTATCTCAACACGAAGAATTTTCTTCATACATCGATCAATGGTTGGAAGAGGTCAAAGAAGAAGCAGAAGATGAAGGGTAAATATGTTACCCACTCCGCAGAAGAGACGCACGACTTAGGTAAATCCTTTGGACAATCCTTGCGGGCGGGCGACATCATCGCTTTTTTCGGAGATCTTGGCGCAGGGAAAACCACTTTTATTCGCGGTCTAGTCGATGGAATAGGCTGCATCGACATGAGAGAGGTCTGCAGCCCGACATTCACGTTCTTAAATATCTATCCTGGGGGAAAGATGGTTTTTCATTTCGATCTCTATCGCCTCCCTCGAGAGGAAGAATTTTTTGCTGCGGGATTTGATGAATATTTTGAAGCAGGTGGGATCTGCTGTGTCGAATGGGCTGAAAAAATTGCCTCATCGCTCCCCCCTCATGCCATCACCATCACCTTATCCTACTTAAGTGAGCAGACGAGGCAAATTGAAATTTCAGCGGGTGTCAAATGAAAAAAGTGGCATTCTCACAGGCCCAATTTATCGCCTCTGCCTTTAACCCTGAAAGTTTTCCCAGATTGCTTACATCGGGAGGAAATCTGATGACAGAAATCGCCATCGTCGGGCGCTCGAACGTCGGAAAATCTTCGCTCATCAATCACCTTCTAAGAAGTAAACTTGCAAAAACCTCTTCCATTCCAGGTAAAACACAATCGATCAATTTTTTTTCTGTCGATGACCAGATCTCTCTTGTCGATCTTCCCGGTTATGGTTACGCCAAAGCTCCCAAGCAAGTGAAAGAACAATGGGCCTCTCTCATCGACCATTATTTGCAAAACCGCCCCACGTTGCAACTGATCTTGTTCCTGATCGATTCTCGACGCACTCCAACGGAAGAAGATCTCACCTTTATCCGATGGGCTTCCTTTCATCAAAAGCCCCTCTTGCTCATCTTTACTAAAACAGACAAGATCACAGAGAATGAAAAACAACACAACACTACGACCACGTTAGACTCTCTCCAATCTTCTCCAATGCACTTTCTTCATTACTCAATTAAAGACAATCGCGCTAGGATAGAACTGATCAAAAACATCAACGCTCTTCTAAAGGAACATGGGTCTCATCAATAAAGATATCTTCGTCTGTTTAGACTGTGAAACAACCGGTCTGGAAACAGATCAAGATCGGATCATCGAACTCGCCATGGTCCGTTTTACTTTTGACGGAACAATCGATTCGTACGAAACACTCATCGACCCACAAATGGTCATTCCTGAAGTTTCTATCGCCATTCACCACATCAATGACCAGATGGTGAAAGGGAAACCAAAAATCAATGAGATTCTGCCAAAAGTCTTCGAATTCGTTGGAAACTCAATCATCGTCGGCCACGGCATTACAAACGATATCGCTTTTCTCTGCTCTGCTGCCAAACAAAATCTCATCCCTTGCAAGCTCGCTTCCCATCCCTATCTCGATACGCTGCGGATGGCTCGCCTTTATGGTGAGAGCCCTATCAATTCTTTAGAAAAATTACGCCAGCATTTCAATATCGCAGAAGAGGGTGCCCATCGCGCCATGAACGATGTCATTGTGAACATCGAGGTCTTCAAATATCTCGCTCGCCAGTACAAAACGACAGAGCAACTCGTCAACCGCCTCAAAAGTCCGATTCAACTCAAAAAGATGCCGCTTGGAAAACATAAGGGACGCTCCTTCGCCGAAATCCCCGTTGAGTATTTGCGTTGGGCCGTCAATCAAAATTTCGATCAAGACCTGCTTTTCTCTTTGAAAAATGAACTAAAAAAACGGAACAAAGGCGCCAATTTTGGACAAGCGGCAAATCCTTTTGCAAATTTATAGATAAGAGAGCTCTTATGGCTAAATTGAAATTACAAGATTTGGACCTTAAGCAAAAAAAAATTCTCCTCCGCGTCGATTTCAATGTTCCATTAAATCCAGATGGCTCCATCGCCGATGACACCCGCATTAAGGAATCCCTCCCCTCCATCCAGTATGTCATAAAAGCGGGGGGAAGTGTGATTTTGATGAGCCATTTAGGTCGGCCTAAAGGAAAACTTGACCCCAAGTTTTCTCTCTCTGTTTGCGCCCCCGCTCTTTCTAAACTTTTAAGTCAACCTGTAGAGATGGCAGAGGATTGCGTTGGAGAAAAAGTAGAAAAGCTGGCCCGCGATTTAAAGCAAGGACAGCTCCTCCTTCTGGAAAATCTCCGTTTTCATCCAGCAGAGGAAAAGCCTGCCCTCGATCCTTCTTTTGCCAAAAAACTCGCGAGCCTTGCAGACATTTATGTGAACGATGCTTTTGCTGCAGCACATCGCAACCATTCCTCTACAGTGGAGATCACCCAATATTTTCCTGGAAAATCAGCTGTGGGTTTCCTCATGCAAAAAGAGATTGAATTTCTTAGCTTGCTCCTCCATCCAAAACACCCTTTTTATACGATTATTGGCGGAGCGAAAATTTCTTCGAAGATGGGAGCGCTTAAATCTCTTCTCTCGAAAGCCGATGGTATTTTTATCGGTGGCGGAATGGCATTCACAATGTTCCTGGCTGAAGGGCTTAAAATCGGCAATTCGATCCACGAAGATGACCAAATCCCTGTCGCTGCTGAATTCTTAAAAGAATGCAAAGAAAAAAAAGTCTCCTGTTCTCTACCCAAAGATCTCGTCATTGCGAGTGGATTCCGCGATGATGCTGAGTGTAAAACCATCCCCATCTCCCAAGGAATCCCCGATGGGTGGCAAGGAATGGACATTGGACCTGAAACGGTAGGTGAATGGAGCCGAGCGCTGCAAGACGGCGCAACCATTTTTTGGAATGGCCCCCTTGGGGTGTTCGAATTTCCCCATTTTGCCAAAGGAACCGAGCAGATCGCTAAAATCGTTTCATCTCTCCAAGCGACGACGATCGTCGGCGGAGGGGATTCAGTCGCGGCGATCAATCGACTCGGATTAGCCTCTTCATTTACTCATGTGTCGACAGGAGGAGGGGCTTCTTTGGAATTTATCGAATATGGACACCTTCCTGGCATCGATGCATTGAGCGATAAAAAATAAATGAAAATTCAAGTATCAACGCAAAGATGCAAAGAAAATTAAAAATATTATAAAAATCTTTGCGTCTTCGCGGCTTGGCGTCTTTGCGTTAAATGTTTGTAACCCTTCAAATGCGTTTCGTTAAATAGATCGATCTTCCATTTGCCGGTTTTTGAATTTACTTGGATATATTTTAAATTAATTTACCTATGTAAAGAAAATTACAACTTTAATATGCAATGACGGTGCATAATGGTTGTCAAATAAGGGGAAAACGCTATAATAAGGCCATCTTTGAGATGATTGGGGTACCGGGACAGGAGAAAAAGATGGGCAGGCTTTCCTGACTCTCTTTTTAGTGCTTTCCCCTCTCCATGTAACCTTGGGCAGATATGTCTTCTACGACGGGTTTTGGTAGAATTCGGGCTTATCTTTGGCCAATCTACCGGCATGAGCTAAAAAAGTTCATCCCCATGCTCTTGATCTTCTTTCTCGTCGGTTTTAATTATAGTTTATTACGTGCGACCAAAGACGCCCTCGTTGTGACCGCTCCTTCTTCTGGCGCTGAAGCATTGCCATTTTTAAAAGTCTGGGCGATCGTCCCCATGGCCTTTCTTTTTACTTTTATCTTCACTCGTGTTTCGAATCGCCTGACTAGGGAAAAAGTTTTTTATGTGATGATGAGCATTTTCATCGTCTTTTTTTTAATTTTCATGTTTTTTCTCTACCCCTTCCAGGACGCTCTACACCCCCATACCTTTTGCGATAAGATCCAGCAGATGCTTCCCAAAGGATTGCAAGGGTTTGTCGCTTTGTTCCGCAACTGGACATTCACATTATTTTATATCATGTCGGAAATGTGGAGCACGATCATCATGACCGTCCTCGTCTGGGGTTTTGCCAATGACGTCACGAACGTCACCGATGCTAAACGTTATTACGGCCTTTTAGGGATCAGCATCAATCTGTCTGGGATTGTCGCAGGCTCGGTTGCAACCTCGATGTCTCAAAATGCTTTTCACCCCGGCCTCCCTTTTGGCTCGAACGCTTGGGATCAAACCATTTTTTTATTATCCACATTCATCATTTTAGGCGGGGCTCTGTGCATGTTCCTCTTCCGTTATATCCACAAGCAAGGGCACGGATATAACTCCCCATTCTATCACATTCAGAACAGCGGCACAGAAGAGGTTAAAATGGGACTGCGTAAAAACTTCTCTTACCTCGCTAAATCCAAATATTTGATTTGCATCGCCGTGATCGTCGTCATGTACAATATCGCCATCAACCTGGTCGAGGTCGTTTGGAAAGATCAAGTCAAACAACTCTATCCAAACCCCTCCGATTTTAACGCCTATATGGGGCAAGTTTTGACCTGGATTGGAATCATTGCGACAGTGACAAGCGTCTTTATCTCAGGATCGATTATCCGGAAGTTTAGCTGGACTTTGAGCGCTCTGATCTCACCGATGATCCTATTGACAACGGGGATTGCCTTCTTCTTCTTTTTCTTTTTTAAAGACTCGAGCTTCTCCTCATTTGCCTCCTGGTTTGGCACCACCCCTCTGGTTCTTTGCGTCTTCTTTGGGTCGCTGCAAAACTGCCTTGCACGCGCTTCTAAATACACCCTTTTCGATGCGACAAAAGAACTCGCCTTCATTCCGCTTAGCAAAGAATGTAAGCTGAAAGGGAAAGCGGCCATCGACGGTGTCGGCTCCCGTATTGGAAAGTCGGGAGGATCCCTCATCCATCAAAGCCTTCTCATGTTTTTCGGCACTGTCGCCCTCAGCACCCCTTACGTCGCCTTTTTACTCCTGTTCGTCATCGCCGCATGGATGACATCTGTTCGTTCACTCGGCAAACGGTTTAACGATCTCGTTTCCCATCAAGAAACACTCAAAGATCCCGACGAAGAGCAACAACCCATCCTTCAGCCTGCCGTTGCAGAAGCATCCCCTCGTTAAGAGACTGTCCACAAACTAAGCTTCTGTCGATTTTCGGGTTCTTTTGAGCCGATTTTCGATTCAAATCGCAGGGGTAATATCAACTTGTATATGACCCCTGCGATTTGAATCGAAAATCGGCCAAAATAATCCCGAAAATCGACGAAGCCTTAGTTCGTGGACAGTCTCTAAGCAGGGTAGAAGTTCTTATGGCCTGTGGGAGTGATCACCACGGTGTCTTCATAGCGCACACCTCCGATCCCTGGCACATAAAGCCCTGGCTCGATTGTGAAGACCATCCCTTCCTCAAGAATGAGATCTTTATCCTCGCTGTCGAATTTGATCTTGGGATATTCATGGACCTCAAGACCGATCCCATGGCCAAGGCTATGGATAAATAGATCCTCGACATTCTCTTCACGCATCACTTGGCGAGCTGCCATGTCCAGCTGCTTCAGCTTCACTCCAGGTCGGCACAGTTGTAATGCACTTTGTTGAGCCCGCTTTGCGATCTCATAGAGATGGCCCAGGTAGGCATTCTCTTTTTTATAGAAAACGACACGTGTCATATCTGAATGGTAGTGATCGAGGGCGATGCCGATGTCGATGAGAACGACATCCCCCTTCTTGAGACGAGTGTCTGAAGAGCGATAATGGGGCATCGCTGTATTTGGCCCAAAAGCGATGATCGGATCAAAAGAAAGCCCTTCTGCACCCCGTTCCAAACAGAAAATCTCGAACTGTTTTGCTAGCTCCTTCTCCGCAATCCCTTCCTTCAATAAGCCACATATGTATTCAAATCCTTTCCAAAGAAGGGTGGCGCTCTTGTCCATTTTTTGGATCTCTTCCTTATCTTTGATCGCGCGTGCATCTTTTAAAAAAGAGGTTGAAGGGATGAGTTTGAATGCAACCTCCCCCTTTTTTTGCCATTTCTTCAAACGTAAAAAATGATCATAGGATGTATGCCTCCCATCAAACCCCAAACGTTGGACACGATGGGATCGACAAAAGCTGAGGAATTTCTCCGGGCTATCCAGAGATGTTTCATAAGGAGACTTCTCTTTGGCAATCTGAAAATATCTACCATCGACGAGAAGGAGTGCGTCTTTGGAATCGATCAACAAACGCCCAGCCGACAGTCTTAATCCCGTGAAATAAAATAACTCGAGAGGATGCTCGAGCAGGCACGCATCAACTCCTGCTTTTTTCAAACCGCTCTGCAAGTGCTTCAGCCGCGCTCGATGATGTTGCTTTTCTCGTGAAATAGCTTTCAATTTCTTCCTCCCTGACATAGAAGAGTGTCTTTTTTCCTTGTGGACAATGGAGCGGGTCGCTCGCTTGCAACAGTTGTTTTACCAGATAGCCAGCTTCTGTCAAATTGTAACTTTTCCGACGCGACCGGACACTTCGACAAATGCAAGCAGCCAGTCGCCGATTCCTCTCTTCGCTGAAGAGGTTTTCCCTCTCCATCCCCTGAAGCTCCCCAATGAGCTCCCCAAGGACAATTTTGACCTCCCCCTCCTCTAAAAGAGGTGGGATCGCTTCGACCAAAAATGCTGTGTGACCGATCTCTCGTATTTGCATGCCGAATTTTTGAAGGGTGTCGAGATCGGTTTTGAGCAGCTCTGCTTCTGCTGTAGAAAAGCTTAAGCTCACTGGGATCAAAAGCCCCTGGCTGAGCGGAGGCTTTTCACCACTCTCCATCAACATCTCAAATTGCAATCGCGCCTCAGCAGCGAGGAGATCGACCCAGATCACTCCAGAAGAATCAAACGAAAAAGAGGGAGGAAAAGTCTCTGCTTCCACAAGTAAAAAATGGCGGTATAGGCCAATCAGATTGACCTCCGTGATGAGGTCGATCTTTCGTTCGGTAACCTCTTCCCTCTCTTCCTTGAAAGTCAACGGCTCTGAAAAATCGGTATGAAAAGGGGTGGATGGAAATGTAAAGGTGGAGAAAGAACGCTCCTCTGGAATCGATTTTCCAGACCCAAGTGCACGATTCACAGCCAAATTCAGTGCGTATTTGACGATGCTTTCTTCTCGCAACCGGATCTCTTTTTTTTGGGGGTGGACGTTGACATCGATGAGCTCGGGAGGGATTGAGAGATGGATCAAATAAACAGGATGGCGGTCGGTGCTGAGCCGTGTGCCGTAAGCATCCCGAATGGCATAGGAGATGCTGGGACAGAATACTGGCCGGCGATTGACAAAGAGATATTGTCCTGAGCGGTTATGGCGTGAAAATAAGGGATCTGCGATGAACCCTTTGGCTTTGTAGTTTCCCTCCTCCATTTCTAGAAGGTGGGTAGAATGGAAAAAATCTTCCCCTAATAGCGTAGCTAAGCGAGTTTTGAGCAAGGAGAGCAAATCTTCTCCAGAAGCAGTTGGCAACGAAAACTGGATATCATTTTGCTCTCTGAGTTCAAATCCGATCTCAGGATGAGCCAAAGCGAGATGTGTCACTATTTTTGTGATCTCTGCACGACTTGCAGCGACACTTTTTTGAAATTTCTTTCGCGCCGGCACATTGTAAAATAAGGAACGCACCTCAATGGTCGTTCCTCGGCAGCGCGCTCCCGGCCCGATCGAGTGGATCTCTCCCCCTTCAATTTCGAGCAGGGCAGCAGGGGCATTTTCTAAGGCTGTGAGAAGTGTCATTTTGGAAATGGCAGCGATAGAAGCCAAGGCCTCTCCCCGAAAACCCATTGTCGTGAGAGCAAAAAGATCCTCCGCACCGATAATTTTCGAAGTGGCATGCCGCTCTAAACAAAGAGCAGCATCCTCAGGGGTCATCCCCGTGCCGTCGTCACTGATTTTGATCTTTTGAAAACCCCCTGAGAGGATCTCGATGGTGATATGAGAAGCTCCTGCATCGATCCCATTCTCTACAAGTTCCTTGACAACAGAAGCTGGATTTTCAATCACCTCTCCTGCTGCGATCTGGTTGATCGTCTGATCGGAGAGGATAGAGATTTTACTTCCCATTGCGGCCTTTGCTTTTGTGAAACAAAGGCTCATGTTACACTAAAGAAAAGAAAAAACCCAAAGAGGAAGCTCTCAAAGTTAGGGAACTGACCACTGACGTAAATATTTCTACCACAGAGAGCACAGAGTACACAGAGGCGCGCTAAGCGCGCGGGAAACTTTTTGCGCGCTTAGCGCGCCTCTGTGTACTCTGTGCTCTCTGTGGTGAAAAAAAATATTCTTTAGTGATCGCAGCCTTAGTTTCGCAAAGCTCTCCAGTAACTATCCATTTATGCCAGGACATTCTTTTGCCACAACTGTTGTTAAAAGGCTCTCTGAAGAGGGGCATATCGCCTATTTTGCCGGAGGATGGGTACGCGATTACCTCATGAAGCATCCTTCAGACGATATCGACATCGCGACTTCTGCATCTGTCGAAGATATTCAATCGATTTTTCCCAAAACGATCCCCGTTGGAGTCGCTTTTGGGATCGTCATCGTCGTCGAAGAGGGACACCATTTTGAAGTCGCTACTTTCCGCAAGGAAAAAGGATATCTCGACGGAAGGCGACCGACGAGCATCGAGCCCGCTTCTCCTCAAGAAGACGCCCAGCGGCGCGATTTCACCATCAATGGGATGTTTTGGGATCCTTTAAAAAAGGAGCTCCACGACTATGTCGAAGGACAGAAAGACCTAAAATCAGGAATCGTTCGGGCCATTGGCGACCCCCACGAACGATTTTTAGAAGACCGTTTGCGGATGATCCGGGCAGTCCGTTATTCGACAAGGTTCAATTTCCCGATCGAACCAGCGACCTTGCAGGCCATTTTGAGCCATGCTTCGAGTCTCCTCCCCGCTGTTGCGATGGAACGGATATGGCAAGAATTTAAAAAAATGTCCTCCTTTGCCCATTTCGATAAAGGGCTGGCCATATTGCACCGTTTAAACCTTCTTCCCACCATCTTTCCCCAATTAAAAGAGATCCCCGCTGAAGAGATCCTCAAGCGGCTCGAACCTTTAGCTTTTTTTCCCAAAAAAGCCCCGACAATCACACAACTACTCGAACTTTTCCCCTATCCAGACCTCGATCAGCTCTTCGAACTCTGCGATTATTTGAAACTCTCCCGTGCTGAACGGGAAATTGTCCGTTTCTTACACCATGCAAAGCAGATGATCGGAATGCCTCCAGAATGGCTCACCAAACTCGAAAAGATTGAATGGGCCCAATTTTATGCCAATACCTACTCGCAAGTCTGCCTGGAAATCATCGCAGCCCATTTCCCTTTGGACAAACGGGAGAGCTTTTTACAGCAGCACCATCAACGGATCCAATCGTTACAAGTCCCGATTGGGCGCATTCAGTCGCAAACCCCCATCGTTCGTGCAGATCATCTGATGAAGGAAGGGATTGCCCCCGGGAAAAAAATGGGAATGCTCCTCAAAGAAGCCGAGCGGATCAGTGTGAATGAAGGGATTGAAGATCGCGAGGCCATCATGCATCTCCTCAAAAATTCCAGTCTGTGGAATACTTGAGCGACTGTTAATATCAGGATAATTTATGGCTGTTCAATTTAACGTAAAAGATTTTTTGTCTGCATTAACATGTCCGATTGAGCTTGATCCCCTCACCCAGGCCGTCAACTTGTTTCCATGTTGTCACAAAGTGAACCAGATTGCCGCTGAAAAGTATTATGGCAAAATCGTGGATGGTTTTTGTGAGTTAAGAGAAAAAAATTGCGTCATTTGCAATACCCAAGTAGTCGCTTACGCTCCCGACCACACCATTCGAGACCTTGCCGCTCGTGCATTTGGCCATGAAAAAGATTTAGAATCTTTACCAAACCATCCTTTAGTATTAGGGAAAAAAAAGAGTGAGATCGACCTACCCTATCCTGGCCTTCCAGCTGTTTTTGTACATATAGGCGGTAGTTGGGATAAGTTCTATGATAGCGGAGGTGAATTATGCAGAATGATGGAGTTTAAGAGCATCACTGAAAACTCATTGCTGCAAAGTTTTAAGCTTCTTGGATATTGTAATGGAGATGTCGCTATATCAATCTATTTTCAAAAAAGCAAAGCTTTTGTAAAATATTTACTAGCTCATCAGATCGACTGTGATGAACATGTAGCGGAATTTTGTCGATCTACTACACCAGAGCACCTTAAAACCATTTTTCGTATCATCTCTCTTAATAACGAAATTCCCGGCGATAAATTTAACCAAATTCGTAAGATTGTGGAACGTGGCTGTTGTGATCCTTCACCATTGCCCTCCCACCCTCTTTATAGGTTGAAGATTTGAAGAGATTGAAGAATCACGCGAGACTCCCTGTGGCGATAAAGACTCCTCAGCATATCTCAAGAGATCTGCTTTTTAAAGGCCTCATCGAGTTTGTCTTTATCGGGAAAAATTTTTAAAGCCTCATCTCTTTCATTCGACTCCATGCAAAGTCGGGCAAAAAGGAGGCGAAAGGTTTCTGGTGATGGGGTATCTTTCAAAAGATCTAAAATGACGGCACTAAAACCTATCATATGAACTTCTCTTTGAAAAATTGGCTTAATCCAATCGTTGTAAAGAGTATCGAGATCTGAAAGATCGGAGCCGTTGCAGATCGATCGCCAAACATTTAGAAATTGTTTACGATTCCTGAGATAATTACACGCCCCACCTTTGAGGTGTTGGATTACTGAAGCAATCAATTCCATTAAAAAATAGGAACATCGTTGTATTCTCACGGCTTTAGCCAAAAATGTCGTGTTGAGTGGATCGAGGTATTTGTATAATGGAATAAGCCCAGATCGAAAGGGGTATTTTAGTTGCAAAGACTCTAAAAGCTGAGACGTCTCTTCGAAAGCCTCTTTGGAATCGATACAATGGATGAGAGCCTTTATAATATTTTTTTTCCATCTTTTGAGAACGGGAAGCAGGGATTGTGCTATATAGAAAAGAGTGTCATACCCCAAGCTTATCAAATCTGATGATGCATCGATTTGATGATGAGATCCAACTGTGCTGAGCAATATTTCTTTGGAGCGGTGTTGATAGGCGCTCTTCAACAGATCACGGAAAATAATAAAATAAAATGAGGGATCGTTTACTTTTTCCATTAAAGCAATTCCTTCCTGATAATTTTCCAGGTCAAAGGGGAAGTGCATTTTGAGTAAAGCAGGGGATACCATTTTCGTGTTGTGCATCTGTAACAATGCATCGATTTGTTTAAACTGACCTTTTGGATAGAGATGGAAAAGATCAACTTGATTGAGAATGGGTATTAACTCGGGGATATTTAACTCTCTTATTTGCTCTAGCAAATCGGTGTCTTCCTGTTTCAATAGAGATCGCCCGATACAAGAAAAGATCTCACTGGAATAGGGTCCGGTGCCAGGGGCACCTTCTGAGAGCAGTCTGAGCGTGAAAAGAGTATCTGGAATTTGTTCCGCTGGAATTTCCAGATGGGCCAAAAATTTTCCCATTTTACTAGACGTATGAGAAGAAAGCGCATGGGCGAGTTTTAAAAATTCTGGAAATTGTTTGTGATGCAATGCTTTTAAACAAAGGGAAGTGGATAAAATTTCTCCGAAGGGAGAATCGGGATGACCGAGGATATACTCTTTCACCGATTCATGGAGTGTAGGGGGAAAAAAAACATCTTTGTCATTACAAAAAGCAATGAATTGTTTCTGATCCTTCTCAGGAAGCTTTTGATAAATTCTCTCCACCTGTTCAATTTTTCCTGATTGAATGGCCTGGATAAGAACTGTGAGGAGGCAAGGTTTTTCATCGATATAATGGAGCCATTCAGGATGGGATTCAAAAAGATTGAGAAGGTCTTGCACTTCTTTTTCATCTAGGGGAGTTCGAGGAATTTCTTGAGTGGCGCGTTTCCATTGGATGGGCCGATGCCAGGTGCCCATGGATGAAGCGAGCTTTGAAAGTTGATCGTCCAGGACCTTAAGAATTTCAATGGTGGAACGTTTAAATGTGTTGATTTGGAGATTAAATTCTGAAGAAACATCGGCTAACTCTTCTTGAAGGATTTTTTTGAAACCCTTCTCTCTTTTTACAAAACGCTCTTTGAAGAGCTTAAAACTATTTTGTACCCAAGAATTGTCGATCTTTTCAAAGAAAGGGAGGGGATCTTCTGGTGAGACCAAATAGTACTCCATCATCTCCAAAAGTTCTTTCTCTGTCTTTAAGAGATCACGGATCAGATTACCAGAGTTCCATCGATCCCCTGTCCCTTTGTAAAAATGGAAACAAGGACCTAAACTACGCATGATGGAATGGTAAAGTTCAAGGGTCTCCTGAGCTTTTCCTTCAGTGATGCAATTTTGGAAAGCAACCACTCTTTCTGCTTTTCCCGCACGTTTTTTTTGTTGTTTTTGAGAGAACTTGAGCAGTTGACGATCTTGGAGATGTTCGCTTTTTAGTAGAAATTCTCCAAAACGTTCTTTAAAGAGATTGTATTCCAGATAGGCACTCTCGAGATCGAGAGAAGATTTTCGAATGATCTGATCTTTCAAGAAAGTGAAGAGACAACGAAAGTGGCAAGTGTTTTTTCTCTGTTTTTTAAGAATGGCAAGACGATCCCGCTTATCGGGTTCAACGAACTCCAATACATCAAATTCGTTCTTAATTTTAACCCTTGTAGGAACTGAATTGTTTGAAAATTTTGATGCGTATAAATTTCCCCAAAATCTTTCATCGAGAAGAAGATTACCATCGATGAGATATGAATCATCGATCCCCTCAGCTGAATCATAATAACGGAGCTCAAAGCGCTCATCATCCTTTCGTTCTACCAGCAGCACCGTTTCGTGAATGATTGTCCCCATGAGAAAAATCGCTTTTTGTCCTTCTTGCAAAGATCCTACTTTTTTGCGTGCTAGATCGACGAGATGTTGAAGGGATTGAGAATCAATGGCGAAATCCTTGTTTGTAATCGATGCACCCATTCCCGTCGCTGCTTGAAAAATCAACCGTAGGCTTGATGACCGGATGAAATCGATATGATCGCTTAATTCTTGTGATTCTTCGAGGAGAATGACAACTTCTTCGAGCTGCTTTCTCGTTTCGAAATGCAGGTTGGAAGATGAGGAAGATTTGAGAAAAGTCTCGAGTTCCTTACCCACTCGATTAAAAGTCAAAGAGCCTGCGAAATACTCGTAAGAGGTGAACTTTTGGAGAGCTTCCTCTTCTCCGGGTTGGGACTTATAAGAATCCAAAAACAATGCATAAACAATCTTGTGCATTGCCAGAGTGTCGGTAAAGTTAAAGAGATATTTTTTACCCTCCATTCTTTCTGCTACAGGCAGAGAATCGGAATTAGAAGAAATAATAGCATTAATAAAGTTCATAAAAAACCATAAATTTAGTTATTTAATTAAGATTATTATAAACTAAAGTATTTATTTATTCAATGTTAATAGTTAGAATTTTATGCGCAAAATAGAAATGTCGTAATAACAAATCATTCTTCTTATTTATAAAGAATCTAACCCTCAGACAACCAGTGGGTTAGCATGGATAAGGGGTGTATATGACACAATAGAAGGAGTTTAGAGCAAATACACAGAAAAAATTAATAATACATCTCCTCAAAAATTCTAGTCTGTGGAATACTTGAGCCCTATGGTTAAAAAAAAGTACATCGGACTTGCTTTATTTCTTTTTTTGCCTTTCCTTTTTTTAGGGATCGACAGATTAGTGCATCGCGAATCGGTTCGTTTTACCTTAAGTAAAATCACATCGTCGCAACGTTACTCTGCAGAATGGGAAATTCCCCCTCTAACTACTGAAGAGCTGAAAACACTGAATCAGATCTTGAACCAGAAATTTACTTACTATAGCAAGGGCTCTCAGTCGTATGTTTTCATTTCTGAAGATAAAAAATTTATCCTCAAATTTCTCAAACAAGAAAAACTCCGCCCTAAAAGCTGGCTCGCTTATATCCCTCTTTCCTTTAATCCCTATCATCAAGAGTATCTTTTCAAAAAAGAGAAATGTCGATCAACCTTCTCTGCCTGTAAAACCGCTTTCCTCGAATTAAAAAAAGAATCTGGTCTCCTTTATGTCCATCTCAACAACTCTCGCGACTTGAACAAAAAAGTAACGATCTTCGACAAAAACGGCAAGGTGCACATCATCGATATCGACAAGACATGTTTCTACGTTCAAAAACGGGCTCAACTCATCTATTCGCGCATCTCTGAACTCATGCATTGCAATGATATCGATGGTGCTAAAAAGATCATTTCCTCTGTTTTCTGCTTAATCGATTTTCTCGGAAAAAAAGGGGTTTTTGATAACGATCCGATCTTGCGTAAAAATTTCGGACTCATCGATGATGTCGCTGTCCAAATCGATATCGGTAAACTCCAGATCGACCCTCTCCGTCAGCAAACCTTAGCTTATAAAGAAGAAGTGGGCAGTATCACTAATAGCTTCAAAATATGGCTAGAGAAGAACTATCCTCTACTTTCTGAACACTTTGAACAATGTCTTAGAGAAACTCAGATTATTATTTAACGCCAATTGTTTTTCTTTTTCCAGGTTGGTATAGCCGGAGCTCCAAAGTTGTCTGAATTTTTTCAATGCAGAGACGCCAACATACTTTTATCCGACCAATAAATTTTGTCATATTCCTATCCCTTACTTTCTTCCCCTAGAATAGTAAATGCACGTTTTGGGGAAATAAATAAGCTGAAAAAATAACAAACTGTAAACTATTTTTTAGAAAGAATGATTGATAATCCTTTGGGCCTCATCTTGGATAAAGAGGGTTGCTTCGGGATATTTGTTTTGAGCCCATTCATCAAGCCGCTCTGCGACACGTAAAACCTCATTGCGGAAATTGAGGGGATATTTCATCGAAATGTCCTGGGTGAGTGTCGCGCAATCGAATTGAACAGCTTTATTGCCGATAAATCCAAAATTATTGCGAATACTTAAGTTTTGATCGATGAATCCTTTTTTACATCGTATCGCAATGTATTGTAAAAAAGATTGAATACACGCCTTAAGATCTTCATAATTTTCTTCTTTGACAAGCTGATCGAGATGATCGTAGATCTTGAGTGCTCGTCTTTGCACGATAAATTCAACTGCATCCAAATTTAAAAAATACTTTTTACTTTTATTGTCAATGAGGGTGACATTTGATCTTAAATGATTTGTCTTCTTTAAATGGATGTATAAAAGCGCAGTTTCCTCGCGTAATAATTCATAGGCATCCTCATAGCTGGCAAAAATCCTTTCTGAGCAAAGTTGATTGCTTTTTTCTCTACTTTTCAAGAAAAGGGGAAAGCTATTCGACCAGCGTTTAGGGAAAAGATGTTGCATTTTGAAAAACTTAAGAACGTACTCACGATCCTCACTGATGAACGCATAACATTGATGTCCTGAGGCTAGGTAATAATATTTTTGGGGAAATACTTTCTCAGTCAGGAGCTCTCTTTGCTCTCCTGAAAGCGACTCCACCTCACAAATCTGATTGTGAACAGAGCGGGAGGTGATTTTATCGATGCTAAAGCCTGGACTTCGGCAGCAAAAGAACAATCCTCCTCCCATCAATAAAAGAGGGAAAAAGGAGAAGAAAAGTAAATAAATAATATTTGTTTTCTTTTTTCGCATCAAGAACCTAATCTCAGTAAAATTTTTCGTCGATTTTCGGGATTATTTTGGCCGATTTTCGATCCAAATTCGGGGGGTTATATACGCATGTTTGATATTACCCCCCGAATTTGGATCGAAAATCGGCTCAAAAGAACCCGAAAATCGACAGAAACTTTTTACTGAGATAGGTTCAAACACGTCAATTGAATTTGAAGAAAAATAGCAGGAACGGAAAGTGGGATCAAGACTAATTTTTAGAAAAAACTCTAGGGATCTATGACCTTGCTAGAGAATCCCGATTCTGCCATGATTTAGGTCTTTGTTCAAGTGAATATGTTAACTTACAAGATCACAAGTTTACAACATCCATCGATCAAGCACCTGGTTAAATTGAGGGAGGATCGAGATTATCGCTATCAAACTGGGAGTGTCGTCCTAGGCGGCCTTAAACTCATTCAAGAACTTTCTTCCCGTTTTCATTTTCGCTCCATCTTATTAGAAGAGGGGTTTATCCCCCCCTTTGAGTTTGAAGCTGAGAACTTGTATCACGTCACTCCTCAGATCATTAAAAAAGTCTCTGGTCTACAAAATCCAGAACCGATCGTCGCAGAGATCGAGATGCCGAAAGCCCAAGATCTCTCTTCAGTAAATTTTCTGCTGATTCTCGATGGGATCTCAGATCCAGGAAATCTAGGAACTTTGCTCCGCTCTGCCTGCGCTTTAGGCTGGGAAGGGGTATTCCTCACTCCAGGGAGTACCGATCCTTTCAATGATAAAGCGATTCGCGCCGCTAAAGGAGCCACTTTCATACTCCCCTGGAAGAAGGGGACCTTCGAGGAACTAGCCACTTTTTTACGAGAAAAAAATATGAAGCTCTTCGCTGCAGATGCGCGTGGAAAAGATTTTTCCAGCTGTGGGTTTTCGCCACCACTTGCACTCGCTTTGGGCAACGAAGCGCATGGCTTGACAAAGCAGCTTAAAGAGATCGGAGAAATGATTGCCGTTCCCATGGGAGGAGCGATCGAATCGTTGAACGTCGCCTCCGTAGGCGCCATCATGATGTATCAATTAAAAAAAGAGAGGTCATGAGCAAAGAAGACTTTTGGTCCATAGAAGAAGAATTCCACTCCAATGATGACAAAAAAGCATCGCGCAAAGAGCGAAAATCCGCTTCGGCTAGAGATCGCTCCAAATATAAAAAAACTGATCAGGACCAGCTTAAAAAACAAACCGATTTAAAAGAGGAACCCGATCATTTCAAAAGGGGACGGGTTATCGCAATTTTCCCCGAAGGGATTCTCGTCTCCTGCGACCAAGAAGAATTCTTATGCAACTTGAAAGGATCGCTAAAACAGGATAAAAACCGGAGCAAAAATCTTGTCGCCGTCGGTGACTTCGTCTGTTTTGAAGAAAAAGGGGCAAAGGAAGGGGCAATTTTCAGAGTCGAAGATCGCCATTCTGTTTTATCGAGAGCCGATAATCTTTCCCGTAACAAAGAACAATTGATCGCTGTCAACATCGACCAGGTCTTGATCATAACTTCTGTTGTTTTCCCTCCATTAAAACCCTTTTTAGTCGATCGTTACATCATCGCTGCACAAAAAGGGAACATGGAGCCGATCATCGTCATTAACAAAATCGATCTTCTGACAAGCCCCCCCAAAGAGATGCTCATTGACATTGACAAAGAACAAACACTTTACAATGAATTCCTCGCAACTTATCGCGCGCTCCATTTCACAGTCATTCCTGTGAGTATGGAAACAGGGGAAGGGATCGAATCACTTAAAAGTGGGATGCGCGGCAAAACCTCTGTTTTTTCTGGACAATCAGGGGTCGGTAAGTCCTCTCTCATCAATCTCACCACCGGTTCTGATCTGGCAACGGGGGGTGTTGTGCAATCGACCCGCAAGGGCTCCCATACGACGACAACTACCCATTTGATCCCTCTGCAAGGAGGGGGGTTTTGCATCGATACGCCAGGGATAAAAAGCTTTGGGATCTGGGATCTGAAGATCGAAGAGATCGCCGCTCATTTTTCTGAGATATTTGCCTTGAGTTCAGGATGCAAATTTCCCAATTGCGCTCATCTCAATGAACCCGAGTGCGCTGTCAAAAAAGCCGTCGAAGAAAACAAAATTTCCCCCTTGCGATTTGGGTCTTATTGCGCTTTAATGGCTTCTCTATCGAAAAAACATCGTCAACGATAACTGTATGACTCGAATTCAGTCGATTCACGCGTTGGAAATATTAGATTCTCGAGGAAATCCCACCCTCGAGGTGATTCTTCACGCTACCGATGGTTCTGTGGGAAAAGCAGCGGTCCCTTCGGGCGCTTCCACGGGCGAGCATGAGGCGCTAGAACTGCGCGATGGAGATCCCAAACGGTATTTTGGCAAAGGAGTGTTAAAAGCGGTCGCTCACGTCAATGGCCCCTTAGCAAAACTATTGATCGGTAAAGATCTCTTCGATCAGTCTGCGATAGACCAGCTCATGATCCAAGCGGATGGGACGGCGACCAAGGCCAAGTTCGGCGCAAATGCCATTCTCGGTATTTCCTTAGCCTATGCTAAAGCAGGCGCAGCTTCTAAACACCTTCCCCTTTACAGCTATCTCGGTGGCCCCGATGCAACGCTCCTCCCTTGCCCAATGATGAATATCCTCAATGGAGGCGCCCACGCTGATAATCTCCTCGATTTCCAAGAATTCATGATTCGGCCGATCGGAGCCCCCAGTTTTCGTGAAGCTTTGCGCTGGGGATCTGAAATCTTCCATACGCTTAAAAAATTGCTCAAAGCAGGGGGTTTTTCCGTTGCTGTCGGGGATGAAGGGGGTTTTGCCCCTCTCATCGCCTCTAATGAAGCTGCCCTGGATCTGATCGTGCAAGCCATCGAAAAAGGGGGATACAGACCTGGCCTCGACGTTTCGATCGCACTCGATCCTGCAGCTTCTGAATTTTACGACAGAGCGACCGAAACTTATCTCGAGAAGAAAAAAAAGGAGGCGCAAAAACCGTTTGCAAGCCGCAGCAGCTCTGAACAGATCAGCTACTTGGAAACTCTTTGCTCCAAATATCCGATCGATTCGATCGAAGATGGACTCGATCAAAATGATTGGAAAGGGTGGCAAGCCCTCACATCCCAGACGGGATCTAAAGTGCAGCTTATCGGCGATGATATCTTCGTCACCAATCCCCAATTTTTGCAAAGAGGGATCGATGAAAAAGTGGCAAATGGCATTCTCATCAAGGTCAACCAGATTGGAACGCTGACAGAAACACTCCAAACGATCGCAATGGCCAAAAAAAAGGGGTATACAACAGTGATCTCCCACCGCTCTGGCGAGACGGAAGACACCACTATCGCTGATCTTTCTGTGGCAACTTCAGCTGGACAGATCAAAACGGGATCCCTTTCTCGCTCTGACCGGGTCGCTAAATACAATCGGCTCCTTGAAATTGAAGACCAACTCAGTTCTAAAGCGACCTATTCTCATTTTCCCGTTTAACATTCACCCTTGCTTTGAAAAAAAAGGGTTCGCTGCTCATCAACAGCGTATGTGCTGTTAAAGGTCTGTAGTTCTTAGCCCCCCAAAGAGCATAGACATCTCCAAACAGTTTTCCTACCTTTGAAGTGATATCCCCCATATTGACATAATTCACAAATCCATCCCGCCTCTCTTCCGGCAAGAGCTGCCACTCTGAGATCACTTTTTCTTTAACTCCCGGTGCACACATCGAAACCGATCCCCGTTCAGAAAGGGTGTGATTTTCATAGATAAAAGTATAGGCGGCGAGCGCTCCTCCTAAACTGAATCCCATCACTCGTGCAGGCTTTCCTTGACCATGAACAGTTTTTAGCCATTGGCTAATTTCACTCTGAGAACGTTGAAAAGCGGAAAATCCCGGCCCCGTGATGTCTAGATCACTTAAGAGAGAGGCTCTTCCCCGCTGAGAATCGAGGGAAAAATCGGTTCCACGAAAAATAAGGAGAGAGGCGACTCCTTCACGCTTCGGAACAAGTCCAAAGGCTGGCATTCCATTCCAGATGTTAAAAATGTGATCGACATCGAATGGCTCAAAATTCACTTCCCCATCGATCTCGATGGGAATCCGCACCCTTTGCCCTATTTTTAAATCGTAGTAGGCCAATACTTTCGTGAGAACTTCAGCGATTGCAATCTGGAAATAATCGCCACTCCCTCCTTGCTCATACAACACCTTTAGCAGACAACAGATCACCTCTAAATCTTCTTCACGATAACTCACCCTGGCGACGATCGGATGCTCAGAATAATAGCCGTAATTTTCGCTAAATCTTCTCATTTGAGGAATATCCCTCTCGATTTTCTTTTCCTCAAGTGGATGGATCAACGCATACGTTTTATATTTTTCACCAAAACTCCAATTCAAGAACTGATCGAAAACCTGACGCATCTTAAGGCGCATTTTACTTTCCCAAGTTTGAGGCTGATCCTGTAAAGAAGGGGGTGGACAGTGATCAGCACAATCAGCAAAGACAGAGTAAGAGCATGTTAAGCAAGAAATCAATAAGAAGAAATAAGTATTCATTGGAAAATCCGATCGAGGGCAGGACCGAATTCTTCATGAATGGCGTTGAGTCCTTTGACTAAATTCTCTTCCTGACAGTTCCTCGTAGAGATAATCTTCAATTCCTTTGCATTGAAAATGTTCCGTCGATCATTGAATGAGGTGACTAATTTACAAGATCCATTGTGAATGCAAAACTCATAAGGACTATTGATGGCATTGAAACGGGCAACAATCGTATAGGGCCAACGATCTGTTTTAAAAATCGATTCCCCTTGCAACACTCCATCCATCAGATCTTCCCCGATCAAATAGTGAAAAAGTGTCGGAAAAATATCCATATGGCATGTCATCTTGCAATTCGAACACTCCACCTGGTTTTGCCCAAAACGATAATAGAGAGGGACATGCATTTGCGGCTCTGTCAGATTAGAGGCATGGAACAGGTTTCCATGCTCATAAAATTCCTCTCCATGATCGGCTGTGATGATGACGACAGCATCTTTACCTCCTGGAGCATTTTCCAAAGCGTTGAAAAATTTTCCAAGCTGATCATCGACGAAGTAAAGGGCATTACGATACCGATTTTTGATTTTTTCTAATCCCTTTTTACTGACAGCAGCCCCGATATAATTGATCTTTTCTTCAAAAGGATAAAATCTAGACATTTCACTAGGCCAACTATAATCGTGATGAGTTGCATCCAAAAAGACGATAAAGAGACGACCCGACTCCTCTTTTTTCATTTCAAAAAAAAGATTATCGATAGCCTTCAGATCCCGCTTATACGGTTCATCGCAATCTTCATCCACAGAGCTAAATAGGGCATCGGCCAGATGCTCTCCTTCTCCAAAAATGACCCGGTTCATCTGAAAATAGCCCAAGCAAGCAGCAGAGGAAACATAAATTTTGTATCCCATCTGCTTTAACAATTGCAAAGGGATGCTTCCGCTTTTCATCTCTTCTGGATCAATTTTCCCCCAATAGAATGGAAACTGGGAATGAAATAATGAAAACCAGGAGATGTGCGTCGCATTCGCATTGGCAAGCGCGAGCTCAAATGAAAGATTATCCTGTTTAAAACGGGCTAAATGAGGGCAGTGATCGGGAGTGATGTAATCTTCTCTGAGGGATTCAACAATAAACAAATAGATGTCGGGTTTGCGCGCTAATGAGAAAACCCTTGAGTCCAAACTCTGTTTTAATTCCCCCTCCCCTTTCGGCCCTTGGAGGGGTGTCTTCAATATCAAACGATCCATTCTCTGCGAAAAGAAAGTCGATTTCCAGGGAAGAGTTTTTTGAAAGCGGTCAAAGTGGGCTTTTGATACATGTCTCCTAGAGCTATAGTCCCAACTCGTCAGAAATACACAAAGAATGCATAGAAAACTTCCTAACACCGGTGAAGAGACGATCAACTTTCGCCGCACAGTCCACATCTCGGTAAGTCGATATAAAAATATTCCAGTCAAGAGTAGAAGGATAGTAGTAAGTCCCGCAATGACCCAAACTAAAATCGAAACATTGCTTGCCAGCAGGAGCTCGATGAAATTGGCATAACTCATTTGGGTGACAAAATTTAGAGCATACCAAAATGTCATATCCATTAGCCGAACGAGGGGAAAGTCGATCAGATGGCTGATGAACAGAAAAAAAACGAGGAGAACAAAAAGATTTTTAACCCGAGGAAAATAATTGACGACAAGGCCTGTTAAAAGAACCAAACCTAATGTCTCCATCGCACACTGAACAAGAGCATAAAGAGTAAAAAACCAGGTCGAAAACGATGTGATCGGCTCAATCAAAAAGAGATGAAAAACATGAATAATTGCAATGATGAGAAAATAAAAACCAAAAAAAAGATAATTGATCGGCGCATATGGAATTCTAAAAGTTTTCCTTTCGCTACTCATTTAACAAAAACCACTCTTCTAACAAATGCTTTTTATGAGGAAGAGAGAAAATCTTTTCAATAACAAAAACAGTATATCGCTCGTGAGTGTTCTGCTTGGACCGCCGACCAGCGCATCGATCTAAAGAAAATAAACAGGATATTAGGATGGGCAGGATGGGGAATAAAATATTAAATTCCCCATCCTGTCCATCCTAAGAGTGTGTCTGCGATCTGGGTTATTTTGATTTTTGATGGATTTTGCTTTTGGCTTTGATTCGATTCCGCAGGACATAGTTAAATTAACTAGGCCAAGGAATCGAATCAAAGCCAAAAGCAAAAGGCGCAAAAAGCAAACAACCCAGATCGCAGACACACTCTAATATCCTGTTTATTTTTTTCTAAAGCTTTATGCTCTGACGCTGCCCAAATCCCGATTTTTGAGCTTACTTGCTTATAACTTACATGTATTCTTTGACAATACCCTCCCAATCTTTCCTTTTAATGAAACGCTTCACAGCCTCTTCATCACCATTGATCTGCTGGCAAAAACCTGGAACGTAGATGTAGACATTATCATGGGCATATTCCTCTTTCATCCTCCGTGAAAACCCAGCGATAAAGTGGTCCCACTTAAATGAGCTCTTTTTAATTGTTTTAAGACAGCTTCGGAGTTCAGAGCTAGAGAGGATATAACCCATAAAACGCATCGGATGGACACGCTCTATCTTTTTTCCTTTTCTCTCCACGGAGTGTTTGATAAAAGCGAGTTGGAGAATATTTTTTTCAGCTATTGTTGTGATGATGTCACTGATGATCTTCTTATCTTTTTCAGTGATTGACAATTGATAAAACGGCTCTGTCCCACCGAGGACATTGTTAATTGGCCTGACGACAATATTATCCGCTAGTCGCAATGGTTCAGCCTCTGTAGAGTTTGCGAGTTGGATGAAAGGAGAAGATCTCTTAGCTTCGATGCTCCAAAAATCATAATCATCTTCATCTTCTAAGATTTCGCTGTCGCGAAAAAAAGAAGCAAAGGTGCTAATCCGCTCAACCATTTGTTCGATCTGTTCCTTTGTCAAAAATTGGGATTGATCGGGAGTTGGATAAGCGACCTGTATTGCGCGATTTTCTTCGAGCAGAAAAGAATCGATGTAGGGAATGAGGTCTTGGAGCTCCATCTTTTCGATGAATTCCGCTGAAGCATCCATGAATGATTGATGGGCCGAACAATGGTCCGTGAGGAGAAACTGATCTGCGAAATAGGACGCTAAAAAGGCATCATCGGGCAAAGCTGCTCTCGAAGCGAGATACTGCAATTGATTGAGCAGATTCCGTTTTGTAATATAGAATTCATCTTCAAAAAACCCGTCAGAGCGTATCGCTTCCTCCTGCCAAAGAAAAAATGTGAGCAAATTTTCACAATCTTCTGGAGGCACTAGAGAATAGCCGCTAACAGGGAAAAAGAAACGGGAATGGGGATGAACCCATATTTCATTGATCCCACGAGTGCACCGCTCAAGGCGGTGCTGAAAAAGATCTTGCAATAGAAGAACTTTCCAAACCTCATTCAAATCTTCATATGTTTGAACCGACCTGCGCTTAATAGGGTATGCCAGGCTTAGGGCCGCCTGGTTTATGCCAGCATTAACACCGATCTGAATAGAACGCTCCTCAGGATCAATGGTTTCAGAACTCAGGCTTAAATGGTTAAAATGTTTTTTTATTAAATTTTGCATTTCTCTAGCTTGAAAATCTCCAACGGCGATCACAGCCATTTCCTGTGGAGAAAATTTATCTATGGAAGGGAGATCTGAACTCCTAAAGTGAATATCCTCAAAGGCTTTAGCCTCCTCGACAAGATCAGCCGCAGCCATCTCTTGACAATGATTAAAAAATTGCTCGACCCCCTCAAGGGATTCAATCGTACAGTCAAAACAATACAACTCATTTTCAGAAAGTGGCCTTCTCATGATGACCCGAAAGGAACCACACTGAGGAGGAATGTCATGTTCCTGGATATAAGTCTTTATTCCATTGGGAAGCTGCATGACCTGAATCCCCTTCTCCATCGGAAGCAGATCTGTCATTTGCATCGGTTGCGCCTTTGTGGCTTGAGGAAGAGCGCAAAGGCTCAGCGTAAACAGAAAGGGATATCTCATCCTTTCCTCCTAAATTGATTTGAAATGAAGCAGGTTGATATAGTAAAAACCTTTCTTTCTATTCAACTTCTTTCTTTTTTTTAACCCAAAAACAAGCGACTAACTCATTGACATACAATAATTTAATTAAATTTTTTACAAGGAGAAAACAACCTTTCAACACATGGGGGGATTTAAAAAAAATTCTTTATACTGACATAATCAGAAGAAAGAGGCAGTTGCAAAACTCCCCGCCCCAGAAAAATCGATGATTTTGGGTCAGTTTGTCGGGGTCGCAACGCGACCCGAACCCCGCCGCCAAGGACATACTCGAGAGAGTAGGACTTGGCGGCGGGGCGACAAAATGACCCAAAAGGGCGATTTTGCGGGGGCGAGGAGTTTTGCAACTGGCTCGAAAGAGGGAAGTAAACATGCGTCATACAGTCTTTCTTTTTGGCGAAGCGGAAAAAGGAGAGTTTTGCACTCCACTCCTTTGCAAGTCCCTTCCACAACTCGCAGAAACCTTCGGAAACCCTCCTGAAGAAAGTCTGGGGATACTCTATGCTGTCCAAGCTCTAATGTACGAGCGGGAGCTCATTTTTTTCCGAGTCAAAGAAGAGGGGTTCAGCATTTCCGATTATATGCGTGGAATCCGTCTATTGGAGAATAGAGAAGCTTTTCACAATTTATCGGCAATCTGTATGCCTGGGGTAGGCGATGCCACAATTATCGATGCGACAAACCCTATCTGCTCTCTACACCAAACTCTTTTGATCACCACGGAAAAAGATCTTTACGACTACCTCACCCATCTCAGGAATAGTTAAACCTGCCCGTGTGCGTGCCCATGCCCATGCCCGATTAATGCTTTTTCTGAACTATCTTAATTCGGGCAAGGGCACGGGCACGCACACGGGCACGTTAAATTGGATCGATTTTTGAGTTTACTTGGGTGTAAAATACCTTACGAGCCCCTCAGCCGTTGGGATCATCCCTTTTGCACCCAATTTCCAGTTTGCTGGGCACACTTCTCCATGATTTTCATAAAAGATCAAGGCGTCGACCATCCGAAGGGCCTCCTCGACAGAACGCCCCAGAGGAAGATCGTTGACGAGCTGATGGCGTACAATCCCTTGCTTATCGATCAAAAAAAGTCCTCGATAAGCCACACCTTCCTCCTCTTTCAATACCTGATAATGACGGGCGATATGCTTGTTAATATCGGAGACCAGAGGATATTCCACCCCCTCAATGCCACCCTTGGTTTTAGGTGTGTTCAACCACGCTAAATGGGAAAACCAGCTATCGATCGAACATCCGACAATTTGTGTATCCCGTTTTTCAAACTCTTCCAATTTCTCTTGAAACGCATGGAGTTCTGTAGGACAAACAAAAGTGAAATCGAGGGGATAAAAGAAAAAAAGGATGTATTTTCCCAAAAAATCGCGCAAAGAAAATTCATCGACAATTTGTCCTTTGACAACCGCCTTGGCAGTGAAATGGGGAGCTGTTTTTCCGATTAAACTATTCATCATTTTTCTCCGGTTTAAGAATCTGTCTGCAATCTTGGTTAATTGCTTTTTGCGCCTTTTTCTTTTGGCTATGATTCTATTCCTTGGCTAAAGTTAACTTAACTATGTCCTGCGGAATAGAATCAAAGCCAAAAGAAAAATCCATCAAAAATCAAAATAACCAAGATCGCAGGCAGACTCTAAGAAAATTTTTCCTGAGCGTGGGCAATCCATTTTTCCGCCCCGATCGTCGTCGAGTCTCCATGTCCAGGATAGACTTTCGTCGATGGGGGAAGAGCCGCTAGTTTTTTTAACGAATCCCACATCAAAGCAGGTTGAGCTGTAGGAAGGCTCAATTTACCAATTGCGCCCTGAAACAGGGTATCCCCCGAAATGAGTGTTTTTTCAGAGGGGAGGTAGAAGCAAACACCACCTGGAGAGTGACCAGGAGTATGGATCACTTTGAGGATCAAGTCGCCCACTTTGAGCTCTTGACCTTCGCTGAGATATCCGTCCGGCTTGACCCCTTCCAATGGAAAAAAAAGGGATAAATGATCGGAACCCGGTTTTTCTAAATTAGGCGCATCCTCTTTATGAATATACACTGGCACACCCAGCTTCTGTTTCAATAACGAAACTTCTGCAATGTGATCCCAATGGGAATGGGTCAACAAAATCGCGTCAATTGAAAGAGAGAGCTCCTTTATTCGGCGGAGCAAGAGATGAGAGCTTTCCAAGGGGGCATCGATCACGACAGCATGCTTTGTGATCTCGCAGGCGAGAAGATAAGCGTTGGTCTCCAATGGCCCTGAAGGGAAGACTTCCAAAATCATTAAAAACCTACAAAATATCAATGCACCGGAGAGGATTCGAACCTCTGACCTCTCGGTTCGTAGCCGAGTGCTCTATCCAGCTGAGCTACCAGTGCATGAGGCAGCTATCATCTAATTTTAATGGATTTTCAGCAAGCGAAAGAGGTGACAAAGCAAGGGAGATGAAATTGATAATAATTTTTTTAAATTAAAAAACTTATCAATTTCATCTCCCTTGGTCACAATCGATACCGACTGATCGGAACAGCGCCGTAGGACGCTGGAATCATAGTTTAGATTGGGTAAGAGCTTAGGTTTTAAAGTTGGGAGCCAGAGGGTTTTTCAGAAGTTAACTCACAGCTATTTTTCATTAAAATTTTAAACAACAATCACACCCGCCATTTTAAAATTTAAATGCCTTTTCTTTTTTTTATCAACGCAAAGACGCCAAGCCGCAAAGACGCAGAGAAAGGTTGAAAATATTATAAAAATCTTTTCGTCTTTGTGGCTTGGCGTCTTTGCGTTAAGTATTTTAACTCTTTGTATTAAGTTTTATAACTACGTGCATTTTGTTTAATAGATCGATGTTCTATTTTTCCGATTTTTAATTTACTTTGATATAACCAAATTTTATTCTCAAACTGTTTGTAATTTAACAAAATTAATATTCTCAGTTGCTAAAAAAGCGATAATTATGTATTATTAATGAATGAAAACAACAATTAAGATTAACAAACACTAGGTATAAGCATGAAAATTACAGCCAATCAGTTTCAAACAGTCATATTAGCTGCTCCTCTTGACCTTGAAAGTCAAATTTATAATGCAGCGTTAGATAGTTCGCCAAAAAATGTCTGGCAATCATTTTTGAATTGGTTGAATAACTTACTTAACAATGACAGGAAAGACCAATTCGACATGGTTCATCTATCAAAAAATATTAACGAACTCGTCGAAGGACTCGACCACAAATTTTTTAATGCAATTGAACCCTCCCAAATTGCGATTGGAATCGACAATCTGAACGCATTGAAAACTAAATTTTTAAAAAACGATGAAAAAGGGAAAGAGGCGACCGACTACTTAGTGCCTGTCATTGTCAAACTCGAAGACCTTCTTGTGAACGAATTTAGCAAGACCGAAAGCATTCGTAAAGAGGAACGTTTAAAGCTCGAAGAAAACCGTTCTGACATTGAAAAGTTCTTTTCCGGAGAGCGAGTAAAACAAGTATTCAAAAGAAACTTTCCACGCGAAGCAGCTCGTTGCAACAACGACTGTATTTCCTATTTTGGATTTGAAATTTTAAAAAATGTCTATAACGAGTATATCAGTGAAGCTGAACTTGGTAATTCTGAATTCCTTTTACAAATGGCTAAGGTTAGAAAAGAAGCACTAATCGCAGACAATCAGGATACAATGGAAGAGATCGAGACTTATTTCAGTGACCCTCAAAAAATCCTTTCCTTATTCTTCCCAGCCTCTAGCGATCACCTGGATCAGTTAAATAAAGGTCACCTCTTTTTTGATGCCAAACATAAAAACCGGCTAGATGAAGTCATTCGCAATCCCGAGTCTGTACAGAAACGACTTCAAACCCCTCCTCGCAACAGCTTATCGCCATTGATTGCACATTTTTCTAATGATCTAGAACAAAGAAAGTTCCAAGGTGAGCTTCTCAAATTACGAAAAGTTTAAAGATCCCAGAAGACATATCGCGCTCCCTTTGCCGTCATGACAAAGGGAGCAAATAGGGTATGCCGTGCAAATTTTCAAATTACATCATGTCCATGCCGCCCATGCCACCCATTCCCATTCCACCCATACCGCCCATTCCCATTCCGCCCATCCCTTCCATCGGCATTGCAGCTTTGGATTTCGGTTTTGGTTTTTCAGTGATCATGGCTGCAATAGTGAGCAAGAGTCCAGAGACAGATGCGGCGTTGATGAGCGCGCTCTTTGTCACGAGGACGGGATCGATCACACCCTCTTTAAGCAGGTCTCCAAAGGTATCTGTAAGTCCGTTGTAACCCCATGCACCCTCCTTCTCAAAGATCTTCTCCGCAATTAAATTGCCAGGTTTTCCACAATTATTAGCAATGGCTGTTGCAGGCGCGTAGCACGCTTCGCAGATGATCTCGACTCCGATTTGCTCATCGCCCTGTAATTTGAGATTATCCAAGGATTTAACAGCGCGGAGCAAGGCAACGCCGCCGCCTGGAACAATCCCTTCTGCGACAGCGGCTCTTGTCGCATGCAATGCATCTTCGACGCGAGCTTTTTTCTCTTTTAACTCAGCTTCCGTCGCTGCCCCGACGTTGATCACTGCAACGCCACCAGCAAGCTTTGCGAGGCGTTCTTCGAGCTTTTCCCGATCGTAGTCGGAAGTGCAATTTTCAATTTCGATGCGGATTTGGGCGATTCGCTCCTGGATCTTTTTAGAATCTCCTCCTCCATCGACAATCGTCGTCTCTTCTTTGGAGATCTTGATCTTTTTAGCTTTTCCAAGCACTTCGAGACCGACATCTTCCAAGAGCAAACCGACATCTTCTGTCACCACTATGCCACCCGTGAGAATAGCGATATCTTCAAGCATCGCCTTGCGTCTATCGCCAAATGCCGGTGCTTTGACTGCGCATAGCGGCAGCCCCGCTTTCAATTTATTGACGACGAGCGTGGCGAGTGCTTCCCCTTCAATCTCATCGGCGATGATAAGAAGTGGGCGCTGCGTTTTTTCCATCGCTTTTTCTAAGATGGGAACGAGGTCGCGGGCATTGGAGAGTTTTTTATCGGTGATGAGGATAAGGGCGTTGTCGTACTCAACAGTCATCTTCTCAGCATTTGTGACAAAATAAGGAGAGAGATAACCTTTATCGAACTGCATCCCTTCCACGACATCGAGTGTCGTATCGATCCCTTTCGCTTCTGCAATCGTGATAGTTCCGTCTTTACCGACTTTTTCCATCGCTTCGGCGATGATGCTGCCAATTTCAATATCGTTATTGGCAGAGATCGTAGCGATCTGCTTGACCTCTTCTGGCTTGCTGATTTTCGTCGCGAGCTTATCGAGTGCCTCGTTTATCTTTTCAACGGCCTTGTCGATGCCCCGCTTGATACTCATCGGATTTGCGCCTGCAATGACGTTTTTGACCCCGAAACTATAGATCGCTTCGGCAAGGACAATCGCGGTTGTGGTCCCATCTCCTGCGACATCAGAAGTTTTAGAGGAAGCCTCTTTGACGAGCTGTGCCCCCATATTTTCAAATTTATCTTTAAGGGTGATCTCTTTGGCGACAGTGACTCCATCTTTTGTGGAAAGGGGAGCGCCAAACCCTTTATTGATCACACATTGCGCCCTTTTGGCCCTAAAGTGACGATGACAGCTTTGGCGAGGGTTTTGACTCCCTTGAGGATCGATTTGAGAGCTTCTTCGTTGAATTGTAGCATTTTTGCCATAGTCTTTTAATCTCCAATAGTAGTTTTTTTAAACAAGCACGCCGAGGATATCTTCTTCCGACATGATCAAGAAATCGGCTTGATCGTCTTCCGTTTTTACTTCCGTTCCTGCATAAGAAGAGAAAAGAACGAGATCTCCGACGCTTAAGTCAACCGTTTTCAAATTCCCTTTATCATCCATTTTTCCAGGACCGATAGCGACGACTTCTCCTTGACGGGGTTTTTCTTGAGCAGTTTCAGGGAGTAGGATGCCCCCTTTGCTTATTTTTTTTTCTAAACGTTTGACGAGAACACGATTGCCGAGTGGCTTGATATGTTGGTTTGCTGACATGATGAAAACTCCTTCAATTGTAAATCTGGATATCAAACCTGAAAGCGTATGTTGAATATCTATTTATGTCAAGAGAAGAAGGGGGGCTTTTAGCAAAAGGATTTAGCGAGTGCTAATATGGGGAAAGTTGAAAGACTTCCTCTCATGGATACAAAAGATATTTTACACGTTCTTGTATAAAACGTTCCCTCTCTTCCTTTTGATAAAGGATCAATTTCCAGGCGACGTATTTCTCTTCTTTTAGCATGGATAACATCTCCTCATTGCCATTGGCCTTACAAAATAAATCTTTTTTTAACGCTTCAACCGAATTGAGTTTCGCAATGACTTGTTTAGGATAAAGATTTTTTAACACGCCTAAGATCATGTACTGTGTGCTGACAGGGCGATACGATTTGGGATCCTTCACAACGATCATGATCCCCTGACAGTCTTTTCCTTTAAACGCTCCATAAAAGGGGCGGTAGTGAAAAGGGAGAAAAAAAACTCCGGGCAATTTCTGATCGTTGAGAGTGTCGGCCAACTCGCGCGCTTTTATCCAGGGGGCACCGATCACTTTAAAAGGAAGTGTGTATCCGATTCCGATATTGACAAGGGATAGTTCGCCGAGCAATCCCGTCGAAGCATAAAACTGGGGCGTGTCCGATTCAGGGATATAAGGACTCGTCGGTATCCAGGTCAATCCTGTGTCGGCATAACTCATCCATCTTTTCCAACCTTTCATCGGAATGACTTTGAGTTTGCATCCAACCTGGTACTTATCGTTAAAAAAGCAGGCGAGTTCCCCAATGGTCATTCCGTGACAATAAGGAACGTCGATATACCCGATGTAAGAGCGCCACTTCTTTTGCAACATGGGACCATCGACGATCACTCCATTGATCGGATTGGGACGATCGAGAACGATCACAGGAATCCCTTTTTTGGCAGCCTCTTCCATCACATAACAAAGGGTCGCCGTATATGTATAAGAGCGGCAACCGATATCCTGAATGTCATAGACGATCACATCGATCCCCTGCAACATCCGCTCGGTGGGCCTTCGCGTCTTGCCATGCAAACTGTAGACAGGGATCCCAGCGGGGCCTTTGATCTCACCCACCTCCTCAAAGGCGTAAGCTTGCCCATTAAGCCCATGCTCCGGCGCGAATAGTGCGACGAGTTTGACGTCAGGGGCACTGTCGAGAAATAAGTCGATCGTCGAGCGCATCGTACTATCGATCCCCGTATGGTTAGTGACAAGACCCACCCTTTTCCCTTTCAATTCATAGACAATCCGCTCTTTGAAAAAAAGATCGACACCCAATTCAACATTTGCAGAATGGGCTTGAAAATTTACGCAAATGATTAAAAATGTGAAAGTTGTGAATAACAACAACTTTTGCCATAGCCTATAAAACCGGTTCAAAGGCATTCGATACCCATCGGGAAGATTAAAGAAAAAATTTGTCACATCGATCCATTTGTGATAGTAATGGGAATATATACGAAAGGAGCAGGCATGACTATCAGAGAAACCCATTCCCGCTATCTTAAGGAAGCGATGCAGATTCTCTCCTCCCACCATGGCAAAATCTTGAGTTTGGAACAACGGGAAAAATTTGCGATTGAACTCGCAGCGAATATGCTCAAGGAAGCTAACCGGACGATGACCTGGTCGGAAAAAAGGATTCAAGCGGAACTTTCTCGGATGATGCGAGATCCTCTGGGTAAGGTGTTCACGACAAATATGACTGATCAATGTTTTCGCAGCAGTCAATCATCCCGTGTTGCCGACCAACTCGTTTACCTCCTCAACCAACTGGGGATCCCAAAATATCTGGGTTGGACAAAACGATTTTCTCTAGCTGTTTTCCAAATGTTAGGCCGCCCATTTTCTTGGGCTCTTGTCCCGATGACGACATTCACACTTCGAAAAGCGACAGCACGTGTGATTCTTCCCGGAGAAAAAGAAGCTCTGAAGAAACACATGGCAAAAAGACGTCTTGAAGGGGTGAGGCTGAACATCAACCATCTTGGAGAAGCGATCCTTGGAGAAGCGGAAGCCAAACATCGTCTCGATGGTTATCTCAAAGACTTAAGCGGAGAAGAGATCGAATACATTTCAGTTAAAATTTCGACGATATACAGCCAAATCCATCTCTTGGGATGGGAAAATACACTCGAAACTCTTAGCGTACGACTACGGGAACTCTACCACGTGGCGATGAAATACACCTTTACCCGTGCCGATGGAACAAAAGTCCCAAAATTCGTCAATCTCGATATGGAAGAATATCGGGATTTGGAGCTGACAAAACAGCTGTTCATGAAAGTGCTCGACGAGCCTCCGTTCTTCCATCACTCTGCAGGGATCGTTCTACAAGCTTACCTTCCAGACTCCCACGAAATTCAAAAAGAGTTGACAGAGTGGGCGATGGAGCGGGTGAAGAAAGGGGGCGCTCCGATCAAAATCAGGATCGTGAAGGGGGCTAACCTCGCCATGGAGCAAGTTGAAGCGAGTCTGCGGGATTGGCCTCAAGCCCCCTATGCGAAAAAATCTGATGTCGATGCCAACTATAAAAAAATGGTGACCTATGGCTGCGAGAAAACACATGCCACAGCTGTCCATCTCGGCATCGCCAGCCACAATCTCTTCGATATCGCCTATGCGATGCTGATGCGCGTGGAAAATAGTGTCGAGAAGGAAGTCAACTTTGAAATGTTAGAGGGGATGGCCGATCACATCCGCCGTGTCGTGCAAAAATTAACCAAAGAAATCTTGCTTTATTGCCCTATCGCGACAAAAGAGGATTTCCAAAGTGCAATCGCCTATCTGATCCGAAGGCTCGATGAAAATACAGGTCCTGATAACTTTCTGCGCGTGACCTTTGGTTTAAAACCGGGGACTCCTGAATGGGAAGAACAAGTTTTGCTCTTTGCAAGCGCTTGCCGTGAAATGAATACGGTCTACACAACTGCTCGGCGCACGCAAGATAGAAATAATCCTCCCACCCATCTTCCTCTTTCAGCTCACTTTGAAAATGAGGCCGATACCGATTTTTCTCTGCTACAAAACCGCAGATGGGCTGACCAAATCATCCAGAAATGGAAAGGGATCAAAATCGACCCGATCCCCTTAGTGATCGGAGGTCAAGAAATCTCCTCCCAAACAGAAGGGACGGGTGAAGATCCTGCAAATCCCAAGCATACCCTCTACCGCTATTTCTTAGCCGATTGGGAACAGATCGACAAAGCTCTCGTCTGTGCCAAGGAACAGGAAGGAAAATGGGGACAAACGCCTGCTGAGCAACGGTGCAGGCTACTTTCAAGAGCGGCACAAAAAATGCGGGAAAAGCGGGGCGATCTGATCGGAGTCATGATGGCAGATGGGGGCAAGACAATCCTCGAAGCAGATCCTGAAGTCTCAGAGGCGATCGATTTTGCCGAGTACTATTTGCGCAGCTTGAAAAAAATGGAGATGTGCAAGGATATCGAATGGATGCCAAAAGGAACAGTGCTCGTCACACCCCCGTGGAACTTTCCGATTTCGATTCCTGCAGGGGGGATCCTCGCAGCACTGGCCATGGGCAATTGCGTACTGTTTAAACCTGCTCCTGAAGCTGTCTTGAGTGGCTGGGAGCTCGTAAAAGCATTCTGGGATGCAGGAATCCCAAAAGAAGTTCTACAGTTCATCAATTGTGTGGATGAACCTGTCGGATCCAAGCTGATCGCAGACCCCCGAGTCGATTGCATCGTATTGACGGGGGCCACCTCGACTGCAAAATTATTTATGCGCTTAAGACCCGGCGTTGACCTTGCTGCTGAAACGGGAGGGAAAAATGGGATCATCGTCACAGCCCTTGCCGATCGGGATTTAGCGATTAAAGATACCGTGAGTTCAGCATTTGGACACTCAGGTCAAAAATGTAGCGCTTGCAGTCTCCTCGTCCTCGAAGCTGAAGTCTACGACGATCCCCATTTTCACAAGCAGCTTAAAGATGCCGTAGAAAGTCTTAAAACCGGCGTTTGTTGGGAGTGCTCCAATAAAGTGACTCCTCTGATCAGGAAACCCCATGACGCGCTTTTGCTTGGATTATTGAATTTGGAAAGTGGAGAGGAGTGGCTTGTCCAACCTAAGCAAGATCAACAAAACCCCAACCTTTGGACACCGGGTGTTAAAATCGGCGTTAAAGAAGGGAGCTTCATGCATCAAACGGAACTTTTCGGTCCCGTCTTGACAGTGATGCGCGCCAAAAATCTTGAGCATGCGATCGATATTGTCAATTCCACCCCTTACGGTCTGACTTCAGGCCTGCAAAGTCTAGATGAAAGAGAAAAGAAGATCTGGATGGAGAAGATCGAAGCGGGAAATTGCTACATCAATCGCGGGGTCACTGGCGCTATTGTCAGGAGGCAGCCGTTTGGGGGCACAAAAGCAAGCAGCTTTGGCCATGGAGCAAAAGCGGGTGGCCCTAACTACGTCATGCAATTCGCAAAACCACGCGAGGTCGCTCTTCCCCAAGAAAAACTCCCCTTAAGTGAAGAGGTCAACAAAATTTCAGCGATCTTACAAAATTACAATCTTTCTCCAGAAGAATTGGGAATCTGGTTCGCAAGTGCGGCAAACTACGCCTATTGGAGCAAACGGTTTGCTGAGGATCACGACCCTTCCCAAATCATTGGCCAAGACAATATCTTGCGCTACCGTCCCCATAAAAAGATCTGTTTTAGGATTCAACGGGAAGATTCTCCCCTCGACATATTACGCATACTCACTGCAGCGATGAGCTGCGGATCCCATTTGTGTGTTAGCTGGAGCAAGGACCATTCCCACGTAAAAATCTGGGAGCATCTCCAATCCCTAACCTCATTCTTCCATATCACAGAAGAAAGTGAAGACCACTTTAGTGAAAAGATCAAAAAAGGGCAATTTCGCCGCATCCGCATGATTAGCGACCCCTCTGTAGCTCTCAAAATTGCAGCCAGCGAATCTGCCACTTTTCTCGACCATACGCCCGTCCTTTCCAACGGGAGATTTGAATTGCTCCATTATTTGCGAGAAATCAGCTTTAGCATCGACTACCACCGCTACGGCAACCTCGGAATCAGAGAAGCAGAGCAGCGCAAACCGCTCCATTAAATGATTTAGAAATTATTTTAATAATATTTTCTTTTCTGTATTGTCCGATTTAGGAGCTCTTACAAGAGAGCTGTTGCATTCCAAACTGGAATTTAAAAATGAACAAGTTTTACTTGCTTCCCCTCTCACTCATCCTATTTAACCCCATATTCTCAGATGAAGCTGAGGTTCATGTTCTTACAGAGTGCGATGTAGCTATTAATCCCCAGCTACTCAAAGAATTCGAAGAAAACCTTGCTTTGTTGATGCAAAAGAAAAATCGGAAATCGACTGAAAACCAGGAGACAGAAACAACTCCTGAATTGCAAGAAGAGAACAACTTAGAAACGTCGGTGATCAAGGATCAAACTTCAACTGAAAAAGAGACCATTCTCCCTCTTTCTAACGATGATAAAGAGACCGTTCGAAAAGAAAGAAATTTCACAAAGCGCTCAACAGCTTCAGCAAACAAAAAAAACGCTCAAAAATTAAATAAAGAAAAAAAAGACTCCAATCTGCCCCCCAATAAGATTTTGCCCAAAGAAGAGCCACCCAATCTCTCACAATCCAAAAGTTTTAACAGCTTAATCCAAAGCGAGAAGCCTCCTCAAATTGCAAAAGAAACACCTCCTAATGATTCTCAAAGTTTAACTAAAGCTGAAAAAACCCCTTCCTTTCCTATTGAAGAGTCTGAGAACCCTCTCAATAAAAAAAAAAGTCTGAAACCCCCAAACAACTGACCCAAAGAGATCCCAATGAAAGGAGTGGGAAATTTTTCTTTCCCTATGCAGAAGCTGGAAAGGAAAAAACGCTCGATCCAAGTTCCCTTCCACAACATTTAAACAGTAAGGAAATCGCTTCAATATATGATCGCTACATCAGTCATCAAAATCATCCTGCTTTGTCTGAAATCTCGTCACAGACCGAAAATTCTACCGAACTCGACGATGAAACCCAATCCGCCAACGCAGAAACCTTAGATTCTGAGCGGTCAGTCGTTCCAAGCTGTCCCTCCCCCTTTCATGAGATGCATATTGGATTGCGCCACTCTGAAGCGCGAGGTGTTGGATATCAAAGTGGATATACCACCCTGGAAGGGTTTGGGATCTACGATAGAAATCGTTCCTTCATGCCATTTATCGATCTTCGAGGGCATGTGTTCGACAATGGCAAACTCGCGGGAAACATCGGAGTTGGAGGACGTACTCTCCTCTCTTCGATCGAACATCTCCTAGGATATTATTTTTACTACGATATCAGGCAAGACCGTCATCATCTGACAGCACAACAAGTGAGTCCTGGAGTTGAATTGCTAGGGGAGCGGATGGAATACCGGATGAATGGTTATTTCCCAGTGGGAGATCGAAAGAGCCACAAGTATCGATTCAAATTCGACGAATTTGATGGAAATCACATTTTTATAAAAGGAAAGCAGCGGTATGCAATGATCGGCGCCGATGCGGAAGTAGGCGCTCACATCACTCAAAGCAGGAAATACGACCTGTACGCAGGAGTTGGCCCTTATTACTTTTCATCCCCTCATGCTTCGTCATGGGGAGGAAAAGCTCGCCTGCTAGGACGTTATAAAGAATATGTTTCATTAGAAGCGACCTATTCTTATGACCATCTCTTCAAAAGTGTTATTCAGGGATCTGTCGCGATCAACCTTCCCTTTGGAAGGAAACTCAAACAAAAAGGGAAAGAGTGCCCTAAGGAAAATGATCTTGTCCTTTCTCGCGCTGCGTTTGCCCCTTATCGCTTCGAGATCCCCGTGATTAAGAAAGTGTCTAGAAAAGAAAAAGCGATCAACCCTGCGACAGGAGATCCGTGGAAGGTCTGGTTCGTCAACAACACGAGCAGCTCAAGTGGCACCTTTGAAAGTCCATTTCCGACACTTCTCGATGCACAAAACGCCTCTGGTCCCAATGACATGATCTACGTTTTCCCAGGCAATGGCACGACGATGGGGATGGACATGGGCTTTATATTACAAAACGGACAGAAGTTTTTTGGATCGGGAATCTCCCATCATATCCACACGACAAAGGGGAAAATTAAAATTCCTCCATTTTCGAATAGTTATCCTGTGATCACAAATACCGTCGATGTTGTGACTCTAGCCAATGGGAATGAAATTTCAGGACTTCATATCGTTGCGAATCAAATCGCCGCGAGTGGGATCATCGGCACTCCGAATGGGATCTTCGGAAGTTCTGGAATCGCTGGAACCACTATTGCAAACAACATCATTTCATGCACCGCATTCGCAACTTCTGGAATTACCATTAATGGACACGACATCAAGATTATCAATAATCAAATCATCAGCACTTCAGTTGGTGTTGATGGGATTATTTTTATAACTGATAATGTCCCTTCCGCCAGCGTGAATATCTCTAATAACACCATTAGCGGATACAACTTTGGAATTCTTTCTTTATCTCTTGCTTCAACTTCTATAAATGCAAACATATCAGGAAATTCGATCTCAGCTTGCAATAGGGCTGGAATATTTATTGATGCTACTAGCTATACGAGTGGAATAGTTAATATTTCAGAAAATGTAATTAAGAATACTATTGGCACTACATCCTCTGGCGGGATTACTGTTAATGGTGGTAATAGTCCAAGTTCAGCTTTCGTATTTATCGATAATAACAACATCACAACTACTTCTGGCAGCGTAAACACATTTGGAATTTCACTATCTAATAGCGTTATGAATAGCATTGTTAATGCTGATATTTCAAATAACACTATTCTAACTGGTGCTGGGATCGGATCGGTAGGAATCATTGTCGAGACAGGAACACCCTCTGCAGTCATTTGTGCAACCATTTCTGATAATACCGTGACAGAGCAAGTAGCATCGGGCACGAATGACTTTTTAATTGGCGGCAACGTCAACATTGACAATTTCTCAGGAAATATTGGGTCGAACATTTTCACAACTGGTGATGTCAACCTGGTTCCAGAAGGAACCTGTGGTGAATAGATTTAATTATACCCAAATGAATTCAAAAATCGGGAATTTGGCAAAGTTGGCGCCTTGAATTTTCATCAGACCGCAGGCCGGCGTTGAAGCAGGTGCTATTGACTAATAGCGCCGATGGAGACGGATGAAAAGGCTAGGATGCCAACGCAGCCAAAAACCGATTTTTGAGTTTATTTGGGTATAAAATCACAAATCCCCTATCATTGGGAGGAATTGTGAGTTGACATCAAAAATGGAAACACTTAATCCTCAGCAGCAAATCGCAGTCGACCACGTCGAAGGTCCTCTTCTTGTCCTCGCAGGAGCAGGGTCGGGTAAGACAAGGATCGTCACCTATCGCGTCGCCCATTTGTTGCAACTCGGAGTTCCCTCGACTGCAATCTTGGCTGTGACATTTACCAATAAAGCAGCCGAAGTGATGCGCCACCGGATTTTGCAGCTGACACACCAATCGATTTTGACCTGTACCTTTCACAGTCTATGCGCACGGATTCTGCGGGAATCGATAACCGCCTTAGGTTATACGCGTGACTTTGTCATTTATGATGAAGAAGATAGTGAAAAAGTGCTCAAAGAGTGCTTTGCAACACTTCATATCAAAGAAGAAAAGGGACTGCTCAGAACCTTCCGCTCTCAGATCTCTCAAGCTAAAAATGCCCTGATCGAGCCTGAGCAACTGGATAAAGAAGAAAAAGCTCTACAAGAAGTCTACGATCTCTATCAAAAAAAGCTCAAGGAATACCACGCCCTCGATTTCGACGATCTCCTTTTTCTAACTGTGAAGCTACTAAAGCAATCTCCTGAGATCCTCGAACAATATCAAAAACGGTGGTCATTCATCCTCATCGATGAGTATCAAGATACGAATGCGGCCCAATACACGATCGCCCAATTACTGGCAGAGAGACATAAAAATGTCTTTGCCGTGGGTGACCCTGATCAATCGATCTATTCCTGGAGAGGGGCAAACATCCATAATATTTTGAATTTTGAAAAGGATTTCCCCGGCGCTAAGGTCATCCCCCTTGAACAGAATTACCGGAGCCGAACCAATATCTTGGAAGCTGCCAATGCGCTGATCCGCAATAATGCCAGCCGGTATGAAAAAAACTTATGGAGCGACCGGGGGGAAGGGCAAAAAATCGGGCTTTATATCGCTGAGAACGATCATGCTGAAGCCGATTTTGTCGTTAAACAACTCTACAAGATCCATCGAGAAAAAAATGTCCCCTTAAGCGATTGTGTGATCTTTTACCGGACAAACTTTCAATCTCGAATTTTTGAAGATCACCTTCTTAAAGAACGGGTTCCCTACGTCATTGTCGGAGGGCTATCTTTTTATCAACGACGTGAAATCAAAGATATTCTCGCATGGCTCCGCATCGTCCTTGCCGGGACCGATTTTCTCGCCTTTGCCCGGACGATCAACCTCCCTAAGCGGGGTCTGGGCGAAGCCACATTGGAAAAGCTTCGCGATTTCGCCCAAAAGATGCAGATGAACATTTTGGACGCCTGTATACAAATTGCCGAGGGACGAGAATCATTTAAGCTTTCGCAAAAACAATTCGAAGGGCTGAAAGAATATGTCCAAATCATCTCCTGTTTAAAAGAAATGGTCAAACAAACACGCCCATTGCACGAAATCATCACCGAGGCATTAGAGCGTTCCCGTTATTTCGAATACTTGCGCGAAGATCCAGAGAGTTACGAGGAACGGCGTGAGAACATTGAGGAACTCGTCTCTAAAGCCGCTGAATGGGAGGAAGAGGTTGCACATCCCACTTTAGCGGCATTTCTCGAAGAGTTGACCTTAAAGTCGAGTGCCGATGATAAAGATCCCTCTGGAGATCATGTGCGCATGATGACTCTGCACAATGGCAAAGGACTCGAATTCACGAGCGTATTCCTCGTCGGGATGGAAGAAGAGCTCTTTCCCCATATCAACACGATGGAAAACGGGGAAGCCTTGGAAGAAGAGCGACGCCTTTGCTATGTGGGGATGACACGTGCCAAAGAATACCTCTTCCTGACCGCTTCCCGCTTCCGTTATTTATGGGGAATGCCTCGGATGATGCGCCCCAGCCGATTTCTCAAGGAGATTCCAGAGGAGTTTCTACAACCGCACCACCTCACCACGTCGCACAAAGAGGCCGACTCTATCTCTTATGAAGAAGAAACCTATGAACCTGGAGACACTGTTTTTCATAAAGACTTTGGAACAGGGATTGTCCAAAAAAAGTACCGCACTTCCCTTGGGCTCACCTACGATGTCTTTTTCCCCCAAGCGCAGACAACCCGCTCGCTCGTCGCCAAGTTCGCCAAGCTGACTACAGTAGAAAAACAAGAACGTTAATCAGGCTTGTGCCAGATCGAGAAAGTCACTCAGAACCTTGCGAACGGAGATCCATTGTTTCCAATGTTTGTCCCTCCATCGCAGCCCTTTAAGATTGGGAATCCATTTAGAAGGTGTGATCACCTTACCAGGAGCCCAAGCTGGACGCCAAAACCTCCCATTCTGCTCACTTCGACAAATCGTCACCGTTGGCAACCCTAAACAAGAAGCGAGATGTCCAACGCCCGAGTCGTTGCCAATCATATACCCCGACTCGCAGACAAAAGCCGTCATTTCCAGCGGATCTGAAAATAAAGGAGCATCGAGACTTTCAAAGTTCGATCCTAGACGCTCCTCTTCAGTCAAGATTAGAGAAGGATGAAACCCACGGGCCTGCAGCTCCGCACCGAGTTTAAGGTATTTTTCAACTGTCCAATTCTTCCCGTTCCGAGAGCTCGTCGGATGGATGACGACCCGATTTTTAAAACGCCTAGGTTGAACACCATCGGGAATGGTAATCCCATTGCCCTTCGTGACAACCGTGAACTTCAAAATCTCATGACAAAAGGTATAAAGGTTCTCCACAAATGAGCGGCGCCCATCAAAACGGCCTTGCTCCCAATAAGGATAATCGCGATGGGGCGTGGCGATCGGATTGAGGACCATTGTTTGCTCGAGATCATGGTTTTGACAGTGGGTCAAAACCGCCTGCATCCAAGGGGATTTTTCATAGATCAGAAAGAAACGGTCATAGTTGTTCAAAACTGATTCCAGCTCTTCCTGAGGAGGAAAAGAAGATAGGGGCAAATGGGGGAACCATTTCTGAAAATTTTTCAAAAAAGGGTGAAACGTCGTCACCTCCCAGCCGTTGAGACTAAGATTATTGGAGAGGACAAGGGCGATCAGCCCATCTCCGAGCCCTAAACAACTAAACACCGCGCACTTTTTCATATCTACCCAAAAACTTCAAAAAGACGAGACGTACTCGAGGTTTTACGAACATTTAACGCAAAGACGCCAAGCCGCGGAGACGCAAAGATTTTTATAGTATTTTTCAGTTTTTTTTGCGCCTTTTCGGCTTGGCGTCTTTGCGTTGACACCTTTCGTTAGAAGTATAAACACTAGAATTTTTTATACCCAAGTGAATTCAAAAATCGGGAATTTGGCAAAGTTGGCGCCTTGAATTTTCATCAGGCCGCAGGCCGGCGTCGAAGCAAGCACTATTGACTAATAGTGCCGATGCAGACGGATGAAAAAGCAAGGATGCCAACGCAGCCAAAAACCGATTTTTGAGTTTACTTGGGTATACCTAAGATCAAAAGCAGATGTTACATGCTCACTATCGTTACGAGTTCCTTCAAAGGCGGGACGGCAAAGACCTCTGCCACACTAAATTTGGCGGCTGCCCTTAGCCATTTCCATAAGAAGCTCTGCCTTCTCATTGACTTCGCGAAGTTAGCCATAGTGTTTCCATTTTCAAAGAACATCATTTTTTTTCAGCAAAAAATGTCATATTTTTTTGTTTAGACAAAAATCTGTTCTTCAGTAAGATGCAAGATCTTAACAATTTCTTAAAGAAACCTTTTTGTTGTTCTGACTTAAGAAATGATCTATGGCTACAGGAATAAATTCATTTAGCAATGACGTTCATTTGAATCCTCTATACCTGAAGTGGGCTGCTGACCATTTTCGTGATGAGAAGGCATCTGAGGGGATGTCGTTTTTCACAGCCGCTTCTAGTAATCTACGATCAGTCGAGAACAAAGTTTATGAGAAATTATGGGAACTTAAAGGACGTCCCGAAGGAGATCCTGAATATGGAAGGAAATCTTTTCATGGTTTAGACGGTCTCTCTTCTTCATTGTTGGAAAAAGCTCAAGCAATCGATGGGACTTTAATAGGAGCGGATCGACATGAACTTAATATGCGTGAAAATCAGGTCCATAAATGTTTGTGGGCAATCCATGGAAGGCCAAACTTCGATCTTGAATATGGAAAGCATGCTTTTAACCATATGTATGGCCGATTTGCTAGCATTCAAGATAAGCTTTCAGCGGCTTGCATGTATGCTAACAATTCAAGGCCCTTTAGCTGGATTACGAGCAACGAAATTGTCCATCTTATTAAAAGAGAGGATGGGGAACTGGAAACTTTGATTGTTACTCCAGGTTTCGAAAGGAGTAGAACCATCCCTTTTGATCGTAGGGGACATCCAATGGAAGAAACCATTTCCCTACTTAAGAACTGCGATGTCACTGTGAGTGGGGATTTCGTAATTCCTTCAAAGCTTCTTATCATCAATAATTTTGATTATCGTTTTCGTGTCAATGGATGCAAAGAGATTAGACTTCTTTTAAAGGGGAATACTTTGATTTGGCATGAGTACGACAATATAAAAAAAGAAGCGACATGGATAAACGTTAGCGGGGATGATGCCCAGACAATATTCAGTTTAAACCGATTATCAAACGGAGATCGTGAATCTGCATTAAAGGATTTTACGATAAACATCTCTACTGACCCAAGTTCTGGAAGACTCATATCTATCAATTTAGCCAAGGTTTCTTTCAGCAGTAAAATGGACCCTTCCAAAACTATAGATAGGGACAATTGGGCAGTTACCCTGATCAGTCAAGGAGTTAGCCTTACTTACAAAAAGTGGTCATTAGACCCAGGATTTGGGCATGCAAAAATTATTTACGAAGGGGTGGAAAAAGGAGATCACTTTGTTAAATATTATCATCTAACCGATGCTGAAGATAAAGATGGCAATATTCAAATCCCTGAGGGACATGCTAGAGTGTCTACTGGTAATTATGTAATAGAACCTAACACTATAAACGCCAAAACTCCAACCTGGGTAAGGCCCCGAGCTTTAGTGCAGCAAATAGAAGCAGAAAATAAAAAATTTTACCGGTTTAATCAGACCGGCAATCCATTGCTCAGTCCGCAATTGCTTAAAAATTGTGAAAGAGAAATAACACATGTTATTGGCGATGCCCTTGTAAACACAATTCAAGAGGCATTGTCGCCTCCTTATAGCAGACAACCTGAAAACAGACTTATTTCTGCGTTGATGCCCAATAATGCCTCCCCATTTACCAAAAGGATTGGAAACGTTTTCTTATCATCACTTGCCAATAACGGGTGGAACGAGCTGAAAGAGTCACGCTATTGGGTGTATGACTACAATTGTCTGACGTTAGTTATCAGAAAATTCCAGGGATTCGGCATAGGACTATCGACGCCGAGCACCTTACTTGCTTGCCCAACTGATTATATTCGCTCAGTTGCATCGAATCCTTCTTCTGTAAGAATCAACAATACATAGGTGAAAAATGAGTGTACAAACAGTGGTTTCTAGAGCTAGTTCTTTTTCCGAGTTATTGCCCATTGCTGAGCGCGCCGAGCCTCATTTTTCCTTTTGGGGGAGTAGATATGTTAGTGTTTCAGGATATGAAGGAACACTCGATATAGACGCTCTAGCTGCCCGTACAATGGAATTGCTGCGTCAGCTTAATTATGGATTTAGCCCAGCAGAACATACAGCTGGGAAACGTTTAGCGGAAAGAATAGATAGGATTTATGACGACCACCAACGGCAAGTAGCTCAAGCTAATTGCTTTACACGTGTTCTTGATTTCTTAAGAGGCTTTCCTTGCGCCTTTTTCAATTACTTGGTCTATAAAGATAGAGGGGTAATATATAGATGGCGAGGACAAGAACAACGTAACGATTCCTTTGATTATTACACACTAGCGCAGTTTCAAAATACATTTCACATGTCTCCGGAGGAAGCAGAAAGAAGAGGCCTTGTATGGTCGTGCCGGCACTGCACAACCATACCAGGTTGGGTAGGGCCTCCTGACATCTGGTTCGCGAGAGAGCATTTATCTTCACCTTTAGTGAGATCAGCAACTTAAATTTTGCAATTGTATAACATGGATTTTTTTGATTTAACTTTTTAACATATTTTTGGAGGTTTTTATGACCATAGTTTCAATTCCCGCTACTCAGCAAGCAGCACCCACTACTCAACCAATAAGACACAATTGGGACTCAACGGCTACACATGCGACAATTGATAGTACATGTGATAAAGTTGGGACTTTTATGATCGATGCGGGGAACCTCGTTGCAGGGCCTGCTGCTGCAGCTCTCTCTAACCAAACGATAGACTGCTCAAAAAATTTGATATCTTCTAAGTTGCCAATTGCTTCCCCTCTCGCTAACACAATATTAGATTTAGTCAAAGTTCCCTTATCTGTGGCAAGCCAGAGATCTGGTCCAGCAATAGCAGAAGCATGTGTAATGACGGTAATGCCTGTTTCTCGAACAATGGCCCATGGATCTGCTAATGTGGCAGAAAAATCTGCTAATTGGTCTAAAAAGTTATGTAAATAAAAGGGAATATGACAATCGGTATACTCTACAGACATCTTTGTAAATCAGCTTTACAATTTAATCGATAGACAAAATAACAAATCAAATATATGTGTGGAGATAGAAGAAAAGATAATTATGAATTCGATTTCATTAATACAAGAAAATCAAGTTTCACAAAAACAACATCAACAGCTACTCATCAATTTAGCGATGAGGCAAGCTTTCCATGTTCTCCAACTTCCCCTCCTTGAGCTTTCTGAATGGTTAAAAACGGAAATCGAAGCTAATCCCGTTTTGGAGATCGATCTTCCTGAAACAAGTATTAATGAACCCCTTAAAGAAAGGCACTATTCACGGAATAGGGCCCAAGAACAAGTCGAAAAGAGGAGGAAAGAGCATCAGGAAAGTCTCCTGACAGCCCCCATTTCTATGTTTGAGCATTTGATGAAGCAAATCCCGCTGGCTTTTGAAGATCGTAAAAAAGCACACATCGCCGAGCTTATCATCGGCCATCTCAATGATAAGGGGTTTCTAGAAACACCGCTGGATGAGATAGCTCCTTCCATCCCCATCGAGACAATCCAGAACATCTTAAGTGAAATCCAAACCTTTGATCCCCCAGGGATCTGTGCGCGCAACCTTCAAGAGTGTCTCCTTCTCCAACTTAGGCTTAAGCAAAAAGAAAATGGGTTAGCAGCTAAGATCATCAGCCACCATTTCGACGATTTGCTCCATAACCGCTTACCCCATATCTCTCAAAAGCTCCACATTTCTATCCCTCAGCTCGTACAAATCGTGGAAAAAGAGATTGCTCCCCTCGACCTCTACCCTGGATACCGTTATTTTCATCAGCCCACAGCGGCCATCATCCCCGACCTTATCTTCGTTTCGATGGAAGGAAAGTGGCAGATCGAGGTCAATTCATCATTCCTTCCCCGCTTTCAGATCGCATCGATCTACACCGAGGCGCTTCGAGATCACTCGATAGAAAACGGAGAGTCGTTTTATCTGCGACGTCAACTCGCCAGCGGAAAATGGTTGAAGAGAATTGTGCAAAGGAGAAATGAGACATTATTGCGCATTGGAGAATTCCTCCTCAAAAGGCAGATCGACTTCTTTAATGGTGACAAAACAGGACTTGCTCCTTTGACGATCCAGGAAACGGCAAATGCACTTGCTCTGCATGAGTCGACAATTGCACGCGCTATTTCAAACAAGTTCGTCGCTTGTGATCAAGGTCTCTTTCCGCTCAAATCCTTCTTCAGCCAGGAAATTAAGACACACAGCGGCAAAAAAATCTCCAAACACCAGCTTCGAGAAATTCTGCATAAAACCATTGAGAATGAGGATAAACTTCAGCCGATGTCTGACGAAGATCTCGCCCGCCATTTTGACCAATTGGGAATCCCTTGCGCAAGACGAACCGTAGCCAAATACAGGAATGCTTTAAAGATCGCCCCTGCAGCCCAGCGCAAAAAGTGGACAAAGCAGCGCTAAAAATAAGCTGCGAAGAGCTGCTTCCAGCGAAAACTCCTCTTTTTTTCTTCGGCCCCAAAGGAAAAGATTTCTTCTGGAGAGCTGGTGGCAAATCGCTCGATTTCGCTATCGCTCAGTCGGAGGGCAACGGCAAGCGCTTTCCCCGGCTTTTTAATCGTCTTTTCCAACTGATTTAAAGCTTTGGAAAATATTTTTTGGGAACGGACCAGTCGACAGATCCCCCAACCTAAAATGAGCATCGGCGACCAGAGCAGATATTCCCCTCCGATAAAAATATCAAAAATGAGCTCTACCCAATAAAACAGCCAAGAGCACACCATCGACAAAATAAATCCCTTTGTTTCGCTTGACCTCGTAAAGAGAGGGCCGAAATAACGGCGAAAACGATTTGTTGAAGAGCGAAATGCCAAAATCTCCTCAAAGCGGTTCTCCTCGAACATCAGACGCATCGCATGGGCCATCTCATGGGCAATCACTTCCACTTTGGAGTAGAGACGAGAGGGGAGGGAAGTGTTGAGCTGAATGGAAGAGACACGACCCCCCTTCTCATTCTCTTCAATCCAGGTCGCCGCCCCTTCCCATAGAGACAGCCCTTTTTTACCCGACCAGATTTCTACCCAATCTGGACATGCATCGAAAATCTCTCCCGTTCGAATGTGAGCCTCCGACACAATCAGATTTTTTGCTCCACTCACACGCTGTAAAAAATGTTCTTGCGATTCAGAAGGGCCTGGGAAAAGCCCGCGGTTGTTTAAAAGGATTAACTCAGAGTCTTGCATAGAGTATAAGAATAAAAGAACTCCCATTTCCAAGGCACTGTCAAGATTTTTTTACACAGAAAATGATTCAAAAGTTGACCTGGGGCTGCGTGAAAGCTCCCGCGGTTCGACGATCGCAAGTCGGTCAATATTAGAAATGAACCGACTTGCGATCGATCGAACCCCGGGGCTTTGACGCAGCTCCAGGCCAACTTTTGAATCATTTTCGGTGCGCCTTATGAGCAACTCGTTTAAACCTGAAAAATAGTACGATGAAGCCAATGAGGCAAAGGAGCGCCAGGGCTCCGAGTGTCAGTAAAATTTGATTGCTCTTTTTACTGAGCAACATCAGCCGCTGACGGACCATTTTTTCAAAATCTGATTCCTTTTCATGCCAGGCTCCGCAATATTGATGACGGGCAAAAATGGCGAGCTCTTCTTTAGGCGCATCGAAGTAATAAGCTGGGAAGACGATATCCCGGTTTTCCCCTTGGTTCCCGACTTGCTTGATCGCCTCGCTAAATAGCCAAAAAGTACGGTGCAAAACCCGATTGAGCATCGCATCCCGGTCGGCTCCTGGATAATCCCGTTCGATTTGATCCCACTTTTCTGCAAGCATTTCCATGCAGCGCATTAAAATAGGGTGACCCGCTTTGACGCCGATCAGATTATTGGTGGGGTGGACACAAGAAGGGAGGCTGCTCGTATATGGCATGTCGATCCCGCAATAGAAATCATAAGTCTGATTCAACGGATCAAAGGGTTTGAAACACTTGACATCGTGATCGACATAAACACCTCCGTGACGGTAGAGAATTTCATAGCGCAACAAGTCAGACTTTTCTCCATAATTGTCAGATTTTGCAAAGCAATCGCGTAGTCTTAAAAACTCGATATCCTGGATCATGCACCGCTTCATTCCAGGACAGGGAAGCGGTCGCTCTCGATCGGTCCAGAAATTAAACGTCCAATCGGGGTGTTTAGCCATCCAACTACGGACATTCTCGACCGATTCTCTCGGAAAAGGACGGGGCCCGATCCAAATGAAATGGACAATTTTCGGAATATGGACCATTTCACCTAAAGCAGTGATGAGTCCCTTCCTTAAATCGTACATCCGTTTAAAGAGATGCAAATGTTCAAAATCCTCTTTAGTCTGCACATATTCCCAAACAGGGAGATCCTTGCCTGTCAAATGTTCAAAATCATTAGAAGAGGGGGGGGCGACCTCTTTTTTCTTTTGGCAAGCTCCAGAAAATAGCAAACAACAAAGGATCAGCAGAAAAAAAGGGGATTTTTTCATGATTTTTTCCTCTTCATTAAGTAAAAACCCAACACTAAACCATTAAAGGCTAAAAGCAAAATGAACAAAAGTGTGAGATTCCTGTTTTTCTGCCTGATCTTGCCAAGTCCTCGTTCCTCAAATCCTTGCGTCTTTTCCACTTTGAAACCATCCCATATTCTGGCTAAAAAATGTTTTGAATAGAGGGAAGGGATCCCCGATTTGGAAAAGAAATAGGCTGCAGGGAAAATGATATCGACATTCCCTTCGCAATTGATCGTCTCTGCCATGGCATCGGTCAGGGCAATGTAGGTGCGCTGCATCACAACTTCAATCTGGGAATGGTCATCCTTGCCGCGGAATTTTTCTCCAAGCGATTTCCACCGCTGTGCAACTAAATCGATCACTTTACCCACCGTCGGATGATGGGGACGAGCACCGATCACACCATTACCGCAGGTGATGCTTCTACCCACAAACGGCTCGTGGGGTGGTTCAAGACCACAAAAGAAATCATAGCCACGGTGGATCCCTCCAAACGACTGTAGACATTTGGCATCGTGATCGACGTAGACTCCTCCTTCCTGAAACAAAATCTCATAACGTAAAAGATCTGATCTCTCTCTCCAATTTTGAGATTGCTCAAAACTCTCACCCAATTTAAGAAATGAAAAATTCTTAACGAAGACCTTTTCCATCCCTTCACAAGGAGGTTCCCGATCCCGATCGGTCCAGAATTTGACTTTCCAACCCGGATGCTTGCCGATCCATGTCCGTACATTTTCTACAGATTCTGGAGGGAAAGGTCGATTGCCTAGCCAAATGAAATGGATCGTTGCAGGGATTTTATATCCCCCTTCCTGGATGTATTGCGCCATTTTATTCTTTTGGTACACCGTTTCAGCGTATTTCAAAGTTTCCACATCCTGCGCTTGAACGACATGTCTCCAATGAGAGGTCGACTTGCCCATTAAACCTTCAAAATCATCGATATCGATCTCATCTCCAATCAAATGCATTGTCAAGAGCAACATGAAAACAAAAAACACTCTCATTTTTTCCCCCTTTTTTTCTTTCTTAAAAGCGGGTAGATCAAAAATGCGCCAAGGCCCACATTGATGGCCGTGAGTGAAAGGGCAAGAGAGAATGTGCGGGAAAATTCTTCTTTTATCTCTTTGAACAATCTCTCCACTTTCCGGTCACGACCCGGCTGCGGGTGATGCCAAGAACCCAAATGTCGATGCACTGCAAAAATCGCCTCTTTCCGATCGGGAAGACTGAAAAAATCGGGAGGAAATACGACATCTTTACGGCTCGAGCGGTTGTGGGCTTCTTTAATCCCAACCCCAAGAGAGCGATAGCCACGATGTTGAACACGGTTATAGACTGCGGAAGGATCTGATCCTGTGTATTGTGTTTCTAGCTCCTCCCATTTGTCGATCAGCCATCTCTTCGCTGTTTTCAAAATGGGATGTTGCGGAGTGGACGCCAATAAATGGGGAGAAGGGTTGATGCTGGAACTGAGCACAGTTGGACCCAAAGGATCGAGGCCACAAAAAAAATCATGGGTTTCTTGCAAAGAGTCGATCGGTTTTAAACATTGCACATCGTGGTCGATATAAACACCCCCTTCCTCGAGCAAGATCGCATAGCGACAAATTTCTGACCGTTCGCCAAAATTATCACACTGATAATAACACTCTTGCAGCTCTTGAAGAGGGAATCGATCAAAAGAATGGACCTCCATCCGGTCATCAGGTGCCGCTTGTCCAAGATCTGTCCAAAACTTGACTTTCCAACCGGGATGAAGGTCGATCCAACCCTTCACACGATCGACAGACTCTTTCGAAAAAGGCTTAGGTCCCAACCAAATAAAATGTAAGGTCTTAGGGATTGCTCCCGCTGGACTTTCCCTCTTTTCCCCCATGTAAAACAAGGCGGAAAAAAAGCCAAGCATTCTCCTATCCTCTGGAGTTTGAACATATTTGAGAGCATCCTCTCCGATGTGTTCATCAAATTTTCCTGCAAATAAAGAACACGAGATTAAAAAGAAAATCGTTAAAAATTTAAACATTCAAGACCTCGTCGAAAATTCTCAAATAAGATTCCGCAGACCTCTCCCAAGTGAAATGGCTGATCGCTTCCTGCGAATTTTCCGTATTTAACTTGATCTTTTGAGGATTTGATAAAATGAAATCGATCTTTTCTGCAATATCCTCTGGCGACCTGGGGTTGAAAATCTCAGCATGGACATTGTGCACTTTCATGTGCTCCAAAAAAGGAGGAATACTCGACATCGCCACAGGAACTCCTCGTTGCCATGCGTCAAATCCGGGAACATTCCCCCCTTCATAAAGAGAAGGATTGACAACAACCGATGCGCATTGAATCAAAGAATCGATCTCTTCATTAGTCACATATCCCAGCCCAATAACATCTTGGGGAAAATTTCCGATTTCCAAGCCTGTCATACAACAGCGTCCATTGATCACTTCAGTTCCCGAGCCTGCAAAGACCAAAAGAAGATCATGCCCTTTATTCTTTAAAATGGGAAACGAAGAAAGGAGGGCTCCAATATTCTTATGACTGCTGATGTTTGTTGGGCATAGGAGATATTTCTTCCCAATCCCAAAACGCTCCCTAATCAGACACTGCGCTGCTTCTTTGTCAACCTTCGAGACCATGGTTGTCGGAGCGACAGAAACAACCCTGGTCTTTTCCGCAAATTCGGGATAAAATTTCCCCAGTTCTCTACGCATAAAATCGGTTGATACGATCGGTGTCGATTTAGAAAGCCAAATGGGCATTTCCCGATTTAAGAATTCCAAGACCCAGGGCGCCATCGTCTGCCCTGAGAAAAAGTATTTAAAATTGAAGTCATGGAATATCCCCGCCATCGGACATTTCAATTCAGGACATTTGAGATGAAATGGCCAAGTAAAAAAGGCGATGTCGAAACCTTTAACAACTGCTTCCAGCTCTTTATGGACTGCGCCCGATAAGTAAAATGAGAGTGGAGAAAACACCTTTGCGCATTTGCGCTGGAACAGATTGACCACATGGCGGCTCCCGCGTATATTAAAAAAATCCCGCCCCGCGAGTTTGGCTGAGACAAGACCCCGAACCTCAATCCCATACAACGCCTTGAACTGATCGAGCCCTTCCCTCCGAATGCTATGCGGATTACCAAAAAAAGTGATATCCAAGCCCCCTCTCACTTTTTTCATCGCAGGAAGCAGCGCCCTAACAACTCTTGACCCACCTCCAGGATTTCCAATGTGATCGATCACTGCAATTTTCATGGAAGGGTCAACCACTTTGCATATTTTTCGTAGGCGCGATAAGGTCTTTCTCTCTTAAAGTTCTTTAATTTTCGAACCAAAGAAAGCGCATGGACAGCAAAAGGAAAAAAGCGGCACACTCTTGTCAAAATTAAAAAAAATAAGGTTTTTAAATTCAAACCATAGTTTTTTCTAAAAAGGGACGCATCATCACACGCTTGTTGAAACTTTCGATTAAAAAGTGATCGAACAATAAAAGGTCTATGCATATTCTTTAAATTAGCATTTATCAACTCTATTGCTGTTTTTTTTAGCTCTGTATCGAGATGCGCATTGAAGTCTATCCTTTCAATCAACCTTTTTAAAGAAGAATTCCAACTCTCCAACCCCTTAGAAGTAGAATAAGAGGAATGGTGAGATAGAAAAATTCCACACGGCCGTTTCGAAATGTGAAAAGGGTAACGGGCAGCGATCTGAAGAAGGAAATCACAATCCCAGGTGAGTGCATTGCTCATGTCGATAGGTATCTCATCGATCACTTTCTTGTGGAATAGAACACATGAGGGGATAGGATACTTTGAAATCATTTCTAATACCCCATTAGGAGGGTTAAATAACCCCTCTCTCTTCCACAAATCGAGCGGCACCCAGATCACTTCTCCATTTTCCGACATCGCCACAGCAGAACCTGCTGAAAATGCACATTCAGGAAACCGTTTAAGCGGATGTAAAGTCTCTTCATAAAACCAGGGAAACAAAACATCATCATCGGAGAGAAAAGAAAAATAATCGGTTTTGACCTCAGACAAACTATACTTGTAATTACTCAATAACCCTATATTTTGACGATGGCGATGGTACTTGACACGGTTATCTTTCTCGATACACTCTTTGACGGCCTCCTCTGTTCCATCATTGGAAGCATCGTCATAGACGTGCACTTCGAGACGGGAAAATGTTTGATTCAATGCACTTGTGATAGCTCTTGTTAACAATTTTGGACGTTTGTATGTCGGAATAATCGTTGTAATTAGAGGTTCAGCCATTATCGAAAGTCAACCATTTTGCATATTTTGTGTAGTTTTGGCGATACAATCTTTCTCTTTTAAAGTTCTTTAATTTACGAATCAAAGAAAGCGGATGGAGAGCAAAAGGAAACCAGCGGCACAACCTTGTCAGATTTAAAAAAAATAAGGTTTTTAAATTCAAACCATAGTTTTTTCTAAAAAGGGATGCATCATCACACGCTTCTTGAAATTTTCGATTAAAAAGCGATTGAAGAATAAAACTCCTATTCATGTTTTTTAAATCAACATTTATCAACTCTATTGCTGTTTTTTTTACTTCCGAGTCGAGATGTGGATTGAAATCTATCCTTTCAATCATTCTTTTTAAAGAAGAATTCCAGTTCTCCAAGCCCTTAGAACTAGAATAAGAGGAATGGTGATGTAGAAAAATTCCACACGGCCGTTTCGAAATGTGAAAAGGATAACGCGCAGCGATTTGAAGGAGGAAATCACAATCCCAGGTGAGTGCATTGCTCATGTCAATGGGTATCTCATCGATCACTTTCTTGTGGAATAGAATACATGAGGGGACAGGATATTTTGAAATCATTTCCAACAACCCACCAGGAGGGGCAAATACTCCTTCCCTCTCCCATAAATCGAGTGGCACTCGGATCACTTTTCCCTCTTCCGACATGATCAACGCAGAACCCGCTGAAAATGCACATTCAGGAAACCGTTTAAGGGGATGTAAAGCCTCTTCATAAAACCAGGGAAACAAAACATCATCATCGGAGAGAAAAGAAAAATAATCGGTTTTGACTTCAGACAAACCATACTGATAGTTACGCAATAACCCTATATTTTGATGATGGCGATGGTACTTGACACGGGCATCTTTCTCAATGCACTCCCTAACAACCTCCTCTGTTTCATCATCGGAAGCATTGTCGAAGACATGCACCTGAAGATGGGAAAATGTTTGGTTCAATGCACTCATTATAGCTCTTTTCAACAATTTTGGACGTCTGTATGTCGGAATAATCGTCGTAATTAGAGGTTCATTCATTGCTATATTTATCCAAAATTAGACCATGTTTAGCTTTTCTTATCCGCCTTAAACAAAACCGTCTCAATTTGAGTAGAAGTGGCAAAGGTTTACATATTTTGATCGCAATTGCAAGCAGCAGAATAATCCATTGACGTCGCAACTCATTGAGCTTTATGAATGGGTGTTGTTTTAAAATATTGAGAATCGCTTGGGTCTCCTCAATTTGCCTCTTAGCGATGCTTCGAATCCCATGCCTTAGCAACAAATTAAGAAAATCGCGCTGGAGCAATTGCTCCACTTTATTCCTCACCGTCAACGGCAAACTTAGATCTTTTTTCATTTTGTCGGCCATCATCGGCCAACCTGGATAGATCAGTTTGAACCCATTTTTTCCCGAATAAGAGGAAGGGTGTTGGACAAAGACTGCTACTGGCTTTTTTGAGATAGCAAATGGAACATGGGCAGCTGCACGGAGGAGATAATCGACATCGATCGCTTTAAGATGGGGATCGAGGAATCCAATTTTTTCGATAATCTCTTTTCTGAATAGGACCCCTGCCCAGTTCGAATACTTTCCTATCATCTCCAAAAGTCCATCGGGTGGAGAAAAGAATTCTTTATCGGGCCATTTCGATAAAACGATATCGATAATTCTTCCCTCGTCATCGACATCGACGACAGCGCCAGCTGAAAAAATTGCAGCAGGAAATTTTTCAAATCCTAGCAATGTCTCTTCATAAAATCCAGGAAATAAAAAATCATCATCGGAGAGGAAAGAAAAAAAGGGAGTGTCTACTCGAGACAACCCCAACTGAAAATTTTTAACGGAGCCGATATTTTCTGCATGGCACTGATATTTGACGCGACTATCTTGAGAAAATTCAGCAACAATATCTCCAGTTGCATCTCCAGAAGCATTATCATAAATACAAATCTGAAAATGGGGATAGGTTTGTCTCAAAACACTTTGAATCGCTTTTTTTAAGCGCTCAGGGCGGCGATAAGTGGGAATAATGGTGGTAATCATCTCTGATTCACAATTTCTTTCTTCCACCAGGCAATCGTTTGGCAAAGACCCTCTTCAAGGTTGTATTTTTGCTTCCATTGCAACTCTCTTTTCAATCTCGTCACATCGGCGACAAGTCGAGTAGGTTCATCTTTACGAGCGGGGATCGCATCAAAATGGATCCACTCTTTTCCTCCCAAAAGATCGGTGATCTGTTCGATCACTTTTCTTAAGGGCAATCCCTCGCCAGAGCCAATATTAATAGCTCCTTGCACCTCACTCTCTAAAAGAGAGACAAAAGCATTGGCTACATCTTCGACGTGAAGAAAATCTTTAATCTGATTGCCATGAGAGCAAGGAATCGATTCTTTTTTAAGCACTCCATTAATGATTGTCGGTATGAAACGGGCAGTGTATTCATGGGGACCATAAGGATAAAAAATCCGCCCCCAGGCTTGACTGAAGCCCATTTGTTTCGCTAAAGATTCCAAAAGCAAATGTAAAGCCAATTTACTTGATCCATATAAAGAATGGGGACGACAAAGAGTCTTGCTTTCTGAAAACTCAGTCTCGTTCCAATCGTATTCGGCACAAGTCCCCGCCATCACAGCTCTTTTTCCTCCTCCAGTCGCAAAGGCTTCCAAAAGATCGATGCTCGATTTGAGCCATCCTAAATTATATGACGAGGTCCAGTATTGACCAGGAGTTGTGACCCATGCCAAATGCAAAAGATGGGTGGGTTTGATCTGATCGACTAATTCTTTAATGCCATTGTGCAGAAGATCCATTTGCGTCCAATTTACCCCACCATCGGAACCATTTTCTTGAGGTTTTGATGAGATAGCATAGATCTCAAATCCACTCTTTTTGAGTGAGGGAAGGCAGTTCCTACCGATAAAACCTGTTGCGCCTGTGATCAGTACTTTTTTCATAAATAGTCAGCATATTGTTGATCTTTTAATGAAATGATGCTCACATCCGTTGGCCAAACAATCCCAAAGGCTAGATCGTTCCACCTCACGCCAGAAGCATGTTCAGAGGCAAAAGGGGATGAAATTTGATAAAAAACTTCTGTATTGTCATCTAAAGTCTGAAAACCATGGGCAAATCCTTCTGGAACGTACAACATCTGTCGATTCTGGGAGGAGAGGATGACACCCTCCCATTTTTTATAAGTGGGGGATTCTGGACGCAAATCGATGATCACATCGTAAATTTTTCCTTGCGTACAGCGAACGAGCTTAACTTCAGCGTGAGGTTTTTTTTGAAAATGCATCCCTCGGACTGTTCCTTTCTTATGGTTAAAGGAAACGCTGCATTGTTCAAGATGGGGATTTAACCCCTTTTGTTGAAATTCCTCCCGACAAAAAGTGCGTGCAAAAAATCCCCTCTCATCTTCAATGGGCTCCGTCTCGATGAGATAGGCACCGTTTAAAAGAAGGGGGTCAAATCTCATCAAATGATCTCCAGTTGTGGAATGGGAACGACAAATTTTCCTCCCCACTCTCGAATGAATTTCATCTGATTCATGATCTCTTCTTTGAGATTCCAGGGAAGAATAAAAACAAAATCAGGTTTTTCAAGGGCAATTTTCTCAACGGGATGAATGGAGATGTGTGTTCCAGGCAAAAAGCGGCCTTGTTTGTGCGGGCTTCGGTCGACCGTGAAATCGAGAAATTGGGAGCGGATACCACAAAAATTCAAAAGGGTATTCCCCTTTGCTGGGGCGCCATAACCGACGATCTTTTTCCCCTCCCTTTTGCAATCGAGAAAAAAACTTAATAAGTCAGCTTTGAGCTGCTGAATGCCGATAGAAAATTGAGAATACCCTTTCAAATCCTCAAAGTTGAGTTGACGCTCTTTTTCTTTGAGATTAACAACCCTCGTTGAGACATCCCCCATCTCATGACGAGCAAAAATGCGGAGTGAGCCTCCATGTGTCCCCAATTCTTCCACATCAAAAATTTCGAGCCCTTGAGCCCTAAATACTTTATCGACAGTCAATAGAGAAAAATAAGAAAAATGCTCATGGTAGATCGTATCGAATTGATTGCTTTCCATCAGTCGCATCAAATGGGGGAACTCCATCGTAATCATCCCTTTAGGTTTGAGCAAAATTTTCAGCCCCTTCACAAAATCATTGAGATTGGGGACATGGGCTAAAACATTATTTCCGATGAGTAGATCGGCTTGAACGTTATTCCCCACTAATTCTTGGGCTAATTGGCTACCGAAAAACTTAACAAGGGTTGGGATCGACTTTTCTGTAGCCACTTTTGCCACATTTGCCGCTGGCTCAATACCGAGAACGGGGATGCCCCGCTTTTTAAAAAACTGGAGCAAATACCCATCATTGCTAGCAATCTCGATCACTTTCTTAGAAGAATCGAGCTTTAAATCGGCGATGATCTTCTCTGTATAATTTTGGCAATGCTTAAGCCAACTCTCTGAATAGGAGGAAAAATAGGCATAGTCTCCAAAAATATTCTCAGGTAATGCATATTCTTGAACCTGCACCAGATAACATTTTGCACAGACATAAGCGTGAAGGGGGTAAAAAACCTCCCCTTTTTCCAACTCCTCTTTCGGCAAATAAGCATTGGACAAAGGGGTCATTCCTAAATCGCAAAAGGAATGCTCAAGAGGATGATCACAAAAACGGCATGTTCCTTTTTTTTTATCATAAACAGCAAAGATCTTCTGTGAGAGTTGTTTCCTCTAAATAGTTCTTGTACCATTGGATAGTGCGTTGCAACCCTTCATCGAGATTAAAAAAGGGTGACCATCCTAAGGTTTGCCTTGCTTTTTGAGAATCAAGGCTCTGATCGCGGATCTCTTCCTTGGCCATATTGAGAACCTCCGGAGGCAGATCGGAACAATTCATCAATCGCTGAAGAGAATTGACGATTTCCAGTACAGAATAGGGTTGATTAGGACCAAAATTGAAAGCATGCCCCTTAATGTTTTCCTTGTTGGCATTGAACGCGAGCAGAAGATAGGCATTAACAGCATCTTCCACATAGAGATAATCGCGCGTATACCCACCATCGCTCCGAATGACAGGGGCAATTTTGAAATAAAAATTTTTAATGGTCCCTGGGATGAGCCGGCTCCAATTTAAGTCCCCTCCGCCATAGAGGTTACCACAACGGGCGATGACAATTGGCAATCCATATGTATGGTAATAAGTATTGGAGATCAGATCGGTGCATGATTTGGAAACATCATAAGGATGATCCCCTTTCAGCGGCATCTCTTCAGTATAGGGCAAAATAGGACTGGAACCATAGGCTTTATCACTTGAAGCCACAACAATACGTTTAACCAAGCTTTTATGCTGCCTACAAGCCTCTAGAAGATTGTATGTTCCCCGAATATTACTCTCAAAAGTGGACAAGGGGTTTCGTAGCGCTGTTCCAACAATTGTCTGTGCGCCTAGATGAAAGACTGTGTCGATTTCATGTTCATTAATCGCTCTTTCAAGGCACACGTAATCCTCTAAAGCTCCCTGCACGACACGTGTTTTTGCAATGAGGCCACTTCTAATGAGGGCGGACTGCGGATCTTGATCGCGTATGAATGCGACCACTTGTGCTTTTTCTTGCACAAGAGCTTTGGTGAGCCAATAGCCTAAAAAGCCTGTTGCCCCTGTGACGAGTACATTTTTATTTACCCAAAAACCTTTCATAGTGACCGTGGACTAAATTCATTTGTTTTCCATGGAGCATTTCCTGTTTCCCAGAGAGATTGCAATAATTTTTGCTCCCGCAGTGTATCCATCGGTTGCCAAAACCCTTCATGGAAATAAGCCATTAACTGCCCTTCAGATGCCAATTTTTCCAAAGGCTCTCTTTCCCATATCGTCTGCTCATCTCGAATATAATGGAGAACTTCAGGTTCAAGGACAAAAAAACCTCCGTTGATCCATCCCTCTTGAGCTTGATTCTTTTCAGAAAATTCCACTACCTGATTTCCATTCAAAACAAGTCCGCCAAACCGAGCGGGGGGGTGGACAGCTGTCACTGTCGCCAATTTTCCATGCGATTTATGAAACGCGACAAGCTGAGAAATATCGACATTGGCCACACCATCTCCATAAGTCATGAGGAAGGTATCATTTTCAATCAGGTGCTTTAGTCCCTTGATTCTGCCACCTGTTTGTGCATTTAGCCCCGTATCGATGAGATTCACCAACCAGTTTGTCTTTTTTACTCCATTGATATCGATATCCCCCGTAGACAAGTCGATACTCAGGTCACTATTGATAGCGCGATATTTCAAGAAGTATTCCTTGATCACATCTCCTTTATACCCCAATGCGACGATGAATTCTTCATGTCCATAAGCAGCGTATATATCCATGATATGGCAAAGGATAGGCTTTCCACCAATTTCAACCATCGGTTTAGGAGTATGAGTAGTCATTTCTGAGAGACGCGTTCCCAATCCACCAGCCAAGATAACCGTTTTCATCATCCCTCTCGTTTCTAAAGTAGGCTAACGATCATATTGACTTAAAAACTCAAAAAAAAACAAGATTATGTTTTCACAATTTCTTGTCTTAGAGCCTGTCTGCGATCTTGGTTATTTTGATTTTTGATGGATTTTTCTTTTGGCTTTGATTCTATTCCGCAGGACATAGTTAAGTTAACTAGGCCAAGGAATAGAATCAAAGCCAAAAGAAAAAGGCGCAAAAAGCAATTAATCAAGATCGTAGACAGACTCTTACATCTTTTTAAAATAGCTCAGCAGCCTAGTGCGGGAGATAAAAGAGCGAATGGGGTCAGAGTAATTAAAGAAATACCGAACGATAAAATAATGAATAGCCGAGATCACCCTTTTTTTAATGGGTAAATAATGAGATCTCCGACGCTCCAAATAACCATAGGAAATGCCTGTGATGTAGGAGTTGATTCTCATCGAAAGATGTTTTGTGAAGATCGTTTTGAAGTCTGTATGTGTAACATTGATCCCAATACATTTTGTTCCCTGCTTTAACTGCTTCAGGATCTTGAAAAAACTTTGCATCACTTTCTTGATTTTCTCCCTTCCAGGTGCATATTCTTCTGGACAACTCTTGTCAAAACCAAAGTCAAAAATGCAAATCGATGCCTGGGAAATGTCATTATTGACCACGGCCAGTCTCGGTAGAGGGTTATCGATAAATCCTGGCGGACATAAAATTTTTCCAGTGAATTGGATCGTGTCGAGATAAGCACTTAACATTTGAAGCAACTTTTGATTGTACCCAATGTACGCAATGATAGTCGATTTAGGAAGATGATACAAATGATCCACTAGATATACAAAAATACGAGATGAGGAATAAGTCAATCTATTGAAAGAGTCCAAGTGGATGAGAAAATGCTCCTCTTTACCGGGCTCTAGAACAGGAGCAATCGCATCGACCTGGACTTTATTATGCAGATCAATCTCCTCAATCGTCTCATCCAATAACCCCCAATTTTGACTTGGCAAGATAGCGGTTATGGCAGGATTATTGACAAAGACATTCCAATCGTTTTCCGCATGGAGATGATGTGATTCCGATCCTTTCTGCATGTGATTACAATGAAAAGCCATGATTTGTTCTTCGATCAACGCCTGAGACTGCGCGCCGTATAACAGGGACATCCGTTTGCATAAATTCGAATCGATATGCCATTTCTTTAACATCCTTTCGTCAAACCCGCAGATTTGAAAGATGTCTTTTCTCAACATCAATTGAAAATCACCAGGATTGTCGTATTTCAGAAATCCTTCCATGCGAACGACCATGTTCAGATGCAATCTTCTCTCTTGTGCTCTCAAAAACGAGATATTCTTCTCAGGATGGGATCTCTCTAAAGACTGTTCCCAAAATCGTTCAGGCAGTTCAAATCGGGGAAGGGTATAAAATCCATCAGGGAGCTCAGAAACAACACTGGTCAAGCATTCATGGGGATGTATAGGCACAAAAATCATATCGTTGTTGGTGGACAAAATCCATTTGTTGGCAGGGTTGCTTCGACGGATAGCCGCATTGCGTGCAACCGATTCCAAAAGAGGAAGAGATGTTTTCCCTAAATACTGTTGATGATGCGCAGGACGGATCCTCAAAATTCTAAGCAGATCCCTTGCTCGATCTGTCAGTGTGTCCTGGATAGCTTCGACCATGGTCGGTAATTCATCAGAAGAATTATAATCTGCAAAGAGGATCTCATCTTGAGGATCGGAAAGCATCGTCGCAATGCAGTTAAGACTCGTGGCAATCCGTTTGGGGTAGTTGTATCCATGATCATCATTGCGACCATATAAAATCACTGAGAGCATTGCGCACCTTTTTAAAGACTCGATAGTGACTGATCGCACAGAAAAAAAGCAAAAAAATATTGAAAAATTTGCATCCCTTTTGTTAATTTTACAAATCTATTGATGGAGTTAGCATGCAAGTATCCGTTATAGGCTTAGGAAAACTTGGCGCCCCCTTGCTCGCCGTATTAGCAAGCAGAGGCCATGAGGTGATCGGAATCGATATTAACGCCGACTTTGTCGAGAAGATCAATAGAGGGATGGCACCTGTCGAAGAGCCTCTTCTGCAAGAGCTCATTTCAACCCACCGTTTGAAAATCAGTGCGACTACCCATTATCGCGAGGCTATTCTTGCTACCGACATCACATTCATTATTGTCCCCACCCCTAGCGAACGGGAAGGTCTTTTTTCTAACCGTTATCTTTTACAAGCCATCGAAAACCTTGGAGAATTCCTCAAGGATAAATCGACGTATCACTTAGTCGTGATCACGAGCACGACGGTACCGGGGTCCGCAGCAGGGGAGATCAAAAATGCATTAGAGCATGCCTCTGGTCGTACCATTGGAAACAACTTGGGGCTTTGTTATAGTCCTGAATTCGTCGCATTGGGGAGCGTGGTGCGAAACATGTTGTTTCCTGACATGATCCTCATTGGAGAATCGGATAAGCGGGCGGGAGACCTCCTGGAGAGCATCTATCGCACGATTTGTGAGAACACTCCTCCCATACGTAGGATGAACCTAGTCAATGCTGAACTTGCCAAAATTGCGATTAACACCTTTGTCACCACCAAGATTTCCTATGCCAATATGTTATCCGACATTTGCCAGCGCCTCCCTGATGCAGATGTCGATACAGTTACAGAAGCTGTCGGACTAGATAGTCGAATAGGCAATAAATATCTCAGAGCCGCCGTCGCATTTGGAGGTCCCTGTTTTCCTCGCGATAATATCGCTTTGAGGGTTTTTGCTGAAAAAATTGGCGCCCGTGCTGATCTTGCCCAAGCGACACAAGAGATCAATCAATATCAATTACAACGCTTGGTCGACCTCATCGAGCAAAATACAAAAACAAATCGGATCGGCATCTTAGGACTCTCTTACAAAGCGGGTACATATGTCGTCGAAGAAAGCCCTGGGATCGCGATTGCCAATCATCTCTCTGAAAAAGGATACACTCTCTCTGTTTATGATCCGGTAGCTCTCATCGAAGCTAAAAAAAATTTCTCAGCTGACATTCAGGCGACCTCCTCTGTTGCAGAATGCCTGCAGCGATCAGACACCGTTCTGATCATGACTCCATGGCCCGAATTCTCTCAAGCGATCACACCTGAACTATTAGCAGAGATGAGTCCTAAAATCATCATCGATCCATGGCGCTTGCTGCCATCGATCTATTCTACTCTATGCGACCTGATCTATTTAGGTCGTGGAACAGAAAACTTGACCGGGACTTTAGACCATGGATAAAAATGACTTAGTCGTCGTCTGCGGAGCTGGCGGCTTTATTGGTGGACACCTCGTTGCTGACCTGATGCAACAGGGCTTTAAACGGATCCGTGCCGTCGACATTAAACCCCTTGAAAATTGGTACCAACAGTTTCTAGAAATTGAGAATATTCAAAGTGATTTGAAAGAGAGACCGGCGTGTGAAAGAGCTTGTCGAGATGCCCGTTATGTGTTCAATCTGGCCGCAGACATGGGTGGAATGGGATTCATCGAAAACCATAAAGCTGAATGTATGTTATCCGTTCTCATCAACACCCATCTCCTTCTCGCTGCTACACATGCTCATGTCGAGCGTTACTTTTTTGCTTCTTCAGCTTGTGTATATGCAGCACAAAAGCAAACTCTGGCACAGATTGCCCCTTTGAAAGAGTCTGATGCTTATCCCGCTATGCCTGAAGATGGCTATGGCTGGGAAAAGCTCTTTAGCGAACGGATGTGCCGCCATTTCTCAGAAGATTATGGGATCCAGACTCGGGTCGCCCGTTATCACAATGTCTATGGACCCCATGGCACCTACGATGGAGGGCGTGAGAAAGCTCCCGCAGCCCTATGCCGCAAAGTGATCCAGGCAAAACTCTCGGGCGATCTCATTGTCCCAGTTTGGGGAGATGGAGAGCAAACGCGCAGTTTTACTTTCATCGACGATTGCGTCTTCGGCACAAAATTGATCATGGATAGCAATCATGAGGAACCGATTAACCTCGGAAGTGATGAACTCGTCAGTATCAATCAACTGATCGATCTGATCGAAAAGATTGCAGACATTCAGGTCGAGCGTCAATACCAACTCGATGCCCCTTTGGGTGTACGAGGCCGCAACAGCGACAATACACTGATTCAGAACAAATTGAGCTGGAAACCTTCCACTTCTCTAAGAGAAGGGCTCGAGAAAACTTACCATTGGATCTATGAGCAAATGGTCTCCTCCTATGCAAAATTTTGCTGTAAAATATGAATATGAAAACCCGAAATTTTTCCGATGTTCCGATTCAGGAAGTAGAAGCATTTTGGAATGCGCGCCCCTGCAATATCAAACATGCAAAAGAAGTCATTGGGAGCAGAGAATATTTCGACGAGGTTGAAAAGCGAAAGTTTTTTGTAGAACCCCATCTTGTAAATTTTGCCGATTTTCCTTCCGTAAAAGATAAAAAAGTCTTGGAAATTGGCTGTGGGATAGGCACCACGACGATCCAGTTTGCCCAAGCCGGAGCGAAAAAAATCACTGCGGTCGACCTTTCTGAAAAATCGCTGGCAATCGCCAAACAGCGAGCTGCTGTCTATGGATTCACTCATAAGATCGATTTTTGCCATGCAAATGCTGAAGAGTTATCAAAAAGTCTGCCTGTTGAACATTATGATCTCATCTTCTCATTTGGCGTCATCCATCATACCCCTCATCCAGAAAAAGTCCTCGATCAAATGCAAGCTTATCTCGATCCCAATGGGATAATAAAGATCATGGTCTACTACCGTTACTCCTGGAAGGCGATTTGGATCCTCCTCAAATATGGCAGGTTCAAATTTTGGAAACTTCCTGAACTCGTAGCCACTTATTCTGAAGCACAGAGCGGGTGCCCGATCACCTATACCTACACAAAAAAATCGGCCAGAGAATTACTGTATGCAAAAGGGTTTCAGACAATCAAAATGCAAGTGGATCATATCTTCCCTTATCGAATTCCAGATTATGTCCAGTTTCGCTATGTAAAAGTGGGATATTTTCGCTGGATGCCGCAATGGTTGTTCCGTGCCCTCGAGAAAAAGCTAGGTTGGCATCTTTGCATCACCGCAAAAAAAACGATACTCTAGTGTCCAATTGCAAAAAGAATTTTCATTTAAGCGTTGTCGCCACGACCCGCAATGATGATCATGGAGAGAATCTCCTGCATCGTATGCAGTGTTTTGTCGATGGATTTGTGGAGCAATGCAAACGGCACCATTTAAATGCAGAATTGATTTTAGTGGAATGGAATCCTCCTGAAGATAGACCCCCTCTTTCCCAGACATTAGATTTTTCTCGTGAAAAAGGACCCTGTGCCATTCGTATCATTCGCGTTCCAAATCAGACCCATGCAAAATTAGATCATTCCGATCGCCTTCCCCTCTTTCAAATGATTGGGAAAAATGTGGGCATTCAACGCGCACTTGGTAAATTCATTTTAGCGACCAATATCGATATATTATTTTCCGATGCTCTGATTAAATTCATGCGCGATCGACTAAAACCTGGATTCCTTTATCGCACCGATAGGCTGGACATCCCTAAGGAGCTGCCGCAAATGGATCCCTTTGATCAGGTTTTGCGCCATTGTTCAAAGAATTTTTTCCGTATTAACGGCAGGTTTGGCACCATACAAATCACCAGACCCATACCCCCCCTTTCGAAGAAGGTTTTTCTCTTCCTACTTTTACTGCTTAAAATAATTGGAAATTACACAGTTTTGTTAACGAACCCCTTTTTTCTTCTACTGAAAGGTATCAAGAACATCGGTCAGCTTGGACAGGAAGTGAGTAAGCACATCTTCCCATTTTTAATAAAGAAGCCCTTTTTTCTGCCAATGAAAGGTATCAGGAAAATCGGTCGGCTTGGAAAGAAAATCAGAGAGCGCGGTTTCTTGTTTTTGTTAAAGAAGTCCTTTTTTCTGCTAATGAAAAGGATCAAGAAAATCGGAGAACGTGGTTTCTTATTTTTCAAGAAGCTTTTCCAGTTGAACCTGTTCAAGAAAATCAGTCGACGGAACTCAATACTTGGAAAAAAAATTCGCATACATTACTCTCTGCTCTCTTTAAGGAAGGTCTTTTCTTTCTTCCAGCTGTTGATCAATAAAGTTAAGCGTAGGGCGAACCCATTGCACACAAATGCCTGTGGCGATTTTACTCTATTATTTCATGAAGATTGGGAAGTTTTAAGAGGATATCCTGAATGGAAAATGGCTTCCTGGCACCTTGATACTGTCCTTCTCTTTCAGGCTAAACAAAATGGAATCAAAGAGTTCGATTTGCCAAGAGAAATGTCAATTTATCACATCGAGCATGGATTAGGATCGGGTTATACTCCTGAAGGAAGCCACCTGCTGTTTAAGAGATACGAAGATAAGGGCATCCCTTATCTTCAAAATTCAGATTTGAAAGAACTTATCGAGCAATTGGAACGCGCCAAGCAAAAAATCACTTATAATCAAGAAGAATGGGGAATGGCGAACCAATCTTTTGAAGAACTTTGGGTATAACAAATGAAAAAACTGTTAGCACTAATTATTCTCCCGATTCTCTTCCAAGGATCTCTTTGGAGCACATTTAAGGAAACCCCCGCTTATTGGGATGGGAAAAATTTTCATCAGCTCAATGCACAACAGATAGCTTTAAGTCATCCTACTCTCAAAGAAAGTACTCTCTATTTTGCTGTCAATTATATGGCCTGTTATGGGCATGGATTATTAGATGGTGTTCTACCTCTTTATGCGATGCTAAAAGAGCATGATCTTTTAAATACACCTTTGAACTTGCTGATTCAAACCCCTGCTTCCATGCAAACCAATCCAACTTTTTGTAATATCTTACAACTTCTCAAAGACGTTTTCCATTTTAAACAGATTATCGTCATCAATAGCGGTACTGCTCCACTTTTTATTGAAAAACTTATTGTACATGATAGCGTTCCTTTTTCTGGAACTCAAACTAGTTTTTTTTCTTTCTATAAAACATATCCTGAATCATTTGAATATATTAAAACTTTTCAAAAGTTAGGCTTTCAAGAAAATGTTGTTTTCCAAGATACCGAAACACAAGACAATATCGTAAAAGATTTTGTGAATTTTGTGCTTAGAGCTTATGACATTGATCTTCCTTTAGTCAAGAATCGCGTTCTTCTCGCTTTTAGGCCCTATTCGAGACGGATTCTTAATTTAGATGAACTCTCTCAAGCGCTGAAAAACCAGGGCTATCAAGTAGCTATTGTTGATTTTGAAAAGTTGCCGATTAAGCAACAAATCATTGAAACAATCCAGTCGGAATATCTGATAGGAACATATGGATCAAATCTCGTGAATGCTGTTTTTCTCAAACCTAAAGCTAATGTTGTTGTGTTATGGCATAAATACGCCAAATACTTCTGGTCGAGAAGATACTGTATTATCCACAGCGCATTCTTATCGACCGGAGTGAGACTTATTGAATATGATAAATTTGAATACGACGACCGAGATGTTTATGAAGAAAGCATTCATGTTCCTGAGTATTTTTATCGAGAAAGAAAAAAAATGAATCGACTAAGAGTAAGCAAGCTTAACATGGATGCCATCGTGAAATATCCTCTTCCTGCCATGTATGAAATCCTCAATGTGGATCTTTATATCGATCCCAATGAGATCATCTATCTTTTAAACCAAGTCAAATAAAAGGGTTGTTTATGAAATTTAAAGCACATCTAGTACGAGCCATAACACTATTATCCGCTTTAATTTGTTCGATTTCCAGCATGAAAGGGGAATGTAATCAATCTTACTTCACGGCACAGGTTCATTTTCCAGAAAGAGCTCAAAAAACTCTTTTATTTAATCGACAACATCTCGATCTCTTAAATTACCTCATCATCATGCGAGGCTATAAGAGTTATTTAGAAATCGGGGTTGCAGATGGACTCAATTTGAGTTCAGTAGTAGCAAGCCATAAAGTGGGAGTGGATCCATCCCCTGCCCCTAATACTTCACTAACACACCGGATGACCTCCGATGAGTTTTTTAACATGAACCATGAAATGTTCGATCTTATTTTCATCGATGGCCTTCATTTACATGAACAAGTCTTAAAGGACGTTGAAAATTCTCTCAAATGTCTGAATCCAGGAGGCCTAATCGTTATGCATGACTGCATGCCTAACACTCCCGAGCAGCAACTCCGAACTCCTGTTCCAGGAGCTTGGAACGGAGACGTCTGGAAAGCTGTCGCTTATATTCGCATGCATCTTGAAGATGTCGATCTTTGTGTGCTGGATATGGATTGGGGCTGTGGAATTTTAACTCCCAATTCCCACCAGACCCTCATCCCTGAACTGCCTATCTCCAACATGGATTGGGATTACTACGCTAAGAACAAACAACAACTCTTAAATGTTAAATCACTTGAAGAGTGGATCAAGAACTTTCGGTAAGACATGGGAGTTATTTGTGTTAAGGAAATTTCTAGCAGTTTTCATAATTGTGTTTTCAGCTTTATATTCTGATCAAACAGAATTTCCACAAATCATCGATTTTGGAAAGTTCAACCTTCGTGAGAGTTACTATTCCGGCCAATCTAATACTTGGAATTGGCAATTAGGCGAGGCAGGTTATGAAATTGGATTAACAGCATTTAATGAAGCTCCTGAACTTGGAGCCTTCTTTGCTTTTTTGAAGAAAGCATACCACATCGACACTGTTATAGAAACTGGCACTTATTACGGAGCTACTACACACTTTTTTTCCAATTGGTTCAATGAGGTTCACTCTATTGAAATTGTAGAGGCCCTTTATAACCGGGCAAAGGAGATTTTTAAAGATCAACCTCATGTACATTGCCATCTTGGAAGTTCTGAAAAAGTTCTAAGTGAAATTCTGCCCTCTTTAAGGGATAAAACCATTGTTTTTTATCTAGATGCTCATTGGGGCAACTATTGGCCCCTAGCTGATGAACTGGAAGAAATTAGCAAAACACATAAGGATAATTGCGTTATCGTTATTGACGATTTTAAAGTTCCGGGCCGAAACGATCTGGAATTTGATGCTTATCAAATTAATGGAGTCCATTATGAATGTTCTTATGATTTTATAAAAAGCCAGATTGATAAGGTTTTCACAGAATACTCTGTTCACTACATTATTCCTAAAAACATAACTCCTCGGGCAAAATTTGTTGCGATTCCGAAAAAACTTGCAGCAAGATCATGAACCACTAATAAACATTCATTTACAAATCTCAAGTGCGTCTTCTACTTTTCCAAAATACTTAACAACTCCCTTTTCCAAACATAAAGCTTTGTTACAAAATTCTCTGATCACTTGTTTGTCATGTGAAGAGAGAACCACAAATTCAGACCGATTCACTAAACTTTTCATCTGTGCTTTTGCTTTTTCGATAAAATTGGCATCTCCAACATTGACAATCTCGTCGATAAGCAAAATTTCTGAAGAGACATTCGTGATAATTCCAAATGCCAAACGCACTTTCATCCCAGCTGAATAGGACTTAATCGGCATTTTCATAAAATCTCCCAACTCGGCAAATTCTTCTATTCTAGGGACAATTTTTCTGATTTCTGGTCTTGAGAGCCCAAGTATTAGGCCGCGCAACATGATATTTTCATAGGCGTTTAATTCATGATCGATACCCATCATGATGTCAAATAGGCAATTAGTTCTTCCTTGAACGTTGACAACCCCTTTTGTGGGTTCATAAATTTTAGCTAAAACTTTAAGCAATGTCGACTTTCCAGCACCATTATGGCCGACCACTGCAAGCCTGTCTCCCTTTTCAAGGCAAAAGCTGACATCTCTGAGAGCCTCTACCATGACACTACTGCTGTCGTTATTAAGTCGTCCGCCTGTCGCCATATTTACGAGTGTCGTTTTAAAGGAACGGGCATTTGAACCGTAGATTGGGTAAGATAAGGAGACATTTTCGATTTCAACTGAAGCCATGTTTTTCATCCGGGAAAAATTTTCGATGTCAATCAACCCAAAACACAATTCTGGAACGGGACACTGCAAAAACAAAAGTACTTAGCACACAACCAAAGAGCACCATTCCAAGATTCACAGACCAACTGGTCATACTGGGAAGTTCACCAAGAAGGGGAGCGCGAACAACCTCGAGCAGATAAGCTAATGGATTGTACTTTAAAATAGCTGGATTTTGGTCTAGCAGCCTCGGCATCCATGAAATCGGTGTGACAAAAAAGGCGATCTGTACGCAACTATTAATGATCGGAATCATATCGCGAAAACGAACTGAAATAATTGCGACTAGAAAACAAATCCAATAGATATTAATAACAAGCAACAAAAATCCAGGTAGAACCAAAAAAACACACCATCCTGGATTCAATTTAAAAAATACACAAACAAGCAAATAAATGACTAAGTTATGCCCTAAACAGATCACTTGTCGAACGAGATGTTTATAGACGTATAAACTAAAGGGAAGTCTGACTTGCTTGATAAATCCTCCATTTGACTTAAAAATTTCTGTAGCTTCAAGAATGCTACTCGAAATAAAAGACCAAAAGAGAAATCCCGCCGTAAAGAAAGGGATGTATTCATCTAGCCGTTGATGAAAAAGGCGGCTAAAAACGATCCCCATCATCACTATAAAAATGAGCATACTTAGACTAATCCACCAAGGACCAATGACTGAGCGACGATACCGTTGCTTAACCTCTACCCAGCCTAAATGGAGCCAAACGTCATATTGAAGTGCACCTTTTTTTAAATCCTCGATTGCAGAATTTAGTCTCATTTCCATCCTATTGACAGTGATGTAAAACGATTATTATTCTAATGTAGGCATTAAAAACAAGGGTGTAATGATATGAGCCACGACGCATCAAATGCTCTAGAAAGATGTATCGCAATTACTCCTAGCATCGAAGGCTGGAACGGATTAAATCGGCTCTTGCCAACGATCGACCTCCCTAGGAACCAAATCCTTGTCATCGATCAAGGAAGTCGTGATGGAACTGAACAGAAGTGTCGAGAGCTGGGATATGGATCTATTCAAATGGATACTCGCGCCTCTTTTGCTCAAGCCGTCAATCGAGGCATAAAAGAAGCCCTCGAGAGAAAAGCTGATTACATTCTCGTGATCAACAACAATGTTGAATTCCTCACCCATGTCGCTACTCAGCTTGTGAGGCGGGCTGAGAGTGAGACAAATTTGGGAATCCTTGCACCACGACAAATCGATGTGCAGGACAAAAAAATTTACGATATTAAAAGAGGAAGCTGGCACTTAACTCAACTCGATTTTTCGTATGAATCTGAATTCGTTTCGGGCAATCCTGAGTTGATCGAGGCAGATTTTTGTGAATTCACCTGTGTTCTCATCAATAGTTTTGTTTTTAAAACTGTCGGGTTTTTGGATGAAGAATATCCACTTTATCATGCTGATGCAGATTTTTGCTTTAGATGTCAGGTTGCGGGATTCCGCTGTGCATATGACCAAACGGCTTTAATTAAACATTTCAGGCAGAAAATAGAGGATAAAAAAAAGCTGATAAAACGGGGTAAAAGTCTTTTTGCAGCGGATCATCTCAAATATCATGTGCGGTTCTCTTATACGCCTCAAACAACCGTCACCTCGTGGAACACTACAAATGAATTTTTATGGGCCTATTTAAATAAGTATGGTTTGATCAGTTGTTCTCATGATGATCCTGAATTTTCCAATATTTCCCATCCGCAAATGGTAGATTCCGACTATTTATTGACAGTTTGGGAAACCACCCAGATTCCTCATTCCTGGATGTTGGAAAGTCTAAAATTTAAGCACATCTTCGTCCCTTCGCTCTGGAATGGGGAGGTCTTTAAAAATTCAGGATTTACGAATGTATCAGGAGTACCGCTTGGCGTGGAACCAGATATTTTTCACCCTTGGGGTCCTCGCCTCTCATTTCCTTGGTCCAAATCGATTCTCTGTGTCTTTCAAAACCAATATAGAAAGGCTCTTGATGTCACGCTTGAGATGTGGAATCAGATTCGATCTAAACATCTGGGCATTTTTCTAGTGGTGTATGGCAAAGGAATTGAGTGCCCTCAGCTCAATTTGAATCATTGCTTTTCATCGATAATAGGCAATTTTCTAGTCAGGATAGACTGGAATCAGCAAATTGCATTGTTACAGCCAGTATTTAATGAATATGTGAGTCATTCCGATATGGCGATGTTGTACCGTTCGTGCGAAATATTTCTATTAAATTCTCGCAGCGAAGGATTTGGATTTCCTGTCTTAGAGGCAATGGCGTGCAACTCTGTCTGTGTGATCCCAAACTACGGAGCAACCAGGGAGTTCATTCAAGAAGGAAATTGCATTTTTTTTGAAGGAACACCGGTCCGAGCTAACTACATCGATAGAAGTTTTGAGAACGTCGGGGACTGGTGGGAGCCTGACTTAACAGATTTATGCTTGAAAGTAGAACAGGCTATCGATTTAGATACCCATTCTGCTGCTGCAATGGGCCACCTGGCAAGACAGAGTGTTCTTTCCCGTTTTACCTGGCGCCATACGATGATGGCCCTACGTAAAGAATTGGAACAATTACAAGCGCCTTCAACTCATAAAGTCATTCGAAGGGAAAAATTAGTATCAAAAAAATATCAAAAGCTGACGGCTTCTTTGATGGATTCAGTAGGTCACAATTTCATTCAAGCAGGGGCTATTGTTGAGTTGCATGGGTTAAAAGGACTTGGCAGTAAATTCAAATCAAAAATTATGAGAGAGCTAGCAAAAGCTGCTCAAATAAAATATTTCTCTTGATTTTCGACTGTATTTCGATCTAATCTCCTCGGTTTGCTACTTTTGTGGCTTGTATTTTATCATTTCATTCAGGTACTTCCTAGGGATAGAAAGAATGGATTTAATCAATGGGTAAAGCCCTCATTATCGTCGAATCACCCGCGAAAATTAAAACTTTAAGGAAATTTCTTGGATCAAACTATCTCTTTGAATCCTCCCTCGGGCATGTCCGCGATCTTCCTCAAAAAGGATTTGGGATCGATGTCGAGCATGATTTTGAGCCTGCTTATACGATTCTGCCTGACAAAAAGGATGTGATCGAACGTTTAAAAAAAGCCGCTAAACAGGTCGATGTCGTTTACCTTTCCCCTGATCCTGACCGGGAAGGTGAGGCAATCGCCTGGCATATTGCTTCTATCCTTCCTAAAGGGACTAAATACAAGCGTGTCACTTTCAATTCGATCACTAAAGAAGCGGTGCTGGAAGCGTTAAAACAGCCGAGAAACATCGATCAGGCACTTGTCGATGCTCAGCAAGCCAGGCGGTTACTCGACAGAATTGTAGGTTATAAAATCTCACCTATTCTCACACGGAGAGTGCAAGGGGCTCGAGATGGTGGGCTGTCAGCTGGCCGTGTTCAATCTGTCGCACTGAAACTCGTGGTCGATAGGGAAAAAGAGATCGATGCTTTTATCCCCATTGAATATTGGAATATCCAATCCATTTTGCAGACGAAGAAAAATGAGCCTGTGTTTCATGCTTTTCTTTATTCAGTCGAAGGGAAGAGAATTGAGAAAGAACCGATTCCTGGTAAAGAAATCTTTACAATTCCCGATGAAAAGACAGCGCACGAGATCGTTGAGAAACTTCAAAATGCCACCTATAAAGTCCAAAATGTTGAAAAAAAGGAAAAGAAGAGAAATCCTGTCGCTCCATTCATTACCTCCACACTTCAACAAGAAGCGAGCCGACATTATGGATTCTCAGCTTCGCGTACAATGAATATTGCCCAAGGATTGTATGAAGGGATAGACTTCGGAAATGAAGGCGCCGAGGGGTTGATCACCTATATGCGTACAGATTCCGTACGACTCGCCCCTGAAGCCCTCGACGCAGCGCGTAAATACATCGAAAAGACTTACGGTAAACAATATCTTCCTCATGAACCCAGACAGTATAGCACTAAAAAAAGCGCTCAGGATGCCCATGAAGCGATCCGTCCTACCAATCTTCTGCATACGCCAGATAAAATCAAATCCTACCTGACTGTCGATCAACATAAGCTTTATATTCTGATCTGGCGCCGTTTTCTCGCTTCACAAATGAATCCAGCCATTTATGACACTGTTTCTTGTGATATCGAGACAAATAAAAATATCATGCTCCGGGCAACAGGTTCGACAATTAAATTTTCTGGTTTTCTCGCTGTCTATGAAGAGAAGCAAGACAAAGAGGAAAAGGAAGAGAAGGAAAAAGAGGATCAGGAGAAAATTCTCCCTCCGTTGCAAGAGGGACAACCTCTTCTCCTTTTTGAAGTTCAATCTCAACAGTCCTTTACCCGTCCTCCCCCACGTTTTACTGAAGCGTCGCTTGTGAAAGAGCTCGAGAAATCAGGGATCGGACGCCCTTCGACCTACGCCACGATCATGAACAAGATCCAAAGTCGTGATTACACGACAAAAGAAAAGGGTTCTTTGAAACCGACAGAGCTCGGAATCGTCATCGCTAAAATGCTCGAAGATAATTTTGCCATGATCATGGATGTTGGCTTTACCGCAGCTATGGAAGATGAGCTCGAGCATATCGCAGAGAATCAACAGGATTGGAAAACTCTGATCCGCGACTTCTGGGAGAAATTCATCCCTTTTGTAAAGACTGCTGAAAAAGAGGCCTTTGTTCCCCGTATCGATACCGATCTCATCTGTCCTGAATCTGGTCATATTCTACAAAAAATCTGGTCTCGAAAAAAATACTTCTATGGATGCTCCGATTATCCGAATTGCAAATTCACAGCTCCTGTAGAAGCACTCACTTTCAATAAAGAAGACTACGATCCGACATTTGATTGGGATCAACATTGTCCAAAATGTGGCAGTCCGATGAAGATGCGTTTTGGACGTTATGGCCCATTTCTCGGATGCACGCGCTATCCAGAATGTCGAGGAATTGTAAACATTCCTAAAAAGGATGAAACTCCAGCTAAAGATATGCCCACTTGCGCAGCCCTTGGCTGCGATGGTAAAATGGTCCAACGCCGCTCCCGTTTTGGAAAACCTTTCTTTTCTTGTTCGAACTATCCTGATTGTGACGTGATCGTCAATAACCTGGACGATTTAACGGAAAAGTATAAAGATCATCCAAAAACCCCCTATGTTAAAAAAACAAAAAAGGGGAAATTCGGCAAAAAAAAGGAAGAAGAAGCCCCAGAGAAAAAAGCGGGTGGAAAGGCAAAAAAGAAAGCCGCTCCTAGAAAGCAAACAGCTCTCAAGCTCTCTAAAGAATTAGAAGAGATCGTCGATGCGAAAGAACTCTCTCGTCCTGAAGTCGTCAAAAAAGTTTGGGATTACATCAAAAAGCATCAACTCCAGGACCCCAAGAATAAACGCCTGATCGTACCTGATGAGAAACTCTCCAAAGTATTAGGTGGCAAAAAACCGATCGATATGATGAAGCTCGCTGGTCTACTCAGCAAGCATATTGGATGAACAGTGTCTCTTTTTATAACGCTTTTGGAACTACAGGTACAAAGTCTTTGATATCACCCACTGAAAAACCTTTGGGAAGATCCTTTTTAGAGGCTTTCTGCCACGGTATATTTTTTCCGAAGATCCAAAGCTCGCCCCGGACGATGAGGACATCGCCACTAAGCCAAAATTCAGCGCTATAGACTTTTCCTTTCTCAGGATCGATGATTTTACCTTTGTATTTGTCATTTTTTTCTCCGTTATCTCCCTCTGTTTTCACATTATAGATAAAATCCATTCCGCAGTAAGGAGGATTCCCTACGACTCCCGGCGCTTTTTCTTTCTTTTCGAGAATCGTGTCCTTGATCTTCCCCTCATCATCGTATGTGGCTAGCATCCTCCCGTAGTACTTGTCTTGATATTTGTAAATTGCCACCAGACTTCGAGGCTTGTCTGAGTGTTGATCTCTGCTTTTCCATAAGCCCGTGATGTCTTGTGATTCTGAACTAGTTGAACAGGAAAGTAGAATCAATGTTATGCAAGAGAGAATTAATAACAGTGCTTTCATCATAATCGACGTATATATAGCAGACGAGTGTATTGTCAATTAATTTGAATTTGGCAACTTATACAGAAACTACTTCGAGAATCGGTTTTTGACTGCGTCGGACAGCCACTGAATTTGAACCCGCCCTGCTCCTCTTGCAAAAGAGCGAACCCCCGCTCTTTTGCAAGTGTCCGCAGCACTCAACTTATTCAAGTTGAGCTGCTTCGGCGCCGGCAAAGCCTGGCTCAAATTCAGGGCGCCTCCTTGTCAAATTCCCTATTCTCGAGGTAGTTTCTGTATACCAAGATTCGAAAAACTTGTGAAGCGAGATTTTGCAATTTTTCGAATGAAAAAGATGGCTAAATTCACGAATAGAAAGACATAAAATGACCACATGCTTGCAGAGACGCTCAATTGGCTTAAAAAGAAAAAAACAAACAAGCAGGAGTTTCCTTTTATAATATCTTTCGACTTCATCACATGCTCTTTTATTTTTAGGTCACCATATCTCAATGCAAATCCAAAGAGCAATCCGAAGAGAACAACTCCGGGGTAACTAAAATTAAAAAAGGATTCCCCAAACATTCCAGGTCTTAATCCTGGCATGGTTTCAGAATCAAAGCCTGTTAATCGATTTGTATACATGGAAATGCTCCATTCCTCTCTTATCGAGCTAAAAGCCCGAGGGATGAATGAGATCAAAGCTGCCAAGTATGTTTTACCGTATAAGTACTCTTCATCCCAATAAGTCAGTATCCAGGCAAAATCCCGGGTATCGGAAAAATTATTCCCGTATAAAATCTTAAAAAGAAGAGCTGGCAAAAAATATTGGAAATTAAAATTTCCTTCTCTCCAATTCCCTAAAACAATCGCGATCAAAAACAATCCAGAACAAATTCCTATCAATTTAAAAAAACTGCAACGACCTTCCCGATAATAGATCCATTGCTGAAATAAAAATAGGACTGCACTTAAGCCTAAAGAACGGACACCAAAAAATAGGGTGAAGAGTAGAAGGGAGCAAAAAATGAGGAGGGATTTCTTCTCCTTATATTGAATATAACGCAATGCTAAAAAGGAGGAAACTATCGAAAAAATAGCAACTGCCAAATTGAATACGGGGCGGAGGAAAGGCTGTTTTAAAAACAATCCTCGTGCATTAAAAAAACAGCCCTCTTTAAATTGAAGGGCAAGAATGCAAAATCCTAAGGCCAAAGCCATACAAACGAAAAACAAACAAGCCCGTTTGCTTTTCATATTGTTTTCCACAATTTTGCAAATAGGATTCGTCAATTGAAACAGAATAAGGAAAGGAAACTTCCCCCTTGTAAAATCAAATATCCACCTGCCCATCCAGATGGATAAATAGCCCAAAACACTGATGGAAAATGCAAAATCGACATTGGGTGCAATGAGATACTGAAGTCCCAATGTATAAAAATCATTAAAAATGGATGCATTGAAGGGATAAAGGAAGAGAAGGGAAGGGAATGTAGCGATAAAAAGGGTCAAATACCAAAAGTCGATTTTCCATCCTGTTTTCTTAACCGATCGATACCAGCTAAAAAAAAAGTGGATGATGAGCAAAAGATCGACAATCGCCCAGATAGGGGTAAAACATAAAGCTCCCTTAAAAAGCTCGATCTGTTCACTCATTGAAGTGAGGCCTTCGAAGTTTGACGGCCGTAGATGTCATCGAAGCGGACAATATCTTCTTCGCCGACATATTCCCCGACTTGAACTTCGATCAATTCTAATCCGATCATTCCTGGATTTTCCAAACGGTGCATTTCAGACTTGGGAACAAAGATGCTTTCATTTTCATGGACGAGCATCTCTTTATCGCCGATGGTGACCTTTGCGGTCCCTTTGACGACGATCCAATGCTCACTGCGGTGGTAATGCATCTGTAAGCTCAATCTTTGTCCAGGATCGACGACAATCCGTTTGATCTTATAGCGATTCCCTTCTTCGAGGATAGTGAATTTCCCCCAGGGGCGGTGGGAAGTCAAATTTTCAAACGGTTCCTTGGCATTTCTTTTTTTTAGCTCTTCAACGAGGGCTTTCACACGTTGTGACTCCCCTTTTTTCCCTATGAAAAGGGCATCTTCCGTCTCGATGACGAGTAGATCTTTAACTCCGATGGTCGAAATCAACCGCTTGCCGCCACCCATGATCAGGCAATTGTTTGTATCGATATCGAGGACATTGCCAATTTTGACGTTTTGGTTCTCATCCTTTTCGAAAATTTCATAAACGCTATCCCAGGAACCGATATCTGACCAGGTAGCGTCAAGTGAGATGACGACGCTCTTTTTTGATTTCTCCATGAGAGCGTAATCGATGGAAATATCTGGCATATCGGCAAAACCTGCCAAGCAGTGCTCAAATGAGGTTTGCAATTTTTCAGAGATCAGAGGGCAATGATCTTTCATCTCGTCAATGAATGTTTCGATGTGAAAGAGGAAAATTCCAGAATTCCAAAGGTAATGGCCATCGAGCAGATACTGCTCTGCCATTTCAAGACTCGGTTTTTCGATAAATTCTTCCACTTCATAAACATGGTCAGTTAGGGAATGGGTTGCCTTGATATATCCATAACCCGTCTCAGGTTTATGGGGGCGGATCCCAAAAATCACATGGCTCCCTTTTTTAGCATAGGATTCCCCTTTTTCGATCGCATCCAAGAATCTCTCAGCGGGTGAAATGAGATGGTCGGAAGAGCATACTAAAACACATTCATTGGAGGAGAGATTTCCTTCTTGCTGAAGATAGGATAATCCCAAAGCAATCGCAGGAGCTGTGTTCCTCCGTTCTGGTTCGATCAAAATCTGCTTTTCCAATTCGGGGGCAATTTCACAGGCCTGTGTCTTGACGAGATGGTAATAAGCCTGATTAGTGACGATAAGAAAATCTGAAAATGGATATCTTCCGACAAACCGTTCAATGGTCTTCTGTAAAAGGGACCTCTGGTCTCCAAAATGCAAAAATTGCTTGGGGAAACAGCTTCTCGAATAGGGCCAAAGTCGAGTGCCACTACCCCCGGCGAGAATGATGATTTTCATGAAATTCCTTCCGTTTACGTGTGACGAAGTCGTGAAATTCTGTTTGGAAACGTGTTTTATTAAATCTCTGTGCATTTTTACGGAGGGAGTGAGGGTCAAATTCCATCCGATCAAATCCATTTAAGGTTTTTAACAAACTCGGAATTGTTTGAGCATCAAAAAAAAGTCCTGTTTTTCCTTCGATGATCGTCTCAAGGGCACCACCTCGGCCAAAAGCGATGACAGGAGTCCCTGCGGCTTGAGCTTCGACAACGACGATTCCAAAATCTTCTTCAGCGGCAAAGATGAAGCCCTTAGCTTTTTTCATGTGATCGTGGACGACACTATCTGTCTGGTGTCCCAAAATTTCAATGTTTTTTCCCGCTTTTTGTTTGATTTTACTCATTTCGGGACCATCGCCGATAACGATCAATCTCCTTTCAGGAGTTTGAGAGAAGGCTTCGACGATGAGATCGATTTTTTTGTAGGGGACAAGTCGTGAGATGGTGAGATAAAACTCTTCCTTACTCTCTTGAAAAGGAATTTCACTCACATTGACAGGAGGATAAATCACTTCTGCGTCCCGACCGTAGACCTTTTTGATCCGTTTGGCGATATAATTTGAAATCGCCGCAAAATGATCGACACGGTTAAGTGAAGCGATATCCCAATTTCTTAAACGGTGCAAAGCCAGGCGAGCGAGGGTTTTTTGCAAAGGTCCTAAATCTTGCAAATAACGATGGGTCAGATCCCAGGCATAGCGCATGGGCGTGAGGCAATAACACAGATGTAATTGCCCAGGATGAGTCAGAACCCCTTTGGCCACAGCATGGGAGGTGGAAAGGATCAGGTCGTAGTCATTCAAATTAAATTGCTCGATGGCCAGAGGAAAGAAGGGGAGCAGATACCGATAACACGAGGTAGCAAAGGGGATTTTTTGTAAAAAAGAGGGGTGGATTTCAGCAGTTGCAAAGGGTGTTTTTCCCATCGCTTTTTGATGATGGACGAGTGTGTAGATGGGCGCCGGAAAATTTTCGTAGATCGCTTCAAGCGTTTTCTCCCCTCCGCCGATCGTGACGAGCCAGTCGTAAACAAGTGCCGTTTTTATACCGCGCTCCGTCAGGTTTTGTGAATTTGGGCTGGCTGCGACTTCGCCAAATCGATTCTCTTCGTCGCCCTTCCCGTTTAGGGAAGGGCTTCTCATTCGAAACGCTTCGCTTCGATTTGGCTTTGTCTCGCAGAGCCCAAAATTCACAAAACCTTCCTGCGCGCGGTATAAGTTGAGATCAGTCATAGATCACAAGTTCTTGTTCAGATCTTACAAAGGGGCGGCGCTCAGCTTTAACGTGTTCTATGTCGTGCTTCATCATGACCTGAACGAGTTCTTTTAAGGGGGTTTTAGAAAACCAGCCGAGTTTTTTCTTCGCTTTACTTGAATCGCCGATCAGGAGATCGACCTCAGAGGGTCTGAAAAATTCGGGAGAGATCTCGACAATGAGCCGCCCAGAGCTTTTTTCATAACCTTTTTCATCAACGCCTTGCCCTGACCAGGTAATTTCCATTCCAATTTCTTCAAAAGCGAATTTCACAAACTCGCGCACCGTGGTTGTTTCCCCTGTGGCGAGAACAAAATCCTCAGGCTTATCCTGTTGTAACATCAACCACATCCCTTCGACAAAGTCCTTGGCATATCCCCAATCCCGTTTGGCGTCGAGATTCCCTAAGACGAGTTTATCCTGGAGGCCTGCCCCAATTTTAGCCACAGCCAGGGTGATTTTTCTCGAGACAAAGGTCTCTCCTCTTCGGGGGCTTTCATGATTGAACAGAATCCCATTGCAGGCATAGAGATCATAGGCTTCCCGATAGTTGACGACAGCCCAGTAAGCATAGAGCTTGGCAACTCCATACGGAGATCGGGGATAAAAAGGTGTCTTCTCCGACTGAGGGACTTGCTGGGCCTTCCCAAAAAGCTCTGATGTGGAGGCTTGATAAAAACGGGAATGGGGAGAGTTTTTCCTCATCGCCTCCAAAAGCCTGATAACGCCTACGCCATCCACATCTGCCGTATATTCAGGGACATCAAATGAGATTTTAACATGGCTCATGGCGGCTAAATTGTAAATTTCATCCGGCTGAACCGCATCGACAAGCCGCTCCAATGAGGAAGAATCTGAAAGATCCCCCTCATGCAAAGAGATCTCACGAGTGGCACCTAAAAGATGCTCAATCCGATCCAAATTGGATGTGGAAGAGCGCCGAACAAGACCATGGACGTGGTAGCCCTTCTCCAATAGAAGTTCTGCTAAATAGGAACCATCTTGCCCTGTGATCCCCGTAATTAAAGCCTTTTTCACAATTTTTCTCCTTGATTGGGCTCATTATATAAAAAAAATCGATAATGCACTAGGCTTGTTATATAAGTAACTAAAAATCAAGAAGTTACAACATCAGCCTTTCCATCAACACTATAAAGCAGCGCGGCAAAGCCGAAAAATAAGATCCTTCCATGAGGCGTATGGAGGAGATAAAAATCACAACCACCGATGAATAGCAGTCCCCAAAAGAGGGACAGCAAGAACATTTTCTCTGGGGATGTGGAACCCTTGCGCCATGATTTTTTTAGGAGCGAGAAGATGAAGAGCAAAAACAGTCCGCAGCTTACCAATCCCATTTCTGAGGCGATGAGGAGGTAGATGTTATGGACCTTAGAATAGAAGACATGGCCTGGATAACCGGGTTGAATCGGGTCTTCATAGAGCTGGAAGTTGTTAAAGCCGATCCCGAAAAGGGGGTGCTCTTTGACCATGTCGACAGCCATCTTGAGATACTGGACCCGTTCTGAATCGGCATAATCTGTCACTGCGTTGTAATTGATGATCCCCCCTCTTGCGGTGAGCTGAGAATGGAAGATGGCAATGCCGATGAGTCCAGAGACGATGATTGTAGAAGCCAGAATGGAAAACCGTCGAAACTGAGGGGAGCGGAGTCCATCCCGTTTGATAATTTCTCTGAGCTGGAGCCAGCCCCAGATGAGAGTTGCCAAGAGGAGGGCTATAATGGCGGAACGGGAAAAGACGATATAGAGTGTGAAGATTTGCAAGGCAATCACACCGATCAAGAGGAGCCGTTTACCCTCTGTTTTCATGAATAAATAAAAAGAAGCGAGGACAGAGCAAAAGAGAAAGCCCCCTAAAATATTGGGATGGGAGAAGGTTCCACTGGCCCGATATAAAAATTCACTCGAATGGGAAGTGGGGAGGAACTTGTCGAACAGCCACCGGTGTTTTCCAGGGTTATGGAAGGGGAAATGGCGCATGTCCAATTCGCCTAAAAAACCGAGGCCGAGGGCATGCTGGGAAAAGTACTGATAAATCCCGATCGCACATTGGATGCAAGAGATGATGATGAGGATCCAGGCGAGCCGATGGATGAATGAGGGAAAATCGATCTCTTTGCGAGCGGCGCAGATGGCGTTGAAGAACAGAAAAATCAATGAAAACTGGAAGAGGCGTAAGTATTGAAGCGCATAATGGCCCGTGATAGAAAAAAAGAGGGAGATCAATGCTGTGACAAAAAATAGGGTTAGATATTTGGAGGGACCCTCCCAAAAAAATTGGCGAAGGGAGACTTTAAAGCGGAAGAGGAGAATGAGGGCTAAAAATAGGATGAAGATATCGGTAATGAACAGGTGTATCTTTTTGGAAAAGAATTCAGGCAATGGAAAATCGGGAAGAGTTAGCTTCCTCGACCACGAGTCGACACAGCCGTGAAATCTCCTTTGAAAAGGGAGGAGAATAAACAAGGACAACAAAAAGAAATCCAGGATGATTTTTCTTCGAAAAATGAGTGCAATCATAAATGATCTTCTAGGATGCGGAGTTTCTCATAATTTTTTAATAGATCGCGGAAGTGGGCAGCATCTTCAAAACGGAGCTCTTTTGCTGCGCGCCGCATCTCAATCTCATATTCTTTGACTTTTTCCTCAACCTCATGAGAAGAGAGTCGAGAAGGGGTGTCCTCTTCTTCTTCCTGGAGAGTTTGAGTGATCTCACCGAATGTTTCTGAGAGGTCTTGAATTAATTCACGTCGTACGGTGTAAGGGATGATCCCATGCAATTCGTTATACTGTTGCTGCAGAATGCGCCTCGCTCGAGTGATCTCAAGCGTATTGAGTATCGATTTGGTCATTTTATCGGCATACATGATGACACGGCCGTGGAGGTTGCGAGAAGCTCTCCCGCAGGTTTGGATCAGTGAGGTTTCGCTGCGTAAAAAACCTTCTTTGTCAGCATCGAGAATGCAGACAAGAGAGACTTCAGGGATATCGAGTCCTTCACGGAGGAGGTTGATGCCGACAAGGACATCGAAAAGGCCTCGACGGAGATCGTTGATGATTTGGACCCGTTCGAGCGTCTCGATATCGGAATGGAGATATTTTGCTTTGACGCCGATCTCTGTGAGGTATTTGCTGAGATCTTCTGAAAGTTTTTTTGTCAGGGTCGTGACGAGGACCCGTCCCCCTTTTTCAGTTTCCCTGCGGATCTGTTCAAGACAATCGTCGACTTGGTTTTCGGCGGGTTTGATCTCAATTTCAGGATCGAGAAGGCCAGTGGGGCGGATGATCTGCTGGACAACATCTCCCCCGGCTTCCTGGATTTCCCATACGCCTGGGGTGGCAGAGACATAGACGACTTGATGGATGCGGCCGTAGATCTCTTCAAATTTGAGAGGGCGGTTATCAAAAGCAGAAGGGAGGCGAAAGCCAAACTCGATAAGCGACTCTTTGCGGGCGCGGTCTCCATTATACATCGCGTGCATTTGGGGCAGGGTTTGATGGGATTCGTCGATAAAAAGAAGAAAGTCTTTAGGAAAATAGTCGAGAAGGCAAGGGGGAGGATGTCCAGGGAAGCGGCGGCTGAAATGGCGTGAATAATTCTCGATCCCTTTGCAAAAGCCGATCTCTTTCATCATTTCAAGATCGTATGTCGTGCGCTGCTGGATCCGCTGCATCTCGACATACCGCTTTTCTTTTTCAAAAAAGGCGACCCGTTCTTTGAGCTCTTCTTTGATCGTCTCAACAGCTGTGAGACGGACAGATTCAGGTGTGACGTGGTGAGATCCAGGATAGATCGTCACGTGTTCTAACCGCTTTCGAACTTTGCCTGTCAGAGGATCGATTTCACTGATCCGCTCGATATCATCGCCAAAAAATTCGATCCGATAGGCGAGATCCTCTTCATAGGCAGGCATGATTTCGAGGATATCTCCTCGCGCGCGGAATGTCGCGCGGATCAAATCAAAATCATTCCGCTTATAATGCATTTCGACCAGATGAAGGAGGGCATCATCGCGGCGCCGTTTCTCACCGATTTTGAAGGTGAGCAACATCTGCGCTATAGTATTCGGGAAGGCCTAAACCATAAATGCAGGAGACAGAAGAGACGATGATCACATCGTTTCTTTCGATCAGAGAACGGGTGGCGCTGAGGCGCATCCTGTCGATCTGATCATTGATCGCCAGATCTTTTTCGATATAGGTATCGGTCCGGGCAATATACGCTTCGGGCTGATAATAATCGTAATAGGAGACAAAATATTCGACAGCATTATTGGGAAAGAACGATTTGAATTCCTGATAGAGTTGCGCGGCGAGTGTTTTGTTGTGAGCAATGACGAGCGCCGGGCGTTTCATCTGCTCGATGATATTGGCCATGGTGAATGTCTTACCTGAGCCTGTCACACCTAATAGGACTTGCGTTTTTTTGCCTGTGTTTAACCCGCTGACAATCCGTTCAATTGCCTGAGGTTGATCACCGCGTGGAGAAAATTCAGTTTTAAGTTGAAACACAGATACACATCATTTTAAGAGATAGGAGCCTTGGGGAAAAAATTAATCCCGAACATGCTCGAAAGTTGTAAAAGGAGGATGAATAAGGCGAAGGCAAAAATAAGGACGAGGGCGGGCTTGCCCCCTGCCATTTGATAAGAGAGGGTCGCTACTTTGCGATAGCGTCCAATCCAGACCATGGCTACGGGGAGCAATCCGAAGAGGATGACGGCGCATACGCCACCTGCAAAGTTAAGGGCTTTAAAAAAGAGCTGTGGATAGATGATCGAAAGGATAAGAGGCGGGAGAAGGGCGAGGATGCATAAGCCGAAGTTCTCCTGTTTTTTATAATTGATTTTGAAGCCGTCAGCCAAGAAATGGACAAGGCTGAGAGCTTGGGCGAGAAACGAAGTGAGGATAGCGAAAAAGGCAAGCCCTTGTGAAAAAATCCGCACAGAAGGAGACATGATGATCGAAGCGATCGCTTGCGAAGCTTCCTTATCCTTCTTGAGACTATCGATCAACCCATTGACGCCACCGAAAGGGACAATGCCAAGGACAAGAATTTCCCAAATCAAATAAATGGCAAAGGCCATCAAACTCCCTCCGATGATCGTGAGGCGGACCTTTTTTAAATCCCCTTTTAGATAGGCCGTGAGACTGGGAATCATATTGTGAAATCCAAAGGCAATCACTAAAAGAGGGAGGGCTGAAGGAGCATAGATAGGAGCGGCCCTCAAAAGCAACCCCGGCCTGATATAGGAACAGCCGACAAAGATGAGGAGGATAAAGAATCCGATCTTTCCGATCATGAGTCCCCGGTTGAATAGATCGACCTTGCGCGTGCCGAGATAGACGATCGATCCGAATATAAGGACAAAGATAGAACTCCCAAGCCAGGTAGGAAAAGAGGAGTGAAAACTCACATGAAAAAACGTCTCACACAAACCACCGATCCCTGAGATGTAAGCGACCAGCAGAGAATAAAACAGGAAAAGATAAGTGATCCAACAAATCGCTTTTCCCCATTTTCCAAGAGATTGCTCTGTCATCGTCAAGAGGTTGACTTGGCGTGAAAATGAGCCGTTGACCTCAACGAGGAGCAAAGCTGTGGAGGTCATGAAAAGCCAACCACAAAAAAACATGATGAGAGAAGGGAAAAAACCAGAAATACCCGTAATGATCGGCAAAGCGAGCATTCCAGCACCGATACAACTTCCTGCAATGAGCAGCATTCCGCCGATCATGCTTCCTTGTTTCTCATTCATGATTTGAGCTCCTTAAGGAGATGCTTTAGCGAGTCGCTTTTCGATGATCCGGATCTCTTGTCCAAGCCTTCCGAGTTCATAACCTTCGAAATCGACAAATTTGAAAAATCTCTCAAAAGAGGGGCAAACTTTAGAGACCTGTTTGGCCAATTCTTGAGCGATAAAACGGTAGTTAGGATGTCCTGCGGGAGAAGACCGGAGCTCACAAAGCCATTGAAGAGAGCGTAAATTCACATGAAAATACCAATGGATATTATAACCCATGGGGACGATGTATTGAGCTTCTTCAGGGAGCTCTTCACGGATCGATTCATAAATTTTTTTCGCTTCGTCCATGGCATCCCGATACTGCCTTTCCATTTCAGTATTTGCAATCTCATGGGGAATGAAATAACCAAAATCGCAAGAGAGGAGCTGCCTTTCTTGAGTGAGAATGCGATGGCGATGAAGATCGCGAAAAATCCCAAAATCTGCAACGATCTCAAAGGTGAAAGTCGCATGTTCCAAAGCCCGAGGAGATTTATGCCGTCGATTTTCTCGAAAGTTGGATGCAGAGTCTAAAATCCGATTGAGTTCCTCTTCGGGAAGAGTGCGGCAATACTCTTGCAATTCATGGAGTCCCGCATCGCAATGCTCAAAGAGCAAAGCTGCAGCGACCTTTACAGGGCTTTCAGGGTCGTAATTGATCAACCGGACGCCGGCGTGTTGCATTTTAGCGATAGAGGAAGTATGGCGATTGGCGAGAACCTTGAGGTCGTTGCTCATCTGCTCGCGGAATTGAGTGAATGAGCGTTGATACTTATGTGCCGGATCTCCGCGACGGATGAAGGAAGGGAGCACTTTGGTCAATTCCTGGAAAGACTTTCGGCCAATATCTTGCATCTCAGCGAGATTGTGACCATTGAGTTTCTGAATCAGACCTTCAAAAAACCGCCCGTTGCCGTACATCCCCATATTTGTCAAAGCGCTAGCTGGCAATAGACCTCTCAAACAGTCCAATACTTTTGCCCGAAGCGCAGCCGTATAAGCGACCTTCGAGACATCGTGTTCTTTTGGGAACTTCTTTTCCATTAACTCAGTGAGTGGAGGGATGAGAGAGGAGTAGGTTTCAAAGAGAAAGTTACACGTCTTGAGATAAGGTTCCCGAAATGCCGAGGTCATCAATATCGGTTCGCGGAAAAAGAGGTATTCCCCATCGATTTTTTGATCAAAATAAATATAACGGGTCGATTTTTCTAACGGAGAACCTCCGATACGGCTATCTTCGACGATCTTAGCGGCGATCATCGAAATATTTTCGATCGCCAGATGCGCTCCACCTAGCTCTCCAATAGAATCATCTCCATAGCCATCTAAGATCCGATCATAGAAATTCTGCGCTTTTTTAATCGCCATGATCTGATCTTGAAGCTCATGATCGGCCTGTTCTCCAGAATGGTTCCCCGCAATGGCGACAAAAGCGGTCTCTTCATTCAGAATAAAATCTTTTAGAAGGAGAGACCTGAGCCCCAAACTCGAGCGGGAGTAGCGAGAAAAAAGCGCTCCCTTAATCACCTCGGGAAGGTTGCGAAGCGCAAAGATATTGCTCGAAGTATTGGTCACATAACGTTGCAAAATCTTTATTTGGCTTTCCGTAAACTCTTCATAGCCTTCAATCATTTCTATGACCACGCTCTAAGCTAATTACCACCTAGGGTGGCATATTCCCCGCCATCATTCAAGAAAAAAAAAGTTAATCATTTAGCGCACAGGAAGTAAGAGAGATTTTTAATTTTAATAAATGTTTAAAGATAGAAAAACTTCGGGCACTGAGAATTTGTAAACCATCGCTCTTTTCTACCTTAGTTCTTTTTATGCAGGTTCCCCTGGGACATAGCAATTGGGGCATTCAATACCATCCTTATAAGCATCCCAACAACAAAATCCGCAGTCGTCATTAACGCATCTCATTTTTAGTTTTCTTACACAGGGCAGATAGACTCCATTTTGATCTCCCAGGAGCGCAGGAAGAAAGATGGAGGATTGATCATTGCACAGAAATAATCCATTGTTTGTTGGAAAGATCCGATGTGGCATTAAATACATGCGCTTTCCATCAAAACTACATATAGAGTCAGGTTGTTCTCGGATAATTTCATTCACAGTTAAGGAAACATCTTTATCAGTTAAATCACATGAGTTAAAATTTGCATGTGAAAAAATAGTGAAAACTGGGAAAAGCATGACGATCAAGATTTTGCAGAACATAGTAATCTCCTTTTTAAAGCCTTCAAAAAAAATTTTCCTGATCTTACTTTCCTGCATTTTTTTTGTCATCTTTTTCTCTTTAACTGGGTGCAATCAGAGTAAGCATTCTTCCTTGAATTCTTTTTTGACAGATGAAGAAAAGAAAGATTTAGAGTACATATTGCGCTTGCTCATCTTTGAGAATCACGGTGCGTTTGTATTATTTGGGAGTAAGCCGCTTTGCGAAGTATGTGCTATGGACACTGATGACACTGAAGTCGATGAATTGAAACATCAACAATTGCTTGCATCGATGTCCTTAGAGGAGCGTGCTGAATTTCAATGTGCACTAAAAAAATTAGAATCCCAAGAAGCTCGAGAGAAAGTTATATTTGCACGCAATCCTTATAAGGGATGGCTTGCCTTGGAAAAGGTAATCAAGAGCTTGAATATTAAGAAATATATCCTTGTTGTCGACCATGAAGGTATGTACGGAGTGCGCTGCGATCGTACGCTCATCTTAGCAAACATTCAAAGAGTAGCTCTTGTTCTCGCTGAAAACTATCCTATTTTCCGAGAAGCTTCTGGAATGGATTTCCAACCTCTTGAAGCGGCGCTAGAGCTACAAGATCCACATTCTGTGTTTTGGAACAATGTTTTCAAAATTAACAATCATCTTGCTAAGGGGCTTCTGTTCGGTTTTGGGAAAAAGAATTCTTTTTTTGGAGATTGGAGGCTTAAACAATGGTCAAAAAACCCTTCCTTATGCCTCAGTGAAAAAGCTATTGCCTATCTCAAGAGTATTCCTTCGCGAACTTCTACTACTCGCGTGAAGATTGGAGAAGGTGGACCATCAAATTTCACAATTCCCATCTTTGGAGCTATCGAAGGTGATGAGATGATTGAATTATATGGGAAAGAAAAGAAAGAAATCGAAAAAATCTATCGTGGCAAAGACTTCATTGAAGTCACTCTTCAGCGACTAACTAGTTGATAAAAAGCTGCCAAAAATCGATGCAACGACATGGTAGACTTCTTGCATAACCTCGCTTTCGTGCCCGTGTGCGTGCCCGTGCCGGCGCCCGAATGAAGATGGTTCAGAAAAAAGCATTAATCGGGCAAGGGCACGCACACGGGCACGAAAGCGGGGTTATGCAAGAAGTCTAGTTAATAACTGTATCGCTCTTCTTCGAGGGTCCAGTAGAGCTTCTTGCCTGTCTCGGCGCGTGCGCCTACGTCTCTAAGCCATGCAGCCATGGCGTAGCCGATGTAGTTTCGACTGCTTTGCTTCAAGAACATGTCGAGGGGAATGGTGAATGCGAACCCCTTGTCGAAATAGACATGCCCATTGACATGGTCATTTCCGTTAGTGAAGCTGCACCAAAGAGAAAAACGGAGTCCGCTTTTGAAATAACGCCCCACGTCGATCCGGACCCCTTTATCCTTAGCTAGAAATTGCCCCACGCTCAAAAGAAGGTCCATATTCAAAGGTTTATAATCATAGTAGTAATCTAAAAAATATTGGATCCCGACGAAAGGCACTTTAACATATTCGCTCCCTCTGAGCTGAAGTGTCGTCTTCCTAAATCGCATCCCATGGTAATGCCGTTTGGGCACGGCAGCAAACTCAAGTCCAATGGCCCAGTTTGAGTTCACAGGATAATAGAGTAATTCTGTCGCTGCCCCACCATAGGCTGGCTCAAAGTAACCCATTGCAAACCGATAAAACCATCCTCTTCCGAGGTTCCAGCTTTTTTGTAAATAGGCTTGCTCCATCGAAAATGTGTTTGTGTGGAAATATTTTAGGGAATCTGTACGGACGATGAGCAATCGGGAGGGATTGGCACGATCGGGACCACCGAGGCCTTGCATGCTCGATTTGATCGAGTAACTGAGCTGGAATTTGTAATAGATTTGATTGGAAATATAGCCTTCAGGAGAAGCAATCGCGCTGACATTATATTTAAATTTTCCAGAGGTGCTCCCAAAAAAAGTCAAAAGGCGAGGACGGATCGTAAAGGTCCAGATCGGTTTGTACCTCTGGAAAATGCGTGCGGCGTCATAATCGCTGGGGAAAGATGGGGCTTCTCGCATAGGCGAGACTGTTTCCAGCTCGAAATCACTGATGAGTCCCTGTCTCCAACGCTTGAGATCTTCATTGCGATAACGATAAGCCTGGCAGGGAACTGCATCGGCTTCGATGATGACAATGACAGTTTTAATGTCTGAAGGGATAAGAGCTGCAAGGAGATGTTGGACACGATTGCGGACGACCCGCTCTTCCCGATACCGGTTATTGACGATTTTTAACCATAGTTCTTTCTGCCCCGTCTCGTCGACCCCCAAAGAAGCCTTATATAGATCGAGCCCTTGATCGCCAAAAGCATAAGCTAACTCATGGGAAAAATCTTCTTCATTGCGCACAACCCCTAAAGGCTCAGTGTCGACCGGCGATTGATAGGGGATTGGATCGTTCATTTTTGGAAAGATGCCACTCGTCGTTCCAATCGGGTATTGCAAAGACCCTGACGCAGCGATCTCCGTGCCCCGCACAGAGCTGACTGAAAGCTGGAGTGTGTCCCACCCAAGGAAAGAGATCCCCCCATTGATTCGGGATTTTACCTTTCTCCCTGAAGGGTGTTCGTGCTCGTGTTTTTTGTAATTAATGGCGTCGTATTCGGCCAGAAAAGAGATATCTTTCAAAATGGGGATATGCAGTTTTCGAAAAGGTGTCCAGGCGATAGCGCCAAAAAAGCCTTTAATCCTCCCCTTACCATAGCCAAGTGAACATTCGAGATTCCAATCGAGCAGTTGTTTTGTCGCTACGATATATCTGGAGTTGAATCGCTTGGTCCCAATGAAATCTTCGACGCCGATCGAAATTTCTGGCAAGGTGGGAAACCCATCTCGCAAAGTGAGAAGTCCTAATTTGACATTTCCTATCCGTTCCGCATCATCACCGAATCCTTCATGACCAAAGTTATGTTCGAGCATTCCCCGGTAAACCCGGTAATTCAATGAGAGCTCCAGCCTGTCGAACGCTTGAAAATTAACGCCGTAAATATCGTACGGTTTGACGATGGCTGCACCTATTCCAATGATACCTGTTTTTTTCATACGCGCTGAGGGCATATTGAAATACCCACCGACCATGGAATAATCGTAAAACACGGGCAGCGCGTCTGAAATTTCAGCATCGATCTTTTTGACGAGTTCTAAATCGCGGAAAAGTGAGGTCTCCTCTTCGAAATTGAAGAGATTCTCATCCGTTGGCAAAGGATCGCCGACTGAGCTATCGACCGATCGAAACCAAAGGAAGAGGATAGAAATTAAAAAAAATTTCACTACAGCCGTTAAATATTGAAAATAAATTGCAATTCTCGACCTCGAACCAAAGAACCTCTCTCAGTAAAATTTTTCGTCAATTTTCGGGATTATTTTGGCCGATTTTCGATCCAAATGCGGGGGGTAATATACGCATGTTTGATATTACCCCCCGCATTTGGATCGAAAATCGGCTCAAAAGAACCCGAAAATCGACCGAAACTTTTTACTGAGATAGGTTCAAGTAAGGAAAAAAATTAAAGAGAAAGTTTGTTTTTGGCAATGAAGACAAAAAAGAATCTCTTTATTGAAGATAATTAAAGTCTGACCTATACTCAGCAAATGCTAGAAAGCGTCGATCTGTTTTTTGAGAAAAAAGGAACATCCATGAGTTATCTAAAGGACTTTCAGATCCACATCGCCAATCATGACTATCCCTCCTTCTTAAAGCTTTGGGAAGAATACTGCTCGGGAGATGAGGTGGATGCCGAGGAGCTCTGCGACATCCTCCGATCTGTCAAATCCTCCGATATCGTCGAACCTGTTGGACGACATGTGGAAAGGATCCTGCCTCTATGGCAAAATCTGCCTGAAGATCAGATGTCTCATGAAATCCTCAAACTGATCCTCGATATCCAAACGAGCAACAACGAGTTTTTCGCTGAGCTCGCTTATAACTATTTGAAGAAGCGTTATGGCGATCAACAATTTTTTAACGATAAAATTCGTTTGATTGGACTGCGCAGCAAAGAAAAATTCCAAGGGGCCATTAGCAATTACGAATTGCTCTCGCATATGGTAAAGGGGAAGTTCGTCTTTCACACAGGGGGATGGGGAGTTGGTGAAATCGTCGATGTCTCTCTTGTCCGTGAACAGCTGAGCTTGGAATTCGACTATGTGCCTGGGAAGAAGGAACTTTCTTTCGCAACTGCATTCAAAACGTTAATTCCTGTTCCCGATGATCATTTCCTCGCACTCCGCTTTGGCAACGCCGACCTCCTCGAGAAAAAAGCAAAGGAAAGTCCAGTTGAAGTGATCCGGATGCTCCTTCGCGACTTGGGTCCAAAGACAGCATCGGAAATTAAAGATGAACTCTGCGATCTCGTCATCCCCATCGATCAATGGACCCGCTGGTGGCAAACGGCCCGAGCTAAGGTGAAGAAAGATACGATGATCGAAACCCCGGAAGATATCCGAGACCCCTTTCGCCTTCGCAAAACTGAGGTCACACATGAAGAACGGCTTCAAAAAGTCCTGGAAAACAAACCCGATGCCAATACTCTGATCCAAATGGTTTATACCTTCCTCAGAGATTTTCCAGAAACCTTGAAGAACAACGAATTCAAAGCCACGCTCGTCGCAAAACTCACAGAAATGCTCTCGTTTAATGAGATCAACGCTGCTCAAGAGCTTCAAATCCATTTCTTTTTGCAAGACCTCAACAACATCAAAGATTATCCTATCATCGCTGAAATCATCAATCGGTTTGAAACGATCGAGCAAATTCTCAATAACATCGAAGTTTTAAGTTTCAAAAAACGGGTATTGATGGAAGCTCGAAAGCACCGTCCAGAATGGAAAGAGAGCTTTCTCGATTTATTGTTCAAGGTCGATCAAACTCCCCTCAGAGATTACATTCTCTCTGAATTGCCCTCGATTCTGGATAATGCAGAGCTGAAACAAAAATTTCAGGACCTATACACACATCCTTCCCGCTATCCTGAAGCGTTCATGTGGTATTTCCAAAAACTCCAATCTCAAAATACAATCCTCTTCAGTGATAAGCAAGGCAAGACCCGGTTTTTCGAAGGGCTCCTCATTCTCCTCAGCCATGTCGAAAACGATCCCGAGCAACGTGAGATGGTCAAAAAAATCCACGCCTTACTCTCCGGAGGGAGGTTTGCCATTGTTCGCCAAATCATGCAAGAATCTACTCTCGACGAGGTTAAAGAATTCCTCCTCCTCGCTTCAAAGAGCCATTCACTCAGCGACCACGACCAAAAAATTTTCCGCTCTCTTGCTGAAGTTGCCCACCCTTCTCTCGCTAAGACACGGAAAAAACAAGAGCCTGCAGCAGAACAAGAGCCTCAAGTCATCTGGACGACAGCTGTAGGATATCAAAAATTACAGCAACGGATCCAACAAATCGCCACTGTTGAAACTGTAGAAAATGCCAAAGAGATCGAAATTGCCCGCTCCCATGGTGACTTAAGAGAAAATGCTGAATTTAAAGCCGCGCTTGAAAAGCGGGACCGCCTCCAATCAGAGCTCAAATTTCTCTCTGAACAGCTGGGCCGCGCACGGGTTATCACTAAAGATGACATTTCGGCAGATGAGGTTGGCATCGGCGTCATTGTGGAATGCTCGAATAAAAAAGGAGAGAAGATCTCTTACTCCCTGCTCGGGCCTTGGGATGCCGACCCTGATAAAAACATCCTCTCTTTCCAATCGAAACTCGCCCAATCTTTAGTAGGAAAGACAGTCGGTGACAAATTCACCGCCCAAGGAGATGAATTGACAATCGAGGTTATCCGTAGCTCTCTTTAGAGATGTTAGACTTCTTTAAATTTACACAGAGATCACGGAGACACAGAGCTTTAAGTTTTTTAATCTCTGTGTCCTCTGTGCTCTCTAGTGAGCGAAGCGAACGGGTGGTTAAAATATCTTTTTATGGCTACAATATTTGTCGTTTCAGGTATTTTCTCTAATAGACTACTAAAGTGCACCTTCTATGGAACTCGTTATTGCCAGTCGCAACGTACATAAAATCAGAGAATTTCGTGCGATTCTAAAAAAAAATTGCACATTCGATCTCTTTAGCCTGATCGACTTTCCACTTTACATTCCCCCTCCCGAAACAGGGAGTAGCTTTGAAGAAAATGCGATTTTAAAAGCCAACCATGCTGCGCAGAGCTTAAATCGTTGGGTGATCGCCGATGATTCGGGACTTGTCATTCCCGCCTTGAATGGCGCCCCAGGTATTTATTCCCGCCGTTATGCTGGAGAAAATGCGACGGATAAAGAAAACCGTCAAAAACTTCTCGCTGAAATGGTTCATATTCAAGAACCTTATCGGCAAGGATATTTCGAATGCTGGATTGCACTCGCTTCCCCAAACGGCATTAGGAAAACGGCAAAAGGGCTGTCTGAAGGGATGATCACCGAGCAGGAACGGGGCAGTCTTGGCTTCGGATACGATCCGATCTTTATCAAGCATGAGTACGGCAAAACATTTGCTGAGCTTGAAGAAGAGATCAAAAACCGGATTTCCCATCGTCGTAAAGCCCTCGATAAAATTCTCCCCATCCTCGAAACAATTCTTCAAGATGCCCCTGATGCATTACCTCGTTGATGCATATAATCTTCTTTTCCGCGTTCTAAAAAAACGGGGCTCTTTAGAAAAAAGTCGTCAATCTCTCATTGAAGAACTCAATGAGATGACCTCGCAGCTCAATCTTCATGTCACACTCGTCTTCGACGGCGCAGAAGAGCATCTTCGAGGGCATTTCGATACCCTTGAAATCGTCTACACGCGCAAGACACAAACAGCTGATGAATACATTTCTGAGGAGGTCTTTCTTTCCCGATCCCCCTCTCAATTGACAGTTGTCACTAATGACCGGGAATTATCGACCCGCTGCCGCCACCACCTGGCAAAGATAATGTCAATCGATGAATTCCTCCATCTTATCTCTAAAAAGAAAATGAAGAAAAAACGGTTAGGACCACCCAGAACTTTTCGCGATTCTCAATCTCAGATCGCACGATTGCTGATCATCTTCGAAAAAAAAATGCTCGAGGACTTGACTAAAGATTTTTTTTAAATTACGTTGCAAGAACCTATCTCAGTAAAAAGTTTCAGTCGATTTTCGGGTTCTTTTGAGCCGATTTTCGATCCAAATTCGGGGGGTAATATCAAACATGCGTATATTACCCCCCGAATTTGGATCGAAAATCGGCCAAAATAATCCCGAAAATCGACGAAAAATTTTACTGAGACAGGTTCAAAGGATGAGATCAAGGTCACTCATGTCCTCATGGAAAAAAGTTCTTGCTTTAGCATTGCTATCGAGCTCTATCGCGTCTGCTGACACCATAAAAAAATATCCCAATTATTTAGAACCTCTTTTTTCTTCGATCAACCAGACAAATATCCGCCTCGATAGACGGATGTCTCGCCTTCCGCCTGGTAACTCGTGGGATTACGATCCCCTCTACGACACAAGAGAGGTGCATTTTGCAAGTTCATGGCCCCACCAGTTAACAGCAAAAACCACCCTTGCGCTAACGTGTGACCAATTCGAAGAAAGAGAAGAACAAATCAGGCAAGATAATTATCTGCCCGAGTCTTACTTCAACATCTATTTTGCAGGGACTCTAGGATTTGGAGATGTGTACACCAGAAAAGATCAGGCTGGCTTTAACTACTGGACCGCAGGAGGGCTCACTGGTTTCGATTATTTCCGTTCCAAAGGGGGATTTGGACTTTTGTTGGATTATGACCGGATCGAAGGGCATTGTAGTCGACATTGGGGAAAGTTCGATATCGATGAAGCCCATGCAAGCCTTTATATGACGTATGCTCCCAGTCATTGGGCTTTCAAAGGGATCGTTGGAGGAGGATATGAATGGTACACTATCCGTCGTCATATTCACGATCACCACAGCGCAAAAGGAGCACCCCATGGAGCTGAATTCGATGGTTTCTTTGGAATCGAATACGCTTTTGAGAACTCCCAGCAAAACTTTCAGTTCGTCCCAATTGCCTCTGCCCAATACATCCACCTCAATGTCGAAAAATACCACGAATACAATGCAGGCCTATCTGATACGAGAGTCGGAAGCCAAATCGCAAAATCCCTCCGCTCAACGCTCGGCGCCAGGATCAATGGAACGATCGAAGGTGACAGAGTCGTATTCACTCCTGAAATACTCCTCGCTTGGCAAAGAGAGTATTTCGATAAAACCCGGCACGTGCACGTCAAGCCCAGAGATTTCATCGGACCCAAGAGATCGTTGAAAATGGGACAACCTGGACGGGATATCGGCCTTGCAGGGATCGACTTGCTACTCACCATCGATGATACATACGGCATCGAAGCGAGCTACGATTTCGAGTGGAACCACATGTACCATGATCACAACATCTACCTCTGCTTTAACTTTACGCTCTAATTTTCAACGCAGAACAATTTAATCGAAGGATGAATTTATACAACAGGTCCCATGACTGGAAGTGCGTAGAAGTTTCAGAGCCCCGAGGTGACCATTCTCAGAGGCGAAAATGCAGCAATTGTCCAATAGGCACGGCTCGAGGAACCAATGATGTTCAGATCGAGCGTATTTCAACAGGAAACGGAGCACTTCCAGTTGTCCGTTTGCAGAGGCACAAATGAGGCTATTGCTGAAAACGTCGCAATCCAGGTAAAAGGAGATCTTCAAAAATTCAGCAAATAAGAAGCGGAGGGCATGAAGATGCCCACAGGACGCCGCGCAAATGCAGCAGCTGTTCAAGATATCGTGATCGATAAAAAACAGGTTTTCAGGAAAGATTTTGTGAAACAGGAACTTGAGTACTGGACGATGTCCACCCGCTGCAGCGGAGATGCAGCAACTCTGCAAGAGTTCCCAATCGACAAAGAGCCCGTTTTGCGGAAAAGCATCTGCAAACAGGAACTTGAGGATGTCGCGATGGCCGCGCGCTGCAGCGCAAATGCAGCAGCTTTTGAGTGTTTCATGATCGATCCAACAGCGGGAGCTTGCTCCAATCACTTTTGTCAGTAAGAAACGGAGCACTTCATGATGCCCATGGGCTGCAGCGCAAATGCAAGAATGATGGATCACTTCTTCGTCGAAGAAGCAAGAGCTTTTGACCATCTCTTTGAACAAGATTTTAACAACTTCGAGATTCCCTTGCGCAGCTGCAGAGATAAAAGGATTGCTCTCTATCGAGGCTTCGATCGATTGGAACAAACATTGTTGTTCGAATAAAGGGAAAAACGTGTGAACTCGTGTATGTGACAAAGCCTGTAGAACATCAGGCCTGATACAGTGAAGGTGGCACAGATCATGGGAGTTTGCATCGATGCTGCTGAAGAAACTGATGCAGACAAATAAACTTGAAAATATCTTGTTCTTTATGCGCGACATGATTATTTATCATATTGTCTTATTAAATTACTTATTAACTTTAATTTATATTAATATCAAATAAAAAAGATAAGCTCAGCAATATTATGGAAAGAGCATTAAAAAACAAAAGCATCCTTCTTCTTTTTCTATGTGCTTTGTCTTGGGGACCTGCTTATCTATTTATCAAAAGCGATTATCGGAGTCCTTGGGCTCGGTGTGATTTGTACGGCTGTCGCTTTTTTTATACTACAAGGCGATCCAATTAGCTGGGACTACTTATGCCTCTTTTTCAGCGCTTTTGCTCCCTGTCTTCGCGATGATTTTGGGTGCTCTCATTCTTCATGAGCAGCTCACCTGGAATCTCTACGTAGGAACTGCTCTCATTCTGAGTGGGATTTTGGCTGTGAATCCGATTTTTAATAAAAATGCATGAAAAATTGATTGAAGTGCTTTTTTCTGATAACATGCTGCAACATGAAGACAGAATTGCCTGATATTTCAATAGATCTCAGTGAACTGCAAAAAATCATCTCCCGGGGAGAGGACGGGCAATATCAGTTTAAAGAGGACATTCGCAATAGCGACTCCCTGGCTGCAGAAATCGTTGCTTTTTCCAATACAAAAGGTGGGCATATTTTTATCGGAATCTCAGATCGAGGAGATTTGATAGGATTGTCCTCTGCTGATGTTCGCAGAATCAATCAACTCATTAGCAATGTTGCCAACCAGCATGTGCGGAGTCCTGTTGCTGTCCAAACGAAAAATATCGCCATTCGTTCTGATCGCGTCGTCATCATGTTAACAGTTCCTGAAGGCATCGATAAGCCTTATTTTGATAATCAGGGCATTATTTGGTTGAAGGCTGGCGCTGATAAAAGGAAAGTCAATTCCAAAGAGGAACTGCGCCGCCTTTTTCAAGAAGTGGATCTCATTCATGCAGATGAAGTTCCTACACGAGCAGGAGTTGAAGTATTAGATGAAAAATTATTATCCGACTTTCTTAAAAAATTCTACCATGAAAATTTGCCAAAATCTTACTCAAATAAGCTCCGATTCCTTGAAAATATGGGTCTAGCAAGTCATGACCGATTGAATTTATCTGGATTGTTGTTATTTGGTCAGAAACCCCATCTGTATAAACCACAGTTTATTGTTAAGGCAATCTGCTTTCAAGGAAAAGAAATCACCAATCACTATCTGGATAGCGAGGATTTTGAAGGCTCTCTCACTTCAATTTTTCAAGGAACATTAGCCTTTATTATGCGTAACCTGCGGAAAGTACAGGGACAAAAGAGCGTTAATACATTAGGAGATCCTGAGATCCCTCAACTCGTCTTTGAAGAACTGCTTGTGAATGCACTGATTCATCGCGATTATTTCATCAGTGCTCCCATAAGGCTATTCATTTTCGACGATCGGATTGAGATTATTAGTCCGGGTAACCTTCCCAACCATCTCACCATAGAAAAGATCCGGTCAGGGAATTCCATTCAACGCAATCCCATTTTAACTTCCTTCATTGCCAAGGGCTTATTACCATATCGCGGCCTTGGGACCGGAATTCGTCGTGCCTTACAATACTGGCCTAAAATACAATTTATAGATAATCGTGATGGATGCCTTTTTACTGTTCTTATTAAAAGAATAAAGGCGCAAGAACGTGTGAATGTGAGCGATAAAAAAGAAAATGACCCTATAAATGACCCTATAAATGACCCTATAAATGACCCTATATCAACCATTCAGATTGAGATATTAGCCATCCTACGAAAGAATTCTCGAATTTCTTATGATGAATTGGCCAATAGACTAAGTACCAGCCGAGCAACTATTAAAAGAAATATCCTGCAACTTAAGTTATTGAAATTGTTACGCCACATTGGATCTAAAAAGACTGGGTATTGGGAAGTATCCTAATAGAGCCCATGGCCGATTCAGGTGTACTTCCAGAATTTTTGTTATTTCTCTTCTTAATTTTTTTTGGTAAAATCCGTTATATCTGTGCAACCAAAAGGAGATGAAAAATGATTGAAAAATGGCTGCTTTCTCTCGCAATTTTATTTGCATCGGTCTTTCAACACATCGATGCGGCAACTCAAAAAATCAATCCTGCTCAATCCAATGAGGTCCTTGTCGATTCTGATCGAGCCAAGCTCTTTTGTAGAACGATGGGGAAGGGTGAACCTTTAATCGTGATTCATGGAGGGCCGGGGTCAACCCAAGATTATCTACTCCCTCAACTGCAACAATTAGCTGCAAATAACTTTGTCATTTTTTACGATCAAAGGGGTTGTGGGCGTTCAACGGGAGAAATTAATCCAGACACCATCAATATTCCCACTTATGTCAATGACCTGGAAAATATCCGCAAGGCTTTTAATCTTAACAAAATTTCCCTACTTGGCCATTCTTGGGGTGGACTGCTTGCTATGCATTATGCCATTGCCTATCCAAAGTCTGTAGATAAGCTTATCCTATCTAATTCTATGCCAGCATCCTCTGAAGATATGTTTATATACGTCAATGAATATGAAAAGCGCCTATCCCCTTATCAAGATGAACTTTCAGAGATTCACAAAACTCAAGCGTTTCAAGAAGGAAATCCCGAGATTATTGAACGGTTTTTTCGCGTTATTTTCCGCACCTTTTGCTGTCTTGCAGAAAAAGCAGATTTGTTGAATTTGCACATGTCTTCCTCTGCTTCGGTTAACGGCAGAAAGGTTAATGAACTCATCTGTGAAAAGTTGTTAAAAACCCCTTTTAGCCTTCACGAATCGTTAAAAACTCTCGAAATTCCAACGCTGATCATTCATGGAGATTTCGATCCTATTCCAGTAATGACAGCTCAAAATATACATATGAGCATCCAAGGCTCAAAATATGTTTTATTAAAAAATTGCGGTCATTTTCCTTACGTTGAAAATCCAAGTGTCTATTTTAAATCTTTGAAAGAGTTTTTAACCTCTCCAAGATATTCCACAACGCAGATTGAAAGAAGAGTCGCCTTTGATATCGGCTCTGGACAAATCAAGATGCAAGTCTCCGATGTTGATCTCAAAGCAAACAAGATTGTCAATGTATTGCTCACTGAAACTGTTCCTATAGCTTTAAGAGAAAACCTGGTTAAAAATCTCGACGGAAGATTGAGCCTCGACATTCAAAATAAAACAGTCGATGCAATTTCTGCATTGATGAAGAAAGCCGCCCCCTTTTATCCACAGGCCTGCCATGCCATTGCAACTGAAGCTCTTCGCCTTGCAAAAAACAGTGATGTATTGGTGAAGCGGATCAAAAATGAAACAGGATTGGCTGTGACAATTGTTTCTCAAGAAGAGGAAGGAATTTTAGGATTTATCAGTGCTGCCAATGAAGCAGATGTCGATGATGTGGGAACACAAGCTGCAAGCGCAATAGGTGCATTGCTCTCACCCCAATACTGGAAAAGCGCCACCGAAGCGAAACTTTCCAATGAGCTTTAACATCTTAGATGATTTTGAAATCTGGGTAGGTGTTCGCTGCGGGCCTATAGTCACAGACGATCTCGTCGATGTATTGAGAGGAAAATTCCTGTTTTAATGCAGAAAGAAATTTCTCGAGCTGGGGTTTTTCGCCTGTAGCACAGATTTCCACGCTACCATCGGAGAGGTTACGGACAAAACCGGTGAGTTTCAAGTGGTCTGCGCAGGCCTTGGTCGTGGCGCGAAATCCCACTCCTTGCACATTCCCTTTGACGATAGCAGATAATTCTAACACGTCTCGCAAGCTTCCTCTTCCTTTGGCTCTTCGTAAAATTCTGCTTCGTGCCAAGGATAATTGCAAATCATTTCCCTAATTTCGATGGCCGATGTCGATCGATTGATCGATTCCCGAAGGTGGCGCATCCCTGCAGCGCCACGTAAATACCAACATCCCACCCGTCGAAAATCTTGATGGGCGCGCCGCTCGTTTTGATAGGAAATGATATGATCGAGGTGTTCGAGAAAAACATCTCGATACTCAAGTCCAGTACGTTCGAGTTTTGGTTCATCGGAGAGGTAGCGGTAGATATCTTCGGTGAGCCAGGGTTTGCCCATCGTCCCTCGGGCGAGTAAAATGGCATCGCAACCTGTGTACTCAAAGAGTTTTTTCGCGCTTGGGCCATCGAAAGCATCGCCATTTCCGATCACGGGGATCCGCTTTGCGGCCATTTTGCACTCGCGGATAAAATCCCAGTTTGCGGGACCTTTATAACCTTGGGCCCGTGTACGACCATGGACGCAGATGGCTGATGCCCCTGCCGCTTCGACGATCTGTGTGACTTGCGGTCCAACGATATGTCCAGCATCCCAGCCTGCGCGGATTTTAACGGTCACAGGAATTTTTACAGCGGCGACCATGTTAGAGACCACTTCGCCGAGCAGGTCGAGGGTCTTTAACATCCCTGAACCACTCCCATCCTTTGTGACTTTATCGACAGGACACCCACAATTCAAATCGACAATATCAAAGCCTAAATCTTCGATAATTTTTGCACAGGCGCCTGCAATTTCAGGCTTGCTGCCACAAAGTTGACCTCCAATAGGGTGCATCGAGGGTTCGTAATCGAGCATGCGAAAAGTTGTCTGGTCATTGCGGATCAACGCATCCATTTTGACCATTTCGCAATAGATCATTCCAGGACGGTACTTCGACGTCATCCGACGAAAGGGAACATCAGAGCAGCCTGCGAGAGGGGCGCAGAAGATATTCGAAGGCAATAACAAAGAACTGAATTGGAAAGGGCGTTTTAACACGATTAACGGAGGATGAATAAAATTAACATTTCCATGATCTGCAAAGCAAAAAAGCCCAAGAGAGGGGCGAGATCAAGCGCTCCCCCAATAGGTGGGATCACCCGTCGGAACAGATTGAGATAAGGATCTGTATAAAAAGCGACAAAACGGATGCTCTTATGATGAGCTAATGCGGGGAACCAGGAACCGACAATACGCACTATTAAAAAGATCGTATAGATCAGAAACACCCAATGAATGATATTGCGTAAAAAAACTAGCATGACGGTCCCGAAGTTTTAAGAGATTTTACCCTTAATGGCCATCTAGATGCAAATAGAAATGAACAAAAAACAGTTTAAAAATAAATTTATATAAAAGAACCTATCTCAGTAAAATTTTTCTTCGATTTTCGGGATTATTTTGGCCGATTTTCGATCCAAATTCGGGGGGTAATATCAAACATGCGTATATTACCGCCCGAATTTGGATCGAAAATCGGCTAAAAGAACCCTAAAATCGACTGAAACTTTTTACTGAGATAGGTTCAAAGGAGCTTTCCTGGAATTATTTTTCAGGATAGAATTCTATGCAGAAACTACCTCGAGAAAGTGTGAATTATGTTTACCATCGGATTGACTCTCGAAAAAGAAGCATTTAGAATCGCAGTCTTAAAAAAAGAAAAAAAAACAATTGCGATTGAATCGTTAAAAACATTTCCTTATGGGCCAGACAATGTAAAACTCTTTTACAATCTCCCCCCTTTCCATACAGGAAAAGAAGTGGAGATCGTCTCTGGGCTTGCGGGGGAAGAAGTTTTTATCCGCAAACTCCACTTGCCTCTTAGGGAAAAGAGAAAGATCCTCGCCACTTTGCCTTTTCAGATCGAATCATTGATCCCTTTCTCTAATGAAAGCCCTATCATTTGTCCCCTTTTGAAACCCTTGAGTAAGCAGATGACCATCGTCACGGTGATTGCAACTGTTCAAACCCACATCGCTTCACTTATCGCCTCATTAAAAGGGATCGATAGATACCGCGCGCAGGAAGGTTTTGTGAATTTTGGGCTCTGCGAGACAAAGTCAAATCGAAGCGAAGCGTTTCGAATGAAGAGCCCTTCCCTAAACGGGAAGGGTGACGAAGAGAATCGATTTGGCGAAGTCGCAGCCAGCCCAAATTCACAAAACCTGACGGAGCGTGGTATAGAACCTGATACGATCTCATGCCATCCGGTTGCTCTAGTGCGCTTTGCCAGATGGCAATTTCCGGAGGAATATAGGATCCTTTGTTTTGATGTGAGGGATCAAAAAATTTCCTGCGCGTTATTGGAAGGGAACGAGCTCATCCTCTCTCAAACAATTTCTTTAAGTCAGATCGAACAGGTTCCTTTCGAGCTCGAAAAACTCTCAGTATTTCTTGGACAAAAAGGGGCCATCGATGAGCAGACTCCCTGGTTATTAACAGGGGATTCTAACCATCTCGCAGAAATTTTGAGCCAATTCTTCCCCGGTCAAAGACTAAATCTGACGGAGTGCGGCATAGCTGAATATGCCATTCCCCTGGGACTTGCGCTCGACGCTATCGCTGCTGACGATTCGAGTGTTCAATTCTGTCAAAAAGAGTTCACTCCAAAACATACGTTTCAAAAACGAAGGAAAAAAATGTTGCAGTACCTCACCATTTGTCTATCGGCCACTTTGCTGATGTCGATTGGAGGGTCTTTTGCTTTAAACAAAAAAGAGCATTTGCTGGCAAATCAATTGCAGAGCTATTTCTCTTCCTCTAAGGAATTGATCTCTTCATCAGATCAAATCGAAGAAAAGCTTCACGCATGGGAGAGCTCGTTACGGGGACAAAAATCCTCTTTTGCTTTTCTGCCCACCGTTCCTAAAGTCAGCGACGTCTTGGCATGGCTGAGCACCCATCCCGTTTTTGCCACTGAAGAAGGAGGGCAAAAAGAGGGGATAGAGATCAAATCTCTCCATTACAATTTGGTGAAATATCCTAAAATCAACGAGGTTTCCTCTCCTTATTCCGCTCAAATGGAATTGGAATTCACCTCTCTTACGCCACGCCATGCTAGAGACTTTCACGAGGCCTTGCTCAAGGGAGATCAGATCGTCAATGCTAAAAAAGAAGTGAAATGGCAAACGCAAAATCAAACTTACTACACCTCTTTTGAACTCAATAAAGGGACAGGTTCATGAGAAAATTCTCTTTTAAACTTCCCCCCTTTTTGATTTGGGTTCTGTTAGCAATAGCACCAGTCCCTTTCTTTGTTTTTCTTTTTCACTTCCTGTTTGGACTTCAAAAATTAGGTGGACTTGAAGAGGAAATGGAAAGGATTCATGCAAAAATGGTCGTGTTTCAAGAAACGGAGCGAAAAGAGAGCTTCCTTCTGGCCTCGTTGAAAAATCCCGATCCCCATTATCTCGATAAAAATGTCGAAACGTTGACTTTTCTCCTCACCGAGATCAAAAAGCTCGAGGCGATTCAATTAGAAAATCCTGAAGAGGAGCAGACCGGTAAACGGTTGCAGATGCTAAAAAATGGGAGCAATCAACTCCGCTTTTCTGAAGAACAAATCCACAGCAATGAACTTTTTCGGGAAACGGAAGAAAAGCAGCAGCACCCTGTTGAACTCAACGAAGAGGATCTCAAAAAGCTACTCTGCCTCATCGAAGGAGTCACGATTTGGCCCTATGGTCCTAAAGAAGGGAGACCCCAACTGATCATCAAAGACTTCAAACTCGAGAAAAAAGAGCTCTCATCGCATGAGAAAGTGTTTGTCGTTTCCATACAATTAATCAAAAGAGAGAACTTGGAGTCACCTCGATGAGAAAAATCTTTCTATCCCTTATTCTCGCTGTCCTTTGTGGCTGCGCTTCCAGAACACCCTCCGACCACAGCGATTCGATCATCAGCATGCAGATCATCGATCGCAATGGCTTTTCAGAGACGATCAGTAATAAAGACCGGCTGTCAAGTTATCAATCCACCAATTTTTCTACTCCCCAGCCCTATCAGAAAGTCCTTCGCGTTTTCGGGCGTAATCCCGCAGGTCAAAGCTCCTCTAAAATCACGAGTTATCACGACAATGGACATCTTTGGCAATATCTGGAAGTCGTCGATGGGAGGGCTCATGGCATTTATCAGGAATGGTTCCAGAATGGGAAGATCAAAATTGAAGCCCACTTGATCGAAGGTGTCGCCGACATCCACGATCTCGCCCAAGCGACTTGGATTTTTGAAGGTCAATGCAAAGTCTGGAACGACCAGGGAAGTTCCATCGCCGAATTCACTTATGAAAAAGGAGTTCTGCAAAATTCTGCAAAATATTTTTTCCCAAGTGGCAAGGTTCAGAAACTTATCCCTTACAATCAAGGAGAGATCCACGGCATCGTGCAAGCTTTTGACGAAGAGGGAAATCTCATCGAAGAAATTCCCTACGCGATGGGAGAAAAAGAGGGTTTCGCTACAGCTTATTGGAGTCCCGGGCACCCCCTTTCGAAAGAGACTTTTGAGCAGGGGCGCTTGCTCAATGCCACCTATTATGATCCCCATGGCCAATCGATCGCCGAAGTTAAAAGGGGAATTGGGAAGCAGGCTCAATTTAAAGAAGGGGATCTTCACATGTTGATCAGCTTCTTAAACGGCATTCCCGAAGGGGAAGTTCAGTTGTTTAATCCCGATGGAACTCTCAAGTGTTCGTATGGCATCAAAGATGGGAAAAAACAGGGCGAAGAATGGGAATATTACGCCTCAGAAAAAGGGGGACAGTTGCAGCCGAAATTGTCCTTGCATTGGAATGACGATCGAATCCAAGGCCAAGTCAAAACCTGGTACCCGACCGGCCAAATCGAAAGCCAGCGCGAGTTCAATGGCAACAAAAAGCAAGGCCTTTCTTTTGCCTGGTACAAAAATGGGGATTTAATGCTGGTCGAAGAATATGAAAATGATCTGTTGATCAAAGGGTCCTATTATAAAAAAGGAGACAAAAAGATCATCTCCAAGATCGAAGCAGGCAAAGGGGTCGCCTCACTCTATACAAGCGATGGGATCTTCCTGAAAAAAGTCCCTTATGAAAAAGGAAAGCCTGAGTCAAGCAATGTTCCTATCTACTGAATCCTCTAAGAAAATCATGCGCCTTCTTTTGAAAGAGAAGAGAAATGCCCTTCCCCTTGAGAGGAGAAAAGAAGCCAGGATCGCGGTGGTCTCAACTCTATTGCCTTTACTAAGACCCTATAAAGCTATCCTCTCTTTTCACAGCCTTTTTGATGAGATCGATCTCACTTCACTGAATCAACACCTCGCTGAAGAGGGCAAACTCCACCTGCCCAAAGTGGATGATGATATTATGCAGGTTTATTGTGTTAAAGATCCTCGACAGGGCCTGATAGAGGGTAAATACAAACTGCAAGAACCTGATCCCTACAAATGCTTATTTATCGATGTAAAGAATATCGATTGTATTCTCGTTCCTGGCCTCGGTTTTGATAAACATCATCGGAGAATGGGTTACGGAAAAGGGCACTACGATCGACTGCTTGCGCAATTGCATCAACTTTCGATCTTTCCAAAAACGATCGGAGTTGGGTTTAAAGAGCAGTATTGTGACGATGACTTGCCACACGAACCGCACGATATCCCACTTGACGAGGTGAAATTGTTTTGAAGTAAAAGCTATTTTTTTCATTGCAGGATATTGCAGGATATTGCAGGATATTGCAGGATATTGCAGGATATGAATATGATGGAAATAGCCAACCTGATCGCTCAACCTGAATCTAAAGTTTTAGAATTTAAGAGAGATCTTTCTTCTCTTGCCCCTATTCTTAAAACGATTGTAGCTTTTGCCAATACTGCTGGAGGAATACTAATTATAGGTCTCACAACAGATCGACATATTATTGGCATTAGCGACGTTTTCAAAGCCGAAGAAACGCTTGCCAATGCAATTGCTGATAGTATTAGCCCTGCTATTTTACCAGAGATAGAAATCACGACGGTACAAGAAAAAGCTCTCCTAATTGTCAAAGTATCTCATTGGAGAGCGCCATTTTATATCAAAAAAGAAGGTATTCCGAACGGAGTCTATATTCGCCTTGGTTCGACAAGTCGCCCTGCAGGGCCGGATATTATTGCAGAGTTGCAAAGATCAGTGACCAATGTCTCTTATGATCAACAAGGGATTTCTTACTTATCTAGCTCTGCACTCGATTATGAAAAAATTGAAAAAATATTTTATTCGGTTAACAAGGAAATCAACAACAAAAAATTACAGTCTCTTGGGGTATTAGTCCCCTCAAACAACAAGTATGTTCCATCGATTGGAGGAGTGATTCTATTTGGAAGCGATGAAGCACGCAACCGTTATGTACCTGATGCTAGAGTTAGATGTGCACGCTTCCGAGGAGATGATAAAACTCATCTCATCGATCGATATCAAGTCGAAGGGACTATTTTAGATGCTGTGGACGAAGTTCCTAAATTCATTGCTCGAAACACACGTCTTACGGCACAGATCCAAAAAATACGTCGAAAAGATATCCCTGAATATCCAGAAATTGCAATTCGGGAAATTCTAATTAATGCACTTGCACACGCTGATTATTCTATTCCAGGATCCACGATCCAAATCGCCATTTTCGATCATCGGCTTGAAATACAAAACCCTGGCATGCTCCCCTTTGGATTTACGATGGAAGACCTGAAAGCAGGTGTGAGCAGAGTCCGCAATAGAGTCATTGCAAAGGTCTTCCATGAGTTAAAACTCATGGAAGAATGGGGAAGCGGTTATAAAAGGGTGATTGAAGAGTGTCGAAAAAATAATTATCCGGAACCTGAATGGAGAGAGCAGGGAACTTTTATAAAGGTTTCTTTTAGTCCGCATCTCAAAACAACCTATAAACCATCGACGGCGCGACAAGTCGAAGATTTATCAGATCGAGAGAAAATCATCCTTAATTTCTTTAAAAAGGGACAAGCGCGTCCGTTCAGAGAGATTTTTGATAAACTTTCACTCAATATCTCCGAAAGAATGCTACGCTATATCCTGGCTCAGTTAAAGAAAAAAGGCTTATTGATTTCGAAGGGAAAAGGTCGATCAACAGTTTGGCAGAAGAAAAATTGATTTCTTGAGAATCACTCTGTCAGCGGAGGGGCTCGGGGTGTTTTATAGAGATAATTCCCTTCAGATTCCTGCGGATAGGCTTCCTTTTTGTTCGGCTTGCACATGCGAGCTCCTGCGCACCCTTGAGCCGTGACAACAGCTCCCGTTGAGACGGTGTCACAGACGGCATAGTCTGTTCCATCGAGACAGTACCACAAGACCGTGTAAGGTGTTTTTGAACTGTAACCTTGATTTGCGGAAGCGTTTGCGCCACCATATGAGCCATATTGTCCATAAGTATCGGTCCAGGATGACTCTTTTTGCGCTATAACGACAATTTCTCCTAAGAAAGAACCGTCGGCACCGCGGATCGCCACTCTGAGGTCGTAGGGGCTGTTGTTGATCAAGCGCACACTGCCTGCATGGAGAAAAAAAGGGAGAAAAACAAGACTCAATGCCACCATTCTTTTTAAAGTCATATTTCATCATCTCCAGAAGTGGCCTGCTGTTGTTGACATTCCTGGGCACCGCCACAGCTCTGGGCCGTGACGACGGCTCCCGCAGCGACGTCATTGCATGAGCCATAGGGATTTCCATTCATGCACGACCAGTTAACGGTATAGGGAGTCTGGGAAGAATAGTTGCTTTCCGTTCCAAAGTTTTCATAATCATCACTCCACTCTGTCGCATCGCGAGGATTGAGGATGAACTCGCCGAGGAGCGTCCCGTTGGCATCGTAAATAGTCGCTCTCAATGTATAGTCTGTATCATTCATCAAGCTTACAGAATCGGCCCAACTCATTCCAGATGTGAGGATAAACATTGCAAGAGCATAAATTCTCCAGTATTTTTTCATTTCTATTCCCTCTCTGCAATACATGCCCATTTAAAATCGAGCTGTCCCATCGACGAGAGGACAACACCTTTCAAGTTGGGTTGATTCACATATAGCATAGTGTAGTAAAAAATGGGAATCACGGGCATTTCATCGATCAATATTTTTTCACTTTGTGCGAGTAATTCCATTCGCTCCTTTGCATTTGCCGCTTGAAGAGACTGGTCGAGCAGTTCGATAAATCGGGAGTTTTCCCATAGAGTATTGTTCGAGCGCCCTTTTCGATATTTGAAAATTTCCAAAAAATTAATCGGATCGGCAAAATCTGCGATCCAGGAGCCAGAAGATAATTGGAAGTCTTGTTTGGCAATCCGATCAAAATAGACTTTTTCTTCCACCGATTCGAGCTTGATATCGATCCCGAAGGCATTTAGCCATTGTTGTTGAATCGCTTGAGCGATGAGATGGTTCCGTTCCCCCGTCCTGTAGGTCAGAGAAATTCCTGGGAAATTTTCCTTTGTCAATTTCTGAGCGGAAAGAGCTTCTTGAAAAAGACGCCTGGCTTGAGTGATATCATCATCTTGAAAATAGGGCAATTTCTGCAAGTTTAGAAGAAGGGGAACGACGCCAGTTGCAGGGAGCTGGTTCCCTTGAGTGACATGATCGACAATCGCGCGCCGGTTCACTGCAAGGGCGAAAGCTTTTCTCATCGATGGATGGCAGAAAGGAGGGGCTTCCGTATTGATCCGGATGAAATATGTCCCCAATAGCTCTTTTGTATTGAGCTGTTTTTCCTTTCTTAAAAAATTGAGGGCATTCACAGGCAATGTCGAAAGGGGAGAACCCGCCCAATCGAGTTCATTTTTTTCAAAACATTTCAGTTCTGTGTCTTCTTGGAGCATTTGGAGCTCAAGAGATTCAATTTTGACAGCTGATGCGTCCCAGTACTTGTCATTTTTGACTAAGGTCAACTGATTCTGATGTTTCCATTCGATCAGTTGAAAAGGGCCGTTGCTGACATAAGTTGCGGAATGTTGTGGCCAAGAGGGATTTTCTTCATCGATTTTTTGATTCACCGGGAAAAAAGCAGGGGAAGCGAGCAAATCCAAAAAATAGGGAGTGGGATTTTCTAATTCAACTTCAAATCTCTTCTCATCGAGCAGCCTCACACCGATCATGTCTATAGCCATTTTTCCTTCTTTAGCAGCCTTCCCATTTTTTATGACATAGAGATGGAAAGAGGTATCGGAAGGAAAATCGGGAGAAAGCACCTTTTTCCAGGCATAGATAAAATCTGAGGCCAGCACAGGATCTCCATTGGACCAAATACTATCCTTCAAGCGAAAAGTGTAAGTCTTCAGATCTGAAGAGATAGTCACATCGCTAGCCAGTGCCAGCTCTGCTTTTTCCTCCTTATTCACACGCGTCAGCCCTTCAAAGAGCATCCTCACAAGGGTCTGCCCACTTAGGCTGCGGGCTTTGCGCGGATCTAAAGTGTTGGGCTCACCCTGAATATTGATGCGCAAGGAGGAATTTGACGGCTTAGAGGGGCAATGACAGCTAAATCCGATCACGAGAAAAATCAAAGCCAAAAACTGACGCACAGCGATATCCTCCACCCTCTTAAGTTCAACTTAAAGATAGCCCATGAATTTTGCAAGAACCCACCAATTTCTTTATATCGAAATCGCTTTAAAATTTCAGCGATTAGAGACATAATTAAGACATTGGAGCAGGACGCCGGATATTTAAAAGATATTTTTAATCACAGAGGAGAATCAGGAGACACAGAGGAACACAGAGATTAAAAAAACGGCCAAATTTTTTCGCGAGAGCGAAAAAATTAGAGTCTTCATTTTTTGCTCTCGCAAAAAATGAAAAACTTAAAGCTCTGTGCCTCTGTGATCTCTGTGTAAATTTAAAAAAGTCTTTTTAATAGTCAGCACCCTGGATATTGGAGGAATTTGCATGACACAGCGTGTGGGATCTCAGTTTGCCGTCACTCTATTTCCCACTCCGGTTTTTAACACGCCCGATTTGGCAAGGTGTTTTGGGGGAGAGGACGGGAATACCCTACCCCTCGATACACAGGGGCTGATGAGAACTGTGGAAACCGTCCTGTTTCCCAGGGCCAAATTGGAGCTTTTGGAACGGATAGCCCAATCTTCGATTTGGCGGATACGCACTGATGAGTATGCTTATGATGGGAATCATTACATCGATGAGCGTTTTATTCAATTTGCAGATGCAGTTCCTCCAAATCGAACATTTCAAGTCCCTTCCCTACCAAAAATCATTCAAGAATTAGAAAAGTTGGAAGGAACCCGTTATATCTGGGGAGGAAACTGGCCCTTCGGGATCGATCTTGTTCCGCAGCTATTTCCCAGTCGCACTCCTTTAAATAGACTCGATCCTTTGATCCAGGACACCTGGAAATTCAAAGGAGTCGACTGCACCGGATTGATCCATTATGTCACCAATGGTTGGACACCACGCAACACCTCCTCACTTGTGAACTTCGGCAATCCCGTTTTGATTGAAGGGTTATCCATTGAAAAAATCCTCGATACAGTTCAAGATCTCGACTTGATTGTCTGGGAAGGACATGCCGTCTCCGTTCTTGGCCCACAAACCTCGATTGAAAGCAAGCGGGGTTGGGGGGTTATCAAATACGATCTTTTCGAACGGCTGTCTCATATCATGCAAAAGCGAAGAGCTGTGGATGACTGGGAAAAGAGCGAAGGCTTAAGATTTGTCGTTAGACGATGGCATCCAGACAACATCATTTTCTAAATTCTTCAATCAAATTGGCGACAAGTGCACTCCATCCCGTCTGATGGGAGGCTCCAAGTCCTTGCCCGGTTTCTGGATTGTAGTACTCAGAAAATTGGATGTAATTGTTCCAATGAGGATCTTCTTTAAAGCGGAAAGAACTTCCCCAGACAGGGCGAACGTTCTCGCTGTTTTTGGTAAATATCGAGATGATCCCATCGGCAAAAAAATGGGCGATCTGCTCCAAATCGGCCTCTTTTTCATCATTGACTTTGATTTCGATCTCACCCAAAGCGACCTTCGCCATTTTTTTGAATGCATCGATCAAAATGAAGTTCGTCGGGATCCAAATCGGTCCACGCCAATTTGAATTTCCCCCTTTGATCCGCTCCACCGATTCTGCAGGCTCGTAACCAATTTTTCTATTTTCAAATTCAAAGGGATGGGCGAGGTGAAATTTAGAAAGACTACGCAGACCAAATGAAGAGCGGAATTCCTCGGGATTCCAAATGTAACGGAGTACGCTTTTGAGCTGATCTTCATTCATCAAAGTCAGCAAATAGACTTTTTTTCCCTTTTTTTCTAAGGGAATGATGCATTGTTCCACTAAATCTTTTCGGTTCTCCATGAACCAATCGTAATTCATTTTGAATTCAGGAAATTGGGCAAGTTCTTCTTCTTCGATGATCTCTGTCGCATAGAGTGGGATGATCCCCACCAGGGAACGGACGCGGAATTTGGCAAACTTGCCATTGGGGTAGGTCAGCACATCGTAGAAAAATCCATCCCGCTCGCTCCACATCTCATAATCTCGATTTCCCCGTTTTTTCATGGCATGGGCGATATAGACGTAATGTTCAAAAAATTTTGTAGCCAGCGATTCATAAACACGATTTTTTTTGGCGAGCTCTAATGCCATTCTCATCAGGTTTAAACAAAATAGAGCCATCCATCCAGTCCCATCCGATTGTTGTAATTTGACCCCTCCTGAAAGGCGCTGAGAGCGATCGAGGATGCTGATGTTATCCATCCCCAAAAAGCCCCCTTCGAAAACGTTATTCCCTTGACTGTCGACCTTATTGACCCACCAGGAAAAGTTCATCAGTAACTTGTGAAAACACCGCTCTAAAAAGTCGTAATCCTCTTTTCCCTCCTTTTCTTTTTGCATATGATAGAGATGGAGCACTGCCCAACCATGGACTGGAGGGTTAAGCTCTGAGAATTCCCATTCATAGGAAGGGATCTGTCCATTAGGATGTTGGAATTGATCGAATAAGAAAAGCCAAAGTTGCTCCTTCGCAAACTCGATATCGACAAGCCCTAAAACCAAACAATGAAAAGCTTGGTCCCACGATGCAAACCAGGGATATTCCCATTTATCTGGCATCGACAATATCCTCATCGAATTGAGATGGCGCCAGTGAATATTTCGGATCTGTTCGCGCGAGGCAGGGGGAGGAAGAAGGGGGTTGTCCCCTTTGAGCCACAAATTCACGTCGAATAGATAGATTTGTTTACTCCACAACACACCCGCAAGGGCTTGCCTTTGGATCATCTTTTCTTCATCGGTGGCTTTTTTAGGATGGATCGTATCAAAAAAAAGGTCGGCTTCCTTTTTTCTGAGCGAAATGATCTTTTCAACATCTTCTAACGGATCTTTCATCTCTTTGTCGGTTAAACGAAAATAGAGCACGACCGAGCCTTTCGCTGGAACAGCATCGAAGGTGTAATGTAGGCACCCTTTTGTCCCAATCTTGGAAGAGTTGATCGTTTTTTCTTTGTTGATCAGATAGCGATGAAAACCATCTTTATAATGATGGCTTGGAATCTCATGCCCAAATTCATGTGTCTCATTGTCTGTAAATAAAAGTTCAGCCTCTTTTTTTCCGTAAAGATATCTTTTGCCAAGTCGGTACTCGAACCCGAGGTTTTTTGGAGGAGGGAGATTGTCTTCATTAGCGATCAAATGGAGATCGGTTTCCCTCTTTATACCTGCCGAAATCCGTGGCGGGGCCAATCGAGTTTCTCCCCAGGCCCAAGTATTGCGAAACCAGGTTTGAGCTAAAATATGCAAAGGCTCTGGGTGGTCCCCACGATTAAAGGCCTCGATTTTAATGCAAGTATCCTCAGGCGATGCTTTGGCATATTCGATGAAGATATCGAAATAGCGGTTTTGATCGAAGATCCCCGTGTCCATCAGCTCATATTCTGGATCGTGCCCTGATCTTTTTCTGTTTTCCTCTCTGAGCTTTTGGTAGGGAAATTCATCCTGGGGATATTTATAAAGAAATTTCATGTAGGAATGGGTCGGCGTGGCGTCGAGATGGTAATAGTATTCCTTCACATCTTCTCCATGGTTACCTTCCCATGCATTCAATCCGAAAAGACGTTCCTTTAAAATGGGATCGCGACCATTCCAGAAGGCTGGCGCGAAGACTAGGATCTGATAACGATCGCACCAACCTGCGATCCCATCTTCTCCCCAGCGGTAAGCTTTTTGATGAGCGATATCGAATGGGAAATAACTCCAGGCATCCCCATTGGCGCTGTAATCTTCTCTCACTGTCGCCCACGACCGTTCTGAGACATAGGGCCCCCACTTCTGCCATTCGGGAACAGGCTTTTTACTTATCTCTTTCAGCCTTTTTGCTTCTTCGGTCAAACCTTCACTTTTCTTGTGCATAGCGAGCAGCTCCGATAAGGGCAGTTTTTTCGTTGAGGACAACTTTGATGGGGATCTTCATCAGCAAGGATGAAAATCTCCCCTTATCGCTAAACGATTGAATGAATTTTCCTTCCTTGAAAAAATTAAGAAGGTGGGGTGCGATTCCTCCACCGAGAAAGACCCCTCCGACAGATAAAAATTTAAGGGCCAAATTTCCAGCTTCTGAACCATAGATCGAAATAAATAATCTACAGGCGCGCGCGCAGACTGGACATTGACCATTCACCCCATTTTCCGTAATGACCCGTTGAGGTTCTTTTTGTCCGAAGAGAGAACTGATACAAAAAATTTCCGATTCCCGTTGAGTATCGATTAAAAAACGGTAGAGCGAATACAAACCTGATCCCGATAAAATCCGCTCATAAGAGATATGTCCATATTGCAACTTGAGATAGCGGAGCAGATCGATCTGCTCTTCATTCACCGGGGCAAAATCGGAATGCCCCCCTTCTGTAGCAAACGGTTGATGGGATTGGCCATCCCAATAGAGCCCCGCTTCTCCCAATCCCGTTCCTGCTGAGATGATCGCTTGGTTTCCCTTCACTTCTTCTCCGACATTGATCGTGAAAAATTCTGTCTCTGAAAGGCAGCGTATTCCCCATGCATTGGCTTCCAAATCATTGATCAGATGCACCTCTGGGATTTGCAACTCTTTTTCAAGGGCATCTGCTGAAATGACCCACGGCAAATTCGTCGCTTGACATTTCCTATCGTGAACCGGTCCTGCAATACCAAATGAAGCGCAGGTGATTTTTTCCCCTTTTTTTTGTGACAAAAAACTGTTGAGAAGTGAAGCAAAATCGGGAAATTCACGGCTTATAAATTTTTGTTCATCGACAAAATCGATCCCTTTTTCTTCGAATAGGGCAAGCCTGACCTTCGTTCCTCCTACATCCCCAGCAAGGATCACTTTGACACCACAGGTATTAAGTTTATTTTTTAACCTTAGAAGTATCTCTAATGGAATTTTTTGTCCACTTTTCTTAGAATGGAAACAGAGTAATTCAATAGAAAGGTGGCCTCTTATGTCTCAGTCCAATGATTCTGCAAAGAAAAAAGCTTTAGAAGCGGCGATTTCACAAATTGAAAAGCAATTCGGCGACGGCTCGATCATGACCCTCGGCAAACACTTTGCCGCTCGCGAAATGAGCGTCATTAAGACAGGTGCGATCACTCTCGATCTCGCCCTTGGCATCGGCGGCGTTCCGCGCGGCCGTATCGTCGAAATCTTCGGCCCTGAATCCTCAGGGAAATCGACACTTGCCACCCACATCGTCGCAAGCGCGCAAAAAAATGGGGGGATCGCTGCCTATATCGATGCAGAACATGCCCTTGATCCCTCTTATGCCGCTAAAATCGGCGTCAACTTGGACGAGCTGATGATCTCCCAACCCGATTGTGGCGAAGATGCTCTCAATATTGCGGAAATGTTGGCCCGGTCGAACGCGCTAGATGTGATCGTCATCGACTCGGTCGCAGCGCTTGTGCCAAAAAGTGAGCTGGAAGGGGAAATCGGAGATTCTTTCATGGGATTGCAAGCGCGTATGATGTCGCAGGCACTGCGCAAATTGACCGCTTCTCTGTCCAAAAGCAATACTTGTGCCATTTTTATCAACCAGATCCGCGAGAAAATCGGTGTGATGTTTGGCAATCCAGAGACGACGACAGGGGGCAGAGCACTCAAATTTTATGCCTCCATCCGCCTGGATATTCGCCGTATCGGCAGTATCAAAGGCCCAGATAATACGGATGTCGGCAACCGTGTGAAGGTCAAAGTGGTTAAAAATAAAATGGCCCCCCCATTCCAAGTGGCAGAATTCGATATTCTCTTCAACGAAGGGATCTCCCGCATCGGCTCCATCCTCGACCTAGGCACAGATCTGGCCATCATTGAAAAGAAAGGGACCTGGTTTAGCTACAGCGGCAACCGCCTCGGTCAAGGACGAGAAGCTGCTCGAGAAGAGTTGAAAAAGAACCCCAAGTTCGTCGATGAAATTGAAAAGGCGATCTTTGCTAAATGCGCAGATGGAAAAGGGCTTCCTCCTAAAGAGAGCGCTGCACCAACCGAACTCGTCGAAGCTTAGTTTGTGGACAGTCTGAGACTATTGCACAATAGGATAATCTTCAGTTTAATGGGTATTCGAACGAATTCTTATCGGAAAATTCCCATCTTCTCTGTGTCCTCTGTGCTCTCTGTGGTTATAAAATAAAAAAAATACACCACAGAGATCACAGAGGACACAGAGATGGGACATTCGAAAAAATTTGATCGAAATACCCATTAAACGAGAGGTCTTTCAATTATGCAATAGTCTCAGTCTCTAAATGGTGCTGAAGGGGATCGCAAAGCATTGCAGAGTGACGGTGATCAGAGAAAAAAAGAACATTTTGCGCGCCCACAGTTTGTCGTTGTCGCATGTGAACCCTTGAATGCAAAGGCAAAGCCATATCGAACCGAGAAGAGCTGAAACGACGAGATAGGCGTATCCTGTGTAATTAAACAATGTCAGTAGGGATGAGGCGATCATGAAGGCGATGAGATAGAGCATCATCTGGACCTTTGTCACATAGATTCCCCTCTTAAGCGGCAGAACAGGGATCGATGCCTTGGTATAATCTCCAAGACGATAGATAGCGATCGCAAAAAAATGGGGCATTTGCCACATCGCAATGATTGTAAATAAGAGGATCGCCCCTAGATCGAGATGGTTGCTCACAGCACAATATCCAATCACTGGGGGCACGGCACCCGCAATACTGCCGACCAAAGTGGCATGAACGGAGTGGTACTTTAAAAAACTATATAAGACGACATAGACAAAAAATCCAAATAGGGCAATTCCTACCGTCAGGAGATTGGTCAGCAAAGCCAAAAGAAAAACCCCGCATAGGCCCAGAAAAATGGCAAATGTCATTGCCTGGCGCCCCATGATCAAACCGAGGACCAGGACCCGATTTTTAGTTCTTTCCATCTTTTCGTCCATGTCCCGATCGATATAATTATTGAATACACAGGCCGATCCGATGATGAAGGAAAGACCCAGAAGGGTCACTAATAGGAGCCAAAGATCAAAATGTGTTTTCGAGGCCAATGCAAACCCACCCGAAGCGGTGATCGCATTGCCGAGCAGGATGCCAGGTTTAGTGACTAGCCAGTAAGTTTTAGTCGTCGCTATAAAAGATGTTTTTTCCATCAGTGCCCCATCTAGAACAAAAGCATTCTCACCTCATAATTTAAACTGGGCTAAATTGTCTAGATTAAAAAAAACGGAAACGAGTTTTAAGCTCGTTGAGGAAATTGCAACTGCCATTGTCTGAGATAGGCAACTCTTTCGGCCAACGGAGGGTGTTCTTTATCTTTCAAGTTGTTTCCATTGTCGTCAATAACTTGCCTCGATGCGATATTATGACGACGGACAGCTAGATAATGTCGACGGGTCGTTTCAAAATGGTGGATCCCTCCGTTTGCATCTCGCAGAGCTTTTACAGCATCGAGATCTGCTTTTTTTTCTTCTGTAATAGAAGAGAGGGGAACAGGAAGAGCTTGTCTATTCATCCAACCAAAAATAGAAGAAACAGAAACGATGACGGCTACTGCAATGACGGTAAGAGTGATCGTTAAATGGACAAAAGGAATGATCGATATTGCCAAGGAGAGTAAAAAAACACCTCCGACAATCCCAAGGAGAGAAAGAGAAGACTGAATATAATGCGAATGAATGAGTTGCCCCTCAGTCTCGGCATGGCTGAGATGAGCCACTTCATGGGCAAGAAGAAAATCTTTGCTTTTTTCATACAGATTGGGATCGCACATCGACCGAATCCTACTTTGCAGGGCACCATGATCGATAGGGCATACTAATGATGAAAGACCCATTTCACGAAGCTTCCCATTCATCCAATCGGAGAGTTCATTTAAGAAGCTGTCATCTACAAGACGAGGATCATCGGTCGTCGTTATGCGAAATTTCGGAGGAATATCATCGGGTTTGAATAAAAACCATGTCGATACTTTGACGATATTCTTGTTAAGAAACGCTTGGCAAGGTTTATTAAATTCACAAAATTCCAAACGGACTTTTTTCTTAATCCCCATCTGACTTTCTAAACTCTGAATTTTAGACTTGAGTTCTTCAAATCTAGTATTCATAACGTTATTTAACTGAGATATTGACATGAATTATCCAATAAAAATGTTAAACAATTTTAACATAAAACTGGAATAATATCAATAAAAACAAGATATATATATTAAAAATATTAATTCAATGACTTGAACCTATCTCAGTAAAAAGTTTCAGTCGATTTTCGGGTTCTTTTGAGCCGATTTTCGATCCAAATTCGGGGGGTAATATCAAACATGCGTATATTACCCCCCGAATTTGGATCGAAAATCGGCCAAAATAATCCCGGAAATCGACGAAAAATTTTACTGAGATAGGTTCTTTGCATTTTCAATGGCATATACAATGAGAATATCACACATTTTTTCAAAGGATGGCGTTAGAATATCGAGATCTTGAAGATCTTTACGCAGATGGCGCATCTCTTCGTCGAAAAGGAGGAGAGCTCGTTCTTTTCCGATGAGGCGGGCAATGCTCGTTTCACGTTGTTTTTTCTCATCTTGCAACATATCTCCCAAATCATCTGCTGTTTGAAAAGCCATCCCAAAGTGGTAAGCTGCTTTTTTCACTTTGTCTAGCTTGCTGACATCTCCCCCTCCGAAAAGCCATCCCAAAGTAAACGAAACCTCAAATAAAGTGACCGTCTTTTTATAAATCACCTGTTTGACTGTATCGAGATTTTGATTGGGGGGGAAGAGATCGAGAAACTGACCTCCCGTGGCGCCTAGAATTCCAGCACAATGGGTGGCAGAAGCTAAAGCCAGCGTACACGCGCGATCGCTGAAATCGCAATAGGGGGAATTCGCTTCGCGCATCGTTACTGCATTGCTGTGGATTTTTTCAAAGGCAGCGGTGATGAGAGAATAACTCGATAAGAGAGCGATCGCCTCGCCATATACCTTGTGCAAGGAGGGTTTCTCCCGCCGTTCATCATCGTTGTCCATGCACGGCAAATCATCAGCGACCAAGGAAGCTGTGTGAAAAAATTCGACAGACAGCGCCGACTCATAAACGTTTAGACCATGGCCAAGAGCTTCAGCAACAAGAATGACAATCAAAGGACGAAAACGTTTTCCTCCTGTCGTCAAAGCATATTCGCAAGCATCCCGAAGTTTTGTCTTCTCCCCAAAGGTGAGGATGCTTTTGGCAATCTCCTGTTCAATTCTATCGCGGTGAAAAAAGAAATGGGAATTTTCGAATTTATGATCCTTCGCTGTTTTTTTAATCAATGTTTGCAAGATCATTCTCCACAATATTCTTCATCGCCGGCTTGACTTTGCCGTTTTCTGGAATAAACCCATAGATATTTAAACAGGGAAAACAAAAAGAATAGCGCCCCAAAATTGTGCCGGGATTGATCACACAATTACATCCGACTTGAGCCCCATCCCCAATGATCGCACCGAGCTTATGCAATCCTGTGCTGATCCTCTCATTTTGGATAAACACATGGATCGGCTGATGATCGAGTCTCAAATTCGCGCACTTCACACCCGCCCCTAAATTGACCTTGTTTCCCAAAATCGAATCCCCGACATAATTGAAATGAGCTGCAGAAGCACCATTGAAAAAGATCGCATGTTTCACCTCCGTATCATGCCCGATGACACAAGAGTCCCCTGTGATCACATCTCCACGAATGTACGCCCCATGCCGGATTGTACAATTTTTCCCGATAGCGCAGGGCCCTTCGATATAAGCTCCCGGCTCGATCACCGACCCCACACCGATCGAGATCAATTCAGGGCGTACGAGATAAACCGTAGAGGGGATATCGACCTCAATCTTTCCCAATTCCAAAGAGGTAAGATAATTTTTAAGTTGCCCCAACGCTTGCCAAGGATATTGACAACCTTCAAACAAAGAGGCATGAGAATATCCTTCTAAAGTGAAGAAATGATTTGGAGTAAGGATAGCTGTCATAGAGCCCATGCTAAAAAGGCCAGTTTAAGGATTACGGCTTTTTTTTCCTATAATGATAGTGATATATCTATATCTCTTCGTATTCTTACGCTGTTGAAGTGTCGATAACCCTCCCTACTTGTATAGTATAAATTATCTGTTCATCGATTGTATAAACACTGATGATAAGAAGGGGGGTTTTGGACAATCTTCTGTTTATCGACAGACAAACCCACCTGTCTATAACCAAGTTTTCCACAATGGAATTTAAAATTTTATTTCTCTAGAAACTTACTGAATAACTTTTTTTTATAACCCAATAAAAGAATCAGGCACGCTACGAACATCGACACACCTCCAATGAGAAACGGACTACTATAACTTAAATCCAAAAGTGCCCCACCCAGAAATGGTGTCGCAGCAAAAGCGAAAGCCTGTAACGATTGAAAAACTCCTAAAGTTTCACCCTGCTCATTTTTTGGTGTTAGATTGGAAACAATCGCAGTTCCTATTGGAAAAATCAAAGCGATCAAGAACTGTTGGATACCAATACCAAACCAATACCATTCAATCTTCGTATGGAAAAGAAGAAGTAAAAATAATCCAAGAGATGCCAATGCAATAAATAAGACGGGAAGGGCTTTAAATTTATTCACGATAGGTCGAATGAGTAGACCACTACTTAGAACATAAACAATTGAGCCAAAAGCATAAAAGTTGCCGATTTGTGAGACGTCAAGTCCATAACTCTTGATCCAGGTCACTGGAATAAATTCCCAATAGAAAGACCATCCAAAGCAAAAGGTAAAAAAAGCGAGAAAGACAATCCGAAATTGATGAGCAAAAGTTGTTTTCCATAGATGACGAAATCGTGAGGCCAAATGGGTATCGCTCCATTTTTTTTTGGTCAACGTTTCAGAAAAAAAGAAGGTGATCAAAACGAAATTTGCAATGGTTGCGATCGTTGCAAAAATAAAAGGGACATCAAAACCAAAAACAGCTAATTTCCCCCCGAGAAAAGGGCCGAACACAAATCCAATCCCATTAGACATTCCTATTAAGGCGAAATTCTTGGCTTTCGCAACCGCAGGGCTGATATCGGCAACCGATGAGTTGATCACTGCGATGTTGCCAGCTCCAATCCCTGTGACAATCCGTCCAAAAATCAAAAGAAAGAGAGATTTTTCCCAGACTCCAAACATGCAAACAAGAGCTCCAATAGCAATGAGCAAGGTAGTTATTTGTAAGATCGGTTTGCGCCCTTTTCGATCGGAGAGTTCTCCAATGGCAGGAGAACTAAAAAACTGTGCAATAGGACAGGCTGCCAGTAAAACCCCTAACCAAAATCCTCGTAAAACATCGGAAGTAAGACCTAAAAAAATCGAGTTATGATGAAAAATGGACGCTGCGAAAATGGGGTAGACGAGCCCATAGCTCATCCAATTCAGAAAAGCTCCAAAACATAGAACAAAGAAAGAGATCTTTAAAAAACGGTGAGGTTTTTGCACATTCTTCCTGTGTTCTTTTCTATATCAATAAAAGAGAGATGAATTTTAGTATCTACTAACTTTATTATCTTGGCTAAAATTAAAAATTAGATAAGTTATGAAATCATAGGTCGAATTTTTAAAAGGGGTCAAAATATGAGGCAGTTTCTTATTTTTTCAGTATGCATAGGTCTTCAACTCGTCGGATGCACTTCTCAATCGAATAAAGGACTCGAACCTTCCGATGCAAAAGCCTTAGGCAAACAACTGATGAACAATTTGCCTGGCATATTTTCTCTTGATCAAGATAACAAAGAAAGATTAGGCGGTTATTCAGTTCCACCTATCTTGAATGGCAATTGGATCCTCGCCTCTCACCCTATATCCCTTGTCGAGAGCTTTACGAAAGAAACTCAAGCGATTGCGACAATCTTTGTAAAAGTAGATGATGAATTTGTTCGACTCATGACTACAGAACCAAATGAAAAAACAGGGACAGCTTTGCCCCATTCCCATCCTGCCTATCAACGACTCATTGGCGAATTACGTTACACGAATAAAGTCACCCTATCTGGTAATGATTACATGGCAGATTACGATGTATTCCGGGATAGGCAGGGAAGAATAATAGGTGCCTATCTCGTTGGGATACCCATGGCGCAGCCTATTTCCTGCAACTCTTGCACATCCAAAAGCGCGCAATCACCCAAATAGCTGCCAGGCCAAAAGCGATGTAGATCATGTGCTGAACCATGTGCATCCTAATAAAAATCCACATGAATATATTATAATCAGCAACCCCTACGGTGCCCCAATTCAAACCACTGATCACCAGCAAAATTATTGCAATCTTATCTAAAATTTTCATAGTCCATATTCCTATTCGTACATCTATCTGAGTAAACTCAAAAAATTGAAGCGATGGGATTGCTAAGTTCCCGATTTTTGAATTCACTTGGGTATATACGAACAAATTCAAATTTATGCAAGTAGGTGTGCAGTTTTTTTATGCATAGTACTGCACAGTAAATTGCATAGCTAGATTTGATTCCATTTTATGAGTGTTGTTAAAAATCTTTTTTCTCAATATGCTCTATTGAATTTTATGAATTCCCGGAGGGGCGCATGGAAGAAAAAGATGATAATAGCCTGATCCCTAGCAAGCTGTCGTTTGAAGATTTAAAACAGGTCAACCAGCACGGGATTGAATATTGGAGCGCCAGAAGTTTGCAGCCCTGCCTCGGCTATTCCCAATGGCGACGATTTGAAAATGCAATTCAAAAAGCGATAGATTCTTGCAAACAGTCAGGGAATGATCCAGGCCATCACTTTGCCGGCGCCGGCAACCCAATAACGAGTGGAAAAGGGCGCACTCAAGTTGTTGAGGATTATCATCTTTCGCGTTTTGCCTGTTATCTTATCGCTCAAAATGGAGACTCTAGAAAACCAGAAATTGCTCATGCTCAGAAGTATTTTGCAATTCAAACTCGACGCCAAGAGCTTACCGATGCAGCCGTAGCCGATCTCGAACGCTTAGAGTTACGTAAACAAACCTCTCAAGATTTCAAAGCTCTCTCAGGAGCGGCTAGAGATGCCGGAGTCCAAAATAAAATGTTCGGCATCTTCCACGATGCAGGCTATAAAGGGTTATATGGAGGTCTTGGATCTGATGCAATCAAAGCTCGTAAGGGCATTGATACAAAAGAGCAGCTGATGGATCGAATGGATAGAACCGAGTTGGCAGCCAACCAGTTTCGGATGACTCAAACACGAGAAAAACTCAAACGTGAAAACATCAAAAATCAAAGAGATGCCATCGAGGCCCATGAAACAGTTGGCAAAGAAGTTCGAGCAGCTATTTCTAAAATCGGTGGTACTTCGCCTGAAAATATCCCTCCTGCCGAACACATCAAAAAGGTTAAAAAACGTCTCAAGACATCCAAACCGAAGCTACTCCTGGATGATAAAGATTCTGGGTTGCTACCTCAAAACATTCCAAACAGTTCAGATTTATCCTCGGATTTTTTCGATGTCTAATCGACAGGCCTTTAAATACGTGAATCGAGCGGTATAATCTCTCGATGATGGATTCTTGGAATAGCTTGTAATATTTCGCAAGGAGACTTCCCTGATTCACTTTTTATAGATCACAGGACAACCCTTTTTGAGCACAGTATTGCTGAATCTTCTCAAGGATCACAGAGGGTTTGTCGCTAAATCTAAGCTCTGGGCACAGCATGCGAAATACTTGTATTGCCTCATCACCCATATCTCTTTCCAATAAATTATCCACTAAGAATTCCATTAAATCTTCTCTTGAATCGCGAAAACCACGCGGATCCTTAGTACATGCAAATGAGATTTTTTTCATAACATCGACAATAGTCTTCGCTTGCTCATTAGAAAGCTTATAAAATGCCGAACTAGCGAGATTGCTGCTTACTATTAGCAATAATTGCGCGGCATTGGTCTCTTGGTCGTTTTTGTGGATCAAATCGAAGGCTTGATTAAACTTGTAACTTCTCGTTAGCTCACTTATTATCTCAGAGATGATGGGATAAAGTTTATCCATTTTTTTTGCTACTTTAATAGCCAAATCATACTCTTCGCTTTTTCGACTTAGCTGAATCAATTTTAAGCCTAATTCTTTATCTGGAGACCTCATTCCCAGGAAAGTATCAACTGCAGTCAGAAGGTGATCAGACGTTATAAGATGGTTTACAAGCTCAATTTGAATCCATCTCTTTTCTCTATCATCAGGAGGCTCCCTTCTAAAAGAAGTAAATAGATTCTTGCCATCGATCTTCTCTAATAAAGTGATGTATTTTAATAACTTTGAGAACCGATGGGTTTCGAATAAACTTTTAGACCAGTCCACAGCAGGAAATGTTAGAGAGTATTTTTCAGCAAACATCTGGTATCCGTTCTTGAAAATTTTTTCAGAGGAGGCATCATCGTCCTGAAGTGTTAATTTTGTCCTCATGTCACTAATCATATCAGCCAACTTTTCTGAAGAAGGGTCGTCGGAATCACAAGCTTGCATCAGCTCGAGAAGGCGTACGCAATTAATTTGAGGACGTAGGAGCTGATACCAATCTCTGCATACCTTCTCAGCCTGCTTTCGATCTTCACTTCCAAAAGAGGAAAAAATCTTCAAGATCGATGCATTTAGTCCCTTTTGCTTGCTGAGTTCTTTTTGTTCTGAAATTGTAAAGCTTGGTTGAAAAAAACTATTCTGAATTGCATGCATAATTGCCTCTTAGAAAAGCCAGAGTTGTTTATACCCAAACAACTTGAAAAATTGGGTTTTGGCTGCGTCGGCAGCCACTGCCCTTGAGATCCGTCTGCATCGCTCAACTTATTCAAGTTGAGCTGCTTCGACGCCGGCTTCGCCTGACTCAAATGCAGGGCGCCTTCTTGCCAAATTCCCAATTTTTCAAGTTGTTTGGGTATAGAAAGTTTTCATGTTCACTCTGGAAAAATTGAGAGCGATCGTATGCTTAAAATTGTATTTTCACAAGAAAAAGGTCCTTTCAATGGGGTGTTTTTTGACTAAGTTGTTTAAAATCTTTTTTCTCAATACGCTTTGTTGGATTTTATGAATTCTCGAGGTGTACCCATGGAAAACGATGCCGATAACAGCCTAGTTTCTAGCAAACTGTCATTTGAAGATTTAAAAGGGATCAATCAGCATGGGATTGAGTATTGGAGCGCTAGAAGTTTACAGCCCTGTCTCGGCTATTCCCAATGGGGGCGATTTGAAAAAGCCATTCAAAAAGCCATTGAGTCCTGCAAGCAATCGGGAAATAACCCTCAAAACCATTTTGCGGGCGCCCGCAAAATGGTTGGAATCGGGAGCCAAGCAGATCGAAAACTTGAAGACTACCATCTCTCTCGCTTCGCCTGCTATCTCATTGCTCAGAACGGAGACCCCAGAAAACCTGAAATTGCCCAAGCGCAAAAATATTTTGCGATGCAGGTATCGCAAATCATTCGGAAGCGTCTTCAGGCCACGATGAGTGGTAAAAAGAATCTGGATGAGTGGATTCGAACCACCGACCCCCAGCACCCCATGCTGGTGCGCTAGCCAAACTGCGCTACACCCAGATAAACATTAAACCGTTGAAAGGCCTTCGAATTGAAACTCGGCGCGTTTAAATTCTTTGACCCCAATGCGGGCACATTCTTCGATAATTTTTTCAAGAACATCGCCAGGATGGACCTCTGCTGCAGAAATGTCAACGGTGATCGAAGCGGTGAAGTTCACTCCTCCTTTGACTCCTTTGACTTTAAAGTTGGCATAGATCGCTTCTTTTTTCTTGGAGATATTTTTAAAGCGGATAAGATTATTTTCAACTAGGTCTTTCATAGGTATTTCTCTCAAAAGGGAAGTGTAAAATCCTATGGCTTGCTGCCGTTTCTGTCAACGACTAACAAGAGCTTAAAAAATGGAAAAGAAAATTGAAAATATATAAAATTTAAAATAGGTTGAGGAATATACCCAAGTGGATTCAAAAATCGGGAATTTGGCAATCCCATCGCTTCGATTTTTTGATCATCGAAGCAGGTCATGTGTTTCCACATGACCGATGCAGAGGATCAAAAGGAGATCGTTTCAAACGATGTCCGTAAAGCGAAGATGATCGGGCAGCCAAAAACCGATTTTTGAGTCTACTTGGGTATTGAATGAGGAGAATGAATCGTGTTTTACCCGTCAGGAGAGATCTCTCAAAAATTAGATTCCCATTTTGTTGCACAAGAGGCTGACCAACTCCATTTAACTCCAGCTGTGAGTGGGCAATTGCAGGAGATGACACAACATGTGGTCGGAGAGTTTGAAGACAATGTGAACAAATTGAGTACGAATTTTGTGAATTTTTTGCAGCAGGATCCCACCCCTTCCCATCAAAAAGTGATGCAAAAATTGAATAGCACTCAGATGAAAATCGATCATGCTCACGATCAGATGATCGATCAAATAAAAACCCATTTGCACCAGACTGCTGGTCCAAAATATGCAACCGCGATCGAGCAATTCGTTGAAGATGTGAAAGGGAGGGTTGCTGAATACACTCACTTAGAAGACAAGGTTCGGCAAGATCCTGAGCTGAATAAGAAAATGCCTCCCCGCTCCCTTTTTGAGATGATGAAACCAGCTCCTGAGGCAACGATCGGGCCTCAGAGTGTATCGGGTGCGCAGGCTCCGAGCCAGGCAGCGGCCGTGGGGACTTCAGAAACTCCATTAACAGCTGATGACAGAGCGACTATCAAAGCGAGACTTGAACAGGAATTAAGTGGTGTCCTCGAGGAGTACAACAACGATCCTAACAACCCCTATTACAAAGCCTATCAGCAATTAATCAATGAGATCGAAGGATCTGTTAACCAGTCAGGAACCTGGGAGCGATTAGGGTCCTTGCTTACAGACTTGCTGAAAGGCTCTGGAGCCAATGGACGAGACTTTTATATGAAATACCCAGAACTGATTCCGAGTGACCCACACCAGGACTCAGATATTTGTTTTCAACTATTATGGAGTGAGATCTTCCCTGGTTCCACAGGACAATTTTATCCAGGCGCTCCTACACCTTACACTTCTATGGATCAGAGGTATATCGACCTTTATAATCAGCAACCTCCTCCTGCTAAAGGTTCTTTACTATGGACGTTGATGAATCAAATTAAACAATATGGGAGCTCAGATAGTCATTTAGCTGATTTGCAAAAGTGGACACAAAGTCAGATCACTGGCAGAACTAACGTCTATGTCAATGCAACGTTAGACGATATGCAGACGTTCATGGACGCATATGACACTCCAGTAACTGACCCCCTTTATAGCTCTTATCAGGCCATTGCAGCTTTTCAGGGAAGTTCAAGCAGTACGGCGCAGTTTCAATTGGCAAAAGAGATCCAAGCCTTGTACAATTCATGCCACACACTCAATGAGCTCATTAGTAAGATCAATTCACTCCTTCAAAAGAATTCACCGCAAGATATTTATATGGCAAATGGAGGGGTCGATTTCTCGATAGATCTTAAAACTTTAGGTTCCCAGGTTGGATTTACTGCGCCAGCTTATACTGCAATGGATGGGAAGTATTTCGCGGCGAATCAATGGGCACAAAAGCAAACTGGACCTGATTTAGCTGTGGCAAACGAATTACTTACCACCATCAGGCAGCTCGGTAGTTCAGCGACTCAGGCCGATTTGACAAGTTGGGCTCAATCTATCATCAATACAAGGGATCCACCCTATGCAACTGCATCCCCTGCGACTTGGCAAACGTTGACAGATTTGACAGGAGCAAAAGACCCCATTTTGACATGTTATAATAACATTTCTCAATGGGAAGGAAACTATCCGAGTGGTTCACCTATGAATCAGTTAGCAGAAGATCTACAAAAATTCTGCTATTCGTGTAAAACGACGGAACAATTCGTCGCAAGTATTAATCAATTCTTGCAACAGAAATCTCCTCAGGATGTTTACATGTCATATGGAGCAGGAGGAGATGGACAGATCATTACAGATGGAGATCTTCAAAAATTGAGTTCAGGTCTCCCAGGTCTGTCGATACCCCCATTTACCAAAATGGACACAGCCTATAAACTGGTCGAGTTCGATATTGCTGATACTGAAGTTTACAAGCCAAGGGATATGGTGGCACTGAAAGCATTGGAAGCTAAAATTGAATCTTTGGGAAGTAGTGATCAAAACACTCCAGCCTTAATAGCGTGGGGAAGGGATATGGGATCTTCTCCTGAATATAAGGAGGCGTCCCTTGCTGGGCAGATTGCGTTTGACAGGGCGATAGATGCGGTGATCGGTGTATGAAATTGGAAGCGAGTTGGCATCACGAACTGCGCGAAGAACTCACTAAGGACTACGTTGGGCAGCTTAAAGAATTCATCGCCCAGGAGCAATCGAAGAAAAAAATCATTTATCCGCCTGAGCCGCTCATTTTCAATGCCTTTCGACACACTCCATTTCCGAAAGTCAAGGTGGTGATCATCGGTCAGGACCCTTACCATGGGCCAGGTCAAGCGCATGGGTTGAGTTTCAGTGTTCCCTGTGGGATTCCCCTTCCTCCTTCGCTGAAGAACATTTTCTTGGAGATCAAAGAAGATCTCGGTATTTCTCCACCTCATGAAGGGTGTTTGTCTTCATGGGCAAGTCAAGGCGTCTTATTATTGAATGCGACACTCACTGTTCGCGCGGGTGAGCCGAAATCCCATTATGGAAAGGGTTGGGAGCAGTTTACCGATGCCGTTGTAGCCCGGCTGATTAGGAGGGAGGATCCGATCGTATTTGTTCTATGGGGGAAATCGGCCCAGGAGAAATTGCAACACATTCTGCAGCACCAGAAGACGCCGCATGCTACGTTGACTGCGGCCCATCCTTCCCCTTATTCTGCCCATAGCGGATTTTTCGGTTGCCGCCATTTCTCTAAAGTGAATCGATTTTTAGAGAAATGGGGCAAAATCCCTATTAATTGGGAAATTGCGGGGTGATCTCTTCTTTCTTTCCGCAATCGATTCTATGGTTTTCGCCAATATCTTCCCATCGGTTGTCATTGATGAGAATTTTGTACTCAACATTCTGAAAATTCTCTGTAGTTTTGTAGACCCAGGTATCGTGATTGACATTGTCCAGCTTGGCTCCCTTATCCCAACTCAATGGATGTGAGCCGCGGATAAACACGTCATTTCCAGGCTTGGCATCACATTTGACAGTGATCTGCGTTGTTCTTAAGGGCGTTTTAGGAACTTGGATATCTGCTCTGATCGATGGGGAAAGAGTCAAGGAAGGAGTCGCTTTATGATAAGTTTGAAACAGAGGCATCGTTATCTTTTGGGGCGCTTCTTCTCGCATGTAAAGGACATAGTAATGCTTGTTATCAAGGCAAAAGGTAGCTTTTGGATTTGCCCCTTCAGGAAGCACCATATCAGCTCCCATACTTGGAGCGATGATCCTGACAGGAAAATCGATCTTCCGGCATATCGCCTCAATCTGTGGGTGGCTGGCATCCACTCCCATGTTGAGGACAAATTTATCGACTAACTTTTCAAAGGATTGGCCTTGAGTTTGTTCTTTATAGCTCTGACGAATCTCAGGTAAGAGGAGTTCTTCATAATGGTCTGGATGCTCTTTCATTTCATTGGCAGCGAGCCTTCTGAAATAATTGATGAATGGCAATATTTTATGGTTGTCTTGCAGAATATTTTCTAGCGTTGAGGGGGCGTCTTGAAGATCGAAAAGTGTTGTGATCAGTTCATTTTTAAGTTCGGGCGCATCGATGGAATCATTGGAAATTAATTCGACAAGCGATGCAATCTTTTTTTCTTGCACTAGACTTTCGAGCAACCTTGTTGTCAAAGCAGAGAAGAAGCAATTGCCGTCGCCCCGAATTTCACGCATATGGGAAGCCTTAGCAAGTGTCTCGAGGACTTCGACATTTGAGGTATCGCTTTTTGGGGGAATTTTAGCGCCGATACATCGATCCCCATAAGGGATTTTAGCGGTAGGACAATGTGTCAATAAGGTGTTATTGAAAAGCTTGAGTGTATCGGAAAGATTTTCTTCAGACGCGGTAACCTGCATGGTTAATTCAAACATTTGCTCTTGGTTGTAAAATGTTGTTTGACCCTCGATTTGTCCCTTAATTTGTGAGACTTCATCCATGACTTTTTGAAAAACTCCCTGGATTCTGCGATGAGTCCCTTCTGCGCTTTCAATGGTGATTTTCTGGCTACGCAGCTGAGCACTAAATGCAGCTGTCTGTAACCCAAAAGATTGGGCCTTAGAGGGGAGAGATTCTACTTTTGATAAAAGTGTAATTGCCATATAATGATTCCTTTGTTTAGTTTGTTATATTTTATTAATATTCTATCATTTTATTTAATTAAATTATAGAATATATTAAATTTTAATCTATTAAAATATTTTTTATGCAAATTCCATTTAAATTAATCTCTAAAATAGAATCACTTATAGATGGTTTTTCTTCAAGTGATATTTCCTTAGCTCGAAAAGAACTGACACGCCTTTATCGGGATCGAATATATAATAATATTTTTAATTCTTTAGCCTCTGACAAAGAGCGGCTCGCTTATCTAGTCGCCCGCCTTCCAGCGACATATGCCGTCATTGTTAAAGTTTTTTTTGAAATGCAAAAAAGGTGTGTGGGAGAGGCTATCGATTCCCTTCTCGATATCGGAGCAGGTCCTGGAACTGTATTATTGGCTGCCAGGGAGGTTTTGCCCCCTTTAGCAATGGTGACGCTAGTGGAGAGGGACCGAGGATTCATCAAGCTTGGGAAAGAGCTCACCCAGGAACAAAATTGGATTTGTCAGGATTTCACAAAAGATTTGGGATTGCCGCCCCATGACCTCGTCGTCGCTTCCTATTCTCTGGGTGAGCTCTCTGAAAAAGAGCGTATGGAACTATTAGGAAAACTTTGGGAGCTGACAAAGAAAATTCTCATTATCATCGAACCTGGAACGCAAGTCGCATTTGAATCTTTAAAAAAGATGCGTGAAATTTTGCTTTTAAAGGGTGGCAATCTCATCGCTCCGTGTCCCCATTCTGAAAAATGTCCGATGAAAGAAAAAGATTGGTGCCACTTTTCTGCCCGTATTGAACGCTCTTCTCTTCATCGTAAAATTAAAGATGGGACATTAAATTATGAGGATGAAAAGTTTTCCTATCTCATTTTTTCCAAGAATAAAGTCTCACCTTGTCAAGCGCGAGTCATTCGACATCCTTTCAAAGGGGCTGGTTTTATCAAGCTTCAACTTTGTTCTAAGAATGGAATTGAAGAAAAGACAGTCACTAAAAAAAATAAACTTCAGTTTTCATATGCGAGAAAAATTGAATGGGGAGATGAATCATTTTAGGTATACACAATTAAAATAAATTAGCCGATTTATTATTACTGTGTAATTATGTATAATAGAAGCTGAGTCTGGTTTAATTTAGGTTAAAATCATCTGTACCCAAGTGAATTCAAAAATTGGGAATTTGGCAAAGTTGGCGCCTTGAATTTTCATCAGGCCGCAGGCCGGCGTCGAAGCAGAACCTATTAACTAATAGGTTCGATGCAGATGGATGAAAAGGCTAGGATGCCAACGCAGCCAAAAACCAATTTTTGAGTTTACTGGGGTATATGTCTTACAGCGCCTTTTTACTTGTCATGAGTCAGCTAGCTGGCAATAGAAAAGCGCGTGTCGTCGATCAAGGAAATTTGATTTTTTTCGAAATGTCCCAAAAAAAGAATCACTGGACCCTTTCTACTCAAGTCTATTCTGGAGATGGTTATCTCCCCAGCAGCGTTCGCTCTTGCGTGTCGAGCAATGGGATGTTGCGCTGGCAACAGTGTGGGGCTTATTTAAAGCTCGATCCCCTTTCTCATACGATCTATCTGTTTCAGGAAATTCAAATGGAAAAGGGTAAGTATATCCCTTTCAAGCACCACTTGAACGATTTTTCCACAATGGTTGCTGAGTGGAAAGAGATCCTCCAAGAATTCGCGGAGAGCGACCATTCCTTTCGATGATTTTTTTCACCTTACTGTAAAAGGACAAGGAAGGAAAAAGATTTCTTCGGTTATACTTTCTCTCTGAGAGAAAGGCTTTTCCACAATGCAGAGTCAAAGACGCCGAATTTTAGTCCCTTATGCCATCGTGATTTTGCTCGCGTATGTCAGCTTTTCACTTCCCCTTCCGATTTTTCCCTCGATGTTTCTCGATCCGATCCAATCGATCATTCCAGATGCGACCCTAAAAAAGAGAATGGTCTTGCTCGGCCTGATCATGGCTAGTTTTCCATTGGGGCAATTTTTCGGTTCCCCCATTTTAGGTCGATTTTCAGATATGTATGGAAGAAAGAAGATCATTCTGATTTCACTTGTGGGGACGACAATCGGTTATTTGATCACGGCTATTTCCGTTTATTTCGGTTCGATATGGGGAATGTTTTTAGGACTAGCTTCATGCGGTTTTTGCGAAGGGAATGTGACGATCGCCCAGTCAGTCATCGCTGATTTGACAGCAAATGAAAAGAATCAAACTGAAAAAGCGCTCCATTTCGGCTGGATCAATATTTTCATTTCAATCGGTTTTATCATTGGCCCCCTGATGGGTGGTCAACTCGCAGATCCGACAGTTGTCAGCTGGTTCACTTTTTCAACACCGTTTTGGTTTGCGGCTGGGCTCACAATGATTGGAATGGGGATCATCTTTTGGTATTCGAAAGAAACGTTAAAGAAAAAGGGAGATAAAGATTGGAAATTCTTGAATGCGATTTGGAGTGGCATCAATCGTCCGAGATTAAAAGGTTTTTTTGTGGCCAATTTCTTCTTAGCGCTGGGTTATTTTGCTTTTTTCCGCTTCTTTCCCGTTTTTTTACAGCAGCGATTTAACTTAACAACTTCACAGCTTTCCTTAGTGATGGTTTACGACTCTCTTGCCATTGCGGCGGGAGTCATTTGGCTAGTCCCTTTCCTCAGTAAGCGGTTTCAGCCCATCCAGTCGCTTTGTTCATTCGCTTTTTTTCTCGCCATCGCATTTGTCATTTGCCTGCTTCCGAAATCCCCTTATGCTCTTTTGGTCACATTGATTCCGCTTGGGTTTTGCCTGGCCGTCGTGATTACGAATGGAGCACTCCTCATTTCCAATACGGCCTCGCAGCAATTTCAAGGGCAAGCGATGGGGACATTGACCTCTGTCCAGGTTCTCGCCGAGTTGATCACTGGCCTCGCTGGAGGGCCACTCGCCGCTTATGTGATGACCCTTCCTTTGTATATCGGAGCTGCGATGTCGGTTGTTTGCAGTCTAGTTTTGTTCAATTCAATAAGAATGGCCAGAAGTGTGAGATGAAATGAACTCAAAAACTCAGGTTAAATATGTTTAAAGGAACACTTGTTGCATTAGTGACACCGCTAACAGCGGAGGATGAGGTCGATTACAGGGCTCTCCATGAGCTCATCGAGTGGCATATCGAATCGGGAACAGATGGGATTGTCCTTTGTGGAACGACGGGCGAAGCGCCTACCCTTTCCGATATAGAACAAATGACAATTTTCAAAGAAGGCGTTCTCGCTTCTAAGGGGCGGATTCCGATCATCGCTGGGACAGGGAGCTATGACACCCGTCGCTGCATTGAAATGACTACGGCAGCGAAAAAAGCGAGAGCCGATGGAGCTCTAATCGTTGTCCCTTATTATAACCGGCCGACCCCAGAGGGGTGCTTTCAACATTATAAAGAGGTTTCAAAGGTGGGATTGCCGATGATTATCTACCATCATCCAGGACGGATTGGAATCAAACTCTCCATCAATGCGCTCCTTCGTATCGCAGAACTTCCCTCTATTGCAGCGATCAAGGACTCGACGGCTGACCTCGATTATGTCATCGAGCTGATGCAGCAATCCCCCGTCCCCGTCTTGACGGGAGACGATACGTTGACTGTGCCTGTCCTGGCTGCAGGTGGCGTTGGTGTTGTCTCGATCGTTGCAAACTTGATCCCGCGCCAGTGGAAGCAGTTAACAGCTCTTTTATTAAAGGAGCAAATCAAAGAGGCGAGAGATCTGTTCAATCACTACTTTTCCCTTGCCAAAGCGATGACGATAGAGACCAATCCTCAGTGCGTTAAATTTGCCCTCGGCGCAATCGGCAAATGCTCTTCTAAACTGCGACTGCCTCTCGTCGAGCCTTTAGACCAGACGAAACAACAGATCATTACTGAACTTGTCAAGGCTGGTCTTTTGTTACAAGAAACTGCATTGAAAGGAAAAATATGATTACAAGAATTCTTGCCTATTTAATTTTGTTTGTTACAACGACGATAGCCCATGCTAAAGTTTACGATTGCTTCATGTTCTTCAATGAAATTGAACTCCTTAAAATGCGTTTAGAGGAACTCGATGAAGTCGTCGATTACTTTGTTCTCGTCGAATCGATTGAAACACAAAGGGGAGACCTGAAGCCCCTTTATTTCACTGAAAATCGTCAGCTCTTTGAAAAATATCTCAGGAAGATCATCCATGTCGTTGTCGATGAGAGACACCCTGAGATGGACCTTTGGGCGCGAGAAAATTATCAGCGCAATTGTATCGCTCGAGGCCTGCAAAACTGTGATCCCTCCGATATGATTATCATTTCCGATCTGGACGAAATCCCACGTCGCGAGTTGATCAAACTCTTGTCCAAGGAGCTCCCAAAACGGGGTGAGCGACTCCTGCAAGCGGGCAAAGATAAAAAATTTAAGAAGCACAACAAGAAAAAATTGGGTCCGAGCAAGGCTGAGAAAATATTCTATCTGAATGGATCGAAAGCTTTTGAGATGCCGATCTACTTTTTTCAACTGAATCGACAAACTCCAAATGGGGAAACTTGGGAAGGGGGTCCCTGGGTGGGTCCCGTGGCTACGACATATGGTATTTTAACAAAATTTGGCCCCCAACATTTCCGCGATTATCGATGGAGATTCCCGAGAGTTTACAACAGTGGTTGGCATTTTACCTGGATGGGAGGAAGAGATAAGATCAGGAAAAAGATCTGCAGCGTCGTCGAAGGAGATCCGAATGGAGAAAGTGTTCCCGATGAGGAGATCGATCGATGGATCAATGGTCATCCCGTTGTTCCTATCGATGAGAGTTTTCCCATCTATGTGCAAAAAAACCTCGACTACCTCAGGTCGATCGGCTTTATTGCAGATTAAAGCAACTTCCAGATCCTCTTTTTGGACAATTTTGTAACTCGATATTCAAAATTGTCCAATAAAAATGTAAGTGACTTAGTTTAAACGAATGAAGCCCCTTGCAGTCCGCGATGCATTTTCTCAGCCAATTGTCGGGTTGTTACTTGTGAATTCCGATCGATAACATCCTTTTTCAAGCCATGCCACAGGTAATTAGCAAAGATCAAAGTATCATCATCACTTCTGCTTTCTTCTAGCCTCATGCGAAATTTGACGTCCCTGAGAGGCATTGAGAAAACAGGTTTTCCATCAAAGGCTACTCCGAATACATCTTGTTGATTTGATAATTCAGCTGCGATTTTAGGGTGGATGTGTAAATTTGTTCTTAGCTTATCGTGAATGTATAATGTTGCATTTCCGAGCAGAGGCACTAATTGTACGATGGAGCGTGTTAAATTTTTAAATGCATTCCAAAATTCACTATTTTCTTTAAAACAACTTCTTTGTGCAATTTCTTGAAAAATGATTTTTACGGCTTTTTTCATTCGAGGTATTGCTGTGATAAAATTGAGGGGAGAATAACCCATTGAATTGGTGATTTGTTCATCGACGATTTTGACTTCATTGTTGGATTTCAAGAAAATACTTATAACATCAGGTTGATCTGCAGTACCCGTGTATGTTTTTACTAGAGGAATCCAGGCACTATTAGTGACATTTATTGTGGTCATATATAGATCCATACTTATTAGAGATGTGATAATTTTATATGATTATGAAATTAAATTCCATCAATAAAACAGAATGTCAACGCAAAGACGCAAAGAATATATTATAAAAATCTTTGCGTTAACATCATATTATAATTTGATCTCAGAGATGTAGTTTGCGATGTCTTGATGCTTTTTAATGACAGGAGCGACCTCTTCATTGAGGAATTCGTGGGTTTGCTCGATGGCTCTACCGATGAAGTGTTTGATGTCGGTCAATCGATCGATTTCAGCTTTTGATAGCCCGATCTCTGGGTCTGCAGTGATCCGCGTCAGTAAATCATTGGATCCCCCTTCTTCCTTGATCCTGTGGCTTGTCTCGAGGCTATGCAACCGCAATCTTTCGTGGACGGTTTGTCGATCTTTGCCCCGCTTGACAGCTTCCATGAGGATCTGTTCTGTAGCGAGGAAAGGGAGCTCTTCGTGGAGATGCCTTTGAATGATTTTGGGGTGGACGATGATCCCTGCGGTGATATTGCACATCAGATTCAGAATGGCATCTGCGGTGAGGAAGGCTTCGGGGAGGTAGAGTCTCCGGTTGGCTGAATCGTCGAGGGTGCGCTCTAACCATTGTGTCGCTTCAGTATAAAGGGGATTTTCATGTAGCGACATCAAGAACCGGGCAAGGCCGCAGATCCGTTCGCTGCGCATGGGATTCCGTTTGTAGGGCATGGCCGAGGAGCCGACTTGCTTTTCGGCAAAAGGCTCTTCGATCTCTTTAAGATGGGCTAAAAGGCGCAGGTCGGTGGCAAATTTATGGGCTGAAGCAGCGAAGCTACTGAGTAGGGAAAGGACGCGAATGTCTTGTTTACGAGAATAGGTTTGCCCCGTGACAGAAAAGGGGCGGGAAAACCCCATCTCTTTAGAGACGAGCTCTTCGAGCTTTTTTACCTTAGTATGATCCCCTTCAAATAAAGCGAGGAAGGAGGCTTGTGTTCCCGTCGCCCCTTTGACGCCCAAAAATCGGAGCTCTTCGATCACTCTTTCGATGTCGGAAAGGTCGATCAAAAGATCTTGCAGCCAGAGGCAGGCCCGTTTGCCTACAGTTGTCGGTTGAGCAGGTTGGAAATGGGTGTAGCTCAAGCATGCGAGTGAGGCATATTCCTGTGCAAAGGGAAGGAGTTGGCGGATCACTTGCAAGATTTTATTGCGGAGGATTCGTAAACCGTCACGGACTTGGATCAGGTCGGTATTGTCTGTGACAAAGCAAGAGGTTGCCCCTAAATGGATAATCCCTCGAGCTTCTGGGCAAAGATCTCCAAAAGCATGAATATGGGCCATCACATCATGGCGAAATTTTTCCTCGTACTCTTCCGCTCGTTTAAGATCGATTTTTTCGAGGGCATCCAACATCGAATCGATTTGACGATCGGTGATCGGAAGCCCAAGGGTTTTTTGACAGACGGCCAAAGCGATCCACAATTTTCGCCAAGTCATGAATTTGAAATGGGGAGAAAAGAGATAAGACATCTCATCGCTTGCGTAACGGTTAGAAAGAGGAGATTGATAGTGCTTGGAATCTATCATGCTGTCACCTGAGTTTTGGATTCATTTCATGAAATCTTACCGCGTCTTTCGGGTCATTTTCGAAGATCGCGATGCGTCCATAGAGACCTAGCGGTTATTGAACGCATCGCGATCTTCGAAAATGACCTCGAAATCCACGATAATCTTTCATAAAAGCAACCCAAAACTCAGGTTTCTATGAGTGTCTTGAGCTCTTTTAAAATTTGGAGGAGTTGCTGCTTTTGCTTTGGAGTCGGTGAAAAGCGCTCTGTCGACAGCTGAACTTGGAGACGACGAAGATGACTCACCGCAACATCGGTCAAGTCTTGCGCGCGCCTGTCATTTTCTGCCAAAGGAAAAGTCTCACGGATGAGTTTAAGGAGTTCCTGTTTTGGCTCGCCATTGTAATTTTGAACGATTTGTAGTTTTTGATGTTGCTGTCCATTTCTGCTGGCAAGACTATAGACGGCCTGGCGAGGCATCTCATCGAGCTTCTGGTGTAATTTCTCCGGAAGGGAAGTGTGTAGTTCATAGTATTGGAGAAAATTATAAGGGGTTTGCCGATTTCCGTAAGTGGCGACAAGCCATGCGCTGAAGGCACCGTCCCGGTATGTTTTCAAAATGTTTTGCGCTTTTTTGATCCTCTCTCCATGCAGAATGACCGCTTGGTTATTGATGGCTTTAACCTCGGCAGTGAGGGCAGCGAGTTGGAACAGATCTTCACCGATCTCGTGGGTTTCAGTTTTATATTGGGTCAGTAAAGAAAGGAGGGTCTCATTTTCTTTTTCGCTTAAAGGGGCGACGCGGAACACACCAGAAAAGCTCGATAGATTGCCGCTTGACGACATTTCGACGAGGTTTGTCATCTTCGAAAGTTTTTCTGTTGCCATCTTTAAGCGTTGGATGATCATTGAGTTGACTTTAGCCATAATGTTAAGCTGCTTTAAGTAAGTTCATTGAAATGTTTATAATGATCTTCAAGTTCTTTTCGCGATCTTTCACATCAGCCTCCTCAGGCATGTGCATACACATTGTCTTCGTCGTCTGCTGCGAAATCTCATCGAAAAGCTCCTTGAATCTCATTATAAATATTTCAACTCACTTACTTACATTCGTTTTAAAAGTTCTTGGGTCAGTGCGAGGTAATCTTCTGAGGCACGGGCTTTAGGGGCAACCTCAAAAATGGGTTTGCCGTGAACAGAAGCTTCAGAGACGGAGATGTCCCTGCGCACTTTCGAGTGGAGCAATTTTCCAGGGAATGATGCTTCGATCACTTCCAAAAAAGCGTCATTGCTTTTGCCGCGAGGATTCCAAAAAGAGAGGGCGACGCCGAGAATATTGAAGGGGTGGCGCTGTGAAATGCTATGCATGAATTGAGACAGCCGCTGCAATCCTTTAATGCTATAAAATTCAGGGGTCGCGCAGACTAAGGAGTGGTTTGCAGCGATCAAAGCCGATTCAGTCAGCCAGCAGAGCGATGGAGGTGTGTCGATGATGATGGTATCGTATTCTAACGGTTTTAAAATCTCTTTAAGACGTTCATGAGAATAACGATCTGCAGCTAAAGATCCGGTGACCTCGACCCGCTCGAGCCAAGTATCGGCGGGGATCAGATCGAGATTTTTTACACAGGTGGGAAGGATCACCTCTTTGATTTTCTTCTGCCCTTGCAGAACAGGGGCCATGCTGTCTTGAGCATCGGGATCGTACCCAAGTCCCGTGGTCAAATTGGCTTGAGCATCGAAATCGATAAGCAAGACTTTTTGGTTGATGGAACTTAGCCAAAGCGGCTCCAAGATGGAGAGAGGTTGAGGTTTTTGCGGTGCCTCCTTTAAAGCTGCTCACGGCGATTTTATGCATTGACTTCCTCTTTTGCATAGGGGGATAGGAGAGATTTTGTCCCATTTTCTCTTTCAATTGCACTGATAAAGTCTTTCAGTTCAATCTGGCCATGAACGACATTGTCGCGTGTCCGCAAATTGATCGTTCGGTTTTCGAGCTCTTTATCGCCGACAGTCAGCATGTAGTTATATTGCATCAGTTGTGCGTTGCGGATTTTTTTATTCATCGATTCTGCAGTCTCGTCCACATCGCACAGGAAACCGGCTTTTTTAATTTCTGCCCCAATTTGGTGGGCATATTCGTGATGTCGGTCAGCAACTGCAACGATACACACTTGTCTTGGGCTGATCCATAAAGGGAATTTGCCGGCAAAATGCTCGATCAAGATCCCCAGGAACCGCTCAATCGAACCAAAGAGGGCGCGGTGGATCATCACAGGACGTTTTAGCTGTCCGTCACTATCCATATATTCGAGTAGGAATTTTTCTGGAAGCGCCATGTCGAGCTGAACCGTGCCGCATTGCCAAGATCTTCCGAGCGTATCTTTAATGTGGATATCGATTTTGGGCCCATAAAATGCACCATCGCCCTCATTGATACGGTAGGGCTGTCCCCACGCATCGAGAGCATCTTTTAATCCAGCGGTGGCCACTTCCCAGTCTTCATCGCTGCCGATACTTTTTTCAGGACGCGTCGACAACTCTAGGCGGTAAGGCAACCCAAATGTGGAATAGATCTCATCGATAAGGCCGATCACGTTGAGGATCTCCCGCTTGATATCGGATGGGCGCATGAAGAGATGGGCGTCATCTTGATGGAAGCTGCGCACACGGAACAATCCGCTGAGTGCCCCTGATGCTTCATGCCGATGCACATGGCCAATTTCTGCGACGCGCAGGGGTAGCTCGCGGTAGCTATGGGTCTGCGATTTGTAATACAACATGCAGCCTGGGCAGTTCATCGGCTTGATCGCATAATGCCTCTCTTCGATGCTGAAGGAGTACATGTTTTCCCGGTAATGAGACCAGTGTCCTGAAGTTTCCCAAAGCGCTTGTCCGAGGATTTGTGGCGTTTTGATCTCGACATAGCCCGCTTTGTCGTGCAGTGCGCGTAAAAAACTGATCAAGTGGTTCCAAATGATCATCCCTTTTGGATGGATAAAAGGCATGCCGGGAGCTTCCTCTTTTAGAGAAAAAAGATCGAGCTTGGGGCCGATGATTTTATGATCCCGTTTTTTTGCTTCTTCGAGAACAAAGAGATATTCTTTGAGAAGTTTCCGATCGGGAAAAGAGATCGCATAGATGCGTGTCAGCATTTCACGGCTAGGATCTCCTTTCCAATAGGCTCCCGAAGTTTTGAGGATTTTAAATGCCTTGATTTTTCCTAAATTGGGAAGGTGGGGCCCGCGGCAAAGATCGAAAAACTCCCCTTGAGAATAAGCAGAAATCTCATCGCCCTCCTTAAATCCTTCGATCAATTCCCGTTTATAGGGGTTGTCTTTGAATTTTGCGAGCGCCTCTTGTTTTCCTTTGAGCACATGACGCTCGGTCCGATAGTTTTCATCGATGATTTTTTGCACTTCTTTTTCGATCTTTTCAAAGTCGGCATCGGAGAGGGTAAGATTGGCAAAGTCGTAATAAAATCCATGTTCGATCGGCGGGCCGATGGTGGGTTTGGCATCGGGATAAAGGCGCAGAACTGCTTGGGCCAGGACGTGCGCAGAGGTGTGCCAAAAGACCTCTTTTCCTTCTGGGTCTTCAAAATGGATGAGATCGACCTCATCCCCCTCTTTTAGAGGGGTAGAAAGATCGCGCATCGAGCCATTGATTTTTGCAGCCAGAGATTGATCGGGATTGCGAAGATTGAGTTTTTCGGCTAAATCTTTGGCAGAGCTCCCTTCAGGAAGCTCGATCTCTTGTTTGTTGATTCTGACCCACATTTGAAATATCTCCCCTCATCGATTTTTTCTATTGATTGTAAATCATTGCTGCCCAAAATATATAGGTTAAAAAAAGGTTATGAGCCAAGATCTTTCTTGTACTGACCCGCAGTTTTTGAACCGAGTCTTTTCACAATTACTGCAGTCGCAGAAAGACCATTTTCTCATACAGCTTTTCGATCTGCCCTATGAATCGCGCCTTTCTTTCTTGTTCGATGTGTCTACTCTGCAGGAGAGTTTTCGATTTCGGGCATTGCATCGGGCGCGCCGACTTTCCCTTGCTCTGATCGATGAAAAAGGGGAGGTCAGACAAGATCTTTTAAAGAAAATAATCACATCCTATGAACAGGAGGGATTTCTTTTTTACCCACGCGGGACAAATGATGGGATTCTTCAGGAGCATACTCTCCGGTTCTTACACATTTTGAAAGAAGATGAGATCCTCAAATCGCTGAAACGATTCCAAAAACCGCTTTGTCATTCGTGGGCGGAAAAGCTCATTTTCGAGACCTTGGGGCTGAATCCCTCAGCTAAAGTGAGCGATGCCCAGATCAGAGCTGCGGTTCTCTCTGCCTGTCTCACCCCCTTACGTCAAAATGTGGGCTCATGTTTTGCAACAGCCCCCGCGATCATCATTCAAAGAGAGCAAGTTTCCCTTTTTCTCGACGATCTTTATCAACTTCTCACCACGGGAAAATTAACGCGCACATTTGGAGGGGTGGAATATGCGATTCCTTTGAGTCCAAGCACGGGGATTGGAGATCTTAAAAAAAATTTAATCGGAGAGGAGTTGAAGGGCAAAGTGGGGTTTTCTCCTGGATTGATCGCTGCGCTGCAAGTGGCAAGTGCGATCGAGCCCCAATTGCCCATCGAAGAATTAGGAGAAAAGGTTGAGGAATTGATTCGAGTCCAAGCCTTTGGAGAAAAACAACTGACGGTTGGGGATCTGATTCGACAGGTCATACTTGAAAAATTACTATTGACCGAAGAGGATATTGAGAGGGGAAGAGATCTAGAGATCGCCCAGTTCAAAAGTGCCAAAATGATCATCGGCTCTCCTGACCAAAGTGTTTCTAGAAAACTCGAACAGATTCGGGCGTTCAGGCAAAAAGAAAAAGAGGCCAGGTCAGCCTTCAATGGAATGTGTGATAATGCCCTACTTAAATGTTGGGAATTTACCCTCGCTTCTTTTTCTGAAGTGAAGATGGAGTTTTCTCGCTGGAATCTTTATTCGAGTCTTGGGCTTTCGGCGGAAGAACCGGGGGGAATTGGGGAAATCATCTATCACAAGATCGATGAGAAGATCAAAGAACTCAATAAAAAAATCGAAGAATACCAAAAACAATACGAGATCGCTTTCGATCAAGTGCGTGGGGTCGAAGCCTTGCTGCGGAATGTTTCTTCTGAATCGGATGCCAGACGTCTTCAGGCGGAATACCAAAGCCGCGCCTATCAGATGAGGATATGCCTGGAAATGCGCGATACCGCTTATTTGCGAGGATCGAATTATTCGAACTTATTGTCTTTCCTCGTCAAACAGTACGATCAAAAATTTCCCGAGTATTTTCAAGAGATCTACGACGCAGAGATGCAAGATTTCCAGGGAGAGATGTATGATGATAGCCCTGCAGGCTTCAGGCTTGTTTACAAACATGGGCGGCCCGATCCTTCCCTTTGGACGCTGATTCATGACGCAGATCAATACATCGATTCTCTTCTCGATTTTTTTACAGCGACAGAATCTCAAATTGCCGTTGAATGTAGTTGGGAAGGGGGGATCAGGAGATCTTGGATATCACTTCAGCTGTGATCGCTCATGTGAGAACAAGGACGTTTTTAGAAACAGCCCTTCATCGGATGGCTAAAGCTCATCGAGTTCCCCTGATTTCTCTCAAAAATTTGCAGATGATCGAAAAAAAACCCTGGGCCTACACTTCAGGTGGGACGATGACCACTCTATTAAAAACTTATTACTGCCGGGAAAACGAATTGACGACAGAAGAAAAGTGGGTAGAGAATGAAAGCGAATTGCTCATCTTTATTCTAGACACGTTAAAAAATCTCCCCCCCAATACGACAAATGCTTTTCTTAAAGACCCGCGCAAAGCGATGTTGATGACCTCCCCCTCGCACGCTTTTCTTCTCCTCCCTGGACAAGAATTCTTTCGGGAAGGGTGGCAAGAGGAGATTTTCACTTACACATGGGTTCGCGACAATGTCTTTCTGCCAAGCCATCGCTTTTATGCAGAGATCCGTCTGACCACTGCCGAACAGTCTTTTTTGCTTTCAAGATTTTGTGATGAGCTCCCTCCCACACTCGGCCATTATCTCAATCATAGTTTTGCCCAGTTGGAAAAGAAACTCTCTGTCATCGAGTGGCGCAAGTCACTGCTCGATGCGCTCGTCAGACAGGTGAAATCTCAACATGCCAGGCAACACCAACTCCTTGCCGATAAGATCGATTCTTTCTTATATCACGCCTTGCCCATCATCCCTGGAAAAGAATGGAAAGTGATTGGGCGTCGGATGCTTTCCGATCTGATGAGCGATAAAGTGGAAAAAATCTTTCAACTTTTCCCCGATGTTCCAAGCCCCTTCCTGTTAGCGAGCGAGCTCAGAGAGGTGGTGAAAGGGTGTTATCTTCTTTCCCATGAAAAGATCACTCTCCCATTCGACCTTCACGATTACATTGCGACCCACGCCCGCTTTGTCGGGGTTGCATCGCCAACCCCTTTGCTATTTGCAGATACGAATTGGACAAATAATTTTTTTGGATTCATCGTCAACCCTGGAACGGGCCGTTTAGAACTATGGCGCCTTGACCGAACCCTATCTCAGGGTGTGCAGATGAGCGAATGGAAACACTATCTCAACGGAACTGAGCGGAAGACATGGTCGATCTTCACCCGCCCTTTCGAATATGAGATGAGCGCTCCAGCTCGCGGTTTAAAATTTTCATAGCGGAGCTAGAGGCTTTTTAAGAAATCCTTACCAAATTAGCATCATATTCTTTAGGTCGCCTGATAGCTATGAGCCCTGATGCGTCATTCACAATTTCCGGAAGCAGACAGGTCTGCAAATGGTCGGATGTGATTTTAGCCTTAGTAGATGCAACGCGGATCAATTCGTTGCATTCCCGAGTATGAGGAGGGATTAAAATCGTAATTTTTTTATTGGGGAACCGTTCCAATACTTTACGAATGGAGGGCACCTGATCAGAATCATTCGTTATTAACAAGGCCCGATCATAAGCGTCCTGATACGCAAGATCTATGAGCGTTAAAGCAATGTTTACATCGGTTTCTTTCTCTTCATGTCCTATGTACCGAGAATTGCATTTGGGACAATCTCGATCTTTCTGTTTAAATTGCCCTAAAATCGTTTTTACTCCCCGAAGTTCCAAGGCGCGTAAATACGTTTTTTGCCTTATCTGGGCATCCTGATTGCGATGAATCGCGATTGTAGAGAAATAAAAAACTCGCACCAACTCTTCTTGTAAGGGATGGAGAAATTCCTGTGAGAGTTTTCTAAGATCAAGCCACTTGAGCTTGGGTTCATTCAACTTGAGAATTGCATGATATAGATTAAATCCATCGATGAAAGAGATAACTCGGCTGCATTTCATTCGGTTACACAAAAAAAAGACCACAGGTATCAACCTGTGGCGTTCGCATGGCATTCACCATGCGGGATTATACCTTTATCTTACCGAATTTAATCATTTTTCAGCAATAAAATATTTGCAACCACTTCGTAATCAATCTTAATGGAAGAAATTTTAATTTCCACTTTTTTTATCCTGGATATCCTGGCCATCTTGTTAATTTTCCCTCCTCATTATTAAATGCCCTGCAGCTTAAAATTTTCATAGAATATCGTCATGGCTTTTGTTATACCCAAATCGGTCCCAAACTTTGAATTTTTGCGGACAAGATGCGTTTATTGCGTTTTCTTTTTTTCTTTTTGATCGTGTCTCTAAATGCTTTTGCTCTCTACAACGGCAATCCCAGCTTACCCATGATGCCGGAAGAAGGGACGATCATTTCTAAAGAAGATTGGTTCGGCCTTAAAGTTGGCTATCAGTTGGACTATGTGTACGATCGCCGCTTGCGCATGGAGCACCGTCACGTCGATGAGGAGCGAAGAAAAGTGCAAGAATACAACTCCCTGAGCAATCAAGGGGTCGTCACGCTCAATTTCAACGACCGAGTGGAAATTTTTGGTTCGTTAGGAGCCATGCAATTTGAACTTTCTCAACGCCCTTTTGAAGATACGAAAGTCTCTTATCACACCGGATCCCATTTCGCTTGGGGGGTGGGAGGACGGGCGATTTTGGCCTATTGGGGGGATATCCAGGTCTCTGTCAATGCTGCCTACCTTCAATCCAATCCTCCTCTTTCTTCTGTCGAGGTCAATGACAAGTCTTATCCAAAAAAAGGGGCTGAGGCTGAATTTCGCGAATGGCAGATCGGCGCTGGTGTCTCCTATCGATGCGATTGGTTCATCCCCTATCTCGGGTTTGATTATTCCGATTTTAGGATGAAAATCGAGCATTTGAATTCACTTAAATTTCTTTTCCATCGGAATCATGTCGTCTTCAAGGAGGTTTATCCGATCGGCATTTTTCTTGGGTTTGGCCTCTCACCTACGCGAGGGTTTAACATCAATTTTGAAGCGCGTTTCATCAATGAGAATGGTGTGTCATTTAGCGGGGACCTCAAGTTTTAAAGGGATCCCTTTAGAGTCTGTCCACAAACTAAGGCTTCGTCGATTTTCGGGATTATTTTGGCCGCTTTTCGATCCAAATCGCAGGGGTAATATCAACACGCGTATATTACCCCTGCGATTTGAATCGAAAAGCGGCTCAAAAGAACCCGAAAATCGACAGAAGCTTAGATTGTGGACAGACTCTTAGGCCTTTCCCTTTGCAATAAATGGGCATTCTTATTATAACCCTTTACGTCGTTTTTCGATTTACTTGCATTTTAACGGGAATGCCCGCCCTCGATCACAAATATTTTTTGATGAGTCTGCGCAGGATAGTTATTTAGGAGTTCAAATAATGAAAAAAAATCAATTTTTACATCGGTTTTATCTTTGCGCAACATGCCTTCTCTCTTCTTCTCTTTTCGCATCGACGATCGAAGATTCCGATGATATCGATCAAAAAGATGTCAACGCTGTGCGTGAATGGATCAACACAAAGCGGCAAGTCACCGTACGTGAACTCGGCGGGGCTCTTTCGATCAGCGGTGAGGTGCGCACAGAGTTCCAGTCGACCGCAGAGGTCCTAAACGGGATCAAACAGAGGGGACATGGCGCTCCTATTTTTAATGACAGAAAAGACCCTCTTCCGACAAATGGCTTCGATATCGAAGTCAATATCATGATGGATTATCGCACCGACAATTCCTGGGGCTCGATCAAACTCGAATTCGATAATGATGCCGGTATCGACAGTGGTACCTTTAATAAGATAAAGCTCGAGAGGGCCTATTGGGGCGTACGTGCTATCGATGGCGATACTTATAGCTTCGATATAGAGCTTGGCCGTCGACGGATGTCGTCCATTGTCGATTCCAAAATTGAATTTAATAACTTTTTCGATGGGATCTGGTTCAGATACGATCAAGGGTATGATCCGATTGGAGATCTCTATCTCCATGCAGGTGTCTTCATCATCAATGAAAACAAAAACCAATTTGGATACCTAGGTGAGTTCGGTATTCTCAATATTGGGGGAACAGGTTTTTACACGAAGTATTCCCTCACCGATTGGGACACTAAAGATTTTCATAATAAAATTCAGAACCGACGTTTTGATTTTATCGTTTCACAGGTGATTCTCGGTTATAAGTTTTTGCCTAGCCGCTTGCAAAAGATCGTTCAGATCTATCTCGCCGGCTTATGGAATAGCGCAGCACGTAAATTAAAGATATCTAATCACAAGCGTGCGAATTGGGGTGGTTACATCGGATTTTCAATCGGTGAATTGAAGAAACAAGGAGATTGGGCTTTCGATATCAACTATCAGGTTTTGGCCGCACAATGTGTGCCTGACTTTGATGTACAGGGAATTGGTCTTGGCAATGCAGCGAACACTGGATTTTACTCTGGCAATATCAGAGGTGGAGGTGGTGCAAACACCCGCAAGACCGCCGGAGGGGGTGTCAACTATCGCGGCTTCCAGATGACTTTAGACTACTTGTTGACCAACCAGCTCAATATGCAGCAAAGCTGGCAGCAGTCGATCACCCTTGACGATGCCATTGGCCCCTTCCACCGCTATAAGCAATACGAAATCGAGTTCATCTACGGGTTTTAATCGACTTGTTCGGCTTTAAATTCTCTTTTTATTTTTTTGAATAAGCCGGCAGAGCGGCATATTCTTCTGGGCAGGAGACAGAAAATAAGCCAGAAGTGTCTTTGACTAGAGCCGGAAAAAGAGATTGCTCCAGATGTTCAGGTCGAATGCGGGCTTTGTCAGAAGAGGCCTTAATGAGTTCGTTACTGTGATAGTAATTAGGTGGTGCTACTGTTGTGATTCGTTTTTCGGGGAATCGGTTTCTAATCAAACGGATCGCTGGACTAAGATCGGAATCATTTGAGATAACAAGCGCCCGATCAAATATGTTTCGGTAAGCTAAATCAATGAGATAAGAAGCAATATTGACATCAGTTTCTTTTTCTTCATGGCTAGTCTATTTATGACTGCAATTTGGGCATTTTCTATCTTTCTTCTTGAAGAAGCCCAGAACAGGATGCACTGCTGTAATCTCAAGTGCTTTAATATATGCTTTTTGTGCTTGCAGAACCGTCGCAGCAACATGCTCAGCATATGCACTAAAATAAAATACCTCATCGAGTCGTTCTGTAGATGTATTGATAAAAATCCCAGAAAGAACTCTTAAGTTGACCCATTTTAGTTCTGGACGGTAGAGACTGGCGATGGCGTGGTAAAGGTTAAATCCATCTATGAGAGCTATCGTTCTATGAAGCGGCATTGAGACCTCAGAAAAAAACAGACCACGGGTTTATGGCCCGTGGCTTTCTCATGCGGTCCCAAAGGATGCTCATGAGGGACGATGATTTTATTGTAGCCGAATTATAGAATTTTTTGCAATTAGAGAATCTGTTGTTTTTGGTTGTTGCATCCACTTATTAAAAAGTAGTGACTGAAAAAAAGAGCCCAAATAGCATGGGGATGATGTTTTTTTTGAAAGAGGAGAAACAACCCATGTTTATACCGAAACAACCTGAAAAATCGGTTTTTGCCTGCGCCGGACAGCCACTGAATTTGAACCCACCCTGCTCCCCTTGCAAAAGAGCAAACCCCCGCTCTTTTGCAAGTGTCCGCAGCACTCAACTTGTTCAAGTTGAGCTGCTTCGGCGCCGACTTCGCCTGGTTCAAATTCAGGGGGCCTCCTTGGCATATTCCCGATTTTTCAAGTTGTTTCGGTATACCAAATTTTTAATCCTGTTGACCTTTCCAATCGCTTTTTAAAAAAGGAGTCAATTATGGCAACGAGTACAATACAGCCAATACTTCATTTTCCGACCCAAGAAGCAATCATTTCTTATCTTAAGCAACATCCATTGACAAACGAGAAAACACAACCCTATCTCACAGACAAAAAAATCATTGATGCTGTGGCAAAGTTTTTTGCTAACAAAGATAAAGCTCCAATGGTTGTTGACATGGATGTCACACTCATAATGTACGATTTAAATGAAGAGTTGAAACTTCCTCAGTCGGTTATAAAGGCAATTAATTTCAAATTAACAATGGCGCTTAAGGATTGTGCTAATGTAAAGTGGACTGATAACAAAAATCAACAAAACATAGTTGCAAAGCTTTAAAAAGAGCTCTGTGGTAAGAATTCTTTAGAGTCTTTGTGCAACGCCGGTTTTATTCACGCGTGACACCTTTTTCAAAGTGGACAGTCAATTTGCCACTTTCTTTATCCTTGACGAAGCGGACAAAGAAGATCTGAGTGGAGCTCCGCTTAAAAAGGCTGAAAAAGGGATTGGTTGTGGTAGATGGTTGCGTTAGGGACAGGGATCGTTCTAGCATCAGACAGGGGATAACTCCTTGTTCCTGATATTTCTTGGCTGACGTGATGAGCTCTTCCACGTTCTGTTGTTTTGGAGCCTGGTGAATCGAATAGAAAACGGGAAGGTACCAGCGCCATTTTTTGCTGCCCATGGGGACCAAAAAATGGGCCTTTGGTAAGATCCCTGCGAGTAAGAGGGCATTGCGCCAGGAACCGTTTTCCATGATGAGGATTGCGGAGGAAGACTTTTCAAGGGTTTCAGTATCGGGGCGTTGAAAGCGGAGTAGCGGATAGAGGGCAATTCGTGAAAAAAGAGAAAAGAAGAGATCGGAGAACCGAACGCTTAAGATGATTGAAACGGATAGAGTGATGAGTCCCATCACCGCAAAGCTGAAGGCGGAAGTGAAGCCACAGAATTGATTGAAGAAATATAGAGCAAAAGAGGCGACGAGAACGCCTCCAAAACTTAAGAAATTAGCGGCGGCAATCGTTTGGCCACGTCGGCTCCCCTCGCTACTGGTTTGAATGAAAGTATCTAAGGGGACGGTGAACATGCCGGCTAGAATCCCAAGCAGCAACAGAATCAAAATGATCGAGTAAAGACTTGAAGAAAAGATTGCGATTAAAATGAAAAGGATTCCAACTCCAAAACCGGCCAGGCAGGAAAGTCCTAGTTCGATCCTTTTCTTTGAAATTCGACCTGCAATGAGCGACCCCAAAGCGATTCCTAGAGCAGTGGCGAGAAAGAGATATCCCC